>CACZDN010000039.1 GCA_902779945.1 Oscillospiraceae bacterium | reverse complement strand
ATACTAGAACCTCATGAAAACCTTTAACCCCTTAAAGGTTTTCATAGCGCCATAAGGCGCGTAGAGGTTCTTGTATGAGACGTGTTTTCAGCGTTTCACGCTGAAAACGCCGCAGGAACTGCGGCTTTCTTGATTAAAGAATTTAATCGAGAAACAGTATGAGATCAGGCGGTCAGATCACTCTGGCCGCCTGATTGAGGAAAGGAATTGTTATGCTGGAAGAACTCAAAAGACAGGTCTGTGAGGCAAACCTCCTCCTGCCGAAATACAATCTCGTGACCTTCACCTGGGGCAATGTCTCCGGCATCGACCGGGAGAAGGGGCTGTTCGTCATCAAGCCCTCGGGCGTGGAATATGACGGCATGCGTCCGGAGGACATGGTGGTCGTCGATCTCGACGGCAAGGTCGTGGAAGGGAAGTGGAAGCCCTCCAGCGATACCGCCACGCACCTCGAGCTCTACAAGGCATTCCCCAAGTGCGGCGGCATCGTCCACACGCACTCCAGCTACGCCACCTCCTGGGCGCAGGCCGGACGGGACATCCCCTGCTACGGCACGACTCATGCGGACTATTTCTACGGCGGTATTCCCTGCTTCCGCTGCCTGACAAAGGAGGAGATCGAGGAGGCCTACGAGCGCAACACGGGCCTGCTGATCGTGTCGGAGTTTGCGCGGCTCGGGAAGGATCCCGCCGCCGTGCCCGGGTGCCTGTGCAAAAACCACGGGCCCTTCGCCTGGGGCAAGGACGCTTTCGAGGCGGTGCACAATGCGGTGGTGCTCGAAGAGGTCGCGAAGATGGCCTACCGCTGTGAGACGATCAATCCCCGGGTACGCCCCGCCCCGCAGGAGCTGCAGGACAAGCACTATCTGCGCAAGCACGGCGCAAACGCCTATTACGGCCAGAACTGACAAAAGAACGGACAGCGGTCCGCATGCGCGGCGCCGCAGGAAATGGAGAAAAAAGAACAATGAAGAAACTGATTGCCACGCTGCTGATTGCCGCGCTCCTGCTCGGCATGACGGCGGTCACGGCGTCCGCGCAGGATACGGAAAGCCGAGACGCCTTTACGCTTGATCGTATCGTGATCCTGAGCCGCCACAATATCCGCTCCCCGCTCTCGGGCAGCGGCTCCCTGCTCGGGGATATCACACCGCACGAGTGGTTCGAGTGGACAAGCAAGCCGAGCGAGCTCTCCCTGCGCGGGGCGCTGCTGGAGACCCTGATGGGCCAGTATTTCCGCCTGTGGCTGGAGGATGAGGGCTTCTTCCCGGAAAACTACCAACCGGAGGGCGGGGCCGTGCGCTTCTACGCAAACTCCATGCAGCGCACGCTGGCCACGGCGCGCTACTTCTCGGCGGGCCTGCTGCCTGTTGCCAAGGTGGAGATCGAGAACCACGCAGCCTATGACACCATGGACCCGACGTTCAGGCCGGCGCTGAACTTCGTGAACGACGCCTATGCGGAGGATGTCCGGGCGCAGGTCGCGGAAATGGGCGGCGAGGCCGGCATGCAGGGCATCCTGGACCAGCTGCACGACGCCATGGAGCTTTTGATGGATGTGGCGGACGGAGGGGGAGACGAACCTCATCCTGGAGCCGGGCCAGGAGCCGGGCATGAGCGGCCCGATCAAGATCGCAACCTCCGTGGCGGACGCGCTGACACTTCAGTACTATGAGGAAACGGATCCCGTCAAGGCCGCCTTCGGCCATGAGCTGAGCCGGGAGGACTGGCTGAAGCTGCACACCATTGTGGACACCTACAGCGATATGCTCTTCACAAGACCCCTTGTCTGCGTGAATGTGGCGCACCCGCTGCTGCAGGAGATCCGCTCCGAGCTGCAGGCGCCGGAGCGCCGCTTCAGCTTCCTGTGCGGGCACGACTGCAGTATAGCAAGCGTCCTGGCAAGCCTCGGCGTGACGGATTATACGCTGCCGGATACGATCGAGCCCAAGACGCCCATCGGCTCCAAGCTCGTATTCGAGCGCTGGCTGAACGAGGCCGGGGAGGCCTTCTATAAGGTGAGTATGGTCTACCAGAGCACGGAGCAGCTGCGCGAATATACCCGCCTGTCACTGGATAACCCGCCGGTAAAGACGGCCATTGTGATTGACGGCCTCACCAACGCCGATGGGATGATCGCCGAGGCCGATCTCTTTGCACGGCTGGACAGCGCGATCGACGCCTATGATCAGCTGGTGGAGCAGTACAGCGAGCAGGAGGAGCTTTCGCCTGCGGCGTAAAGAGAACAATCCCATAACCAAAAACCTCCGGCGAACGTGA
>CACZDN010000038.1 GCA_902779945.1 Oscillospiraceae bacterium | reverse complement strand
TTTTTTGCAGCGTCTCGCGGGCCTGCGCCTCATTCGAGGTCACGGAACCCAGCATGATCTGTTGTACGTAAGTCTTCATTTTTTGATTCCCTGCAATACTCTGTTGAGTTGCTTGATGGATTCCTCATCCGCGCCGCCCTGTTTTAAAAGGCTCAGCATGGTCATGCGCCCCATCATGCGCTGCAGCGCGGGATTGTCCTTCACCGCGTCGGCCACGTCGCCGCGCTCGGAAGCGCCCTTGGCCATCATGGCGTCCACGATCGCCCCGGCCTGGGGATTGGCGCGGATCGCGCCGAGCGTGTCACTGACGGAGAAGCAGCTCGGGTCGATTTCGCCCGCATCAAACCAGTTGGTGACGCTGGCTGCGGCCTTGTTGAAGATATAGCTCTCGTCCGGCTCGGCAACGTGGCGGATCACCATGCTGTCGCTGCATCCGTCGGCTTCGGCCCGAATCAGATGCTCTCCCAGCAGCGGAATTTCAAAGCGGAACACGGTCCTGCCCGTTTGAGAGCCGATGCGCGTCCCGTCCACGTAGAGGTTCACCTCACTGCAGTTGGAGTAGACTTTGATCTCGGTGGTGTCCTCGCAGCGGTTTTCATAGCGCTTGCCGCAGAGGTGGACGAAGGGCTCCCGCTTGTTCCAGGCGGCCTTGTAGAGATAAAACGCGTCCTTGCGCAGCGCGCGGTCAAAGGTCACAAGCCCCTTCTGGTTTTCGCCGTGCTTCCCGCCCTCGTCGCGGCCGTCGGCGGCAAAGTCAAAGAGATTCCACACATGCGTCGCCCAGAGATAGGGCCGCGCCTCGATCATTTTGAGCATATGCTCGTGGTACAACGCCTGGTATTCCTCGGTATAATCGCCCTTTTCGGGGCGGGAGGAGTGGAAGGCGGGGTTGGCGTCCGCACCGTATTCGGAAAAGCCGATGACGCGCTCGGGGTATTTCGCGTGGTATTCGTCGAAAAACTCATCGGTCTGCTCCAGCTCGCCCAGATACCAGCCGAAGTAGAGGTTATAGCTGTTGATGTCGGGGATTTCCAGGATGGGGCTATCGATCTCCAGCATGAACACGTCCGCCATGGTGGTGAGCCTCGTGGGATCCATCCGATGGCACAGCTCGTTGAGCGCCCGGTGGTTTTCCAGCAGTTCCTCATTCACGGCGCTGGCTGCGGTGATCTCGTTCGACAGGCCCCAGACCGCGATGCAGGGATGGTTGTAACACTGGGTGATGAGCTCACGCATCTGGTCCAGCGTGTTCTGCCGCCCGTCGTGCATGTGCATGGTGATGTAGGGGATCTCCGCCCAGACCACAACGCCGTTCTCGTCGCAGAGATCATAAAAGTCCTGCGCGTGCTGGTAGTGGGCCAGGCGCAGGGTGTTGGCGCCCAGTTCGCGGATGATGTCCATGTCAGCCTTGTGGTCGTCATAGGAGAGGGCGTTGCCCTTGCCCTTGAGATCCTGGTGACGGCTCACACCGCGGAGCGGGTAGCTGCGGCCGTTGAGGAAGAAGCCCTTTTCGGGGTCGCAGGTAAAGACGCGGCAGCCGAAGCGCGCGGAGACCTCATCACCGGAGGGCAGCTTCGCCGTGGCAGTATAGAGATAGGGATCGTCCACACCGTCCCAGAGGCGCACGTTTTCAATCGTAAACTCCGCCGAGCGCTCGACGGTCTTCGTTTCGCCGTTTACGGTAATATCCACAGAAGCGGCGTTGTGCCAGGTCTCCACGGTGACGGTCGCCGTTTTCTTTTCCAGATCCACGACCGGGGTCACTTTGATCCCCGGGGTGCCGTCCTTCAACAGTTCAAAGTGCTCCGCCGGAACAGCAATCAGCTTCACCGCGCGGTAGAGCCCGCCGTAAAAGGTAAAATCCGCCTTTTGCGGGTACACCGTCGTATTGTCCTCGTTGCTCACGCACACGGCCAATACGTTCTTTTCGGCAAGTTTCCCGCTCAGCTCCACCCGGAAGGCAGAGTATCCGCCCTCGTGACGGCAGAGCTGTTCGCCGTTGAGAAACACATCGCAGCTCATGGCCGCGCCGCCGAATTCCAGGAACAGCCGCTCTCCAGCGGTTTCTTCTGCCGTCAGCTCGCGCACATACCAGCAGCTTCCGCGGTGATAGTCGTTGCCGCCGTCTTGGCCGTCTACGGCGTTCCAGGTGTGCGGCAGCGTGACGGCTTCGCCCTGCGCGGCATAGGCCATGGCGGTATCGACGGGGATGGCGGCTTTCAGAAACCGCCATCCCTCGGTGAGAGTTGTGATCTTACGCATTTTTCGGATCT
>CACZDN010000037.1 GCA_902779945.1 Oscillospiraceae bacterium | reverse complement strand
TCAAAGAAATCTTTATAGTCATTCCTGACTTTAAGAACCCTTTTCTTGGTGCTTATCTTTTGCATAAGCTGTTCTTACATTGTTCAATTTTCAAGGTACTCTCTGCGGCTCACCTCATCGGCGGCAGCTTGTTTATTATAACACAGCTTGTTCGCTTTGTCAAGAACTTTTTTCAAATTCTTTTGAATTTTTTTGAAGTTCTTTTTGAGGAAGTCGCCGCTCTCTCGAGCGCTCAGATAATATAACACCGCGTTTGCCAAATGTCAACACTTTTTTCGCATTTTTTAAAAGTTTTTTTCGTTTGCCACATATTGTGCTTCTGCCCGGGCATACTCCACGATATGTATACAAATCCTTTTGAAGCGGCCCCGGCCCTGCACACACGCCGCGCGCCGCGCTATCCCTGCCTGCTATCCGCGCGGGCGGTGGCGGACATCTTCACCGGCTGCGCCGATTTTCAGACCAGACCCCTGCGTCTGGGTCTCGAGGCCGGAAGCAGCATCACGATCTGCTGGATTGAGGGTCTCGTGTCCGCGCAGACGCTTAACGAGGACGTGATCCGCCCGCTGACCACCCTTGCGCGTCTGCCTGAGGGGGAAAATGAGCGCCGCAGTCTGCTGCGCATTCTGGCGGGCGCGGTCTACAACTGCTCCGCCCGCTACCGCGAGACCACGGACGAGGTGGTGGAGGATCTCACGCACGGCTGCTGTGTGCTGCTTTTCGAGCACAGCTGCCGGGCCGTGAGCTTTGAGGCCCGCAGCGAGGTGCGCCGCGCCATCTCCGAGCCGACGCTGGAAAAGTCCATCAAGGGCGCGAAGGACGCCTTCGTCGAGACCCTGCGCGTGAACACCGCCCTGGTACGAAGGAGGCTGTGCACCCCGCGGCTCAAGATTGCGGAGGTCCTTGTCGGGCGCAGCAGCGCGACGAAGGTCGCGCTCCTGTATCTCGAGGGGGCGGCGGACAGTGGAACCGTCGCTGAATTTGAGCAGCGGCTCGGCGCTCTTGACAGCGACGCCCTGCTCGCCACGGGCATTCTGGAAAAGAGTCTGACGGACGCGCCGCGCTCGCCGTTCCCGCAGCTTCTGCACACGGAGAGGCCGGACCGCTTTGCCCAGTATCTGGCGGAGGGGCGCGTCGGCCTGCTGGTGGACGGGCTGCCCATCGCGCTTGCAGGGCCGGTATGCTTTGCGGATTTCATGCGCGACTCCGGCGACGCGACCGGCAGCGCTCTGGTCTCCGGGGCGCTGACGCTGCTGCGCTGGCTTGCCCTTGGCCTGAGTATGCTGCTGCCCGCGCTCTACGTGGCCATTGCCCTCTACCATCAGGAGATGATCCCGACGCGCCTGCTGCTGAGCATCATCGAGGCCAAGCAGCGCGTCCCCTTTTCAACGGCGCTGGAGGTGATCGGGATGCTGCTGAGCTTTGAGCTTCTGCAGGAGGCGGGCCTGCATCTGCCGAACCCCATCGGCGACACGGTGTCCATTATCGGGGCGCTGATCGTGGGGCAGTCGGCGGTGGAGGCGCGCATCGTCTCGCCTATTGCCATCATCGTGGTGGCCTTTGCGGGGATCGCCGGCTACACGCTGCCGAGCCAGGATCTGGGCGCGGCGGTGCGCCTGGCGCGCCTGGGGCTGGTGCTGGCGGCGGTGGCCGCGGGGCTCTTCGGCGTGGGCGCGGCGCTGTGCCTGCTGCTGCTGCACCTGGCGCGGCTGGACAGCTTCGGTCTCGACTACACGGCCCCGCTGTCCGACGGCGAGGCGCGGCCGCTGACGCGCCTGCTGCTGCACGGTCCGCGGCGCGAGGCGGACCCCGAGGGGAGGGAGGGCCCGTGAGGAAGCTGCTGATCGTGCCGCTGCTGGCTCTCGAGCTGCTGGCCTTTGCGGGGCCTGGCGGCCTGCGGGACAACTGCCGCGAGGTGGAGGAGCTGCTGGTGGTCCAGACCATGGGGCTCGACGAGAGCGACAACGGCGTGACCCTCTCCCTCGCCGCAGCGGGAGACGAGGAGCGCGGCGTCGCCCGGCTGCGGGCGGACGGGGCCTCGATCTCGGCCGCGATGGACCGCATACGGGGCTACTCCTACGAGGAGGAGCTGTTCTGCGCCCATGTCGGGCGGCTGCTGCTGGGCGAAAAGGCGGCGGAGCAGGGCGTCGAGAGCGCGCTTGCGTATATCAGCCGCTCCCCGGCGCTGCGTCTGGACATGCCGCTGTTCATCGTGCGCGGCGGCCGGGCCGAGGACGCGGTGATGAAGGTGGGCAGCGCGGACCGCGGCATCTGCGACGTGATGCGTATTGTCGAGCAGGAGGTCCAACGCCGCGGCGAGAGCGGTCTGACCACCGCGGCCGAGGTCCTGTGCGCCACGGCCCGCAACGGCAGCGCCCTGGTCTGCGCCCTGCAGCCGGGCCCTGCGAGCGAGACGCTTGACGGCGCCGCGTCCGGCGGCGAGGGCGAGGACAAGAATGCGCCTCTGAGCGTTGCCCCCGCCGGATATGCGGTGCTGCGCGAGGGGCGGCTCTGCCGCTGGCTGACGGAGGAGCAGGGCGTCGCGGTCGGGTTTCTGAAAAACCGCGTCGGCGTGTCGAGCGTGGAGCTCAAGGACCGGCACGGCAGCACGGCGGTCCTGGAGCTCAACGGCGGCGGCAGCCGGATCACGCCTGTCTGGGAGGGCGGGACCCTGCGCGGCCTCCGCGTTCAGTGCGACGCGCGCGCCTGCATCCTCGAGCTCGGCGGGCGCGGCGCGCTCCGGGGCACGCAGGATACGGACTACCTCACAGCCCAGCTCGAGGCGACGCTCTCCGGCTGGCTTCGGGAGACCCTGCAGGCCTCCAAGGAGCTCAAGGCGGATTTTCTGGGCCTGTCGGAGATTGTGGAGCGCTCCGACCCCAAAGCCTACCGCGCCCTCGGCAGGGACTTTGTCGACCTTCTCCCGGACCTCGGGCTCGAGATCAGCGTAAGGGCGAGGCTGAGTGAGCTGAAGGACATGAAATGAGTGCGGAGTCCGGAGTTTACAGCTCCTGATTCCACACTGGGTTCTGATGAAGGCATTTTTTTGCAGGAATACTTTGTGTATTTCAAGAAAAAGGCTCAAAATCAGAGCGCGAATTTTCCAGGAGGCGCCGATGGCGGATTGTGCGGTGTTGCCCAAACTGTTATAAAAGGTTGTGACCATGATGCGCGAACAATTCAATCTCCGGCAGCTTTTGAGTCTGGGCACGGTGATCGCTTTGACGCCGGCGCTGCGGCTTTTTCCCTCGCAGTCGGCACGGGTCGCGGGGAGGGCCGGGTGGCTCACCCCGCTGCTGGCGCTGCCGCTGCTGGTCGGCTGGGCCTGGGCGGCCGCCCGCTTTGCGGGGCTTCTGCGGTCCGGAGAGCAGTTTCCCGCGCTGGTCCTGCGTCTCGGGGGAAGGCGGCTCGGCCGGCCAGCTCTCGCGGTGCTGACGCTCTGGTGCCTGGTGTACGCGGCCTTCGTGCTGCGCTCCGGGGCCGACCGCCTGGCGGGGACCGTGTATCCCGGCGCGTCGCCCCTGCTGTTCAGTCAGGTCATGGGCCTCGTCGCCCTCGCCGCCTCGCTGACGGAGCCGCGCACTCTGGTGCGCATGGGGCGTATGCTGCTGCCGCTGCTGCTCGTGCCGGCGGCGATCCTGGTCTACGCCCTTCTGTCCTGCGACACGGACAACCTCTGGCCCGTCGGGCCCGCGGATCTGTGGCCCCTTCTCAGGGCTTCGCCCGCGCCGCTGGACATCCTCGCGGGGGCGGGGACGGCGCTGCTCTTTTTTGCGGGCGGGCTGCGGGACCGGGAGCGGCTCTTCCCCGCGCTCTCGATCTGGGCCGCCGCGCTCTGCCTCTTTCTCGCGCTGCTGACGGCGGCGGTCACGGGGCGCTTCGGCGCGGCGCTGACGGCCCAGCTCGTCCGGCCCTTCTTCGTCCTGGTGCGCACGCTGGTCTTTTTCCGCACGGTCGAGCGCGTGGAGGCCCTGGTAGTGATGCTCTGGGTCTTCCCGGACTTTCTGATGACGGCCCTCTTCCTCTGGTGCGGGCAGTTCGGCCTGCGGCTTCTCTGCGGCTATCAGCCGGATACCCGCCCGCGCCCCCTTCTCGATCCCGGCGAGGGGCGCTTTCTCGCCTGGGCCTTCGGTGCGGCCGCCACGGTTGCCGCCCTCTTCCTCGCCCCGGAGCCCGCCGCTCTCGAGCGCTGGTCCACCGCCCTCATCCCGGCCATGAACCTGGGGTTCGTGTTTGTGTTTTTGCCCTTATTATATATTGTAGGGAGGAAGGAGAGGACGGCATAGGTCCTCTTCCCTGCCGTATTTATTCCGCCGCCTTTAAAAAAGGCGTCAGACGGTGATTGCACATGTTTTCTGCGTGTGGTAGACTGATACAGTGGCCCGACGGTCTGCCGCAAAACGTGAAAAGGTATCCTTCCGCCGGAGTGCGGTATCATACCGAAAACTGTGAGGTGCACCATGAAAAAGAAAAAAACCGTTGTTCTTCTCGTTTTTTTGACCGCGCTGGTTCTGGCCGCGGGGCTGATCTGGTTCTTGAACCGGCCGCAGGCGGCTGACGGCGCAAAGAGCATCACCGTCGAGGTCGTCCACGCGGACGGCACGAAAAAGAGCTTTCCCATCCATACCAACGCCGAAACGCTGCGCCAGGCCTGTGACGAGCAAAAGCTGATCGCAGGGCGGGACGGCGAGTACGGGCTTTACATTTTAACCGTTGACGGCGAGACCGCCGACGAGAGCGCACAGCAGTGGTGGTGCATCACGAAGGGCGGCGCGGAGCTTTCTTACGGCGTGGACGAGGCCATGATCCGGGACGGGGAACAGTATGCGTTCACGCTCAAAACCGGCTGGTGACCGCCTGACCGCGCGGGAGCTGTGCATCCTCGCGCTGATGGGCGCGCTGATCTTCGCGAGCAAGTTTGCGCTGGCGAGCATCCCGAACGTGAATCTGAACTCGCTTCTGATCATTCTGTGCGCGGTCTTCTTCGGCTGGAAAACGCTCTACGCCGTCGGCGTCTATGTGCTGCTGGAGGGCCTGATCTTCGGGTTCAGTCTCTGGTGGTGCAGCTATCTCTATGCCTGGCCCGCCGTGACGGCGTTCGTGATGCTGTTTCGGAAAAACGATTCGCCGCTCGTCTGGGCAGCCGTCGCAGGACTCTGCGGCCTGTGCTTCGGGCCGCTCATGTACATCCTGTATCTCACGGTCATCGGCTGGGAAGCCGCCGCCGCCATGTGGATCGCCGGTATCCCATATGATCTCGTACACTGCGCCGGCAACTTTGGCCTGACTCTGCTGCTGTACCGTCCACTGTACAAGGTGTTTTCGCATTTTCTGACGAGAGCACTTCCGTAATCGGCCGCAGCCGTACCGGGCCGCGGCGAATTATGCGGTGTTGCCTTAAAACAAATCCAGCATACTGTCCAGATAGATTTCCTCCCGGACCTTGATCTGGTACTCGGGCCTGACCATGTAGTAGAGAAGAAATTCCAGCACAATCGCACTGCCGAGGCTGCGGCCCTCGAGCTTGAAGTTTGTAAAGCCATCCGGCAGGTAAGTATTTTGAATGTCTTTGATCCCGATGAAGCCCGGATTTTTCATGGCGTCGGAGAAGCGGTAGCCCCTGTCCGCATTCGGCGAGACACAAATATGATCCGCGCAGTCCTCTCCGAGATTTTTACGGCTGACATTCTCATAGCAGGCCTTCCGATCCGGGCAGGCGTACCAGCAGCACTCGTTGCACAGGAACTCAATCTTCTGCTTTTGCCGTTCGGACAGCGTATGCAGGCGGTCGAAGTCCCTGTTCAATCTGAAATCCGGCACGACATATCGAAATTCATCCCGGTCAAGCTCCGTCTCAAGCTGCCTGAAGTGCGTCAGCACCTTTGTGGTGGAGGAGACGAAGTAGAAGCCGGGGTAGTTTTTTTGCAGATAGTTCAGCAGCCGATCGGAGCAGAGGATCACACCGTTCTGAACAGGCCCGCTCTTTTCAAACAGGGCGCACAGCGCGTTGCATCGCTTGTCCGAAAGGTGCTCTTCCCGAAGCAGGGAATTGCTGAACGTCAAGCGCGCGGAGACGCCGTATTCCCGCGTCAGCGCCGCCGCCGCTTCCGGCTCCGCGTTGCCGAAGCCGACCCGGCCGCCTCCCCAGAGGCAGTCTGCGGGCGCGCCGTAGATCGATGCGATTCCGCACCAGTCGTAGAAGTATTCCCGGTGCTCCCGATACAGCGGCAGAAAGGCGCAATACAGGTCGTAAAACTCAAACAGGCCGGGCAAATGATAATATGCTTTCATGATTTCGACCTCCCGATCGGCCGCGTCAGCGCGGCGGCAGACATCCGACACCGGAATTATACCACGTCCCCGTGAATTTACAATTGCACGAAGTCCGGCGCGCCGCTTCTCACGACGGACGAATACGCGCTTCCCCCTCTCTTCCTGCCCTTCTCCCTGCCTCATGGCAGAAATCATCTGTCAGAAGATTTTAGTAAAATATACTTGACAATATGCTTTGTATGTGCTACATTATGTCCAGAAAGGCAACACCGCACAATCCGCCATCGGCGCCTCCTGGAAAATTCGCGCTCTGATTTTGTCACTTTTTCTTGAAATACACAAAGTATTCCTGCAAAAAACCGCCTTCATCAGAACCCAAATTTTCTCAGGATTCGCTCTCGCCGAATTATGCGGTGTTGCCCAAACAGAAAAAGGGAGGAATTCTCATGGAAAAGCTTGAACTCGGGCGTTCTGTTGGTCTGGCCGTCGGCATATGCGTCGGGCTTGTCCTTGCTTTGCTTTTGATGCGCTATATGAACAAGGATCACAAGGTCAAAACGGAATATGACGAAATGCAGAAGGCCATACGGAACATCGGCTATAAGTACGCCTTCTATACCGTGATCATTTTTGAAGCCCTGCTCTGCCTCGTCCCCGCCTCGGTTCGGATCCCGGCGGCGCCGATTGTGATCCACTTTGTCCCGATCTTTCTTGGGATCGTGGTGCAGTGCAGCTACTGCATCTGGAAGGGCGCATATGTCGGTCTGAACACGAACATGAATCGCTATCTGATTTTTGCGGTCGTCATCTCGCTCATCAACCTTCTCAGCTTTTTCGCATTCTGGAAGAACGACACCCTGATTGTCGACGGCGTTTTGCAGACCCCGTTTGTGAATCTTCTGTGCGCCGTGATGTTCGCCGTGCTGGGCGTCGTCGGGCTGCTGCGTAAGTCGGCGGATCGCGGAGATGCGGAAGAATGAAAAACCTGAGACTGAAATCGGCCAGAGTCGGAAAGGATCTGTCGCAGGACGAGCTGGCCAAGCTCACGGGGGTATCGCGTCAGACGATCAGCGCGATCGAAAAGGGCGACTACAATCCGACAATCAACCTGTGCATCAATATATGCAAAGTCCTGGGCAGAACCCTGGATGAGCTGTTCTGGCCGGAGAGTGAAGCATGATCGAAACCTCTTTGGGCAAAGAAAAGGCCGCCTGTTTCCGGGCGGCTTTTTCTGTTATTTTGGTAGATTGCAGACTATCTTTATGGTATACTGATTGCAGATCAACAGGCGGCGGTGCGGCAAGGCACAGCTATTGGAAAAGCTGCCGGGCCTCCGCCCTGTGCCGGGAGTTGAGCCGGGAAGCATATCGACAGTCAATTTGATAAGGAGGGACTGAGATGTTCGTATTCTGGGGAGACGGTTCACAGCAGTCAATGGATCTGGTCAACGCGATCCGCGTGCGCAGTACGGAAAACTTCAACTGGACCTTTATCTTTATTCTTGCAGTCGTGTTCTATGTGTATTGGAGCG
>CACZDN010000036.1 GCA_902779945.1 Oscillospiraceae bacterium | reverse complement strand
CGTCCCGCCATAAGCATGGAGGGAGGCACGAATAAACCTATCCTACGGAGCGGCCCGCCCCGCCGCCGTCTGTTTTCGCCTTTGAATAAATCGTGATACACCTGATCCGCACTACATGTGAGTGCGGATTTTATCATGTCGTGTCGAAATGCGTTTCACCGTGAAACGCATTTTCATTAGACGCAAGGAGATGGGAGAGCGTGAGCGGAAAAGAAGAGGATACATATATCATTGATGGCTGCAAGGTGAGAATCAGATATGCGGAGCAGGGGAACCCTGGTGCAATAAAGACTATGCGGGAGTTGCTGGAACAGCAGAAACTATCTTCGCAAAGTCCTCAAAAATTGACAGAAATGGGTAAAATATGAGATAATAACAATAGAAAGTGTACCTTGACAATTAGATAGAGAGAAAAGGTCATACACTTTAGAAGGTGTATGTTATGGATAATACAAAGAGAGTTTATTGTTTATATCGTGTATCGACAGTCGGACAGGTCGAGAAAAACGATATTCCCATGCAGAAGCAGTATTGTCGGGAGTTTGCCGAAGCGCAAAAGAACTGGCATATTGAGAAAGAACTGTATGAAAAGGGTGTGTCCGGCTTTAAAAAATCAGCCAAAGAAAGGGATGCCATACAGGAGATACAAGGAGCTGCCGTTGACGGCCTGTTTGATATTCTGCTTGTTTTCATGTTTGACAGGCTTGGCAGGCGGGATGATGAAACCCCGTTTATCGTGGAGTGGTTTGTAAAAAACGGCATTGAAGTATGGAGCGCCATGGAGGGCCAGCAGCGCTTTGATACCCATGTTGACAAGCTGATGAACTATATCCGGTATTGGCAAGCCTCCGGCGAGAGTATCAAGACCTCTATTCGCGTCAAGACCCGTTTGGAGCAACTGACAGAATCCGGCTGCTTTACCGGCGGTACTGTTCCTTATGGATACCGGCTGGAGAATTGCGGACGCATGAACAAGAGGAACAGGGAAGTGCGCGATCTTGTGATAGACGAGGACGCAGCGGCGATCATACGCCTCATTTTCCATAAGTATGTATATGAAGGCTATGGAGCGCAGCGCCTCTGCAAATATCTTGCAGAGAAAAATATCTGCAAGGAGGATGGACGGAATTTTCCGAACACAACAATCAACAGGATCATTAAAAATGAGCTATATACAGGCGTCATCCATAATGGAGAAGCAAAATCCAGCCTGATCCCGGAGCTGCAGATCATTGACTGTGACACTTATGAACAGGCAAAGAGGATCATGCAGGGGAGAACTATGACGCACAGCGATATACCTTTGAATCTAAAGGGGAGTGCTTTGCTGTCCGGGCGTGTTTTCTGCGGCCATTGCGGAAATCGCCTGACCCTGACAACAAGCGGGAGAAAGCGGGTACATAGCGACGGAACCGAAATCCATGAAATGAGGCCGCGTTATTCCTGCCACTACAAGCCCAGGCACCCGGGCAAGTGCGACGGCCAATCCGGTTACGGTGTTAAGAAGCTGGACGGAATTGTAGATCAGGTCGTGCGCAAACGGTTGGAGAGAATACGCACAGCGCCAAATTCGGAGCTTATCTCCATACAGCATCAAAAAGCCCTGGACTATGCGGCAGCGCGTTTGAAGTTAGTCAAGACGCAGATAGCAGAGAAGCAGCGAGAGATCGCGGACTACAAAGCCGAGGCCATTCGCGTAATAAGAGGGGAGAGCAAGTTTAGTGATGAACTGCTGAACACCTTGATCGAGCAGGCAAAAGAGGAAGAGTCAAAACTTGCTGATTCGTATGAAGAAGCGCAGGCTGAAATTGCTGAATTGTCCAGAGGAATGGAAATAGAACAGGAAGAATATGACAGGCTCATCAGTTGGGCAGAGATTTACAGCGTTTGCCCATTTGAGACAAAGAAAATGTTTATATCGCAATTTGTGAAGTCAGTCCGGGTGTACCGGGATTATGAGCTTGAAATTGAGTTTAATGTTTCCTTTGAGGAATTTCGGGATCTCAGAGTGAGAGAATAAGGAAGCCTGAATACTGGCTTCCTTATTCCAAAGCAAAAAAACAGCCATCCTTTCGGATGACTGTTTAGGTGGCAAAACAAAAAAGCCACCGAATGGTGACTTTTTGTTTTGGTGGACTCGAAGGGGATCGAACCCTCGAACCTCACGGATGCGAACCGTGCGCTCTCCCAGCTGAGCTACGAGCCCATATTTACTTGCTTTTCTCTGACAGCTTTTGTATTATAGCACAATTTTCAAATTTGTAAAGAAAAATTTTATTGATATTCTCGAAAAGTTGTAGTATAGTATCGACGTGGCTTTTGACAAGGCTGCACGGTAAGCAGCGTTGACGATCCGGTCTCGCGCAACGGGAACCCGTGAACCATGTCAGGCGGGGAACCGAGCAGCATTAAGCGGTGCTTTTCGTGTGCCGCGAGGCAGCCGGGTCCGAGCCGGCTGCCGGCGTAACGGATATAGGACATTTTCCGGAGTCGGGTGTGCAGTCTTGTCAAGGGCCACAATTCTATTGTCCGGGAGGGACGCGGGGATGTATCAGGCGCTGTACCGCAAGTGGCGGCCGCAGACCTTTGACGAGGTTGTCGGGCAGAAGCACATCACGGAGACCCTGAAAAACCAGGTGAAGACGGGCCGCCTCTCCCACGCGTACATCTTCATCGGCACCAGAGGGACCGGCAAGACCACCTGCGCCCGCATCCTGGCGAAGGCTGTCAACTGCGAAAACCCCGTCGACGGTAACCCCTGCGGCGTCTGCGCGGCCTGCCGCGGGATCAGCGAGGGGTCCGTACTCGACGTGGTGGAGCTGGATGCCGCCTCCAACAACAGCGTGGACAACGTGCGCGCCCTGCGGGAGGAGGCCGTGTTCAGCCCCGCGGCGGTCAAAAAGCGCGTCTACATCGTGGACGAGGTACACATGCTCTCCACCGCGGCCTTCAACGCCCTGTTGAAAATCCTCGAGGAGCCGCCGGAGCACCTGATGTTCATTCTTGCAACCACGGAGCTCCAGAAGGTCCCGGCGACGATCCTGTCCCGCTGCCAGCGCCACAGCTTCAAGCGCATCGACGCCCCCACCATCGCGGGGTATTTGAAATACATCGCGGGCAAAGAGGGCTTCACGCTGAAGGACGACGCGGCGGAGCTCATCGCGCGCCTGGCCGATGGCGGCGTGCGCGACGCGCTGAGTCTCCTCGACCAGTGCTCGGCGAGCGAGGTGATCGACCTCGACGCGGTGTACTACGCCATGGGCCTTGCGGGCAACCGCCGCACGGCCGCGCTGATGGAGCGCATTCTGGGCAGGGAGACGGAGAAGGCGATCCGCGATTTCAACAGCCTTTGGATGGACGGGAAGGACCCGTCGGTCCTGCTGTCGGAGCTGACCGGGCTTTTGCGCGACGCACTGATGATGAAGGTCGCGCCCAGGGGCGGGCAGAGCCTTATCTCCGGCGGCTACGACAGCGCGACGCTCAGGTCCATCGGCGAAAAGCTCACAAAAGAGGAGCTCATCGGCGCGATCGACACGCTGCAAAACGCACAGACGCAGATCCGCGCGGGTGCGAGTCCGAGAACCACCGCAGAGCTCTGCCTGATCTCCCTGGGGGACAGCTCCCTTGGCGACAGTGTGGCGTCGCTCCGGGCGAGAATCTCCCGGCTGGAGGAGCGGCTCAAAAACGGCGTACCGGTCCGATACGCCGCCCCGTCCGGGGAGGACGAGGAGGAGCTTCCGCCTCCGCCCGGGGAGGACGAGGAGGAGCTGCCGCCTCCGCCCGGGGAGGATGAGGAGGAGCTTCCGCCTCCGCCCGGGGAGGACGAGGAGGAGCTGCCGCCTCCGCTTGGGGAAGAATACTCCGAACCCGTGGAGCCGGAGGAGCCCCCAAAACCGCAGCCGGAGCCGGAAGCGCAGAGCGCGGCGGCGGATGTGAGCTGGGACGAGATCAAGGCGGCGGCGGGCCCGCTTCTGCCCAAGGACATCAGCACGAGGCTTGATGACGTTTCCAGCGTGCGGGGCTTTCTCGAGGGGCCGGTGCTGAACCTTCTGGTCGTGCCCGGCTTCCTGTACGGGCGCTTCAACCGGCAGGACGTGCTGGGAAAATTTTCGGATGCGGCAAGCAGGCTTGCGGGCCGGGAGATCCGCGCAAGGCTCTCGGAACTGACGGAGAGCGCAGAGGCCCCGGCCGGTGCAAAGCGCAGCCTTGATGAGCTCAAGGCGTTCAAGGAAGTAAGATTTATTTAATGTATTGGAGGAGACAAAAATGGCAAAAGGCGGATTCCGCGGCGGTATGCCCGGCAGTCAGATGAACATGATGAAGCAGGCCCAGAAGATGCAGCAGGACTTTATGAAGATGCAGCAGGAGCTGGAGAGCAGAGAGTTTGAGTTCACCGCGGGCGGCGGTGCGGTCAAGGCGACCATGATCGGCACCCGCCAGCTCCAGAGCATCACCATTGACCCCGAGGTCGTGGACCCCGAGGACGTCGAAATGCTGCAGGACCTGATCCTCGCGGCAGTCAACGGCGCCATCAAGGTCGCGGACGACGAGACCAACAAGGCCATGAGCAAGCTGCAGGGCGGCCTCGGCGGCTTCCCCGGCCTGTTCTGAGTGGTGAGCGGGATCAGCAGACTGCCCGGCTTTGACCGGATAGTGGTAAGAAATTGAAAATTATCGGCGACTATGATGCCAACAGTGGATATATAGAGAGCAGACGTCACGGCGGAATTCGTTCCGCCGTGACGCTGTAAATGAGAACGATGCTGAAAAAAGCCTATCTGGAAATCACCAATATCTGCAACCTGGCCTGCTCCTTCTGCCCGGGGACCGCGCGGGAAAAACGCATGCTCACGCGCGCGGAGTTTGAGACCCTGGCGGCAAAGCTGAGCCCGCATGTGGAGTACCTGTACTTCCACCTCATGGGGGAGCCGCTGCTGCATCCGTTGCTGCCGGACTTCCTGGAAATCGCGGGCGGCATGGGCCTCAGACTCATGCTCACCACGAACGGCACCCTGCTGCCGGAGCGCGGCGCGGTCCTCTGCGAGAGCGGCGCGCTCTGGAAGGTCAGCGTGTCGCTCCAGTCCTTTGAGGCAAACCCCGGCGGGGCATTCGACGACTATCTCGACGGCTGCGTCGCCTTCGCGCGGGACGCGGTGAAGGCCGGCAAGCTCTGCGAGCTGCGGCTCTGGAACCGCAACGGGCTGGACAGCCTGAACCCCGCGATCGAGGCGCGCCTTGCCGAGGCGTTCCCCAGACCCTGGAAGCCTGCGCGCGAGGGCTGGAAGCTGCATGAAGGTCTCTGGCTCGTCGAGGGCGAGCGCTTCGACTGGCCCGGTCTCGACGCGGCCGACAGGGGAGACGCCTGCTTCTGCTACGGTCTGCGCGACCAGGTCGGCGTTCTCTGCGACGGGACGGTCGTGCCCTGCTGCCTTGACCATGAGGGGGACGTGCCCCTCGGCAATCTCTTCACGCAAAGCCTGGACGAGATCCTGGCCGGCCCCCGCGCCCGCGCCATCCGGGACGGCTTCTCCCAGCGCCGCGCGACAGAGGCACTCTGCCGCCGCTGCGGCTACGCGAGGCGGTTCTGAGATACCGGGACGCGAAACAATGCCGCTCGCAAATCGCCCCTGCGGCAGACGGCAGAGCCGGCGCTGAAAGCGCAGGATAGAGCAGAAATTTACAAAAAAGACTTTCTTCCCAAGCTATGTTATGTTACCCTACAGTGACAACGAGCGGGGAAGCGGAACGCCTGTCCGACGCCCGAAAGGAGTGATCGTGTGAAACGAATCCTGACATTTTGCCTGTGCCTTGCGCTGATCGCGTCTCTTGCCGTGCCCGCACTTGCGGATACGACCAGCCGCTGTGCGGTCATCGGGGCCAACCTCACCGAGGAGCAGGTTGCGGCGGTCTACCGGCAGTTCGGCATCCGGCGGGGCGAAGTGCTTGAGCTCACCCTTACGAACGCGGAGGAGCGGCACTATCTCGAGGGCCTTGTGGCGGACAGCGTGATCGGCACGCGTTCGATCTCCTGCGTGTATGTGGAGCTTCTGCCCTCGGGCAGCGGTATCAATGTCACGACCAGCAACGTCACCTGGTGTACCGGACAGATGTACGTCAGCGCCCTTGCCACTGCCGGGGTCACGGACGCGCGCGTTCTGGTCGCCGCACCCTTCGAGGTGAGCGGGACCGCGGCCCTGGCCGGGGTCTACAAGGCTTACGAGGAGATGACGGGCGCGCGTCTGGACGATACGGCCAAGCTCGTCAGCACCCAGGAGCTCACGATCGCCGGCGATCTTGCGCAGCAGATCGGCAGTGAGGACTCCACCTCTATCATCGGCGATCTCAAGCTCATGCTGAACGAGACGAAGAACATGAGCGACGACGAGATGCGCAGCCTCATCATCGGGATCGCGGAGCGCTACAACGTGAAACTCACCGAGACGCAGATCAATCAGCTCATCACGCTCTGCCGCTCGCTTGAAAACCTCAACCCCGACCAGCTCCGCCAGCGGGTCGAGAGCGTGCAGGGGACGCTCCAGAAGATGTCCGAGGCCAAGGACAAGGTCGTCGGCTTCGCGGAGACGCTCAAAGTCTTTCTGGAATCCGTCAGTGATTTTTTCGATAAAATCCGCGAGCTAATGGATAAGTTCAATTAAGGCTCCCTTTTTCTTGAGGTACACAAAGTACATCTGCGAAAAAGTGCCTTTATCAGAACCCAAATTTTCTCAGGATCTGCTCTTGCCGAATTATGCGGTATTACTCTAAAAAAACCACCGGGTGACCGGTGGTTTTTAATGTCAGCGTTCCTTCCCGCGGAAGAAGAGGCCCAGCATCCCGGGGCCGACGTGCGCGCCGGAGAAGGGCTCGTGCTGGCAGATGGTGATGGGCACGTCCGGGGTGATTTTCCGCACAAGCTCTGCCAGAAGCTGCGCGTCCGCCAGACAGTCCCCGTGGGAAATGCAGATCGTGGAATACTGCGTATCCGTGTGCTTCTCGTCGTACATCTTCGCCAGCAGCTCGATGGATTTTCTGCGGCCGCGGATCTTCGCGCAGGAGACGATGTGGCCGGTGCTGTCCCCAAACAGGATGGGCTTGATGTTCAGCACCGTTGCGATCTTCGCGGTCACGCCGCTGACGCGGCCGGTGTTCTTCAGAAAATTCAGATCGTCCACGGTGAAATACTGGCAGGTGTGCGGCACCTCCGCGTCGAGCATGGCGGCGGCCTCGCGCGCGTCCACGCCCTGGCGGCTCAGCTCTGCCGCGCGCACGGCCAGCAGCCCGTTGCCGAAGCCGCAGCCGAGGGAATCCACAATGTGGACGAAGCGGCCGTTGTAGAGCTCCATCAGCTCCCCCGCCGCGATCCTGGCGGCGTTGCAGGTCCCGCTGATGCCGGAGCTCATGGAGATATAGATGATGTCCTTCCCCTGCGTGAGAATGGGCGCAAAGCGCGAGAGAAAGAGCTGCGTGTTCAGCAGACTGGTGCGCACCTGCTTCCCGCTGCGCAGGCCCTCATAAAACGCGTGCCCGTCAAAATGGTCCACGTCGCCCCAGTAGGTCTGCGGCACACCGTCCACCGTGTAATCGTTGGGCAGAAGGTCGATCCCGTCCAGCATACTCTTCGGCAGATTCGCGCTGCCGTCCGCAAATACGGCAAAAGCCATATCCCTGTCCCCCTTGCAGCGACAGCACGTTCCCGATCGGCAAAAGCCGCAGACCCGCGTCGCCGGAATCTCTATGGCAACAAATTCGCGCTCTGATTTTGTCACTTTTTCTTGAAATACACAAAGTATTCCTGCAAAAAATGCCTTCATCAGAACCCAAATTTTCTCAGGATTCGCTCTTGCCGAATTATGCGGTGTTGCCATATCTAATCTTGCGAATCATATTAGCATATTTACTGCATCATGTCAACTGTACTGGAAGAATATTTGATCTTGATTTTCAAATCAAGTATGTTATAATATACCAAAATGTATTCGAATAGCGGAGATGAGCCATGACATACAACAAAGAGCTGGTCGCGGGAAAGCTGCGCCGTTGGGAGAAATATCTGGAGGACTACCGGCTCCCGGAGTGGGGGGAAATCCCCGACATCGGCCTCTACATGGACCAGGTCGTGACTCTGGTCAGGGGCTATCTGGACTATATGCCGCCGGAGCTCAAGGGAGAGGAGATCATCACTCCTGCGGCCATCAACAACTATGTCCGCAAAAAAATCATGCCCGAGCCGGTCAGAAAAAAATACTACCGCAGCCATATCGCCTACCTTATCATGGTCTGTTCCCTGAAGCAGAGCCTGTCGATCCCCATGCTCAGGACCATGATCCCCAACGGCCTCGAGGGGGAGGAGCTCAAAAAGGTCTACAGCGCCTATGTCGTGCGCCATCGCTTGTCCTGCGTCTACTTTCTGAAGCAGGTCCGTATGCTGGCCGGCGGCATCCTGGACCATGAGCCGGAGTCTGAGCTCAGCACCGCGGACACAAACGACCTGATCTCCACCGCGGCGGTCGCCAGCGGCCTTGCACGCCTGCTGGCTGAAAAGCTCCTGCTGCTCGAGGGCAAGAGTCTCGAGGACGGCGGCAGCGTGGAGCTCCGGCGTTCCTCCAAAGAGGACTGACGGCATGGAGATCCTGTATCGGGATACCTCGCTTATCGTCTGCGTCAAGCCCGCGGGCGTCCTCTCGACGGACGAGGCGGGCGGGCTGCCGGAGCTCCTGCGCCGTGCGCTGGGGGAGCCGGAGGCGGAGCTTCGCACGGTGCACCGCCTTGACCGGGCGGTGAGCGGGCTGATGGTCGTTGCGCGCGGCGCGGCTTCGGCCTCCGCTCTCAGTCGGGAGATACGCGAGGGCGGCTTTGAAAAGCGGTACCTCGCCGTCGTCCACGGAATCTGCCCCGCCAAGGGGGAACTGCGCGATCTTTTGTACCGGGACAGGGCGCGCAAAATGACCTTTGTAGCCGAGAGACCGGGTAAGGACGTGCAGGAGGCCGTGTTGGACTACGAGACGGTCGGCCGCGGCGAGGGGATGAGCATGGTGCGCATCCGCCTGCACACCGGCCGCACGCACCAGATCCGTGTCCAGTTCGCCTCGCGCGGCTTCCCCCTCTTCGGGGAGCGCAAATACTGCGCCGATCCGGACGGCTGCGCGCTGGCGCTCTGGTCCTGCGCCCTCGGCTTCACCCATCCGGTGACGGGGGAGCGCCTGCGCTTTGCAAAGGACCCGCCCGCGCTTTTCCCGTGGACTGCCTGTGAAGAAATAGACAGTCTCTCCTGTTGCAATGGTGCGGGAGAGCGCTTATAATAGCCATATCAACACGCGCCGCGGCAGTTGACCGACGCGTGGGGGGTGCTTTTCTTGATCTGGAAACCCGTTGTCATTCTCATCGGCTCGTACCTTCTCGGCTCGACGAGCTTTTCAATTCTGACCTCCAAGCTCCTCTTCGGCGGCGACATCCGCTCAAAGGGCAGCGGCAACGCCGGCGCCACCAACATGGCCCGCGTCCATGGCTGGGGCGCGGGACTGATGACGCTGGCCGGGGACGCGGTCAAATCCGCGGCCTGTATGCTGGCCGGCAAGGCCCTCTTCGGCGAGATCGGGCTCTGCCTCGGCGCGGCGGGCTGCATCCTGGGGCACTGCTTCCCCGCTTTTCACAACTTCAAGGGCGGCAAGGGCATCGCCGTCGGCGGGGCGGTCAGCTTCGGCATCGACTGGCGTGTCGGCGTGTGTACGGTCGGCTCCTTCCTGCTGGGCGCGCTTCTGTCGAAGAAGGTATCCGTCGGCTCGCTCTGCGGGGCTGTTGCCATCGTGGCCTCCTCTCTGCTCTTCCATGTGAGCACGCCGCGTCTGATCCTCTCGATTTTCTGCGCGTGTCTTGCCATCGCCCGCCACCACGCCAACATCAAGCGCCTTGCCGAGGGGACGGAGCCGGACTTCAAGGCCGGCAAAAGCGGCAGATAGACGCGCGGCGCTCAGGCTGTGTGTGATTGTTTTGTGACAGAAGAAATGTTTTAATAGGATCAAGATCCGAAAGGGAGGTATAATAATGACCAAGAACGAAAACATGCACGCACTTGAAGAGGACGTGCTCGACACAGTCAGCGGCGGCGCGGCAGCGCCCGGCAGCGTTATGATGTGCAACATGGAGGCCACGCTCTATGAGGCCAATCCGACGGGCGGCCAGTTCAGGAGCGAACCCAAAATCAAGGGCACGGTAACAGCCGGCACGCCGGTCAAAATCTATGAGCACGGCACGCGCTACAGCAGGGTCATCGCAAACGGTGTGATCGGCTGGATTGAAAACAGCTGCCTCAAGAATACCGTAAGCCTCTGAACAAGAATAAGCGACGCCATGTAAAAATCCCCGGCTCCGGGGATTTTTACATTTTTTTAACCTTTGCCGCAGTGACGACGCTATAATACAGCTATAAAATCAAAGGAAAGGCTGAACGTAAATGAGTAAAAGAGCGCTTGTCGTGGAGGACGACGCCAATATTGCGGAGCTTCTGCGCCTGTACCTGGGGAAGGACGGCTTCGATGTGATGATCGCGGCCGACGGCGGCAAGGCCGAATCCAGCTTCGATCTCTTCCAGCCGGATGTGGTGCTGCTGGACATCATGCTGCCCGTGAAGGACGGGTGGGAGGTCTGCCGGGATATCCGCCGCAAGTCCTCTACGCCTATTATTATGTTAACCGCAAAGGGCGAGACGGTGGACAAGATCAACGGCCTCGACATGGGGGCGGACGACTATGTGACCAAGCCCTTCGACGTGAAGGAGCTGCTGGCCCGCATTCACGCTGTCATGCGCCGCACGGACGCCGACGCGCCGGTCGAGAAAAAGCTCAGCTATGACAAGCTGGTCATCAATCTGGAGTCCTATGAGCTCATTGTGGACGGCAAGAAGATCGACACGCCGCCCAAGGAGATGGAGCTTCTCTATCATCTCGCGGCCTCGCCCAACCGTGTCTTCACACGCAACCAGCTTCTGGACGAGGTCTGGGGCTTCGACTATTTCGGCGACTCGCGCACCGTTGACGTCCACATCAAGCGCCTGCGCGAAAAGCTCGAGGGCGTGTCGGACAAATGGTGTCTCAAAACCGTCTGGGGCGTGGGGTACAAGTTCGAACTCCTTGAAGGCTGAAACCCCTCGGGAATATTGCCGCCGTCGGGTTTTCCGCCGCCGGGACCTCCCATACCGCCGGGGCCGCCCATTCCAACTTGACCGCCGAAGCCGCCCTTCCCGGAGCTTGCGGAGGCATCGTAGGGAAAGCTCGTATCAAACAGAAAATTATTCAGGGAACGCTCGATCTCGCTCTTGACCAGCTCATAATAGCTGCCGCTCTGCCAGATGCCATCCTCGGATTGCGTAAGTGTGAGGATGGTGCCGTCCTGCGCCTTGATTCCCGCGCTGTTGACATAGTCAGCCCAGGCGTTTGCCAGCGCGTCCGAGATCGCCTGCTCCTCGTCCGAAAGGCCGCTTCTTGTGCAGCCCATCATCCACTCGTAGCTCTCGTCAGCCGTGTCCAGATTGGTGATCGGGCACCAGCACATGGAACCGTATACCGCGTCACGCTGATCCATGACGGCGCCGATCTGCTCCAAATACGGGGTATAGAGCTCGCTGTCGCCCGTGGCGCCCATCAGGGCGGACTGGGCTCCGCCGCCGCTCATGCCGAAGGTAAAGATGCGCTCCGCGTCTCCGGGCATACTCTCATCACAGAAGCGGAGAAAACGTACCGCAGCCTTCAAATCGGTCACGCCGGCGGGAGCGCCCGCGTCACGTCCGCGGCATCCCGCATCCGCGTTGTAGCTCCATTTTGTCATGTCGATTGCGCCGAATTCTGTTCCTTCCGCAAAAGCGCTCCCCGCAGAAAGCATACACAGGCAAAATACCAGTGTGAGAAACACCGCTGTCTTCTTCCAAATCATTGTCCTGCCTCCTTATTCAACTTGAGCGGCCCGGCCTTAGCCGGACCGCTCTGTGCCTTGTATAGGGCAACACCGCGCAATTCGCCTCTTGAGGTACACAAAGTACATCTGCGAAAAAGTGCCTTTATCAGAACCCAAATTTTCTCAGGATCTGCTCTTGCCGAATTATGCGGTGTTGCCCTAAATAATATGGAGCGGAAACCGAAAAAAACGGGGTCGGAGATATGAACGCTTTGTGAACTTCACTTCAAGGCTGTTCTCCGACCCCATTTTTTGCATTCTTTCTTGCGTATTCAATAGCAGATAACAATTGGAGGTGTACAAAATGGTTCACACAAAAATACCGACACTCAAAGCAATCGCGGTTTCAGTCTGTGTCTCTATCCTGTTGAGTATGTCAGCATTAGCGGAAGCCGCAGGCGCCCATAACAATCCAAATCAATCCGGAAGGGAGAGAGAAAAAACAGAAACAGCGGAATGCGCAGAGTCGCACAGCGCCCTGACGCTGTCTGACGGCGATACGATCCTTTGCGGAACGTATACGGCCGAGGGGGAGAATGAAAGTGTGCTGGAAGCATCGAGTTCTGTGGAAGCCAGCGTGACAGGCGCTGTATTGCAAAAGCTCTCCGGCAGCGCTTCCAGCGCCGATGCGAGCAGCTTTCGCGGCGTAAACGCGGCCGTTCGCGCGTATGGGAACGCTGTCATTCGTTTATCTCAATGTGAGATACAGACGTCCGCGTCTGACGCAACCGGTGTATTCGCCTATGAGAACAGTACTATTTATATGGATAACTGTACCGTTAACGTGACCGGAGGCGGCTCAGGAGGCGTTCAGGTCGCGGGCGGCGGAACACTGATAGGAAAGGATTTGCGTGTTACGAGCGCCAGCAAAGCGGCAATTCGTTCGGATCGCGGCGGCGGTACGATGATTCTGGACGGAGGAACTTATACCTCGACAGGGTCCAATGGCTGCCCGGCCATTTATTCGACGGCGGATATCACCGTGCGCAATGCCGACTGCGTATCGTTAAACTCCCGTGCCGTCATTATTGAAGGAAAAAACAGCGTGACTTTAGAAAACTGCACGCTGACAGGCAACGATCAGTCCACGAAAGAGGGAAGCGTAAAGGCCAACGTCCTGCTGTATCAGAGCGCCTCCGGTGATGCAAGTGTGGGTACGAGCGTATTCACCATGACCGGCGGGAGCATGACAGCCAGGAGCGGAGCCATGTTCTACTGCACCAATACCGCCGGCAAGATTTGTTTATCAAATGCGGAGCTTGCTCTATCTGAGAGCAATGATCTGTTGATCGTCTCATCCGGACGCTGGGGCAAGGAAGGGCGCAACGGGGGCGAGTGCGAGCTGTACGCGAAGAATCAGGAACTGAAAGGCAACATCTCTGTAGATTCCATGTCTTCTCTGTTGATGGATTTGAGATCCAGCACCTTCAGCGGTGCCATTCAGGGTGAAGGAAATGTAAATGTGTCCATGGATTCGGACAGCCGCTGGGTACTATCCGGCGACAGCTCCGTTACTTCACTGGACGGTGACCTGAGTGGGCTTGATTTGAATGGACATCAACTATATATAAACAGTGTTCTGTACGGGGAATGAAAAATATTTATGGGTATCGGCTTTAATCAACAAACCGCCCATTTCGTAGGGGTCGATCCCCAGATCGACCCGAACACCGGGGCATTGTACAAGTCATAAGGTTCCGGGCTGATGAGGGCATCAGCCCCTACGGAGCACACTTTTAAGCTGTCATTGTTGATTTTGCAAAGATAGCTGAGTTAAGCCGATACGCATAAAAATATTTATCTGCGACCCAACTTTTTTAACAGAGGTCTCCGTATTACTGAGTGAAAAGGCTAAGGCCAGAAAAACAGGAGGAAATCAAAATGAAAAAAAGAATCATCGCCTGCCTGATGGCAGCAGTACTTGTTTTTTCCCTTTTATCTGTAAACGCGTTTGCGCAGACTGATGTGGATCTCGGTCATGAGGATGGCCGGCTCCTGATCCAGGAGCCGGGCAGCTATGTCCTGACGGGTAAGCTCATGGGCTGTGTGTATGTCGATCCCCATGAGGGCGAGGTGGAGCTTGTCCTTGACGGCGTGGATATCGACGGCGGCAATGGCGGCGGCATCATCGCTGTCAGCGGCGACAGGCTCAGGATCACCCTGCCGGAGGGCTCTGTCAACCGTGTGGTAGACGGCGGTACGGATACGCTGTATGGCGTCGCGATCTTCAGCCGCGTTGATCTCGACTTCGGCGGCAGCGGTGCTCTGTATGTCACCGGCAAGCGTCAGGATGCGATCCGTGCCGACGGTGCGAACCTGAGCTTCAACGGCGGCAGTTATGCCATCAAAGCGCCCGGCTATGGCATCGGAGCCGACGCCATGACGATGAACGACGGTCATTTCAGCATCCAGGCACAGGCAAACTTCGATCCTGCGACCCGGCTTACCATGAACGGCGGCGTTATTGAAGAGGTCAGCCCTGCAGGTGCGGCCGCGCCGGTATACAGTGCTGCAGATTATCCTGCTTACACCAACACGGATGCTGTAACGGTCCCGAACATCTTTGAAACCGCTGCAAACTGGTTCACAGATCTTGTCACGCCTCAGCCTGCGGTGAATGACAATGGCTTCAACGGCCAGCAGCCCCCTGAGATGAGTGGCAGCAGCTTCAACGGCCAGCAGCCTCCCGAGATGAACGGCAATAATTTCAACGGTCAGCAGCCCCCTGAGATGAGCGGTAGCAGCTTCAACGGCCAGCAGCCTCCCGAGATGAACGGCAGCAGCTTCAATGGCCAGCAGCCGCCCGAGATGAACGGCAATAGCTTTAACGGCCAGCAGCCTCCCGAGATGAACGGCAATACCTTCAACGGCCAGCAGCCCGGCAATATGCTGCAGACTTGGGACACGGCGTCCTCCGCGTCTGAAATTGTGTCCGGAACTGTGACCAACAGCGCGGCATCCCTTGAGGCTGACTATGACAACGCAACCTATATCTCAGTAACTGATGATGACAGCCAGGTGAAGATCAGCTCCTCCGGCACCTACGTGGTATCCGGCGAGAGCTCTGACGGCAATATCACCGTCAAGAAGGGGACGACAGGCGTCGTGCTCGTACTGGAGAATTTGAACCTGACCAGCACCACCGGGGCGACCGTCTCCATCAATAAGGAGGCGGAGGTCAAGGTCATCATTTCCGGCAACGTGGTGCTGACCGACAACGAAAACCCCGACGACGAGAACTCAGAGGATCCCGACATCGCAGACGCCTTTGACGGCGCGGCTTTCAAGGCCAAGGCCAACTCCAATGTCTATGTGACAGGCGACGGTACCCTCACCATCAACGGCAACGCCAAGAACGGCATCAAGGCCGGCGACGATTCCAGTCTCATCTTTGACGGCGTAACGGTCAATATCAACGCAGTAAGCGACGGCATCAACGGCAATTACGATGTGACGCTTCTGAGCGGCAACTTCACCATCACGGCGGGCGACGACGCCATTCACGCCGACCACATCCTCACCATCGGCAATCCCGACAGCGGCGAAGGCCCCACCGTGCGCGTTACTCAATCCAATGAAGGCCTGGAGGGTACAGTGGTCAACATCTACGGCGGTGATCTTTCCATTGTCTCAGCCGATGACGCCATCAATGCCGCAAACGGCGACGGCTTGTACGGGGGTGTGCTGGATTACAGCTTTAACATGATGGGCGGCAAGCTCAGCATCAACAGCCAGGGCGACGGCATTGACTCCAACGGCAGCATCAATCTCATCGGCGGCAGCGCCGAGATCCACAGTGCCACGCAGGGTGGTGAAGCCGGTATGGACTACGACGGTCAGCTCTATATCTCCGAGGATTTCAGCCTCAATAATCAGAGCGGTACAGTCGGCCCCGACGGCATGGGCGGAATGCCAGGCCAGATGGGCGGTGTCCCCGGCGACATGGGCAGCCAGAGCCTCAATGGTCAGCAGCCCCCTGAAATGGGCGGCGGCTTCAGTGGCCGGCAGTCTGGCAGCTTCGGCGGCCCGGGGATGAGAGGATAACAAAAATCTTGTCGGCAAAATAATGATATGATACAATAAAACAGAAAAGCGGCGCGTCAGAATCATACGAAAAAAGCGTTAAGGCAGCACCGCACAATTCGACGAGAGCGAATCCTGAGAAAAATTGGGTTCTGGCGTTTTCGCAGGAATACTTTGTGTATTGCAAGAAAAAGTGACGAAGTCAGGGCACTATTTTTCCAGGAGGCGCCGATGGCGGATTGTGCGGTGTTGCCTTAATCTGACGCGCCGTGAAAACCCTTCCAGAAACGGAGAAGGACGATGGGGCAAGAGGTCAACAGCGTGGCGCTGCGCGCAGCCGGTGATGAACAGGCGCGGGAACAATTGATTCGGGAGCATGAGCAGCTCATCCTTCGCACAGCCTCGGCGGTGACACGCCGCTATGTCGGCAAAAGCGACGATGAATGGGCTGTGGCTCTGTGCGCCTTCTCCCATGCTGTTGACGTCTATGATGAGACAAAAGGAGATTTTCTGCCCTTCGCGCAGATGCTGATCCGGCGTGAGCTGATAGACACGTATCGAAAAGAGTCACAGCATGCCCCTGAGTTCAATGTCGCGCCCCATATTCTTGACGGCAGTGGAGATTCCGAGGAGGACACCGAGCATGTGTATCTCGCGGTGGTGCGGGACAGCGTCGAGGCGTCTGACCGGAGCCTTCATGATGAAATTGTGTCGGCCAATGCGATGCTGTCCGAGTATGGCTTCCGCTTTTTTGATCTGACGGAATGCTCACCCCGGCAGGAGAAGACGCGAAGGGAATGCGCGGCGGCAATTCGGGGGCTTCTCAAAGATCCGCCCTTGCTGGTGAGCCTGCTGCGCGAGAGCAAAAAGCTGCCCTCCGCCGAACTATACCGGCTGAGCGGCGTGTCGCGCAAGACGCTGGATCGTTATCGGAAGTACATCATTATGGCCGCGCTGGTTCTCAGCGACGACTATCCGCAGATAGCGGAGTATCTGAAATTTGTAAAAGAGGGGGTGGCATCGTGAAGGCAGTGATTGTGGATTTTCGTGACGGACACGCCGCAGCGCTGCGTGATGACGGATGCGTTGTCAAAATCCGGGACGCGGGTTATAAGCTCGGTCAGGTCATCGAACTGCATGAGCGTGTCCAGCCTCGCTGGCGGCGTACCGTTTTCTCCCTCGCCGCTGCTGCGGCGCTGCTTTTGAGCATCGGCGGCGCAGCCTACGCCACGCCATACGGCACCGTGACGCTCGACGCCGATTCCAGTATTCAATACACCATTAACATGTTCGACTATGTTCTGGACGTTCATGCCGAAAACGAAGAAGGGGAGGCGCTGCTTGCGGAGCTGGATATCCGACAGTTCCGGCATCGTCCGGTGGATTCCGCGATCACGTCTGCCATGCAGCAGCTTGAACAGCGCAGAGCTCCGGAGGATGCTGCGCTTTCGGTTTCCGTTTCGGCGAATACGAGAAACGAAAAACACACAGAGCGGCTTCGCCGCGAGCTGGAACGGACGGTCAATGAGCATATGCCCATCCCCGCCCCGGAAAGCGAAAATCAGCCCGGCATGCACAACAGCGCTGCGGAGCTGACCCGACCGGAAGATCCTGCGGCTGACACCTCTGCATTTCACCCTGACGATAAAAAGACACCGAACCTACAGCCGGACAGGGCGGGGACCGCAGGTGTTGGAAGCATACCATTGGAACCACAGGCCGGACAGCTCCCGGATGAGAATGGAGTGCCCGCGGCAGATGCACCGAAGGGAGAAAATCTGCCCATCATACAGAGAGAACAAGATAAAGATACAGGCATCATCGATATAGGGGAGGAACAGTACCCACTGCATACAGGAGACAGCGCCGCAGGTCTGCCGGCCCCGGAGGGCAGTGTTCACGAAGAAGATGCATCTGTTTTTGACGAACAGGCACCGGAACACAGCTTCGGCAATCAACAGCCTCCTGAAATGAGCGGCGCTCAACAGTCCGGCGGCTTTGGCGGCGGCCCCTCCATGGGCGGCGCGGGCAGCCATGATATGAGGTAAGCTCGAAAAGCCTTCCCGGTACACGATTCAGGTGATAAGAACGCTGCACGGATTAGCGTTTGGAATTGTCTTCCGGATCATTGTTTTCAAATCTCAATCACGGGTTTTCAACAAGGAGAAAGGACCAATATCAATTCATGAATCTTTGAAAACAGTTTGTCAGTCGACTGATTTGCATGATGCTTCCCTGAATAAACAGCAGCGAAGACCAGGAATCCTGAGAAATGGTCTTCGCTGCTGTTTATTTCGCCATATACTGTTCAGTTAAAGACATAATCTTCTGGAGCGTGAGAATGTCCTGCACCGGATCGGCAGTTTCCAGCGAATGATTCGCGTTTGGGATCACGCGGCAGGGGATACCCGATTCCCTGCACAGCGCAGGAATGTGCCCAGCTTCCACCCAAGGATCTGCCGAGCCGGTAAAAACGATCGCATCCTGTACCGGAAAAGAGAAGGTTTCTTCAAGCGGCGTATAGTAAATGAACCGTATGCGGTCTCGGACAGAGGACTTGGACGCAATTTTGGCTGCCACGATTGTTCCGATGCTCTTCCCGACAAACAATATATCGTCGTAATCCTCAAAATCTACATCGGAGAGCATCTCTTTTGCCTGCTTCAGAGCGAGCTTATACGACTCCTGCATCTTGTCTTTATCGCCCTTGACCTTCTTCGGAAAGCCGCTGTATGGCAGGAGGCATATTTCAAAACCATGTTTTTCGGCAAGTCTTCGACTGTAGTGCATGAGCGGCTTATCTACGGTGTACCCGATTCCGGGAAAGAAAACGGCAAGGCGCTTCATGGTGGACATCCTCTCAAATGAAACAGAATCTGCAGCATATAGAAACGAGTGCGGCGAATCGCCACACTCGCCTGTATAAAAACCGGGCAAAAGCCCGGAGAAGGAGACTGAGCAATTATGGCTCAGTCCCAACACGGACATTATAGCGAACATTTGGGAGCGCTGTCAATGGGTGATTTCCATACTTTTTCTTGCAATACACAAAGTATTCCTGCAAAAAACTGCCTTCATCAGAACCCAAATTTTCTCAGGATTCGCTCTCGCCGAATTATGCGGTGCTGCCTTAAGTAAAAAAAACTTGACATCCATTCTACTTTGGTTTATTATGCACTTGAATTAAATAAACAGCCACCTGCACCACCGGGTGCAGGATCAAAGGGCATCCAGAGCTTTTCCGTAGGTACGGCATACCGGCAGGTGTGTTATAAGGGAGAGCTTTGGATGCCCTTTCAAATGAAAGGAGGACTGGCAATGAATATCAAACCTTTTGCGGTGGAAGAGTGGATGAACGCTTATGAGACAACGGCGCATTACAACATCGCGGAGACCTGCGTGGACTCGATCTCGTTGGATACACTTTTCGATCTCTGCGGGATCGACGGAGATGCATTCCTGAAATCGCTTCGCGCCCGCCAACTGACCTACGGAGACATTGAAGGCGCTCCGGCCATGAAGGAGGGGATCTGCAGGCTTTACCACACGATCCACCCGGACGAGGTGGTGACAACCCATGGGGCGGCCGGCGCCAACCATCATGTGTTCTATTCTCTCATCGAACCCGGCGACCGGGTCATCAGCATCATGCCGACTTACCAGCAGCTCTATTCGATCCCGGAGGCCTACCAGGCGGATGTTCAGGTGCTGCAGCTGGAGAAGGAAAACGGGTATCTGCCTGATCTGAATGAACTGCGCCGTCTGGCTGTGCCGGGGACAAAGCTCATCTGCATCAACAATCCCAACAATCCGACCGGTGCGCTGATGAGTACGGAGCTGCTCAAAGAGATCGTGGAGATCGCCAAACGTGTGGATGCCTATATTCTCTGCGACGAGGTGTATCGCCATCTCTCCCAGACCGACGCGTGGTGTGAGTCCATTGTTGATCTCTACGACAAGGGAATCTCGGTCAGCAGCATGTCCAAGGTTTTCGCCCTTGCCGGACTGCGACTCGGCTGGATCGCAACCCATGACCGGGCTTTGATGAGGTCGATCCTTTCCCACCGGGACTACAACCATATCAGCTGCGGCATACTGGATGAAACGGTGGCCGCACTTGCTCTGGAGCACAGTGACGCGCTATTGAGGCGCAACCGGGGAATCGTGCGGGAAAATCTCAACGTGCTGGATGCCTGGGTGCAGAAGGAGCCCCATGTATCCTATGTGAAGCCGCAGTCGGGAACGACTGCGCTGGTCTATTATGACTTTGACATTCCTTCCTATGACTTCTGCCGCAGACTGCTGGAGGAAACCGGAGCCTTCGTGACGCCCGGCGACTGTTTCGAGCAGCCGAAGAGCGTGCGGATCGGCTATGCAAGCGACAGAGATACACTGCTCAAGGGGCTGGATGCGTTCAGCCGGTTTATGAAAGCGTTGGAACAGGAGGGCAAATAACAATGGCAGAAGTGCGGATTTTATGCGCAAAGGATATTGAAAAGCTTTTCACGCTCGACATGGCTGTACAGGCCGTGGAAAACGCTTATCGTCAGAAAAGCAATGGCGACGGGTGTATCTGGCCGATGGTATTCCATGAATTCGTACACGGCCAGGCGGATCTGGATATCAAGTCCGGCGACCTGAAGCGGGAGAGAATCTTCGGCCTCAAGGTCGTATCGTGGTACGGCACAAATGAAGCGAAGGGGCTGCCGGAGCTGTTCGGGACCTCACTCCTGTTCGACCGGGAGACCGGCGCACCGAAGGCTATGCTGAATGCCGGACCGGTCACGGGTCTTCGCACCGGTGCGGCCGGCGCGATCGGGGCCAAATATCTGGCCCGCCGGGATGCGGAAAAACTGTTGATGGTCGGCTGCGGAGCGCAGAGTGCCTGCCTGATCGCAGCGACGCTGTTTGTTTTGCCGCAGATTCAAACGGTATGGCTTGCCAATCCGCGCAATCCGCAAAAGGCCGCACAGCGTCTTCAGACCCTGAAAGAGAAAGTGATGACGCTTCTCGCCGACAGCGGCGCGGAGAGACAGTTCACCATCTCCGCCGTATCGGATTTCGAGAGGGCCGTACGCGGGAGCGATGTGATTCTGACTGCCACACCGTCTTATGAGCCGATCATTCAGGCGGACTGGGTAAAGCCCGGGACGCATATCAGCTGCATCGGTGCGGATATGACCGGGAAGGAGGAGCTGGATCCTTCCCTCATGGGAAAGGCGCTTGTGTTTGGCGATGACAGGACACAGTGCTTCACTGTAGGCGAATGCGAGGTCCCGCATCGGATGGGCCTTCTGCCGGAGCTGCAGGCAGAGATCGGCGATGTCATCCTCGGGAAGGCGCGGGGCAGACAAAACCCGGAGGATATCACAGTGTTTGACTCCACGGGCATTGCTTTGCAGGATCTTGCATCTGCCTCCGTCATCCTTGACGCTGCTGAAGCTGCCGGGATCGGAACAGTGACAGAGCGGCAAGAGCAGATCCTGAGAAAATTTGGGTTCTGATAAAGGCAGTTTTTCGCAGATGTACTTTGTGTACCTCAAGAAAAAGGCTCGAAATCAGGGCGCATATTTTCCAGGAGATGCCGCAGGCGAATTATGCGGTGTTGCCTTAACTGTGCCGATAACCGCGACATGGCTGAAACCATCATCCGCGCCTGCAAGGACGGGCGCACGGGCGAGAGCTATATCCTCGGCGGCGATATGATCGGGATGAAGGAGGTCTTCGATATCCTCTCTGCGCATACAGGCCTGCCCACCATCAAGACCATCCTGCCCGCCGGCATCGGCAGGCTGCTCGGCAGGATGAGCGATATGGCTGAGAAACTGACCCGCAAACCCCAGCGCATGACGAGCTTTGCCGTGTATAAGCTCGTGCGCAGCAACGAATCCGATTCATCCAAGGCTGTCGCGGAGCTGGGCTACAGCCCCCGCCCCATGGCACAGAGCATCGCCGAAGAGATCGACTGGATGATCGAGGAAGGCATCGTGACGATTCCTGCTGTGTCTGCTCACCGTGCGGCATAATGTCATCAGCAAACAAAGCCGTGAAAAAAGAAAAAATGATATTGACACGCTGTCAGAATGGTGCTATAGTACGTTCTGACAGCGTGTCAATATGATTTTCGAAGGGGAGTATCAACTTGAAAAAGAATACGGGAGCGCAGCTCGCATTGTATCCGGCGCCGGTGATCGTGGTCGGCGCGATGGTGGACGGAAAGCCGAACTGGACCCTGGTGGCCCACGCGGGCATCATGGCGCACAGCCATTTGATGCTCTCCATGGTCAAGGCGCATTATACAAACAAGGGCATCCGGGAAAACAAAGTCGTCTCCGTGAACGTGGTGGACGCCTCCTGGCTCAGGGACGCGGATAAAATGGGCTGCGTAAGCGGCAATAAGACAGACAAGTCCGAAGCGTTTGCTTACACCATCGGCGAGAAGGGCGCACCGATGATCGACGAGGCCAAGGTCACGATGGAGTGTGAGGTGGAGGATATCTACGATCTCCAGGGCTTTGACAACTTCATCTGCCGCATTACCGGGACCTATGTGGAGGAGGACGTCCTGACCGAAACGGACAAGATCGACTACCGCAAATTCAAGCCCGTGCTGTTCCAGTTCCCGACCTATGAGTATCTGGAGACAGGGGACGTGCTCGGCGCCTGCATGAAGATGAACTGATTTTCATTGCAAATCAGAAAAGGGGAGGTCAACATGAAAAAACTGTTCGCTTTGCTCCTGGTGCTGTCTCTTGTGCCTGCGCTGTCCGTACAGGCCGCGTCAGCCGAGGAGGGCGCGCCCACGGTGTATTTTACCGCGGATATTTCGCCCGAGGGCCTGCAGCGCGTGTATGACGCGCTGAACTGGACTCCCACCGGCAGGCTCGCCGTCAAGGTCTCCACCGGGGGAGCCGCCCGCCAGCAACTACCTCCGTGCCGAGCTGATCGGCCCGCTGGTGCAGTCCGTCGGCGGCACGATCGTCGAATGCAACACCGCCTACGGCGGCTCCCGCGCAAGCTCCGCCCTGCATAAGCAGGTCGCTGCGGATCACGGCTTCACCTCCTTTGCAGACTTTGACCTCATGGACGAGGAGGGCGAGGTGCAGTGGCCCGTCACCGGCGGCAAGCGTCTGGAGTACGCCATCGTCGGCAGCCACGCGGAGAATTACTCTGACTGGCTGATCCTGTCCCACTTCAAGGGCCACGCTATGGCGGGCTTCGGCGGCGCGATCAAGAACGTCGCCATCGGCATGTCCTCACCCGGCGGCAAGGTCTATGTCCATTCCGCCGGAACACGCACCAGCGGCAGCATCATGCACAGCGATCAGGACGCCTGGCTGGAGGCCATGGCAGAGATGGTGACCGCCGTGCGCGATCATGTGGGCGAGGCGCACATCGTCTACATCAACGTCATGAACCGCCTTTCTGTGGACTGCGACTGTGACGGCAACCCCGCCGAGCCGGATATCCACGACATCGGTATTCTCGCCTCCACCGACCCGGTGGCGCTGGATCAGGCCTGCATCGACCTCGTGTGGCAGGCGGAGGGCAACGAGTCTCTTGTCCGTCGTATCGAATCCCGCGACGGCCTGCACACGCTGGAATACGCCGCCGAGATCGGCCTTGGCAGCAGGACCTACAATCTGGTAGATTTGGATGCTTGACATATTTTGCCGGGAAGCGATCTATATCTGGTATTATTTCGATCTGCAATTCCGGCAGATCTTCCGGTACTGGGTGCTGGGCATGGCGATCGGCTCTGCGGTCAGCGTTTTTGCCAGGGACCGTATCCACGGCATGTTTGCCCGGATGAAGGACGCGAAATGGGGGCTTTTCGGCATTGTCCCGGCCTGCGTCCTGGGGATCGCCTCGCCGCTTTGCATGTACGGCACGATCCCCATCGCGGCCTCCTTCTCCAGACAGGGGATGCGCCACGACTGGCTGGCGGCCTTCATGATGGCCTCCATCCTGCTCAATCCCCAGCTGATCATTTACAGCGCCGCTCTTGGGACGACGGCGCTGGCGGTGCGGATCGTGAGCTGCTTTCTCTGCGGCTGCACGGCGGGACTTTTGATTTGGCATTTCTATCGAAACAAACCCTTTTTTAACTTCACCGGTTTTGAGGAAAGGGCCAGCCGGGACACAGACCCGAATCTGCTCATGCGCTATCTCAAAAATCTGTGGCGCAATGTGAGGGCGACAGGCCTGTATTTTCTGTTCGGTATCCTGCTTTCGGCTCTCTTTCAGCGCTATGTGCCGCAGGATCTGATGGCAGATGTCTTCGGCGGAAACAAGGCCTGGGGCGTTTTGATGGCGGCGACCGTCGGGGTGCCGCTCTACGCCTGCGGCGGCGGGACGATCCCGCTTCTGCAGGAATGGCTCTGGCAGGGGATGAGTCTCGGCAGCGCCGCGGCCTTCATGCTCACCGGGCCGAGCACGAAGATCACGAACCTCGGAGCCCTGAAAATCGTGCTGGGCATCCGGCGTTTTCTGCTGTATCTGGCCTTTGTGATGGCCTTTTCCTTCGTGACCGGTTTGATCGTAAATATGGCTTTATAACGAGTCAGTCACTGTCGTTCTGAGGAACGAAGTGCCGAAGAATCTTATCATAGACAAAGCAAAACTCCTTCCCGCAGATGGCCTTTGAGCCGGGAAAGAAATTCAGATAACGAGGTACAGAGAAATGCCGAAAGGATCACCGGAGCTGACCAATGCGCGGCGGGAGGAAATCATCGCCGCCTGCCGCAGACTCTATGAAACCATGAGCTTCAAGGATATCACACTTAAGGAGATCGGGCAGCAGACCTCCTTTACCCGCACGTCGATCTACAATTATTTCGAGTCGAAGGAAGAAATCTTCCTTGCCCTTTTCGCGCAGGAATACGAATACTTTACGAGTGACCTTGACAGCCTCTGCGAGCAGAACGAAAGCCTGACGCTGGATGAACTGTCCTCCGCACTGGCACATGCACTGGAGCGGCGGCCGCTGATGCTCAAGCTCCTGAGCATGAATATGTTTGACATGGAAGCAAATTCCCGCATGGAGCGCCTGGTTGCGTTCAAGAAAGCTTATGGGGCCTCGAAAGACGCGCTGGACCGGTGCCTGAAAAAGTTCGTGCCCGCCTTGGACGAACAGGGGCGCCAGACCTTCCTGTATGCCTTCCTGCCCTTTGTCTATGGCCTTTATCCATATACCATGGTAACGGAGAAGCAAAAACAGGCCATGCGGGAGGCGGGGATTTCCTACGTTTATATGAGTACCTGCAACATGGCTTATGACTTTATTCGCACGCTGCTGGGAGGCTTGCAATGATCACAGTCAATCTCTATTATACCGGCACAAACGGCAGTGCCAGAGCCTTTGCAGAGGAAATGGTACAAAGCGGCGCCGTCGCCGCGATCCGCGCAGAGGACGGAAATGTGCGCTATGAATACTTTTTCCCGATGGATGATCCCGAAACGGTGCTGCTCATCGACCGGTGGCGGGATCAGGCGGCCATCGACGCGCACCACGATTCTCCGATGATGGCGAAGATCGCAGCCCTGCGGGAAAAATATGACCTTCACATGAAGGTCGAGCGTTTTGTTTCCGACGATTCCGCCCTGTCGGAAAAGGATATGAAGTTTATCAAAGAATAAAGGGAGAATATGACATGAACAAGAAAATCACACAGACAGCGGGACGTACACAGCTCGGCGAATTTGCGCCGATGTTCGCCCACCTCAACGACGATGTGCTCTTCGGCGAGGTCTGGAACGAGGAGGCGATTGACCTGAAGACTAAGTGCATCATCACCGTCGTGTCACTGATGGCGTCGGGGATCACGGATTCGTCCCTCGGCTATCATCTGCAAAACGCAAAGAACAACGGCGTCTCGAAAGCGGAGATCGCCGCCGTCATTACCCATGCCGCCATGTATGTGGGCTGGCCCAAGGGCTGGGCGGTTTTCCGCCAGGCAAAGGAAATCTGGAACGAGGAAGCCTAAGCAATTCTGAAAAAAAGAAAAGGAAGCAGAGCAAATGAAAACAAAACTGATTGTTATACTCCTGCTTGCCCTGACGCTTGTTTTCGCAGGCTGCGGCAGCACCCCGGCACAGGCAACATCATCCACCCCGGCACCGGCAGCCCCGACTCCCGCGCAGACGCCGGTGGCCGCTCCTGCTGTGGCAGCTGCCGAAGAAACGCCCACAGAAGCCGTTCGGGAAAACAAAAGCCTGGTCGTCGTCTTCTCCTGCACCGGCACCACGAAGGGCATCGCCGAGAAGATCGCGGCTCTCACCGGCGCAGAGCTTGTGGATCTTGTCCCGGCCCAGCCGTATACGGCAGAGGATTTGAATTACAATGACCGCTCGACCCGCGCCACCGTGGAGCAGAACACCCCCGACGCCCGCCCCGAGATCGCGGAAGACATCTCGCTCGACGGTGTCACCACCCTCTACCTCGGCTACCCCATCTGGTGGGGACAGGCCCCGCGCATCATGAGCACCTTTGTGGAGAGCCATGACTTTACGGGCATCACCGTCATTCCGTTCTGCACCTCCGGCGGCAGCGGCGCGGGCCGCACCGGGGAGACCCTGGGCGAGCAGGCCGGAACCGGCAACTTCCTCAGCTCCACCCGCTTCAGCTCCGGCGTTTCCGATAACGAACTGCAGCGCTGGATCGACAGCCACAAATGAGCAATATGCAGAGCATCAAACGGGACGGTCTGCGCAAGCTCGTGGATGCCTGTATGCTCATCCTCCTGCTATGCCTCATGTCCTATCAGGTCACGGGGGAGGAGAAGCACGAGTGGACCGGCGTTCTCATGACCCTGACCGTCATTCTCCACCAGTTCCTCAACCGGCGCTGGTACGCGGCGCTTTTCAAGGGCAGATACAACCCTTACCGCAGCACTGCGACAACAGTCAACCTCCTGCTGCTGGCGTCCATGCTGGTGACGGCCTTCTGCGGCATGTCCATGAGCGAGTACGCCGTGCCCTTTCTCTACCAGGCGCGGACCTTGATTGTTGTGCGCCCGACGCACCTTGCCATGAGCCACTGGAGCTTTGTCCTGATGGGGCTGCACCTGGGGCTGCACATACCGCTTATGCTCGGCAGAATGAAGGAAAACGCACAGACGCTCCTGACCGCCGTCGGTGCGGTGCTCGGCGGTGTCGGTCTCTGGCTGTTCCTCAGAAACGGGATGCCGAACTACCTCTTCTTCCGCGTGCCCTTTGCGTTTCTGGATTATGAAAAGGCATTCTGGCTGGTCTTCCTGGAAAACGCCCTGATGCTCGGTACCTGGGCCTTTCTCGGCGCGGAGCTTGGCGTTTTGTGCATGAAGCGGAAGAAGAAACCGGCGCTGATCCTTGGAAGCATAGCCGCAGCAGCGGTGCTTGGCCTTGCGCTCAACACTGCCTTTCCCGGGGACAACGATCTGGACTTCGACGCGGCCTGGACCGTCCCCGAGGCGCAGCCCGCCGAAACGGCCTCTACTCCGGAGCCCGTCATGCAGAGCGCGGCGCCTACGGAATTGGATGACGGCTTCGTGCTGATCCCTTCCGGGCGCTGTCTCATGGGCAGCCCCGAGACGGAAAACTGGCGCATTAAGGCAATACCGCATAATTCGGCAAGAGCAGATCCCGAGATTCGCAGATGTACTTTGTGTACCTCAAGGAAAAGTGACGAAATCAGAGCGCAAATTTTCCAGGAGATGCCGAAGGCGGATTGTGCGGTGTTGCCTTAAGGACGAGACCCAGCGTGAGGTCAGCGTTTCCGCCTTTTTCATCGACCCCTGTGAGACCACGCAGGCGGACTATGCGCGCCTGATGGGCGAGAACCCCAGCGACTTTACGGGCGATACCTTCCCTGTGGAGAGCATCTCCTGGCTGGACGCCATCCGTTACGCGAACGCAAGGAGCCGCGATGCGGGGCTTGCGCCCGCCTATACGATCACCGGCGACAGCGGCCTTTCGACCAACGTGACCGCGTGGCTGGAGAAAAACAACATTGAACACGGATAAAACCGAAAAGGCATCGGGTATGCGGTGCCTTTTCCAATTGTCACAAGAGAGCCGGTACCGCAAAAAAACGGTACCGGCTCATGGCTGCGTCAGCATTGTGCGCGCGGAGGCTGCCGCCGAAGGGATCGGCTATGATGGATGAAACCATTGAAACGAATAAGCTCATCGTGTACAATATATAAAAGCTCTCAACGCCGGTATTCGCTGCTGCGCGGTATGCTGCGGCGTTTTCCTGATCATTCGCCGCCGCGTGATCGCTGCCTGTGAGATGCCTGAAGCCCCGGAATGGCACAGGAAGTGCTTCAAGTGCAAATAAAAGGAGGAAACACCCATGGAAATCAAAGCAGTCAAATTCCGCAAAGACGGTTTTTGCACCTGATGTAATATGATGGAGCAAGGAAGACGGAAAAGAGGACTGAGATAAATGGCCTATGATTTCTATATCCGAAAGAAGCAGGATTTGATTGACGCCGTGCAGGAATACGGGATCGTCCCGTATTTCCGAACGTCCATACC
>CACZDN010000035.1 GCA_902779945.1 Oscillospiraceae bacterium | reverse complement strand
TCCCCCTCCGGGGGAGCGGTCATGGCCGATCTCACGCAAGGCCATGACTGAGAGGGCGTCCCGTCCCGCACACTGTCCGCGGACCCTCTCCGTCATCCGACTTTAGGCTCCCCTGCAAGGGGGAGCCTGAAGCCAGAGGCTGGCTGAGGGGTTTGCCCGGCTTTCTTATTAATACTTATTAATACTTGGGGAACTTGTCGAGATCGTAAGGCGTGTTGAGAACGTCCTTGCGCTCCATATTGTCGTAGTGCTTTTTCAGGAAAGGCTCCACAACGTTGAACATCAGCTTGCCGTCCAGGTCGAACCAGAACACGCAGAACAGCGCGGCGTTGGCCAGAAACACGATGCCCAGCAGCTTGAGCAGCTTCTTGCAGATTTTATTCATCGTTCGTCTTCCTCCCATTACCAGGTCATGGAGTCGTCAAAGTCGAGCAGGGACGGGTCAAGCGGCTCCTCGTGCATGACGGTGGTCATATAGTCGTTGATGAGGCGGCGGATCTCCGCGCGGGAGACTGTGCGGCAGTCGGGCAGCGCGTGCGGCATCCAGAAGGCCTTGATGTTCCTCTTGCGGAACTCGTCCTCAAAGAGGCCGTGTACGCCCTGCATACCCTTGCACTGGAGCTGGTCGTACATGGCGACCATGTCGCAGTTGAAGCGCTCCATGTAATCCCACAGCTCGAAGATGTGGTGCATACCGCCGACGGCCATGCGGCGCATGGGGGCCCACATGTGATAGGTCGCCGCATCCTCCAGCATATGCTCGTACGAGTCGGTGCGGATCTCCATGTCGAACATGAGAGAGTCCATGTTGATGATGGTGTTCAGGCCCCAGCAGTTGTAGGCCCAGGTGCACCAGTTGGAGAAGTACAGCGGGGCGCAGGACCAGGCAATCACGCGGTGGCGGGTCTTCGGGAAGGGGTTGATCTTCTTCTCGACGCACCTGTACATGATCTTCTTGACCTTCTCGCTGGCCTCATCCCAGAAGTCGCCCTGGATGCCGTACTGGGTGGAGAAGATGCGGAACAGCGCCTGTGCCACGCCGTTTACGGGATAGTAATCGGTCTTGCCGGCGACCTCCCACTTCTCCCACTCGTCGCGCTGGAGCTTGTTCTGCTTCTCGAGCCGCCTGACCATGGACTCCCAGCTGAAGGGAGCGCCGGTCTGCTCCTCGATAAACTTCCACATCTCCTCGATCTCGTTCATGCAGTACTTCTTGACCAGGGGATCGTCAAACTGCATGGGGACGGGCAGGGCGAAGAGCGGCTTGTCCGCGAACCAGTCCTGCAGCGTGGAGGTGGAGACGGAGGCGTCGCAGGCCTCGTTGCAGGTGATGACGATCGGGGAGGAATCGGGCACATCGTCCAGGACGAAGATGCCCGCCTCGGCCTGGCACATGGGGCAGGGGTCGCCCGGCAGGCCGATGGACTGGACCGCGTCGATGTAGTTGAGAACGGTGTGGGAATTGACGTGGCAGGTGACGAAGTAGGGGATCATCTCGATGGGGATGTACTTGTAGCCCGCGTCCATGAAGGGATAGAACAGCGTGCCGCAGGTGGTCTCGTTCGCGTAGATGCTGTGGCGGTAGGCGTCGTTCTGCTTGCCGCCGTGCAGGCGGGTATCGGCGTTGAAGAAGTTGCAGATCTGCTGGATGGAGGCGGAGACCATGGCGCGGTAGTGCCACGCGGAGGCGCGCAGCGCCTCGCCCCGCATACCCTGCAGGCCGCGCTCGAACCAGTGGATGACGGGCAGGTAGGTCTGACCCATCCAGCGGTAGCGCCAGGTGCCCTTGACGAAATCGACGGGGTTGTTGCTGTACTTGAGGATGTCCGTGACCATGTGGAGATAGTTGTAGCCCCAGATCATGTACATGTAGTAGAAGGTGTCCTTGACGCCTCTCCACTCTCTGTGCTTGAGCAGGCCGGTTTTGTCCTCGTAAAGCTCGCCCAGGCGGCGGCCGCCTTCCTCTGCGGTATGGGGCTTGCCGTACCAGAAATCCTTGAGTGTCTTGCTCAGTTTTTTCTTAGCCATTGTACTTGCCCTCCTGGATGTGCTTGATCTCAATACTCTCCACGAAGGCCTGGAAGCGCGTGCGCAGCTGGCCGGACGCGGAGTTGATGTATTCCTTCTCGATGGAGCAGACAGGCAGATCGTAGTCGCGCTTGAGGATGAAGGTGTCGATCACGCGCTCATAGCTCCAATACTCGCAGAACTTGTTGGAGGCGATGATGATGCCGTCGGCGTGATACTCGCCTGCGAGGTCCGCAAGTCTCTTCTTTCTGGCGCGCATCTCGTCCTGAGGCATGAAGCGCGGACAGTTGGAGGTTTTGAGGTAGTGCTCGGCGATGCATCTGAGCGGGCTCTTGCCCTCCTCGAGGACGATGGGGACGCGGCTCTCCACCGCGCCGTAGCAGTAGCGGTCGCAGACGACGAGGGCGCCGCAGCCCTCGATGAGCTTGGTGAAATCGGGGTCGTCGTTCTCGGAGCCGGCGAGGACGACCTTGCAGCGGTAGTTCTTTTTGACGTCGGGCTCGCGGGTCTTCATTTCCTCGGCAGTCTCGCGCAGGTAGGGCAGGATCAGCTCCTTGGGGCAGGCGAGGCTGACGAGCTGGATGACATGAAACTCATAGCCAGTGATGGTGGGGTTGTCGAGCTTGCGGTAATCGCCGATCTCGTTGATGAGACGGCAGACCTCGTTGTGCGCCTCGACCGTCTTGACGATCGCCTCGTCGGAGATGTCGATACCGAAGTTCTTGTTCAGCGGCTCGAGGACGTGGGCGCGAAGCTGCGTCTCAAAATGCTGGTAGCTGTTCTCGTTGTTTTTGAAGGGAATGTCGGTGAACTCGCAGAAGAAGTCGTCGTTGTCGATGATGCGCATGTCCTCGACGGAATCGAGGTGCTTCTGCTGCAGATGCTCCTGGAAGCGGCAGGTGGCGGTGCAGGTCTCGGTGGCCATCTGGGCGTCGAGGAAGTTGTACCCGCCCTCAAGCGCGCGCTCCATCAGGCTTCGGGCATAGTGGCACACACGGCCGGAGAGGTAGTAGGTCGCGATGTCGGGGGATGTGCAGCGCGGCGCTCTCAGTCGCACGGAGAAGCAGCCGGGCAGGTCGAGAAGTACCTCAGGCATGAAATAACAGGTGTAGCCGATCGCGCGCTTGCCGTCCTTCTTGGCCTGCTTGACCAGCTCGTTATTGGCTTCCTGAAGCAGATTCTCAAAGTAGATCAGATGCTTGAGATCTTTCACAAGATAACCCTCCAAATTTGATTTCCGATTTGTCCGTAATACAAGCGGGCGCAATGCGCCCTCACTCATGGCTATATTTTAACAAAGCGTGAATGTCTTGTCAATTCTCATTTCGTCGGATTCGTAAGATTCCTGTATTTTTGCGCGCGGGTTTTTGTACATTTTTGCCTGTTTTGTCTAAACACACAGCACCTTTAGTTTATCTTCGATTTCGGCTCTCGAGGCGCGGGCGCTGCCCTGGATCATCTGCGCCGTTCCGCCGCCGCGGCCCTCGATCGCCGCGTTGATCTTCCGTGTACCGGCGCGCAGATCGACATGGCGGCTGCCGATGATGTAGCGCCAGCCCTCCCGGTCACCGCCGCAGAACACCGCCGCGAAGCCGCCGGCCTTCTCCATGAGGAGGTTGACGAGCTCGCGCTGGGCGATCTCGCCCAGGATCTCGCTGAAGACGAGGATGTTGCCGTCCGCCGCGGGCTCTGCCTGCGCCATGCAGGCGACGAGCGCGAGAGACAGCGCGTCGTTTTTCTCCTTCATCCCCTGCTGCTCCAGCAGAAGCCGCCGCACCGCCTGCGCGACCTCGCCCCGCTTTGCGCTGAGGGCGCGGGAGATGTCCGTCACGCTCTCCTGCCGCGCGCGGTAATCCTCCAGCGCGTCCATGCCGCACACCACGCTCACGCGCTGGCCGCCGCGATGGCGCTGGGAGTCGAGGAGCTTGAGTACGCCGACCTCGCCGGTGCTCTTCACATGCGGGGCACAGCAGGCGCAGCGGTCCACGCCCGGGATCTCCACGATGCGCACGTTTTCCGTCAGCTCCAGCTTGCTGCGGTAGTCGAGAGCTTTGAGCTCCGCCGCGTCCGGGAACCAGACATGCAGGGGGAGGTTTTGGCGGATGACCGCGTTTGCCTGCGTCTCGAGCTCTGTGAGCTGCTCCCATGAAAGCTCGCCGGAGAAGTCGATGATCATGCACTCCTCGCCCATGTGGAAGCCCACGTTGTCAAAGCCGAAGGTGCTGTGGACGAGTCCGGAGAGGATGTGCTCGCCCGAGTGGTTCTGCATCCTTCGGAGGCGCTGCTCCGCGTCCACGACGCCCTGCACCGTCTCCCCGACGGGCAGCGGCGCGTCGGTATGGTGGCGGATCTCCCCTCCCCGCTCGTGCACGTCCAGCACGCGCGCGCCGCCGAGGGTCCCGGTGTCGGCGAGCTGCCCGCCGCCCTCCGGGAAAAAGGCCGTGCGGTCCAGCACGACGCTGTACCCCGCCTTCTCTTCGCGGCAGTCGAGCACGACGGCGTCAAAGCTGAAGAGGTGGCTGTCCTGATAGTAGAGCTTTTCGGTCATGGTGTGTTCTCCTTAATTCGGCAAGAGCAGATCCTGAGAAAATTTGGGTTCTGATAAAGGCACTTTTTCGCAGATGTACTTTGTGTACCTCAAGAAAAAGGCTCGAAATCAGAGTGCAAATTTTCCAGGAGATGCCGCAGGCGGATTGTGCGGTGTTGCCGAAAGCGAATTGCTTTCGCCCCGGCCGGTTTTATCGGGAATCGTCTCACTCCGGCGTGAGTCTGCGGAAGCTGTAGATCTCGCCGGGGCAGGGGCCGCTGCGGTCGCCGAGGGCCCAGTCGATGACGCCGAGATTCATGGCGTCGTAGGTGATCTGCTCGTGATCCTCGCGCAGGCAGCCGGCCAGCATGACCCAGTTGCCGGTGTTGACGAGCATCCGGATCGGCTCGTAGTCCATGTCCACCCAGGTCGGCTGGAAGAGATAGAAGTGCGTGCCGGTCCTTGCGAGAGCGCGGCACTGCTCAAAGTCCGGCGCCAGGGCCGACTCGCCCCACTGGTTGCCCGCGTCCAGCGAGAGGACGCAGGAGACCTTCACGCCCCGGCCGTAAGCGGCGCGGGGCATCTGGAGCGCGGGGTATGCGCCGAGGCTCGAACCCGCCGCGACGAAGGAGCGCACGAAGAGGCCGCAGTCCGCCGCCGCCTCGTCCAGGATGCGCAGGCCCTTCTCGAGACAGCCGTCCAGGTCGGGCAGGTCGTTGCTGCGCAGGATGACCGAGAGGGTGTCGGGCGCGGGGTTTGCCAGATAGCAGTACAGAAACTCGGAATAGATCTCCTCGCCCCGGCCGCCGGGGATGTAGAGGAAGAAGCGCGTGTCGGCGCTGGGCTTTTCCGGGAAGAGGATGTAGGCCTCGTCGCACACATAGGTCTCACGGTAATACGTGTTCTCAAAGCGGTTCTGGGGGTCGTTGAGCCTCATGCGGTAGCCGTCGGCCTGCTGAGCTGCCGCCCGCTCTCCCCGCCTCAGAAGCTGCGCGCTGTCCTCATAATCGCCCAGGTCCCGCCAGAGCTCGCAGGCCTTTGCGTACCCGCCCACCGAGGCGAGGGCCAGCGCCCGCTCATAGAGCGCGGAGCGCATGGAGGCGAGGGCCTCCTTCGCGCCCGGGTAGTCCCCCAGCGAGAGGTAGAGCTCCCGCGCCCTCTCGGGCAGCCCGTCCGCTGCGAGCGCCCCCGCGCGGAGGAAGACGCATCGCTGCGTAAGCTCCCGGCTGTCCCGATAGTCGCCGAGCGCGCGGAAGACCTCCTCCGCCCGCTCGTACTCGCCCGCGTCCAGGAGGGCTGCCGCCTCCCCGTAGCGCGCAAGGCGCAAGGCCTCCTCGCATTTTGCGGCGCTCTCCGCGTCCTCGAGCTCGAGATAGATGGCGCGCGCGTCCTCGTAGCTGCCCGCCTCGAAGAGCCTGTCGGCCCGGACCGCGCGGTTCTGCCGCTGCCACAGGCGCATCCCCAGCACCGTGCCGAACATCAGCAGCAGACTCACCATGGTGAGAAGCCAGCCCTTGATTTTCATGCCGTCCCCTCCTTCTGCGGCTGAGAAATGTGTCGAAAGGGCCGACGCCCTCGTCGGCCCGCCGTTTTTGACAATGCTCGTGATCCGGCGAAACCTTATGACTTGTACAATGCCCCGGTGTTCGGGTCGATCTGGGGATCGACCCCTACGAAATGGGCGGTTTGCTGATTAAAGCCGATACCCATAAAACAGATTATAGGCGACACCGCATAATTCGGCGAGAGCGAATCCTGAGAAAATTTGGGTTTTGATAAAGGCACTTTTTCGCAGATGTACTTAGTGTACCTCAAGGAAAAGGCTCGAAATCAGAGCGCAAATTTTCCAGGAGATGCCGAAGGCGGATTGTGCGGTGCTGCCATAGGCAAAGTCGGGTAAATTCGTAGCATTTTGCGAATTTACCCAACCTTTTTGCAATCTATATTGGTTCACAGCACGGCCGGCTGACAGCCGCCCTGCGGCTTGACCGGATTTTTTCACAGCCCCCTGCGTTTCATTATTCCGTAAAGTGGATGTGGTTGTTGATATGCTCGCTGCAGAAGCAGTGGTAGCCGGCGCAGCGAGAGCAGTAGCGGAATTCGAGGTTCGGGTATTCCGTATCCGTCCTGCCGCAGACGGCGCACTTGTGGGTGTAGAGCCTGTCGGCCTGTTCCCGGCGGATGCGCGCCGACTCGCGCCGGAAGTTCACGGTGCTGCGGCCCGGCTTCTTCGGGATCAGGGCTCTGAGCTCCCCGCCGCAGAAGATCAGATAGTTCAGCACCGCCACCACCGGCAGCAGATTGACCGGGAAGGGATCGGTGACGATCCCGTAGACGAAGATGGCCGCGTCCACCAGCGCGAGGTATTTCATCTTGACCGGGATGATGAAAAACAGCAGCACCTGCATGTCCGGGAAAAGCGTCGCGAAGGAGAAGAACATCGACAGATAGATGTAGGTGGAGCTCACGCTGTAGGGATAGCCGGTGATGAAATAGATCACGAAGCCGTAGATCACGGTGAGGATCACGCCGCTGAAAAAGTAGATGGTGAACTGCCCCGTCCCCCACTGGTGCTCCAGCGTGCTGCCGATCCAATAATAGAAATAGAGGGCGACGAAGGCCAGGATCCCGGTGGAGGGCGGGATGAACACAAAGCTCACCAGCCGCCAGACCTGCCCGCGCAGGATCAGAGCCGGGTTGAAGAGCAGATACGACAGCGCCACGGAGTTGACCGCGCCGAGCAGCCAGAAGACCACGCCCGCGATCACGACATAGCGCATCAGGTTCGGGATGCCGAAATTGGGATGCCGATAGCAGAACTCTTCGATTTTTCTTCTTGGATCCGTCATAAGACCGCTCCTCGCACATAATCTTTTATCACACTATACCCTTTTGCGCAGAGGATGTCTATAAAATTTTGTAAATTTGCAAACTGGGGCTTTCAAAAAGGAGAGCGGTATGGTAATATGTAAACTAAGTTATTGATGTGCCAAACCTGAGTCAGGACGCAGCACCACACCGGCACATCAATCATGATTTGATTGCCGTTTCGCCCGCCCCTTGACGGGGCAAGCGCAAAACATGGCGAATTGCTCCCCAATCATTCAAGTATTGGGGGAGCAATATTATGGACGAGGTATCCTATCGTGGAAAAAGAAAAGGAAAACGGCCGCGAGGGCCTGGAAAACGAGCTGATCGAGGGGCGCAACGCCGTCATTGAGGCTCTGCGCGCCGGGCGCGCCATCGACAAGATCTACATTGCGAAGGGCGACGTGGACAAGACGCTCGGCCATATCGCCTCCCGCGCGCGGGAGCAGGGCGTCGTGGTGGTCGAATGCGACCGCCGCAAGCTGGATTTCATGAGCCGCACCAAGGCCCACCAGGGCGTGGTGGCGCTGGTCGCGGTGCAGGAATACTGCGAGATCGCGGACATCCTCTCGCTCGCCGAAAGCCGCGGAGAGGATCCCTTCGTCATCGTATGCGACGAGATCAGCGACCCGCACAACCTCGGCGCGATCATCCGCACGGCGGAGTGCGTCGGGGCCCACGGCGTCGTGATCCCCAAGCGCCGCAGCGCGGGGCTGACCGCGGTCGTCGGCAAGGCCTCCGCGGGCGCGGCCGAATACATGGCCATCGCGCGCGTGGCGAACATCTCCGCCGCGCTGAAGGAGCTCAAGGCCGCGGGCCTCTGGGTCTACGGGACGGCGGCGGACGGCGCCTGCGGGCTCTGGACCACGGAGCTCACGGGGCCCGTCGCGCTGGTCATCGGCTCGGAGGGCGACGGGATGAGCCGCCTTGTGCGCGAGAGCTGTGACTTTGTGCTCAGCCTCCCGATGAAGGGGCGGCTCAATTCCCTCAACGCCTCCGCCGCGGCGGCGGTCACCATGTACGAAGTTTTGCGCCAGAGAAGTCTCTGAAAAACGCCGCTCATGAGCTGCGCTTCGGAAAAGGCAGGTATTGGTATGGACGATCTCAACAAGCAAGTGGACAATGTCCCGACGTTTGAGGATGACGAGCTGCCCGAGCTCCCCTCCAAGTATGACGAGCTCTTTACGGCCGAGAATGAAAAGGCCGTGGAATCGCAGCCCCGTTCGACACGCGGCAGCGTGAAGTTTGACGAACTCTTCGCGGCCGAAAACGCCGCGCTTTCCGCAAGCTTCGGCCCGAACATCAGCGGCGGGCACGACGATGCCTTCGCGGCCGGGATCGCAGCGGCCCCTGCGGATTCCGGCTGGAATGTCAGTGATGAGCACGACGATGCCTTCGCGGCGAGAAACGCGCTGCACGCGGCGCCTGCCGGAGAGCCGGACGCCGGGGAGGAGGCTGTGGAAACGCCGGACACGGAGGAGGAAGACGACGCGCCCGATGCCGCGGAGCAGGACGCCTATCTCCACGCGGACGTGGATCTGGACGACTATCTCTCCTACGACGAGTACGAGGAGCAGGAGGAAGCCCCGCAGAACGCGCCCCCCGCAAGACGCGAGCGCCGCGACGCGCCCGCAAGGAAAAAGGGCGGCCTGCTTGACTTCTTCAAGAGCAAAAGCGCCGCTCCCGCGCAGTCTTCCGAATACGACGGCGAGAGCCTGCCCGCGGCGCAGGTCTCCGGCGGGGACTACCCCGACAGCGACGCGGCGGACGACGGCGACGGGCAGGACGACGGCGCGGAGGAGGCCTTCGACGCCCCGGCCGACAGCGGCAGGCTCTACACCGTCCGCGGCGGGGCCATCGGCAGAGCCGAGCAGGAGGCGCGGGAATACATTGCCTCCATGCAGGCGGAGTCCGGTTACGCCTCGCGGCGAACACGGGGCGGCTATCGCGTCGGTCTGGACGATCTTCTCGGCATGACGGGCGGCGAGGACGAGACGGCGCCCCCCCTCCCCTCCGCTCCCGGGGCGGAGGACGCGGACTATGACTTTGACCTGGAGCAGGCGCTGGACTACGACGCGGACGTGCGGCAGTACCGGCCCAGGAGCGAATCCGCCTTCACGCCGGACGCGCAGGAGCCCGAGATCGACGCGCGCTTCCATCTCGGCGGGCAGAGCGGACGCGACGCGATCTCCTACGGCGGCAGCGCCGTCGATCTGAGCGCCGACGAGGACTACAGCCCCGCGCCGCAGACCGAATACAACCCCAGCCAGTGGACGCCGGACTACGACGATCCCCTGGCCGAGCGCCAGGATACGGCCGAGCCGCCGCGAAAGCAGCACCGCTCCCTCTTCGCCGGACTGCGCCGCAGGCAGAGCCCGAAGCCGGAGCCCGAAGCCTTGGAGCCGCAGGCGGACGGCGCGGACGAGGCCTTCGACGACGCGGCCGCCTCCCCCGCGATCTACGCCGTCAGCGCGGACTACCGGGACGCGCCCGACAGCATCGACGTCTCGGACTACGACGACATGGACTTCAACGAGGACGAGGACGACGACGAGGGGAGAAAGTACCGGGAGTCGGACATGTACGTCCCGCCCAGCTTCCGCGAGTATCTGCTGTCCATCCTGGCCTCCGTCTGGCTCAGGCTGCGCGGCACCGTGCGCGGGCGCACGGCCGAGACCATGAGCGACACCGAGGAGGATCTCGGTGCGGAGCTCAGCCCGGCCGAGGCGTCGAAATACTACGGCTCCTTCCTGCGCTCGATGAAGTACAGGCTGCGCATCGGCGCGGGAGTGCTGGCGGTGCTGATTTACATATCCCTCGAAATGCCCCTGCCCGGCATGATGAACGCCCTGCCCGTGGCGGCGGCCTGCTGCTTCGGCCTGCAGGCGGCGATCCTGCTGCTGTCTCTGGACGTGGTCACAAACGGCTTTCTGAACGCGCTGCGCTTCAAATTCGGAGCGGACAGTCTCGCTCTCGTGTCCTGCATCTTTACCGGCATCGACGCGCTGATCGTCGCCCTCTCCAAGACGGCGGCCCCGCACATGCCGCTGTGCGCGATGAGCTCCGCCTCCGTGCTGGGGCTGCTGCTGGCGTCCAGTCTCTCGGCGCGCGGACTGCGCAAGGCGACGCGCGTGCCCGCCATCGGCAGGCACTTCTTCGCCGTCACCGGCGAGAACACGCTGGAAAAGGACGAGATCACGCTGCTCAAATCCCTGCGCTCCGCCCGCGGCTTTGTGCGCCGGTCGGAGGAGGCGGGCCCGGACGAGACCCTGTATGAGAAGCTCGCCCCGGCGCTGTTCCTGCTGGCGCTGCTGCTGGCGCTGATCGTCATGGTCGCCAAGAAGAGCTACCCCGAATTTCTGTACATCCTCTCGGCCGAGCTTTCGCTGACCGTGCCGTTTTGCGCGATGCTGTCCTTCGCGCTGCCGTTCTTCCTGGGCTCGGCGCGGATCTTCAAGTTCGGCGCGGCCATCGCGGGCTGGTCCGGCCTGTGCGACATCGGGATGAGCAAAAATCTCATCGTCACGGACCGCGACCTCTTCCCCGAGAGCGCCGTCACCATCGAGAGCGTGCGCATCTTCGCGGACGAGGACGCGCAGAAGGTCATTTCCTACGCCGGGTCCATGATGCAGGCCTCCGGCTGCTGCGCCTCCGGCTGCTTCGGCGAGCTCATGCGGGAGACCGACTCCCCCGCCCGTTCGATCGACGGCTTTGAGGTCATGCCCGGCGGCGGCATGAAGGGCGTCATCGACGGCCATGTGGTCCTCTGCGGCAGCACGGATCTGATGCGGCTGATGAACGTGCGCATCCCCTTCCGCCTGACGGACAAGACCACCGTGCTGCTCGCCATCGACGGCATCCTGTACGGCATCTTCTCCCTCCAGTACGAGGGGCAGCCGCAGATCCGCAAGGCGCTGGTCGAGCTGGTGCGCACGGCGCGCCCGCCGGTCTTCGCGGTGCGCGACTTCAACGTCACGCCCGAGATGCTGCACAGCACCTTTGACATTGCGACCGACGGCTATGACTTTCCGCCCTTTGTGGAGCGCTTCCGCCTGTCCGAACCCTCGGACAACGCGAAGGACGAGCGCATCTCCGCCATCCTCTGCAACGAGGGCCTGCCGCCGCTGACCAGCGTGGCGGACATCGGGCGCAGCATGTACTTTGCCATCCGCGTCAACCTGGTCCTCAACGCGGTCGCCGCGGTGCTGGGCGTGCTGCTGGTCTTCGTGCGCTTCCTCTCCACGGGCTCGAACAGCTTCGCAAGCCTCTTCCTCTACAGCCTGTTCTGGACGCTCCCGGTCCTCGCGGTGAGCTTCTTCATCAGCGTCAAGCGGTGAAGGCGCTTGCAAACGCCCCCCGCATCTGTTACAATATACCAATTCATGAAGAAGGAGGAAAGGGCATGTATTCCGCCGAATACCTCGCGCGCTATCCGTTTTTTTGCGAGCTGATGCAGAGCATTTCCCTGGAGGAGATGCACGACTCGCTCACAGGCACGCTCGCGCGCCCCTACCTCTTCCGCTTTCTCCGCTCGCTGTTCGAGAAGCCGGAGCCCTTTATGATGGCCATCGTCGATCTGGACAACTTCAAGAGCATCAACGACAACTACGGCCATCGCACCGGGGACGAGATGCTCGCCGCCATCGGCTCCGACCTGTGCCGCTTCGTCGGAGAGTCCGGCGTCGTCGGCCGCTTCGGCGGGGACGAGTTTATGCTCGTCTGCTTCGGCGTCACGGATTACGACGCGATCCACGCCTTCTTTAACGCCATGAACGCCAAGGGCGGCGTCTTTCGCAAAAACCTCGTCGTGCGCGGCAGGACGATCTTTTCCACCGCCACGGTGGGCTGCGCCGTCTATCCCAAGGACGCCGACGGCTTTGAGGCGCTCTTCGCCCTGGTGGACAAGGCGCTCTACCGCGGCAAGTCCAAGGGCCGCAACTGCTTCATCATCTACGTGCCGGAGAAGCACGCCCATCTTGAGATCCCGACCTTGGCGCGGCGCAGCCTCTACGACACCTTCCGCCACATGGCGGAGGCCTTCGACGCGGGGGACGACGCCGCCGACAGTCTGGGCCGGGCCTTCGCCACGCTGCGGGACAATCTGCGTCTGTACAGGCTGCTGTTTCTCGACACCGAGAACCGCCTTTACGACGCGGAAAACGGCGGCTTTCTCTGCCAGGCTGAGTCGCCCGAAGCCCTGATTGCCGACGGGCTCTTCACCGCGCGCAGCCTGGACGAGCTGGAGCGCGTTTGTCCCTCCATCGCCGCGGTGCTGAGCGGACTGGATTTTGAGTCCGTCCTCATCTCCGAGGTCAGGACCGGCGGCCGCCTGTTCGGCTATCTGCTCTGCTGTCCCGAGGTCCGCACCCGGCACATCTGGCAGGAGCACGAGTGCGTCGCCGCGTTTTTCCTCTCGCGCATGCTCGCCCAGCGCCTCGACCAGGAAGCGGAGAGCGGCCCGTGGTGACACTCCCATAATACATGAAAACCGGGTATGATGATTCCAAGGCGAATCGTCATACCCGGTTTTTGATAAAAATGAACTGGAGAAGAGCCGGTTTTCCGGCGAGACGGAGGGCTGAAAGTATCCAGCGCAGGGGACGCCGCCCCCTACGGTCATGAATGGGAATTGGCATAAGGGGCAGCCTTTTTCATCCAATGCGGTACCGCTCCAACAAAGCGATCGAACGATTGAACGAACATCCAACAGACTTAAGGCAACACCGCGCACTTGAGGTACACAAAGTACATCTGCGAAAAAGTGCCTTTATCAGAACCCAAATTTTCTCAGGATCTGCTCTTGCCGAATTATGCGGTATTGCCTTAATCTCTCCGGAAGAGGTCGCGGGTGTAGACCTTGTCCTCGCAGTCGCTGAGCGCGTCGTCGAAGCGGTTTGCGAGGATCACGTCGGACTCTGCCTTGAAGCGTTCGAGATCGTTGATGACCTCGGAGCCGAAGAAGGTCTGGCTTTCGTCCAGGCTGGGCTCGTAGATGATGACTCTTGCGCCCTTGGCCTTGATCCGCTTCATGACGCCCTGGATGGACGACTGGCGGAAATTGTCGCTGTTGGCTTTCATCGTCAGCCTGTACACGCCGACGGTGACGGGATGCTCGCGCTCACGGTCCCAGCTGCTGTTGGCGGTGTAGTAGCCGGCCTTCTCGAGCACCCTGTCCGCGACGAAGTCCTTGCGCGTCCGGTTGCTCTCCACGATGGCCTGGATGAGATTCTGAGGCACGTCGTCGTAATTGGCCAGGAGCTGCTTGGTGTCCTTGGGCAGGCAGTAGCCGCCGTAGCCGAAGGAGGGGTTGTTGTAGTGGCTGCCGATGCGCGGGTCCAGGCACACGCCGTCGATGATCTCCCGGGTGTTGAGGCCCTTGATCTCCGCATAGGTATCCAGCTCGTTGAAGAAGGCGACGCGCAGGGCGAGATAGGTGTTGGCAAAGAGCTTGACCGCCTCCGCCTCCGTAAAGCCCATGTAGCGCAGCTCGACATTTTCCTTCTCCGCGCCCTCGAGGAGAAGGCCGGCAAAGGTTTCGGCCGCCCCGCGGGAGCTCTCGTCGCAGCCGACGATGATGCGGCTGGGGTAGAGATTGTCATAGAGCGCCTTGGACTCCCGCAGAAATTCCGGGCTGAAAAGGATTCTGTCGGAGTGGAATTTCTCGCGGACGGCCTCGGTGTAGCCCACAGGGATCGTACTCTTGATGACCATATAGGTCTCGGGATTGGCCCTGATCGTCTCCCGGATCGCGTCTTCGACGGCGGAGGTGTCGAAATAGTTCTTCCGGCTGTCGTAATTTGTCGGGGTGGCGATGATGACGAGCTCCGCCGAGGCGTAGGCCGCCGCCTTGTCGGTGGTGACACGGAGATTCAGCCTGCGCTTTCCCTCCCGCGCCTCGCGGAAGAAGCGCTCGATCTCCTCGTCCTGGATGGGACTGACAAAGGCGTTCAGCTTTTCCGCCTTCGCCTCTGTCGTCGTGATCGCCGTGACCTCGTGCCGCTGCGCGAGCAGCACGGCAAGGCTCAGGCCCACATAGCCAACGCCCGCAACCGTGATTTTCATAGTTCTCTGTTCCTTTCCGTATCCATTCCGTAGTATGTCCTGTACCACTCGGCGAAGGCGCGCAGGCCCTCGCGGATCCCGATTTTCGGCGTGAAGCCGTAATCCCGCTCCAGCGGGCCCGCGTCGGCACAGGTGAGCGGCACATCGCCCGGCTGCATCCCGACGAGCTCCCGGTGCGCCGCGAAGTCATAGTCCGCCGGGAGCACGCCCGCGCGGACCAGCTCCTCCTGGAGCGTCGCGACGAAGTCCAGTAGGTTCTCGGGTCTGCCGCCGCCGATGTTGTAGACGGCCCAGGGCGGGAGAGGCAGGCCGTCCTCCCCTCTCGCCTTTGCGGGCGCGCCGCGCATGACGCGCAGGACGCCCTCGACGATGTCGTCGATGTAGGTAAAGTCGCGCTGCATGTTGCCGTAGTTGAAGATCCGGATCTTCTCCCCGGCGGCGAGCATTCTGGTCGCGCTGTAATAGAACATGTCGGGCCGCCCCGCCGGGCCGTACACCGTGAAAAAGCGCAGACCGGTGGACGGGATCTCATAGAGCTTGGCGTAGGCGTGGGCCAGTAGCTCATCGCTTTTTTTGGTGGCGGCGTAGAGGGAGACGGGGTTGTCGACCCTGTCGTCCGTGGAGAACGGAACCTTTTTGTTCCCGCCGTAGACGGAGGAGCTGGAGGCGTAGACCAGGTGCTCCACCGGATGGCGGCGGCAGGCCTCCAGCAGATTGAAGAAGCCGATGATGTTCGACTCCATATACACGTCCGGATGGTCGATGCTGTAGCGAACGCCAGGCTGCGCCGCGAGGTTGACCACCACGTCGAAGCGGTATTCCGCAAACAGCCGCTCGACCAGCGCCCTGTCGGCGATCGAGCCGCGCACGAACACATGCCGCACGGGCGACGCGGCCGCCGCCCTCTCGATCTGCCGGAGGCGCCACTGCTTGAGCGAGACCTCGTAGTAGTCGTTCATATTGTCCAGGGAGACGACGGTCCCCCCCGTCAGCTCCCCGAGCAGGCGGATCACGAGACAGGCGCCGATGAAGCCCGGCGACCCTGTGACCAGTATTGATTTTCCGTTGAGCCCGACGGATGTTTTCATCTTTCGCTCCTTTTCATGCCGCGTCAGCGATAGTCCTTTGCGGCCATGGCGTAATGGTAAATGCCCCTCGAGACCTCGCCGTTTATGTCGTCGCCCTGCATTTTGTACGCATAGGTCAGCGGGGTGAGGTTCACGGTGTAGGTCTCGCCGCCGCGGCTTACCTCGATCGTGAACGGCGTCAAAAGGTCGAGCGCGGCGAGCCCCTGCACGACCACGACGTAAGCATCGCCGACTTCAGCGGTCCGGAAGTTCGTGTAGGTCTCGCTCCCCTTCTTTACGCTGAACTGATAGTCCGACAGCGACCCTTCCCCGTGCGCCAGGTACACGTTCATCTCCGTCTGGGAGATCAGGTTGAGGGCCACGCCGAAGTTCGTGATGCCGGCCGCGGGCTCGCTGCACGAGGAGGCCGTGTCCGCATCGTCCGGCACGGACGCGGGCAGCTTCTCCCTGTAGTCCGGATCGGCGAGGTTCATGGTCTCGAAGGAGAAGCGGGTCTGCGCCGCGGAGCCGTAGACGAGCGCCGCACGGCAGAGATTCTTGAGGCTCTCGCTCGCCTTGGGACTCTCCTCCGCGGTCTGGCAGTAGGATTTGACCGAGCAGGCAGTCTGCTTCAGGATGTTCCCGTTCGCGTCCTTCACCGTCACGGGGATGGGGACGGCCATCTCCTTGGCGGCCAGCGACTCCAGCGCGAAGAAATAGCCGCCGCTGCCTGTCGGGATACCGTCCGTCACATTTTTGGTAACAACCGTGTTGTCCTTCTTCTCCCAGGTGATGGTCAGGCCGTCATAGTTGTCCGCTCCTTTTATGATGAAATTCACCCCGATCGAGTCGGCCAGATTCAGGGTAGCGGTGTACGTATAGTTATTGACCGTCAGCGCGGCCTCCCCGGAGTAAACGGGGCCCGCGCCGTTGCTGACCTCGCAGCGGTACAGGCGGCCGCTGTCCTCAAGCGTCGGCGTCAAGGTGAGGGTACCGGTCTGCGCGCCCGGCACGGTCTCCCACTCGCCCTCCGTGCCGGTGCGGGTCTGCCAGCTGTAATGCAGCTCGCCGCCGACAGCCTGTACGGAAAATTCCGCCGTCCTGCCCGCGAAGATCGTGACGTTCTCCGGCTGTGCGGTGAGCGTTGCCTTGTAATCGAAGGCGGGGAGCGGGTACTGTGAGGCGAAGGCGCTGTCTTTGTACTGATCGCCGATGCTGGAGCCCCCGCTGTTTTTATGGCGCGCGAGCCAGTACTCGCTGCCCCTGAGAAAATAGAGGTAGTTCTGGGGGGCGTGCCCGGTATCCCAGGTCGCGTCCAGCTCATAGTAGCTGTCGCCCATTTTCACGATGTTCCAGGCGTGCCCCATATCGGAGCAGGTGATGACGCGTGTGTCAACGTGCGCCTCGAGGCAGAGGCGGTAGAAGGACGCGGCATAGCCCTGGCATTGCGCGGCACCGTCGACCAGCGCGCCGTAGGCGGTGAACTTCAGATTTCCGGTTCCTCCGAAGCTCACATGGGACGTGAGATACTGATAGATCAGAAACGCCTTCTGATAGTCGGTCTTCCCGTCAAGAGACAGGCTCTCCAGGATGTTGGCGACGGTCTGGTCCACCACGGCCTCCTGTTCGGCGTTGGTGAAATGCACCATCGTATAATCGAACCGGCAGAATATTCTGCCGCCCTTTGAGACGATGGCGCCGTTGCCCGAGTAGCCGCCGTGCTCATAACGCAGATAGTCCCCCTCCGTCGGCACGCCGGTATGCGCCATCGCGAGCTGCGCCACCTGGGCGCAGAGCCTGTCCAGGTTCTCCTGCGTCTGCTCCCCGATCAGGACAAGCCGGATCGTCGCGGTCTGCTCAAAGTCCTTGACCTGCTGTCTCAGCGCCAGAGCGGCGTCTTCGGGGGTCTCGTACACGGTCGTGTCGTTCCGCAGGTATCGCTCCTTATCGCCCCTGCTGCCGCCCTCCATCACGGCGGCCAGCTCCCGCACATCGTCGAGCCTCTCCTCGTCGCTGTACGGGGATTGCGGAATATCCTCCGGCGTCAGGATGCCTTCAAAGATCGGGTCGATATAAACGAAGGAGAAGGTATACTCCTCAAAAAGCATTTCCGGTTCCACGCTGATGAACTGGCACACATACTCTTCTTCGACGACGAAGGGCTCCTCCAGATCGGCGTATTCGCCGCTCTCATCGCGGAAGTGATAAACATACTCCCCGGGCATGAGAAGATAGCTGCCGAACAGCGCGGCGCCGGAATCCGGGTCCGCGACGGGGTCGATCGTCATTCCGTCCGCGTCCGTCACGCTGAGGAAGGCGAGAAGCTCCTCATCCGGCATGTAAAAGCGCACGTCGACCGGGTCCGGCAGCAGCTCAGGCTCCCCGTCTCCGGTATCCGGCTCCCCGTCGGACGCCGCCGCGGGCAGCTCCTGCGTCACCGGGACGGGATCGGGCTCTGCAGCGGGCTGCTCCGGCGCTTCGGCGCTCTGCGGCGCTTCGGCGCTCTGCGGCGCTTCGGGCTCCGACTCTTCCGCGCTCTGCGGCGCCGCTGCGTCGTCCCCGGTGACCTCCTGAATCGCGGTCTCCTCGTCGCAGGCCACGATCTCCCCGGCATACGCCGGGGGGCACAGCCCCAGGCACAGAGTCAGGCACAGAAGCAGCGCCAGCCATCTGCATATGTTCCTTTTCATGTTTGATCTCCTCCATCTGTCGGTCCGCGGGGAATCCGCCGCTCCGCTGAAAAAAATGTGATTTGCTAAAATAATAATATATGGGTATCGGCTTTAATCAGCAAACCGCCCATTTCGTAGGGGTCGATCCCCAGATGCCATAAGGTTTCGGGCTGATGAGGGCATCAGCCCCTACGGAGCACACTTTTAAGCTGTCATTGTTGGGTTTGCAAAGATAGCTGAGTTAAGCCGATACCCATATAATATAACAGATATATTTGAACAATACAAGCCGCTTTGCCCGTATTTCCACGGCTTTGCGGCAAGTCCGGGCAGACTGCCGCCGCTACGGGCGGGCCGGGTTTTCGTGCTCCGGGTCCCAGGGCAGCTCCACCACCGTCGGGGCGTGGCCCATCGCGGGCAGCAGCTTTGAGAGCAGGTCCGCGGTCTGCACACGCAGGGTGGAGGTGTTGATGCAGGGGTGCATCCCGATGCAGGTCTGGGAGAGGAGCTCGCGGTCTATGAGAAGACGCACGCGCTTTTCCGTGTCGTTCATGAGTCCCAGCACGCTCACGGAACCGGGCGTGACGTCGAGACAGCCCAGCATCTGTTCGGCGCTTGCGAAGGAGAGCCGCGCCGAGCCGATCTGCTTCGACAAAAGCTTCGTTTTGAACGGCTTGTCCCCCGGCATGAGCAGCAGCCAGAGCTCGGTCATCTGCCGGTTTGTCAGCAGGAGGTTCTTGCAGATCTCGCAGCCGAGGAGCTTTTCGATCTCGTGGCAGGCCTCGATGGTGTCCGCGTGCTCGTGATCGGCGCGGGTATAGCGCACGCCGAGGGCATCGAGCAGGTCATAGCAGCGCTCCTCCCGGGGGCTGCGCGCCTCGGCGGGTCTTCCTTCATAGACGGTGGGGTCGATGTTCACAGGTCATTCCTCCTCATGATCTCCCTCAGCGTGTCCGCGAGCAGGTCCATATCCGCCTCCGTACAGCGCTGGTCGCACAGCAGCGACAGCATGTGCTGCGTGACGCCGCGGCTCACCGGGCAGACGCCTGCGGCCTCCGCAGGCTCCGGCCAGATGGCGGCCGGGCAGTAGAATCTGCGGCGTATGAGCTCCCGCTGCACCGCGTCCCGGTTTCGGACCGTGACCGGCAGGTAGAGGCCGCTGTTCTCCGGCGCGTCGGTCATCAGGCGCAGCGTCCCGTCCGCGAACAGGTCCGAGAGCCGCGCGCGCAGCCTTTGCAGGTTTCTCCGGCGCACCGCGAGGATCTTTCCCGGGTCGAGACCCCGCAGGATCTCCCGGTACGCGGGGGCCATGCCGACGGGCTCCGCGCTCTCGTCCAGCAGCGCGTCGGCGCGGCGCAGCAGCGCGCTGTACGCCTCCCTCAGCGCCTCGCCGCCGCTTTGCAGATAGTCGCTCTTTTTGCGCATGGCCTCCAGGCGCAGGTCCCCGTAGCGGGTATCCGTCCGCGCGCCGGCCGGGGCGGCGGTGAAGTACGTCTCCAGCATCCCCCCCTCGGGCAGGGCCGCCCACTTGCGCAGGCTGGCGGCCGAGGCGTCCGGCCGGAAGCCGTCGCTGCCGCGGGGGATCAGGATGTCGTGCGTCCTGTCCTCGAGAAAGAGGACGCCGGGGAAGGCCGCGCGCAGCTCCTCGAGAAAGGCGTCCGGGAAGGGGCGTATGCCGAAGTAGCGCATGTACAGCAGCACGTCCCCGTCCCGGAGCCTGCGTCGCAGCTCGTCCCCGTCCGGCGTGAGGTCTTCGCGCAGGCGGTAGAAGACAAGCTCATACCCGTTCTCCCTGAAGGGCAGAAGCATCGCCTCGCAGCAGAGCGCGGGCAGGAGCACCCGCCTTCTCCCCGCGAGGCGGGCGAAGGCCCTGAGCGCGTCCCGCCCGCTGCGGAAAAGCTGCCAGCTCTCCGGGATGGGCCAAATGCCGCGGACAGCCTCGTTGGAGGCAAGGTCAAATTCGCTTCCGTATTCCATGCCGTCCCCTATCCGATCACGTCTTTGAACACGCGCAGGGCGTTTTGACAGCAGATTTTCTCCGCGCCGTCCGCGCCGAAGCGGTCGGCGATAAGCTCCGCGAGCTGCGGGAGCCCGCCGTAGTCCCCCATCTCGAGGGTGCAGTCGATGCCGTCGAAGTCCGAGCCGAGGGCCACGGCCTCCAGGCCGGCGCGGTCCGCGATATGGGCCATATGGCGCAGGATGTCCGCGTTTGCCGTGTGCGCCGCGCCGTCGCGGAGGAAATGGGAGTAGAAGTTCACCCCGCAGACGCCGCCCGCGTCGCCGAGGGCGCGGAGCTGTTCGTCCGTGAGGTTGCGGCTGTGGCCGCAGAGGGCGCGGGCGCAGGAGTGGGACGCCACGAAGGGCTTTTTGGCCGCGCGCGCCACGTCCCAGAAGCCGCCCTCCGAGAGATGCGACACGTCGACCGCGATCCCGAGGCGCGCCATCTCGTCCAGCGCCTCGAAGCCGAAGGGCTTCAGGCCGAGGCTGTGGAGCGCCGGGTCCGGGGAGTTGGGAAAGCCGAAGCAGTTTTCGTAATTCCAGGTGAGGGTGATGAGACGCACGCCGAGCGCGTACATCTCCCGCAGGCGGTCGAGCCGCCCGTCGACGCAGGCCCCGTCCTCCACCGTGAGCAGCGCGGAGACGACGCCCGCCTCCCGGTTTTGTGCGATCTCCTTCGTATTGCGCACCGCTCTGAGCTTATCGGGGCAGCGCGCCGTCTCGCGTTTGAAAAGCGCCGTCTGACTCAGAAAGAAGTCCCACGGCTCCTCCCGGACGCCGAGGCGCTCGGCGTCGTCATGGGTGGGTGTGAACACGGCGAAGCACTGGAGCATCGCCCCGCCCGAGACGAGCCTGTCCAGGCTGATATGTCCGGGCGCGTTTTCCAGCGTGCAGTTTTCCTGCCGTATGGTCAAAAGCGTGTCGCAGTGCAGGTCCGCGAACAGGCGTCTGTTCATGCTCTCGTCTCCTTTTTGGCAGCGCCGCACAATACGCCTGCGGCGCCGCCTGGTAAAAATGTGCCCTGAGGCCGCCGCTTCGGCGGCTGTCAGCCCAGGCGGACGACGATCGTGTCGCCGAGCTTTCGGATCGAGCCGTCGTAGGGGTACTCCGCCATCTCCAGCACCCGCGGATCGTCCTCCAGCGCCTCCAGAGTCTCCTCATCCGCGAAGGGGATATCGAGCCCCAGGTAGGAGCGGATCAGGTTCTCCCGGGAATAGATGTTGACAAGCTCCGCGTTGACGCCCATGAAGAGCTCCGTATCCAGCTCCGGGAAGCGGTGCAGGAGATTGTCCTGCCGGCCCACGATGGCGAGGGACGTGTTTTCGTCAAAGCCCGGGACGCTCATGACGCGGGCGGTGAGGGTGGTGTAGAAGGCGATGGCGTTCTCCTTCTGGAGCTCCATTTTCAGATAGCACTTGTTGGCAAAATACACGTTGCCCAGCACGACCGCCGACAGCGCGAGCGCCATGAGCCCGCCCGCGGGAAGGCCCTTCACGCGCTCCGCGGCGAGGGCCATGAGCAGGTACACGCACACGAAGCTGTACAGCACCAGCGTGTGGATGGACTCCTGCGACATGATGAGGTACATGCAGCACACGCTCAGCGGCAGAAGGAGCAGCAGGCATACGAGCAGCGCCGTGTGCAGCGGCTTTTTCTTCCGGCACGAGACGACTCCCAGCGCCGCGAGGGCAGCAAGCGCCAGCGCGATGTGCAGATAGCGCAGCGCCTCCGACGTGATCAGGCTGTGGCTGCGGAAGCTGAAGATATACAGGAAGGCGTCACAGGCCATGCGCACGCGGCGCGGGAGCGTGACGGTGCCGTTCACGTTCTCCGTCACGTAGCTGTTGAAGGTCTCCCCCGTCAGGCGGAGGACCAGCAGCGTCACGCCGTAATAGAGCGCGACCGAGAAAAGCAGCAGGGCCAGCGCCTTGACCCCGAAGCGGATGATCTCAAAGACGGGCCGCTCGCCGTCGAGAGCGTCCCGGAGCATCAGAAGCAGAAACAGCGTCGCCGCGACGGAGATGTAGGCCTGGTAGATCCCCAGCGCCAGCACGAGCAGCGGGACGCTCAAAAGCGCGCGCCGCGGCCTCCCCTCCCGGAACAGGTATACCGCGAGGACCGTGAGGAAGAAGGACCAGGCGTAGGGCGCGGCGGTGAACATGAAGCAGAAATTCCCCGTGAGCGACGGGAAGCTCACGACCAGGGCCGGGAGCACGAGGCGCAGCGCTTTTCCGCGCAGTTCCAGCGTCTCGAGCATCAGGCAGGCGGCCGCCGCGATCAGCAGCAGGCTCAAAAGCCCGTAGACCCAGGGCATGGACCAGTCCGGGAACAGGACCTTGACAAGCTCCAGTCCCCAGCGGCCGGAGGTCACCGTCGCCCCCTTGCCGAAGAGCGATTCGATCTCGTCGTGGTTCAGCAGCTTGTTCGAGAAGGCGTAGCCGTGGGCGAAGAGGCCGACGGTCAGCGCCGCGAAAAAGGGCGCGCGGGCGCTGCGCCACAGCGCCGTGAAGCTGTCGCGGAGGGTCCGGGACGAGACCCGGCTCGCGTCGTGGGTGTTCATGATCGAAGCTCAACCTTTCGGAAAATTGTAAACAGCCCATAGGCCGCGATGGGCAGGATCAGCACGAAATAGGGCAGCGCGTACTGGCTTTTCGCCTCAAACAGCAGATGGTACAGAAGGCCGCCCAGCAGGATCAGGGGCAGCAGGCAGCGCAGCAGATCCTTCTTCTGCCAGAGCCGGATCACGCCCAGCAGCAGGCCGAGAAGGACGAACTGCTGGACCTGGTTCATCAGCGCCAGCGTGTGCCGCGCCCCGCCGCCGCAGAGGAAGCCGTACAGCGCGCCCTTGCTGCTGTAGCTCGGGAAGACCTGATTGATCCAGAGTGAGCCATAGCTCGGCTCGTTCCACTGGCTGCGGAGCTTTTCGGAGAAGAAACGGCGCGCATACGCGGGGTCGGCCCGGAAGGCGGCGATGCGCTCCCGCAGGAACTGCTTTGCGCTTTCGGCGGTCGCGGCGGCGTCGTGCCCGGTCTTCTCGAAGACGGCGACCGTGTGGTCCTCCCGGTACCAGCCGGGGGCCGCGTGCCCCTCGTCGAAGCCCATCGCCATCCAGGCGATCATCGGGATGCCGCCGCCGTAGCGCACGCCGAGGCGCCGCTCGTAAACAAGCTGCGGCAGGGACGGGAGCGTAAGCACGCAGAGCGCCGCGAGCAGCAGGCACAAAAGCGACTCCCGCGACGGCTTTTTCAGCAGCATGACAAGCCACACGCCGCCGACGGCGACGCAGACGATCAGCAGATTCAGCTTGAGCGTGACCGCGAGGGCGAGCGCCGCGGCGCAGAGCAGGGCGTGCTTCCGCCCGCCCTTTTTGATATAGCGCAGAAACATCCAGACCCCGACCGCGCCGCAGGAGAAGGCGGGGATGCCGCCGTAGAGGTAGGGCGCCGTCAGCAGCGGCGGCAGGCAGGCGAAGAGCAGCAGGATCAGCAGCTTGCGGATGCGCTCGTTTTTGAAGAGGAGAGCGGTGATCTCCAGCAGAGCGTGGTATTCCAGCAGCAGCCACAGAAGGTTCAGCTCCTGCAGGGCGAGGACCGCGTAGCCCTCGGGCGTTCCCCGCAGGACGATGCCGACCGCGCGGAAGAAGAGCTCCGAGTACAGCACATAGCCGAGCTGGAAGGGAAAGCGGGAAAAATAGTCCTCCGTCAGGACGGCCCAGTCCCCCAGCGCCGCGCGCTGCGCCCCGTAGGTCACGAGGAAGGAGTCGCTGTAGCCCGGGGCGCGCAGCTTCGTCGTCGCGATGTACGCGGTGCCGAAGACGAAGGTCCAGATCAGCAGCACCCTCTCCATCCTGTCGACCCGGAGCGGATCGCAGTGGAGGTAGAAGAGATAGCCCGCTGCGAAGAAGATCGCCATGACCATGCTGTTGACGAAGATGTTGTCGGAATAAAACTCGATGTTCTCCCCGGAGGCGTTGTCCGTGTTCAAAACGCTCGTCTCCCGGCAGGCCGCGAATGCAAGCGTCAGCACGAAGGCGAAGACGAGGATCAGCACGAGCGCCGAGGCCGCTTTCTCCAGGCCGCCGGAAAATCTGTTCAGCCGTCCGTCTCTCATGGTCCGCCTCCTCCCGTGTAATAATGCGGCAACGATTCCGTCCCGCGTGTCATCCTCAGCGTGAGCGAAGTTTTATGGTATTCGTGAAAAGGATAAGATTCTTCGTCACTTCATTTCTCAGAATGACAGTGACCGAATAGTATGAAGGCAGCAGGCAGCACCGCACAATTCGGCGAGAGCGAATCCTGAGAAAAATTGGGTTCTGGCGATGGCAGTTTTTCGCAGGAATACTTTGTGTATTGCAAGAAAAAGTGACGAAGTCAGGGCACAATTTTTCCAGGAGGCGCCGATGGCGGATTGTGCGGTGTTGCCTTAATATGATTATACCGCATTTTTGTCAGATTGGGAATGCCCTTTTTGCAAAAACCTCCGCCGGCTCTCCCACGGACGAAAAATGTCATCCTGAGCGCGGCGAAGGTTTTTTCTCCGCAGGTACGCGGGGAAGATCCTTCGCTGCGCTCAGGATGACACGGGACGATCGTATTTGCTGTTCACGGCTTCTGTTTGCCGAAGCTGAGTCTGTGCAGCAAAAGGAGCAGGACCGCGAGGTAGAGCGCGGCGATGCCGCAGACGACGATTGCCATGAGGTCGGAGCGGGCGGCGAGACTCACCAGCACCAGGACCGGCGCGCCGAGGATGATGCCGACGCTGCTGCCGCTGACCAGGTTGTTGGCGGCGGGGGTTTTGAAGTCGCTGTCGATCTCGCGCAGGAGGAGGATGCCGGAGGAGATGGTGCCCGTCATCATGCCGTACATGGAAATGAGCCCCTCATAGTAATAATCGGGATAGGCCCATCTGCATACCCGCCGCAGATGGAGCCAGGTGAACACGCCGCCGCTGACGGTCATGAGGAGGAAGCAGGGCCATAGCCCGCTCAGGTCCTCGATGCTGATGGAGGAGATGCCGGCGACGATCATCACGTCGAAGAAGAAGCCGGAGATGCGGTTGAGCAGGTAGTTGTTCTGATACTGCCGCTCGATAAGTCCGCTGCGTCTCCCCTTCTCCAGCAGCGCGCGCAGGAGGACGGCGACGGCGGAGCCGATAATGAAGTTGAAGCCCCACAGAAGGGTGTTGACCGTTCTGGCAAGGCCGGCCGAGACCGCCGAAAGCCCGCTCGTCAGCCCCCAGGTCACGAGATAGGCGGCGAGATAGGTCACCAGCACCATCGCGAGCTGGACGGAGAGGCGGTCGACCGAGTCGGCCACGGGCAGCTCGTTGCGGTCCTGGAAGAAATCGACGGCGAGATCGTCGTCGTTCACATCCCTCGAGGCCCTGACGCTGCCGCGCCTTGCCAGCACGTTCAGCAGGATGACGCCCACGACGCAGGCGCAGAGATAGCCCGCCGCCGCGATCGCAAGGCCGAAGCTGCGCCCGCCCGCAAAGCCGAGATTCTGATAGCTCGTACCGACGTTGTTGGCCTGGCCGGGCCCCTGTCCGAAGCCCATCGGCAGCAGCAGGCCGGAGGCCTTGAAGAGCCCCGGCATCAGCGTGTAGCCGAGGACGATGCTGATGACGAGCCCGATCACGCCCTGGACCATGTAGGAGCTCACGATGATCATGCCGGATTTGAGCGCCGCGTGGTCGCTCCTGTTGGCCTGCCTGTCCGGTACGCGCAGCGACATGGCGATGAAGCCGAGGGCGATGCCGTGGTAGACCAGGATCTCCATGATCTCCGTGTCGATGCGGATGAGCCCCGTGTATTTGAGCGCCAGCAGCACGAAGCCCGCCATCACCGCGACCGGCATCATGGCGCTTCTGATAAGCCTGACTCTGTTGCGCAGCATGTTGCACAGCAGGATCGCGCCGGCGATCTGGCCGAGCTGAATCACGATATTCCACAGGGATGTGTTCGCAGCTGAATAGTCCATCTCTTCCTCCGTCTATCCGGCCGAATTTTCGCTGTTCTGCCAGACCATCAGATATTTCCGCAGGCAGCAGGGTTTTCGCGCGCGGATCTCATAATACCCCTCCCCGGTCGTAAACAGCAGCAGATCGGTCTTGACCATGGCCATGCTGTCGATCCCGGCGAGCGGGAAGCGCCGCCCCGCGATCTCGAGCGCGTCGGGCTTCTGCGTGAGCGTGCCGGTCCCCAGCGCCGTCTCCCGGTGGCCGCTGCCGATTTTCCGCAGGGTGAGGTTTTCGTCGGAGAAGAGCGTCCCCTCCGTCTCGCGGCAGCGCTTTTGCAGCGCCGCCTCCTGAAAAAGCTCCCACTCGGAGAGGGTCGCGACCGGCTCCGGCGGGTCGAAGAAGCCCTCCTCGGTGTACAGAAGGCTCAGCCCGCAGTCGCAGCGCACGCGGTTTGCAACGCCCCGGACCCGCCCGACGGCGCCGCAGCGCGGGCAGAGGAAGAAGCCCCGCTCGATCCCCTCGGCGCGGTCCTCGCCCCGAAAGCGCACATGCTCCCTGCGCTGGCGGGCATAGGCGTCCTCAAAAATGTCCCGGTCGATGAGCGCCGTGATCTCAGGCCCCGTCCGCTTTTTGAGCTCCTCCGGCGCATAGACGCCGACGACTCCGCCGCGCATCCGGCCGCGGCGCAGGCTCCTCGACCAGCGCGGCAGCGACAGATAGCCGCCCTCGAGCCGGTAGGTCACCAGCGGGACGCCGGACATGCGGGCGAGCTTCCCCGTCGCCGGGAAGACCGGGTGGGTAAGGCCGTCCCAGCTTGCGTCCCCCTCCGCGAAGATGCAGACCGTATCCCCGTCCTTCAGGGCGCGCAGCACGCCCATCACCGTATCCGCGCCCGAGGCCCCCTTTTTGCGGGGGATCGGCGCGACGAGCCGGGAGAGCAGGGCCGAGACCCATCCGCGGCGGAAGATATGCTCGCTCGCGACAAAGCGGATGGGCTTGTCCGGAAAGCTCATCGCCAGCAGCAGGGGGTCCCAGTTGGTGACGTGGTTTGCGATGATAAGGCACGGGCCCTCCAGCGTGCAGCGCGCGCTGCTCAGCCGGAAACGGCGCTGAACGAAACCGCGGACCAGCCGGTACAGCAGCGCCCATCTCTTTTTGCGCTTCATCGAAAACCGCCCCCCTCGCGTTTATTCTCCCGGGATCAGCTCCAGAAGGCTCTGCCGAAAGCCGTAGCGTTCGCGCAGGGCCTCCGCCCTCACGCGCTCCGCCGTCCGTTTCTTCCCGGTCCAGTGCGCGCGGAGCATGAGGTTTTTGGGCGAGTGCTCAAAGTCCACAAACTCGATCACGTCGACCTCGTAGCCCGCGCCCTCCAGGACGGCGGCGCGTATGGCGTCCGTCAGCAGGGCCGAGACGCGCTCTTTGATGATCCCGTGCGTGAGCAGCAGGTCCAGGTCCCCGCCCCTGCCGATGCTGAGATTGATCTCGTGCTGGCAGCAGGGCACGGAGAAGATGTGCCGCACCCCGTGCCGGACCGCGTAGGCCAGGGCGTAGTCCGTCGCCGTGTCGCAGGCGTGGAGGGTGACGACCATGTCGATCTCCGTGTCGGCCAGGCGGTCGCGCGTCACGTCGGCGACCTCGAAGCGCAGGCCGTCGTAGCCGTAGCGCGCGGCGATGTCGTTGCAGCGCGCCACCACGTCCGCCTTGAGATCATAGCCGATGATCTCCGTTTTCATGCCGCGGCGGACGGCAAAATAGTAGTACAGAATGAAGGTCAGATACGACTTGCCGCAGCCGAAGTCGAGGATGCGGATGACGTCCGCGCCCTCGTCCCGCACGTCCTGCGCGACCAGCTCGACGAAGCGGTTGATCTGGCGGAACTTGTCGTACCGGGCCCGGACGATTCTGAAGTCCTTCGTGAATACGCCGAGGTCCACAAGGGCCGGGATGTTCTCCCCCTCGCGGAGGATGTATTCCTTCTCCCGGTTGTGGGCCTGTCCCTCCCCCGGCTTCGGCAGCGCGGCGGCGGAGGCGGTCTTTTTATAGCTGCCGTCCCGTCGCAGGACGAACTGGCGGCTCTCCGTCTCCGTGACGAGCAGGACCTGCCGGAAGCGGCCGTCCAGCTTCTCCGCGGCCCAGGCGAGCAGCGCGTCCTCCGTATAGTTTTCGTGAAAGGCCCGGTTCCCCTCGAAGCGCTCCGCCTGGTAGCAGCGCCGGCCTCTGAGGAGGACGGGGCGCAGCTCGACCTTCTTTGCGCCGTCCTTTTCGCAGGGCTGGGAGAAGACGGCCTTCGTGAGCGCCGGCAGCGCGAGGCTGAGCTCCTGTGTGATCTTTGCCATCTCAGCCACCGAAGAGGCGCTTGAGATTCAGCGCCGCCGCCTTGAGCTCGTTCTTGCTGTAGGAGTTGTTCTCGTCCGAGAGGACCGCCGCGACGGCGTCCTTCGGCGTGAGACCCCCGGCGACCATGGCGTCCACCAGCATGGCCTCGGCGGAGACGGTATGCTCGACCTTGTTGAAGACGTAGCCCGCGTCGAGCTCCACGACGACGGCGTACTCCCCCTTGTCGTAATTTCCCTTGGCCAGAAGCTGGTCCTTCACCTCCGCCGGGGTCCCGCGAAAGCTGGTCTCGTGGAGCTTGGTGAGGTCGTTGCACAGGCACATGCGGCACTGTGCGCCGCTGTCGACAAAGAAGTCAACGAGCTCCATGATGCGCTTGGGCGACTCGTAGAGGGCGAAGGTCCTGGTGTCGCCCCGGCGCATTTTCTCCAGCAGCTTTTTGCGCTCCGCGTTCTCCCGCGGGAAGAAGCCGTAGAACAGAAAGCTCGAAAGATCAAAGCCCGAGACGGACAGCGCCGTCACCGCGGCGCAGCAGCCGGGCACGCCGATGACCGGGATGCCCGCCTCCACGGCGGCCCTGATAAGCTCGTTGCCGGGGTCGGAGATGCAGGGCGTGCCCGCGTCGGTGATGACGGCGACGCTCTTGCCGGCGAGCATCTCGCCGATAAAGTATTTCGCCTTGCCGTATTCGTTGAATTTGTGGTTGGAGACCAGCTTGTTGCGGATCTCCAGCTTACCGAGCAGCACCATCGAGCGGCGCGTATCCTCGGCCGCGATGATGTCCACGTCCGAGAGGATCTGCCTGCCCCGCGGCGACATGTCCCGGGAATTGCCGATGGGGGTTGCAACGATATAGAGCCTGCCGCGTTCTGTTTGTTCGTTCATACGCCGTCCCTTTTCCGTTCTTGATCAGTTGATTATACTCCTCGGCCCCATTTCTGGCAAGAAAAAAAGGGGCGATGCCCACGTTCGTTTCACAAAAATGCCCTGATGGCATTTTTATGAAACGATGGGTTACTCGCGCTTATCGCAGCGGGCTTTACGCCCGCTTTGGTCGGCGTGAGGCCTCGCGGCGCTCGGCTCAGGGTGTTTTTGCCGAAGCAAAGCTCCGTCAAAAACGGATTTGATTTGTTTTTCGCCTTGCGAGGCGAAAAATCAGA
>CACZDN010000034.1 GCA_902779945.1 Oscillospiraceae bacterium | reverse complement strand
GTCAAAAACGGATTTGATTTGTTTTTCGCCTTGCGAGGCGAAAAATCAGAGGCGTTCCCCCTCTGAACTCCCCCTACGAGGAATTTATGAAACGGCCGTAGGGCGGTGCCCGAAACGTATATCCATGCAAAACCGTAGGGGTCGATCCCCAGATCGGCCCGCCGGATGACGCAGATTGTCGAAAAACGGCGGGCCGATGAGGGCATCGGCCCCTACGGTATTTGTTTCTGGCAGGGCTTGTCGCATTTTGAGACAGCCCCGAAACCATGGTTCAGTCCAGATTCAGGCCGTCGTCGCAGATCAGGCCGTAGCCGCCCTGCTTGCGCCTGTAGACGACGGAGAAGGCCTCGTCCGCGTCCATGTTCTTGAACACGAAGAACTCATGCCCCAGCAGGTTCATCTGCAAAATGGCCTCCTCGGCGGACATGGGCTTGATGGAAAAGCGCTTGCTGCGCACGATCTTGAAGTCCTCGGCCTCTTCCTCGGCGGGCTCGTAGGCGGGCAGGACCTCCTTCTCCACCGCGCCCTCGCGGAGCTTCTTCTCCAGGCGGGTCTTGTTCCGGCGGATCTGCCGCTCGATCGCGGCGACGCCGGAATCGACGGAGGCATACATGTCGTTGGTCAGCTCGCTCGCGCGGTAGTAGATACCGTTGTTATGGATGGTGATCTCAGCCTTGTGTCTGCCGCGCTCGATGCTGAAGGTGACGAAGGCCTCGCCCTCGGTCCGGAAAAACCGGTCCAGCTTGCCGATCTTTTTGATCGCGTAAGCGCGCAGCTCCTCGGAGGAGTCCATCTTTTTCTCGGTGAACGTGAACTTCATTGGTGACAACTCCTTTCCTTTCGACAATACCGCATCATGCGGCAAGCGCAGATTCCGGGAAAAACCAGGTTCCGATGACGGAAGTTTTTCGCGGGCATACTTTGTGTATGTCAGGAAAAAAGCTCGAAATCAGAGCGGGATTTTTCCGGAAGATGCCGCAGGCGCACATTGCGTTGTTGCCATTATGCCGTCAAAAAACGGGAGTCCGTCTTTTGCCGTACAGATTATAACATAATCGCGGGGAAAAAAGAAGCGGGATTTCCCATGCGGGGCACAATCGGGAATTTTACTGATTTTGGCATTGCGGATTTGTACAGGTTCACAAAAAACTCAGAACACCACGTTGCACTCCGGCAGCGCAAGGCAGAGGGCGCTGATGTCGTTCATCGTGAGGGGGTTTCCGGAGAGGCGGAGACTGCGCAGCGAGGTCAGCCCCATGAGCGGCTGGAGGGAGCTGATCTGATTATAGCTCAGATCCAGGCTCTGGATCGCGCCGAGCATCGACAGCGGCGTGATGTCCGACAGCTCGTTGTAGCTCAGGTTCAGGCTCGTGATCGTGTAGCGGCAGTCCGCAAAGACCAGCGGGTAGATGTTGCTGATCTGGTTGACGCTCAAATCCACGGTCTGCAGGTTGTTCAGCTGCTGGATGGGGCTGATGTCCCAGACGCTCTGCCCGACGAGACGCAGGGAGCTCGTATCGCTCATCACCGGGCGTCCGCCGAAATCTACCTGGACGCTGAAGGACGAGTGGGAGACCGTGCAGGCCGGCAGGCAGCTTTTGAGCGTGTCCACCGCCGCGCCGCTGAGGCCGGGATTGTCCATGATGTTCAGGGTGTTCAGGGTCTGGAGGCCGTAGAGATAGGGCAGGTCCCCGTCCTGCAGCCCCGTCTCGTTCAGGCCGAGGGTCGTGATGCTCCTGAGCCCTCTGAGCCCGGTGAAGTCGCGGATGGGATTGCCGTCCAGATAGAGGGTGTTGAGCCCGGTCATCATGGTCAGGGCCGAGGCGGAGGAGACCGCGTTGTTCGCGGCGTTGAGGAAATACAGCGTGGAAATGCCCATGAGGGGCTTGAGATCCACGACGTTGTTGGAGGAGATGTCCAGCCACTGGAGATAGGGCAGGTTCATCAGCGGACTCAGGTCGCTGATCATGTTGCCGCTGAGGTTGAGTCTCGTGATGTACTGGCAGCCGGAGAGCGCGGAGATGTCCCAGATGCCCATGTCGCTCAGGTCCAGGTCCGTCACGTCGGAGGCGAAGGTCACGCCGCCGAAGCTGATGTCCTGAATGTCCTGCTGGGCCTTCTCGCTGTGGACGGCGCAGTTGGGCAGCGCCTTGGAGAGCTCGTAAAGCTGGGTCTCGGTGATCTCGATGCCCTTGATGCTGAGACTTTTGAGATTGTCGAGCGTATAGAGGGGGCTGAAATCCCGGATGGGGTTGTTGTCCAGATAGAGGTTCCGCAGCCCCGTCAGCGAGGAGAGGGGCGATATGTCCATGATCTCATTGTCGCTGAGATTCAGATTCACGAGGCCCCCGAGGGAGGCCAGGCGCGAGATATTGCGCAGGGTGTTGCCGGCCATGGAGAGACTGTCGAGCCCGTAGAGCTGCGTGATCTCAAACAGGGAGGCGTCCCCCAGGTCCATCCTGTCCAGCACGAGGCGCGTGGTGTTGACCGGGTAGTCGTGCCCGGCGATATAGATCGTCTCGGTCGCCTCCCGGCTCTTGCGCATGTTCTCCACCTCCGCGATGCGCTGGGCGACGGCGGGCTTGTTCAGGTCCATCATGCGCAGGATCTCGAGCGTCTTGGTGTAGTTCTCCTGCGTCTGGTAGCAGTCGGCCATGAGCAGCAGGCATTCCTCCGTCTTCTCCACGGAGGAGGCTTTGCGCAGCGCGGCCAGCGCCCCGTCATAGTCCCTGTTGTAGAAGAGCTGCTGCGCCTGGTTCATGTAGTCGTTGTATCTGCGGTTGTCCGCGATCCCCATGAGCACCACGGCCATGGCCACGACAAACACCGACGCCAGGATCGTGATGAGCAGGACGGCGCGCCTTTTATTCGGTTTTCGTTTTACGGCCGCTCTGCCCGGGGCATAGGGCCTGCGGAAGGCCTCACGCATGACCGTCGCCGTCCGCGTTCTGATCTCCGGCGGGGTCCCAGGGCTCCGGGTCCAGCGTCAGCGAGGGCGAATAGCTCTCGTTCCAGAAGCTGTCCGCGGACGTGCTCTCCTCGATGGGCGCGGGCTGCGGGGCGGGCGCAGGCTGGGGCGCGGGCTGCGGTGCCGGCTGGGGTGCGGGCTGGGGTGCGGGCTGCGGTGCCGGCTGGGGTGCGGGCGCAGGCTGAGGTGCGGGCTGCGGCACTTGCTGCGGCGCCTGCTGCGGTACAGACTGCGGAGCCTGCTGAGCTGCGGGCGTGCGCTTTTTGAGACCCATCCCGACGCAGAAGAGCGCCGCCAGTATGAGCAGGACGCTGACCTCCTGCATCCCCTCGGTAAAGCTCACGGGGTTGACCGTGTCGCTCAGGCGCGGGATGTCCAGCACGATCAGGCGGTAGAGCAGGGGCAGGCCGAACAGCGGCGGAAGCAGCCATTTGGTGTGGATCCAGCCGAACACCGTCGCCGTGTAGACCACCGCCACGGTGAGGCAGAGCAGGATGCACAGCACCGTCTCGGTCCAGCTTGTGAGGCCGAGGGCCGTGTACACGAAGAACACGACGCCCAGCAGCACCGGGATCACGGACAGGAAGAAGCCCTTCCTGCCCAGCAGCAGGATGCACAGCCCCATCAGCACGCAGCAGACCAGCGGGAGCAGGAGCAGCATGATGAAGTTGACCCTGTCATGCCAGACCCCCCAGCAGCCGATGATGCGGAACAGGATGGCCTGTATCAAAAGCAGCAGGGCGCTCTCCGCAAAGAAGCCGGTTTTATCCAGCGAGTATTTCACTCTTGCACTGTCAGTCATTCTTTAGCCGCCTTTCTGAAATGCCGTGACAACGGCGGATTCCATCTCATTATGGGATTGTATCACATTTTTCCGCGTTTCGCAAGTACGGCAGAGCCGCTTGCAATCGCCGCCGCTTTTGATTATAATGATTTTATAACGATCTTTTTATACAGAGGTGCGGAGCATGACGGAAAACGTTGCGGCTTTTTTTGCACGGTACGATACGGACAGGGCGCTGCGCTCGCGCGTCGACGAGGCGGTCGCCCGCTACCCGGGGAGCCTGGAGATCCGCGAGTCTCTGGTCGAGGCGGTGCTGCTGCCCGTCGCGGCCTCTCTCGGCCTGCCCTTCACGGTGGAGGAGCTGCGCGCCTACGAGACGCGCAAAAAGCTCAGCCGCGCAAAGCCCGACACGCCCGTTGAGGAGGGCGACGAGGACGAGGATGCGGACTTCGAGGGCTACTGGCTGCTGGACCGCGGCTGGGAAAACGACCTGTCCGTCTTCAAGCGGCAGACGTAAGGGTCTCTCACGCCGGAAAGCATACGTCAAAGAAGGGCAGCCCTCTCCCCTGCGCCGGTATCGAACGCGGTGCGAATAACGTTGGGCCGGCGCCCCCCGAGGAGACTGTTTTCGCGGGGCGCCGGAAAACGCGCAAAAAACGCTTGACAATCCCGGAATCTGTGCTATAATTCCCCATGCTGTTGATGCGGCTTTAGCTCATCCGGTAGAGCGCCACCTTGCCAAGGTGGAGGTAGCGAGTTCGAGCCTCGTAAGCCGCTCCAGAAAACCTATTGCATTAGCAATAGGTTTTTTTAAGGCAATACCGCATAATTCGGCAAGAGCAGATCCTGAGAATATTTGGGTTCTGATAAAGGCACTTTTTCGCAGATGTACTTTGTGTACCTCAAGAAAAAGTGACGAAATCAGGGCGCATATTTTCCAGGAGATGCCGCAGGCGGATTGTGCGGTGTTGCCTTAATATGGATCACGCGGGTATGATGGAATTGGCAGACATGCGAGATTTAGGTTCTCGTGCCGCAAGGCGTGCAGGTTCGACCCCTGTTACCCGCACCAGATTGGTGAGTCCGAAGGATACGTCACCGCAGAATCGAATGAAGTATGGAAAGCTAAAGGACCCCCTATAAAACGGGGGCCTTTAGCTTTTCTGGTCACCTTATGCTTTGTTAACTATGCGGAAACATAGGTTTTCCTCTACTTGCTTGGATCGGCAGCGGGCAACTTGCCACACATTGTCACATTTGTGTCGTGTCTATACACGTTTATACACGATTTGGTCGTTGTATGCCTTTTTCAACATACTATGACTAATTAGAGAGACGTTGCCTCTCAATAGCTCCTTTTGCTATTTTGAGACAACGCCTGTTTGCTTGGCCCGCTTGAAGACCTCGCTTACAGCCTTTTTGATTAAGCCCTGAGCGAAGCCTTCCAAGGCCCCCCTTTTGTCGTACGGTTTTATCCGAGGAAAACGGCGAAATCGCCCAGGTGATCGACGGTGATGGCGGCGATGCCGTCCTGGGAGACCCAGCGGTCATAGGTGACATGAGCGCCGTCCGCAACGGTGGCGATCACCACATGTTGACCGGCGTATGCGGGGAGGATGAAGCTGATCTGGATCGAACCGTAGTCGGCCTCCCCATCGACGAAAGCGAAGCTGCCCTTGTAGATACAGGCGGCGCCCTCCATATCCCGGGACAGGATCTCCATAGCGGCGGCGTCAGGCTCCCCGATCTTCTCGATCCTTGCGCCCCGGCGGGAGCAGTAGAAGATGATCTCAGGCGCGCCATCCCCGTCGATGGTAATGGTCGTACCCGCATACTCCGGCGCGCCGCTTTCCGGTTCGGCGCAGTTCTCCGGGGCGTTATTCTCCGGGTCGTCGTTTTCCGGGTCGTTATTCTCCGGGTCAATAGGCTCCTCAGGATCGTCGTTTTCCGGCGAGGGCTGCTTCTGGATCACAGCCTTCCTCGAGGCGTTCAGCGAGGTGGGGTCGGACAGGGAGGCGTCGGTGACGTCGTTGTTGCCGGAGTCCGTGATCTGCAGCCCATCATCGGTGGTCAGCGTCGCGTAATCACTCATATAGATGCCGCCGCACATAGCCGCGTTCCCGCTCCCGCTTGTGGAGCCGGTGACCGTGCCGTCGGTCACGACCACGGAGACGCCCCTGTTGACCAGGATCCCCGCCGTGGGCATGTAGAACTCGTTGCCGTCATATCCGACCTCTTCGATGGTAGCGGCGATGACCTGATCGGGGACGTTGCCGCTGGCGATCCCGGTGACCGAGCCTCCCTGGACCTTCAGGGTGGCCGGATTCGTCACGGAGAAGGACGCTTCGCCGGTCCCCTCGTCTATAACAACCGTACCGCCGGCCCGCAGGGCGATGCCCTGGGCGCCGCCGATGCCGCTGAGGTCGCCGCCGTTCACGCTGACGTCTGACTGGTCGATATACATGCCAAGGAAACCGCTTCTGCCGGTGAAGGACCCGCCGTTCACAGTCAGCGCGCTTTCGTTTACATAGATACCGTCATCGGCCTGACAGGTGCCGGAAACGACCCCGTCATCCATGGAGACGGTACTGTGGTCGATGGAGATGCCTTCGTCGGAACCCACGCCCAAGATGGTCCCGCCGGTCACAGTGGCCTCTGATTTGACGATCCTGATCCCGTTTTCACCGCCTGATCCGTTGACGCCCCCTCCGTTTACCATCATCGTGCTGCTTTTCACATAGATACCGTTGTCATATTCGCCGGAGCCGGTGACGTTGCCGCTGTCTACAGCCAGCAATCCCTGATTCACGTAAATGCCGTTTTCGTCGCCGGTGCCGATGACGGTGCCGCCGTTCACGTCCAATGCGCTGTACGACAAGTATATGCCGTTATCGCCGACGCTGTCGTCGTTATAGTTGCCGGTAACGGTGCCTCCGTCCACATCCAAAGTGGCGTGATACACATAGATCCCGTTCTGATTGCCGACGCCCGTAACGGAACCGCCGTTCACATCGGCGTCTGAGCGGTCGAAATAAATGCCTGTGGTATCGCCGGTGCCGGTGACAGAGCCGCCGTTCACGATCAGACAGCTGCTTTTGCTGAAGCATATGCCGTCGTCGCTGTCGCAGCTGCCGGCAACGGAGCCACTGGTCACGATCAGGGTGCTGTTGCTGGAGTAAATTCCCTCTTCTTCGCCGGCGGCGCTTATGGTCGCGCCGTCCACTTCCACGCTGGTGTTTTTCAGGCGCAAGCCCGTTTCGTTACCGGTGAAGCACACCGTACCCGTACCTTCCAGGGTCGTGGACCCGTTTGCGACAGAGCCGCCGTACCAATAGTCGTCGGGGTCCAACTGGGTGGAATCGATGGTGTTGGAGCCATCAACCACGATGGTCGCGCTCCCTTCGCCGGTGACGCTCAGCGCGCCGGCGGTAACGTCGGAAAGGGTGAGCGAGGCGTTGCTGTCTGCGTCGGAATAGACGGTGATGACGTTCATATCGGAGTAACCGACGATCACCGGCGCGTCGTCGTCCGCTTCGGCGCCGCCCTGCTCCACCGTCTGTCTGCTGTCCTCGGCTCTGACCGTGATGTCTCCGTCACCGATATCGTAATCGGCGGCAAAGGCGGAGAGGGGGGCGCTGATCATCAGCAGCACCGCCAGAAGAATGCTTAAAACTTTGCTAATCGATTTCATAGACAACTGACCTCTACTTTATATGATGTTGATGATTCCGCGTATCCGAAATAAAGCGCCGCTTCCAGCGCCCCGCAGCCTATAGCGAGAGCCTTGACGGAGACGCGGCGAATCAGGAGCACAGCGTATATTCTAAAATAATATACAACCGGATGCCGTTCCTGTCAAACATTCCTTTAAGGCAATACCGCATAATTTGGGTTCTGATAAAGGCACTTTTTCGCAGATGTACTTTGTGTACCTCAAGAAAAAGGGACGAAATCAGGGCGCAAGTTTTCCAGGAGATGCCGCAGGCGAATTGTGCGGTGTTGCCTTAACGATACTTAGAAGAGTTACGGCCTCTTTACTATTTTGTTATATTTAAGCCCATACAGTGGATGCTGTCAAGTTTTAAATTGTTGAGCTATGAGATTTAGCGAGAGCTGTTTCTTGTTGTTTTGGTGGGAGTGGTGATTAAGCTGTTCTTTGCAGAGCATAGCCGAAAAACGCGCCTTCTCCTCACTGATTAGCAATTATGTATCAATGTGTGTCATTTAACTAAATCGTGTATAAACATGTTGGATTGGGCTCGGCGTATCGTTTGGTGCTCACTAACACACGTCAGAAGAAGCCTGCTGCGTTCCGCTTCCCCGGTTTGCGTAAGAGCCGGGAAAGCTCCACATCCGCAGTCTCCTTCTTCCTTTCCGAAACGGGAG
>CACZDN010000033.1 GCA_902779945.1 Oscillospiraceae bacterium | reverse complement strand
CACGTCAGAAGAAGCCTGCTGCGTTCCGCTTCCCCGGTTTGCGTAAGAGCCGGGAAAGCTCCACATCCGCAGTCTCCTTCTTCCTTTCCGAAACGGGAGTCTCACGGGGGACTCCCGTTTCGGTTATAAACGCCGGTTCGGATATGGATTGCTCCGGTGCACCACGTCAGAAGAACGCAGCTTCGTTCCGTTTCCGCGGTTTGCTTAAGTGCCGCGAAAACTGCACATCCGCTGCGTCCTTCTTCCTTTCCGAAACGGGAGTCTCACCGGGGACTCCCGTTTCGGTTATGGGGAACGGTTCGGATTTCCCCTTTTCTGGTATCGCGCCTGCGGCGCGAAATGATCCGCTTCGCTCAAACGCGAAAGGGGATTCCCGTCCCCTCTCGCGCTCTCCCCATGCAGACCCGGAACGCTTACGCGCAGGACGACAAGCGGGATCGGACCGTTACGGCGGGCAAAAAACGATCACAACCGGCGCCGCGCCCCGTGACGCGGGGTACACCCCTTCGGAATTTCGTACCGATCCTGCGAAAAATACGGCGAAATCGTATCAACCTGCGATTTCGCCGTATCGTTTTTCCAGAATGACCTTATACCGCCGGGGAAAGCCGAATCCGTGCCGGGCGCCGTCTCTTTACCGCGCGCTCCTGATGTGGTCCTTTGTGAGCTTGATGACCACGCCGGACAGGCCGAGGACGGCGATGAGGTTCGGGATCGCCATGAGGCCGTTGAGCGTATCGGCAATATCCCAGACGATGCTGAGCTTCAGCGTGGCACCGATCACGACGGCGATGACGAATACAATTTTGTAGAGCATCGAGGCCTTGACGCCGAAGATGTACTCAAAGCAGCGCACGCCGTACAGCGACCAGCTCAGGAGCGTGGACAGGGCGAACAGCGCGATGCCGACCGCGACGATGAGCGCGCCCGCCTTCTGGCCGAGTACGCCGCCGAACGCGCCGGAGACAAGATCCGTGCCGCCGGAGCCGGCCCAGTCGGGGGAGATCGCGCCGGAGCAGTAGCCCAGCAGGACGACGAGCGCGGTCAGGGTGCAGATGACGATGGTGTCCATGAACACCTCGAAGATGCCATACAGGCCCTGCTTGACGGGATCGGTCTCGGAGCTGGCGGCATGGGCGATGGGCGCGGAGCCGAGGCCGGCCTCGTTGGAGAAGACGCCGCGGGCGACGCCCTTCTGCACGATGGTCTTGAACGCGATGCCGACCGCGCCGCCGAAGGCGGCCTGGACGGTGAAGGCGTTGCCGAAGATCAGCCCGAAGGCCTGGCCCAGATAGCGGATGTTCACGACAAGAACGGTGACGGAGGCGACGATGTAGATGACCGCCATGACGGGCACCAGTCTCTCGGTGACCTGGCCGATGCGCTTCATGCCGCCGATGGTGACAAGCGCCACGATGACGGCCGCGATCGCGCCGATGACAATGCTGGACACGGGCACGGTCTGGCCGAACAGCACGACTGAGTGGGCCTCCACATTGCCGCCGAAGGCGTCGATGGCGGTGTTGATGGAGGAGGCGATGGTGTTGATCTGGGTCATGTTGCCGATGCCGAAGGCCGCGAGGAAACCAAAGACGCAGAACACGGTGCCGAGCCAGGACCAGCTCTTGCCGAGGCCGTTCTTGATGTAGTACATCGGGCCGCCGACCCAGTCGCCGTGCTCGTTGCGCTCACGGTATTTCACGGAGAGCAGCACCTCGGCGTATTTCGTGACCATGCCGAACAGCGCGGAAACCCACATCCAGAACACGGCGCCGGGGCCGCCGGCCACGATGGCGCCGGTGACGCCCGCGATGTTGCCCGTGCCGACCGTGGCGGCAAGGGCGGTGGTGACGGCCTGGAGCGGCGTAACCTCGCCCGCGCCGGCCTCCTGCTTCTTGAAGATCTTACCGAAGGTGTTCTTCATCCAGTACCGGATCCAGGTGAACTGGATAAAGCCCAGGCGGATACTCAGGTATACGCCGGTGCCGACCAGCAGGATCAGCATGATGGGACCCCAGGCAAACCCGTTTACTTTTCCAACGATGTCCGCAAATGTCATTGTACTCATTCCCTTCAGAATTATTCTCAAGGCCGCAACGGCCCTGGGATACAGAATAAATAAATATGGGTATCGGCTTTAATCAGGTTTCGGGCTGATGAGGGCATCAGCCCCTACGGAGCACACTTTTAAGCTGTCATTGTTGATTTTGCAAAGATAGCTGAGTTAAGCCGATACGCATATAAATAAAAATCGGGCGTACCTTTTTCAAGGTATGCCCAGGCAAAGCCGCACAACAGACCCCGCAGTCAGACGGAGTCTGATCTTCTGTCCTTTTGCCTGAGAGATTCGGCCCTTCGGCCTTGCACCTTCGGCACTCCGCGCGCGGCCGGAACAGGACGCCGGTCCGCGGAGCTTCTCCAGAGTTCCTCAGCCGTCGGTTTCAAAGCCGATCCTGACGGCGTCAGAGGTATTCTTTTATGAAATGTACTATAGCACCGGCAAAAAAACAACGCAAGCCTTTTTGCCAGAATCGTCGAAGTGATTGAGAAGTGGTGGACTTTGCGCCTTTAAACTGGTAAATTGCCACAAAAATACGGGCGCCACGCTTGCAAAACGGGCCCGGGTATGGTAGCTTTACGGCAACAAGGGCTGCGGGAGGGACAGATATGCGGCGCTGCGTCATCATTGCGGGCGGAGAGTATTCGCCCATCGGACAGCCGCCGGCGGGGGACTTCATCCTCGCCTGCGACCGGGGCTTCGGCTACGCCCGGCGGGAGGGGATCGTCCCGGATCTGATCCTCGGGGACTTTGACTCCTGGCGGGGGGAGCTGCCTGCGGGCGTGCCCGTGCTGCGCTACCCCGCGGAGAAGGACGACACGGACACGATGCTCGCCGTGCGCTGGGCCGGCGAAAACGGCTTTGACGCGGTCCGCCTCCTCTGCGCCTTCGGGGGCCGGCTCGACCACCTGCTCTCCAACGTGCAGACCCTCCAGTACGCGGCAACGCTCGGCATGGACGCCGAGGCGGAGGACGAAAACACCCTCCTGCGCGTCCTGCGGCCCGGCGCGCACCGCGTCGCGTACCGCGCGGGATACAGCCTCTCCCTGCTGGCGCTGACGGATACGGTCGAAGCGCTCACGGTCCGCGGCGCGAAGTACGAGACCGCGGGCGTCACGCTCCGCCGGCCCACCACCCTCGGGCAGAGCAACGCCTTTGTCACGGACGTGGAGCTCTCCTTCACGCGCGGCGTGCTGGCGCTGATCTGCTGCCGGCTGGAGGACTGAACATGCACACGCTGGAGGAGGTGCGCGCGGAGTACCGGCGGCTGGACCGCATCGTCGGGATCGACAGCTCCGGCGTCGAGCTGAAAATCTCCCGCCGCGCGGTGAGGCAGCTCGGGTCCTTCCGCGCCCCGAACCGGGGGAGCGGGCCGCTGCGCATCACGCTCTCGGCGCTGATCCTGGACGACGACGCGCAGTTCTGGGACACCGTGCGCCACGAGTACGCCCACGCCGCGGTCTATCTGCTCCATCCCGGGGAAAGGCACGGCCACGACAAGGTCTGGCGCGACATGTGCCGCCTCGTCGGCTGCGACCCGAAGCGCCTGGCCTCCGAACAGGGGCGGGCGGCGGAGCTCCGGCGGCAGCGGGCAAAATACCTCATCCGCTGCGAGCGCTGCGGCGCGGAGAGCCGCTACGTCCGCCGCGGCAAGGCGGTCGAGCTCATGCTTCGCGGCAGGGGCCGGAGTCTCCGGTGCCGCCGCTGCGGCGGAGACCGCTTCACGCTGTTCGTAAAAGAGGAGGCATAGCCCCTCCCAGCGCACAGTGTGTCCTTTATGGCGAAATCGCGGTGAATGCGTGGTTGCCGCCGGGAGGGGCAGGCCCCTCCCGGCGGCGTTTTGCGTGTTATCCTGTCGCATAATTCGGCGAGAGCGAATCCTGAGAAAATTTGGGTTCTGATGAAGGCAGTTTTTTGCAGGAATACTTTGTGTATTGCAAGAAAAAGTGACAAAAACAGGGCGCTAATTTTCCAGGAGGCGCCGATGGCGGATTGTGCGGTGTTGCCTTACTTCTTTCCGAACATGTCGATCGCGTTGCCGAGCAGGGCGGTCAGGATGTCGCCGGTATCGCCGGCCTCGCCCTTGAGGACGGCGACGGCCTTCTTCTTCGTGTCGCTGTCCGCGGCGCGGTAGAGCTCCACCAGCTTTTTCTCCGCGGCGGTGAGCCCGGGCTCCTTCGAGTCGGTCTTCTTCGCGCTCTGGGAGGCGGGCTTTGTCGATGAGGAGCCCGTCTTCTTCGCCGGGGACGCGGCGGTGCTGCCGGTCTTTTTTGTGGACGTGCCCGTCTTCTTCGCGGACGTGTCCGTCTTTTTCTGCGTCCCGTAGCTGCTCTCCTTTGCGGCGTTGATGAGGGAGCTCTGCGTCACGCCCGTGAGCTTTGCGATCTGGCGCAGCACGGACTGCGGAAGCTCCTTCTCACCGCGCTCTGCCCTGCCGAGATCCGAGGCGCTGAGCCCGTCGATCTGAGAGGCCAGAGACTCCTGGCTGAGCTTTGCCTTCGTGCGCGCCTCCTTGATGAGCGGTCCGACGGTGTTTGCCATGGCTTGTTCCTCCTTTGCATGTTATGCGCGGTCTGTACCGGATATAGTAGCACAGCCGCCGCCCGCACGCAAGCGCCGCGGCATATTTTGTCGAATCGCGCCTTGATTTGCGGCGCATAAAATGCTATTCTGCACCTAAGATATGACAGGAGGGTTTCGCAATATGGTTATCACAGTCAATCCGGTCCTGATCGCGGCAGCGGTCATCCCGGCGGTCATTCTGCTGATCCGGGTCGAGCGCGCGGACCGGCTCGAGAAGGAGAGCCGGGGACTGCTCCTGTCGCTGGTGCTCCTCGGCGTTTTGTCGACCATAGGCGCGTCGCTGGGCGAACAGCTCGGCCTCGTGCTTCTGGGTGCGGTTTTCCCGCAGGAAAACACGCTCTACGACGTTCTGCTCTTTTTCGGCGTGGTGGCTTTCTCGGAGGAGGGGGCCAAGTATATCCTGCTCAAAAAGCGCACCTGGAACAACCCGGAATTCAACTGCCAGTTTGACGGCGTTGTATACGGCGTGTTTGTGTCGCTGGGCTTTGCGCTCTGGGAGAACATCGGTTACGTCGCGCAGTACGGGCTGAACGTGGCCCTCATCCGCGCGGTGACCGCCATCCCCGGCCACGCCTGCTTCGGCGTTTTCATGGGCGTGTGGTACGGCATGGCCAGGCGGCGCGAGAGCGCGGGCGACCCGGACGGCGCGAAGCGTATGCGCCTGCGGGCGCTGCTGGTCCCGGCGATCCTCCACGGCTTCTACGATTTCAGCGCGACCCGCCAGAGCGGGGGGATGACCGTCGTCTTCCTCGTGTTCGTCGTCGTCATGTTCATCACGGCCTGGCGGCTCGTCAGGCACGTCTCGGCGAACGACTCGTATATCCGGGACTACCGCTTCGGCTTCTGGAAGTGAAGCCCCATGGCCGGGGCGATTCACGAACCGCCCGGCGGGGAAACATGTGAACAGCGAAAAAACGTACGGCGGATTCGCAAAAGCTGCGGATTCGCCGTACGTTTATACGAATACAGTACCAAATCCCGCCGGATGGCCGGGGGCGCAGGTCCCTGCGAAAGCGGGACGGATCGTTCCCGCCGGCGCTTCGCTGATGCTCCCGAGAGGTTCAGCGCGCTTCGCTGATGCTCTCGAAGCCGTTGCCGAAGACGTTGTTGGCGTTGGTGACGATGAAGAACGCCCGCTCGTCCGCGCCCTTGACGAGACGCTTGAGCTGGCCGATCTGCTGGCGCTTGATGACGCACATCAAAACCTCGCGGTGCGCGCCGGAATAGGCGCCCCTGCCCTCGAGCAGGGTCACGCCGCGGTGCAGCGGGCCGGAGACGATCTCCCTCGTGATCTCCTCCGTCTTCTCGCTGATGATGTAACACAGGCAGGCGTTGTCGATGCCGTAGAGCACGAGGTCCACCACCTTGGTGGTGACGTACATCGCGATGAGCGAGTACATGGCGCTCTCGTAGCGTCCCAGCACCAGCGCATAGGCCGCGATGATGACCGTGTCCAGCAGCAGCATGATCGTCCCGAAGTTGATGGACGCGACGGTTCTGCGCAGGATCTTGACCACGATGTCGATGCCGCCGGTGGTCGCGCCGACATAATAGATCACGCCGAGGCCCGTGCCCTTGACGACGCCGCCGATCACCGCGGCCAGCATGGGGTCGTGCGTGAGCACGATGCCGAAGCCCGCGAACAGGTCGACCAGCACCGAGCTCAGCCACATGCCGACCAGCGACCCGATCAGCAGGTCCATTCCGAAGTGCCGCCAGGCCACGATGAACAGCGGGATGTTCATCACGATCGTCATGACGCCGACCGGCAGGCCGGCGAGCTGGTTGATGATCATGGCCGTGCCGACCACGCCGCCGGAGGTGATGCTGTTCGGATACAGGAAAAACTGGAAAGCCGACGCATACAGCACGCAGCCCACCGCGATCAGAGAATACTTTTTGACAAGATGCGCAAGGCCGTTCGGTTTTCGTTTCAGCTTCATACTGCCCTCTCTATTCGTCCAGCAGCGAAAGCTGCCGCTCGCTTCTGTCCTCCGGCTTCAAGAGCGCGCCCGCGCCGGGGAGGTTCCGGACCCGGTAGCGCGAGGTGCTGAGGATGCCCGAGTCGCCCAGCGGCTCGGCCTTTTCGAGGATGCGCCTGGGCTTGAGCGTCATGACGTTCACGCCCTGGGTCGTGCGGCTGGTCTTGGGCTGGAGCTGGGCGCTGTTGAAGATCAGCACGCGCCCGTCGCTTGAGGTGCAGACGACGTCCAGCTCCTCGTTGAGCTGGAACACGGCGACCACCGGGCTCTTGTCCGAGCAGGCATTGACCAGCTTGCGGCGGTTGGTCTTCGTCTCGTAGGCGGACAGCTCGATGCGGGCGGCCTTGCCGTTTTCAAAGACCAGCAGCAGGTGCCTGGAGTAGTCCCCCGGCAGGAGCACTGCCAGCACGCTCTCCCCCTCGTCCATCTGGAGCCTGGCCGGCAGGTAGACGCCGAGCTGGGAGGCCTTGCCGTCCTCGAAATCGGAGACGCGCGCCTTGTACATCTGCTGCCTGTCGGTGAGGAAGAGGAGCTCCGCGCGGTTCGTGGTCTCGAAGCTCGTGCGCAGCCCGTCGCCCTCCTTGTATTTCTGCTCCCCGCTCATGCGCAGGGATTGGGCGGTGATCTTTTTGAAGTAGCCCTCGCGGGAGAGGAAGATGGTGACGGGGTAATCCTCGACGCTCTCCTCCTCGCTGTACTCCTCGATCTCGCCGGCGTAGACGATGCCGGTCCTGCGCGGCTCGCCGTACTTTTTGGAGATCTGCCTGAGCTCGTCGATGATGATGGACCTGAGCCGGCGGCGGTTGTTGAGGGTGGCCTCCAGGTCCTCGATGTCGCGCTGCAGCTCCTCGATCTCGGCGGTGCGCTTGAGGATGTACTCGCGGTTGATGTTGCGCAGGCGGATCTCCGCCACGAACTCCGCCTGGACCTGGTCGATGCCGAAGCCCAGCATGAGGTTCGGCACCACGTCGGCCTCCAGCTCGGTGCCGCGGATGATCTCGATGGCGCGGTCGATGTCCAGCAGGATGCTCGCAAGTCCCGACAGCAGGTGCAGCTTCTCCTTCTTCCTGCTCAGGTCGAAGTAGACCCGGCGGCGCACGCAGTCCATGCGCCAGGCCGTCCACTCCTCCAGGATCTCCCCCACGCCCATGACGCGGGGGTTGCCGGCCACCAGGATGTTGAAGTTGCAGGGGAAGGAGTCCTGCAGCGGCGTGAGCTTGAAGAGCTTCTGCATGAGCTTTTCCGGGTCGGCGCCGCGCTTGAGGTCGATGGCGAGGCGCAGACCGTTCAGGTCCGTCTCGTCGCGCATGTCGTTGATCTCGCGTATCCTGCCGGCGGTGATGAGCTCGCGCACCTTGTCGATGATGGCCTCGGAGGTGGTGGTATAGGGGATCTCGTAGATCTCGACGATGTTCTCCTTCTCGACAAAGCGCCAGCGCGCGCGGACCCGGAAGCTGCCGCGGCCCGTGCGGTAGATGCTCTCCATCTGGGCGCGGTCGTAGATGATCTCGCCCCCCGTCGGAAAGTCCGGGGCGGGCATGGTGCTCAGAAGGTCGTGCTCCGGGTCCCGCAGCCACGCGACCGTCGTGTCGCAGACCTCCGCCAGGTTGAAGCCGCAGATCTGGCTCGCCATGCCGACGGCGATGCCGAGGTTGGAGGACACCAGCACGTTCGGGAACGCGGTGGGCAGGAGCGTCGGCTCCCGGAGGCTGCCGTCGTAGTTGTCCACGAAGTCCACGGTGTCCTTGTCGATGTCGCGGAAGAGCTCGGCGCAGACGGCGGAGAGCTTCGCCTCGGTGTAGCGCGGGGCGGCGTAGGCCATGTCGCGGGAGTAGACCTTGCCGAAGTTGCCCTTGGAATCGACAAAGGGCGTCAGCAGCGCCTGATAGCCCGCCGAAAGGCGGACCATGGTCTCGTAGATGGCGGCGTCGCCGTGGGGGTTGAGCTTCATGGTCTGGCCGACGATGTTGGCGCTCTTGGTGCGCGCGCCGGTCAGCAGCCCCATCTTCAGCATCGTGTACAGGAGCTTGCGGTGCGAGGGCTTGAAGCCGTCGATCTCCGGGATGGCGCGGGAGACGATGACACTCATCGCGTATGGCATGTAGTTTTGCTCCAGCGTCTCGGTGATGGGCTGCTCCAGGATCTCCGCCCGCAGGCCGACGACGTTGGGGTTGTCAAATTTTTTCTTTTCCTCTTGCTTTTTCCTTGCCATGGTGATCTGTTCTCTCCATTATCTGCTGTGATCGTGGATTTCTCCCTTTGAAAAGGAGGCAGCCCGAAGGGCTGACGGAATCGAACGCGGTGCCGTTGCGGCCGCAGAGGCTGATCCCCGGATCAGCCCGGCGGCACAGCCTGCGTTCTGCGCATTCGCCCCGGAGAATCCGTGAAACTCCCGTTTTTACGCGGGTCGATCCGGGGATCGGCCCCTACGGACGAGAGAGCTCAGCGTCTGCTCTTTTTGACTTTCTTTCCGGTGACGAGATTGCGCTTGCAGCGCGGGCAGGCGTCGATGGCCAGCACGCCCAGCAGGATCACCTTCCCGCAGTTGGGGCAGCGGCAGTATTTCACGTCGATGTAGATGATCGCGCCGAACAGCAGCAGCGTCAGGCCCGAGAACAGGCCCATCATCATGGGGTTGGATCGCGTGATCATCGCCAGCACTGCCGAGACCAGATCGCCGATCAGGAGCTTTTTCAAAAGCTCCCGCCCGCGCGTAAAACCGCTGATATAGGTATTCATAAGATGACTCCTGTCTTTTTCTTTTCGCAGGGGCGGCAAGCTGCCGCCCTCGCGGCAGGACCGGCGTTTTCCCTCTGCGCCGGTGTGCGCACTGGGGCACCCCCCTTCAGACAGGGGGGGCTTTGCTTCCTCACGAGATGTCCGCGAGATCCAGAAACCGCGCGCCGAACTCGGAGATGTGGTTCTTTCTGCCCTCGAGATTGTCGCCCAGCAGCAGGTCGAAGATCTCCGCCATGCGCGCGGCGTCCTCGGGCATGACCTTGATGAGCCGCCGCGTCTCGGGGTTCATGGTGGTCATCCACATCATGTCCGGGTCGTTCTCGCCGAGGCCCTTGGAGCGGCTGATCGACGCCTTCGCGCCGTTCAGGGAGTCCAGGATCTCCGCCTTCTCCCGGTCGGAGTAGGCAAAGTAGGTCTTGCCCTTGCTCTCGATCTCATACAGGGGCGACTCCGCGATATACACGAAGCCCTCGCGGATCAGGGTGGGCGCCAGGCGGTAGAGCATGGTGAGGATGAGGGTGCGGATCTGGAAGCCGTCCACGTCCGCGTCGGTGCAGATGATGATTTTGTTCCAGCGCAGGCTGCCGAGATCGAAGGCGGACATCTCCTTCGCGTGCCTGTCCTTCACCTCCACGCCGCAGCCGAGGACCTTGATGAGGTCGGTGATGACGTCGCTTTTGAAGATGCGCACATAGTCGGCCTTGAGGCAGTTGAGGATCTTGCCGCGCACCGGCATGATGCCCTGAAACTCCGCGTCCCTGGAGAGCTTGCACGCGCCGAGGGCCGAGTCGCCCTCCACGATGTACAGCTCGCGCCGGTCCACGTCGCGGCTGCGGCAGTCCACGAACTTCTGGACGGGGTTTGTGATATTGATGCTGCCGGAGAGCTTTTTCTTCATGCCCTGGCGGGCGCGCTCCGCCGTCTCGCGGCTCCTTTTGTTGATGAGCACCTGCTCGGCGATGCGGTCGGCCTCGGGCTTGTTCTCGATGAAGTAGACCTCGAGCTGGCTCTTGAAGAACTCGGTCATCGCGGTCTGGATGAAGCGGTTGTTGATGGCCTTCTTGGTCTGGTTCTCGTAGGAGGTCTGCGTGGAGAAGCAGTTGGTGACCAGGACCAGGCAGTCCTGCACGTCCTGGAACTTGATGGCGCCCTCGTTCTTCTGGTATTTGCCGAGACTCTTGATATAGCTGTCGATCGCCGAGGTGAAGGCGAGCCTGACCGCCTTGTCCGGCGCGCCGCCGTTTTCGAGCCAGGAGGAGTTGTGGTAGTACTCCAGCGCGCTCACGGTTTTGGAGAAGCAGAAGGCCGCGGAGAGCCTGACCTTGTACTCGGGCTTGTCTTCCCGGTCGCGGCCCTTGCGCTCGGCCTGGATAAAGGTCGGCGCGGTCAGCGGGTTTTCGCCCGCAAGCTCCGTCACATAGTCCATGATGCCGTTCTCGTAGAAGTAGTCGCGGCTCTCGAAGCCCTTGTCCCGCTCGAGACGCAGGCGGAAGGTGACGCCCGCGTTGACCACCGCCTGGCGGTGGAGCACGTCGTCGAAATACTCGTCGGGGATGTCGATGTCGGTGAAGACCTCAAGATCCGGCAGCCAGCGGATCGTGGTGCCGGTCTTTTTGCGGTCGGCCTCCTCGATCAGCAGCTCCTGCCCCTTCTTCCCCACGGGCTTGCCCTTTTTGAAGTGCAGGGAATACTTCTTCCCGTCGCGCCAGACCGTCACGTCCATATAGCTCGAGGCGTACTGCGTCGCACAGGAGCCGAGTCCGTTGAGGCCGAGGGAGTATTCATAGTCCCCGCCGCTGAGATTGTTGTACTTGCCGCCGGCGTAGAGCTCGCAGAACACAAGCTCCCAGTTCCAGCGCTTCTCGTTCGGGTTCCAGTCCAGCGGGCAGCCGCGGCCGAAGTCCGAGACCTCGATGGAGCGGTCCCGGTAATACGTGAGCGTGATGAGCCTGCCGTAGCCCTCGCGCGCCTCGTCGATGGCGTTGGAGAGGATCTCGAACACCGCGTGCTCGCAGCCGTCCAGCCCGTCGGACCCGAAGATGACCCCGGGCCGCTTGCGCACGCGGTCCGCGCCCTTGAGCTGGGAAATGCTCTCATTGCCGTAATTGGGGGTTGTTGCCATATGTTTCGGTACCTTTCGAAAGGATATAACTAATTATGGGTGGGGCATTGTACAAGTCATAAGGTTTCGGGCTGATGAGGGCATCAGCCCCTACGGAGCACACTTTTAAGCTGTCATTGTTGATTTTGCAAAGATAGCTGCGTTAAGCCGATACGCATATAACTAATACAGTATACCACGCTTTTTGAGGATTGCAAGTGCGTGAAATCACGGTGACACGTTCGTTCCGTGCGGGAAAGAAAGATCCTTCGCCTCCGCTGCGCCCCGCTCGGGAAGACAGGGCGGGCTGCGGTTTTGTTGTTATGTAAATCAAACTATGTAAATCGCGGGTAGGTGGGAAGCGGTTTCAGGCGCGCCCCCTCTCCCTTGAATCCCTTTCCCGCTGCGGCTGCGGATGAAGATGCAGTTGTAGTTGTGGATGTGGATGCGGATGTAGCTGCAGATGGGGATGCAGATGGGGATGCAGTTGCAGTTGTAGATGCAGTTATAGATGGATACGGCCCGTTGCTCCCGTGATCGGCAGATAACGGCCCGTCGCTCCCGTGATCGGCAGATAACGGCCCGTCGCTTTTGGGCGGCTTTTGAAAGAGCCGCCACTCTGTGATGCTCAGGCACGGCTCCCCCGTCTTCTTTTTCTCCCGCACATAGGCGGCATACTGGCGCTGCTCCCGGCTCTCCATATAGCGCTCCGAGTCCCTGTCGATCTTCGGGACGAGCATGTCAAACGCCATCCCCGTCAGGGCGTCCAGCTCCGGCGTCTCGCCAAACTGCGCGTAATCCAGGATCGCCCGCAGGAGAGCGCCGCACTGGGCGTCGTCCATGCGATTGATCGCGGGCCTGAGCGCGTCAAAATAGAGCATGACGCCGGGGCTCTCCCTACGCTCTCCCATCACGCGCCCCCTCTCCCGGTATCCCGCTGTGTGCTGTCATTGTTTCGCATGAGCCCCTCCTGTTCCTGTGTCCCTGCCGCTGTTGCGATCTTATTATTTTAAGACGTCATGATTATAACATCTTATGTTAAAAAGATCAAGGGCGCGCGTCTCCCTTTTTTATACAAAAGGCGGGCCGGTTTTTCCGGCCCGCCCCCGCGGCCGCGGTCTTCTCCCCGTTCGGGCAGGACTCTTGCCGCTTGACTTTTTTCCGTTTTCGTTGTATCCATATAGACATACGGATCACGTCGGGCTCTCTCTGTCTCGCCCGCCGGAAAACCGTCCGCGCTTAGTTTGTGCAGCGCGCAGTCAAATACACAGGGAATATTTTGGGAGGTTTCAACATGGATCTGCTGTATACCGGTCTGCTCATCGTCGGCGTTGCGGTCGCCGTCTACGTACTGTTTAAAATTCTCTCCGCGCCCATCAAGTGGGTGTTCAAGCTGCTCATCAACGGCGTGATCGGCTTTCTGCTGCTGTTCCTGGCAAATTTTGTGGGCGGCTTCTTCAACTTCGCCATCCCGGTCAACCTGCTGACCTGCGTGATCGCGGGCGCCTTCGGCATCCCGGGCGTCATCTTCCTCGTGGTGATGGTGCTGTTCTTCCTCTGAGCGGCTCTGCCCGTCAGTCCCGCAGCACGACGCAGTTCATCCTGCCGCTGGCGGCCGTGCAGGCGTCGAGGGAGATGATGCCCGGCGCGATGTAGGGGCTGAAATCCGCGTCCGGCCCGAAGTCCGTGCCCTTGCCCTCGTAGCGGGCATGGCCGTAGGAGCAGTGGAAGTGGCCGCAGACGACGGTCTTGTCCTCCGCCCGCACGGTCTGTACGGCGTCCATGGGGTTGGTCCAGCGCGCCTCGCGCCAGGCCGCCCCGTCCGCCTCGCGCCAGTCCCCGTCGTAGATCAGACGGCCGTACCAGGACTGGCAGGGGATCCAGGCGTGGGTGAAGATGTAGTTTCTCGTCTCGTAATAGTCGCGCATGGCGGGGATGATCTCTTTGAAAAGCGGCGTCTCCCGTCCGGCGCGGGCGAGCTCCATGTTGCTGCTCCAGCTGTAGCCCGCCTTGAGTCCCGTGAGCTGCTCGAGCGTGTCATAGGTGCCGTTGTGCAGATGGTGGCGCAGCGGCCTGCCCCGGTCCCTGGTCACAAGATCCTGAAACAGATCCTCGTGGTTGCCGCGGATCAGGATCGCGCGCTCCTCCCGCATAAGCGCCAGGATATACGCCTGGAGCTTCTGCGCCTCTCCTCCGCGGTCGAAGAGATCGCCGAGCAGCAGGATCTTCTTCTCCTCCGGGTCCTCAAAGTAGCCGTTGTCCCGGAGGGTGTCCTGAAACAGCGTGCAGTATCCGTGGATGTCGGTAAAAACATAATACTTCATAACGCGCAAAAGGAGGGCCGGCCCAGGCCCGGGCAAAGCGAAGAAGGATCTTTCCCTGGAGGTTTTCGAGAACTTCTGAGGAAAGATCCTTCGCCTGTGCTCAGGGGTATCGGGAGCCGGTCCTTTTTCTCATCCATAATTTACTCTCGACACCTCGACGGTCGGGGTGATGCTGACCGTCTTGATGCCGGAGGCCGCGTCAAGCACGCTGTCCCAGCGGGGCGGGGTCGGCTCCGCCGGGTCCGGCGGCAGCTCCACCCGGCCGTTCTGGCGGACGACGGGGGTATCGGGGTCGTAGTTCGGATTTTCGGGCAGGGCGCAGTAGCCGACGATGGCGTAGTCGTTCCTGTTCAGCACGAAGGGCTCCACATAGTCGTAGCGGTTGCCCTCGATCGTGTAGATCCAGCCCTTCTCCTCATCGACGGCGCGGATGATGCCGACATGCTCGGCCTTCTCGTCCTCGTCAAAGTCGAAGAAGATGAAGTCGCCCGGCTTCGGCGTGTAGCCGGAATCCCAGCTTCGGTACAGGCCGAGCTCCGTCAGCTCCCGCACCCACTCGGAGCAGTAGCAGTTGTAGGGGACGGCGGACGCGGGGATCTCGGCATAGTACATGCAGAAGCAGATGAACATGGCGCACCAGTCACCGTAGGGGATGCCGTACCAGGCCCCGTAGCGGGTGTAGCCCTTGGGGTGCCACGGGTCCTCCGCGACATAGTTCAGCTCGCTCTCGGTATAGCCGATCTGGCTCTCCGCCACGAGGAGCAGATCCTCCGCCCAGTTGCCGCTGAGCTCCATGTCGCAGAACATGCGCCACCAGGTCACGGCGTCCTCGAGGTCGGCCGTCGGGTCGCTGACCTCGGCGAAGACGAGCTCCCGCTGCATCTGGAGATAGGACGTGATCTCCGAGCCCGGGTTCATGGTCGGCTCCGGCTCCGCGGGCGGGGCTTCCTCTTCTGCGGGCTCCGGCGTCTCCTCGCCGCATTCCTCCTCCGACTGCTCGGCGGGCGGGGTCTCCTTCTCTTCCTCCGCGGGCTGCTCGGGCGCCGGCTCAGACTCCTCCTCGACGAGGACGATGCCCGGGTCGTCGGGGTCCTCCTGATCCCAGAGCTGAATGTCGTCCTCGGCGAAGGCCGGGAACGCCATGCTCAAAAGCAGTGACACGGCGCAGAGCAGCGCGATCAAAAAGCGCCCGCACTGACTGTGCTTATTCGGTTTGCAGCTTCTTTTTTTCATAGGCAATACCCATCGGGACTTCTGATTGTTGACTCTTCCAAGTATTATGTAAAGCAATTTTGATGCTTATACATACTTGATTATACGTGCAGCTCCCCCTTCATGCAATCACAGGGCGATTACAATTTGGCAAAAAATCAGAGACGGCAGGCACTGAAGGGCGGCGCCCTCGACGTCCCGCGCGGCATGACGTGTGAAACGCAAAAAACGTACGGCGAGGTCGCAAAGGCTGCGAAGTCGCCGTACGTTCATGTCCATGATGACAGGGACGGGCGCGCCGTCTCTCATACTCTTCTCCAATAAGGCGGTCTATCGGAGAAGAGTATCAGGCCCGGCCGAGGACCTTGTAGTCCTGGGCCTCGACGACCTGCTTCATCGTCTCGAAATCGGCGCTGCCGGTGACGACGGCGGTGCCGCTCTCGTGGCTGACGACGGCGCTCTCCACGCCGTCCAGCGCCTCCAGCGCCTTCTTGACGCGGGCCTCGCAGTGCGGGCACATCATGCCCTCGATCTTCAGTGTGGTGGTCATGTCTGTCTCCTCCTCATTTTGTTGTTGGATTTGCATGGATTTGCCGTTCTGCTTTTTCCGGGGCCTGTCCCGGGATGCGTCGTGGGGCCTGAAGAGATTCAGCCGCAGGGCGTTCGTCACGACGCAGAAGCTCGAAAGGCTCATGGCCGCGGCGCCCAGCATGGGATTGAGCGTCACCCCCAGGCCGACGAAGGCCCCCGCCGCGACCGGGATGCACACGGCGTTGTAGAAAAACGCCCAGAACAGGTTCTCGTGGATATTGGTGAGCGTCGCGCGGCTCAGGCGGATCGCGGCGGCGACGTCCAGCAGGCTCCCGTGCATGAGCACCACGTCCGCCGCGTCCACCGCGACGTCGGCGCCCGCGCCGATGGCGACGCCGACGTCGGCGCGCGTCAGGGCCGGCGCGTCGTTGATGCCGTCGCCCACCATGGCGACCTTGCCGAGCCCGGCGAGTCTGCGCACGACGCTCTCCTTCCCGTCCGGCAGCACGCCCGCGATCACCTCGTCCACGCCGGCCTCCCGCCCGATGGCCTCGGCGGTGCGCCGATTGTCACCGGTTAACATAACAACACGCATCCCGAGGTTTTTGAGCTCCCGGACGGCCTGTGCGCTGTCGGGCTTGATCACGTCCGCCACGGCGATGACGCCGAGGAGCCTGCCGTCCAGTGCGAAAAACAGCGGGGTCTTCCCCTGCGCCGCGAGCGTCTCGCTCTTTTCCAGCAGCGCGGCGGGTATGGCCGCCTGCTTTTTCATATAGCTCCCGCTGCCGCCGATGAGGGGCTTGCCGTCCAGCACGGCGCCGAGCCCGTTGCCGGGCATGGCCTTGAAGTCGCGGACCTCCGCCGGCGTGACGCCCTGCTGCGCGGCATAGTCCAGCACGGCGGCGGCGAGGGGATGCTCGCTCTTCGCCTCGAGCGCGGCGGCAAGCGTGAGAAGCGCCGCCTCGTCCACCCCCTCAGCGGGGATGAGGTCTGTGACCTTCGGGGTGCCGGCGGTGACGGTGCCGGTCTTGTCGAGCACCACGGTGTCCACGCGGCCCGTCTCCTCCAGCGAGGCGGCGGTTTTGAACAGGATGCCCTGCTTTGCGCCGACGCCGCTGCCGACCATGATGGCCACCGGGGTGGCGAGCCCGAGGGCGCAGGGGCAGCTGATGACCAGCACCGAGATGCCCCGCGCGAGGGCGAAGCCGAACTCCCGCCCGGCGAGGAGCCAGACGAGCGTGGTCACCGCGGCGACGCCGATCACGACCGGGACGAAGACGCCCGAAACCTTGTCCGCGACCTTGGCGATGGGGGCCTTGGTGGCCGCGGCGTCCGAGACCATGCGGATGATCTGGCTGAGGGTGGTGTCCTCGCCGACGCGCGTCGCCTCGCATTTGATGAAGCCCGCCTGGTTGACGGTGGCAGCGGAGACCGTGTCCCCCGGCCCCTTGTCGACCGGGATGCTCTCGCCGGTCATGGCCGACTCGTCCACGGCGCTGCCGCCCTCGAGCACCACGCCGTCCGCCGGGATGTTCTCGCCCGGGCGCACCACGAACACGTCGCCCTTTTTGACCGCCTCGACAGGGACGGTCTTCTCCTCCCCGTTCACGAGGAGCGTCGCGGTCTTCGGGGCCAGCCTCATGAGACCCCGGAGCGCGTCGGTGGTGCGCCCCTTCGAGCGCGCCTCGAGGAGCTTGCCCACGGTGATGAGCGTGAGGATCATGGCCGCCGACTCAAAATAAAACTCGTGCATCCAGACCATGGCGGCGGCGGAGCCGCCCGTGAGCTGCGCCCCGGTCATGCGAAACAGGGCGTACACGCTGTATGCGAACGACGCGCCGGAGCCGAGGGCCACGAGCGTGTCCATATTCGGCGCCCGGTGGATGAGGCCCCGGAAGCCGCTGACGAAGAACTTCTGGTTGATGACCATGACCGTGACGGCCAGCAGAAGCTGCGCAAGGCCCATGGCGACATGGTTGCCGTCCAGGAAGCCGGGCAGCGGCAGGCCTAGCATGGAATGGCCCATGGAGATATACATTAACAAAACCAGAAAGCCCAGCGAGCAGACGAGCCGCCGCCTGAGCACCGGCGATTCCCGGTCCCTGAGCGCGTCGTCCTCCCCGGACGCGGCGGTCTTCTCCGCGCCCTTCACGCTGGCGCCGTAGCCCGCGGCCTCCACCGCGGCGATGACGCTCTTCTCGTCCGCGGTCCCCTCCACGCCCATGGAGTTTGTGAGCAGGCTCACCGCGCAGCTCTCCACCCCCGGCACGCCGGAGACCGCCTTCTCCACCCGCGCGGAGCAGGCGGCGCAGCTCATGCCGGTCACGTTGTACTGTTTCATCGCTCGCACCTCATTTCATCAGCCTCCGGAGGGTAGAAAGCAGCTCGTCCACGATCTCATCATTCCCCGCGCGCACGTCGTTTACCACGCACGAGCGGATGTGGCTGGACAAAAGCTCCCGGCTGAAGGCGTTGAGCGCCTCGTTTGCGGCCGCGGCCTGCGCCAGAATATCCGGGCAGTAGGCGTCCCGGTCCAGCATCCCGCGGATGCCGCGGATCTGCCCCTCGATACGGCTGAGGCGGTTGCAGAGCTTTCTGTACTCCTCCGCGGAGCGTTTTTTCGTCTGGTGGCAGGCGCAGCCCGCCTGCGTGTCCCGCTTCGTTTCGTCCATTCCGTTCACCTCTTTACGGGCCGGATTATATACCCCCTATGGGTATTTGTCAAGTGTGAAAAAACGCACGGCGAATAAGCCGTGCGCGATTTCAAAACAGGATGCCATGCAGGCAAAAGGGGCCGGCCCTCTCCCCCGCGGGGGGGATCGGACGAGTACGCTTTCGGATTGCGCGCTTTCTCTGTCAGGGATAGTAGATCTCAAAGGGGTGGTTGATCAGGACCTCCTCGCCGTTGGTGTAGGAGTTGTTCTCGGCGATGGCGCTGATCACATAAGAATACTGGCCCGGCTCAAGCAGGCCGAAGACGAGCTCCGCGTTCACGGTGCCGAGGAGGCTGAAAACGGGCTCATAGGGGTAGTACATGCACTGCTGGACGTTGTTGCCATCGGCGTCCACAATGCGGCCGCGCACCTGCGCGATCACGCCCTTGTCGACATAGATCTCCCCGAACAGCACGGCGATGCCGCCCTGGGCCATGTTCTCCGGATAGCTCGCATCCCGGATGTAGAGGTGCGGGATGTTCGGGTCCTCGGGCGTCGGCGTGGGCTCCGGCGTGGGAGGCGGGGTCGGGACCGGTGTGGGAGGCAGCGTGGGTACGGGCGTCGGCGCAGGGTCGAACGCCGGGACCGGCTGCTGTTCCGCGGTCGGCGCGTTCCCGGCAAACACGTCCTCCGAGGGGGCCGGCTGCTCCGCCGAGGGGGTGGGCAGCGGCGGCAGCTCGCTCAGTACGCGCGAGCAGGCGCCGAGCACGCCTATCATGGCTGTCACAAGTATGACCGCAAGCAGTCTCTTGATGCTGTTTCTTTTCATCACAACGCACTCCGAAGATGATTTTTCTGGCAGGACTTCTATATTATAACGGCCCTCGCGGCAAAATGCAACCGAAAAAACGTCTCCTGCCACGGCCGTTTCATAAATTCCTCGTAGGGGGAGTTCAGAGGGGGAACGCCTCTGATTTTTCGCCTCGCAAGGCGAAAAACAAATCAAATCCGTTTTTGA
>CACZDN010000032.1 GCA_902779945.1 Oscillospiraceae bacterium | reverse complement strand
AATGAAGACTTACGTACAACAGATCATGCTGGGTTCCGTGACCTCGAATGAGGCGCAGGCCCGCGAGACGCTGCAAAAAATCAAGGCCGCCGGATACGAAGGCCTTGAGCTCAATTCCTTTATGATCCATCCGACCGGGCTGCTGGTGCGCATGCTGACGAAAGCAGCGGGTATGCCCACCGGCAAGGGCGGAAAGCTCGACTGGCGCGCGCTGCTTGTGGAGAGCGGACTCCGTGTTTCCAGCCTTCATACGGACCTCGGCAGCCTGGAGCGCGACGCTTCTGCTGTCGCAGCGGAAGCAAAAAGCTTCGGCACGGATAAGGTCGTAATCACTGGCATGTACCGTTTCGACTACGGCGACGAAAAGGCTTTGCGCGAGTTGGCCGGGCGGCTGAACAGGGTGGGCGAGGCACTGCTAAAAGAGGGCGTCGAGCTCCTGTACCACAACCACAACGTTGAACTGCTGCCGCTCGAAAGCGGGAAACGCGCTTACGACCTCCTGATTGATGAGACCGATCCGAGCTTTGTCGGCTTCGAGTTCGACAGCTATTGGTTCACCGACGGCGGGGCGGATGCGAAGAGCTGGATGAAACGGCTCGGCCGCCGCATGAAGCTCTGGCACGTCACCGACCGCGGCAGCCGACATTCCGGCGCCGCCATAACGCCGATCCTGAAGGCTGACAGCATGGAGCTCGGTTCCGGGAACATGGATCTGGACGGGCTGCTCGCCATCGCCCGGGAAAACGGTGTGGAGGACGTCATCCTCGAGAGCCACAAAAACTGGATCGGCAAAGACCCGGTGAAGAGTCTGGAGCTCAGCGCCCAATGGCTTGGGGAGAGAAAGTGATATGAGTTTGCTGCGAAACCAAATGCCCGCCCACTGGCGGGCCCAATGGATCGATCCGGAGCTGCCCCACGAAAAAGACGAACGGCAGCCCGCCTCGGTGCTGCGCCGCCGCTTCACCCTCGACAGCACGGCGGACGCGGTGCTGTATATCACCTGCCACGGCCTGTACGAGGCGCGCCTCAACGGGCAGAGAGTGGGGGATTTCGTGCTGGCCCCCGGCACCGGCGATTACGCCAAGCGGCTGACGGTGCAGGCCTACGCGGTCTCCGATCTGCTGCGGCAGGGGGAGAATGAGATCACTGTCACCCTGGGTGACGGCTGGTACCGCGGCAGCGTGGGCATCGACGGCCTCCGCAATTACTACGGGGCGGATCTCGCCCTGCTGTGCCAACTGGAAATCGGCGGAGAGCCGGCCCTGTGCAGCGACGCAAGCTGGCAGGCCAGCCAGCAGGGACCGACGAGGGAAAACGATTTACAACAGGGGGAGAGCTATGACGCCCGCCGGGAGGAGATCACCGACTGGCATGGGGTAAGCGTGAGGGAGCACGGCTACGATAACCTCACCCCCACCGAGAGCGTGCCCATTGTGGAGCAGGAGCGCTTTGAAGGGAAAGTGTTCACCGCCCCCAACGGGGAGACGGTCATCGACTTCGGCCAGAACCTGGCGGGCTATACCGAGCTGCACCTGACGGCAAAGGCCGGGCAGACCATCACCCTCTGGCACGGAGAGACCCTGGACGAGAACGGCAACTTCACCCAGTCCAACTTCGACCCGGGCGACCGGAACAAAAACGGCATCCCCCAGAAGCTCACCTACCTCTGCAAAGAGGGGGAGAACGTCTACAAGCCCCGCTTCACCATCTTCGGCTTCCGCTACGCCAGGGTGGAGACGGATATCGACCTCAACGGCGCGCAGTTTACCGCCGTGGCCGTCTATTCGCAGATGGCGCAGACGGGCTTTTTCACCTGCGGCAATGAGGATGTGAACCGGCTGTTCCTCAACAGCCTCTGGAGCATGCGCTCCAACTTCTGCGATATCCCCACCGACTGTCCCACCCGCGAGCGCGCCGGCTGGACCGGCGACGCCGCTGCTTTTGCACCCACGGCGGTGTATCTGATGGACTGCTATGACGTGCTGCGCAAGTGGCTGGGCGAGTGCAGGCTGGCCCAGAAGGAGGACGGGCTGGTGCAGAACATCGCCCCCGTGAACAATAGCGGCAGCATGATCTCCAACATGCTACAGGGCTCCGCCGGCTGGGGCGACGCCTGTGTGCTGGTGCCCTGGGCCCTGTACGAGGCCTACGGGGACAAAAGCATCCTGGAAGAAAACTACGACATGATGAGCCGGTGGCTGGCCTTCACGGCAAAACGGGCGGGCAAGACCCGGCCCCAGAACCTGCTCAACCCCTGGCATAAATATCTGGTGGACGAGGGCTTTCACTTCGGCGAATGGTGCCAGCCCGATGTGGACAACGGCGCCGCCATGAAGAAGACCATGATGTTCGGCGCGCCGGAGGTGGCCACCGCCTACTACTATCGCTCCGCCTCACTGATGGCGCAGATCGCGCAGATCCTGGACAGACCCGCGGACGCGGAGCACTACGCCGTCATTGCGGATAACGCCAGAAAAGCCTACCGCCGCTGCTGCACCAAAAACGGCAGTATCGACTCCGACCGCCAGTGCGAGTATGTGCGCCCCATTGCCTTCGGCCTGCTGGAGGGCGAGGAAGTGCAACGGGCGGCGGACGCCCTCAACACGCTGGTGGTGAAAAACGGATACCATTTGAACACGGGCTTTCTGTCCACGCCGGACCTGTGCCGCGTGCTGGCGGAGAACGGCCACGCGGACACGGCCTACCGTCTGCTGCTGCAGAGCGAGTGCCCCTCCTGGCTCTACGCCGTGAAGAAGGGCGCCACCACCATCTGGGAGACCTGGGACGGCGTGCGCGCCGACGGCACAGTACACGACTCTCTCAACCACTATTCCTACGGCGCGATCACCGGCTGGCTCTTTGGTGGGGTGTGCGGCATCTCCCTGAAGGCGGGAACGCTGACCCTGCGCCCCTGCCCGGACCGTGCGCTGGGCCATGCCGAGGCCGAGTGGCGCTCCCCGGTGGGGACGATCCGCAGCGCCTGGGCCTGGCGGGAGGGCAGACTGGTCTTCGATTTCACCCTTCCCATCCCGGCGGTGATCACCCTGCCAAACGGAGAAACACACAAAGAGGAGAAAGGAGAGCACCACTATGAAGTACTTCTGTAATCCCATCAATGTGAACTATCGCTATCAGTTCAACGCCGATCCCCGCAGGGGCGGCCAGCTTCAAATCTGCCGCGAGGCGGCGGACCCGTCCATGATCTGCTTTCAGGGTCGTTACTACATCTTTGCCTCCATGACGCTGGGCGTCTGGGTCTCGGATGATCTGGTGACCTGGGAAAACCACCGCCTGCCGGAGGAGCTGCCGCTCTATGACTACGCGCCTGACGTGCGCGTGCTGGGGAACTGGGTGTACTTCTGCGCCTCCAACCGCGAGCACAACTGTGACCGCTGGCGCACGAAGGACATCCTGAACGGCCCCTACGAAAAGATCGAGGGCAGCTTTCCGTATTGGGACCCCAACCTGTTCGCGGACGACGACGGGCGCGTGTACTTCTACTGGGGCTGCTCCAACATGACGCCCATCTACGGCGTGGAGCTGGACTCCAATACCATGCTGCCCATCGGCGAAAAGCGGGAGCTTGTCTTCGGTGATCCCTATCGAATCGGCTATGAGCGCATCGGCGAGGACAACAGCACACTGCCGGCAAGCGAGGAAGTTGTGGAAGCCAAATATCAAGCCTATCTCAAGGCAAGCTCCGTGCCGGAGGAGATGCTGCCTCCGGAGGTCAAGCCTCTGATCCGCGGTATGCTCAGCGACAAGCCCTATATTGAGGGCGCGTGGATGGACAAACACAACGGCAAGTATTATTTCCAGTACGCCGCCCCCGGCACCCAGTACAATACCTATTCCGACGGCGTCTATGTGGGTGAAAGCCCCCTGGGGCCGTTTACCCTCGCGGAGAATAATCCCTATTCCTATAAGCCCGGCGGCTTCCTGCCCGGCGCGGGCCACGGCTCCACCATGAAGGACAAGCAGGGAAACTGGTGGCACACCTCCACCATGCGCATCTCGGTCAACCACGATTTCGAGCGCCGCGTCGGTCTCTGGCCCGCGGGCTTCGATGAAGACGGCGAGCTTTTCTGCAACCAGCGCTGCGGCGACTGGCCGATGGCCGCCGAGGGCGATCCCTGGCGTGATCCCGCGTGGATGCTGCTGAGCGTCGGTAAAGCGGTGACGGCATCCTCCTTCGTCCCTAAGCATGAGCCGGAAAAAGCGACGGAGGAGAACGTGCAGACCTGGTGGCGCGCGGCCTCGAACAGCCGGGACGAGTGGCTGTGCGTGGATCTGGGCAAGATCTTCGACATTCACGCCGTTCAAGTGAACTTTGCCGATGATAAACTGGACATCCGCTGCCCGGGTGAGATCCGCCCCGGTTCTCAGGCGCGATACATCGAAGAGCAGGACTACGCGACCCAGTGGAAGCTGGAGGGCAGCTCAGACGGCGAGCGCTGGTTTATGATCGAGGACAAGTCCGATGCGCAGACCGATCTCAGCCATGATCTGATCGTCCGGGAGCATGGCTTTGCAGCCCGGTACCTGCGTCTGAGCGATATGGCGGTACCCTATGGGCAGAACCCCTGCGTCTCCGGCCTGCGTGTGTTCGGCTTGGGCGACGGCGAAAAGCCCGCCGCGCCTGCGTTTACCGCCGCACGGACGGGCGATCTGGATATGACCGTTATGATTTCTGAGAAGCCGGATGCACTGGGCTTCAACATTCTTTTCGGTGCAAGCCCTGAAAAACTCTATCATAGCTATATGGTCTTTGCTGCCGGATCGCACCGCATCGGCGCGCTGATCAAAGGAAGAGAATACTATGTTCGCGTGGACGCCTTCAACGAAAAAGGATTCACCGAGGGCGCCTGTATCAAGCTAAGTTGAGAAGGAGACGACATGAGCTTTCCCAAGGTTTTTTTCATCGGAGCCGCCACGGCCGCCCATCAGGTGGAGGGCAACAATATCCACAGCGACTACTGGGCGCAGGAACATCTGCCACACACCAGCTTTACCGAGCCCAGCGGCATTGCCTGCGATCACTACAACCGCTATGAGGAGGACATCATGCTTCTGGCCGACGCGGGGCTGAACGCCTACCGCTTCTCTGTCGAGTGGGCGCGCATCGAGCCGGAGGAAGGGCAGTTTGACGAAAACGAGATCGAGCACTACCGCAAGGTGATCGCCTGCTGCAAAGCGCATGGCGTGGAGCCCATCGTGACCCTGATGCACTTTACCAGTCCTATGTGGCTGATCCGTAAGGGCGGCTGGGAGGCCGAGAGCACAATCGAGTACTTCCGCCGCTACGCGGCCTATGTGACGGAAAAGCTGGGAGCAGAGCTTCACTACATCTGCACCATCAACGAGGCCAACATGGGTCTGCAGCTGGCCGCCATCGCCAAACGCTTCCAGCTCATGGCCCAGCAGGCGGCAAAGGCCAAAAGCGCCGAAGGAACAGTGCAGGTGGGCATGAACTTTGAAAAGATGATGGAGAACATGAAGTTTGCCGCCATGGAAAACGCCCAGGTTTTCGGCACGCCCCAGCCCCAGGTCTTTGTCTCTTCCCGCACGCCGGAGGGCGATGCACTGGTGTTCCGCGCCCATCAGGCGGCGAAGGAGGCGATTAAGGCGCTCTATCCCGAGATCAAAGTCGGCATCACCCTCTCCATGCACGATCTGCAGGCGCTTCCCGGCGGGGAGAAGTTTGCCGAGGACGCCTGGGATGAGGAATTCCGCCACTATCTGCCCTTTATCCAGGGTGACGATTTCCTCGGCGTGCAGAACTACACCCGTACCCAGTACGGCCCGGAGGGGCAGCTGCCCTGTCCGGAGGGAGCGGAACTGACGCAGATGGATTATGAGTTCTATCCGGAGGCGCTGGAGCACGTGATCCGCAGGGTGCATGAGGATTTCAAGGGCGATCTGATCGTGACTGAAAACGGCGTGGCCGTCTCAGACGACAGCCGCCCCCCGTCAAGGGCTATATGTACTGGAGCCTGATGGACAACTTCGAGTGGCAGAAGGGCTTTTCCATGACCTTCGGCCTCATCGCCGTCGACCGCGCCACACAGATGCGCACGCCCAAGGAGAGCCTTGCCTTCCTTGGAACTTATACGAAGTAAATTGACGCTTTTTGCAAAAAAGGGGGTGAGGATGTGGAGAACGAGACTTTATATCGGGACAAGCCGGTCTGGACGGCGATCTGGAGCCTGGTGATTCCCTCTGTTCTGACCATTCTGGTCATGGTCGTTTACAACCTGGCAGACATGTTTTTCATTGCCATGCTGGGTGACGACACTCAGGTCGCAGCCGTGGCGGTGGTCGGTCCTGTTTTCAGCGTGGCCAATGCAGTGGCGACGACCATCGGCGCGGGCGGCTGCACGCTGATCGCGCGCACCCTCGGCGCAGGGGAGCGGGAAAAGGCCTCGTCGTTGGCCAGCCTATGCGTCTGGACGGCACTTGGCTTCGGACTCGTCTTTGCCGTTCTTCTTTTGCTTTTCTCCACCCCTGCCCTGCATATCCTCGGCGCGACGGAAGATCTGCTAACTTATTCCGTCCGCTATCTGCGTATCCTCGCGATCGGATCGCCGCTGATGCTGTTTTCTGTCTCGACAGCGTCCATCGTCCGTGCCGAGGGTGTCATTATCCCCGGCATGATGAGCCACATGGCCGGGACGGTGACAAATCTGGTGTTGGACCCCTTGTTCATCCTGGCCCTTCATATGGGCGTCAGCGGCGCGGCACTGGCAACGGTGATCGGCAATTTGGCGGCTTCCCTACTGCTCGTCCGATCGATCCGCGGAAACTGTGCGGTCGTTCGGCTCTCTCCAGCCTGTGCGCGCGGCATGCTGCCCCGGCTCCCGTCTGTCCTGGCAACAGGCCTTCCCAACGGTGCGAGCAGCATCCTCTCGGGTTTGGCCTCCACCTTTTCCAATCGGCTTCTACATAGCTACGGCTCCGGCGCGATCGCGGCCATGGCCGCCGCGGGGCGTTCGGTGATGGTGATCACCATGGTGCAGATGGGGATCTGTATGGGTGTGTCGCCCCTGCTGTCCTACGCTTACGGGGCGAAGGCCCGTGACCGGCTGCGTGAAACGCTGGGAAAGACCGCGCTGCTGAGCTTTTCTTTCGGCCTGCTCTCTGCGGTCGGTTGCTTCTTCGGACGCGTAGCGCTGCTAAAGCTTTTTTTACAGGATCCGACAAACCTTGCGCTCGGCGGCAGCCTCATGATCTGGCTCATCGCGGTCAGTCCGCTCCTCGGGTTCTACTATCTCAGCACCAACTTCCTGCAGGCAACGGGTCACGCCTTCCAGGCCACGCTGGCTTCCGTGTTGCGGCAGGGGCTTTTGCTGATCCCGCTGCTTTATCTGCTCCACGCATGGATGGGGCTGACGGGGATCGCCGCCGCGCACACAGCCGCCGATGCACTCTCCGTTGTGGCCGCGGTTTGTATGGCGTTCAGAGCATACAAGGAAACGAGACTTTTTTGCGAATTATAATGTGATATAGAATATGTCGGTCTTCAGAAATAAGGAGGATATTCCATGCCGATGCAAATGGGCTTTCGCTGGTACGGCGAAGGGAATGACAAAATCAAGCTGTCGGATATCCGGCAGATACCGGGGGTGAGCACCATCGTCTGGGCGCTGCACGATAAGATGCCCGGCGAGATCTGGCAGCCCGAAGAGATCAAAAAGGTGATAGATCAGATTACCGCCGCGGGCTTCAACGGCGACGTAGTCGAAAGCGTGAACGTGCATGACGACATCAAAATCGGCCTGCCTTCAAGAGACGCTTACATCGACAACTACATCCAGACCATCCGCAACCTCGCCCCCTTCGGCGTGAAGGTCATCTGCTACAATTTCATGCCCATCTTCGACTGGACCCGCAGCGACCTGTTCCATCCCGTCGGCGACGGATCGACGGCGCTCTACTACCAGAAGGACATGATCCAGGACGACCCGAAGCAGATGGCCGATTATGTGATGAGCTTCACCGAGAAGTATCACATGACCTTCCCCGGCTGGGAGCCGGAGCGCATGGCGAAGCTTGACGAGCTGTTTGAGAAGTACAAGGATGTAACCAAAGAAAAGCTTTGGGCCAATTTCAAGTACTTCCTCGAAAGACTGATGCCCGTGTGCCATGAGACCGGCATCAAAATGGCTGTTCACATGGACGATCCCCCCTGGGACATCTTCGGCCTGCCCCGTCTGCTCATCGACGCAGAAAGTATAGACCGCTTCCTGCAAATGGTGGACGACCCGTACAACTGCCTGACGCTCTGCTCCGGCAGCCTCAACGCCAACCCTTCAAATGACGTGGCCGCGATCGTCCGCAAACACGCCGACCGCATCGCCTTCGCGCATATCCGCAACGTCAAGCACTTTCCGAACGGCGACTTCTCCGAAGCCAGCCATCGGGACTGCGACGGCGAGACCGGCATCCTCGATATTATGCGTGCCTATCACGACGCCGGTTGGGAGGGCTATATCCGCCCCGATCATGGGCGGCACCTCTGGGACGAGAAGCCGGGCAATGTGCGCCCCGGTTACGGACTGTATGACCGCGCCCTCGGCATCATGTACATGCTGGGCGCCTGGGATATGATGGATAAGGAGAAAAACTGACATGGAGAAAAACGTACTGAATACCGATCTGAGCGGCAAGGTGGCCGTGGTCACGGGCGCGGGCGGCGTGCTCTGCTCTGAATTTGCGAAGGTTCTGGCCCGCGCGGGCGCCAAGGTGGCCCTTCTGAACCGCACCCAGGAGAAGGCGCAGAAATACGCCGACGAGATCAACGCCGCGGGCGGCGTTGCCATCGCTTATGGCTGCAACGTACTGGACAAGGCGCAGACCTATGCCGTGGCGGAGCAGGTGCTGGCAGATCTCGGCCCCTGCGATATCCTCATCAACGGCGCCGGCGGCAACAATCCCAAGGCCACCACAGACAAGGAATACTATGAAGACGGTGACATCGACAGCGACACCAAGAGCTTCTTCGATCTGGACGAGGAGGGCGTGGAGAGCGTTTTCAACCTCAACTTCCTCGGCACCCTGATCCCCACCCAGGCCTTCGCCCGACAGATGCTGGGACGCGAGGGCTGCTGCATTCTGAACATCAGCTCCATGAACGCCTTCACCCCCCTGACCAAGATCCCGGCCTATTCCGGGGCCAAGGCCGCGGTGACGAACTTCACCCAGTGGCTGGCGGTGCACTTTTCCAGGCAGGGCATCCGCGTCAACGCGATTGCCCCGGGCTTCTTCTCCACGGCCCAGAACGCCAAGCTCCTCTGGAACGAGGACGGGACTCCCACGGCCCGCACGGGCAAGATCCTGGCGGCCACGCCCATGGGGCGCTTCGGCGAGAGCAAGGAGCTCTCCGGCGCGCTGCTGTTCCTGCTCAACAACGAGGCTGCCGGCTTCATCACCGGTGTGACCATTCCCGTCGACGGCGGTTTCTCCGCTTACAGCGGCGTTTAAGGAGGAAGAAAATGAACGCTTTCAATCAGAAAATTTCTGAGATCGGCGTGGTGCCGGTCATCAAGCTCAACCACCCGGAGCGAGACGCTGCCGATCTCGGCAGGGCCCTCTGCGCGGGCGGTGTGCCGGTGGCGGAGATCACCTTCCGCGCTACGGGGGCAGATATCGCCATCAAGCTTATGAAGGAAGCCAATTCCGACATGATCGTGGGCGCGGGAACGGTCACGCGTACCGAGCAGATCGACGCTGTCATCGCGGCGGGCGGCGAGTTTATTGTCACGCCCGGCTTCGACCCGGAGTTGGTCCAGTATGCCCAGGAGAAGAGCATCCCCATTTTCCCCGGCTGCACTACCGCCAGCGAGTATCACCAGGCTCTCAAATACAATCTGGAAGTGATCAAATTTTTCCCCGCCGAGCAGTCGGGGGGCCTTGCCAAGATCAAGGCACTCTCAGCGCCTTTCCCCATGTTCCACGTGATGCCCACCGGCGGCATCAGTCTGAAAAATCTGAAGGAGTACCTGTCCAGTCCGGTCATCGCGGCCTGCGGCGGCAGCTATATGGTCACGGCCGATCTGATCGACAACCAAAAGTGGGACGAGATCACGGAGCTCTGCAAAAAGTCCAGAGAAATTGTCAAGGAAGCGAGGGCTTAACATGGAACTGAATTTACGTCCGAGAGAAGAATGCCGTTTTGATGCTGTGAGCCTGGGGGAAATCATGCTGCGTCTGGACCCCGGCGAGGGGCGGATCCGCACGGCCCGCAGCTTCCGCGCCTGGGAGGGCGGCGGCGAGTACAACGTCATCCGCGGCCTTCATAAGTGCTTTGGCATGGACACCGCCGTCATCACCGCCTTTGCCGACAACGAAGTCGGCAGGCTGATGAAGGACTTCATCGAACAGGGCGGCGTCAGCACCGACCTGATCTACTGGAAGAAGACAGACGGTATCGGCCGCATCTGCCGCAACGGCATCAACTTCACCGAGCGAGGCTTCGGCATCCGGGGCGCCGTGGGCTGCTCCGACCGGGCCAACACCGCCATCTCCCAGGCCACGCCCGAGGATTTTGACTTCGAGTACATCTTCGGCAAGCTGGGCGTGCGCTGGCTGCACACCGGCGGCATCTACGCGGCCCTCTCCGAGCAGAGCTGCAAGACCGTGATCGAGGCTTGCAAGATCGCCAAAAAGTACGGCACCGTCATCTCCTACGACCTCAACTACCGCCCCTCCATGTGGAGCGCCATCGGCGGGCTGGAGAAGGCGCGCGAGGTCAACCGCGAGGTGGCAAAGTATGTGGACGTGATGATCGGAAACGAGGAGGACTTTACCGCCTGCCTGGGCTTTGAGATCGAGGGCAACGATGAAAACCTCAAGGAGCTGAATATCGAGGGCTACAAGAAGATGATCGGCAAGGCCGCCGAGACTTACCCCAACTTCAAAGTCGTGGCAACTACGCTGCGCACCGTCAAGACCGCCACCGTCAACGATTGGAAGGCCATCTGCTGGGCGGACGGGGAGATTTATCAGTCCAAGGAGTTTAACGGCCTGGAGATCATGGACCGCGTGGGCGGCGGGGACTCCTTTGCCTCCGGTCTGGTCTACGGCCTGATGACCACGGGCGACGCGGAGAAGGCCGTCAACTACGGCGCGGCCCACGGCGCGCTGGCTATGACCACGCCGGGCGACACCTCCATGGCGTCTCTCAACGAGGTCGAGGCCATCATGGGCGGCGCGGGCGCAAGAGTGAAGAGGTAAGTGTATGAAGTCTTTTATGGATAAGGACTTCCTGCTCTCCACCGAGACGGCCAAGCACCTCTATCACGACTTTGCCGCTGATCTGCCCATCATTGATTACCACTGTCACTTAAACCCGCAGGAGATCTACGAGGATCGGCGGTTTGAAAATATCACCCAGGTGTGGCTTGGCGGCGACCACTACAAGTGGCGGCTCATGCGCGCCGTCGGCGTGGATGAACGGTTCATTACCGGCGATGCCCCTGACCGGGAGAAGTTTCAGAAGTGGGCGGAGACGATCTCCCTTGCCATCGGCAACCCGCTGTTCCATTGGAGCCATCTGGAACTGAAAAACTATTTCGGATATGAGGGCGTCCTGAGCGGCGAGACGGCGGAGGAGGTTTGGCAGCTTTGCAATGAAAAGCTGAAGGGCCTGTCCGCCCGCAAACTGATCGCAGGATCAAACGTCAAAGCGCTCTGTACCACCGACGATCCGGCGGACAGCCTGGAATGGCACGAAAAGCTTGCCGGGGATCCGTCCTTTGACGTGAAGGTTCTGCCCTCCTACCGCCCGGACAAGGCGCTGGGCATTGAGAAGGCGGATTATCTGGAATACTTGAAACGCCTGGGGAACATCCAAAGCTTTGCACAGCTTGAGGAGACGCTCAAGGAGCGGCTTTCGTTCTTCGTCTCTCTGGGCTGCCGGGTCTCCGATCACGGCCTGGAGGCTGTGCCCTATGTACCCGCAACAGATGCCGAGGTTGAGGCGATCTTCCAAAAGCGTCTCTCCGGCAAGATCCCCACGGAGATGGAGCAGAAGCAGTTTAAGACCGCGCTGCTGCTTGCGCTGGGCAGGGAGTATCATCGCCTCGGCGTGGTGATGCAGCTGCACTTTGGCGTGATCCGGGACAATTCCTCCCGGGTTTTCAAAGCGCTCGGCCCGGATGCGGGGATCGATTCCATCGGCGATCCGTTCTCGGTCAAGGATCTGGCCGCGTTCTTAAACACTCTGGACGAGACGGACGAGCTGCCGAAGACCATCCTCTATTCGCTCAACCCCAACGACAACGCTGCGATCGAGACCGTCATGGCCTGCTTCCAGGGCGGCTGCTTCGGCAAGCTCCAGCACGGCAGCGCCTGGTGGTTTAATGACCATAAAAGCGGGATGCGGGAGCAGCTGACCAGTCTCGCCAATGAGGGCATGCTCTGCACCTTCGTGGGCATGCTCACGGATTCCCGCAGCTTTCTCAGTTACGCGCGGCATGAGTATTTCCGCCGCATTCTCTGTGACCTGATCGGCGGCTGGGTGGAAAACGGCGAATATCCCAACGACCCCGAGATGCTGAAAACCATCGTTGAGGGGATCTGCTTCCGGAATGCCAAGCGCTACTTCGAGCTGTAAAGAATCCCGGATGCGTCGCGGTACTGTGTAGTCATAACCTGGCAAAGTTCGTATTGCGCTTCCTTATAGCTTGTTTTTTTGACTTCTGCCGCATTCAAGATTGTTGTTCTTCTCATAAACTAGATTCCCCTTTTCCTTTGAAAAAATCTAGCGTCGAAAAGGGTCAAAAAATCTAGTGTACAAAACAAAAAGAAAACCCTTGAAAACATAGCGTTTTCAAGGGTTTTGGTGCGCGAGGCGGGACTTGAACCCGCACGCCCGGAGTGAGCACTAGAACCTGAATCGCCCAAGAGGGAAAAACGGGGTTGCAATCATTCAAAAGAAGATTATCTCGTCCCCGGAAATCCCAGGCCGTTCAAGGACTACTACGGTGCTCGACATAGAAAAACAAAGACCTATTCTATTCGATTTTATAAAGATGTTAGAAATGTGTTAGAAAAGCCTGCTCTGTCAGGTCAACACTTTATATAGATGACAGCGACCGCTTCCCTTCTCTCCCCACCTAACTGAATAGGGAGAAGTTCAACATATCCGATCACAATTTCATACTGCGATCCAGGGCTGCTTGCTGCAACAAGGAGCCTTGGATTGTTATACCCAAAAGCCGCCCTAATCACAAACTCGTGCTCAGAGCGGCTTTTGCGTTTCACGGTGAAACGAATATTGCATCATTCCTCAAATACCATCTGTGCAGTTCATTCTTCCTACCTTGATTGTTTCAAAAAGAGAAATAAAATAATTAATCGTTGCCTTATGAACAAAGGCAACGATTAATATCACTGACTAAATGATCATTAAGATGGCTACGATCGAGAAGGGTACGTTCATCAAGTTGTTTTATTATTCTAATGAACTCTGTTTTCTCAATTTTGGGAGTTCTTCCCTCTTTTCTGCTGATATCTGTAAATAAACTGAGCAAACGGCAGATGCCTTTGGTAAGCATTTTCTTGGTTTGCAAAGCCGGTGCAACATATCGGCCATCGGTAACCAAATGGAAGGTCTTCCAGTCGGCACCAATCAAAGTGTTAGCAGGTAAGTCTGAAAAATTCAACAGTCCCATCTTGCAGTCTTTTCCTATTTTCTATTTTATAACTTTTATCTCCA
>CACZDN010000031.1 GCA_902779945.1 Oscillospiraceae bacterium | reverse complement strand
AATGACCGCCGAGTCCGCATAGGCGGTCAGGGAAAAGGCTGCGCAGAACATGAGCATAACGCAGAGCAGCACAGCGATGCTTCTGCGCCATTTTGTTTTCAGAATTGGCAATCGCCTCCTATAAAATAGTTTTTTGGGGAAAGAGAGATTAGCGGACGGCACCACCTCCTTTCCCCGGCGGATTGCCCTTGCTGATGGCGGTCATGCGGCCGGGAGTAAAGGGACACTCGGCATACTTACAGTACCTGTCCTTGCGGTACGGCTGCCGCTGTCATAGTGGTCTGAGCCGGGTGTTCCTCGCATGAGACTTTCAAAAGCCCTATGATCGCCATTGGTAAAATACATGGCATCCCTCCCTTCAAAGGTCAAATTGGGGCTTTGCGGTATATATAAAAGAATCCGTTTCACGGTGAAACGGATTTCCTGACAAGTTAATGTCAATTGAAATGAAATTGTCTATGTGATATTATTAAGATATAGCATTGCCGATTAACTAGCTGGATTGAGGTGAACCTACGATGAAACTGTTATATATATGGATAGAAGATTTCCGTAATATTGCTCATCAAGGAATAGTCGTTGATGATGAATACTTCATTACGGTAAAAAACGCGGACTTAGTAAATTTTGATTATTACACTGATGAAGGTAAAAAAATCATTTTTCAAGGACCTACGCCTAATTTTGACTTGAAAGTTTTTAAGCGCGAGATAGAATGCGTAAAAAACACTATGTATCACAGACCCAATTCTAATTCTCCTATCAGCAGTATTTCAGCGTTGATAGGGAAAAACGCTGTCGGGAAGACCAGTATTTTAGAATGTATGTACATGCAAGAACATGAATATCTGATAAAGGATGATCGCCACTATTTTATGGCATTTCTTAATGAGTCTGAACGATACATTGAGATTCGGTCCAGAGGTATTCATATTTCTGCTCTGAACATTTGCGAAAAGGAACATCGCTTCCATGACAGCTTTATTGTTTATGCAATTCCAGTCGATGGATTTACTGGCCAATTTACAGATGAACAGCAAGAAGATACTCAGTTTGTCTATCTCTCACCATTAAAAGCTCCAAAACCATACGTTGGGTATAATGTCCTCGACTTGTCAACGGTTGTTGGGGATTTAGACGCCTTTAATCTACGCAATTCATTTTGCGGTGCTTTTGATTTCTTTTGTAAATTTCCTGACTTAGGTGGTAGAGGAAATTATTTGGTCTGTCATCTAACAATTGACGATCGACGGCATGAGTTTCAATATTTTCAAAAGAACAAATATGGACCAGAGGACTACAAAAAATATTTCATTTATAAGTTTGCAAAGACAGTATTCTCAAATCTGAGAGAATATCTGTATCATCAAAAACCAGAATATATGATGGATGGGAGGCGAAGAAGAGATCCTAATGAGGAAAAGCTCTTCATTGAAGATCGTCAATGTACGGAAATACTGTCTGCCTTTAACACTATATATCCAAGTCCAGATTCCGTTGACCTGATTACAAGTGAGCTGAATAGCATACCAAGAGATGCAATTGAGCAATCTCTCGTCTTCTTTGAGAACTGTACGTTTCCTTTCATGGGAAAAACCGTATATGATAATTATTTAGCGAACCTTCGCACATTGTTCAATCAATTATTTAATTTGGAGAGAGAAAAATTTACTGCCTTTTATAAGATAGAACTGCCTTTTGAGGATACATATATGCCACTCGTGACGGCAATGCAAAGTGTTTTGCACGGAGACTCACTTGGAAGAAACTGGGCCAGTGGAGTAAACATTGAAATTGAATGGCTTTCTTCTGGAGAATATCACGTTTCCATGCTCTTTTCGGCCATTTATCAGTATATAAAATCATTACAGTCAAGCTGTAATTGCCATACAATTTGGGCAATAGATGAGCCGGAGATGCATATGCATCCAGAGCTTGGACGTACCTTTGTTGATAAACTTAACAAGGCAATGTTACAATTTCATAACGCAGGTCTTATGAAGTCATGTCAATTTATTTTTGCAACTCATTCTCCTTTTATTGTTCAAAACCTTAAGCATTATAACAGCAATTTTACACTTGTCAAAAAAGAGAGAAACCAAATCTATACTGAAGCTTTTACCGACATCCCACACTTAACATTACCAGGCAGGACGGAGTATTCATTTAATCTTATAATGTATAGAATCTTTGGAATACCTACTACGGAGCTGCATGATGAATTATATGGCGAGCTACAAGTAATTAGTCATAATTACACCGAATCAGCATTTGATGCATGGCTCAACAGTAAAGGTATACCATCTATCAAACAGTGGATCTACAAAAAAGGTGGTCAGCAGAAAACTCAAAACGTAACTTTACAAACATATATACGAAATTTTATCCATCATCCAGAAAATAGGCTCAACAGCCAATTTTTAGATGTTGATTTACAGAAATCAATAGATCAAATGATAGCCGTGTTGTAGTCAACGAACTTATAAAATATGTTTCACTGTGAAACGCATTTTGTGGATTATCCAAACTGCTTTTATTAAACACTGTATAAGAAAAGAGGGAGGCTTGTCCACGAATTGTTGAGCAAGCCTCCCTCTTGAATTGTCATATTAGATTTTTGATGGCGCTGCTTATTTTGATTAAGGTTATACATTTCTACGCGCCCTGGTACATGGGTGTTCTCGACTTGTGTGCTAAGCGCTGCCACGCATAGAGTAATGTATTTTAGCACACAGACACCCGTGAGTGGTGTACATTAGCACACATTGTTTCAAAATTTTGAAGTTAATAAGCAGTTTTCCATCAATATTATATGCGTTTTCCTGCCTTGATTATCAAGGGTTTTCGGGTTTGCGTGCTACGAACTTCCAAGCTTAGGTCATGAGGATCACGCGGTCGGCGTAGCGGCCGTGGGCCTCGTAGTCGTGGGCCGTATACAGGAGGCCCTGCTGGTTTGCGCTCTCCTTGGGGGCGATGGCCGTGGAGACCGGGCAGCCGAGGGGGTGGAGGCGCTCCACCGCCCGGGCGACGAAGCGGCTGTAGCTGTCGCGGTCGAAGGGATAGACGTACTCGAAATTGATGTTGAGACCGTAGTAGCTCTTCCCGTTTATGAGTGCGACCACGTTGTCCAGCAGCCGCGCCTGCACTTTCTCGTCCGTCAGCAGCACATGCGCCAGGTCCGAGGAGAAGCCGCCCGTGTCGCCGAGGTTCGTGATCGTCAGCAGCGGCGCGGTCTGGCCCGCGTAGGCGGCGCGGATCAGCCGTTCGTCCTCGATGGGACTGAGCTCCCCCTCCTTCGTCGCGCTGTGGGAAAAGGGGCAGAGCGTGGTGAAGTACGGCATGGTCTCCGTCAGCACCGCCTGGCGCACATAGGGGTAGACATAGGCGTTGACCTCGATCTGCTCCCGCACGTCGACAGAGGGGGCCGGGACCAGCAGGCTCTGCCCGATGACGAGGCGCGAGGGGTCCGCGATCTGGTTGAGACGCACGAGCTCTTCGACGGTCGTCCCGAAGCGCCGCGCGATGGCATAGAGACTGTCCCCCGCTTTGACAAGATAGATCTGCATAGAAAACTCCTTTCCGGAAACTGTTATCAGTTTATTCCGGAAAGGAGTGTTTGTTGCCGGGGAAGATATGGCGTCTCGCGGCAGCGGGACGGAGTCGAAGGAGCTTTCTCCGGCAGTTTTCGCAGAAAGCTCCTTCGTTGCTTCTCTCGTCATGATGTCAATACTGGGAATTTGAGACGGTCTCCGGGCTTCACAGCCGTTGTCTCATCGGTTGAGGAGCCACACGCCGAGGTTGAGATAGGCCGCAAAGCTCAGCCAGACGATGTAGGGGATCATGAGCCTGCCGGCCCTGCGGTCGATGTGCCTGAACAGGAGCGCCGCGAGCACGGCCAGCACCCACAGCGCGAGCAGCAGCAGGAGGGCGCCGAAATACAGACGCATGGTGAAAAATACGATCGGCCAGAGGAAATTGGCAGCGAGGCTCAGTCCGTAGACCGTCAGCGCCCGATCGCGCCGCGCCGCGCTTGCCCCGCTCGACCACACCAGGTAGGAGGCCGCGCCCATCATGAGGTACAGGAGCGTCCACACGACGGGAAAGAGCCAGGCCGGCGGGCTGAGCGGCGGCTGCGGTACGCTTTGGAAGAACTTCATGCCGTCTCTCGTCAGCCAGGCCGCAAGTCCGCCGACGGCCAGCGGGATTACGAGCGACGCGGCCAGCGCCCCGTATTGGATCTTGTGCTTCATTACCATCACCCCTCTCAGTCTATGCGCCGGCGGGAGTTTTATACGCCGCGGCGCCGGGCATCTCCCCTCTTCTGTGAACAGAGTGCTAATAATTCCTCCGTTCTGCAGGCTATGTTTGCAGAGTTTGGAACTGTGTGTTATAATAAATATATCTTTTGTGATCCGGAGGCGCATATGGACCTTACGACGATACCCGAACGCAGCGAGGTACCCGAGGAATTTACCTGGGACCTGCGCGATATTTTCCCTGACGACGGGGCCTGGAGCGACGAGTTTCAGGCTTTGATGGCAGCGCCGGCGGAGATCGCCGCCTATGCCGGCACCCTGGGCGAGAGCGCGGAGCGGCTGCTCGACTGGCTCAAGCTCTCGGACGAGCTCGGTGTGCGGATCGAAAAGCTCCTGGGCTACGCGAGCTGCAAGAGCGACCAGGACATCGCCGACGGGGTTTATCAGGACATGCGCAGCAAGGCCATGGCCTGCTGTGTTTCGATCGCGGGCGCGTGCGCCTTCGCCACGCCGGAGCTCATCGCGATCCCGGACGGGACGCTCGACCGCTTCTATGCCGGGTGCCCGGCGCTGGAGACCTACCGCCGCAGTCTTACCCGCATCCGCAGGATGAGAGCGCACATCCTCTCCCCTGCCGAGGAAAAGCTCCTGGCCGCCGCGGGCGAGATGGCGGGCGCGCCCGACGCCATCGCCGGCGCGCTGCGCAACGCCGACCTGCGCTTCGACGACGCCATCGACAGCGAGGGCGGACGCCATGTGCTCTCCGCCGGGACCTTCGGCCCGCTGATGGAGAGCCCGGACCGCGCCCTGAGAAAGAGCGCCTTTGAAAACTGCTACGCGCGCTACGGCGAGTTCAAAAACACCGTCGCCGCGACGCTGGACGCCCAGTTCAAGCAGCTGCGCTTTTTTGCCGAGGCGCGGCGCTACCCCTCGACGCTTGCCGCCGCGCTCGATGAGACCGAGGTGCCGGAGAGCGTGTATCTCAATCTCATTGAGGCCGTGCATCAGAATCTCGACGCGATGTACCGCTATGTCGCGCTGCGCAAAAAGCTCCTCGGGGTGGACGAGCTGCACATGTACGACATCTACACCCCCGTGGTGAAGGATGCCGCCGTGAAGATTTCCTATGACGAGGCAAAGGAGACGGTGCTCGAGGCGCTGGCCGTGCTGGGCGAGGATTACACCGCACTGTTGAAGACCGGCTTCTCCTCCCGCTGGATCGACGTGTACGAAAACCGCGGCAAGCGCAGCGGGGCCTACTCCTCCGGCAGCTCCCGCCCGCACCCCTATGTGCTGCTGAACCACAAGGACACGCTGGACTCCATGTTCACCATCGCCCACGAGATGGGCCACGCCCTGCACAGCTACTACTCCTGCAGCCGGCAGCCCGTGAACACCGCGGACTATGTGATCTTCGTGGCGGAGGTCGCCTCGACCTGCAACGAGATTCTGCTGATGCGGCATCTGCTCGCGCGAACGCAGGACGTGAAGGAGCGCGCCTATCTCATCAACCACTTCCTCGACCAGTTCAAGGGCACGATCTACCGCCAGACCATGTTTGCGGAGTTTGAGCTGGAGATGGGACACATGGCCGAGGCCGGCGAGGCCCTGACCGCCGACGTCCTGTGCGAGAAGTACCTGGCGCTCAACAGGCTCTACTTCGGGCCCGACATGGTCAGCGACGATCAGATCGCCCTCGAGTGGGCGCGCATCCCGCATTTCTTCTATAATTACTATGTGTACCAGTACGCCACCGGCTTTTCCGCCGCGGCGGCCATCGCCGAGCGCATCCTGACTCTCGGCGCGCCGGCGGTGGAGGATTACAAGCGCTTCCTCTCCGGCGGCTGCAGCGCTGACCCCATTTCCCTTTTGAAGATCGCCGGGGTCGATATGAGCACCCCCGATCCCGTCAACGCCGCGCTCAGGCTCTTCGGCAGCCTGGTGGAGGAGCTGTCAAATCTTAACTTGTCTTAAACTTCCAGAAATGGTTGACATAGTGCAACAAATCGAATAAAATTCCGTCATAGCAAACGAACGCAGGTTTTTTTCCTGTCCCACCGTTTTCCGGGGTCCCGCCCGGGAAAACGGTCAGCCGGGCGACGCGGGGTCCCGCATCCGCCGGGCACGATCAGAGCGGGGTCCCGGCCGCAGACCGGCCTCGCAGCCGAAATACAAAACCGGAGGGATTTATCATGAGCAAATTAAGCACCATGCCGCCCGTTGGCCTTGTGGTCATCGTCGCGATCCTGTCGCTGTTTGTCCTGGCCTTTCTCGTACTGTTCATTACATACGGCCGCTACAGACGTCTGGGCTCGCTGGTCGGCAATCTCAACCGCGACAACGATTTTCTTCGCTATGTGGTCAACAGCTATGCCGACGCCTACAAGCGCCACGGCCGGGATGTCAACACCCCCGCCATCATCTCCGAGGGGGTCAGCTCCAGACTCGGCGGCAGTCTGCTGTGCGAACGCTTTCTGAACAACGCCGTCTCGCTGTTCGTGACGCTGGGCCTCTTCGGCACCTTTGTGGGCCTGAGCCTGTCCGTCAGCTCTCTGACGGAGATGCTCAGCTTCTCCAGCGAGTCGGAGCTTCTGAGCGTGCTGGACGGGCTCATGTCCGCGCTCAGCGGCATGGGCGTGGCGTTCTACACGTCTCTGGTCGGCGTCGCCTGCTCCATCATGCTGACGATCCTGCGCTCCATTTTCAGCGTGCAGGCCGCCCGCGAAATGCTGGAGACCCGGCTTGAGCTCTGGCTTGACCACGACGTCGCCCCGACGCTGCCCACCGACGCGCCCAAGGACGACGTGGAGCTCGTGCATCAGCTGGTCCTCGCGATGGACCGCAGCGCCGAGAACATGGACGCCACCCTCATGAACGCCACGAACGAGCTCAGAGGCGCGATCACCGCGAGCCGCGCCCCCATCGCCGCCATGAACAAGACTGTGGAGAACTTCAACAACGGCGTGCGCGACTTCTCGGAGTTCAACTACAACCTGCGCGGCACGGTCGAGCGCATGGACGTCACGGTGCGCGATCTTGTCGGCGGCCTGCGCGAGGTCTCCCGCATCCTTGAAAGGAGCGGTCGCTCATGAGGCGCGCTGTCGGCTATTCCCCCCGCGTCCAGGAGAGCGGCGGCGAGCAGGGCTTCTGGCCCTCCTACGCCGACATGATGAGCGCGGTCGCGCTGATCCTGTTTTTCCTCATGCTGCTTTCCTATATCCAGACGCTGATCACGGACAAGGACCTGCAGACGACCGAGGCGCTTCTGACCGATACCCGCGCGCAGGTGGCCGCCGCCCTGGAGGAATACCGCAAGGCCCAGGACAAGGCCTACGCCGCCCAGGCCCAGTACCAGAGCGCCCAGAACGAGCTGACCAGTCTGTCCACCGAGCTCAGCCAGAAGCAGGCGGAGGTCGAGGGCTACACGATCCGGATCTCCCAGCAGGAGGAGGAGCTCAAAAAGCAGGAGGAGCTCATCAATTCCCAGAAGGCCTATCTCGCCGCGGCGGACAATGAGATCCTGGCCCTGCGCAGCCAGATGACCACCGTCGCCGCCCTGCGTCTGTCCATCGTCAAGCAGATCCAGGACAGGCTCATCGAGGTCATGGGCGACCCGGACAAGATCTCCATCGCCGACAATGGCAACATCGTCCTGTCTGAGGGTGTGTTCTTCGACCTGGGCTCCTCGGCTCTCAAGCAGGAGGGCATCGCCATTCTGGACGAGCTGATCGACGCCTTCGACGCCTTCCTCAGCGACGAGAGCACCACGCGCTACGTGGACTCCATCGTGATCTCCGGCCACACCGACTCCACCGGCACCGAGGCGGACAACCGCCAGCTCTCCACCGACCGCGCAAACTCCGTGCTCAACTACCTGCTCGGCGGCAAGCGCGACAGACTCTCGGCCTACGCGCCCTTCTTCTGCGCCGCGGGCTACGGCGAGACGCGCCCCGTCGCCTCCAACGACACCGAGGAGGGACGCGCGCAGAACCGCCGCATTGAGATCTCCATGATCCTGCGCGATGAGTCGGTGCTTGAAATCGTGGAGCAGTATCTCGCGATCCCGGTGCCCGAGAGCGTCGCCGCCGCGGAGAACGCCACGGCAGCCACGCCGAGACCGTAGGCACAGCGATAAAGAGCCTTCTGAGGCAACACCGCAGCGCAGGTGTCCTCCCGCCTCCTTTCAGGGGAGGCGGGGTTTCCCCGCGCTCTCACGGATTTATGTTCCGTGATGATCCGATTCTGTAAAAATATGGCGAAACCGTGTCGAATTGAACGATTTCGCCATAATGCCCTCATCAGCCCGAAACCTTATGACTTGTACAATGCCCCGGTGTTCGGGTCGATCTGGGGATCGACCCCTACGAAATGGGCGGTTTGCTGATTAACGCCGATACCCATATACTTTTTTATACTGTAGAGCGCGGGGCGTCCGTGTTATTGCAGCATGTCCCGCAGCTGCTCGACGGCGCGGCGCTCCAGGCGGGAGATCTGCACCTGCGACACGCGCAGGATGCGGGCGCTGGCCTGCTGGGTCAGGCCGTGGTAGTAGCGCAGGGCGATCACCTGCTTCTCCCGCGCGGGCAGCTTTTCGATGGCCGCGCGCAGGGCGACGTGCTCCACCATGCGCTCCTCCGCGCCGTAGTCGCCCAGCACCAGCTCCAGGGTGAAGCCGTCCTCCCCGCTCTCGCGCTGGATGCTGTCGGCGGGGCCGGTGGCGGTCTCGGCGAAGGCGATCTCCTCGGGGCTCAGGCCCGTTTCCGCCGAGAGCTCCGACATCTTCGGCTCCCGGCCGATGCGCTGCTCCAGCAGGACGCGGGCCTGGCGGATCTTCGCCGCCTGCTCCTTGATGCTGCGGCTGACCTTGACCGTGCCGTCGTCGCGCAGGAAGCGGCGGATCTCGCCGGAGATCTTGGGCACGGCATAGGTGGAAAAGCGCGTGCCGAAGCCGGTGTCAAAGCCCTCGATGGCCTTGAGAAAGCCCACGCAGCCGAGCTGGTAGAGATCGTCCGGCTCCACGCCCCGCCCGAAAAAGCGCCGCGCGACGCTCCAGATGAGGCCCGCGTTCTCCTCCACGAGACGCTGGGCCGCCTCCTTCTCTCCCCGCTGCGCGCGGAGGATGAGCTCTGTGCGCTCCTCACTCATGGGCGGCGGGGACTGATGAGCTTGCGCATGGTGACGGTGGTCCCCTTCCCCGGCGCGGAGCGCACGCGCAGCCTGTCCGTGAAGCTGGACATGATGGTGAAGCCCATGCCGCTGCGCTCCTCGCCGCCGGAGGTGTAGAGCGGCGTCATGGCCCGCTCCACGTCCTCGATGCCCCGGCCCCAGTCGCGCACGCTGATCTCCACGGCGCTGCCCTCCAGAATGCGCATACGGACGCCGATTTTGCCGATGCTGTCCGGGTAAGCGTGGACGATGGCGTTGGTGACCGCCTCGGACACCGCGGTGCGCAGATCGCCCAGCTCCTCCATCGTGGGGTCGAGCTGGGAGGCAAAGGCCGCGGCCGCGGCGCGCGCAAAGGCCTCGTTGCTGCTTCTGCTGGGAAACTCCAGCTTTATGTAATTTTGTCCCTTCATAACTGTCTCCTTATCTGCTCATGGCGATCGGGACGAGGCGGTCGATGCCCGCCGCGTCGATCACCCGCTGCGGCTGGCGCGCCGGGTCCTCGATCCACGCCCTGCCGCCGAGGATCTGCATACGCCGGCTGACCCGGATGATGACGGCGATGCCGGAGGAGTCCATGAAGCGCAGGCCCGCCAGGTTCAGGGCGCAGTCGCGCGGCAGATACTCGTCCAGCAGCTCGTCGATGCGCAGCATGACGCGGCGCGCCTCGTGGTGGTCCAGCTCCCCGCTTAAGTATACGGTGAGCCGCCCGGCGTCGAAGCTCGTGTTGATTTCCATTTTTTTGATCTCCTTTGTATAAACCGTTTGTGAACATGACAGGGATGTTTTGAGACGCGGTATTGCCCTCAGGATTCGCTCTCGCCGAATTATGCGGTATTGCCCTAAAAAAATAACACCGCACTTTTCGTGCGGTGTTATTCTATCGTGTTATGACTGCGGATGCTGTCGAAGTCAGCCGAGATGCTCCAGGCTGATTTTGAGGTTTTCGATCAGGGCCTCGAGCCTGGCCTTCTTCTCGCGCTCCACGTTGACGACGGCCTCCGGGGCGCGGGTAACGAAGTTCTGGTTCGAGAGCTTGGCGATCTGGCCCGCGAGCTGCTTTTCGGCGTTCTGGAGCTCCTTCCCGATACGGGCGCGCTCCTTCTCGATGTCCACCAGCTCCGCCATGGGCATGAACATGCGGGCGTTGTCCGTGACGACAGAGACCATGCCGTCGGTGTCGGCCGGTGCCTCGGCGGCGACGCTGACCTCGCTTGCATAGGCGAGCTTGCAGATATAGCTGACGCCGGCCTCGAAGGCGGCCTTTTTATCCGTCACGATGATGAGGTGGGCCTTGCGGGAGGGCGGGACGTTCATCTCGCTGCGGCGGGCGCGGACGGCCTTGATGGCGGTCATGACCATCTCAAAGTTCTGCTCGTCCTCGGGGAAGCTGAGGGCGGCGTCAAAGGCCGGGTAGCGCTCGAGCATCAGGGCGGTCCCCTCATGGGGCAGGGACTGCCAGATCTCCTCGGTGATGAAGGGGATGAAGGGGTGGATGAGCTTCAGGATCTCGGTCAGGACATAGAGCAGGACCTTCTGCGCCGAGAGCTTCGTCTCCTCATCCTCGCCGTTGAGGCGGGGCTTGGTCAGCTCGATATACCAGTCGCAGTAGCTGTCCCAGATGAAGTCGTAGATCTTGCCGGCGGCCACGCCGAGCTCGAAGCTGTCCATGTTCTCGCAGACCTCTTTCGTCAGGTCGTTGAGCTTGGAGAGGATCCAGCGGTCCTCGATCTCGAGCTTTTCGGGCAGCTCGTTTTTGTCGATGGTGAGGTTCATCATCACGAAGCGCGAGGCGTTCCAGAGCTTGTTGCAGAAGTTGCGCATGGCCTCGCACTTTTCGACATAGAAGCGCATGTCGTTGCCGGGGCTGTTGCCGGTGATGAGGTTGAAGCGCAGGGCGTCCGCGCCGTACTGCTCCACCATCTCCAGGGGGTCGATGCCGTTGCCGAGAGACTTGGACATCTTGCGGCCCTGGCTGTCGCGCACGAGGCCGTGGATGAAGACGGTCCTGAACGGCTCCTCCTTCATCTGCTCCATGCCGGAGAAGATCATGCGGGCAACCCAGAAGAAGATGATGTCGTAGCCCGTGACCATGACGGAGGTCGGGTACCAGTAGGCAAGGTCGGCGGTCTTCTCGGGCCAGCCCATCGTGGAGAAGGGCCAGAGCGCGGAGGAGAACCAGGTGTCCAGCACGTCCTCCTCGCGGCGGATGTTCGCGCTGCCGCACTTTTCACAGCGGCAGGCGTCCTCGCGGGAGACGGTGATGTGGCCGCAGTCGTCGCAGTACCAGGCGGGGATCTGGTGGCCCCACCAGAGCTGGCGGGAGATGCACCAGTCGTGCACGTTCTCCATCCAGTTGAGGTAGATCTTGGTAAAGCGCTCGGGCACGAAGCGGATGCGCCCGTCCTTCACGACCTCAATGGCGGCCTTCGCCAGAGGCTTCATCTTCACGAACCACTGGGGGCTGGTCAGCGGCTCGACCGTCGTGCCGCAGCGGTAGCAGCAGCCAACGTTGTGGCTGTACGGCTCCACCTTCACCAGATAGCCCTGCTCCTCCAGGTCGGCGACGATGGCCTTGCGGCACTCGTAGCGGTCCATGCCGTTATACTTGCCGCCGTTGATGATTTTCGCGTCCTCGTCGATGCACTGGATCTGCTCGAGATTGTGTCGCAGGCCGACCTCATAGTCGTTGGGGTCATGGCAGGGCGTCATCTTCACGGCGCCGGTGCCGAAGCCGAGCTCCACATAGTCGTCAGCCACGATGGGGAGCTTTCTGCCCACGAGGGGCAGGATGGCGTTCTTGCCGACGAGGTGGGCGTAGCGCTCGTCCGCGGGGTTGACGGCGACGCCGGTGTCGCCCAGCATGGTCTCCGGGCGGGTGGTGGCGATGATGAACTCCTCGTCCGAGTCCTCCACCGGATAGCGGATGTGCCAGAAGGAGCCGGGGATGTCCTTGTATTCGACCTCCGCGTCGCTCAGGGCGGTGCGGCAGTGGGGGCACCAGTTGATGATGCGGCTGCCCTTGTAGATCAGGCCCTTCTCGTACAGGTCGCAGAAGTTTTCACGCACGGATCTGGCGCAGACCTCGTCCATGGTGAAGCGGCTGCGGCTCCAGTCGCAGGAGACGCCCATGCTCTTCTGCTGCTCGACGATGCGGTCGCCGTACTGGTTTTTCCAGTCCCACACGCGCTCGAGGAATTTTTCGCGGCCGAGGTCGTAGCGGGTCTTGCCCTCCTCCTTGCGCAGCACCTCCTCCACCTTGATCTGGGTGGCGATGCCCGCGTGGTCGACGCCGGGCAGCCACAGGGCGGCGTAGCCCTGCATCCGCTTGTAGCGGGTCAGGATGTCCTGCAGGGTCGCGTCCAGAGCGTGGCCCATGTGGAGCTGGCCCGTGACGTTGGGGGGCGGCATGACGATGGAGAAGGGCTCCTTGTCCGGGTCGATCTCGCCCCGGAAGCAGCCGTTTTTCTCCCACATGTCATAGATCTTCTTTTCGACCTGCTTGGGGTCGTAGGTCTTCGGCAGTTCTCTCATGTTCTGTCTCCTTCAACAATATTCGCAGCGAAAAAACGCCCCGAGACTTTCGTCTCAGGGCGATAAGATACCGCGGTACCACCTGAATTCCGCATCACTGCGGCGCTCATGCGCTCTGTAACGGGAGCGGCCCGTCCGGACTACGCAGGGTCTCCCCCTTCACCCGGCGCACTCGGGGCCGACCTTCCGCGGCGCTTCACGGGGACTTTCACCGTCCGTCCCCTCTCTGCGATTGGCAAACCGCGTACTCCTGCCCGTCTCAGCGCAAATACAGATGATATTTTACAGCAGGGGGCGCATTTTGTCAAGACGCGCGAAGCCAGAAAAATGTACGCCCCGCAGGAAAATGCTCGCTTATCCTGAACGCAGCGAAGGATCTCTCCCGCAGGCAGCGCCTTCGGCGGTGAGATCCTTCGTCGCTCACTCTTCAGGACGGTATTACTTGAGCATGTCCTTCAGCGCCTCGAGGTCCTGGTAGCCCACGCGGGTCTCCTTGACCTGGCCGTCCCTGAAAGCGATGAGCATCGGGATGCTCATGACGCGAAAGCGCCTTGCCAGCGCGGGCTCCGCGTCCACGTCGACCTTGCAGACCTTGACGGTGTCGCCGCACTCCGCGTCGAGCTGCTCGAGTACCGGGGCCTGCATACGGCAGGGGCCGCACCAGGTCGCCCAGAAGTCGACGAGGGTGAGTCCTTCGCCGGTGACGGCGTCAAAGTTGTCGGAATTGAGATGGGTAATTGCCATATTCTATTTCTCCTTTGCAATGATTTCTTTGTGTCACGCGTTCAATCTACCATATTTTTATTGAAATGACAAGAGCAATCGTATATAATGTAGTAGTTAACCAGTAAACGCCGCCCTCCCGGCGGCAGAACGGAGAGAGACAATGGAAGAGAACGCCAGAAACTTTATCGACGCTTTTATACAGGAGGACATCGCTGAGGGCGGTCAGTTCGCCGGGATGCAGGTCCACACCCGTTTTCCGCCCGAGCCCAACGGCTACCTCCACATCGGCCACTGCAAGGCACTGACCATCGACTTCGGCACGGCGGAGCACTTCGGCGGCATCTGCAACCTGCGCATGGACGACACCAACCCTGCCAAGGAGGACACAGAGTTCGTCGAGGCCATCCAGGAGGACATCCACTGGCTGGGCTTCGACTGGGGCGACCGCTTTTATTATGGCTCGGATTACTTTGAAAAAACCTATGAATACGCCGTCGAGTTCATCAAAAAGGGTCTGGCCTACGTGTGCGAGCTGACGCCCGACCAGTTCCGCGAATACCGCGGCGACACGACTCACCCTGCCGTCAGCCCCTGGCGCGACCGGCCAGTTGAGGAGAGCCTGGAGCTCTTCGAGCGCATGAAAAACGGCGAGTTCCCCGAGGGCAGGTACACCCTGCGCGCGAAGATCGACCTTGCAAGCGGCAACTTCAACATGCGCGACCCCGTGCTCTACCGCATCCGCTATATCGAGCACCACCGCCAGGGCACCAAGTGGTGCATCTACCCGATGTACGACTTTGCCCACCCCATCCAGGACGCGCTGGAGGGCATCACGCACTCGCTCTGCTCGCTGGAGTATGAGGCGCACAGGCCGCTGTACGACTGGGTGGTCACCAACGCCTCCATCCCGTATCACAAGCCCCGGCAGATCGAGTTTGCCCGTCTCGGCATCAACTACACGGTCATGTCCAAGCGCAAGCTCCGCAAGCTTGTGGAGGAGGGCTATGTCGCCGGGTGGGACGATCCGCGTATGCCGACGCTCTGCGGTCTCAGACGGCGCGGCTACACCTCCGCCTCCATCCGCAGCTTCTGCGACAGGATCGGCGTGTCCAAGGTGGACTCCACCGTGGACTGGGCGCTGCTCGAGAGCTGCCTGCGCGACGATCTGAACTTGAACGCCCGCCGCGTCATGGCGGTGCTGCGGCCCGTGAAGCTCACCATCACGAACTACCCCGAGGGGCAGAGCGAGCTTCTGACGGTGGAGAACAACCCCCTGCGCCCCGAGGACGGCAGCCGCGAGATCAGCTTCTCCCGCCATCTCTGGGTCGAGCGCGACGACTTCATGGAGGAGCCCGCCCCCAAATACAAGCGCCTCTATCCCGGCAACGAGGTCCGGCTAAAGGGCGCGTACCTCGTCACCTGCACGGGCTGCGTGCGGGACGCCGCCGGCAGCGTTACCGAGATCCTCTGCGAGTACGACCCCATGAGCCGCGGCGGCGACCCCGCCGACGGGCGCAAGGTCAAGGGCGCGACCATCCACTGGGTCGACGCGTCGACCGCCGCCGACGCCGAGGTGCGCATCTACGACTACCTCTTCTCCGATCCCGAGCCGGACGGCCCCGACAAGAACTTCCTCGACTATCTCAATCCCGAGAGCCTGAGCGTGCTGACCGGCTGCAAGGTGGAGGCCTGCCTCGCCGAGCTCCCCATGCCCGAGCACGGCAAAAACTCCGAGAGCTTCCAGTTCATGCGCCAGGGGTATTTCTGCCTCGACAACCGCGACGCAAAGCCCGGCCGCCTGGTCTTCAACCGCGCCGTCGCCCTCAAGGACAGCTTCCGCAAGTAAGCGCCTGTTTCTTCAACGCGCCGTGTCATCCTGAGCGCTGCGAAGAATCTCCCCTGACAGTCCGCGACAGTGCGGCGGGGAGGCTCCTTCGCCGCCCGTTCCTCAGGATGACACGAGCGGGCGGCGATGCCTTGCCGCTTCGCTCCTTTTGTGAGCTGCAGACAGGATTTGCATTTTGGGCGTTTCATAAAGATTTTGCTTGACAAGTCGGGCGGCAGTTATTATAATATAAAAGCTGTCCAGAACAGCGGCATTCAGGATCGGGGTGTAGCGCAGATGGTAGCGCGCTTGGTTCGGGACCAAGAGGCCCGGGGTTCAAATCCCCGCACTCCGACCAACTTCTAAAAGCAGAAACTTGATTGTTTCTGCTTCTTTTTTTATTTTTCTGCACGAATTCTCCAAAAACGTTTTTGCCCAAAAAGTGGCTGGATGACAAAATTGGATGACAAACTTGAAAACAGGCCGCGAAAATGCTCTTCGTGGCCCTTCTGTGCTACCTCTGTTTACTTGCCAAGCTTCCCGGCTCTGGCAGTCTTGATGCGGGATCGTTCGGATATGGACTGTCTTGTCCCCCCCTCACGGAAAGTTCAAAGAGCTGTACGGTTTTTTATCCCAGATACCCCATCGCCGATACTGGTTATGGCTCCTACAGCAACTACCTCTTCTGCCAGCAGCACGGGATGGAATAGTTCATGAAGTTTCCTAAACAGCCCCCGGCGAAAACGTATCCTGTTACGTATTCGCCGGGGGTTCCTGTATTTTTTTCGCGTTACCGCGCGGGCGGCTGATAGCCGCCCCTACGGGGTTCGACCTGCGGTTTTCGCCGTTGGGGACGGCGCCGTTGACGTGCGGGTCGATCTGGGGATCGACCCCTACGGGGTTTGACGTCGGGTTTCCGCCTCGGAGGGGCGGGGCCGGGTGACCGGCCCCGCCGGGGGTCAGCGGTAATTCTTTGCCGCGATGCCGTAGAGGTAGATGCCGCGCGCAACGTCGTAGTCCCGCGCGCCGGACTTCGTCATGCGGGAGAACGCCAGCGGGGTAAGCGTGAGCGTGTAGGTCTCGCCGTCCCTGCTCGCCTCCACCGTGTAGCTCGTGGAGAGGTCCTTTGCGGAGATGCCCTCAATGGCGACGGCGAAGGCGGTGCTGCCGTATTCCGACGCCGTG
>CACZDN010000030.1 GCA_902779945.1 Oscillospiraceae bacterium | reverse complement strand
GATGGATCAGACCGTGAGCATGGATATCCAGTCGGTCAAGGGCGTGAAGAACGCGCTCTTCGGCGGCGAGGATCTCTTCAACACCGTCGTGACCGGACCAGGCGTCGTGACCGTGCAGACCATGCCGATGTCCAACTTCGCCGCGGCCGTCGCAAAGCTCATCCCCACCCCCTCCAATAAATAAATCATCGAAAAGGAGTTATTCAACATGAAACTGATCTCTGCCATCCTCATCGGCTATGTCGTCTGGTACATCCTCCAGGTGATCGCGGACTGGAAGATCTTCAGCAAGGCCGGCAGACCCGGCATCCTCGCCTTCATCCCCATTGTGAACGTCTACACCGAATACGGCATCTGCTGGTCCAGCATCATGGGCATCGTCTATCTCGTGTGCGTCGGCGCGATGAGCTATGTCAACGGCGTTCAGGAGCCGAGCTCGACCCTCACCGCGATTTCCGGCGTCGCCGGCATCGTCGCGCTGGTGCTCCACATCATGCAGAGCATCAAGCTCGCCAAGTCCTTCGGCAAGGGCGTGGGCTACGGCATCTTCCTCATCCTGTTCGGACCTCTGGCCCGCGTTATTCTGGGCCTCGGCGACAGCGAGTACATCGGCCAGTTCTGAGTTCTCGACAGAGGACGTGATCATTTCATGAAGAGACATCCGCAAAAAACCTACGCGGAGAAAAAATACAGGCGGCAGCTCCGCTGGAGAAAACTTCGCCTTTACGCGGTGCTGCTCCTCACGTCCGTCCTGGTGCTCATCCTGTCCGTGGCGCTGCTCGACGAAAGCTATACCTCCCGCCTGGAGCCCCAGATTGCCCGTGCCGTGGTCCAGGTGGCCAAGCTCCTGCCTCAGCTCGAGCAGAACGAGGGGGCCCTGCGGGAGGCCTACGCGCAGATGACGGAGAGCTGGGAAGAGCTTCTGAGCCACGACGCCTTCTCCGATGCGGAGTTTACGCTGCCGAATGAGGCGGAGCTGGAGGAGATCGTCGGCGATACCCTCTCCTGGATGAACCGGGTCACGAAGGTAAAGGTCGGGCGGGACGGGTTTATGCTTGTCGTCGACAAAGAGACGAACCGCATTCTCTCCCACCCGGACGAAAACTATGTGGGCCGCCTTTTCGAGCCCTTTGGACAGTTCAGCGAGGATGAGGTCATCGCCATCAGTTCCATCAATCGCTGGACAAAACCCGAAAGTCTGGAGCTGTCCCTCGGCGTTATGGAGCCGTACAAGCTGGCCTTAAACCGCGTACATACGTTTGAGGACTTTATCGACTTTCTGCGCATGTCGCTGATCGGCTGCGTGATGGACTATGAAGACGCCTACATCGTCTGCGGCGTCCCCATTCTGGAGTGGGCGTCGTACATCGTCGGAAACGCGCTGGTCTTCACCCTCGCGTTCACGATCCTCATGTGGCTGCTCATCAAATGGATCTCGCTGGTGACGGAGATACGGCGGGAGACGGTCAGGGGCCTGCGCCTGAAACTGATCTGCTACGCGGTCCTCGCCTGCGCCGTGATGTTCGGCGTGAGCTGGTACACCCTGGTCCTGGCGGACGTGACCAACGACCTCAAGACCATGGACAAGCACGCCGACGCGGCTTTGGAGACGCTGAACACCTATCGGGAGCAGCGCGACAAGCTCAACACCTTCTTGGATGAATACTACGAGACCCAGTGCTGGCTCGCGGGTCAGATCGTAACAAAAACGGGAAGGGACAATCTGACCCGGCATGACATGCAGCATTACGCCGACGATCTCAATGTGAAATACATCTATGCCTTCGATCAGCGGGGCAGGGTCGTCGTCACCAATTCCCCCTATGACCACTACAGCCTCAGCAACGATCCGGCCGACCCCTCCTATGAGTTCCGCTCGCTGCTGGACGGCGTGTTCGGCGTGGTGCAGGACCCCGTGCCCGACGATCGCTTCCATGAGAACATCCAGTATATCGGCGTCAGTCTGCGCAGCGAGGAGGATCTGTGCGACGGCTTCGTGATGATCGCCGTGGACCCTGCGCTGCGGGACGAGCTCATCAGCCCGCTCACCGTGGAAACGGTGCTGTCCAATATGATCATTGGCCTGCCGGAGCACGCCATCGCCGTCGATAAGGCGACGCTGGACATCATCGCCACGACAGGCATCGGCTTCAAGGGCGAGACCGTCGAAGAGCTGGGGATCAGGAAAGAGAACCTCACGGAGGATTTCAGCGGTTTTCTGAAGATCAGCGGCCAGACTTACTATGCCGGCGTCAGCGAGACCGCGGAGCTGTACCTGGTGCCCATCGTGCGCCGCACGGCCACGCTGGATAATCTTCTGATCTCGCTGCGGCTGATGCTCTGTACGGCGCTCACGTCGCTTCTGATCATCGCGCTTACAATGCTCGGGTATCAGCGCGTCGTACTGGATGGCGCGCCCGCTGCGGAAGAAAAGACTGCGGAGGCGGAGCCTTCCTCACACGGCCTGTTCTCGGGCCTTTCCGGTTTCTTCTCTGTCCAGGATAAATGGGGCCTGGAGGAGCGCTGGGGCGTCGAGAGTGTCCCCAGGGACAAGCAGAATCCGGAGCAGCGGATCAGCCGCATCATCTACCGGCTGCTGCTGGTGTTCTGCCTGTTCATCCTGCTGCCCACGCTCTACGCCAGTCTCGACCGGAGCGGAAGCGTCATGGAGCTGGGCAACCTGTCGTATGTCATTTCCGGCAACTGGCAGAAGGGCATGAACATCTTCGCGCTGACCGCGTGCGTCTTCCTGCTGTGCGCCATGTATGTGTCGGTGGTGCTGCTCAACCGCATCCTCTATCTCATCGCCCGGGTCTCCGACATGCGGGTGGAGACGGTGTGCCTGCTGCTGAAGAACGCGCTGAAATACATCTGTGCGGTCGTATTCGTCTACTACGGTCTGGCGCAGTTCGGCGTGGACACCAAGACGCTGCTGGCCTCGGCGGGCATTCTCTCGCTGATGATCAGCTTCGGCGCCAAGGACCTCGTGAGCGACATCATCGCGGGCTTCTTTACGCTGATGGAGGGCAGCTACAAGGTGGGCGACTTCATCACCGTGGGCAGCTGGTACGGCACGGTGACCGAGATCGGCCTGCGCACCACAAAGGTCAATTACTTTGCGGACACCAAGATCTTCAACAACTCCTCCATGCGGGACATCGTCAACAGTGACGGGAAGGTCGCCCGTATGGTGCTGAACGCGCCGATCTCCTATGACGCCGATCTGGCCGAGGTAGAGGCGATCCTCGCGGAGGAGCTGCCCGCAATGAAGGACAAGATCCCCGGTTTGACGCAGCCGCCCCGGTATGAGAGCGTGAATTCTCTGGGCGACAGCGCCGTGAATCTCAGGATCGCCATCTATGTGGCGTCAAATCTCCGCTATCCGGCGCTGCGGGCCTTGACCCGCGAGGTCAAGCTGATGTTTGACCGCAGAGGCATCGAGATCCCCTTCAACCAGATCGTGGTGCACAACGCGCAGGAGACGCCCTCCGGCGAGAGTACGGACACGCCTGCCGTTTGACAGGAAGGAAAAACTTATTCTTTCCAACCGTACATTTATGTATTATAATAATCCGGAAGTATAATCTGAAAGGAAATGGACATGAAAAAAATCATTGCACTGACACTTGCCCTTGTGATGATGTTCTCTCTGAGCGTCTGCGCCTGGGCTGAAAACGGCGACGACGAGGATATCGCAAAGCAGCTCATCCTCATCCGAAACAGCTTCAACACTCTCAAGCAGTCCGACAATCCCACCGTCTGGTACTACTCCGTCATGGACCTGGACCACAACGGACGGCTTGAGCTGCTGGCCGCCACCACCACGGACGACGGTGAGAACGACGCCAGGCTCAAGGCCTGGGAGGTCAGCGAGGACCGCAACACCCTTGCGTCCCTCAAGCTCGCCTTCGACCTGGACGAGGACGGGACCCTGATGGAGAACGACGAGTTCTTCAACCTCATGACCGACAGCGCCGACACCTATTTCGATCCGGAGAGCCGTTCCTCCTACTACGTCTTCACCAATTTTGCCGACATCTGCGAGGAGCTGACCGGCGAGGAGGCCGCCGAGGCGGGCGGAAACCATGTGGACATGGCGATCACCTTTACCTGCGGCATCTCCAAGTTCGATGACACCATCAGTGCGGGCACCCTCGGCCTCAAGGTCGTGGAGACTGTCGACAACGGCACGCCCGAGGTGGTCTGCGTCGACAAGAACAAGAACCCCATCACCGACGACCAACTGCTGAACATCGGCTATACCACCTTCGGCAGCATGCAGCGCAGCAACACCAGCTTCGACTGGTTCTCCGCGAAGGAGGCCACGGAGCTCAGCCGCTTCGTAAACAGCTACGCCGTCTTCTCCAACAGAAAGGACGCTCCTGACGCCGCGCCCGTTTACGCGCCGGCTGTCACCGGGCCCGCTGTGTATGTCACCAAGAACCCGTCCAATGAGAACCGCAGCGTGGGCGGCACCGCCATCTTCATCGCCTATGCCGACAACGCTGCCACCGTCAGCTGGAGCTTTGTCGACCGCTCCGGCAACGTGAAGACCCCCGCCGAGTTCGTCAATATCTGCGGTGGCTCCGTCAGCGGCGAGAACAGCACCTCCCTGTATATCTACAACGTCAACGCGAACATGAACGGCTGGGGCGCCTACGCCACCTTCTACGGCAACAACCAGAGCGCGCGCTCGACGACCGCCTACATCTACGTCAGCGGCGCCGTTCAGAGCACGCCGAAGCCGACCTACAATAATAATAACAACAACTACGGCCTCACCGAGGACGAGCAGATCGCTCTCGGCCTGCTGATCATGGCGGCGGCGGAAGAGGAAGCAAACAGCTACGACTACCAGGAGAGCTACACCTACTATGACTGGTACTGCCCGGTCTGCGGCAGCGGCTGCAACGGCGACACCTGCTGGGTCTGCGGCTACTCCCCCTACTCCTCCTACGAGTACTCCTGGGTCGAGCCCGACTACAGCGATTACTGGGGCGGCGGCTACGACAACTGGGGCGGCAGCTACGACGACTGGGGCTGGTAAGCTCTCTCCCTACCGGGCAAGCGCATCATAAATAAAAATGGGTGCGTTGCAAAACAGCGCATAAAGAAGCACCAGTTGGGTCCGAAAAATGACCTGGCTGGTGCTTTTTTTCACCCCCTGCTACAGTCCTTCCGGCAAACGAAACAGCGGGGAAATGACAATCCATGGACCTGCGGCCACAGGCGGAGGTGAGCAGCAATTCTTTTGGACACACATCCAACATACAATAGGATAACGCCTCTCTGAAATATCCATAGACAGATAAGCGGATTCAGGCGTTCTTGATCTGCTTTCGTTTTTCACGGGAGGCGCCCTGTTATGAGACCATCTCCAATCAGAATAATTGTCCATCATCCGGCAAAAAAGGAAGCGCAGCGCGAGCTTAAAAACCAGGTCGCCCGTGTACACGCCGATTTTGTATTATCGAAGGTAAAAAGTCTTTCCTGCCCTTCCGATCAGAAACTGGCGTTGATTGATTCCATCATTGAAAAAACCAACAACAGCTCAACCCAAAGCTCATCTATTGATAAAACCCGCACAGTCTGAAGGCTGTGCGGGTTTTACTCATATTTCGCAGAAGACAGCATCGATAATCCTTTTCCTCTGATTAACATGAAAGCCCTCCGCAGGAACCATAACGCGCCTATTGTTCCATCATGAGAGGGTAGCATTTTCGATGCAGCGGCTGGCGTAGGTCGCGAGCCGCACGCCCTTGTCGGGCCTGTAGGTGTTGACGCCCTTGATGAGACCGATGCTCCCGATGGAGATGAGATCGTCCGCGTCGTCGTTCTGGTAGTACTTCTTCACGATGTGCGCGACGAGGCGCAGGTTGTGCTCCACGAGGAGGTTCCTGGCCTCCACGTCGCCGTTGAGCCAGCGCTCGAGGTATTTTCCCTCCTCCTCCCGGCTCAGAGGCTTCGGAAAGGAATCGCAGGGCGCGATCCGGAGCATGAGCAGCAGGCTGTTCATCAGCAGTATCCAGGCGCTTTCCAGCATGAATATCACCTCTGTTCATCCTATTCCGTCACAGAATGTCCAGATTCCTGCCGCCTTGCCGGACGCGGGGACGACGCTTGTATGCACCGGGCTTTTTTGCTGCGGGCCTCTTCCCTGCTCTCCGTTTCTGTGGTATGATAAAGACAGCGAAAGCCCGCAAGCGGCTGCATGAGAAACTGCGAGGAGGATGCACATGAACGCAAAGACAAAGGAGACCGTACTGCGCCTGTTACTTCTGTTTATGGGGCTCGTGATCGCGCATCTCGGCGTCACGCTTTTTCTGCTGGCCGATCTGGGCGCGGACCCCTTCAACGTCCTGATCCAGGGGCTGCGCCTGCTGATCGTCGGGACGGGGCTTCTGACGCCGACGCACGGCACCGTGCACATGTGCGTCTGCTTCCTGATCATCCTGATCCTTCTGTTCGTCGACAGAAGCTATGTAAAGCTCGGCACCATCGTGTGCATGTTCTGCGGCGGGCCGATCATCGACGCGTTCACCTGGCTTCTCGGCCCGCTCGCGATCGGGCAGGCCGGGCTCCCGGTCAAGATCATCGTCCTGATGCTCGGCTGCTGCATCCTGGCCTTCGGCATGTCCATCGTGATCCGCTCCGAGGCCGGGACCGGGCCGAACGATCTGGTCGCGGTGGTCATCAGCGACAAGAGCGGGATACGCTTCGGCGTGGTCCGCGTCGTCACGGACTTTCTCTTTGTACTCGTCGGCTTCCTGCTCGGAGGGAAATTCGGCGTGGGGACCATCATCTGCGCCTTTCTCGTCGGCCCCGTCGCCGAGTTTGTGATGCCCTTCTCCGCCGCCCTGGTCAGGAAGAGCCTTAAGGCAACACCGCGCCTTGAGGTACACAAAGTACATCTGCGAAAAAGTGCCTTTATCAGAACCCAAATTTTCTCAGGATCTGCTCTTGCCGAATTATGCGGTATTGCCTTAAGCGGCTGAGTTCCGTTTGAGCTCCGGGAGAAGCGGACGCGGCTCAGGCCATCTCAAACTGAAAGTTCTCAAGCTTGAGCCTGCTGCCTTCGTCGATCTCCATGGGCAGCAGGGCGCGCGCGATGAAATAGGGCTCCTCCTCCGCGCTGGTGCAGGTGAGCCATGCGTAGTCGCCGTCGATGCGGCTGACGGTATAATATTTCGTCTCCATCGCGTCAGTCCTCTATGGTGACGGTGCCGTCCGCCTCCACTGTGACGGTCATGCCGGTTTTGACAGTCTCCAGGAATTCGTCCCCGAGGCAGTCGATGACCGGCATTTTTTCATCGGTCCAGACGTCGCTGAGGATCGCGCCGGAGGCGGCCAGCGAGTCGATGTGTTTGGAGAACAGCATACACGCGGGCTGCTTTTTCTGCGCGCACACGCTGTAGAGAACCATGCCGCCCGTGGTCGAGCCGATGGTCATGGGCAGGCACAGCGCCTTGCCCAGCATGGGCATTTTGTAGATTTCCGTGTTGCTCTGGTCGCCGCACTTGACCTCTTTGTCGCCGAACATAATGGCCATCTGGTAGCTCGCCAGAGTGTTGAAGCCGCCGTGGCTCACAAGGGCCTCCGCCCTGCAGTTTCCGGGCACGACGACCCTCCCCTTGAATTGCTTCATCATAATGCCCTCCCTCCGGTGATGATGTCCAGTATCTCGGGTTCTGTGTAATAGCGCGCACTGGTATAGGTGCGCAGCTTGTTGGAGGATGTGATCACGGCCTTTTTCTTGCAGAGGGGGTTGTTCATGTACATCAGCGGGCAGATGTAGCTGAGGACGACACCGTATTTTTTCAGCCGGTATCCGTCCATGGTCTGTTGGAATTCGCGGATGACCGGGGTCGGCGCGGTGAACACCGTCGGTACTGCGACCTTATCCCGGCCGTTCTTTTTCAGTCCCTCGCCCACGGCATCGGTCCAGTCCCTGAGCTGCTGCATGGACATGTGAGGACAGCCGACGAAGCAGAGCTGGGGCTTCGCGTCCGGGTTTTTCCAGATGACCGGGTAGCTGTCCCTGACGCGCCGGAGCTCGGCGTCGTCGATGACGTAGACCCGGGCCCCCTCCGCGATCAGGCTCTCGCCGAGGTCCTTTGCCTCGGGCGTGAGGTTTTCGATATGAAACAGGCCGACTGCCCCGTTCGACGCGGTCGCCGCGCCGAAGTCCTTGAGATAGGTGCAGGCTTCCTCCGTGAGCTCCGTGCCCAGCCATCTCTCCATGCCCTTCACGTAGGGCACCGCGTCCATGACCTTCATGCCGATGGCCGAGCCGAGAAGCTGGGCCTCCGGCTTTTTTTCGCACCGGACCTCGACGATCCAGCTCGCCTTGCGCCCCTCGTCGGTCAGAAGGCCGAATTCGGGCACCATGCCCGCGATGGAGCCCATCAGCTCGAGGATGCCGGAATTGCGGTTGCAGCGCGCGCCGAGCACGGAATTTGCATACACGACGGCGGAGCTCTCCGCCCAGGAGAGCACGTCGCCCCGCCCGGGGGTGTTGCCGACCTCAGGCAGATAGGCCGCGCAGGTAAAGCCGTCATCACTCAGAATGCCCAGCTTTTTGAGCTGCTCCTCATAGCGGTCCTGCTGCGAGTACATGATCTTTCGGAACACGATGTCCTCGAGGAGACTGGACGGGACGTTTTTGTCCAGCGGTCTCGGGTCCGCCGTGAACTTCTGGCCCAGGGCGCAATCCCCCTCCAGGATCGTGTCAAAGAGATCAAAGGTGGCGCTCAGCGCTTTCAGGCCGTAGCTGATGACGGTGTGCCCGTATTCGCCTGTGACGGGGACCATCCTCTCGGCCTCAAAGGCGTCACCGTACATGACAAGGGTCTTCATGATTCTGGCCATGACCTCGCCCTTGCTTCCGTCCAGTATGGCCTGCTGTTCCTGTGTCAGGTTCAAAATCAATCTCTCCTTTCCGAATATGATAAAACGAGCTGAAACCTACCTCATTATAACACGCTGTGGAAAGACAGACAACAGAAACTGTCAGGCGCGGTGGCCGCCGATCTGGGTGTTGCGCTCGACGGCGGTGGCGCCCTCGCGGAAGTTCAGGCCCTTCAAAAGCGCGTTGGCTCCGTATTTTTTCCGCAGCTCCAGCACGGCGGACTCCAGCCTCCGCTCCTTTTCCTGCGCGGCCTCGTCCGTAAAGAGGTCGAGCTGAAAGGCGCTGCCGTCGAGACGGACGTCCTCGGCACAGACGCCGAGACGGCGAAAGAGCAGGCTGTGATCCGCCTTTTTGTCGAAGGCGGCCAGCACGGGCGCGACGATGGCGCTCAGCGCGTTCGTCCTCGCCCGGAGGCGGACGGTCCCGTTCGTGTGGCAGGGGTGCAGTCTGCCGTAGAAATCCGGCTTCACCGGGCCGGCGTAATCCGGGTACAGCTCGAGACTTTTATAGTCGTAGGAGACCCACCAGGTCAGGGCCGCCGCCGTCAGCGATTTGGTGAAGAGGTCGGCGCACAGGAGCTCCAGCATCTCCTGAAAAACGACGCGGGCCTCGCCGTACGCATAGGGCCGCGGGAGCACCTGCCCGGCGGAGAGGCTGTTGGCGTTTGTCCTGTAGCCCTTGATGTGCTCCATGGTGACCGGCTCGATCCCCCAGGCGTGGTCGATCAGGATCTCGCCGTCGACGCCGAAGGCGCGGTAGAAATACTCCTCGTCGCGCAGGGAGCGCTCGGCCACGTCCCCCATGGTGAACATCTGCGCGTCCATCAGGCGGCGGACCTTCCCCGGACCCAGGCCCCAGAAATCCGTCAGCGGGGTGTGGTCCCAGAGCTGTTCGCAGTAGCCGCGCTCGTCCAGCTCCGCGATGCGCACCCCGTCGGCGTCGGCGGGCGATTTTTTGGCCAGGATGTCCATGGCGACCTTGGCGAGGTACAGATTGGTCCCGATGCCCACGGTGGCGGTGATGCCGGTGGTGTCCAGCACCTCGCGGATCATGGTGCGCGCCATCATGCGGGCGGGGCTGACCCCCTGCGCCGCGGCCTGCTTTTCAAAGCGGTGCAGATAGCGCGTGCAGTCGATGAACACCTCGTCCACGCTGTAGACGTGGATATCCTCCGGCGCGACGTAGTGGAGATAGATGGCGTAGATCAGGGCGGAGATGCGCTCATACTCCGCCATGCGCGGTCTGGCCACGTAATACTGCGTCTTCGTGCGGTGGGCGGCGTCATAGCGGCTGATCGCCTGCTTCGCCTCAAAGAGGCGCGGGCGGGACGGCACGCCCATCGCCTTGAGCGCCGGGGACACCGCAAGGCAGATGGTCTGGTCGGAGCGGGTCCTGTCCGCCACCAGGAGCCTGGCCTTGAGCGGGTCCAGACCGCGGGCGACGCACTCCACCGAGGCGTAATAGGATTTGAGATCAATGCAGATGCAGCAGCGCTTTTCCATGTCTGCCCCCCCTCCTTTCATGTCCGCGTCCATGATAGCACATTAAAATGCGTTTGTAAATATCTTATTCGTATTTTATGCGTTTATCTGTCCCGGGCGATGGATCGCAAACGAAAAAAGAGAAGCCCCGGGCAATTTCGTACAATCCGTACGTTTTTGCCCGGGGTCTTTCTGCTGTGCAGCGGGTGCGAAAGCCTCAGTACGGACTCTGCGTGCTGGCGTTTTTCACCGTGCAGACCGTGCCGCTCTGCTGCGGCTGGCAGAGATTGTCCACGCCGGTGGTGATGGCGTAGAAGGAGCTGTCGTCCGCGCCGAATTGGTAGCTGCCGACGTAGTCCAGCGATTCCAGGGAGTTGTTCACCGTGAAGCGGACGGAATCTGCCGCCACCCACTCGCCGTTCGCGGCGCTGCGCCCGCGGATGTTGGAGAAGTTCGCGCTGCGGACGCTCGCGTTATAAGGGACGAGATAGTTCTCCAGAAAGCCACACAGCTCGTTTGTCTGGATGCTGTCGCTCGGGTAGCCGAGATCCCAGGTGACGAGCTTCTTCCACTCCTGGCTCTGCAGATCGCATACCTGCAGGGTCAGGGTAGCGTTGCCGTTCGCGTCGTTTTTGCCCACCTGCGTCAGCATCCGGTAGGGGTGACTCTCCTGCCAGGGGTAGTCGATCAGAAACTGCTGGAAATTGCCCTCGCCGGAGCTCTCGCCGAGCTCGGATTTGATTCTGGCCTTCTCATCGGCGTAGAGGGGCGTTGCCTTGATGGTGTGTCTGTTGTTGTTGGCGTCGTCATAGAGGATATCCCACACGGACATGATGATGCCGGTTTTCCCGTCCTCCCACTGCTGGAAGCCGCAGTAGATCGCGCCGGGGTTGCCGTAGTTGTTCTGGAGGTCGAGACCCTTCTTTTTGAGAGCCGAGGTGTCAACAGTTGCCGTGAGGGCGTTGAAGTAGGTGCCCTTGTCGGAGGCGTCGACCGATAAGTCGATTGCGTATTCCGAGATGCCGGTCGTATCCCCAAAAACGGGGTAATATACCACATAGGTGGAACGAAGGAACGGCTCGACATTCTCCATCTGCTCCTTTGTGGGGCTCGGCATGATCTCCTCCCAGTTGCGGGGGATATAGATGCGGTCCGTGCGCAGGACCTCTCCGCCCACGATGACCTCGATCTCATGCAGGCCGGGGTCCATCACGGCCATATCCGCAAGGTCGATATGGTAGCGGCGCGTGCCGCCCTCCTGCTCGGACACCTCGCTGAACGGGCGCTCGATCCCGCCGTCGACGCGGTAGCTCACGGCGCGCTCCCGCTCGTCGCCCTCTTCGTTATTCCGTACGATCAGGGAATAGGAAAGGTACTCGTCCTCGTCGAACTCCCCATCCTCCGGGTCTGTCTCCCGCTGGTAGCGTTCGTCAGAGGCATCGAAGACAGCCAGGCCGCCCTCTGTGGAGATGTTGAAGTAATCGTCCCAGTCCTCATCGTCCCAGTCTCCGTCGTCCCAGTCCTCATCGTCCCTGTCCTCATCGTCCCAGTCCTCATCGTCCCAGTCCTCATCGTCCCAGCTCTCCTCCGGGGCGACGGCGGCGGGGTCTGTCTCCTCGGCGAAGGCGGTCTGAACGCCTGTCATACACCCGAAAAGGATGCAGAGTGTAAGGAGTATTTCAAGGGCCTTTCGTATTGTCTGCATGTCTGTTCCTCCTGTCGATCAGCTGCTGTTTGTATGCTGCTATATTTTACCACACACGGGGCATGGATTTCAACTGCGGATTATGATACGCCCGTGTGTTCTGTGACAGGCCATTGTGAAAATCAAAACGCTGTGCTATACTGGAAAAAACGCAAAGGAGCGTGCTGCATGAAGACACTTTTCAAGAACGGCCTGATTTATGACGGGAGCGGGGATGCCCCCTTCCGCGGCGACGTGCTGATCGAGGGCGACCGCATCCTCGCGGTCGGCGAGAATTTGACCGGGGAAGCGGACCGGGTGCTCGACGTGGGCAGGTATCAGCTCTGCCCGGGGCTCATCGACGCGCACTCCCACAACGACTTTTTCTATGACCGGGACGACGCGGAGAAATATTACAAGCCCTTCCTCGAGCAGGGCATCACCACGCAGATCACGGGCAACTGCAGCTTCTCCCCCTTCGGCGTGGACGAGGATACGCCCTACCGCGACAAGATCGGCGGCGGCCTCTTTGACGCGCGGCACCCGTGCAGCTTCGCAGCATTCAGGGCGCGGGCAGAGGGAAAGCTGTTTGTAAATCTCGTGCCGCTGATCGGTCAGGGCTCGGTGCGCGCCGGCATCAAGGGCTACGATCCGGCCCCGCTCACGAAGGAGCAGCTTGAAAAGGAGCTGAGCCATGTGCGCGAGGCGATGGAGGGCGGCGCCTTCGGCGGCTCGCTGGGCTTCATGTACGAGCCGGACCGCTACGCCTCCGAGGAGGAGATCGTCGCCTTCGCAAAGGAGATCGCAAAGTACGGCGGGATCGTCACGGTCCATCCGCGGGCCTGCTCCATCGTCAGCGCGGACTACCCCCTGCTGACGAAAAAATCCCATCTGGAGATGGGATTGGACGAGACGGTCGATATTATGCGCAAATCCGGGTGCAGGCTCGAATACAGCCATCTGATCTTCACGGGACAGCGGAGCTGGAAGCTGCTGGACAAGATGCTCGCCGTCTTTCACCGGGAGCAGGCTTTGGGCAAGCCCATCGCCTTCGACAACTATGCGTTTCACTACGGCGCGTCCGTCATCACGGTGGTCTTCCCGGAGTGGTACGCCCAGCTCAGCGAGGCGGAGGCCGCGAAGCCCGCAAACCGCCTCAAGCTCAAGCTCACGATCCTCATGTACCGCAAGGTGCTGGGCATCGACTGGGACGACATGGTCGTGGCCTACATCTCGGACGAGCACCCGGAATACGAGGGCAAAACTGTCGTCCAGTGCGCGCAGGAGGAGGGGCTTTCCAACTTTGACATGTATCTCAAGCTCGTCAGGCTCTCAAACCGCGCGGGCAGCATCTATCTTGGGAAATACTACAACGACGCGATCGTGCGCCGTCTGATGGAGGACGAGCTCTCGGTCTTCATGACGGACGCATGGGTCGTGGACAAGGGCCTGCAGAACATCGCGGCCTTCCAGACCTTCCCGCAGTTTTTCCTGCTGGCCCGTCGCTACGGTATGCCCATCGAGCGCATCGTGCGCAAGATGACCGGCCAGACCGCCGACCGCTACGGCATTCCGGAGCGCGGCTATATCAGGCCCGGGTACAAGGCCGACCTCACGGTGCTCGACCTTGCGCATATGCGGGTGGACGAGACGAAACCGGACCATCGCCCGGAGGGCGTCGTACACGTATACGTCAACGGGCAGCCCGTCCTGCTTGACGGGGAGTATCTCGGCGGCCGGGCCGGCGAGGTCGTCCTGAAGCGCTGACGCGCTATTCCCCGATTCGCGTAAAGCGTCGGTATGTCACGCCGCCGCGCTCCAGCTCCTCGTTCCACATGGCGGCGGGCCGTACCCATACGGCCCGCTCGCCGTAGAGCGGGCGGTAGACCACCATGGGCTCCTCCGTCTCCGAGTGGCGCGCGATGTACAAAACCTCGTACTCCTTCCCCTTGAAGTGGCGATAGCGCCCCGCGGGGATCGTGTGCACGGCTTCCTCGTAATCCATTCTGCGTCCTCCCATCTCCATGTCGTTCCGGGCGAAACGAAGCTCCCGCTCCCCGGAGGCTGTGCCGGCAGGGGGGGCTTCGCTGCGCTCGGAATGCTCTCTCCCGCAGGTCAAAACAGACTCATCTGCCGGTCTTTTTCGGGAAATTCCGCGATGAAGGCAAAGCAGCGTTCCGGCTCGTGCAGGATCCTGTGCTCCTCGCAGAACGTTCGGAACAGCTTCATCAGCTCCCGGTTTCGAGGGCTTGTGACCTCATAGGCGCTCCCGTACTCACGGATGTATTGCTCCCTGAGACCGGGGAAATGCCGGTCCAGCGCCGCGTAGTAATACTCGCGGTTTCCCTCGCGCAGGGTGAGGCCCATGTTGAAGCAGACGATCCCCCTGACGCCGGTCTCCGCGCAGGCTTCGAGGATGCGGCGGACGTTCTCCTCCGTGTCGTTGAGGTGCGGGAGGATCGGCGTCAGCCATACGACCGTCGGGATACCGAGACGCTGCATCTCGCGCAGCGTCTCGATCCTTTTCTGCGTGCCGCAGACCTTCGGCTCCACGATTTTGCAGAGCGCCTCGTCCCAGGTGGTCAGCGTCATCTGGACGACACAGCGCGACTCGCGGTGGATCGCCTCTAAAAGATCGAGGTCCCGAAGGATGCGGTCGGACTTGGTGAGGACCGAAGCGCCGAAGCCGTATTTGCGTATGATCCCAAGGCACTGCCGCGTGAGGCGCAGCTTTTCCTCGCAGTGCATATAGGGGTCTGACATGGAGCCGGTGCCGATCATGCCCCTCCTTCGCCGCGTACGCAGGGCGCTTTCCAGCAGCGCCGGCGCGTTTTGCTTGACCTCGATATCCTCGAAGGGGTGGGTGAAGCCGTAGCAGGCGCTCCTGCTGTCGCAGTAGATGCAGCCGTGGGAGCAGCCCCGGTACAGGTTCATGCCGAAGGCGCTCTCCCGGCCGTTCAGGATTCCTTTTGCCTCGACGAAGTGCATACCGTCACCTTCTGTCAGGCGTGAAACGTCATCGTATAGAAGATCTCGCGCTTTTCGCCGGGAGCCAGGCTCAGCACGCCCGGCTTTTCCTCCAGGGTACCGGCAAAGCCCGCGTCGTCGGTCCTGCCGAACCAGGGCTCGAGACAGATAAAGGGGCCCTCGGGGTTTGCCCATACGGCGAGCATCGGAAAGCCCGGGCAGCGCAGCGTCACATACGGCTTTTTGTCCGGCCCCGCGATGGAGACCTCCTCGATCCCCTGCCCCTCGAAGATCCAGGTCTCGGGGATATCCGCGAGGTAGGGCGCAAAGCCCCCGTCCGGGTGCAGCGTCTTCTGTCTGTCGGGAAGGGCAAAGCCCGCGGGATTCGCGCCGAAGTATCGCAGTGTCTCATGCCCCGGGAAAACGAGAAAGCAGTCCTCCTTTTCGGCGCCCCCCGGCATCAGAAAGCCGGGATGCCCGCCGATGAGGCAGAGCATTTCCGCGCTGCCCGTGTTTTGGATACCCCAGTCTACCCGCAGTGTGCGGGGGTCGGCCTTGTCCAGACTGTGGCGTACCGTCAGGGCAAAGTCGAAGGGGTAGACTTCCCGCGTCTTTGCCGTGGAGCAGAGGCGATGCGTCACGGACGCCGCCGTCTCCTCCGTGCGCTCGAAGACCATATCGCGCGCAAAGCCGTGCTGCGTCTTCATCTCGTATTCTTTCCCGCCGACACGGTACTTCCCGTCAGTCACCCTTCCCACGAAGGGAAAGAGGATCGGCGCGTGGCGGTTCCAGATCGCGGGGTCGGCGGACCAGAGCCGCTCCGCGCCGTTCTCTTTGTCCGAAACAGAGCAGAGCTCTGCGCCCAGATCCGCGACGCATACCCGCAGGCACTCGTTTTCCAATACGCATGTACTCATGTTGCTTCCTCCCCGGTTTTATCGGAACCGCATCACTCGCTGAAAAGGCGGCTTTGCCGCATGACAAAGCCGCCCCCTTTTCTTTATTCCGCGTCTTCCCAGTTGTGCCAGACGTTCTGCACGTCGTCATTGTCCTCGAACATGTCGAGCATCTTCTGCATGTTCTTGACGTCATCCTCGTTGGTGAGCTTGATGTAGCCGTTCTGGGGCAGCATCTCCACCTGGGCGCTCAGCAGCGTGTAGCCCTTCGCGGTCAGGGCGTCCGCCACGGCGGCAAGGTCGTCCTCGGTGGTGTAGACGGTCATGGTCTCGTCGCCCTCGTTCTCAAAGTCGGCGGCGCCGGCGTCGAGCGCGTCCATCATGACGGTGTCCTCGTCCAGCTCTTCATCCTCGTTGTCGATGACGATGACGCCCTTGCGGTCGAAGGACCAGGAGACGCAGTTGGCCGCGCCCATGTTCCCGCCGTATTTATCAAAGTAGTGGCGCATCTCGCCCGCGGTGCGGTTGCGGTTGTCCGTCATGGTCTCCACAATGACCGCGACGCCCTGGGGACCGTAGCCCTCGTAGGTGATCTTCTCATAGTTCTCGGTGTTGCCGGCGCCGAGGGCCTTGTCGATCGTGCGCTTGATGTTGTCGTTCGGCATGTTCGCCGCCTTGGCCTTGGCAATGACCGTCGCCAGCTTGGAATTGCTGCGCGGGTCCCCGCCGCCGCCCTCCTTGACCGCGACGATCATTTCACGCGCGATCTTGGTGAAGGCCTGCGCGCGCTTGGCGTCCGCCGCGCCCTTCGTCTTCTGTATATTATGCCATTTGGAATGTCCAGACATCCTTGCTCTCTCCTTATCCAAAGTGTAGCTAAAGCTCAACGAAGGTTATTTTAACACAACATAAGCGCGATGACAAGTGTTTTTCCAGCGTTCGGGTATGATGACAGCACAGAGGGGACCGGACGAGCCCGGCCCCCTCTGCGCTGATGACAATGCGCCCGCTTTTTTACGCCCTCTTCGTCCTCACCGGTCGAAGGCGGGGTTTACGGCATAGACGTTCTTCTCGTTGAGCTTTTCGGTCGCGAGGCGCAGGGCCTCGCCGAAGCGCTGGTAGTGGACGACCTCGCGCTCGCGCAGGTAGCGCATGACGTTGTTGACGTCGGGATCGTCCGACAGGCGCAGGATGTTGTCGTAGGTGACGCGGGCCTTCTGCTCCGCGCCCAGGTCCTCGCTGAGATCGGCGATCACGTCGCCCTTGACGGCCATGGACGCGGCGCTCCACGGGAAGCCGGAGGCCGCCGTGGGGTACACGCCCGCCGTGTGGTCGACGAAGTAGGCGTCAAAGCCCGCCTTCTTCACCTCGTCCGCTGTGAGGTCGCGCGTGAGCTGGTGTACCACCGCGCCGATCATCTCAAGGTGGCCCAGCTCCTCCGTGCCTACAGAGGCATCAAAAATGCTCCCAAGTGCAAAAAATGTCGAATATTCTGCAAAAAGGAGCACTTTAGTATATAGTTTTGTTACCGACGAACAAGTTATGCGTTATGGGAAAAATAATAAATTCGATAATTCAGGAACCCCTACAAAAATCAAACACGATACCGCGCAAACCATCAATATCCATGTTGCTTTGCAAGATCCTATAGAATAGGACAAGCTTTATTTCTACTTAAATGGCAACAAATTCCCCTCAGTAATGCAAGAGCAATATATATTTAAGCGCCGATGCGACGAAAACAGTGCATCGGCTTTTTATCAAACATAATGATTAAGTATGGGGTTAAAACAAATCATAGTATTTGATAGTAGGAGGTACTTAGGCAGTCATGCAGTGCTTATTCAGATACCGTTGGCTCAAGCTGCCGCGTGCTGTTCTGCCCGAAGGCAAGGGCCTCTCGGCGTACTGGGCAAAGCTTGCCGCCAGGGCCGCCTTTCGCAAGGGCATCGCCTCCTATTGCGGGTATAAGAATCCTGTCTCGCCCGGGATGTGGTCAGGTGGGGTAGTCGGCTT
>CACZDN010000029.1:1976-25479 GCA_902779945.1 Oscillospiraceae bacterium | reverse complement strand
CGCGCCGACCAAAGCGGGCGTAAAGCCCGCTGCGATAAGCGCGAGTAACCCATCGTTTCATAAAAATGCCATCAGGGCATTTTTGTGAAACGAACGTGCGTCTCCTGCTCGTTCCTTTCAAAAAATGCCTTTGGGAATTCCTGTGAAGCGAGAGGGCTTTCAGCCTGGGGCGTGTTCTCTGCGAGGTGCACGCCCCCGCAAATAACGGCTTGTATTCGGTGTCGCGAGGCAAAAAACGGCGTTGTCTCAAAACGTATACAGGTGCAAAACCGCAGGGGTCGATCCCCGGATCGACCCGCCGAATCTCGTGGCGGGCCGATGAAGGCATCGGCCCCTACGGTATTCTTTTTATGCAGGGGTTATCCCATTTTGAGACAACCCCGGCTCCCTGAGGTCAGATGTGTTGTCTGTCGGATATATGCGCCCGCTTCGTGCCGCTCAGTCGAGAGGGATGTAGAGCTTATCGCCGACGTTGAGTCTGGTGAGATCGGCCCCGCCGTTGTAGTTTTGCAGGCGCGGGATGTTCTGGTTATAGTCGATGCCGTAGGAGCTGAAGACGTCGTAGGCCGTCTCGCCGGCGTGCATGACATGGGACACCACCGTGGTATAGACGTCGGTCTGCAGGTTCTCCTCCGTCGTGGGCAGCAGGTAGATCGCGCCGATAAAGAGCAGGTCGAGATCGTCCACGCCGTTGAGGGAGCGGATCATGTCGGCGTATTTCTCGAAACGCAGGCCCCAGAGCCGGTAGACGTTCTCAAGACTGTCGCCCTTCTGAATCTCATAGGGTATGACATAGTATTCGATCTGATCCTCCGCATATGCGGCGCAGACCGGCAGCGCGAAAAGCAGCAGAACGCAGAGCAGCAGCGAGACGAAACGCTTCGGCACAGGAACCCCCCCTTTGTATTATTCGATCTCATGATAGCACGGCCTTGGAATTATGTAAAGCATATTATGAATTATCTGTGAATTTTATGAAAAACCGCCAATTTCGCGCTCCCCCGCCGCAATTTCCCTCGCGCCGTCGGGACCACAATATCTTGTGTCATTACTGTTCTCTTAACAGCATTTCGTCTATATGCTGTGCTTTTTCGGTGTTTATCGGCCCGCCCGTGTTTGACAAAGAGCGGTAACCTTTCGTCTTTTTTTGAAGCCGTTTTTTTAATGCTTCCTCTACAGCTTGTGTCCCGCCTGCGCGCGGCGGCCCCTGTCCTGTATGGGGCCTCTGCGCGGGTCCGTCCGTATGCAGCGCAGCCGCCCGGTATGCAGGCCGCGCCGCCCGTATTCGCAGAGCGGGAAAAGGCGTCTGTCAATTGGTAAAATGCTATAATTCTTTTCAAAGAACTTCGTGCAATATGCTCAGTTTTGGCAGAGCATACAAAAATGATTGATTTTGAGTCCTTGAAATGTTAGAATCAATCAAGCAGGCGGGCAGTCCCGCCACAAAAGAATCTTTGAAAAAGTGAGGTACACAGCATGAAAAAGTTTTTGGCAATTTTCCTGGTGCTGACGATGGTCGTCGCACTGTGCCCGGCGGCGTTCGCTGCTGACGGCATCCGCCTCTTCAACGGCAAGATCGAGATCGCCGAGCCTCTGGACCACGCTGCCAAGGCTTACGAGGAAGCCACCGGCAAGCACGTCGAGGTCGAGTCTCTCGGCGGCGGCGTTGACCTGCAGGCCACGCTGAAGCAGTACTACCAGGCCGGCAACATGCCCGAGATCTTCGTCTTCGAGGGCGCTCCCGACCTGGCCAACTGGACCGGCATGGTCGTTGACATGTCCGACCAGCCCTGGGCTGCCGATACCGACGCCGGCTTCGTTGACGAGAGCGGCGCGCTCGTCGGCTTCCCCTACACCACCGAGGCCATCGGCCTTGCCTACAACAAGAGCATCCTCGACAAGGCCGGCGTTGACCCCGCCTCCATCACCGGACCCGAGTCCATGAAGGCCGCCTTTGAGGCCATCGACGCCCAGAAGGACGCCCTCGGCATCACCGCCGTCATCGGCTACTGCGCCAACGCCACCGAGCTGTACTGGTCCACCGGCCAGCACCTCTTCGGCCAGTACCTGGATGCCGGCCTTGCCCGCGACGACACCACCTACTTCGACCTGCTGATGGAAGGCAAGCTCGATCAGGAGCGCTTCACCGCCTTCGCCGAGATGGTCGACCTCTTCAACAAGTACTCCGACCCCGCTCTCCTCGTCTCCGGCAACTATGATATGCAGGTCTCCGGCTTTGCCGCCGGCAAGTACGCCTTCGTGACCCAGGGCTCCTGGATCGGCTCCTCCCTCACCAACCAGTACAAGGATCAGTACGCCGCCGCCGGCAACTTCGAGTGCGGCTACGTCCCCTACTGCTTCATCGAGGGCATCGACACCATCCTGACCAACGCTCCCTCTCACTGGGCTGTCTACAAGGACGGCAACGTCGCTGAGGCCGAGGAGTTCCTCAACTGGCTCGCCGGCCCCGACGGTCAGCAGATCATGGTTCAGGAAGCCGGCTGCGTCAGCCCCTTCAGGAGCTGCACCGTGACCGCGAACGACCCGTTCGCCGCCCCTGTCTCCAGCTATGCCGCCGCCGGCAAGACCTCTGCCTGGCACTGGATGGGCCAGCCCTCCAACCTCGCGCAGGATGTCACCGGCGCCATCTTCCAGGACTTCGCCATGGGTCTTGAGGATGTCCAGAGCTTCACCGAGGCCATGACCGACGTCATTGCCGATTTCTTCAAGTAAAATCTGATCCTGACCAAACAGGAAGGGCGGCGGCGCTGCCACCGCCCTTCCTTCTTTTGGAGAGAAAAGCTATGGAAAGGGAGCGTTCTGCGATATGACTGAATCCGCCTCCGGCAAGAAATCCTTGTCGATGACTCTCCTGGCCCTCGGTACCGTGCTGCTGATCGCCGCGCTGTATTTTGACTTCACGAAGACATACAGCGGTCTCGGCGCCATGCGCGGCGCTTTCCTGGTGTGCGGCGCGCTGCTGATTCTGGCAGGCGTCTACTACATCCCGACCGTGCTTCACCATCGGGCCATTATCAACGTGATTTTCCTCTTCCCCCTGCTCTTTACCTTCGCGGTCACCGTCATTATCCCGATGTTCGTCGGCTTTTTCTATTCCTTCACCGACTGGAACGGCGTCAGCTATACCAGGATGCTCGGCTTTGAAAACTACGCCAACATGTTCAAAGAGCCCGCCTTCATCTGGTCCCTGCTGCTGACCGTGCTGTTCGTGATCATCAACATGATCATGGTGAACCTGGTGGCCTTCCTGCTGGCGCTGCTGTGCACCACCAAGCTCAAGGGCGTCGGCTTCTTCCGCGCCGCCTACTTCCTTCCGAACCTCATCGGCGGCATCGTTCTCGGCTATATCTGGCAGTTCATTTTCTCCAACGTGCTGACCAAGATCCTCAACTCTCCGCACTCGGCGCTGGCCCAGACCAAAACGGCGTTCATCGCCATCATCGTCGTGTACATCTGGCAGTACGCCGGCTACATCATGCTCATCTACATCAACGGTCTCGCCACCGTCCCCAAGGACGTGCTGGAGGCCGCGCAGATCGACGGCGCGAGCGACATCATGACCCTCTTCAAGATCAAGATCCCCATGATCGCCGCCACCTTCACCATCTGCACCTTCCTGACCCTGACCTCCGCATTCAAGCAGTTTGACGTCAACCTGGCCCTGACCAACGGCGTCGGCACCGTGAGAAAGTTCATGGGCTCGCGCCTTTCAAACGGCACCCAGATGATCGCGCTGAACATCTACAACACCGCGTTCGCCCGCGACCAGTACGGCTACGCCCAGGCCAAGGCCATCCTGTTCTTCATCATTCTCGCCTGCGTATCCCTGCTGCAGGTGCGTATCTCCAATGCGAAGGAGGTCGAAATGTAATGAAAATGAAGACTTCCCGCGCGGTCATCCTGACGGTCATCGCCGTGCTGCTGGCCGCTTATATCCTCTTCCCCTTTGCGCTGGTGGTGCTCAACTCCTTCAAGACCCAGGCCGACATCGTGCAGGACCCGATCTCCGCCGCGGGCGCCAGCTTCAAGCAGTTCGCGTCCAACCTGAACGCGGTCATCAACAACAAGAACTTCGTGTTCTGGCACGCGTTCGGCTCCTCGGCGCTGGTCACCATCATCTCGCTGGTGCTGCTGGCTGTGTTCGGCGGCATGTCCGCGTGGGTCATCTGCCGCAACAAGACCAGATGGGCCACGGTCATCTACATGACCTTCATCTCCTCCATGATCATCCCCTTCCAGGTCGTCATGCTCCCGCTGATCGCGACCTTCCGTGAGGTGGGCAAGTTCGTGGGCCTGAGCATGAACGGCAGCCTCTCCGGCCTGATCTTCGCCTACTGCGGCTTCGGCGGCGCCATGACCGTGTTCATCCTCACCGGCTTCATCAAAGGCATCCCCTATGAGCTCGAGGAGGCCGCGGCCATCGACGGCTGCTCGCCCGAGGGCACCTTCTTCCGCATCATCTTCCCGCTTTTGAAGCCCACGATCGTGACCGTCACGATCCTCAACGGCATGTGGATCTGGAACGACTACCTGCTCCCCTCCATCCTGCTGGGCCAGTCGAACCCGAACAAGACCCTGCCCGTCGCGGTGCAGGCCTTCGTCGGCTCCTTCGTCAAGTCCTGGGATATGATCCTGACCGCCGCGCTGCTCGCCATGATCCCGATGATCGTGATCTTCCTGCTCGCGCAGAAGCACATCATGGACGGCATGGTCCAGGGCGCCATCAAGTAAGACGCTTACAAAAAAGAATATGCGTATCGGCTTAACTCAGCTATCTTTGCAAAATCAAAACCTTATGACTTGTACAATGCCCCGGTGTTCGGGTCGATCTGGGGATCGACCCCTACGAAATGGGCGGTTTGCTGATTAAAGCCGATACCCATAAAAAAGAAAATGGGCGCCGGGTTACGGCGCCCATTGGTTTATCATAAACGCAGATTTATGATAACAGATCAAAGCCGTTTTTCTCGCCCCTGGCGGGGCAGCCGAAAAACATGCCTATACTCTTCTCCAATAGACCGCTATGAATCTTTCCGGGAGGCTTTGCCATGAAAATCTTTGATCCGGACGGCCCGCTCATGACGGCGATGGGAAAGTTTGCCGACATCGTGATCTGCAATCTCCTGTTCGTGCTCTTCTGTCTGCCGGTGATCACGGTCGGCGCGTCGCTGACGGCGCTCTATACCTGTATGCTGCGTCTGGTCTATGAGGAGCCGCGGGCGGACGGGCTGGTCATCCGGGAGTTCTGGGGCGCGTTCAGGCGCAACTTCCGGCAGGCCACGGCGCTGTGGCTCATCTGCCTCGGCGCGATCCTGTTTCTGGGCGCGTACTATTGGGTCGTGCAGTTCATGGCCGGGGCGTCCGGCCGGCTGTATCTCATGACCTTCTATCTGCTGACGCTGCTGTTTCTCTTCGGCTTTCTGTACCTCTTTCCGCTCCAGGCGCGCTTTGAGAATACGGTCGGAAACACGCTGCGAAATGCCTGGCTGTTAAGCGTCGCGGCCCTGCCCTGGACGGTGCTGAGCGTCCTGCTGATCGCAGCCTCCGTGTATGTGAGCTTTATCATGAACCCGGACGCGGTCAACCTCTTCGCCTATCTCTGGGGGGCCTGCGGCTTTGCGCTGATTGCCTATCTGCAATGCTTTTTCCTCCGCAAAGCCTTCCTGAAGCTCGGCCCGGAGGCAAGGCTGCCCAGGACCGCGCGCGCGGACGGCGCGGTCTTCACGGACGAGGAGCACCGTGCGCAGGACCTCATGACGCAGGAGAGCTCCTACTCCAACCCCAGCTGGAACCGCCGCGAGGATATTGTCGGCCCTGACAGGCCGCAGAAGAGAAAAAGAAGGGGCCGGTAATACATCTGACCGCTCCGCAGGGACGGCTGTCAGCCGCCCGGCGGCAGCGAGTCTAAAATTATGTAAACCCCCGGCGAATCCGTACCACGTTGGACGAATTCGCCGGGGGTGATTTTTGTATGGCAGGCTCCACCGCGCGGGCCGCGTGACAAGCGTCGGCCCCTGCGACTTACACGGTCTCCGCGGTCTCTTTTCGGATGCCCTGGATTTTGACCAGCTCCCTTGCGGGGGGCGTGAGCTGTTCGGGCTTGGGGATCTCGCCGTCGATGTTTTCCACGAGCCAGTCCATCATCAGGATCTGGTGGGGCGTGAGCAGCTCGCCCTCCGCGATCCGGAGCTCCCCCTTCTGATCAAAGACCGGCCCGTCGAAGGGGCGGAAGCTGCCGTCCGCGACGCTCCTGCGCAGGAGGTCGATGAGGCGCGCCGTCTCCGGCGGGACCTTCTCGCCGACACACACGTCCACCACGCCCGCCGAAAGACCCCACCAGTAGTTGATGGTCTGGCCCGCTTCGCTGGTGCTGTTGAGCTCGTCCCAGGAGCCGTCGAGCACGGAGTTGAGGATCTTCCGGTAGAAGGTGCCCCAGTCCCAGAAGGAGCTGGCGACGTTGAGCTGTCTGTCCCCCCGGCAGAGGAAGAGACCGGTGCGGAGCCTGCGCTCGTCCCGGATCAGGCTGTCCTGGCCGGAGATCGCGGTCACGCCGTAGTTTGCAAAGTGCCTGTCGATATCCGCGCCCTCCACCGTGGACCACTCCAGCAGGACGCGGGCCCGGGGATTGACCATGCGCACGCCCAGGGCGAAGGCGTTGATGGAGGCGGGCATACTGTAGATCGGGTAGTCGCAGACGTAGCCGATGTTGCTCTGCTCGCTCATCGCGCCGGCGATCACACCGGTCAAAAATTTAGCCTCGTACATCCGTACGTAGTAGCAGCGCAGGATCGGGTGGCTCACGTTCAGGGAGCAGTTGAGGAATTTGATGTTCGGATACGCCGCGGCGGCCGTGAGGGTGGCGGGCAGCAGGCGCGGGGTGGTGCTGAACACGATGTCGGTCCCCTTCTCCGCCAGCTCCCGCACCGCCGCGTCGAAGTCCTGCTCGAGCATGTCGAAGCGGCTCTCGGTCTCGACCCGCCCGTCCAGCGCCTCCTGCGCCGCGATCCGCCCCTGCTCGTGCGCGTAGGTCCAGTAGGAGCGCTCGGGGTCCTTGTCGTGGAGGAAGGCGGCGCGCAGGGTTTTGACGCTGGGGTGCACGATGCGGCTGAGGATGCTGCGCGGCTGGCCGTCCGCGGGGTCCGTGACCAGGACGGGCTCGCTCTCGTTCCGGACGCTCTTGAGCTCCGGCACGATCACGGCTAGGTCGTTTTTCAGCTCCGCGGCGGTGCGGTCGGACAGGGCCGACGCGCCGAAGATCTCCAGATAGCGCAAAAGCGCCTCGTCCTGCGTGAGCGAGTCGCTGAGCGGCGAGGTCGCGAAGACCTTGCGAAAGCGCGTCACGTCCGAGAAGAAGCTGCGCCGCCGGTCCTCGTCCCAGGGCGTCAGATCCTCCCCGCACAACAGCGCGAGCATGGCGGGGTAGGCGCCGAGGCGGTCGAAGAGGATGTAGTTGACCCGCGTCACCCTGTTGAAATCAAGAAACTCGTAGTAGACCGCGATCTCCGGCTCGTCGCTCTTCGGGGGGATGAGGCGCCTGACCTCGGCCCGCACCGTCGCCGCGCCGAAAAAGCGCAGAACGGAGACGCGCTTGTGCCCCTCCACAACGTAAAAGCGGTTGAGGTATTCCACCGCGGTGATCGGGTCGTGTATGCCCTCCTTCACATGCGAGGCGGCGAGCGCGCCCCACTTGGCGGCAAACTCGCTCCCCTCCTCCAGCAGCGGGAAGAAGGAGGCGGAGAAGGCGTCCCGCCGCGCGGTGTTGCGGGTGCCGACGACCTGGTCGATGTCGATGCGGATGCTGCCGAGCTCCGCCTCGTTCAGGGCGTTCATATGGGGCAGCAGCTCCTCCAGCGCAGGGAGGAACGGGTCCTCATGCCGCGCGGTGCGCAGCTTCACTTCCTTGAGACCCAGCTTGCGGGCCTGTATGTAGGTCTGGTCAGCCATTTCGTCTTCCTTTCACGAGCTTCACAAACATCATTCACACTTGTCTTTTTTATTATACCATAGCCGCCGCAGGCAGGCAAGCGCCGTTTGCGGGCAAAGTGCGAAAGGTCAAAAATTTATCCTTTTATCAAGAAAATAGACTTGCGTTTTGACCTCCGGGATGGTATCTTAGGTGTAGATTATGAGGCGCGGAGCGTGGAGTTCAGGGAGCGCCTTCGGCGCAGTTAAAATCGCCCGGCGATAGCTTTACTCCAAACCTGACTCTCTCGGCTGCCTGCTTTTTCATGAAACTTAATAAAACCAAATATGGGTATCGGCTTTAATCAGCAAACCGCCCATTTCGTAGGGGTCGATCCCCAGATCGACCCGAACTCCGGGGCACTGTACAAGCCATCTGTACAAGCCATAAGGTTTCGGGCTGATGAGGGCATCAGCCCCTACGGAGCACACTTTTAAGCTGTCATTGTTGATTTTGCAAAGATAGCTGAGCTAACCCGATACGCACAAAACCAAATATAAAGGAAACAGGAGGATACATCATGGCTTCCATCAGCTTCAGAAACGTCACCAAGATCTATGACGGCGCCGACAAGCCCGTCGTCCCCAACCTCGACCTTGAGATCAAGGACAAGGAGTTCATCATCCTGGTCGGCCCCTCCGGCTGCGGCAAGTCCACCACCCTGCGCATGATCGCCGGTCTTGAGTCCATCTCCAGCGGCGAGCTGTACATCGGCGACAGGCTGGTCAACCAGGTCCCGCCCAAAGACCGCGACATCGCGATGGTCTTCCAGAACTACGCCCTGTACCCGCATATGAGCGTGTACAAGAACATCGCCTTCGGTCTGACCCTGCGCAACGTCCCCAAGGACGAGATCGACAAGCGCGTCCACGAGGCCGCCAGAATCCTCGACCTGGAGCACCTGCTCGAGCGCAAGCCCAAGGCCCTGTCCGGCGGCCAGAGACAGCGTGTCGCACTGGGCCGCGCCATGGTCCGCAACCCGGCCGTCTTCCTTCTGGACGAGCCTCTCAGCAACCTCGACGCCAAGCTCCGTACCTCCATGCGCTCCGAGATCGCGCGCCTGCACCGCCGTCTTGACACCACCTTCGTCTACGTCACCCACGACCAGACCGAGGCCATGACCATGGGCGACCGTATCGTCGTCATGAAGGACGGCCTGATCCAGCAGTTCGACACCCCGAAGGTGCTGTACGATTCTCCGTGCAACCTCTTCGTCGCGGGCTTCATCGGGTCGCCTCAGATGAACTTCCTCGAGGTCAGGATCGTCGCCGAGGGCGGCAAGCTCTTCGCCGTGCTGAACAACGACAAGCTCGAGATCCCCGCCTTCAAGGAAGCGGCGCTCAAGCCCTACGTGGGCAAGACCGTCATCCTCGGCGTGCGTCCCGAGAACTTCCTCACCTTCGACCAGCTCACCCCGACCAACGGCATCTCCGCCAAGGTCGACTTCTGCGAGCTGCTGGGCGCCGAGACCAACCTCTACGTCTTCGTCGGCGAGCAGAAGGTCATCGTGCGCATGTCCTCCGCGGTCGAGTCTCCGAAGGAGGAGTTCGTCAAGGTCCCCGTGGACATGGCGAAGGCCCACTTCTTCGACAAGGATACCGAGCTCGCCATCTGCCACTGATGCGCGAAGCGGACGCTTTCCAGACAGAATCCGCAGCCCTCGAAGCTCCGGGAGATTTTCTCTCGGAGCTTCTGGCTGTTTCGGAGGCGTGCGTGCTGAGACTGCGCGGCGGCAACGTGCGGGAGCTGCCGCTGTGCTACGGGCTGTGGCGCGTGCTCGCCCCGCTCTCGGGGGAGCTGCGCATCGCCGCCGGGGAGAGCAGCCTCCCCCTCCGGGCAGGTCAGGCCGTCGCCGTCTGCGGGACGGACGAGCTCTCGCTGCTGTGCGCCGGGGACTGCGCGCTCGCGCTCCTGTCCCTGCGCGGGCTTGCGGCGGAGAGGGTCTTTGCCGCCTGCCGGGAGCAGGGCGGGCTGTACTTTGAGCGCGGCGGGGCCGCAGTCGAGCGCACGCTGCGGGCAATGCTGTCCCGGCGCGGCCCGCTCCCGGCGCGTGAGGCGTCGGAGCTCGCGTACGGCGTTTTGATGGCGCTGTACGGGACCGGGACGGCCGGGCCGGACGGCAGCCGCACCATGCCGCCCGTGGTGGAGGCGGCTCTCGGGATCATCCGGCGGGACTACGCGTTTCTCGAGGGCATCGCGGAGCTCGCGTCAAGGCTCGAGGTCAGCCAGGAGTATCTGACGCGCTGCTTCTGCCGGTACACGGGCGTGACGCCGGGGAAATACCTCAACCGGGTGCGTGTCGAAAACGCCAAGCTCCTCCTCCGGCAGGGCCGGCACTCGATCCAGTTCGTGTCCGACGCCTGCGGCTTTGCCAACGCCAATTACTTCGCCCGTGTGTTCCGCCGCAGCGTCGGCGTCAACCCGCGGGAGTACGCAAGACAGATGACCGCCCCCGCCGCCCCGGACGGGCGCGACGAGAGCCTGTACGTCCTGTGACGGACCGGGCCTGCGTGAACCCGTCACACGGGCGTTTCATAACCCCCCCCAGGGAGTTCAAAGGAGCCGCAGCCCCTTTGGTTTTTCGCCTCGCAAGGCGAAAAAGCCGATACCATCCGGTTTTTCCGGGGGCGTGAACCTCGGAAAAAATACTTCTCTCTGCTCGTGTGCGGGCGTCCCCCGCAAGCGAATGCGCGCGGCAGGCTGCGGGCTCCTCTCGTTTCCAAAAAAGCCATCATGAAACGAACGGAACCCGTCAGGAAAATACTTGCATTTTTGGCGCTTTGGGCTTATAATGAAAATGTATATTGTGTTGGTGTTATGGTAACCTCACAAGATTTAGTAAGCGCTCTCTCTGTTTTGAAAGGTGGGAGAATCTATGAAGCGCGCATTATGTCTGCTGCTTGCGCTGGTTTTTGTCCTCTCTCTCGGCGCGCAGGTATTTGCGGATGACATTCTGTTCTGCCGGAAGTGCGGCAGGCAGATCCCGGTCGACAGCAATGTCTGCCCCTACTGCGGCGTGAGCGTGGTCTATTTGGACGGCAGCGTCGCCGCGCCCGTACAGGCTACGGCGCAGACCGCGGGGAAATCGCCCTCCCCCGCCACCGCCGCGGCCACCGATCCCGGCCCCTTCAAGAGTCTTGTGCGCTCCTCCGGGAATCTCCGCGTCACGAAGAGCCCGACGAGCGAGTCCGTCCCTTACGGCGGCGCGTGCATCTTCATTGCCCACGCGGATAACGCGAGCTCCGTCGTCTGGTACATCGCCAATGCCGACGGGACCGTCATCTGCGAGGCGGCCGAGGCTGCGTCCGTCAACAACGGGCTCTACGTCTCCGGCAGCCGCGCCGAGACCCTGGCTCTGAGCGGCATCCCCTCCTGGATGAACGGCTATCAGGTACAGGCCTGCTTCTCCAGCAGCGAGGGGAAGGTCTATACCGACGTCGCCAAAATCTGGACCTATGCCCAGAAGGAGAAATGCAAGTGGGACTACCCCGAGTGGATGTATCTGTATCCCTGGATCTTTGAATGCTGGGGCCCCACTCCCTGGCTGAATCCCGGTTTTCCCGGCCCGAACCCCTGGGACATTCCCGGCCCCAGACCCGATCCAGGCCCTGGTCCCGGTCCCGGACCTGATCCCGGTCCCGGTCCCGGTCCCGGCCCCGGGCCGATTCCCTGGGATGATCCCAACTACCCTGACCCCTGGTACACATGGGGTGACCACGGCTTCCCGGGACCCGACCCCTGGGATCACCCTGTGAATCCCAATCCTCCGACGCCGCCCGAGAATCCCAATCCTCCGACGCCGCCCGAGAATCCCAATCCTCCGACGCCACCTGAGAATCCCAATCCTCCGGCTCCGCCCGAGAATCCCAATCCTCCGACGCCGCCTGAGAATCCCAATCCCCCGGCTCCGCCTGAGAATCCGGGTCCTCGACCCGGCGGCTACGACGTGAAATCCGCACTTGACGAAAAGATCCGGCAGCTCCAGGAGGAGATGGAATAAGGACGGATGATGCCCCCGCGCCATGACCGCAGGCCCTCCCGGCAGCGGCATGATACATACCGATAAAGAGATATACGGCGAAATCGCAGCGTGAACTGTGATTTCGCCGTATACGTTTTCATGTGGTGTCACATCGTTCCGCGCGGGTCGATCAGGGGATCGACCCCTGCGAAGAAAGCTTCCGTCAAGGCAACATTCTGATGAAGGCATTTTTTTGCAGGAATACTTTGTGTATTTCAAGAAAAAGTGACAAAATCAGAGCGCAAATTTTCCAGGAGGCGCCGAAGGCGAATTATGCGGCGTTGCCTTAGCATTCTTCGTCGCTTTGCTCCTCAGAATGACAAAACGCCTGCACGGGGGCGCGGTATGGGTTTACGACAGCTCCACAGGCTCGCCGCAGGACCAGATCGTGATGGGGTCGCCGCGGAGGAGGGTATATTGCGGGCCGTCTGCGTCCACGGTGACCTGGACCGTCCTGCCGCGGTAGCCCACGCGGAAGGAGTAGCCCTTCCACTGCGGCGGGCAGACCGGGGCGAAGCGGAGCTGTCCCCTGCCGCAGCGCATCCCGCCGAAGCCGCGCACCAGCCCCGTCCAGGTGCCCGCCATGTTCGCCATGTGCAGGCCGTCCTTGGTGTTGTGGTGCATGTCGTCCAGATCAAGGCGGGCCGAGGACATGAAGTAGTCGTAGCCCGTCCGGATGTCCCCGATCTCGTTTGCGAGGATGGAGAAGACCGCCATCGAAAGGCTCGAATCGTGCGTGGTAACGCTGTCGTAGAAGGCGAAGTTTCTCTTCTTCTCCTCCAGGGTCCAGCGCTCGCCGTACTGGGTCATGGCGAGGATGAGGTCGGCCTGCTTGCAGACCATGTGGCGGTAGATCGTCAGGCCGTGGTAGTGGATGAGCAGCGGGTGTTTGTCTTTCGGGATGCTGTCCAGCGGCCAGGGCTTGCGGTCAAGGAAGCCGTCGTCCTGGGGACAGATGCCGCCGCGCGTCTCGGGATAGTACATGCGCTGCGCCGCCTCGAGCCAGCTTTGCGCCTCCTCCGGCGAAAAGCCTATGCTGCCCAACAGTCTTGCGTAGTCCGCGGGACGCTTTTCGCGCAGCAGGGCCATCGCCTCGCCCGCGCTGCGCAGGTTCTCCTCCGCGACGCAGTTGGTGTAGACGTTGTTGTTGACCATAACGTTGTACTCGTCCGGCCCGGTCACGCAGTTGAGGACGAAGCGGCCGCCCTTCTCCGCGCTGAAGAAGCCGAGATCGTAGAAAAGCCGCGCCGTCTCGACCAGGATCTCCGCCCCGCACGCGGCGAGAAAGTCCAGGTCCTGCGTCACGTCGAAATACTCGCACACGGCGTGGGCGATGTCGCCGTCGATGTGGTACTGGGCGGTGCCCGCCGGGAAGTAGGCGCTGCACTCCTCCCCGTCGATGGTGCGCCAGGCGTAGAGCGCGCCCCTCGCGTGCCCCAGCTCCCGCGCCCGCTCCCGCGCTTTCGGGAGGATGGCGTAGCGGTACTCCAGCAGTTTCTTTGCGAGCTCCGGGTCCGTGTGGATGAAAACCGGGAGGATGTACGCCTCGGTATCCCAGAAGGTGTGGCCCTCGTAGCCCTCGCCGGTGAGGCCCTTGGCGGCGATGTTGCGCCTGCCGTCGCGCCCGGCGGACTGGAAGATGTGGAAGAGGTTGAAGCGCAGGCCCTGCAAAAGCGCGTCGTCCCCCTCGATGCTGAGGCCGACGCCGTCCCAGAACCGGTCCAGCACCCGCTTCTGCCCGGCCAGCAGCGCGTCGAACGCGGGGGCCGCGCGGCAGGCCGCGAGCGTCTCGGCAAAGAGCGCGGGGTTTTCCTCAAAGCGCGCGGCCATGTAGCAGATGCTCTTCTCGAGCGTGAGCGTGTCCCCCGCCCCGAGCCGCTTCTCCGCTTCCCAGACGGCGGCGTCGCCGCGCAGGGACGCGCTGCCCGGGATGCCCCGGTGCTCGACCGCGCAGCAGATCGTGTAGCCGCTGTTCTTGGTCCTCTGCTCCATCGCGAGCACGTCCCCCTCCGCCATGCGCGTGCCGGGGGTGAGACTGCGGTCCTTGCCGGCGGCGTTGCGCGGGTCGTTCGGGTCCCCCTCCGCGATGACGGCGGGGGCGATGCAGCTTTCGATTCTGAGCGTGCACGCGCCGCCGAGGCACTCGACGCGCAGCGCCGCCGCGGCGAGGGTGTCGTGCGTCAGGCTCACAAGCCGCGCGAAGGAGACCCGGAGCACAGCGCCGCTTTTGGTATGCCACTCGAAGCCGCGGCGCAGCGTCCCCTCCCGCATGTCCAGCACGCGCCTGTGCGCCGCGATCTCACAGACGCCGAGGTCCAGCGCCTCCCCGTCCGCCGTCAGCGTCAGGCTCTTGGCGTCCATGACGTTGCAGATGGTCTCGTGATTTTTCGCGTAGCCGTAGGCCTTTTCGCCGTATACGATCGGCTCGGAATCAAACACGCCGTTGAGGAAGCTGCCCTGTATCGTCTCCGCGCCGGCGGCCGCCCCCTCCTCCAAATTGCCGCGCAGGCCGATGAAGCCGTTGCCCAGCGCGAAGACGGATTCGTTCTCCCGCAGATCGCGCGCGGAAAAGCCCTCCTCCGTGATCTGCCATGCCTGATATGGGAATTTTGACGCCATCTTTTCTCCCTCCTGTTTTCTCAATATGTACGGATTATACCAGAGGCGCCGCCCCCGTGCAAGCCCGTCCTGCGATGAACGCACAGGCCCCGGAAAAAGCGGAAAAAAACCTTGCTATTTCAAGGTCTTTCCTGTATGATGGATGATTAGATAGTTATGTCTTGTGTATTGCTCTTTGGGAAAGGAGGCCCGTATGCTCAATCTCCTGGTTTACGGGATGGTGTATCTCGGCTCTGCGCTGATGGTATACAACATCTACCACTATATCCGCTACGAACGGGAAATCAGCTCGCACGGCGACTGGGAGCAGGAGCGCAGGATTTTGCGGCTTCCGATCTTTCTGCTCATGCTCTTCCTCGCGGGCTATCTCGCCGTCGCCTTCGTCGGGAAGCCGGATCTGATCATTTCCGGCATCCTCTTCGGCGGCAGCATCTTTGTCGCCATCATGGTGTACCTGATGCAGCGCATCTCCAACCGCATCTTTGAAAACGAGAAGATCGAGGCCGAGCTTATGGCGATGGAGGCCGCCAACCGGGCCAAGACCAATTTCCTGTCGAATATGAGCCATGAAATGCGCACGCCCATGAACGTGGTGCTGGGCCTTGTGCGGCTCATGAAGGACGATGCGGAGCTGAGCCCGCAGACGCTGTCAAACCTGGACAAGATCGAGGCGAGCACGAATCATCTGCTGGCCATCATCAACGACGTGCTGGACATGAGTCTCATCGACGCCGGCCGGATGACGCTGCGGGAGGCCCCCTTCTCCTTCGGGGAGGTCATGCTCCAGTTCAACAGCCTCGTCGCCGCGGTGTGCCACGAAAAGGGCGTGACCTACAACTGCGAGCGCATCGGCAGCGTGGACGACGAATTCGTCGGCGACGCCACCAAGCTCAAGCAGATTATGCTGAGCATCGCGGACAACGCCGTGAAATTCACCGACGCGCCCGGCCAGGTCCGCTGCACCGTGGAGCAGACCGCGTCGGATGAGGAGACGCGCACGCTGCGCTTCGTCGTACAGGACAGCGGCGTCGGCATGGACTCCGAATACCTCGCCCACGCATTTGATGCCTTCTCCCGCGAGGATCTGAGCAGCACCAGCACGCAGGCCGGGACGGGTCTCGGCCTGACCATCACGAAGCACCTGGTCGACATGATGAACGGCACGATCGGCATCGAGAGCGAGCGCGGCGTCGGCACCACCGTCACGGTGACCGTCGTCCTCAAAGCCGCCGGGGCAAAGCCGGAGAGTACTGAGAGCGTGGAGTCTCAGGATGACGTGAGTCTCGAGGGGCGGCGCATCCTGATCGTGGAGGACGTCGACCTCAACGCCGAGATCCTGGCCGACCTGCTGGATATGGAGGGCATCCTCTCCGAGCGCGCGGAAAACGGCCAGGTCGCGGTGGACCTGTTTCAAAAGAGCGCGGCCGGGTATTACGACGGCATCCTGATGGACCTGCGTATGCCGGTCATGGACGGGCTGGAGGCCACGCGCAGGATACGCGCGCTCGACCGGCCGGACGCCGGGACGATCCCGATTCTCGCCCTCACGGCCAACGCCTTCGAGGAGGACGTGCAAAACTCCCTCGCTGCCGGGATGAACGCCCATCTCCCCAAGCCCGCGGATATCGACATGCTCTGCGCCACACTGAAAAAATGTATGAAATGACCCCCGCACGGGAGGATAAAACAAAATGATCGAATCCAAACAGATCCAGCATCCGCAGTACGTCCTGATCGTGGACGACCAGGAGCTCAACCGCGATATTCTGGGCGTGATCCTTGAGGACGACTATGAGCTGCTCTACGCCGAGAACGGCAGAGAGGCGCTCGAGGTGATACGGGAGCATATCGACGATCTCTGCATCGTCCTGCTCGACCTCATGATGCCGGTGATGGACGGGTTTCAGGTTCTGGAGGCCATGGTCGCGGACGAGGAGATGCGGCAGATCCCCGTGATCGTGCTGACCGCGGACAAGACGGCGGAGCTCCGGGCCCTGAAGATGGGCGCGGCCGACTTTATCACCAAGCCCTTCGACATGCACGAGGTCATCCTCGCCCGCGTCAGCCGCATCATCGAGCTGAGCGAGGGCAGACGCCTGATCTCCGCGGCGGAGCACGACAAGCTCACCATGCTCTACAACCGCAACTTCTTCTTTGAGTACGCAGACCGCCTCTACCTCTACCGCCCGGAGCTGCAGCTGGACGCCGTCGTCATGAACATCCAGCAGTTCCACTCGGTAAACGAGCTCAACGGCCGCGAGTTCGGCGACGACGTGCTGCGCGTCATCGGCAACGAGATCCGCGCCTTCCTCGCCGAGACCGAGGGGATCGCGTGCCGCTTCGAGGCCGACCACTTTGACATCTACTGCGCCCGCCAGGACGACTACGCCGCCCTGCTCCAGCGCTTCCAGAGAAAGGTGGACGAGCTTTCGCCCAACGTGGACATCCACCTGCGCATGGGCGTGAAGCTCTGGCAGGAGGGCGTAGGCCCCGTCCTGCTCTTTGACCGGGCGCGCACCGCCTGCAACATGGTGCGCGGCGATTACCAGTCCCCGCTGCTGATCTACAACGAGGACATGCGGATGCGGGACCTTCTGAACCAGCGCCTGCTGAACGATCTGCGCACCGCCGTGGACGAGCGGCAGTTCGTCGTCTACTATCAACCGAAGTACAACGTGCAGTGCAATCCCCCGCGGCTGAGCAGCGCGGAGGCGCTGATCCGCTGGAAGCATCCGGAGCTCGGCATGCTCCCGCCCGGTGATTTCATCCCGCTGTTTGAGGGCAACGGCCTCATCAGCATCGTGGACAGCTACGTCTGGGCCGAGGCCGCGGCGCAGGTCGCCCGCTGGCGCGAAAAGCTCGGCTTCACGCTGCCCGTGTCCGTCAATCTCTCCCGCGCGGACGTCTTCGACCAGACGCTGACGGGACGCCTCGTGAAGCTCATGGAGGACAACAGCCTGCGCTTCGGCGACATCAAGCTGGAGGTCACGGAGTCCGCCTATACCGAAAATTCCAGAGCGCTGCTGGACGTGATCGCCCGCCTGCGCGAGATCGGCTTTGAGATCGAGATGGACGACTTCGGCTCCGGCTATTCCTCGCTGAACATGCTGTCGGCCATGCCGATCGACGTGCTGAAGATGGACATGAAGTTCGTGCGCAACATCGAGCACAACCCGACCGATCTCCGCCTGGTGTCGCTGATTCTGGACATCGCAAAGTATCTCAGGCTGCATGTGGTGGCGGAGGGCGTCGAGACGGAAGGACAGCTTGCCCTGCTGCGCGACGCCGGGTGCGAGCTCGTACAGGGCTACTACTTCTCGCGCCCGCTGCCCCCGGAGGAATTTGAAACGCTCATTCTACAGGAAATCAAACGTGAAAAGGAGACAGGAACATGACGCTTCAGGAACTCTATACCCTTATCGGCGGCGATTATAACCGCGCCGTCCAGATCATGAAAATGGACAGGCTCATCGGCCGCTACATCCAGAAATTCCCCAACAGCGGCGTGAACGAGGCGCTGCAGGCCGCGGGCGAGAGCATGGACCCCGTCCGGCTCTTTGAGAGCGCCCACGCCATGAAGGGCGTCTGCGCCAACATGGGGCTTGTGAAGCTCGCGGACATGGTCTCCGCGCTCACGGAGGAATTCCGCGCCGGCAACGCGCGCAGGATGTCCGACGAGGAGGTCAGGGCCGTCATCGCCGACGTCGACGCCCTGTACCGGCGCACGGTCGAGGGCATCCGGCAGTACGAGAGCACGCTGTAACGCCGTTCTTTCGGGCGAAGCTTTCCCTGTATCCGGGGGAAAGATCCTTCGGCTTCGCTCCGCTCCGCGAAGACATGACAGAGGGCTGCCGTGACAGGGCAGTGCCGCTGCGCTCTCCCCGTCACGCCTTACGCTCTTCTCCGCAGGTTTTAGAAAGGAGCTCTGCTCTTTGATGGATTTGAACAATTCCGGACAGGCAAGCCGGCCATCGGCGTTCCTGACGCCGCTCGGCGCATGGGCGCTGTCGCTCGGCTGCGCCGTCGGCTGGGGCGCGTTCATGATGCCCGGCAACACCTTCCTGCCCGCCGCCGGACCGCTGGGCACCGTGATCGGCATTGCCGCCGGGGCCCTGATCATGCTGATCGTGGGCGTGAACTACCACTGCATGATCAACGCCTGCCCCAGTGCCGGCGGCACATTCAGCTATGTCGTCAAATGCTTTGACTATGACCACGGCTTCGTGGCCGCATGGTTCCTGCTTTTGACCTATATCGCCGTCATCTGGGCCAACGCCACCGCCCTGCCCCTGATCGGCCGCTTTCTGCTGGGAGACGTCTTCCAGTTCGGCGCGCACTATCGGATCGCGGGCTTCGACATCTATCTGGGAGAGCTGGCGCTGTCCGTTACGGCGCTCGTGTGCTTCTGTATGCTCTGCCTGCACAGGCGGGCGGCGGTCGTTTTCCAGACCGTGATGGCGGTCCTGCTCTGCGCCGGCGTGCTGGCGTGCGCCGTCGCCGTCTTCAGACATACGGGCAGCCCCGCCGCGATCAGGCCCGCCTTCGCCCCCGGCAAAAAACCGGTGCTTGCCGTCTTCACGATCATCGCCATGGGCCCCTGGGCCTTTGTGGGCTTTGAGTCCATCTCGCACTCCGCCGGGGAGTTCTCCTTCCCGACGAAAAAGGCGCTGCCCATCATGGCGGCGGCGCTTCTGGCGGGCGCGGCGATCTACGCCCTGCTGGCCGTCATCGCGGCGAGCACCCTGCCGGACGGCTTTTCGGACTGGCCCGCCTACATCGCGGCGCTGGACACGCTCGACCGCAGCCAGGCCGCGCCGACCTTCTACGCGGTCAGAAGCGCGATGGGCCCCGTCGGGACGCCCGTGCTGGTCGTCACGGTGCTGGGCGGCGTGCTCACGGGTCTCGTGGGCAACACCATCGCCGCCAGCCGCCTCATCTGCGTGCTGGGCAGGGAGGGCCTGCTGCCGAGGCAGCTCGGCGCTCTGGACCGGGGCGGCGCGCCCAGAAACGCGATCTTCCTGATCCTCGGCGTGTCGGTCATCATCCCCCTCTTCGGCAGGACCGCCGTCGGCTGGATCGTGGACGTCACCACCGTCGGCGCCGCCATCGTCTACGCCTACACCTCCGCCTGCGCGCTCAAGCAGGCACGGCAGACGAAAAACACCGCCATCACCGCGACCGGACTTGCGGGCGTTGTGATCTCGCTGGTCTTCCTGCTCTACTACCTCGTCCCGAACCTGCTGTCCGTCTCGGCCATGGGACGCGAGTCCTATCTGATTCTCTCGCTGTGGAGCCTTCTGGGCCTCATCGTGTTCCGCTTCCTGCTCAACGGCGAGACGGAGCGGCGCCTGGGCCACTCCACCATCGTGTGGATCGTCACGCTGTCGCTGGTGTTTTTCACCTCCCTCGTCTGGATGCGCGAGACCTCCAACCTCACGGCCGGCGAGAGCATCGACAGGGTCAGCGAATACTACGCGCAGGAGCTTGCCGATCACGACGCCGGGCGCAGCCGGGAGGAGCTCACGGAGGACGCGGCGTTTCTGCAGAGGCAGAAAAGCGAGCTCGACAGCGCGCTCACCAGAAACAGCTTTATCCAGATCGGCTTCATGGTGCTGTCGATGCTCGCGCTGTTCAATATCTACGGCATCATCCACCGGCGCGAAAAGGAGACCGAGCGCGAAAAGCTCATGGCCGAGGAATCCAGCCGCGCCAAGACCAGCTTCCTGTCCAACATGAGCCATGAGATCCGCACCCCCATGAACGCGATCATCGGCCTGGACAACATCGCCCTCAAGGACCCGGACCTGCCGCCGCGCACGCGCGAGCATCTTGAAAAGATCGGCGCGAGCGCCAATCACCTGCTGGGTCTCATCAACGACATCCTGGATATGAGCCGCATCGAATCCGGCCGCATGACGCTCAAGGAGGAGGCCTTCTCCTTCCGCGATTTTCTGGACCAGATCAACGTGATCGTCAACGGCCAGTGCCGGGACAAGGGGCTGGATTACGACTGCGTGATCGTCGGCAAGGTCGGCGGGCGCTACATCGGCGACGCGCTCAAGCTCAAGCAGGTGCTCATCAACATCCTCGGCAACGCCGTCAAGTTCACGAAACAGCCCGGCAGCATCACCCTCACGGTGGAGCAGACCGCCTCGTTCGAGGACTACAGCACGCTGCGCTTTATCGTCAGGGACACCGGCATCGGCATGAGCCGGGACTTCATCCCGAAGATTTTCGACTCCTTCTCCCAGGAGGACACCGGTTTCACCGACAAATACGGCAGCACCGGTCTCGGCATGGCCATCACCAAAAACCTTGTGCAGATGATGAACGGCGACATCCAGGTTGACAGCGAGAAGGGCGTCGGCTCGACCTTCACGGTCACGGTCACGCTCAGGGCTGCCGGGAACGACGCGGAGCAGGACCCGCTGGGCAGCCTGCCGCCCGAGCTGCGCGTGATCGTCGTGGACGACGATGAGATCGCGCTGGAGCACGCGCGCCTCGTCCTCGCCGAGCTCGGCCTCTCCGCCGATCTGGACGCCTCCCCCTCCGACGCGCTGGCGCGCATCCGCGAGCGGTTTGAAAAGGGCATCCCCTACGGGCTCATCCTCACGGACCAGCGTATGCCGGAGATGGACGGGCTGAGTCTTGTGCGGGCCGTCCGGGAGTTCGACGGCGGCAGGACCCCCGTCATCCTCCTGACCGGGTACAATCTGGACGAGGCGCACGAGCTGGCCGCGGAATACGGCATCGACCGCGTCTTGTCCAAGCCCCTCTTTGCCGACAGTCTGAAGCGTGAGATCCACGCGCTGCTGAGCAGGGGCGGCCGCCCTGCCGACGCGTCCGGCGAGGAGGCCGGCGATGCGGGCGGCAGTCTCGCGGGGCTGCATGTGCTGGCGGCGGAGGATATCGACCTCAACGCCGAGATCCTGGCGGGCCTGCTGGAGATGGAGGGCGTCGTCACCGACCGCGCCGAAAACGGCCAGGCCGCGGTGGAGCTCTTCTCGTCGCATCCGGAGAACTACTACGGCGCGATCCTCATGGACGTGCGTATGCCGGTGATGGACGGTCTCGCCGCCACCGCCGCGATCCGCGCGCTCCCGCGGGAGGACGCAAGGCGCGTCCCCATCATCGCCATGACCGCCAACGCCTTTGACGACGACGTGCAGCGCTCGCTGCAGGCGGGTATGAACGCCCATCTTTCCAAGCCCGTCGAGCCCGACCGCCTGTTCGAGACGCTGCGCAGGCTGGCTCTCAGAGACGGCGAATAAGGTTCGGCCTTCGCCGCGCTTATCCGGTTTAATCCGACTATTCGCATGTGCTCCGGCACAGGCTTGCAATGGCACGGCTTTTGTCCGTAACACAATGCTCTCACGGTGGTGATTCCATTTTGAACAAGAAAAGAAGATTCAGCCTGACGACGCGCTATGTGGTGATCGTCGGCATCCTGCTTCTCGCGGCCAATACCGTGCTGGGCATCGTCATGTACAGGCAGTCCAAGAACGGGATGCAGACCCTGATCCGCAAGAACATGCTCGACGTCACCAACACGGCGGCCGGGCTTCTGGACGGCGATGTGATGGCCGCTCTCACGGAGGACGACGTCGGCACGCCGCTGTTTCAGGAGATTGCGGACAAGCTGATCGTCTTCCAGGACAACGCCGACATCGAGTTCATCTACGCGGTCAAAGAGGACAGCCCGGACCACTATGTCTTCACCGTGGACCCGGACCCCGTCGACCCCGGTGAGTTCGGCGAGGAGATCGTCGTGACCCCGGCGCTGGTCGCGGCGTGCGATGGCATCGCCACTGTGGACGTCGATCCCGAGGCTGACCGCTGGGGCAACTTCTACAGCTCCTACAGTCCGGTCTTCGACTCCCGCGGCGGGGTCGCCGGCGTGGTCGGCATCGACTTCAGCGCCGAGTGGTACGACGCCCAGCTTCGAAGCTATACGCTGTCCATCGGCGTGATCTCGGTGCTCTCGGTGCTGATCGGCGCGTTCGTCATGATCCTCATCACCGGCAAGGTACGCAGGAAGTTTCAGGATCTCGACCATGAGCTTCTGGAGCTGTCCCGCAACGTGGACGCGCTGACCGAGGAAATCACCTCCAACCCGGGCTACCGCGAATCCGTGGGCGACGCTGCCGAGACCCCCGCCGGGACCGCCGACGGCGACGAGCTTGAGGCGCTCGGCGAGAAGATCCGCTCCATGCAGGGCGAGCTGGAGCGCTATCTGGTCTTCGTCCACGCCCAGGCCTATACGGACCCGCTCACGCATGTCGGCAACACCAACGCCTATCAGGAGGAGGTGCGCCGCCTCTCCGAGCTGATCGAAAACGGCAGCGCCGACTTCTCCGCCGTCGTGTTCGACATCGACAATCTCAAGGTCGTCAACGACCTGCACGGCCACAACTGCGGCAACCAGATCATCTGCGGCGCGGGCCGGGCGATCTCCGGCGTGTTCGGGAGCGAGCATACATACCGCATCGGCGGCGACGAGTTCATCGCTGTCTGCGGCGGACTGAGCGAGGAGGAGACACGCGCCCGCCTCGACGCCGTCGCCGGGGCCGTCAGGGCTTTCAACGAAGCGCCCGACCACCCGGCGGCCACTCTGTCCATGGCCATGGGCGCGGCGACCTACCGTGCCGGGGAGGACAGCTCCTTCCGCGACGTGTTCGTCCGCGCGGACGAGGCCATGTACGAGGACAAGGGCGAGCACCACCGCCGTATGCCCTCCCCCCGCGACCGCATCGGCGTGCGCCGGAAATAAGAATAAAAAAATATGGGTATCGGCTTTAATCAGCAAACCGCCCATTTCGTAGGGGTCGATCCCCAGATCGACCCGAACTCCGGGGCATTGTACAAGCCATAAGGTTTCG
>CACZDN010000029.1:0-1967 GCA_902779945.1 Oscillospiraceae bacterium | reverse complement strand
GCCATAAGGTTTCGGGCTGATGAGGGCATCAGCCCCTACGGAGCACACTTTTAAGCTGTCATTGTTGGGTTTGCAAAGATAGCTGAGTTAAGCCGATACGCATATAAAAAAATGACTGCCACAGGCAGTCATTTTTTTGTGATTATTTCTTTTTTCGTCCGAAGATGCCGCGGCCGGCTTCGCCGTCCAGCTCGCCCATGGAGGCGGCGAACTGGCGCAGGAGCTCCTTCTGCGAGGCTGTGAGGTTCTTCGGGACCTTGACGGTGACGGAGACGAACTGGTCGCCTCTGCCGCTGCCGCGCAGGAACGGGATGCCCTTGCCGCGCAGGCGGAAGACCGCGCCCGGCTGGGTCCCCTCGGGGATGGTGAGCTTGACCTTGCCGTCGAGCGTCGGCACCTCGACATCCGCGCCGAGGACGGCCTGGGCATAGCTGATCTCCTGCTCGAGCAGGACGGAGGTCCCGTCGCGCTCGAAGCGGGGGTGGGGACGCACAATGACGGACACCAGCAGATCGCCCGCGGGGCCGCCGTTGACGCCGGCGTTGCCGCCGCCCGGCTTGGAGATGGTCTGCCCGTCGTCGATGCCGGCGGGGATGTTGACCTCCACCTTGTGCTGGCGGCGGATGCTGCCCATGCCCCGGCAGGTCTTGCAGGGCTGGTGGATGATCTTGCCGGTGCCGCGGCATCTGGTGCAGGGCGACGAGGACTGCATCATGCCGAAGGGCGTGCGCTGGCTGACCGTGACAGAGCCGGTGCCCTTGCAGTCGGGACAGATCTCCGGCGTGGTGCCGGGGGCGCAGCCCGTGCCCCTGCAGTCGGCGCAGCTCTCGACTCTCGCGACGGTGACCTCCTTCTTGCAGCCGAAGGCCGCCTCCTCGAAGCTGATGTTCACGGTGGCGCGCAGGCTCTCCCCCTTGCGCGGGGCGTTGGGGTTTGAACGCTGCGCACCGGCAAAGCCGCCGAAGATGTCGCTGAATATGTCGCCAAAGCCCCCGAAGCCGCCGAAATCGCCGAAGCCGCCCGCTCCGAAGCCCGCATTCGGGTCAAAGGCCGCGTGTCCGTACTGGTCGTACTTCTTGCGTTTCTCCTCGTCGGACAGGACCTCGTAGGCCTCGTTGGCCTCCTTGAAGCGCTCCTCGCACTTCTTGTCGCCCGGGTGCAGATCGGGGTGGTTTTCCTTGGTCAGTTTTCTGAACGCTTTTTTGATCTCGTCCGCTGAGGCGTCCTTCCGGACGCCCAGCACCTCATAATAATCTCTTTTATCGGCCATGTGGGCCTCCTAAACAATAGCTTATATGGTAAAGTGTGGAGAGCGGAGTGTGGCGTGCGGCGTGTGAAGAGTGGAGTTACAGTATCGCTTCGCGATGATTATACTCGCGCCGAAGGCGCTCCATAACTCCACTCTCAACTCTTCACTCTTCACTCTCATTTCTCAACTCTTTGCTCTGATTCGGATTCGATGACAGACACACGCTTGAGGCGGAGTGATATTGCTCCGCCTCAAGCTCTGCTGATTCTGTAATGGGGATCACTTGTTGTTGTCGTCGTCGACCACGGTGTAGTCGGCGTCGTAGTAATCCTGGCCGCCCTGGGCGCCGCCGGGGTTCTGGCCCGCCTGGCCGGGATCAAAGCCCGCGCCGGGCTGGCCGCCCTGGGCCTGGTACATCTTCTCGGAAATCTTGTAGAAGACCTGCTTGAGCTCCTCGGTCGCGCTCCTGATGGCGGCGGAATCGGTGCCGGTCAGTGCGGTCTTGAGGTTCTGGAGCTTGGCCTCGGCCTCGCTCTTGTCGGCGGGATCGAGCTTGTCGCCCATCTCGTTCAGGGTCTTCTCGATCTGGTAGGCCATCTGGTCGCCCTCGTTGCGGGTGTCGACCTCTTCCTTGCGCTTCTTGTCCTCGGCGGCGTACATCTCGGCCTCCTTGACGGCCTTGTCGATGTCCTCCTTGGACATGTTGGAGGAGGCGGTG
>CACZDN010000028.1 GCA_902779945.1 Oscillospiraceae bacterium | reverse complement strand
GGCGTTCTCCCGCATGACGAAGTCCGGCGCGCGGGACTACGACATTGCGCGCGGCATCTACCTCTACGGCATCGCGGCAAAGAATTACCGCTGACCCCCGGCGGGGCCGGTCACCCGGCCTCGCCCCTCCGAGGCGGAAACCCGGCGTCGAACCCCGTAGGGGTCGATCCCCAGATCGACCCGCACGTCAAACCCCGTAGGGGCGGCTATCAGCCGCCCGCGCGATAACGCGTAAAAAAAAAGGAACCCCCGGCGAATTCGTACAGCGTTGTGCAAATTCGCCGGGGGCTGTTTGTATGTCAGCCTCCCCCGCGCGGGACGCAGAGGAGGCGCACCGCCGCTTGTCATGGCTTTGCGGATTGAAATCCGGGAAAAAGAAAAACCCCGAAACCCTGGTAATTACCAGTGTTTCGGGGATTGGCGGAGATGGAGAGATTCGAACTCTCGAGGAGCTTTTGACCCCTACACGATTTCCAATCGTGCGCGCTCGACCAACTACGCGACATCTCCGTGTTGCTCAAGAAGCCTGTATCAACTTGTCAGCTTTATCATTATAATGCGCGGATGCAGCAAAGTCAAGAAATATTTTTGCTTTTCCGAAGTTTTTTCGGATAACGCGGAAACGGACGGGGATACTACCGGTGTCAACGCTTTCAACCTATTTCATGATGAGGCGCTTCCATGCGTCCCGTCAGGAAAAGTAATGCATTGGGAGGGACCGGGATGCACATGAACAGGGAGGAGTACGCGGAATATACGAAACGGCACGCGCCCCGGTCTAAGGCAGGGCGGAACATGCTGCGCGCGTTTTTGACGGGCGGCTTCATCTGTGTGCTGGGGCAGGGTCTGCTCACGCTGTACGGGCGAATGGGACTTTCGGAGGAGAGCGCCGGGGCCGCCGCGTCCGTGACGCTCATCTTCCTCGGCGCGCTTCTGACAGGTCTCGGAGTCTATGACAAGCTGGCAAAATTCGGCGGCGCGGGGACGCTTGTCCCCATCACGGGCTTTGCCAACGCCGTGGCGGCCCCGGCGCTGGAATACAAGACCGAGGGACGGATCGCGGGCACTGCCGCGAAGATGTTCGTCATCGCGGGGCCGGTCATCGTCTACGGCATCACAGCCGGCGCGGTCTGCGGTCTGATCCTCTGGCTCGCGGCACGGATCTGAGCAAAAAACACGGACTGCGCAAGGAGCAGATACAAGGGAGAAAGGCGCAGCCTGTGTCTTTTTTTTCACATTTTTCGCGGCTTTTGCCATCTTGCCATTCCGTTTGATCTGTACTATAATCATTTTTAACAAGAAAGACGACACCGCGGTTTTCGGCGAGAGCAATTGCTGAGACGCTTCGGATTCGGACGAAAGCCAGAGCACAAATCCGGAGTGCTGCGCCGAAGGCGGATTGTGCGGTGCTGTCAAAATAAAACTGGGAGACGGATCGGCATTGGAGCGCGCCTGTATACATATACGCGGAATTGTGCAGGGCGTGGGTTTTCGCCCCTTTGTACACAAGCTGGTGCGGGAGTACGGCCTCTGCGGGACGATACGCAACAGTTCCTCCGGCGTGGAGCTGGAGCTGGAAGGGGAGCGGAACACGCTTGAGCGCATGATCCGGGCGCTGCCGGTGCGCGCGCCGAAGCTCGCGGTGATCGAGGAGCTGGAGGTTTCGTACTCCGAGGAGCTCAGGGGCTTTTCGGATTTCCGCATCCTCGGCAGCAGGACCGAGGCGCTGCGCGATACGCTGATCTCCCCGGATATCTGCGTCTGCGAGGACTGCCTGCGGGAGCTGAACGACCCCCGCGACCGGCGCTTTCACTATCCCTTTATCAACTGCACCAACTGCGGCCCGCGCTTTACCATTATCCGGGACCTGCCTTACGACCGGGCGAAGACGTCCATGGAGGTCTTCCCCATGTGCCCCGAATGCAGCCGGGAGTACCACGACATTGAGAACCGCCGCTACCACGCACAGCCGGACTGCTGCCCCGAATGCGGGCCGATGGTATTCTACCTGGACCGCGACGGCAGGCGTGTCGAGGGCGACGCCACAGAGCTTGCGCGAACAGCGCTCAAAGCGGGCGGGATCGTCGCGGTCAAGGGCCTGGGCGGCATCCACCTGGCCTGCCGCGTGGACGACGGGGAAATCGCGCGGGAGCTTCGACGCCGCAAACAGCGGGACGAGAAGCCCTTTGCCCTCATGTGTCGAAACACCGCCTGCGCGCAGGCGCTGTGTGAGCTGTCGGAGGCGGAGCGCCGCGTTTTGGAGAGCCCTCAGCGACCCATTGTGCTGCTAAAAAAGAAGCGCCCCGGCCTGCTCCACATCAGCGAGAACGGCTTTGTGGGCGTCATGCTCCCGTACACGCCGCTGCATGTGCTGCTCTTCGGAGACGACATTGATGCCCTCGTGATGACCAGCGCGAACCTCTCCGACACGCCCATGATGACCGATAACGACGAGGTCGTCCGCGGACTTCACGGCATTGCCGACGGCTTTCTGCTGCATAATCGCAAGATCCAGACCCGTTGTGACGATTCGCTGTGCCGGGTGCTGGACGGGCGGGAATATTTCTTCCGGCGCTCGCGGGGCTATGTGCCGTTCCCGATCCGCCTGGGCCGGGAGCTCCGGCCTGTCCTCGCCTGCGGGGCCGAGCAGAAGGCGAGCTTCTGCGTCTCCCGCGGCGCTTACGCGTTTCCGAGTCAGCACATCGGCGATCTGAAAAACATGGAGACCTTCGAGAGTTACACGGATCAGATCGCGCATTTCGAGCGGCTTTTTGACGTAAAACCCCGGGCGCTGGTCTGCGACCTGCACCCGGACTACCTCTCCACGCAGTACGCGGAGGAGCGCGCGGCGGCGGAGGGACTTCCGCTGATCCGCGTGCAGCACCACCACGCCCACCTTGCCGCCTGCATGGCGGACAATCAGGTGGAGGAGCGCGTTATCGGCCTTGTCTGGGACGGCACGGGTCTCGGGACCGACGGGACAAGCTGGGGTGCCGAGTGCCTGATCGGTGATTTCACGGGCTTTGAGCGCTTCGCATCGATCCGCTCCCTCCCGCTGATCGGCGGGGACCTGGCGACAAGGGAGACGGAGCGCGTCGCCTTCGCGCTGCTGCGGGAGGCGGGACTGGATACCGGCCGGATCGAAAACGCCGCCCTGTATGAAAAAATGCTGCGCGCGGGGCTCAACTGTCCGCTCTCGTCCGGCATGGGAAGGCTCTTTGACGGCGTCGCCGCCCTGCTCGGCATCAAGACCCGATGCAGCTACGAGGGGCAGGGGGCCGTCCTGCTGGAGGCCGCGGCGACGGAGGATGCGGGCGTTTTCCCACTCGCGTTTGAGAGCGGCCCGCTGCGCTTCGACTGGCGGCCGATGATACGCGCGCTCGTATCCTCACTGGACGCGGGGGAGGACAAGAGCCTTCTCGCGGCGCGCTTTATGAACACGCTGGTTGAAATGGCCGCTGCCCAGTGCCGGGAAGCGAGGAAGGTGAGCGGGCTGTGTACCGTCGCCCTCTCCGGCGGCAGTTTTCAGAATCTGTATATCATGGAGTGGCTTCCCGCAAAGCTCACGGCGGAGGGCTTTCGCGTGCTCCGGCACCGAAGGGTCTCCCCGAACGACGAGGGCCTGTCCCTCGGCCAGCTCATGATCGGGAACGCCGCGCTGAAAGAATGACTTTTCTTAAAGGCAACACCGCTTTTCTTGAGGTACACAAAGTACATCTGCGAAAAAGCGCCTTTATCAGAACCCAAATTTTCTCAGGATCTGTTCTTGCCGAATTATGCGGTATTGCCTTGAGGGCCTATCTCTGCTGTGAGGAGCGTTTTTTGACATGTGTCTTGCGATACCTTTGCGCTTGATCGAAATCAACGGCAGCGCCGCCGTCGGCGAGGCGATGGGGATGCGCCGGGAGATCCGGGTGGACTTCATCGAAAACCCGCAGATCGGCGATTATGTGATCGTACATGCGGGCTTTGCCATCGAGCGCCTGCCGGAAGGCCAGGCCCTGGACGATCTCGAAGCCTGGGGGGAGCTGCGCGATGCCCTGGGATAAAAAGAGAACACAGGCGCTGCTTGCAAAGATCGGGGAGACGGTGCCGGGGAAAATCAGGCTCATGGAGGTCTGCGGCACACACACCATGGCCATTGCGCGCGCCGGGATCAAAACTATGCTCCCCGATGAGATCAGGCTTCTGTCCGGGCCCGGCTGTCCGGTCTGCGTCACACCGCCGCAGGCGATCGACGCATGTTTGGAGCTCAGCACGCAGAGCGGCGTGATCCTCGCAAGCTACGGCGACATGCTGCGCGTGCCCGGCAGCCGGGCGGGGGACAGCCTGCTGCGCAGAAGGGCCCTCGGGGCGCGGATCGAGACGGTCTATTCTCCCGTGGACGCGGTGGAGCTTGCCCTGAAAAACCCGGAGAGGCAGGTGGTCTTCCTCGGCGTCGGCTTTGAGACGACGGCCCCGGGAACCGCTGCGGCGGTGCTGACGGCGAAAGAGAAGGGCGCGCACAATTTCACGCTCTGGTCCATGCTCAAGCGTGTGGAGCCTGCCCTGCGCGCGCTGATCCGGATGGAGGATTTTGCGGTGGACGGCTTCCTGTGCCCCGGCCACGTTGCGAGCATCCTCGGCGCGGAGGGCTTCGCCTTCCTGCCGGCGGAATACGGACTCCCCGCGGTGGTCGCGGGCTTTGAGCCCGAGGATATACTCTGCGCGGTCAGCCGTCTGGTAAAACAGATCGCCGAAAAGCATCCGCGGCTTGAAAACGAATATACGCGCGCGGTGTCCCAAAAGGGCAACCGCCTCGCGCAGAATATGATGGAGCGCTGCTTTGAACCGCGCGGCGACCGGTGGCGCGGCCTCGGCACAATCGCGGACAGCGGCCTGAAGCTGCGGCCTGAGCTCGAGGACTTCGACGCAGAGAAGCGCTTTCAGATCCGATACGACGGCGCCGAGACAAAAACCCCCTGCCGCTGCGGCGAGGTCATCACCGGCAGGCTCCGCCCGGAGGACTGCCCGCTCTTCGGCAAACGCTGCACGCCGGAGGACCCGGTCGGGCCCTGCATGGTCTCCTCGGAGGGCGCATGCGCGGCGGCCTGGAAATACGCGGACATGCGGGAGTGAGACGCACGGAGAGCGTATTGATCCGGTGTCATTCTGAGCGAGGCGAAGATCCTTCGACTCCGCTTCGCTCAGGATGACAAAAGGAGAAGAGACTCCCTCAGTCAGCTTTGCTGACAGCTCCCTCAGAGAGGGAGCCTGATAGGAAGAGACTCCCTCAGTCAGCTTCGCTGACAGCTCCCTCAGAGAGGGAGCCTGATAGGAAGAGAGATTGAAATGGAAGAGATCATAACCCTGGACTATGGCAGCGGCGGGAAGAAGACCGCGCGGCTGATCGAGACGCTGCTGGTCCCGGCCTTTTCAAACCCGGCGCTCGACTCCCTGAGCGACGGGGCCATATTGGAGGGAGACGCGAGGCTCGCCTTCTCGACGGACAGCTTCGTGGTGGACCCCGTCTTTTTCCCCGGCGGGGACATCGGCAAGCTCGCGGTCTGCGGCACGGTCAACGACCTCGCGGTCTGCGGCGCCGAGCCGAAGTATCTGAGTCTCGCCCTGATCCTCGAGGAAGGGCTGCCGCTTACGGAGCTTGAACGCGTGATCGCCTCGGTCAAGCAGGCGGCGGAGAAGGCCCATGTTCAGATCGTGACCGGCGACACCAAGGTCGTCGAAAAGGGGAGAGGGGACAGGCTCTATATCAATACCGCCGGCATCGGCTTTGTGAGGTACCCCGGTCTCAGCTCCCGGAGCATCCGGGCGGGGGACGCGGTGCTGGTCTCCGGTACGGTCGGCGACCACGGCACTGCCGTCATGCTCGCGCGCAGCGGCATGATGGAGGGGGAGCTCTGCTCAGACTGCGCGGCGCTCAACGGCCTGTGCGCGGCGCTGCTGTCCTCCGGGGCCGCGGTGCGCGTTCTGCGCGACCCCACAAGGGGCGGCGTCGCCACTACGCTCAATGAGTTCGTGGAGGGGACAGCGCTCGGCATCGTGCTGGAAGAGGACAGGATTCCGGTCCGCCCCCAGGTGCGCGCCGCCTGCGAGCTGCTGGGACTCGATCCGCTCTACTGCGCCAACGAGGGCAAGCTCCTCGCTGTTGTCGGCGCATCCGACGCCGACAGGGCACTCGCGGCCATGCGGGAGACAGGGGAGGGGCGGGACGCCGCCCTCATCGGCATCGTCAGCGGGGACTGCCCCGGCAGGGTCGTCATGCAGACGGCCTTCGGCGGCAGGCGCATCCTCCAGAAGCTCAGCGGCGCGCAGCTCCCGCGGATCTGCTGATACGTCCGGACGCCGCCAATTGCCCGCTTGGGCATATGCAACTGAAAGCAAAACAATTTTCCAATATCAGAGAGGTGAAGTCTATGCAGGCGTACAAGAGAATCGAGATTACCAAAGACCAAGTCGTACCGATCGCGGAGAAGATGCGCAAGGCCGGCGTGGGCCTTGTGATGATCCACGGCTTTCTCAACGAACAGGGGCAGCCGGACGTCTCGTGGGACTACGCGGTCGAGCCCGTCATCGAATCCTACCATGTGGTGGGCGAGGAGACACTGCCCACGATCAGCGGCATCTACGATGAGGCGGCGGCCTGGCCCGAGCGCGAGCTGAACGAGCTTTTCGGCCTCGTCTTCGAGGGGCTGGACATGTCCAAACGGCTCTTCCTGCCCGAGGAGATGCTGGAGACCCAGGGCAAGGGCCACATCATGGTCACGCCGCTCGCGGAGCTGCGCGCAAAGAATATCAAGGAGGGATAAGATGAGCTATATCGTTCCCATCGGCCCCTACCATCCCGCACTGGAGGAGCCCATTCACGCCAGGCTCTACACCGAGGGGGAGGTCATAAAGGACGCGGAGGTCTTCGTGGGCTACAACCACCGCGGCATTGAGAAGCTGGCCACCGAGCGCAACGCGATCCAGACTCTTGTGCTGGTCGAGCGCGTGTGCGGCATCTGCTCCCACTCCCACGCGCTGACCTACGCGATGTGCGTCGAGCAAATCAACGGCATCGAGGTCCCGAAGAGGGGCGAGTATATCCGCGTCATCACCGCCGAGCTCGAGCGCCTGCACTCCCACTTCCTGTGGCTGGGCGTGGCCTGCCATATCATCGGGCACGACAGCATGTTCATGCACATCTGGGATGAGCGCGAGCTCATCATGGACCTCTTGGAGGAGCTCAGCGGCAACCGCGTCAACTATGCCATGGTCACCATCGGCGGCGCGCGTCGGGACATCGACGCCGAGCTCAGGGCAAAGCTCCTCAAGGCCTGCGACAAGCTCAAGGGCCCCATGGACCGCATCGTCGAGATCGCCCTGAACGACAAAACCATCGCCCTGCGTACCAAGGGCGTGGGCGTTCTGAAAAAGGAGGACGCGCTGCGCATCGGCGCGATCGGCCCCCATGCGCGCGCCTCGGGCGTAGACGTGGACGTGCGGCGCGATTCGCCCTACAGCTCGTACGGCGACTTCAGGTTCGACGTGCCCGTCGTGGGCAGCGGCGACGTCTTCGCGAGAGTCGTGGTCCGCGCGCTCGAGTGCTACGAGAGCATCAAAATCATCGAGCAGGCGCTCAGGAACCTGCCCGACACGCCCATCAATCTCGGCAACAAGCTGCTGAAGATCCAGAAGGGCGCCGCCGTCTGCCGGCATGAGGCCCCCCGCGGACAGCTCACCCAGATGGTCGTGGGCGACGGCGGCTTCAACAACCATCGCCTCAGCGTCCACGTGCCGAGCTACAAGAACACCCCGACCATCCCCTTCATGCTCCGCGGCAACAGCGTCGCCGACGCCGGCCTCATCATTGCCAGCATCGACCCCTGCTTCAGCTGCCTCGACCGGTAATGCACGAGCTTGCGCTTGCGCAGAGTCTCGTGGACCTCGTGGAGCGGGAGGCGGAAAAGCAGGGTTTTCATAGAGCCCTGGAGATCCGTCTCAGACTCGGCGAGTACTCCGGCGTGATCCCGGGATACATCCTCGACCTGTTCCCACACGTCGCGGAGAACACCGCGGCAGAGGGCGCGGCGCTCGTTTTCGAGGAGCTCCCCGGCCGTTTCCGATGCCGGGACTGCGGATACGAGGGCCCGGTCGACCGCAGGAGGGCCTGCTGTCCCGACTGCGGCGGCACTGCCCTCAGACTGACCCAGGGCCGCGAGTTTTTCGTCGACAGCTTAACGGTGGAATAAACGTTTAGGGCAACACCGCACAATCCGCCTTCGGCGCCCCCTGGAAAATTAGCGTCCTGATTTTGTCACTTTTTCTTGCAATACACAAAGTATTCCTGCAAAAAACTGCCTTCATCAGAACGCAAATTTTCTCAGGATTCGCTCTCGCCGAATTATGCGGTGCTGCCTTAGATGAGCACACTTGCCTCTCCCTTTGGGAGAGGTGCCCCGGGTTGCAAATTGGGGGGGAGAGGGCCGCTGCGATGCCGGATGCCCTCTCAGTCACCAGTTTGCGAACTGGTGCCGGCTCCCCCGGAGGGGGAGCCGGGAAATCGTTGACATGACCATAGAAAGGAGAGGTTTCATTTGCCCAAGTCAAAGCTTCCCGCGTTTGTGTCTACCTTCTGCCTGTGCTATCTCATCTGGGTGCTGCTCACGTGGCGCTTTACGGCGCAGGAGCTCATCGCGGGCGCGTTCGTCAGCGCGGCGGTGGCCTTTACGACGTCCAGCTTCTTCATCCATGAGAGCGCCTTTTGGCTCCTCAGACCCCAGCGCTTTCTGGCGCTTGCGGCTTACTTCCCCGTCTTCCTGTCCGAGCTTGTCAAGGCCAATCTGGACGTGGCGGGTCGCTGCTTCGGCGGCTGCCGTGACGTGAACCCCGGCATCGTCAAGGTCCCGGTCGGCCTGAAGAGCGATTACGGCCAGGCCATGCTGGCAAACTCCATCACTCTCACGCCCGGCACCATCACCCTCGATATCGCCGAGCAGGCGGGGCAGACCTGGTATTACATCCACTGGATCGACGTGAAAGAGACGGACCGCGAAAAGGCGGGCGAGCGCATCAAGGGCCGTCTGGAAAAAGGAATCGGGAGGATCTGGGAATGAACATTGAACTGATGCTTTTTGCGGTGGGCTACGCGTTCCTCGCCGTGCTCCTCCTCTTCCGGCTGGCGAAGGGCCCCACAGCTCCTGACCGCATGGTCGCGGGCGACAGCATGGACGTGCTGGTCTGCTGCGCGATGGTGCTGTACTCGCTCTACTCCGGCAGGGGGATCTATCTCGACATTGCCATCATCTGCGCGGCGCTCGGCATCGTGGACACGATGCTGGTGGGCCGTTATCTGGAGAAAGGAAGGTGGTTCGACAAATGAGGATCGTTGTGGATATCCTGATCGCCGCCGGCTTCTTCTTCGCCCTGGCCGGCGCCAAGGGCGTCATTCAGATGCCGGACGCCTTCTGCCGTATGCAGGCCAGTACCTGCATCACCACCCTCGGCACCCTGGGAGTGATCCTTGGCGGCGCGCTCTATGCCTTCTTCGTGATGGGCAGCGTCGGCACCGGCGTCAAGATCCTGCTCATCGGCGTGCTGATCCTCACCATCAACCCGATCGGTGCGCACGCCATCGCGAGGGGCGCCTACCACAGCGGCGTCCGTCCCGACAGGGAGATGGAAATCGACGATTATGGGAGGGATTTCGATGAGTAATCTGGCTGCGCTTCTCGACGTCCTGATCGTCCTGGGCGTCGTGGTCTCGGCGATCCTTGCCTGTCACTTTGAGAAGCTGCTGAGCGCGGTGATCTCCCTCAGCGTGACCGGTATCTTCTGCGCGGCGGCCTTCCTCCTGATGCACGCGCCCGATGTGGCCATCTCCGAGGCCGCGGTCGGCGCGGCACTGACGCCGCTGATCTTTATCGTCGCCCTGAAAAAAATGAGAGGAGGGGATGACTGATGAAGAAATGGCTCACTTATGTCAGCCTCGGCGTGATCCTGTTCTCCTGCGTTTTCGCAAGCTCCACGCTCAGCTCCATGAGCCGCACCTACGAGGGGCAGGACGCCCCGGTCCCCGTGTATGAGCTCCTGCAGGATCCCGAAAGCTGCGACGTCAGCATCGCCACCGGCGCGGCGGACGCCATCGTCCAGGAGAACCTGGCCGAGACCCATGCCGTCAACGACGTGACTTCGATCGTCTTCGACTTCCGCGGCTACGACACCATGGGCGAGGCGTTCATCCTCGTCACCGCCGTGACGGGCAGCGCCGTGATCCTCTACAGGAAAAACTCCCGGAAGGAGGACGAGACCGATGAATGAAAAGCCTGTTGTGAAAAACGTGATCGTCCGCTGCGGCTGCGACAAGATCCTGCCGGTGATCGGCGTCTATATCCTGTATATCATCCTCCACGGCCACCTGTCGCCCGGCGGCGGCTTCCAGGGCGGCGTTCTGACGGTCGCGCTGATTGTGCTGATTTTCCTGGGCCACGGCTATGAGGCCACGGTCGAAACCGTCAGCTACCACCTCCTGCACCGGACGGAGGGCTTTGCCTCCATCTTCTATGTCGCCCTCGGCCTGCTGGGTGTGGCGATGGGCGCGCACTTTGCCCAGAACGTCCTGTACCTCGGCAGGATCGGCGAGCTCTACAGCGCCGGCACCATCTTCTGGATGAACGTGACTGTCGGCGTAAAGGTCATCACCGGCGTCGGCTCCATCGCTCTGCTCCTGCTCGGCACGCTCCGGGAAGCGGCCGACGAGAAAGAGGTGAAGTGACATGATCCAATTCAACTACATCGCCGCCTTTTTCCTGATCTGCCTCGGCTTCTATACGATCGTCACCAAGTACAACCTGGTCAAGACGGTCATCGGCATGTCCGTGATGGATTACGGCGTGAACCTTTTGATCATCTCCGTCGGCTACACCCCCGGCGGCACCGCGCCGGTCTTTACAGCGGGGGAGCTGACCCGCGCAAGCTACTTTGTCGATCCCGTCCCCCAGGCGCTGACCCTGACCAGCATCGTCATCGGGGCCTGCGTCACCGCCATGTCCATGTCCCTCGTCGTCCGCCTGCATGAGTCCTACGGGACCCTTGACACCAGAGAGATAAGGAGGCTGAGAGGATGAATCTGACCAACATGATGGACTACCATCACTACCCCATCTACGCCGTCATGGTGCTCTTCCTCGGCGCCTTTCTCGTCGCCGCCGGCGGTGCGCGACACTCGAAAAACCCCGACAATCCCGCCGGGGCGAGGGCCTGGATCGCCCTGTGCGCAACGGGGCTGAGCCTTCTGTTTCTCGTCCTGCTGGTAAAGCCCGTCATGCTTGGGGGCGAGACCATCGCCTACTGGATGGGTATGCGCGGCATCGCGGGGGGCTACGCCATCGGCATCGCGCTGGAGGTCGACGCGCTCAGCCTCTTTTTCGCCCTTCTGATCGCGACGGCGGTCTTCGTCTCCGCAATCTACTCCATCCGCTACATGGTCCATGACGAGTGCGTGCCCCAGTATTATGTGCTCTACTGCCTGCTGGCCGGCGGCGTGCTGGGTCTCGTCCTCTCGGGCGACGTGTTCAACATGTTCGTCATGGTGGAGATCCTCACCTTCGCGGCGGTTGCGCTCACGGCCTTCCGCACGAAGGTCTACGGCGCGCTTGAGGCGGCGTTCAAGTACCTGGTCGTCGGCTGCATGGGCTCCACCGCGATCCTCACCGGCGTGATCCTGCTCTACGCCCAGTATCACACCCTTAACCTGGCGCAGCTCGCGTCCCTGATCCCCGGCAGCATGAACGACGCCACCAAGCTGGCCTTCGCGTTTCTGTACATCGGCTTCAGCACCAAGGCCTTCATCGTGCCCTTCCACCCCCTGGCGGCGGACGCCCACGGCGCGGCTCCCGCGTCGATCTCGGTGCTGATCTCCGGCGTGCTCACAAAGTCCGGCATCTACGCCATCATCCGACTCACCTGGTTCCTGTTCCAGACCATGGAGCTCGGCTCCATGCAGTTCATGCTGGTGTTCGTCGGCAGCGCCTCCATGTTCGTCTGCGTGACGATGGCGCTGGCCCAGCACGACTTCAAGCGTCTGCTCGCCTACCACTCCATCTCCCAGATCGGCTATGTGCTGACGGCGGTGGGCCTCTCCAGCGCTCTCGGCGTCTCGGCGGGCCTCTACCACGCGATGAACCACACACTGTTCAAGGGCCTGCTGTTCCTCGCCGCCGGCGCCGTCCTGCACGAGACCGGCACCACGGATCTGGGCAGGCTCGGCGGCCTGTCGAAGAAGATGCCCCACACCACGGTGCTCTTCCTCATCGGCGCGTTCTCCATCAGCGGCATCCCGCCCTTCAACGGCTTTGCCTCCAAGTGGATGATCTACCAGGCGACCTATCAGCGCGCGGTCGAGACCAACAACATCGGCTTCCTGCTCGCCACGGTCATCGCTCTCGTCACCTCCACACTGACGCTCGCTTCCTTCGTCAAGGTCACGCAGTCGGTCTTCTTCGGCCAGCTCCCCGCGGAGTACGAGAACGTGAAGGAGGTCCCCTTCGGGATGCGTCTTGCCATGGGCATCCTGGCCGCGCTGTGCGTGCTGACGGGATTATTCCCGAACACTGTGACCTCCGTCCTCACCGAGCCCGCCGCACGCGCCGTCGCCTCGGTGGGCGAGTATATCTCCGCGATGGGCTTTAAGTCTGCGCTCCCCACACCGGAGTTGAGCTTTGCCCATGTCGGCGTCTGGGCCCCGATCAAATGGCTGCTCCTGCTGTGCATCGCCCTGCTGGCCCTGACCATCGCCTCCCTTGCCGGAAAATATGACCGTGTCAGCGCCCCGCAGGAAGAGAAGACCGATACCAAGTATCAGCTCTTCTACGGCGGCGAACGCAGCGTGTACTCCCAGGTCGGCGGCGGAGACCTCTTCTGGGGCTTCAAGCACAACTGGAGACACTACTTTGACTTCATGCACAATCTGCACAGCGGCGTCGTCAACGACTATGCCCTCTGGGCCGTGATCGCGCTGGCGCTGGCAATCGTGTACATGATGATCGCGCTTTAAGGAGGTGGGAAACATGACCGTTTTTCTCACGGGCCTGCAATATCTGGGCTACATCCTCATTTTCCCGGGCTTCCTGTTCTGCTTCTTCTGCGGACTGCTGCTGACCGGCATCGACCGCAAGCTCGTCGCCAGAATGCAGAAGCGCGTCGGCCCTCCGCTCCTGCAGCCCTTCTATGATTTCTTCAAGCTCTGCGGGAAGGAGACCATCGTCCCCGCGGCGGCCTCGCGCACGACGTTTCTGGTCGCGCCGCTGGTGGGCTTCGCCGCTCTGGTGGTGGTCCAGCTCTTCATCCCCATCTGCGGCTTCAGCGCCTTTACCGGCATGGCGGACATCATCGTCATCCTCTATCTGCTGCTGATCCCGGCCCTGGCCGCCATCCTCGGCGCGTCGGCCTCCGGCTCGCCCTACGCGGGCGTCGGTCTGAGCCGCGAGATGGTCACCGTCATCGCGTGCGAGCTGCCGCTGGTCCTCGTCCTGCTCGCGGTCGCAAAGGCCGTCGGCAGCGCCCTCGGCACGGGCCTGTGCTTTTCCGTCAGTGAGATCGCGCGCTATCAGGTTGAAAACGGCAGCCTCATCACGAGACCCAGCATGATCCCCGCGGCGCTCGCCTTTGCCCTCATCATCCCGGGCGAGACCGGCAGCCACCCCTTCGACACCGCCGAGGCCGAGACCGAGATCTGCGAGGGCATGCACGCCGAGTACAGCGGCGCGCCGCTGGCGATCTTCAAGCTCACGCACGCGGTCAAGCTCCTCACGGTGACGAGCCTGTTCGTCGCCCTGTTCCTCGGCGGGATCGGCACCGGCATCGCCGCGGTCGACGGCGTGATCGTCTTTGCACTCTGCGTGATTGTCACCGCCCTGTTCGTCTCCTTCGTCCACGCGGTCACCGCCAGACTCAAGATCGAGCAGGTATTCAAATACTACTGGACCGTTGTGTCCGGCCTCGCGCTGGTGAGCCTCGTGCTCGCCTGGTACGGGCTGTAAGGAGGGAGCCGCATGTTTAAAAAACTGATCGAAGAGAGCACCGCCAAATCCCCGTGGCTGTTCCACATCAATTCCGGCTCCTGCAACGGCTGCGACATTGAGCTTGTCGCAGTGCTCACGCCGCGCTACGACGTGGAGCGCCTCGGCTTCAAGCTCGCGGGAAGTCCCCGCCAGGCGGACATCGTGGTCGTGACCGGCCCCGTCACGAGGCAGAGTCTCGACCGCGTGCTCAGCGCCATATCCCAGGTGCCCGAGCCCAGATGCATCGTTACCATGGGCTCCTGCCCGCAGTCGGGCAACGTCTTCAAGGGCAGCTACTCCGTCTGTGCGCCGCTGTCGAAATATGTCCATGTGGATGTCGATATTGCCGGCTGCGCGCCCAAGCCCGAGGCCATCATCGACGGACTCGTGAAGGCGACCGAAATACTCAAGGAGAAGAGGGGGCAGATGTAATGGATTTCCCGTTTGCGAAAGAGGCTGTCACCAAGCTTTTCAGCAGGCCGAGCTGCAGCATGTATCCCCTCAAACCCAGCGAGGCCGCCCCGAACTACCGCGGGCGCATCGTCTTCCACCCGGAGACCTGCATCAACTGCAATATGTGCGAGCGCGTCTGCGCCGGCGGCGCCATCACCCACACGAGCGTCAAAAACGAGGACGGGGACGATGTCGTCACCCGCAGCTTTGACCTCGGCTCCTGCACCTTCTGCTCCACCTGCGCCGACTTCTGCACCCGCCACTCCATTGAGCTGACGCAGGATTACCACATGATCGGCATTGAGGAGGGGGACCTGATCGTCTCCGGTACCTTCGTCAAGAAGGCCGTGAAGAAGCCCGCGCCCAAACCCGCCGCTCCTGCGGCAAAACCGGATGCGGCCCCCACGGAGGAGGCCGCGTCGAAGGTCAGGGCGAGGGGCGACGGCAAACCCGCCCAGGACCCCGAAAAGTGCGTCTACTGTACCATCTGCGCCAAAAAGTGCCCTGGCGAGGCGCTGACAGTGGACCGCAAGGAGAAAACCTGGAAGCTCGACGAGGACAAATGCGTAGCCTGCGGCACCTGTGCCGACGTCTGCCCGAAAAACGCCATCGTGATCTGATTAAAAAAGGGAGCTGCCTGAAAAGAGGCAGCTCCCGCATATAATAAACGCCGCAGGGGCCGATGCCCTGACCGGCCCGCCGTTTTGCAGTGTCGTGCGTGTTACGGCGGGTCGATCAGGGGATCGACCCGTACGGTTTTTTCTCTTGAGCAACACCGCACGATCCGCCTTCGGCATCTCCTGGAAAATTTGCGCTCTGATTTCGAGCCTTTTCCTTGAGGTACACAAAGTACATCTGCGAAAAAGTGCCTTTATCAGAAC
>CACZDN010000027.1 GCA_902779945.1 Oscillospiraceae bacterium | reverse complement strand
GTCTGGACGAGATAAACGCTGAAGGCATCTAAGCGTGAAACTCCCCCTAAGATAAGATCTCCCATCCATTTGGAGTAAGGGCCGAAGAAGACTACTTCGTTGATAGGCCGGCGGTGTACGCACAGCAATGTGTTCAGCCTACCGGTACTAATAGCCCGAGGGCTTGACCTACAATATGCAGGCACAAACCTTGCCTCCTCCTTCTCTGTTTAGTTTTCAGGGCGCAAGCCTTGTTGGTTCCGGCCCGATGGTCAAGTGGTCAAGACGGGGGCCTCTCACGCCCCAATCGGGAGTTCGACTCTCCCTCGGGTCACCATATGCACCTTTAGCTCAGCTGGTAGAGCACCTGACTCTTAATCAGGGTGTCCAGGGTTCGAGTCCCTGAAGGTGTACCATCCTTGAGGATGGGAAACCATCCTCAAGGAATCCCTTGACAGGGAGAATTAAATAGCTTATATTTGGTTTGTTCCAAATATAGTTGGTGTTTTTAACGGTGAGGGTCCACCTGTTCCCATTCCGAACACAGAAGTTAAGCTCACCAGTGCCGACAATACTCGTCTGGCGACGCCTCCTTAGCTCAACAGGTAGAGCATGCGGCTGTTAACCGCAGGGTCGTAGGTTCGAATCCTACAGGGGGCGCCAGGAAACGGTATTGCCGTCACGATATCGTGGCGGCAACGTTTCTATTGCGGGATTTGGACCGTTAGCTCAGTTGGTAGAGCAGTCGGCTCATAACCGATCGGCCCGGGGTTCGAGTCCCTGACGGTCCACCATCTTTCCTTAAGATGGGAATTGAATACAGGGGAATAGCTCAGCTGGTAGAGCGGCGGTCTCCAAAACCGTAGGCCGAGGGTTCGAAGCCTTCTTCCCCTGCCAGAAATCGTCTTGAAGAGTTCTGTTTCAAGACGATTTTTGCATTAAGTGGCCTTTTATTACCCGTAAAAAGTTAACAGTAAAAAACTTGACCGCCATTTGACCGCCATTAGGTTCCGGAGGCATTGAGACGCTTAATGTATTCTTCCATCCTGGCAGCGCTGTCCCGCTTCATTTTGTCTGAGACATGTCCATATACGTCAAGAGTGAATGTAGCCGAGGCATGCCCGAGATTCTCCTGAACAGTCTTTACATCATCACCATTTTGAAGAGACAAAACTGCATAAGTATGCCGCAGATCATGAACGCGTGCATTCGGAGCTCCGATTTCTTTTGCTGCAGATTTGAAATGCTGGTAGACCCTTTTTGGAGTGATATAACCCCCATCCAAGTTCGTGAAAACAAGGGATTTCTTATGCTCTTTCTCGTTGTTCCAGCCAATCCATGCCTCCCCGGCGCGGCTTTTCTGCATAAGCTGTTCAGTGTATTGAACCTTTAGAAGATCCATTACAAAGGGGGCAGGGCGAAGCATTCTCGGTTTACCGCTCTTGACAGAGGTAAGCGTGCTGCCACCATCTTTTCGCGGGCGACGCTGAAGCTGCTTGTTGATATTAAGCGCACCTTTCTCAAAATCAACGCAATCCCAAGTAAGACCCATTGCCTCACCAAGACGCAGACCTGTAAACACAATGACTTTAAGGAGAGTACCATAGATCTCATCAGTGGAGACAATTTTAAGGAATTCCTTAACCTGATCATCTGTAAGCGGAACGATGTCCTTTTTGAATACTTTGGGCAGCTTTACCTTTTGCATGGATTTTTTGCGATCATTTCGTTTTCAACAGCCTGCTGAAGGATACCACTTAATATTATATGGACGTTTTTTATGCTTTTCGGGGATAAAACATTTCCTTCATCATCAGGCAAAGATAAATTGTTAGGGCAACACCGCATAATTCGGCGAGAGCGAATCCTGAGAAAATTTGGGTTCTGATGAAGCGAGAGCGAATCCTGAGAAAATTTGGGTTCTGATGAAGGCATTTTTTTGCAGGAATACTTTGTGTATTTCAAGAAAAAGTGACAAAATCAGAGCGCAATTTTTCCAGGAGGCGCTGAAGGCGAATTGTGCGGTGTTGCCTTAGGTAAAGAAAAAATAGAGCTGGTACCGAGTAAACGGTACCGGCTCATGGTTGTGTCAGTATTGTACGCGCGGAGGCTGTTGTCGAAGGAATCGGCTATGGCAGTCTCATCTCGGCCAGCAGCTCATAGATGAAATCATCCTCAGGGGGCTGCTGGCCTTGCGTTTCTGCGGCTCCGGCAGAATTCATAGGACTTTCACTCTCCTCGTGATCATCAAATACGTCAGTGACGCAAACCACAAGACAAGACGATAGCACAAATCCATCGTTTGGGCAAGTCCAGAAATTACCACATATCAGGCGGGGACAAGCCGGTGAACTGGCCAGTCACATCGTTATACCAGTGAAGCTTGCCATATGCAAATTTCAATGACAGAATCTTCCCTTGACAAAAACCGTTCATTCTGTTAACATATAGTTAGTCACGGCTAACCACAAGAATGGAGCAAAGATATGCCACGGGACAAAAGCGCCAATCATATCAAACTGATGGCTGCGGCGCGGGAGGAATTTCTCACATTTGGATTTGAGAAAGCCTCCATGCGCTCCATTGGGGAGCGCTGCGGCATGACGGCAGCGGGGCTCTACCGCCATTGCCGGGATAAAGAGGATCTGTTCGACCAACTGGTCTCTCCCTCCATCGAGCGGCTGAACATCTGGCTGAAAGAGCATGTTGAACGCTATGTGAACGATGCCCGGAGCAGTCGGGAACCCCAGTGGCGGGATTCCTGGACCGACATGATGCGCGAGGTCGTCTATCCCCACATGGAGGACTATATCCTCCTGGTCGCCAAATCCGGGGGGACGAAATACGAGAACTTCCTGCACGACCTGACGGAGACAGGACAGAAGCAATTTCTTTCCTATCTGCCTGTACTTCGGAAATTGGGCTATCCGGTCTGTGACATTGATCCCGAGGCCCTGCATCTGCTGCTATCCGCTTATTCGACAGCGCTTTTTGAACCGGTCATACACAGCTATCCGCCTGAGGATGCAATCCGCTGTCTGGACACCATTGAAGCCTTTTTCCTTCCCGGCTGGAAAAAACTAATGGGTTTTTAGCCGGAACGATCCTTTCGTAAACACCGCCTATCCCTCTCCTTGGGGGATAGGCGATGGCTATTTTTAAGGTTAGTTAACGAGAGAATGACTTTGTTAGCTAACAAAAACACGGGAGGTTTGCTTATGCAGAAAACGAAAAAGACCCAGTCACCCATGGCCTGGGTGCTGGGTCAAACAGGCGACCACGGGGGACAGTATATCCTGAGCGTGGCCCTGGCGATCATCGGGGTGGCTTTTTCCCTGGCGCCGTACTTTGTGGTGATCGGCGTCGTACAGGGACTGATGGACGGCGTGATGGACTTTCCTTTTTACCTGAGCCGCTGCCTGATCATGGCGGCGCTCTGGCTGGGACGGGTGCTGTTTCATGCTCTGTCCACCACCACCAGCCACAAGGCTACCTTCGCTGTGCTGGGCGAGATCCGCAAGAAATGTTTGGAGAAGCTGACGCGGATGCCGCTTGGCGCCGTACTGGAGCAGAGCTCCGGCGCGCTGAAAAACACCCTCATCGAACGCATCGACTCCATCGAGACAACCCTGGCCCATATTGTGCCGGAGTTTACGGCCAATCTGCTGATCCCCATCATCATTCTGGTCTATATCTTCACCGTGGACTGGCGCATGGGTCTGGCCTCGCTCGCCACCGTGCCGCTGGGGATGTTCTGCTATGTGTTCATGATGGCGGGCAGCGCCAAGTTCTATCAGCGCACGGTTACGGCCACCAAGGCCCTCAACGACACGGCGGTGGAGTATATCGGCGGCATCCAGGTCATCAAGGTCTTCGGCAAGACCAAATCCAGCTATGAGCGCTTCGTACACGACGCCTATGAGGCGGCCCACAGCTTCATCGACTGGATGCGCGCCAGCATCATCCCCTTTACCTTTGCCATGGTGCTCATGCCGGCTACTATGGTCTCCGTGCTGCCGATCGGCGGTCTGCTGGTGAAAAACGGCTCGCTGAGCGCGCAGGACTTCGTGACCGTCATCATCCTCTCGGTGGGCGTCATCACACCCATCATCACCATGATGAGCTACTCCGACGATTTTCGCACCATGGGCACCATCTTCGGCGAAGTGCGGGCCATTCTGGACGCCCCGGAGATGATCCGCCCGGCGGAGGGGGAAGTGCCGGAGAGAAACGATCTTGAGCTGAAGGACGTGCGTTTTGCCTATCAGGAGAAAGAGGTGCTGCACGGCGTCTCTATGGCGATCCCGGAGGGCAGCTTTGTGGCCCTCGTCGGCCCCAGCGGCAGCGGCAAGAGCACCATCGCAAGGCTCATCGCTTCCCTCTGGGATGTGACGAGCGGCAGCATCAGCCTGGGCGGAACGGACATCCGCCAGATCCCCCAGGAGGCCTACGCCGACAAGATCGCCTTCGTCTCCCAGGACAACTATCTTTTCAACATGAGCGTGCGGGAAAACATCCGCATCGGCCGCCCCACCGCCACGGACGCGGAAGTGGAGGAGGCCGCCCGGCAGTCCGGCTGCCACGACTTTATTCTCGGCCTGGAAAAGGGCTACGACACGCTGGTGGGCTCCTCCGGGGGCCACCTCTCCGGCGGCGAGCGGCAGCGCATCTCCATCGCCCGCGCCATGCTGAAGGCGGCGCCCATCGTCATCCTCGACGAGGCCACCGCCTACACCGACCCGGAGAACGAGGCCGTCATCCAGCGCTCCGTCTCGAAGCTCACCGAGGGCAAGACGCTGATCGTCATTGCCCACCGGCTCTCCACCGTCATGGACGCAGACAAGATCTATGTCATCAAAGACGGGCAGATCGACGATGCCGGGACGCACAAAGAACTGCTCGGAAGGCACGGTCTCTATGAGAAGATGTGGAACGCACATATGGAGGTGAAAGACAATGGTTAAAACAATACAGCGCTTTTTCGCCTTCTGCGGCGAGGAAAACCGGCATAAGTTCCGCCTCTCCATTGCCCTGGGCGTGCTGCAGGCCATCTTTGAAGCTTTGAAGATCCCGGCCATCGCCTGCATGGCGCGCGCTCTGCTGCGGGGGAGCGTGGAAACGAGGGACATTCTGCTCTCCCTGGGCATCATGCTGCTTTCAATCCTGGGCTCCGGCCTCATCAAGGCCAAAAGCACCATGCTCCAGACCGAGGCGGGCTACGACACCTGCGCGAAAAAGCGGGTGGAGATCGCCGAGCACATGCGCTATCTCCCCATGGGATATTTCAACGAAAACTCCCTCGGGCAGATTACATCCGTCACAACCAATGTCATGGAGAACCTCGAAAACGTGGCAACCCGCGTGGTGATGCTGGTGTGCGAGGGGCTGCTGACCACCTCGCTGATCATCGTGATGCTGTTTTTCTTCGACTGGCGCATCGCCCTGGTGCTGCTGGCGGGCTTTGCCCTCTTCCTTCTGGAAAACACATTCCTGCAGAAAGCCGCCGGGAAGCTCGCCGGAAAGAAGATCAAGGCCGATGAGAAGCTGGTTGAGAAGGTGCTGGAGTACCTTCAGGGCATGGCGGAGGTCAAGGCCTATCACCTGACCGGCGCCAAGAGCCGCGAGCTCAACGACGCCATCTCCGCAAACGCGCAGATCAACACGGATATGGAAGTGACGTTCATCCCGCGTTTGACGGCGCAGAATTTCATCGCCAAGCTCACGGGCGTTTGCATGGTGGGCTTCTCCTGCGCCTTCTTCTGCGCGGGCAGCATGGACGCTCTGACGGCTGTGGTCATGGTGATCTCCGCCTTCATCGTCTATGCCAGCCTCGAGACCGCGGGCAACTACTCCGCCCTGCTGCGGGTGGTAGATGTCAGTGTCAATCGTGCTCAGGAGATCCTGGACACGCCGCAGATGGATATCAGCGGCGAGGTGATCGCGCCTGAGACGCGGGAGCTCCGCGCCGATGCGGTGGAATTCTCCTACGAAAAGCGCAAGGTCATAGACAGCATATCGCTCCAAATCCCCGAGAAGACCACCACGGCCATCGTCGGTCCCTCGGGGGGCGGCAAGACCACGCTGGTCAATCTCCTGGCCCGCTTCTGGGATGTGGACGCGGGCAGCGTCGCCCTCGGCGGACGGAACGTGAAGGACTACGACATGGATTCCCTGATGGCCAACTTCTCCTTTGTGTTCCAGAACGTGTACCTCTTCCACGACACCATCGCCAACAACATCCGTTTCGGCCGGCCGGAGGCGAGCATGGACGCTGTGATCGCGGCGGCGAAGCAAGCCTGCTGCCACGACTTCATCATGGCGCTGCCGGAGGGCTACGACACGGTGATCGGCGAGGGCGGCGCCAGCCTCTCCGGCGGGGAGAAGCAGCGCATCTCCATTGCCCGCGCCATGATGAAGGACGCGCCGGTGATCTTCCTGGACGAGGCCACGGCCAACGTGGACCCGGAGAACGAAAACGAGCTCATGCGGGCCATCCAGGCGCTGACGGCGGAAAAGACCGTCATCATGATCGCCCACCGGCTTAAGACCGTGGAGCATGCCGACCAGATCCTGGTGATCGACCACGGGAAGATCGCCCAGCAGGGGAATCATGAGAGCCTGATGGAAGAGGACGGCTTGTATAAAACCTTTATCGGCGAGCGCCGCGAGGCGGCCAGCTGGAAGGTCAGAACATAAAAGAGGAATGAATCCTTGATAACAAATAGGACCGTTGCAAAACTCTCGTTTTGCAACGGTTTCTTTAAACTTCGCAATAAATATTTTTAACAGTATTCATTGACGAGAAGAAATAGAATGTATATAATAAAGTTAGTTATCGCTAACTTACTTGATGGATACAAGGTACATTGGATCCTGGGGGACCGGGAGCCGGAAGCAGTCGCAGATGTGTGTTCAAGATAAAAGAAGTCAACTCATAATAAATGAAGAATGGTAAGAGGCGCGGACATGAACGGAGAAAAAGCGCAGCGGGATTTAAAAATCGGCCTCTTCGGAGCGGCGCTGACACTGATCGGCGATTGCTTGATCGGCGCGGCGAAGTTCCCGGACGGGGCAAACATGATCGAAGGCTATTTTGCCATTGCACTGGCCATGCCCGCGTGGCGGCCAATTCTGGGTGGCCTTATCGGCTATGTGGGGATATGCCTGGAGTTTCCCGGCCTAATGACAATCTGGCCGTTGATCCGGGAGAGAATGCCCCGCATCGGCAGTTTTTATAAGCTTTCCATGTACGTTTATCTTGCCGTGGGCGGAGGAGCCGTACACCTGCCGTGCGGCGTGTTTATGTGGATATACAAATCCGTCACGGAAGTGGCGGGCCCGGAGATCGGTTATGACATAGCGCTGAGATATCTGTTGTACTTTCTGCTCCCGGCGGCGGCTGTATTCGGCATATTCTTCACAGGCGCGAGCGTGGTGCAGTTCATCGCTTTTGTAAAGGGTCGCACGCCGTTTCCAAAATGGTACTGCGTTTTTAACCTGCTGATCGGAAAGGCTGTTTTCAACGCAGTCCGTCAGCTTGGAAACACAGCCTTGATCAACGGGATCGCAACGTCAAACATGAGCCTTGGCGCGATCGTCATGTTTACTGCGCTGCTGATTGGCTGGAAAAAATATGTGAGCGAGGAGCGGGAAAGATGATTGTAAAGAAGACCTCTATCTTTCCGGCCTCGAAAGAAACGGTATTTCAAAAGCTGCAACAGATGGAGACAAGCGATTTCAAAAAAAGAAAAACATCATTTACAATCGGGAGGTCATCATGCTTTTAACAATATTTCTGGCGGTCGTATTCTGCGCGGCGATCACGCTCCTGCTGATATCTGCAGTGGCTTTCGTTCAGTATGACGGCACGAACAAATGGTTTTTCTCGTCAGCCCCGAAGGAAGCTCTGGAGGTCTTAAAAGCCAGAAATGAGGAATTGTTCTGCGGCGCAAGGGCAATGGGATGGGTGCTGATGATCATCAGCATCCTGCTGATATTGGGCGTGGGTGTGCTCTCCGTCTGGGACGGGTTTCGGAGCGGCTTTTCTTTTAAACAGTTCTTCCTGCGCTTTGTATTGATCTTTACGATCTACAAAGCCTACGACATGGTTTTCTTTGACTGGTTTCTGCTGTGCCGCTTTCGTTTCTTCCAGTATTACTACCCCGAGGTGGCGCCCGTGTACGATGGCAGGAAATACGGGTACAACCTGAAAAGCCAGCTTCTGAAGCTGTTTGTGATCTTTCCGGCGGCCTCTGCGCTGGCGGCCTGGATCTGCACCCTGTTCTGAAAAGTTGGCCGGATCGTGACCTTGATTCGATGAGAAATGGCAGAGGGGTATCTTAACAGATGAAATACTTTGAATTTGGCAAGAAAAACTTATGGCCGGCCCGGCGGAGAAGAGATGAAGGAGGACAGCTACGGATCACAATGGGGGCGGAGGCGTTTCCGACGCTCCTTTTTATACACGGGCTTTCCGCAACAGCCGAGAGCTGCTATGGAAGTGTTTTTCATCAGGAAAAGAGCCAGAAAGAGGCGGCGAGTGCTGTGATTACGCCAGCATGTGAAGAAATCTCAGACAATTGAAGTGAAATAACAGGGAACACCATAGCTTCACTGAAGAAAGGACAGAGAAAGCAGATTCGGGATAACCTCAATGAGATTGCGGCCCGGAACATTCGTCTTTCCCCGAGGAAAATGCAGGCGTTTCGCCTGCTGCCCGTGCCGCTTGTGGAATGGATCCTCGGCTTGGTTTTTCAAAGCTCCTTCGGTGATCGGTTTATGTACCGGCACTCGATGAAAGCGCCGGATGAAATGCGGCGGCTGCACGAGCGGTTTTACAGCTGGCTTGAACAGGAAGGTAAAGAAACATAACGTCGTGACCTGCAACATGAGCATCCACCACTACCCCTATCCCCAGGGCGCTTTGAATGAGATGTACCGTATCCTGGTACCACGGCGGAACGCTGCTCTTGAACGACATGGACTGTGCCGCCCCGATCCGGGCCCTGGCCAACTGGGTCTTTCCCCGTTTGCCGGGTGGAGATGTGAAGATGTATACCCGCCGGGAGATCACGGAGATGATCCAAAACGCAGGCTTTGAACGTTGGTATTATCGTAAAATCTCGCCATTTTCATTCCTGTGCACCGCACGGAAAGAATGACCTTGGAGAGTTGGGTATCCAAAAATCCGGTTGACAAAGAGAACTCCTGTGGCTATAATGGTAACAAAGTTAGCAATCACTGTTATCACAGGAGGTGAGGCGCTTGGCCTACGGAACCTATGACGAAACCCATCAACGGATCCTTGAAAGCGGCATGAAGATGTTTCTGGAAAAGGGCTTTGAGCGCACAAACCTCCGGGATCTCTGCGCCGAGGCCGGCGTCACGACAGGCTCCTTCTACCGGCATTTTGAGAGCAAAGAGGACATCTTCTCCTTTTTTGTTCAGCCCGCTGTGGATGAGATCAGAAAAATTTTTGCCGAAGCCGAGCCAGTCTGCCGTGAGGCGGTAGAGACGGGAGAGATACGCAGGCTCTGGATGATCATGGACGCGGATCGGCTGCTGGACTATATCTATCGGCACTTTGACGCGCTGAAGCTGCTGCTGAAATGCTCGGACGGGACAAAGTACAGCGATTTCCTGAACGACGTGGTCTGTATGGAGACGGATATATCCCTGCGTTCTCTGAATTTAGCCAGGAAGCACGGCTATCTCTCGGCGGAGCTTCCCTCAGAACCGGAGATGCACATGATTTGCCACGCCTATGTCTCCAGCGTTTTTGAAGCGGTACTGCACGATCTGAGCCGGGACGTGATGGAAAACTACATTCATACCATCGTGAAATTCTTTACGGCTGGTGCCTACGGAGTACTGGGTCTATAACAACGTTTTGCCTCACTTTTTGTGGGGCAGCTTTTAAGGCAACACCGCATAATCCGCCATCGGCGCCTTTTCTTGAAATACACAAAGTATTCCTGCAAAAAAATGCCTTCATCAGAACCCAAATTTTCTCAGGATTCGCTCTCGCCGAATTATGCGGTGTTGCCTTAAGGCAAAGGGTTAGCGAAAGCTAACACGCAGAAAGGAGAACTGAAATGGCGACCTGGATCATGGAGAACCTTGCTTCCATCGTACTGCTGCTTGTGGTGGCTGCAATCGTATTCTTTTTGATCAGAAGCAAAATCAAGGAAAGAAAACAAGGGTCATGCGGCTGCGGCTGTGAAGGATGCAGCGGCTGCGCGGCCCAAAAAAAGGGAGGAAAGATATGAGACTGACAGAAATGAAACCGGATCAGAACGGCTTGATCCAAAGGATCGGCGGGGACGCGCACTTTCTCAACCGCATCACCGCCATCGGCGTTACGGAAGGGACAGAGTTCCAGACCGTGCGCAACGATAAAAAGATGCCGATGCTGATCTATATGCGTGAGACGCTGATCGCAATTAACCGCGCGGATGCGGAAAGAATCGAGGTGGAGACGATATGAAAAACGCGATCGCCCTTTTGGGCCAGCCGAACTCCGGTAAATCTACCGTTTATAACGCCTTGACCGGCTCGCGGCAGCATGTGGGCAACTGGCCCGGCAAGACCGTGGAGAAGAACGATGGATTCTACACCTATAACGGCACACGCTATACCGTCACCGACCTGCCCGGCAGCTACGGCCTCTCCGGCAATTCGGATGAGGAAATCATCACAGCGGATTTCATCAAAGCAAATCAGGCGGATCTGGTCTGCATTCTGGTGGACGCCTCTCAGCTTGAACGCAGCATGTACATGGTAGCCGAGTTTGCTCAGCTAAATAAGCCCGCGTTGCTGCTGCTGAACATGATGGACGTGGCAAAGGCACAGAAAAAGGAGATCGACCACAAGCTACTGGAACAGCGCCTGGGCATCCCCGTACTGCCTTTCACCGCAGCCGAGAGCAAAGGCTACGACGAGCTGAAAGCGCTCCTGGCCAAAGAATTGGTGAGCCCCCACAAGCTCGCGTCCGTACCGGAGATCCCGGCGGGAGGCGACGTGCAGGCGGAAAGCGAGGCCAAATACCGCTGGATCCAAAGCGTGCTTGCGGGCGTAACCCATTCCGAACAGAAGCACTTTGAACTGAGCAAGCGGGACAAACGGCTGCTGAGTCCCATCCGCGGTAAATTCGCCTGCTTCGGGACGATCCTGGTCGGCTTCCTCGCGGCGATGATCATCTGCTTCCCCCTGATGGGAATCGGATCCATGATTCCGCAGTTTTTGAACAAGCCCATCGCCGATCTCTTAAATGGCTGGAACGTACACCCCTGGCTGGTCTCGATCTTCAGCATCATCCTGCCCAACACCTTATACTTCTGCATCGCCATGTCTGGATTCGTCTTCGGCGTCAATCTGGTATTCGGCTATCTGGAGGAGATCGGTTTCCTGGCCCGGGCGGCCTATCAGTTTGACAGCCTTCTGTCCGGCCTGGGCCTGCAGGGCAAGGCCATCTGCCCGATCCTGATGGGCTTTGGCTGCACTATCGGCGGCACCTGCGGCACACGAGTGATGGATAACTGGGGACAGCGGATGCTGACCATGGCGGTGGTGTGGGCGGTGCCCTGCGCCTCCATATGGACCATCATCCCGGTCATCAGTTCCATGTTCTTCACTCCCTGGCAGACGATGCTTGTCATCCTGGGCATCCTGCTTTATGTGGTGCTCCTGATGACGATCGTGTCCAAGGTGTTCGGCCGCACGCTGGTGCCTGGAAGCTCGCGCAGCGGCATGATCATGGAGCTGCCGCCTTACCATAAGCCCCACTGGAAGCACATCCTCAAGGAGGCCTTCCTGAAGGCCTGGGACATTTTCAATCGCGCGCTTCGGACGGTGACGCTGATTTCCCTGCTGTTCTGGGCATTCTCTTACAGCGGCACCGGCAACGTGGCGGACAGTCTGCTCTATAAGGTCGGAACCGCCATTGAGCCTGTGACCCGTATCTTCGGTCTCGGCTGGCGGACCTTCATGGGCTTCCTCAGCTCTGCCTTTGCCAAGGAAGCGGTACTGGGCGTGCTCAACGCGGTCTTCGTCGGGGAGGGCACCGTTCTGGACGCGACCTTCCGCTCCGCCTTTAATGTAGCGACTGACAACGCCGTGCTGGGTCAGGCTATGTCTAACGTGGTCAGCAAGGCCGAAGCGCTGGCTTTCATGTGCGCCTGCACCTTCAACATCCCCTGCGTCATGGCCCTGAGCACCACCTACCGGGAATCCCACTCTCTCAAATGGACGGCCAGAATCGCCGCCTTCTATGTCTGCGGCGCGCTGATCCTCGCCTGCATCGTCTATCATATTGCGGCTCTGTTCCTGTAAAACCACAGGGACAAAGAGTCTGCTATCGGCAACTTTTTGGCGATAGCCGAAAAAGCAGACCTCGGGCGTCATTCCGGAACTGGGCGGCGGGCGAGGTGTTGCCTAAACGGGAAGCGAAAGTTAGCACTTGACAACTAACATTAAAAATGGTAAACTTCACCCAGCTAAATCAGGAGATCGCTTGAATCGTGTGGGTTACCCGTGCGATTCCTTATTTTGACGAATGGTTAGCGGATGCTAACCATCTGTTAGATATATCTAACAGATGGTACAATGAACTGTTAGATAAACGCGAATTATACAAGATGTGAGGAAGGGATCCCATGGAGAAAATAAAACGGAAGATGCTTGTTCTGCTGGCGCTGGTTTTGCTGTTTTCCGTCCTGGCAGAAACAGCGGCTTTTGCAGAAGAACCATCGACTCGCTGGGCGGATGCGGCGGATGAGATCGACAAGTATCTCGACGCGGCCTTTGAGTATTATCTGGAAGGGGACGCAAAAGCAGCTTATGACAGCGTAAGCAATGCCTATTTTCGTATCTATGAGACGACTGGTTTTGAGCGGCAGACGATGAGCTATGTCTCCGGCAATCGTAAGAATGCGGTGGAGATGCAGTTTTCGACTTGCAAGGCGGCGGTCAAAAAGGACAACACGGATCTTGAAACCAAAATCAAGGTACGCTCAGCCCTCACAAAGCTCAAAAGCATGATCCGCGAGGATGGCAACAAGCTCGCCACCCAGCAGGGGGGACTCCTCAGTGAGATGAAGTATTATCTGCACGGGGAGCTTGTGGATACAGACCCATACGCTGATTTTTCCGAGGATCCCAATGCGGCTGCAAAGTATGAAAGCTGGTATGAAGCGGCAACGCTTGTGAAGGAGCTGCTGGATACAGCATATATGGCTTATCTGGACAAGGATTTTGAGGCGGCGACAGATAACCTGAATACCGCCTACTATACCGTCTACGAAGAATCCGGTCTCAGCCATGCGATTTACGCGGATCTCTCCCTGAAGGATCGAGAGAAAATGGACGCGCATTTTACCGCGCTTCACAGCCTGATTTCCTCCGCCTCCGAGAAATATCAGAAGAACAAGTACCGCACCGGCACAGACAGCGCCAAGAATGACATTCTCAAAATGGCAAAGGCACTGGATGTGAAGGAAGAGGAGGCGAAAGCAGCGGCGGCGGCAGCGGCGGCGGAACAGCTCGCGGCGCAGATGGAAGAGGAAAGCGCTTCGCAGAGCGATCCCCGGCTGCTGACCTTCCTGGGGGCGTTTGGCATCATCGTCCGTGAGGGCCTGGAAGCCATTCTGGTTATTGCGGGTATGATTGCCTACCTCGTAAAAAGCGGCAATCAGAAGACGCTCAAAAATGTGTATATCGGCTCATTCCTCGGCGTCGTCATGAGCTTCGCTGCCGCCTGGCTGCTGGCGTGGCTCAAGCGCGTGTGGACAGGTGCGGGACAGAGCCAGGAGGTTATTGAAGGCATAACGGCTTTGATTGCGGTCTGCGTCCTCTTCTATGTGTCCAACTGGATGATTTCAAAAGCAGAGGCTGCCTCCTGGAGCCGCTACATTGACGGAAAGGTACAGTCCTCGGTAGAGACCGGGAGCAGCTTCGCGCTGGCCTTCACCGCCTTCCTCAGCGTGTTCCGCGAGGGCGCGGAGGTCGTGCTGTTCTACCAGCCGATGCTGAACGAAGGAAATCCCGGCATGGTATGGGCCGGCTTTGGCGTCGGCTGCGTACTGCTGGTATTCGTGTACCTCGCCATCACAAAGCTGTCGATCCGGCTGCCGATCAAGGTGTTCTTCACCGCGACCAGCATCCTGATGGCTGTCATGTGCGTAAGCTTCCTCGGCGGCGGAATCAAGGAGCTCGCAGAGGGCAATGTCTTCGATCTGACCCTGAATGTTCCGGGAATCCCGGAAAACGACGTGATCCAGATCTTCGGTATCTATCCGTGGCTTGAGACGCTGGTTCCTCAGCTCATTCTCAGCATTATCCTGCTCGTGACTTTCCTTGTAGCGCATTATCGCGGAAAGATGGATGCGCTGCGCGCGGAGCTGAGCGCAAAGTAAATTTGCTGTTCCGGACAGTGTTTCCCCGCGGTACGCTGCCTCGGCAATAGATCCACCCTGTAAAGGGTAAAGTAAAAAATGGAGGATTGTTTCATGAAAAAACTTCTTGCACTGCTGCTGGCGGTCATGATGGTACTCAGCCTTGGCGCCGTTGCCTACGCGGCGGACGAAGAGGCCGGCTTCGACGAGTTCGAGCTTGGCGTTGAAGGCGAACAGGAAGTCGGCTTTATGACCATGAGCATGGTTTATTTCCAGCCTGTCGATATGGCCCCTGTTGAGAGCGCGACTCCCAAAGAAGGCTCCGACCTTCACATTGAGGTTGACCTCACTGCGAATGAGAACCCCTACGGCTTCCCGGTTGACGGCTGGGTCCCCTACCTGAGCATTGACTATGTGATCTACGATCACGCGACCGGTGAAAAGGTTCTGGACGGCTCCATGATGCCGATGGCCGCTTCCGACGGCCCCCACTATGGCAACAACATCGCCCTGAAGGACGGCCTGTATGACATCACCCTCTCCATCAAGAGCCCTGCCGAGAACGGCTATCTGCTCCATGTGGACGATGAGACCGGCGTCGAAGCGGATGAATTCTGGACCGAGCCCCTCACCGCGACCTGGACCGAGTGGGAGTTTGTCAAGCAGTGGTAATTCTCCCGCACTGACCTTATACAGAGTAAGAAACAGTGTTGCTGACACACAATACGCGGGGTATTGTGTGTCAGCACCTTGCGCATTTTTTGAATTTCCATGTTTATCGTAATGTCGTATCTGGAGGCATGAGTATATGCTGAAATATCTCTGGATGGTGACGCAGGATCTGATCTTGCCGGTTGCCTTCGTTTCGCTGATGCACGCCGTGCTGGGAAGACAGTTCGGCAGGAAGGGACGCGCCTTTAACGGGATGGGCATTGTCCTCGGCGTCCTTGCGTCAGCCGTGCTTGCCTGGTTCAAGAACACGTCCAACCGCATCATCTCCAGTCACTGGAACCATGTGATCTATGGGATCATCATGGGCTTTACCGCGATCTTCATCCTGCTTCTGCTGATCTTCGGAAGAAAGAAGCGCGAATCGGAAGAGCTTCCCCTTCGCTTCGGGGAAGGACTCCTGTGCTTTTCGGGCGCGGGACTTTCGGCAAGCTGGATTTTTTATAAGCTTCCCGGTGTCATGGGCTATCCCTTTAACTTCAACACCATGGGGAACGGCTACTGGTCCTGGTATTATATGCAGCGCCTGCTGGGATGGGCGCTTGCACTTGTGATTCTGACTATATATGCGCGTCTGCTTTATGAATGTGCATTGCAGATAAAGAGGGAAGGGACTCCGAAGCTCACGCTGGCGCTTGGGACCGTGTGGAATGCGTTTTACTGCTTCTGCTATTTCTTCGTGCCGTTTGTCAGCCGGGCGAAATGGCTGAAGTGGCCGATCAAATACAGTGCAGAGAAATATGGCTGGATTCGGAGACTGACACAGTTTGCCTCACAAAACGCGATGATGTTCATATGGACAGTTATCGTGCTGTGCCTGATTCTGGCGATTGTATTTTTCTTTGAGAACACAAAGGTCACGGAGCCCTATGACAACTCTGCCCAACACAGAAAGCTTCGCGCGCGAAACCGCCGCCACAGAAGGCTCGCAGTCGCTTTGACCGTTTTCCTCGCGGCGATCGCCGTGATCCTCAGCGCGGTTAAAAGTCACGATACCCGCGTCATCGAACTCTCTCCGCCGGAGACCTATACCGTGGAGGGCGAAGAGATCCTGATTCCGATGGAAACCGTCTCTGACGGACATCTGCACCGCTTTGAGTATCAGACGGAAAACGGCGTCAACGTCCGCTGGATCGTCGTGAAAAAGCCCGGTTCGGCGAGCTTCGGCACAGGTCTGGATGCCTGCGAGGTCTGCGGAAACGCAGGGTACTTTGAACGAAACGGGCAGGTGGTATGCCGCCGCTGCGACGTGGTCATGAACATCAATACCATCGGCTTTAAGGGCGGCTGCAACCCGATCCCGATCTCTTATGAGGTGCGCGACGGAAGCCTTGTGTTCCGGCTCGCGGAGATTCTTGCCGGAGAAAAGGAATTCCGATGAAGGGGGATGAGAATCCATGCTTTTAAAAATGATACGCGGGGTGCTGTTTCATCAGCGCGGCAAGATGCTGCTGATCGCGTTTACCATTGCGCTCGGCGCCTCGCTGGCAACCGGTATGCTGAACGTCATGATGGATGTCGGCGATAAGGTGAATCAGGAACTCAAAACTTATGGCGCCAATATTACCGTGAAGCCGAAGGACGCCTCATTGCTTTCAGACATCTATGACATCGGAGGCAGCGGGGAAGCGATTGCCGCCTCTTATCTGCGGGAAGAGGATTTGGGAAAGATCAAAACCATCTTCTGGGCATTCAATATTGTGGACTTTACGCCCTTCCTTGACACAACGGTCACAATCCCGGATGGAACGCCTGTGAAGACGGTCGGAACCTGGTTCAATCATCATCTCTCTCTGCCGACCGGCGAAGAGCTGGACGCCGGCGTGGTCGGCATGCGCTCCTGGTGGGATATAACGGCGGGGAAATGGCTTGACGAAAAGGATGCCAATGCCGACAGCGAGATCATGGTCGGCGCTGTTCTTGCCGATCAGCAGGGCTGGTCCGTGGGCGATACCGTGACGATCAAAGCGGGGCAGCATGAAAAGCAGCTTGTCATTGCCGGCATCTATGACGCAGGCGGAGACGAGGATCAGCAGATCTTTGCCACGCTGGACTGCGTGCAGGGGCTGACAGACCGGGAAGGCAAGGTGGCATCCATTGAGGTTTCGGCAATCACGACGCCGGACAATGAGCTTGCCAAACGAGCGGCGAAGAATCCTCAGGCTCTCAGCAGCAGGGACTATGAGACCTGGTACTGCACGGCCTACGTCAGCGCCATCTGCTATCAGATCCAGGAGGCGATCCCCAATTCGCTCGCCACGGCTGTGCGCCAGGTGGCGGAGGGGGAAGGCGCGATTCTTGAAAAAACACAGCTCCTGATGATCCTCATCACGGCGCTGAGCCTGGTGGGCTCAGCCCTCGGCATTTCCAACCTGGTGACGGCCAGTGTTATGGAGCGCGCGCAGGAGATCGGACTGTTGAAAGCGATCGGCGCAAAGGATCGCTCCATCACCGGGGTCATTATCGTAGAAATACTGATCACGGCCCTCATCGGCGGTGTGATCGGATACTTCATGGGCTTCGGTTTTGCACAGCTGATCGGACAGAGCGTTTTCGGCTCGGCGGTGGAGATGAAGCTGAAGGTCATTCCGATTGTAGCGGCCCTGATCACGCTTGTCACCATGGCGGGCAGCCTCCCGGCCATTCGGATGGTGCTTCGGCTTCGTCCGGCCGAGGTGCTTCACGGCGGGCACTGAGAGGGGGGGCAGCCTGATGACAAAAAGAAAAATGTTCCTGCGGATGATCACGGCCTCGCTCCTGCGCCGGCGTTCCCGTATGCTCATTGCCCTCCTGTCCATTGCGATCGGCGCGACCATTCTTTCCGGCCTTGTGACCATCTATTATGACGTTCCGCGACAAATGGGCGCACAGTTTCGCTCCTACGGCGCTAACATGATCCTTTTGGCAAAAGAGGGGCAGACGCTCACTGCGGATACGATGCAAAAGGCGCTCGACGTGTTCCCCGAGGAGCAGCTTGTCGGCGCGACACCTTATCGCTACGTCCGTCTTGATATGACGAGCCGCCAGCAATCCTTTACTACTGCCGGAACGGATTTTGACGAGGTGCAGAAGACAAGCCCTTATTTCAGTGTCGAGGGTGAATACCCCCGCGAGGATAAGGAAATCCTTGTCGGCAAGGAGATCGCCGACACCATCGGGGCAAAGGCAGGCAGTTATATCCAGCTTACCTGGCGGCCGAGCGTCACGGTGAATGAAAACGCGTCGGACGATTGGATTGGGGGCGCAAAGCTCAGCGGCAGCGCCGAGGGCTTTAACGCCGGGATCGTCGTGGTCGAGGCGGAGCTTGACGATGAGGGGAGAATTGCGAGACTCACAATTGACGCTTCCTCACAGACGCCGGAGATCGGCGGGCAGGTGGGGACTGACAAAAATTTTCAATCCCGCTTTATCGGGAAGAAACTGCCGGTTACTTTGGGCGAGGATGTGGACGCTGTTTCGGGTGCAACGATCTCCTCACAGGCTGTCGTTGACGCGCTGAACAACGCCCACAGCATCACAAAGGGCACTGCGGCGGCGGAGCGTTCCGGATATTTCAGCGTTACCGGCATTCTTGTCACCGGCGGGGAAGAGGAATCTTACATCTACATGAAACTGCGGGATCTGGAGGATCTCACGCAGGACAAAAACCTTGACGTCGCGGAGCTCAGCATCTCTGCAAACGCAGAGCAGCTTGAAAAGTATGTCAGTGAAATCGACAAAGCGGATACCGGTGTCATGGCCCGGCTTGTCAAGAGAGTGACGCGCTCGGAGACAGCAGTTCTGGGCAAACTCCAGGCGCTGGTCTTCCTCGTTACGGTGGTCGTGCTGCTGCTCACCACGATCTGTGTGTCAACCACAATGATGGCGGTCGTGTCGGAGCGGCGGCGGGAGATCGGACTTCGCAAGGCACTCGGCGCACCGGACAGCTCGATACGGGCGGAGTTTCTGGGAGAGGGCATGTTCCTCGGCGGGCTCGGCGGGGTACTCGGCGCGCTCCTGGGCTTCGTGTTTGCCCAGGTCGTGAGTGTGAACGTGTTCGGCTCATCCATCACGTTCCAGCCGCTTCTGCTGCCGGTTACGCTGCTTATGTCCATGCTGATCGCGGCGGTCTCCTGTCTGCTGCCCATCAAGCGCGCGGTGGCGATCGACCCGGCACTGGTTCTGAAAGGAGAATAATCATGAGCCTTCTGGAATTAAAGAATATTTCAAAAATCTACGGAGAACTGAAGGCACTGGATAATGTGAGCATCCATGTGGACAAGGGAGAGTGGGTCGCCATTATGGGACCCTCCGGCTCCGGCAAGAGCACGATGATGAATATTATCGGCTGCATGGATAAACCGAGCTCCGGTGAGGTTTTGCTGCACGGTGTGGATATTTCCAAAGAGAGCAGCAAGGCCCTGACGGATATCCGGCGGGACAAGATCGGCCTTGTTTTTCAGCAGTTTCATATGGTGAACTATTTGACCGCTGTTGAGAATGTGATGGTCAGTCAGTACTACCACTCCATGCCGGATGAGGAGGAGGCGCTGGAAGCGCTCGGCCGCGTCGGCCTGCGGGAGCGCGCCAGGCATCTGCCGAGTCAGCTTTCCGGCGGCGAACAGCAGCGCGTCTGCGTAGCCAGGGCGTTAATCAACCATCCTGAGCTAATCCTTGCCGACGAACCGACGGGCAATCTGGATGAGGCGAATGAGAATATCGTCCTTGATCTTTTCCGCCAGCTCCATGACGAGGGCACCACGCTCATTGTCGTCACGCATGACCCGGAGGTGGCCGAGGCGGCGCAGCGCACGATCGTACTGGAACACGGCAGGGTGGCGAGGGAAATCATCAACGAGAATTTTGAAAAATAAGTCTATGAAACACTATTCTCTATGCGCACTGTTTGTCCTGCTGCTTTCTGTGGTGATCGCTGTCGGCAGCGTGAGCTTTCTCGGCCCCTGCGTTCACGATGACGGAAGCTTCGGCGCCTGTCACTGGGCAGGCCGGGCGCTTCTTGGAATCGGGATCCTTTTGACAGCGGAGAGCCTTTTTACCCTGCTTTGCAGGGACAGCCGGATGCGTCAGGGGGCCTTTGTCCCGATGTTTCTTACCGCCTGCCTTGGGTGCCTGATCCCGGGCACGCTGATCGACCTCTGCCGCATGGCGACCATGCGCTGCCGCGCGCTGATGCAGCCTGCCATGATCCTCCTCTTTTCGATTTCCGCGATTATTTCACTGATCGGATTTTTTGCTGAGAAAAGAAGGGCGGGGAGCCGGGCATGAGCATGCGACAGCTTCCCGTTCAGAACCTGCTGCGCAGGCCCGGGCGGACGATGGCTCTGGCCGCGCTTACGGCACTGCTGGCATTTTCGGTCTTCGGAGGCTCCATCGTCGTGATGTCGCTGCGGCAGGGACTGAACAGCCTGGAGTCGCGCCTCGGTGCGGATATCATCGTTGTACCGTCCTCCGCGCAGTCAAAGGTGAGCTTTCAGAACATGCTGCTGCAGGGAACGACAGGGGCTTTTTATATGGACGCGGATAATCTGACCCGTGTCCGGGAAGTCGAGGGCGTGGAGATCGCCGCACCGCAGGTGTTCCTTGCCTCCCTGAAAGCTGACTGCTGCTCCGTAAAAATCCAGGTCATCGGCTTTGATCCGGAGACGGATTTTTTTGTACGTCCGTGGATCGGGCAGAGCTATTCGCAGGAGCTGGGCAAACTGGACGTTGTGACAGGCTGTAAGGTTGAAGCGAACGTCGGCGAGAATATCCGCATCTATGATGAACGCTGTAAGGTCGTCGGAAAGCCTGCACCGACCGGTACAGGACTCGATACCGCGGTCTACTGCGGCATGGACACCATGAAAATTCTTCTGAAAGCCGCCGAGACCAAGGGCGTTTCTCACAAGGTGACAAGCGATCCGGATGACGATGTGATCTCGGCTATCTATGTAAAGGTAAAGGACGGTTACGACATCAGCGAGGTCAACAGCAAAATCCAGGGACATACCCGAAAATGCAGCGCAGTCCGTACCAAGAGCATGCTGACGGATGTTTCCGACAGCCTCGCCGGGATTTCCAAAACAGTTACGGTCCTTATTGCTGCGATCTGGGCGCTGGCGCTGGTGATCCTGCTGATCGCTTTTGCAATGATAGCCGGGGAAAGAAAGAGGGAATTCGCGGTACTCCGCCTGCTGGGAAGCTCACGCGCTATGCTGATCGGGCTGGTTTTGAAGGAGTCTGCGCTTTGCAGCCTGGCGGGCGGTGTGCTTGGCGTCCTGCTTGCATCGCTGATCGTCTTCCCCTTCACAACGCTGATCGAAACAAAACTCGGATTGCCCTATCTGCGGCCGGAAATCTCATCCGTGACTCTGCTGGGACTGACTTCTCTGGCAGCGACGGTGATGATCGGCGCGGCAGCCTCCGCCTGGACATCCTTTCGACTCAGCAGGGTCGATCCGGGAACCGTGCTGAGGGAGGGGAACTGATATGCAGCGACATGAAGGAAAGTCTTTCGAGGTGAAAGCCGAACAGATCAGCAAACGGTATTTCAGAAAGACAGGCGCGGCTAACTGCTTTTTCGCGGTGAAACCGCTCAGCCTGACGCTGGAGCCGGGAACTGTGACGGTCCTCTGTGGGAGAAGCGGCTCCGGCAAGACGACGCTGCTCCATATACTCGCCGGTCTCCTGAGACCGACGGAAGGGAAGGTGCGGCTCGGAGAGACAGACATTTACAGCCTGCCGGACAAGGAACTCTCTGCCCTGCGAAGCCGCTCCGTCGGCATCGTGCCGCAGTCGAGGAGTGTATTGGACATCCTGACGGTGTCAGAGAACATCCTTCTCCCTCAGACGCTTTACAAAACAAAGGCAGATCGGCAAAGCGCCGAACAATGGATGGATACACTGAACATCCTGCATCTCAGGGATGTGCGGGCAGGGGAACTCTCCGGCGGGGAAGTCCGGCGTACGGCCATCGCGAGGACGCTTTCCATGAATCCACCCATCATTCTGGCGGATGAACCGACAGGCGATCTTGACGATGAGAATACAGAACTGGTTTTTCGCTGCTTTCGCCAGGCGGCGGAGACCCACGCAGCTGTTCTGATCGTCAGCCACGAAGCCGATGCTTTGAAATTTGCCGACCGGGCGTTTAGAATGGACGGCGGCGTGATGACAGAATTGACATAAAGCTGGAGATGACGGACAGTGCGGGAACAAAAGGCAAAAGAATACCTGAGTACGATCTATCTGCTGGCGTCCTACGGCGCTGTACGCGCATCGTATATTGCAAAGGAAATGATGGTGAGTCGTCCGTCTGTCTCTGTTGCGCTGAAGGCTTTGGAGAGTGACGGATATCTCATCGTCGACAGCGGCCATCTGATCCATCTGACAGAGGAGGGGATGCGGAAGGCGGAGATATCCATTCGCGAAACGGTGGATCGCGGCAATAATTACAGGAGCATTGCGAGACAGATCCAGGGCGAGAAAGCCATGCCGTCAGAGCACATGGAAATAAGAAAAGAAGAACATCTGCTTAGACTTCTTTTGAAAGATCAATCCGCAAGCGTTCTGGAAGCGATTCTGATCCTCTCCAAGCGCTACTATAGCGTGCGAATCATTGACATCAGTCAGTTTATGGGACGAAGCAGCGCCTCGGTGCGGACCGCGCTTGAACGTCTTGAAGAATACGGGCTTGTGAGCCGGGGAGAGAAAACGACAGTCAAGCTCTCCAGGGACGGCAGAGAACTCGCGGAGCTTTTATATCGACAGCATGAAACGCTCAGAAATGAAATGATACAAAACGGTCTTGATGTTTTTGAAGCGGAACACCGAAACCTTATGGCTTGTACAGTGCCCCGGAGTTCGGGTCGATCTGGGGATCGACCCCTACGAAATGGGCGGTTTGCTGATTAAAGCCGATACCCATAAAGAATAAAAATTGGAGGATTTCAAAATGACGACAACAGGAAAAATTGCACTCTTTGTGGGCGGGACGCTGTTCGGCTCCTACGGTTTCAAGCTCCTTGGCAGCAAGGATGCCAGAAAGGTCTATACCCATACCACGGCCGCGGTGCTTCGCTGCAAGGATCAGGTCATGCGCGACGTGGAGAGCATGCAGGAGAAGTGCTCGGACATTCTGGCCGACGCGAAGGCAATCAACGAGGCCAAAGCAGCCGAGCGTGAAGCCGCGTACATCGAGGACGCGGCAAAGACCTGATGAAATTTCAGATTCTGCACGAAAGCCCGGGGCGCGTTCGCCTGCGCACCGTCCGGCCTTTTATGAGCATGGAGCAGGCGGATCTGCTGGAGGCGTATCTGACGGCCCTTCCGGGCGTGGAGCATGTGACCGTGCATGAGCGCGTCTGCGGCGTGATCATCGTCTTCCGGGGCGACCGCGCTGCGCTCTATCAGAGCCTTGCAGCCTTTTCCTACGAGCTTGCCGCCGAGCAGGTACATGTCCTCAGCCGGAACAGCCGGGCGATCAACCGGGAATACAAGGAAAAGCTGGTTTTCCGGGTGCTGTGCCACTATCTGAAAAAGCTCTTTCTCCCGATGCCGGTGCGGCGTGTCATCACGACCTGCATGGCCGTTCCGCGCATCTGGCGGGCGGGCAGAGTCCTGCTGAGCGGCAGACTGACGGTGGACGTGCTGGACGGTGTGGCCATCGGCGTTTCGCTGCTGACAGGCGATCATCCGACCGCGGGCTCCGTGCGCTTCCTCCTGAGTCTCGGCGAAACGCTCGACGAGTGGACGCACAAGAAATCTGTCGACGATCTGGCGAAGAGCATGTCCCTGCAGGTGGAGCAGGTCTGGCTGCGGACAGAGGACGGCTCACAGGTCATGGCTTCCCTGGACGAGGTAAAGACCGGGGACAGGATCATCGTCCACACTGGACATGTGCTGCCGATGGACGGCGTACTCGAAGAAGGGGACGTGATGCTCAACCAGGCGTCCCTCACCGGGGAATCCGTTCCTGTTGCCAAACGGCCCGGCTCGGCGGTCTACGCGGGCAGCGTCGTGGAGGAGGGCAACTGCGTCGTGCGCGTCACCGGCTCGCTGGGCGAGAACCGCTATGACCGCATTGTGCGCATGATCGAGGAGTCGGAACGCCTGAAATCCGGCGCTGAGAGCAGGGCCTACAATCTGGCGGACAAGCTTGTGCCCTGGTGTCTGGGCGGAAGCCTGCTGACCTGGCTGCTCACCGGGAATACAATGCGCGCCGTGTCGGTACTGATGGTGGACTTCTCCTGCGCGCTGAAGCTCTCCATGCCGCTGAGCGTCCTCTCCGCCATGCGCGAGGCGGGCAGGCATAAAATCACGGTCAAGGGCGGCAAATTCCTCGAAAAGCTCAGTCAGGCCGACACCGTGATCTTTGACAAGACGGGAACCCTGACCCACGCCTGTCCGACGGTATCACAGATTGTCGCATTCAACGGGCAGGACGAGCGTGAGATGCTGCGCGTCGCGGCCTGCCTGGAGGAGCATTTCCCCCATTCCGTTGCCAACGCCGTTGTACGCGCTGCCCGGGAGCGGGGACTTAACCACCGGGAGATGCACAGCGAACCGGAGTATGTGGTCGCGCACGGCATCGCCACCAGAATTGGCGGCGAACGGGCGGTCATCGGCAGCCGCCACTTTGTTTTTGAGGACGAAGGGGCCAAAATACGCCCGGAGGATCAGCAGCGTTTTGACGCACTTGATCCCGGCTGCTCCTGGCTGTATCTGGCGATCGGCGGCGTGCTGTCCGCGGCCATCGGTATCCTTGATCCCCTGCGCCCGGAGGCGGAGGAAATCGTGGAACAGCTGCATCAGGCCGGGATCGGGAAAGCTGTCATGCTGACCGGCGACAGCCGAAATACCGCGGCAGCCATCGCAAAGACTCTTCAGATCGACGATTACCGCGCGGAGGTTCTGCCCGAAGACAAGGCGGCCTACATCAAGGCGGAGCAGACGCAGGGGCGCACGGTCGTCATGATCGGCGACGGGATCAACGACGCGCCGGCACTCTCACTCGCGGATGTGGGCATCGCCATCGGCAGCGGCGCGACCATCGCCCGCGAGGTGGCGGACATTACGATCGCCGCGGAGGATCTGCGGGAGCTGGTGCTGCTGCGCAGGCTTTCGGAGAAGCTAATGCAGCGCATCGGGCGAAACTACCGTTTTGTCATGAGCTTCAACGGCGCGCTGATTTTCCTTGGCGCTCTCGGCCTTCTGCCTCCGGCCACCTCAGCCCTGCTGCACAACAGCTCGACTTTGCTTCTGAGCATGGACTGCCTGACCGATTTGCTCTCGGAATAAAACGCAAACAACCGGGACGGCGAATGAGACAAAGGATAATCGTCGATAAAGCATTGCATTTTTCCGGGGCCTATGGTAAGCTGATACAAGAAATCAAGGGAGGTTGATCAGATGGCCATGCAGGAATCCGGGGAAATGTACCTCGAGACGATCTATATTCTTTCAAAAAAGTCATCGTGTGTTCGCGGAATAGACGTCGGCGAATACATGGGCTACTCCAAACCATCTGTCAGCCGGGCTGTCAGTTTGCTGAAAAAAGAAGGATTTGTTCGGATAGATGATTCCGGCTATATCAAGCTGACAGAAACAGGCGAGGAAAAGGCCAGGAGTATCTATGAACGGCATGTCATTTTTACCAGGCTTCTCATGAAACTTGGCGTAGACGAGAAAACTGCGGCAGATGACGCCTGTCGGATCGAGCATTATATCAGCGATACATCTTTCGCAGCGATAAAGGCGCACATGAAAAAATACGGCTCAGATATGGAATGATAGAATTGCTCCCATGTAATACTATCCCCTAAGGCAATACCGCATAATCCGCCTGCGGCATCTCCTGGAAAATATGTGTCCTGATTTCGTCACTTTTTCTTGTTCTTGAGGTACACAAAGTACATCTGCGAAAAAGTGCCTTTATCAGAACCCAAATTTTCTCAGGATCTGCTCTTGCCGAATTATGCGGTGTTGCCCTAATAGGAATCTGACAGTCCTTCCGGCAGGAATTATGCCATACTGCGTTAGCTTTCTTGACCATATATCTCCATTATGCTCTGCGAAAGCTGCCTTGTCTGGCGCAATTTCTGCTCGAAATGCCAAGTCAGCTTTCTAGCAGGGAATAGTATAAGAGGCAGATCAGTGCCATTACATGGGAGCAGCTTAAGGCAACACCGCACAATCCGCCTTCGGCGCCTCCTGGAAAAATCGCGCTCTGATTTTGTCACTTTTTCTTGAAATACACAAAGTATTCCTGCAAAAAAATGCCTTCATCAGAACCCGAATTTTCTCTGGATTCGCTCTAGCCGAATTATGCGGTGTTGCCTTAGATATAAGAAAAAGCAGGACAAATATATCCTGCCAGACACCTTTTGACGCAAATTCCCTTTTCCGGACACCGTATTTGCGCATTTGATAGTGAACGGAGAGATACACCATGACCATTCGGGAATTCATTGACTGCCAGGACGAGAGCATCCGGCCGCGGCTGAACGCGATCTATGACACAATCCGTGCCGTGATCCCCGAGGCGGAGGAGCGTCTGTCCTGGGGCATGCCCACCTTCTGGAAGGACCATAACATCATTCACTTCTCCCCGGCGAAAAACCACATCGGGCTGTATCCCGGCTCGGAGGCGGTGGCGTTTTTTGCGCCACGGCTGACGGAATACAAGACGAGCAAGGGCGCAATCCGACTCCCCAACGACCGTGGGCTGCCTCTGGAGCTGATCGCCGAGATCGCCCGGTGGTGTTGGGAGACGAACAGAAGATGAGAGTGCCGGACGACGATACCCTGCTGTTTTTTGCCGGGCACAAAGAGGCACTGGGGCTGTATCAAGCACTGGAAGATATACTCTGCAGCAGTTTTCCCCGTGTGAACAAGCGTGTGCAGAAGACGCAGATCACCTTCTGTAACAGCCATGTCTTTGCCTGCGTGTCCTTCACGAGAGTCAGGCCCAAGACTGAGCTGCCCGAGGGCTGGCTGACTCTGACGCTCGGACTGCCTGAGCCGCTGGATTCTCGGCGCGTGGCGGTCAAGTGCGAGCCTTATCCGGGCCGCTGGACACACCATTTCGTCCTGAGCAGGGCAGACGAGCTCGACGGGGAAATAAGGGCCTGGATACGGGCGTCCTATGAATTTGCCGAAGCAAAACGGCGGCCTGCCGATCAGGGCAACACCGCACAATTCGCCGAGAGCGAATCCTGAGAAAAATTTGGGTTCTGACGATGGCAGTTTTCCGAAGGAATACTTCGTGTATTGCAAGAAAAGGCTTAAAATCAGGACACAGTTTTTCCGGGAGACGTCGGTGGCGGATCGCGCGGTGTTGCCTTTGCGTTTAAAGTGGAAAGGCCACAGCCTCCCGATACAGGCCCTTCAGAATGTCGATAAACGATGACACGCTTGGCCGCTTATCCGCTTTGTGGGTACACAGCACGCAGGAAAAACTCTCTTCGCAGTCATAGGGGATCCAGGCAAACTGGCCGCTGTGGTCATTGAGGAAACCCGGGGCGAGACAGACGCCTCTTCCGGCGGCGACATTCGTAAGGGTCGTGTCGTGATCCGGGCTGTTGAAATACCGGATCTTCCCAGAATTGATCAAGCGGTGCTGGACCGCTTTCAGTGCGGGAGGAGAACCGCCGCCGACCATCAGGGTGCGTCCGTATAGATCCGCTTCCCGGATGATGTTCTTTCCGGCGAGCGGATCGTTCCTGTCCGCGATCAGATAGATGCGGCTTTCAAACAGCTCATGGACGGCGATCCCGGGGATCTGCTTCGTCTGCTCCTTCAGCGCGAACAGGATATCGACCTCGTTGCGCAGAAAGGACTCGACGCCGTTTTCATACCGAAATACGGGCGTGATCTGAACGTCGCCGTTTGTTTCCGAAAACAGCCGTATGGCCTCCGGGAGAAAGTAAACGGCCTGCCGGACCATGAGGCCGATGGAGATGCTGTCCCGGCAGGTCGCGCTGAAATTCTGTCCCTGCTCGATGGCGCGCTTCAGCTCTTCCCGCATGCCTGCCAAAAAGGAGACGAACTGTGCTCCCGCAGGCGTCAGCGCCGCACCCTTTCCGCTGCGTTCAAAGATCGGGAAGCCCACCTCTTCTTCCAGCAGCCGGATCTGATAGGTCAGGGTCGGCTGGCTGACGAACATATTTTCCGCTGCCCGGCTGAAGTTCAGGGTATGGGCAAGCTCTATACAACAGTCGATCTGTTTCGTGGTCATGGCGCGCCCCCCTGCTATTTAAGAATTCAATTGATTATACAGCATTTCAATTAGACATTGCAATAGTTGATGCGTATAATGGAGTCAGAACAAAAAGGAGGAACAGGCAATGTCTAAATCTTTGATCGCATACTATTCCAGAGCGGATGAGAACTACTTCGGCGGCGCGATGCGCTATGTGAAGGTCGGCAACACGGAGATCGTCTGCAATATCATAAAGGAACTGCTCCCGGCGGACAGCTTCAAAATCGAGATGAAAAACCCTTACTCGCCGGTGTATATGACCTGCATCGAGGAGGCCAAGAGGGATCTGCGCGCAAAGGCCAGGCCGGAGCTGGTTTCCCTGCCGGATTCCATCGACGGGTATGATACCGTCGTCCTGGCCTACCCCAACTACTGGGGCACCATGCCGATGGCCGTCTTCACCTTCCTGGAGCATTACGATTTCTCCGGCAAAACCATTTTGCCGCTCTGCACCAACGAGGGCAGCGGTATGGGCGGCAGCGAGCGGGACATCAGGCGCACTTGTCCCGGCGCGATTGTGAAGAGCGGACTGCCCATCACGGGCAGCAGCGCGGCGAATTCCAAAGAAGCCGTCAGGCGCTGGCTGTCTGCAAACGGATTGCTGTGAGGTGAAAACAGATGGACTATGAAAAAGGCTATGTGTACGAGCTGATGGACCGGGGCTGGCCGACGGATACCCGGGAGCCCTATTTCCGGGAGGCCGTGGAGGAAATGATGCGCGCCAGAACACTCTGCGCCAGGGCAAACGCCACGATGCCCGACGATCCCGCCTGTGTGGGCTATCTGGAAGAGCTGTTCGGGCGGAAGCTGGACGACGTGCGGATCCTCACCCCTTTTCTCTGCGATTTCGGGAACCGGGTCAAGTTCGGAAAGGGCGTTTTCATCAATCACTCCGCCATTCTCTCGGCCTCTCCGGCGGGATCGAGTTCGAGGACGGCTCCATGGCCGCGCCGGGACTGCGGATCGCCACGATCAACCATGACATGAACGAGCGGCACACCCGTTACACCTACGGAAAAGTACTGGTCAAGAAGAACGCGTGGCTCGGCATGAACGTCACGATCTGTCCCGGCGTCACGATCGGGGCCTATGCGGTCGTTGCGGCAGGCGCGGTGGTCACGAAGGACGTGCCGGACTATGCCGTCGTGGGCGGCGTCCCGGCAAAAGTGATCCGTATGCTTGACCCGGCGGAGCAGAAGGAATAAAATGGATGACGAGGAAATGATCCGCAGCCTGTACCGGGAATACTGGCGCTGCATGATCGCGAAGGACGCGGACGGCCTGCGCGGCATGATGACGGAGGACTATACGCTGCAGCACATGACCGGCGTGAAGCAGTCTGCCGAGACGTTTTTGAAGGGCCTGCTGGACGGTACCTTCCGTTACTACGCGGCAGAGCATGACAGCATCGAGGTCACAGTGACCGGCGATCGGGCAAGCATGATCGGCAAGAGCCGGGTGCTGGCCGCCGTTTACGGCGGCGGGAAGCACTGCTGGCGTCTGCGGGGAGACTTTAGCCTGAGAAAAGAAGAAGGGCGCTGGAAGCTCAGCAGCTCCCGCGCTTCCACATACTAAGGCAACACCGCACAATCCGCCGTCGGCGTCTCCCGGAAGATTGCGCTCTGATTTTGAGCCTTTTTCTTGCAATACACAAAGTATTCCCGCAAAAAAATCTTCATCAGAACCCAATTTTTCTCAGGATCTGCTCTTGCCGAATTATGCGGTATTGCCTTAATCGTTTTCTTACACGGTACGGGAGACGGATTCGCAACAGGTTTTTGCTTTTTCAGCTTGCGCACAGCATGAAATGATACTATATTAGAAGCGGATAAAGATGGAAAACGAGGAAGTCGGCGGAGTGTGGCGAAGCTGCGATGTGAGAAGCGCAGCAACCGCCAGAATTGGCAGAACGGGAAAATGAGGGAGAATCTGAGATGATGCGGATCGTCTCAATGCTTGCAGAACGAGGGGGGCAGACGATGGAGTATTTTGATATCGTAGATGAAAACGGCCTCCCGACAGGGAAAACGGTTTCCCGGGAGGAAGCGCATCAAAAGGGCATCCCTCACCGCACAAGCCATGTATGGATCGTTCGCCCTTCAAACACCGGATATGACATTCTTCTGCAAAAGCGGAGCGAGGAGAAGGATTCGTTCCCCGGCATGTTTGATACCTCCTCAGCCGGCCATATCCCTGCCGGAGACGAACCGCTGCCGTCAGCGATCCGTGAGCTGGAGGAGGAACTGGGGATCAGAGCGGAGCCTGAACAGCTGTGCTTTGCGGGGACATTCAGACTCCGGTACGAGAAAGAGTTTCACGGGCGCATGTTCCGTGACAATGAATTTGCAAACGTATATGTTTATGACGGAGCGATCGGGGAGTTGAAGCTCCAGGAGAGCGAAGTCTCTGAAGTGCGATGGTTTGACCTGAATGAGGTTTGGGACGAGATACAGACCGACCGTGAGCGCTTCTGCGTTCCGAAGCCCGGTCTCGCGGTCCTGCGGGATTACCTGAAAGAGAGGGCAGCACCATAAAAAATCGAAGCACCGAAACAGCAGCGGAAAAAAGAAAAAACCTGACTGCCGGGGAGATCAGATCATGACGTCGGAAAACCTGATTCATCTCATATTGCTGTTCTTCGCGTACGCCTTTCTCGGCTGGTGTATCGAGGTCACATTGAAGTATTTCGAGTTCCATCGCTTCATTAACCGCGGCTTCCTGACCGGACCCTGGCTGCCGATCTATGGCTCCGGTGCGGCGTTGATCACCGTCGCCGTCGACGGACTTGCCCCATTGGAATCCTCGGTCGGGACAACATTCGTTGTATCTTTCATCCTTTGCGGCATCGTCGAGTATATGACGAGCTTTGTCCTTGAGAAACGCTTCCATGCCCGCTGGTGGGATTACAGCCGAAAGCCGATGAACCTTCACGGCCGGGTATGGATCGGGAACCTGATTCTCTTCGGCCTGGGCGGCGTTTTGATTGTGGAGCTGTTCAATCCGCTGCTCTTCCGGCTTTTCGGGCACATGAGCCTTCGCCTGCGGGAGATCCTGGCAATTGTTCTGTCATGTATCTTTGCCGCGGACTATGGAATGTCCCACTTCGTGCTGAAGCTGGTAAAAACCGGCGTCGAGAACAGCAAAGCCGACGATACCGAGGCGATCAACAAAGAGGTCCGTCTGCTGCTGCGCGACCGATCCTTCTTCCACCGCCGCTTTGCGGAGGCTTATCCGGAGGTCATCTATAAAACGGAACGCATTACCGCAAGGATGGAAGCCATCAAAGCGGAGACCGAGCGGCTTCGCATGGAGGCTGAGCGGCACGCCGCTGAGATGAAGGAGGAGCTCACAGCGAATCTTGAGCCGACGGCCAGGGTCAAGAACACGATCATCGAAAAGCAGGAGGCGCTGATCGAGCTGCTGTATCGGGAGGATACCGCAAGCGATGAGATGAAGGCCCTCAAGCACGAAGTGGAAGAGAAACAGGCCATCCTGCAAAAGCGCCGGGACCTTCTGCCAAAGCTGTGAGCATGGCCGTTAACAAAATATGTAAGGATTGTTCACAGAGATTTAGCACTCTCCTCTTGACAGTGCTAAAAACAGTGCTATAATGATAATCGAACAAAGGAACGAAGATCGAATGGATGACCTCCATCCCCTTGCTCAGGTAACAGTGACAGATTGCAAAAGGAGGCATGACTTATGTTACCGAGTATTTTTGGAGAGAGTTTGTTTGATGACTGGATGGGCTTCCCGTTCAGGGGCTTTGAATCCGATGTGGATCACAAGGTGTATGGGAAACATGCGGCTCGCGTGATGAAGACGGATTTGAAGGAACACGACGAAGGCTATGAGCTGAAAGTCGATCTGCCGGGCTTCAAGAAGGATCAGATTGATCTGCAGCTTCAGAACGGATACCTGACGATCACCGCTTCCAAGGGCCTCGAAGAAGAGGGCAAGGATAAAAAGGGCCGGATCGTTCATCAGGAACGCTATGAGGGCTCGATGACCAGAAGCTTCTATATCGGCGAGAATGTTCAGGAAGAGGACGTTCACGCCAGGTTTGAGGACGGCGTCCTGACGCTGGATTTCCCGAAGGAGAAGGCGGTGGCGCTTCCGGAGCGCAAGACCATTCAGATTCAAGGATAATCAGAATTGCTCAGCGCCCTGCGGACCGCGGGGCGCTCTTTTTTGCGAGGGAGATGTTTGAGATGAAAGAGAATTTGATTCTGGCAAACTATAAAGTCGAGAGCGAAGCATATCAGGCGCTGTCCCAGTTGAAGCGGGAACCTGCCAATGCCAACTACACGCTCTCACAGGCGGTGATCGTGAAGAAGGAGAACGGCGCGCTCAACATCATGGACGGCTTCGTAAACGGTGCGGCGGCGGGTGACGACACCTTCACCGGCGGGCTGGTCGGCAGTCTGATCGGGATCCTCGGCGGTCCGCTCGGCGTTCTGCTGGGCGGCAGTATGGGCATGCTGATCGGCGGCGCCGTGGATGCAGGCGACATGGCAGATCATACCTCCCTGTTGGAAAAGGCCGGTGACAGCATCCTCGATGGTGAGACGGCAATCATTCTGCTGGCCCAGGAGGAGTATGAAACGGCCCTCACCGCGAAGCTGAACAGCTTTGATGTTTCGATCATCCGCTTTGATGCGGCCGAGGTCGCGGCCGAGGTCGAGCACGCCCGCGAAGTGGAGAAGCAGATGGCGAAAGAGGCCAGAGAAAAAATGAGAGAAGAGCGGTCTGAGGCATTTAAAGAGACCGTCGCCAGGAAGAGCGAAGAGCTCAAAACCTGGTTCTCCCGTCTGGGAAAAGGGGAATAAATCTTCAACAGACAATAGGGCAATACCGCATAATTCGGCAAGAACAGATCCTGAGAAAATTTGGGTTCTGATAAAGGCGCTTTTTCGCAGATGTACTTTGTGTACCTCAAGAATAAGTGACGAAATCAGGGCGCAAATTTTCCAGGAGATGCCGCAGGCGCATTGTGCGGTGCTGCCCTATACTTTTCTCAAGGTAAGTACCTGACAAAACAGATGATTTTTTCGCCCGTCTGTGGTATGCTTGAGACGAGGTGAAGCCTGATGAGACTTCTGTACGCCGAAGATGAAAAATCCCTGGCCAGAGCAGTTTCGACGATCCTGGTCAAGAACAACTATTCCGTCGATGTCGTCTATGACGGCGAAAGCGCGCTGGACTATCTATCGACAGAGAACTATGACGGCGCAATCCTGGACGTGATGATGCCGAAGCTGGACGGCATCGAGGTGCTCCGGCGCATGCGCCGGAGCGGCGACAGCACGCCGGTGCTGCTGCTCACGGCCAGGGCGGAGATCGACGACCGCGTCGCCGGCCTCGACAGCGGGGCCAACGACTACCTGACCAAGCCCTTCGACATGAAGGAGCTGCTGGCCCGCATCCGCGCGATGACGCGGGTGCTGTCCGTTCAGCCGGACAAGACCCTTACCTTCGGCAAGGTCACGCTCGACTGTGCAAGCTACGATCTGAGCGGACCGGGCGGCGGCACGAAGCTCGCCGGGAAGGAATTTCAGATGATGGAGATGCTGATGCGCAATCCCCGCAAGCTGGTCTCCACCGAGACCTTCATGGATCGCATCTGGGGCTATGACAGCGAGGCGGAGCTGAACATCGTGTGGGTGTATATCTCCACACTGCGAAAGAAGCTCAAGGGGATCGATGCGGATATCGAGATCAAAGCCCAGCGCGGCGTCGGCTATTATCTGGAGGTGCGGCCGTGATAAGCAGACTCCGGAAAAAGCTCATCGCCGCGGCGATCGTCGCGGTATTCCTTGTGCTGCTCGTTCTGATCGGCTCGATCAACGTGCTCAACCGCCGCAGCCTGATTTCCGACGCCGACAGCACCCTGCAGATCCTTGCGGAAAACAAAGGCGCCTTTCCCCGGCAGATGTTTCGGGAGCAGGATCGGCCTCCGGAGCCGCTGATCCCGCCGAACGAGGGGAAGAATAATCCCTTCCTCGGAAGACGCGGCGGCAGCGGCGAGCTGGCGTACCAGTCACGCTTTTTCACGGCGTGGTTTTCCGACGGCAGCCTCTCGCGTATCAATCTGGACAACCTCGCCTCTCTGACTGAGGAGGAAGCCGCGGCTCTTGCGGAGAGCGTGTACGCCACCGGGCGGGGAAAGGGCTTTGCGGAGGAATACCGCTATTGCCGCGCAGTCTGCGACGGCGATACCATGCTCGTGTTCCTCAATTGCCAGCGGGAGCTTGCGACCTTCCGCAGCTTCCTGTATGCCAGCATCGGTATCTCCGCGGTGGGCGTCCTCGCGGTTTTCCTGCTCCTGCTGGTGTTCTCCGGGCGGGTCGTGCGCCCGGTCGCGGAGAGCTATGAGAAGCAGAAACGCTTCATCACGGACGCCGGCCACGAGCTGAAAACGCCGATCACGATCATCCGGGCCGACGCAGACGTGTTGGAGTCCGAGCTGGACGCAGAAAACGAGTGGATCACGGATATCCGCAGACAGACGGAGCGGCTGACGGAGCTCACCGGAGATCTCATCTACCTGTCCAGAATGGAGGAAGAGAACGCTGCGCTGCAGATGCAGGGCTTCTCGTTTTCCGAGCTTGTCGACGAGACCGCGCAGTCCTTCCAGTCGCTCGCTTTCTCAAAGGGCAAGACCTTTTCCGCCTCCGTCGCGCCCGATTTGCAGGTGAACGGCGATGAGAAGGCGCTCGCGAAGCTGATCTCCATCCTGCTGGATAACGCCATGAAATATTCGCCGGAAAACGGGACGGTGGAACTCAGACTGGAAAAGAGCGGGAGGCTTGCCCGACTGACTGTCAAAAACAGCACGCCGCCCATGGAAAAGGGAAACGCGGATCGGCTGTTCGAGCGCTTCGCCCGGGAGGACCGTTCCCGCAATTCGGAGTCCGGCGGCTTCGGCCTGGGCCTCGCGATCGCGAAGGCCGTGACGGAAGCGCACAAGGGAACGATCCACGCGGAATCCGGGGACGGTATTTCCCTGACGGTGACGGCGGAGCTGCCGCTTTGCTGATTCCCGGAAGCTATTGATGTGCCAATGAAATCTTGAATCAGGATGCGGCCTGCTGCCTGGCAGATCAATCATGATTTGATTGCCGCTTCGCCCGCCCCTTGACGGGGCAAGCGCGAAGCATGGCAAAATGGCTCCCCAACAGATTCAGGGATTGATTGGGGGAGCAATAAAAAGGGGACCCGGAACATGATCCGGGTCCTCCTTCTTTTTTCCTGACGAAATCAGGGGCGTACACCCCCGCGGCCTCCGCCGAAGCCGCCCTGACCATCGAAGCCGCCCTGGCCGCCGAAGCCGCCCTGGCCGTCGAAGCCGCCCTGGCCGCCGAAGCCGCCCCGGCCGCCGAAGCCGCCCTGACCGCCGAAGCCGCCCTGGCCGCGGCCCATCATCTGATTCGGGATCGCGCTGACCTGCTGGCCGTTGATGTAGATCGTCCCGCCGGTGAAGCTCGCGCTGCCGTCGTAGTCAAAGGCGGATGGGCCGTTGATGCTGATCGTTCCTCCGCTGATGATGATGTTGCCGTTGGAGTCGATGCCGTCGGTGTCTCCCGCGCCCATCGTGACGGAAACGGAGCCGCCGGTGATCTCCACGGTCGGGGTAAGGGCAGAGGACTTGTGCGCCGCATTGATGCCGTCGCCCGAGGCCGCGATCGTGATGTCTCCGCCGCTGATGAGAATATAGCTTCCCTCAATTCCCTCGTTCGCCGTGATGTTCAGCGTGCCGCCGGAGATCGTAACCTTTTCGTCTGCGTGGATGCCGTCGTCCGGGCTGAGGAGCGTAAACGCGCCGTCGCCGATGAGGATCGAGGCATCCGTGTGGATGGCGTCGTCGAGGGAGTCGATACGATAGGAGCCGCCGCTGATCGTGATGTCGTCTCCGGCCTTGATGCCCTTGAAGGATTCCCCGGTGCTGCCGCTGTGCGCGCTGCTTCCGCCGCCGGAGGTAATGCTGATGTCCGCGTTTTCCGCCGCGAAAACCGTCTCGGCCTGGATGCCGTCTTTGCCGGATACGATGGTGAGCGTTGAGTCCGTGACAGAGACGAAGCCCTTGCCCGCGTCCGTGTCATTTTCCGCGCGAACACCGTCGCTGCCCGCCGTGATACTGACAGCCGCCCCCGAGAGCGTGACGGAGTCCTTGCCGTTCAGACCGACGTTTTGCGCGTTCACGACGAGATCCTTTGCCGTGACAACGAGGTCATCCTTGGAGACGACCGCGTGCTTACAGTTGCCGTTGATCGTCAGCCTGCCGGAGCCGTTGACCGTGAGATCGGCTCTGCTGAAAACAGCCGCGTCCAGCGTCGTATCTTCCTCGGCAAGCGAATAATCCGCGCCGTCGGAGATCACATTGACCGTGCCCTCTGCTGCCGTGAGAAAGACCTTATCCGCGCTGCGGACATAGAACGCGGGGCCGTTTTCGTTGGTGATCGTCGCGTTCTCCAGCACGAGCTGGACCTTGTCCTCACCGCCGGCCTCGACAACGATGATGCCCTCATAATTGCCGGAGAGGATATAGGTACCGGCCGACCTGACCGTCAGATCGCCGTCCGGGGAGAGCGCCACCGCCGCGGAGACGTCGTAGCCGCCCGAGGCGTCACGGTCGGAGACTGCGGCATCCGGCACGGCTGACTGTACAGCTTCCGATGAGACAGATGCGGCGGGAAGACTCTCCGCCGCGCTTGCCGGGGCGGCGGTGCACCCGAGCGGCATTAAGAGCGCGAGCGCGCACACCAGTGTGTTCTTCAAAGACTTTTTCATAATTCTTCTCCTCCTTCGGTTTCATTCAGAATCGCAATTTCAAGGTTTCCGTTCCGGCAGCGCAGGGCGTCCAGAAATTCCTGCGCGGCGGCGGGGTCTTTCATCTCAATTTTGTAATCCAGCTTATACAGACTACCCATATTGGAGGTCCTGGCCCTCACGAGCTTCCGGCTCCTCGTGTACTGCTCGAACAGATCGTCAAAGGCGTCGGCAAAGTGCAGCGATTCGGGAACCGTGATGTGAAGCTGTACAAAGCGCTCGCAGCTCATCGGAACCCGGGAGAGCAGGAGCATGACGCCGGACGCGAGGAGTGTGAACAGCAGCGCGACAGCGCCGTATCCGGCCGCGCAGGTGAGACCTGCGGTCATGACCAGGAAGATCGCGGATATATCCCTGGCTTTCCCCGCCGCCGAGCGAAAACGCACCAGCGAGAAGGCACCCGCCACGGCGATGCCGGTGCCCACGTTGTCGTTGACCATCAGAATCACCGTGGTGACGATGATCGGCAGCACGACCAGAGAGCTCAAAAAGCTGCGGGTGGCATTGCTCTCGCGGCTCAGCACAAGTGCGGTGATCACGCCGCACAGCCCGGCAAAGAGCAGGCTGAGCAGATACTGTCCGACCGAAAAGCTCCCGGTCAGGATCGAACTAAAAATTGACGACATGTTTTTTTCCTCCTTCTTCTGTCGTGGAAACAGGGCGCCGCTTTTCTTCCAGCGTCCGCATATAGGCGGCTCCGTACTTGGAAAAGCTGCCCGGCAGGATTTTTTCCGCATCCAGCGCGTCCGCCAGCCACAGAGGCATGGCGCCGGCTGTTTTGATCTCGAGCAGCACCGTGTCTTCCGGCAGCAGACGGAGCCCCGCGGAGCCGCGGTCAAGGCGCAGCTCGTTTTCGCGGCAGCGGATGTTCCGGTCAAAGGTCAGGCGCAGGTCGGGATACTCCTCGTCGAACCAGGCCTCGCGCTCGCAGGCGATCAGCATCGCGCCTGCGGGCCTTCCGTAGAGCCGCATGGCCCAGTCAAGCTCGGACATGATCTGGCTCTCGAAGGGCTTGATCCCCATTTGCAGATAGCGCTCCGCTTCCCTCAGCGTCATCGCTGCGCGGCGCTTGTACACCACACCGCCGAACTTCTTCTTGAGTTCCAGAAACACGGTTGAATCCGCACCGGCTGTGCCGTAGCTGCGCAGGCGCAGCTTCTCCTTATAGTCCACAGCCTCCATGGAGCTGCGGATGATCCGGTGATCCGGCGTGTCCAGATAGAGGCTCAGCACTGTGCTGCGGCCGTATCTGTCTGGCTCCAGGTGCGTGCCGATCCTCTGCAGCAGCGCGTCATACTGCGCTTCGGAGAGAAGATACTTCTTCTCGATCCGCTTGAAAACACAGGTCGCGTCCATTCGTAATGACCTTCCTTCCTCGTTTCTGAGGTCATCATAGCCCCTCAAACTAAATCCAACCTTAAAGCAACACCGCACAACGTCACTTTTTCTTGCAATACACAAAGTATTCCTGCAAAAAACTGCCTTCATCAGAACCCAAATTTTCTCAGGATCTGCTCTTGCCGAATTATGCGGTGCTGCCTTAAAGAAAACGCCAAAATCATTTAAGCATTGAAAGAACGCGGTTCACCGTGTACAATAGAAAAAGAACACTCACCCCCGTATCCGCTGCCGCGCTCAGTCCGACCCGGTACGGGAAGACACCGCATGAGCTCACGGAGAAGCAGGGGGAAATCACTTCATGAATGGAGGCTTCACTATGAAAATCGCAGTGCGCTATTATACAAAGACCGGAAACACGAAGCGGCTGGCTGAGGCGGTCGCAGAAGCGGTCGGGGCTGAGGCGCTGCCCATCAGCGCGCCGGTCACGGAGCCGGTGGATATCCTCTTTCTGGGCAACTCCTACTACGCCTTCTCGATCGACCCGGAGGTAAGAAAATTCATAGCCTCGCTGGATAAAAAGCTGGTCGGAAAGATCGTCAACTTCGGCTCGGCGGCAATGCTCAACTCTACCTACAAAAAAGTCAAGGCCGAGGCGGACAGGGTCGGGATTCCCCTCGATGAGCGGGAGTTCCACTGCAAGGGCGAGTTCAAGGGGATCCACAAGGGCAGGCCCGACGAGGAAGACTGCAAGGCGGCGGCACGGTTTGCAAAAGATTTGATCGGATCGTAATACCCGCAGAGAGGCGAAATGCTATGATTCGGCAGTTTACAACAAAACGGGATATCGTCAGCGCATTTGCCAATACGATGAATCTGGTCAGCCCGGAGCTGCAGGACCACCACGAGAAGGTCTCCTACCTCGCCTATCGTCTTGCGGAGGCGCTGGACATGGACGAGAGGCACCGTGTCATGGCTTTTGCCGGCGGGCTGCTCCACGACATCGGGGGGATCTTGAAGCAGGGCGGCATCTCGCTTTCCGACCTTGAAATGAGCGCGGGGCAGGTTGCCGCAGTGGGAGCGTCCATTTTGAAAACGTTCCCGGTGACTTCTCCGTTGGCGGCCGTCGTCCGGGAAAGCCAGACGCCGTGGCAGCGCCTGAAGAGTATTCATGCGGACCTGAAGCTCACGCATCAGATCGGGCAGATCGTCCATCTCGCGGATGCGGTATCACTGCTGCTCAATGACGAGAGCCCGGTCCTGAATCAGATCGGCCAGGTACAGCAGATGATTCACTGCGACGGGGAGTCGGAATTCAGCCCCGAGCTGCTGTCCGCTTTCGACATGCTGTGTTCCCGCGAGGCAATCTGGATGGATATGATCTATCGGCCGCAGTTCTTCCTGGACCTGATTACAGAAAACCGATTCATAACGCTGGACGAGACCGTGATCCTGACAGAATTCATGTCCAAAATCATCGACTTCCGAAGCCCGTTTACCGCCATGCACTCGGCCGGCGTCGCCACGACCGCCGTGGCTCTCGCGGAGCTGGTCGGCATGTCGGAGGATGAGTGCAAAATGATGCGCATTGCCGGTTATCTGCATGACATCGGAAAGCTGAAAATCCCGAACGAGATCCTGGACAAGCCAGGCAAGCTCACCGATGAAGAATTCAACATCATGAAGGAGCACGCCTACTACACATGGATCATTCTGAAGGATGTCGGCGGCTTTGAGCAGATCAGCGCATGGGCAGCGCTCCATCACGAAAAGCTGAACGGCAGCGGGTACCCGTTCCATCTGGGCGAGAGAGAATTGTCTCTCGGCTCACGCATCATGACCGTCGCCGACATTTTCTCAGCTCTGACCGAAGAACGCCCTTACCGAAAGAGCATGGAAAAGGAAAGGGTGGTCACCATTCTCCGGGAAGATGCGCAGCGAGGGCTTCTGTCAGGCAGCGTTGCGGATCTTCTCATAGAGCACTATGATGCAATCAACGGGCGCCGCGCAGTTGAGAGCAAAGCCGCAAGCAAAAAATATCAGGAGATCCTCGCCCAAAAGAATGCACAATACGCATGATGCGGCAGTGTCAAAACAATTCTGAAAAACAGCAGGAAGGGAGTACAACAAATGAAAACACTGGTTGCCTGTTTCTCCGCCGGCGGCAGCACTGCCAGGCTGGCCAATACGCTCGCCGCAGCGGCGAACGCCGAACTGTATGAAATCAAGCCCGCCGTCCCCTATGAACGGCGTGACCTGAACTGGATGGACAAGAAGGCCCGCAGCACCGTGGAGATGCAGGACAAGAGCTGCCGACCGGCGCTTGCCGATACTGCCGCGCCCGTTGGGGAAGCAGACGTCATTTTCCTGGGTTTTCCCATCTGGTGGTACCGTGAGCCCAGCATCATCGACAGCTTCCTGGACGCCTATGATTTTTCCGGCAAGACGATCGTCCCCTTCTTCACCTCCGGCGGCAGCCAGCTCGGCGAGGGACAGGAACGGATCGCAGCGCTGGCGAAGGGCGCGCAGGTCCCTGCGGGCAGGCGCTTCTCCGCCCGCGCCTCGGAGCGGGAGCTGAAGGAATGGATCACCGCTCTGGGCCTGGAATAACGAAGAGACAGGCGCCGATCATGAGCGGGTGTTCCGGCGCTTTTTCCGGAAAACGCGCGGGTGCCCCTCGGTGCAGCATCTGCATGAAGGCAACACCGCATTTTTCTTGAAATACACAAAGTATTCCTGCAAAAAAATGCCTTCATCAGAACCCAAATTTTCTCAGGATTCGCTCTCGCCGAATTATGCGGTGTTGCCTGAAGCGGAAAAGCAGGGGACCGGCGCTCGCTGCAGCCTTTCCCGGCGACAGCGGCCCGGACCCCTGACGCGGTCGGCGGCCTGTGAATCAAATATAAAACGGCGGTGCCGGAGTGTCAGCTCCGGTATCGCCGTTTTCGGCCGGGGCAATGCCGTATGCGGATTGCGCGTCGCTGCCCCGGTGTTTTGCGTCATCCGTGTCCTGCAAAAGAGCTTTGTATCTGCCTCAGAAAGCGCTCCGCGATCGGGGTGAAGCTTTGATACTTATTCCAGATCAGGTACATCTTTACCTCCAAATGAGGGTACAGCGGTCTGAAAACGAGACCGCTTCCCGGTGAGGTGTCGATCAGATTGTTCAGCGTCAGCAGGATCCCGAGACCCTCCTTTGCAAACATGGAACCGTTGTACGCAAGACGGAAGGAGCCTTCGAGATGAAGGCCGGAGAACCTGTCCCCGGCCCAGGGGCGAATATCGTTCTCCCAGCTCTGCTCGGAGGTGAACAGCGGCAGCCCTGCAAGGTCGTCGGCGCTGATGCACGCTTTCCCGGCAAGCTCCAGGTCCGTCGGGATAACGGCGCCGAAATAGTCCGCTTCCGGAAAGAGGATATGGTTATGCTTCCGTTCGTCCGGCGCTTCGCAGATAACCGCAAAGTCCAGCAGCCCCTTGTCCAGCTTTTCCGTCACCTGCTCTGTGTCGCCGCTCGTGATGTGATAGCGAAGATTCGGAACCAGCTTCCTGAACTCCCGGATCTCCCTCGCCAGATAACGGATCTGATAGGACTCCGCAAGCCCGAAGTAAAGATCGCCGCCGGACATGTCGTCCAGAGACAGAAACTCCTGCTCGATCTTGTCCGCCATGGAGACAAGATCCTCGGCCCGGCTGCGGAGCAGAACGCCTTCCTCCGTAAGGGCAATGGAGAAGCTGTGCCGCGTGAACAGCTTTTTCCCGAGCTCATCCTCCAGCGATCGCAGCGCCTTTGAGAGGGTCGGCTGCGTTACATGGAGCTGCTCGGCGGCCCGGGACATGTTCTCCTCCCGCGCCACGGCGAGAAAATAGCGCAGCGTTCGTAAATCCATCGCCTGTCCTCCTTTGATATGCTGTAAAAGAATATCATGATATTCATTATAACCATTAGCGGAGCGGATCGCAAGATGCTATTCTATGTTCGCAAGAAAACCGCGGAGGACAAAGAAGGATGGGGGACTGTACCCGAATCAGGGAATGCATGGAGGACGCCGGATGCAGTGCGGCCGCCATTCGCCGCGCTGAGACGCTCTGTCAGGAGGGCGCTGTCGATGAGCTGCTCCGCTGTCTCCGGTCCTGCCGCTGCGACGCGCTGGAGGAGATACACAAAAAGCAGAAACAGCTGGATCGGCTGGACATGCTGATCCGCGATGCGAAAAACATGCAAAGGAGAACGCACCATGAAGCTTGAAAACCTGAATCTGACCCGGGAATGGGACAAGACCTTTCCCAAAAGCGACAAGGTCAACCACAGCAAGGTGAGCTTTATCAACCGCTACGGCATCACGCTTGCGGCGGATCTGTACATTCCGAAACGCGCGGCGGGCAGGCTCCCGGCGATTGCCGTTTCCGGCCCCTTCGGCGCGGTCAAGGAGCAGTGCTCCGGCCTCTACGCCCAGACCATGGCCGAGCGCGGCTTTGTCACGCTGGCCTTCGACCCCTCCTTTACAGGCGAGAGCGGCGGGAACGTGCGCTATATGGCCTCGCCCGACATCAACACCGAGGATTTCATGGCGGCGGTGGATTTTCTGTCCCTGCATGAGCGGGTCGATGCCGGGCGCATCGGCATCATCGGTATCTGCGGCTGGGGCGGCATGGCGCTGAACGCCGCCGCGCTGGATACCCGCGTCAGGGCGACGGTCGCCTCCACCATGTACGACATGACCCGCGTCAACGCGAGGGGCTATTTCGATTCCGCCGACAGCGAGGAGGCCCGCTATCAGATGAAGGCCGCCATGTGCGCCCAGCGTCTTGCCGATTTGAAGGCGGGAGAATACAAGCTCGGCGGCGGCGTGGTCGATCCGCTGCCGGAGGACGCCCCCTTCTTCGTCAAGGACTACTACGATTACTACAAGACCCCGCGCGGCTACCATCCCCGCTCTCTCAACTCCAACGGCGGCTGGAACGTCATCGGCTGCGAGAGCTTTGTCAACCAGCCCATTCTTCAATATTCCAATGAGATCCGCAGCGCCGTTTTACTGATCCACGGTGAGAAGGCCCATTCCTGCTACTTCAGCCGCGACGCCTACGCGAACATGACAAACGGCAGCAAATACACGGACAACAAGGAGCTGATGATCATTCCCGGCGCCGTGCATACCGACCTCTACGACGGCGGCGGAAAGGGCGCGATCCCCTTTGATAAGATCGAGAGCTTCTTTGCCGCCTGGCTGAAAAAGGAGCGCGGAGACGAAGCATGAACAAAGGCTTATTTGTACTCAGCTCTCTCGGAGCGGTGCTGCTCATGCTCTGCCTCCCCGCCTGCGGCGCAGCGGAAACGCGGGCCGAGGCGGCGCAGCCCGTGCGCGCGGCCGAAGCAGAGAACGTCCCCGCGGCTGTGAACGAAAACGGAGGCGAAGCAGCGATGCAGAAGACCCTGCGATTGTATATCGACGACACGGAGGTCATGGTAGACTGGGAAGAAAACGACTCGGTCGCGGCGCTGCGCGACCTCGCTTCCGCAACCTCGCTGAGCGTGCAGATGTCCATGTACGGCGGCTTTGAGCAGGTTGGCTCCCTTGGGACAGGTCTGCCGAGAAACGATGTGCAGACCACAACACAGGCCGGGGATATCGTGCTCTACTCCGGCAGTCAGATCGTTGTTTTTTACGGCTCAAACACATGGGCCTATACCCGCCTCGGCCATATCACGGACGCGTCGGCCGGGGACCTGACTGAGCTTCTCGCAAACGGCGATGTTGTCATCACATTATCTTTGGAACAGGGGAAGGAAACATGAAAAAAGTATTGATCGTATCGACAAGCCCTCGGGCGCACAGCAACTCGGAAGCTCTTGCAGAAGCCTTTGCCGAAGGTGCGCAGGCCGCCGGCCACGAGACGGAAGTGGTCTCCCTTCGCGGCAGGACGGTGAACTTCTGCCGGGGCTGCTTTGTGTGCCAGGAGAAGCTGCGCTGCGTGATCCGCGACGATGCGGATGAGATTTGCCAAAAGGCGCTCCATGCTGACGTGCTGGTTTTCGCCACGCCGATCTATTACTATGAGATGTCGGGTCAGCTCAAGACCCTGCTCGACCGGCTCAATCCGCTCTTTCCGAGCGATTACACTTTTCGCGACGTGTATCTGCTGACCGCTGCCGCCGAGGATGAGGAGCATGTCCCGCAGCGCGCCGTCAGCGGCCTTGAGGGCTGGGTCGAATGCTTCGAGCGGGCGCGCCTTGCCGGGACTGTCTTCATGGGCGGCGTCACGGCAGCCGGGGAGAGGCCGGAGCATCCTGCCGTCGGGCAGGTTCTTGAGGTACACAAAGTACATCTGCGAAAAAGTGCCTTTATCAGAACCCAAATTTTCTCAGGATCTGCTCTTGCCGAATTATGCGGTATTGCCATAAGTCAGTGATTCAGCCCCCGGAAGCCTGATTTGTCGAGGGCCCCCGTTTTTGACTACAACAGTATGGCGCTGTCTTCTGCTCCTTCCTTGAAATGAGCATGATCTTCAAAGCCGACGTCCATAACCGGATCGCCCACGCCTGCGACTGCCGCGAGGTCACCGCCGAGCTCGACATCGACTGAGTCAACCCCATATAGAACTGCATGCCCCTCCTGCTCGGAGGGGCATGCTTGCCTGAAATGCAGGGAAAAAGAAAAACGGAGAAAAACTGCAAGAATCACAATGTGCCGGGTACTGTCCATTCTGAACAGTACCCGACACTTTTTGCATTTCAGATTATTTGCTTGCCGCTTTCTTCCGCAGGCTCGCCTTGACGACGTCCTTGGGGTCCTTGATGAGCAGGATCACGAGCCAGAGAATCAGGCCGAGAGCCACAACGGAGAGGCCGAGGAAGGCGTCGTTAAGCATATCCTCAGCGGCAGGAGCGAAGTACTCCGTGCCGAGCTCCGCATACTCAAAGATCGCGTCGCCCAGCCACATGAGGGAGGCGCCCCAGAAGAGCACGCAGGGGACGCCAGGCATCATGCTGTCATCCTTGCGCTGATACCACTTGACTGTGGCGATAATCGCCGCAAATACACAGATAAGAAGTGTCATGTCGTTTCCTCCTTACGCGGCGGTCTTCTGCGGCTTCGTATCCGGACGTTCCATGATCCTGTCGGTGACAAACATCATGATCGCCCATGTGACGGTTACAATGATCGCCATGGTGACGCCGATGGTGCTCATCTCGTGCAGCATCTCCGCTGTGTCACCGGGATCATTCATCGCTGTCAGGAACGGGAACCATGGGACGACTTCACCGTGCCAGATGTGCTCAAAGCAGAGCAGGAACGCGCCGCCCCACAGAAGCTGCGCGAGGATCATGAGCTTCTTGCTCCAGGGGAGATGCTTCTCCTGCCTGGTCTCGACAGCGGCTTTCTTCGCCAGCTTCTGAGAGTCGGCCTTCATCTCGTTGTTTTTCGTAATCTGTGCGGCCGCAGTGACCACAACGGCCTCAGCGGCGGAAACCAGAAAACATGCCATACTATGTTCCTCCCAAATGGTTTTATTTGCAAACGGCTGACTGCCGCTGTGCACTATTGTCTTATCGCGCGGTTGAGTTCTGCCTTGAAGGCCTCGATCAGTGCCGTATCTCCGGTTTTGCGGTATTCCTCGGCAAACTGCTCGGCATACTGAGACATGAAACTGCTGCAGATGCTGTCAAGCTGTCCGCGCACAGAGGCAAGCTGTATCAGAACTTCGGTACAGTCCACACCTTCCTCGACCATGCTGCGCACGAGCTTCATATGGCCGATGGTGCGTGACATACGACTTGACATATAATGCGCATCGTACTGCGCGGGCTTTTTCCTGTTGTCCATTGGGCAGTTCTCGCTTTCCATTTTAAGGCAACACCGCACAATCCGCCATCGGCGCCTCCCGGAAAAATTGCGCCCTGACTTCGTCACTTTTTCTTGCAATACACAAAGTATTCCTGCAAAAAAATGCCATCGTCAGAACCCAATTTTTCTCGGAATTTGCTCTCGCCGAATTGTGCGGTGTTGCCTTAACGCTATTGTAGCTGTCTCAGGGAAAGTCCACAACCCCGGTGGGGGGATACAGAATTGGTACCGAATACATCCCCCTGCCGGGGTTAAATCAGCAAAGTGACGAAAAAGGGGGCAGCTCACCCGCCAAAATGCCAGAGTTGAAGCTTCGGTATTCAAAAAAGTGGGAAGCCAGGCTGCATATTCAGGCTAAAAATCAGCAAAATGCCTGAAATAACCCCGGAGGGGGATACGGCGGCGACATCAAAAAAGTGTAATTTGTATCCCCCCCGGGGGCTTTCGCGCAGAGCGTTTTTCTGCTATACTTTCAGCAGATCAGATGCTTGATGATTGCCAGGGGCTCCCTCATCCCAACGTGCATTTACACCTCTCTGCGCGTGACGGCAATCAAAGATCTCTCTTGCTGAGCCCTCCGTGCCGGTCACACGGAGGGCGTTATCATGGTTTTTCTTCAAAAAATATCCCCCCGGGGGGCTTGTGGAGCCGATCCCGAGAGGATATCATGTCCTCATGAGAGTGCAATCTGATCTGACCAAAAACAGAAGACGAAACCGAACGGCACTGATCCTGCTCACTTTGGCGGTGATCGTGCTGGCCTTTGTGTGCCTGTTCGTGGGTTCTTCTCATATGACTGTTGCGGAGTGCTTTGCGGCTCTTGCAAAAAAGGGGAGTGCCGCCCAGGTGCGCATCATCTGGAACATCCGCATTCCGCGCGTGCTGGCGGCCATCATCGCCGGGGCGGGTCTGTCGATCTCAGGCCTCATCATGCAGACCGACCTCAATAACCCCATGGCCTCGCCCTCCACGCTGGGCGTGTCCAACGCGGCGGTGTTCGGCGCGAATCTCTCCATCATCGCCTTTGCCGGCGGCTTTCTGGATACGGGAAACCACTTGTCGAGCTATACCGTGGGTGCCAATCCCTATGCCACGTCCCTGATGGCGTTCCTGTTTTCCACGGTCTCGATCCTGCTGATCCTCGGCCTCTGCCGCCTGCGGGCCTTCCAGCCGGGCGTGGTGGTGCTGGCGGGTATCGCCATCGGCTCCGTGTGGACGGCGGCGACCACGATTCTGCAGTTTTACGCCACCGACGTCGGCCTCTCCGCCGCGGTGATCTGGACCTTCGGCGACCTGGGCCGTGCCACCTACCGCACGGACTGCATCATGGCGGTCGTGGTGCTGGCGGGACTTCTGTTCTTCACGCTTATGAGCTGGCAGTTCAACGCCCTTCTGAGCGGCGACGCCGCGGCCAGGAGCATGGGCGTGGCGGTGGACAGGCTCCGCTTCGTGTCCATGCTGCTGGCCTCCGTCATCACGGCGGTGTGCGTGTCCTTCCTCGGCATCATCGGCTTTGTGGGCATCATCTGCCCCCATGTGACAAAACGTCTTTTGGGGCAGGATCACCGCGTCTCCGTCCCGGCCTCGGCCCTGAGCGGGAGCGTGCTGCTTCTGCTGGCCGATACCCTCTCCCGCAGCATGGGCAACGGTTCGGCCCTGCCGGTGGGCGCGATCACGTCGCTGCTCGGCGCGCCCTTCTTCCTCGCCATTATCTTTACACGGAAGGGGGAGCACGACTGATGCTGGAAATTCAAGACCTGTGCTTTCGCTACTCCCGCCGTGCGCCGATGGTGCTGGACGGGGTAAACCTGACCCTCCGCGACGGGGAGATCGGCATCCTGCTGGGCAAAAACGGCTCCGGCAAGACGACGCTTTTCAAGAACATCCTCGGCATCCGGAAGCCGGAGAGCGGCAGCATCCGTTTTGACGGGGAAGATCTCTTAAGGCTCAGCCGCAGAGAGCGGGCGCGGCGCATCGCCTATGTGCCGCAGAGCATCCACTTCGGCGCCCTGAGCGTCTTTGATACGGTGCTCATGGGCAGAGTCTCTTACTTCGGCTACAAGGCCGGGAAGGAGGACGAAGCCGCGGTCGAAGCCATCCTCCGGGATATGAAGCTGGAGGACTACGCCGCCCGGAATGTGGAACAGCTCTCCGGCGGCGAGCGCCAGAAGATCGCCATTGCCCGGGCGCTTGCGCAGGAGCCGCGCCTTTTGGTGTTCGATGAACCAACCGGCAATCTGGATATTGCCAACGAGCAGCTTATCATCGACGAGGCCCGCCGCGCGGCAAGGGAAAAGGGCATCGCCATCCTCACGTCCCTGCACGATCTCAATCAGGCGCTTGATCTGGGCGACCGCTTCTTCTTCATGAAAAACGGGAAGATCACGCATGCCGGAGGAGCGGAGATCGTCACGGAGGAAGTCATTCGGGAGACCTTTGATGCGGAGGTCCGCATCGCGCAGATAGAAGGCAAAAAAATCATCATAAACGGAGGTCACAAACTATGAAAAAAGCAATCACCCTGATCCTGACATTGACCCTGCTGCTGGGCCTGTGCGCTTTTTCCGGCACGGCGTTTGCGGCGGATGAAATCACCGTCACGGATATGATCGGCCGCGAGGTCACGGTCACGCCCGGCAGTTATCAGCGCGTGGTCTGCATCGGCGCGGGCGCCCTGCGCATGTACAGCTATATCGGCGATGTGAGCCTGCTGTGCGGCGTGGAGGACATTGACAACACCTCCCTTGCCGAGCGTCCCAAAATGTTCGACTCCGTGGCCCGCCCCTATATGATGGCCTACGGCGAGAGCTTCAAAACCCTGCCCTCCTGCGGCGTCGGCGGTCCCCAGGCGCAGACGGCCGAGGCGGAGAAGATCCTCGCCTGCAATCCCGACATCGTCATCTCCGAGTATGAGGATGTGGAGAAGGAAGACGCCCTGCAGGAGCAGCTCGGCGTGCCCGTCATCACCCTGAAGGCCGGCCCCGGCGGCGTGTTTGATGAAAACTTCTTCGGCACCATGCGCATGCTCGGCACCATCTTCCAGAACGAGGAGAAGGCTGAGGCGCTTGTATCCTTCATTGAAAGTGAGCGCGCGGAGATCTCCCGCCGCACCGCCGATGTTGCCGACGCGGACAAGCCCTCCGTGTACATCTGCGGCCTCGGCAACTGGGGCACCACCAACCACCTCATGACCGCGCAGAACTACATCTCCTTCAATGTGGCAAACGTCAGGAACGCCGTCACCGATCTGGCTGCCCCCGGCATCCAGGCCATTGAGGAGGAGAAGTTCGTGGCGCTCGGTGAGGATATGGACATCATCATCATGGACGCTGCCGCGGTCAAGAACATCAAGCCCCTCTATGCCGAGACCCCCGACATGTTCGATACCTGCAAGGCCTGGCGCAATGGCGATGTGTACCTCGAGATGGCCTACAACGCCTACTACACAAACTATGAGATCGCCCTCATCAACACCTGGTTCATCGCGAAGACCGTGTATCCCGAGCTCTTTGCGGACATCGACATGACGGCCAAGACCAATGAGGTCACACAGGCCTTCTTTGGGCTGGATCTTGCCGAGCAGATCGCAGCCGCCCCCTCCAGCTTCGGCGGATACCAGCAGATCGACACGGCAACCTTCTTCGGATAAGCCATGATCGAGAAAAAAGAAGTCATCGAATTCTTTGACCGCCTGGCGCCCGGTTGGGACGCGGAGATGATCCGCAGCGACGAGATCATCGGCATCATTCTGGATAACGCCGGAGTCACGGAAGGGAAGGACATTCTGGACGTGGCCTGCGGCACCGGCGTGCTGATCCCGGATTACTTAAAGCGGAAGGCTGCATCCGTCACCGGCATCGACATCTCCCCGAAGATGGCGGAGATCGCAAAGGAGAAGTTTAAGCGGGAGCGCGTCACGATCCTCAGCGGCGATGTGGAGGCGACAGCCTTTGACAGAAAGTTTGACTGTATTGTGGTCTACAACGCCTTCCCGCATTTCCCCGATCCGGAGCGCCTGATCCGGACACTTTCGGGCCTTCTCAAGCCCGACGGAACCCTGACGGTGGCCCACGGCATGAGCCGCGAGAAGATCGACGCCCACCACCACGGCACGGCAAGCCATGTCTCCAACGGCCTCATGCCGGCGGACGACCTGGCCGCGATCTTCGGGAAATACCTGAGTATTACCACAGTGATCTCGGATGAGAGTATGTACCAGGTGGCTGGCAAAATGACCAAAACTGCATAAGCATAACGAACAGCACCCCATCTGTTGGACAGTATGCTTCCAACAAATGGGGTGCTGTTCAACTCCTGGACGAGGATGTTTTCGGAATAGTCGCAGGACATGCAATCGCACAGCAGATCCGCGACATCCGGGGCCGGCGCGGCACGATGGAGGAATTCCCCCCGGATTCTGAAACAGCAGGACGGCGAGGTCACCGCCTTCAGCGAAAAGCTCCGGTGCGGCCTGCCGGACTACGCCACGGCCTGCGCGTATGGGCGCCTGACCTTCACCTTGTTTATTTGTAGCCACGCCGACTGGGAATTTGTCGGTGTGTACACCGAACGCTGCAATGGAGACCGAGCTGGAGATTGTCTCAGAGCTCACTCGGAAGCTGATCGCAGAAAACGCCACCACGGTCATGCAGCAGGAGGAGTATAAGCGGAGATACGATGCGCTGGCCCAGCGGTACCGTGATGCCGAGGATAGAGCAAGGGAGCTTCAGAGCCAGAAGGTTACCCGGCGCTTTCAGGCTGATGTGATCGAGAGCTTTATGAATGAGATCCGGGCCTTTGACGATTCTCTCCCGGTCAAATACAGTGACCGCTTATGGCTCAATCTGATTGACCGGGTGACGGTTTATGAGGATGGGCGGCTGGTCTTTCGATTCAAAAATGGAACAGAGATCACCGAGACGCTGTAACGGCAGATACGATAACAGCCCGTGGTGGGGACTGACTGATCCTCATCACGGGCTTTCTCATTGAAACGATTATGGCCGTTTGAAACGGTTGCTTTTCCGGGCATAGAGCTGGTTTCGGGAGAAAACATCCTGAAAGGCGCTCGATCATGTCGGATGGCATCGCAAATGGACCCGCTCAAAGCTGAAAGCCTTGTGGTAGGCGGCTTTCCGGGCAAAAAGAAACGGACCAAACATCGACACATTGTATCAATGTTTGGCCCAATTATGGTACGGCTGACGGGATTCGAACCCACGACCTCCAGAGTCGGAGTTATCAGGCAGCATTTGTAAAAAGTCTGATTCGGTGCAGCTTTGCGGGGTTCACCCCAATTTTGACTACTATTTCGCCGATTCCCGGAAAACCGCATGAGTGCTGTTTTTTCCTGGAATCAAATAGTAGTCAAATAGTAGTCAGGCGCGTTGAAAGCTAGAACACAGCAGTCACATGCTTTGAAGACGGTGACTATTGTGATTTCAAACTCAAGCTTGACGCCGAGCAACTCCCGTACTGGCCGCCAGCGTTCAAACAGGATAATCCTTATAAATAGTACTATGTGAAGAAAAACAATAACTGCAACTTATAGCAGTATTCACTTTTGGCATTGTACAAATTGAAAGAAGCCATTTATACTGTTCTCAACATCAAAGAACAGGAGGCTTTCATCATGGAAACTCAGAAAGTTGTATTTATGAACAAGCAGCTGAACCTGCGCCTTGCAGGGCTGCTGCGTATTCCCGAACCTTTTGATCTCAGCAAAAACTATCCCGCTGTTGTCGTGACCGGGCCGATGCTCTCTGTCAAGGAGCAGGCGCAGTCGGTCTACGCCGAGCGTCTGACCGAGGACGGCTATGTGACGCTGGTGTTCGACGGCTCCTACTTTGGAGAGAGCGAGGGCCTACCCCGCGGTCAGGAACTGCCGGACGTAAAAGAGAGTGATATCGAAGGCGCGGTGGACTACCTTTGCAGCCTGCCCTATGTGGACAGCGAACGCATCGGCGGCCTTGGCATCTGCGGTTCCGGTTCGTATATGTCCGTGGCCGGGGTGAAGGAACCCAGGCTGAAGGCTGTCACCGCCATCGTTCCTGCCATCGCGGATATTTCCACCTCTCCCATGATGGGCTTCTTTAAACCCGAGGCAGAGGTCGTAGCCGCAAAGGAAGCCTATGACAAGGGCGAGGGCGAGATGATGTTCCTTAACTTCATGCCCCGTGCTTTTGACGAGGGCGCTGCCTACTATTATTCCTCCCGCGGCACTCATCCGCGCTGGTCGAATCAGGTCGTAGCCTGGAGCCAGCTGGAGCTCATCAAGTACAATGTCCCCAACATCATGAAGGAAATGACCAAGCCCTACTGCGTGATCTCCGGCGAGAATGCTTGGTCGAAGCCGTCCTCCGAGGACGTGTTTAATGCTGTGCCCGGCAACAAGGAGATGCACGTGATCCCTGAAGCCAGCCACTTTGACATGTATGATCTGGCCCCCTTCGTCTCTGAGGCCTTCGACTATATCCTGCCCTTCTTCGCAAAGAACCTGTAAAACAGAGCCCCTTGATGTGCAGAAAACACGTCAAGGGGCCTTTCTATACCTGCAGGTTATAGCAGTATAAACAATCGGCATTGTACAAATGAAATATGCTCCTTTAGAATAAAAGCATCTTACAACAGGATGTGTTGAAGCATGAAGAAAAAGAAAAAAGCACTGATCGTTCTGGTGGTTGTGCTGGTGCTGCTGCTTGTCGGCTGGTGGTATCTGTTCCTCGGAAATAAAATCAAGGGCGCAAGCGCGGAAATCACGAAAGGTGACGCAGACACGAAGGCACTGATCGTCTATTTTACACGCTCCGGTGTCATTACAGCGGAGGGCAGCGCGGATGCTGTGACCTCGGCCAGCATGAACATCCATGACGGTGTGACCGAGGCTGCCGCCATGCAACTCCAGCGCCTCACCGGGGCGGACCTGTATGAGATACGGACAGAGCGCTACTACCGCAACTCCTTTGCTGGGACAGCGGCAACGGCGTGGATCGAGGAGACGCTGAATATGCGGCCCGGACTCGCGGCAAAACCGGACGATCTCTCGGCCTATGATGTGATCTATGTCGGTTTCCCGATCTGGTGGTTCAACGCGCCCATGGCGATCGGGACTTTCCTCGAAAGCTATGATCTGAGCGGCAAGACCATTGTCCCGTTCTGCACAAGCCAGGATAACGGCATTGAAATCTGCATGGATTATATCCGCAGCGTATCCGGCGGCGCGAAGGTGCTTGACGGCTACCGCATCAACCATTCCTCGGACGAGGATATAAGGAACTGGCTGGACAGGATCGGAGTAGCAGGATGAAGATTTCCGTTATGATTTCTGCCTTCGTCCTTGCGCTCATGCTCACGGGCTGCGCTGCGGCTTCTGCGGAAACCGACCGCGCTTCCATCACCTGCGGGACACAGACACAGCGCGGCTTTGTGAATGACAACATTTATCATTCCAAGCTGGGGGATATTCATTACAGCAGCTATATCCCGGATTCCTATGACGGCAGGGAACCGTACGCGCTGTTTATCACGCTGCCCGGCTGGGAAGGGCTGTACTTTCATGGCGTGGGGGCCAACATGGTGGAGGACTTCGGCCCGGAGGCAATCGGCTGGAACGAAAAGATGATCGTGATCTCTCCGCAGCTTAACGACTGGCGCGAGACCTCGGCGCGTCAGACCATCGCGCTCACGGAATACCTGATGGAAGCCTGCAACATTGACCCCGATCGGGTTTACCTGGAGGGCTACTCCGGCGGCGGAGAGACCGGCTCCCTTGTGATGGGGATGCGGCCGGAGCTGTACGCAGCCTTCCTCATGGTGTCCTCCCAGTGGGACGGAGATCTGGAGACACTGGCTGATGCAAGGACGCCTGTATATCTGGCAACAGGGGAGCAGGACAGCTATTACGGCTCGGATTCCATGAAAAATGCGGCCGAACAGCTTCGTGAACTGTATGAGCAACAGGGCCTGAGCGATGAAGAGATCGACAAGCTTGTTGTGCTGGACGTAAAGGATCAGGCGTACTTCACACAGCGGGGCTATACCGATCAGCATGGCGGGGGAATGGCGTTTGCAAAGGATGAGAAGATCATGGGCTGGCTGTTTGACAAGCATTGATACTATAAATGTCGATTATAGCAGTATGCGCAATCGGCATTGTACATTTCCGACCCGGTCAGGTAGAATAAACACAGATCAAATAAGGAGCTGATTCAAATGAAAAAGACGATTGCAATTTTTCTCACAATTGTGATGCTGCTCAGCCTCTCGGCTGCGGCCTTCGCGGAGGAAGCCAAGGCACCGCTCATAATCGCGGAGCAGGGGTATTTTTCGGCAGGAGGTACCGTTACGGAGCCGGTCGAAGGCGAGTATGATCCCACGCAGAACTGGCTGGATGTTACCCGTGCTGGCAATACCGCCCATGTGGATCACGCGAACGTATTCTACCAGATCCCCGCGGAGGAAACAGGCGCGCCCATCGTCTACCTGCACGGCTATGGCCAGTCCCGCATGGGCTGGATGACCACTCCCGACGGACGCGACGGCTGGGCCACCATGTTCCTGCGCGACGGGCATGCGGCCTATCTTGTGGATCAGCCCCGCCGCGGTGAAGCGGGCGCTGCCGTGTCCATGACTGCGGACGGCTTCCTCGATGCCTGGGCAGAGGATTCCAAGGACTATAAGCCTGGCGATCAGGCCTGGTACACCCATTTCCGTATCGGCCGAGTGGCGCCGGAACGCTACGAGGGCAGCCAGTTCCCCGAGGGGGATGCGGCACAGGATCAGTTCTTCCGCCAGATGACGCCGAACACGGGCAGCTTTAACCAGACGGTCGCAGCTGAGGCAATGGGCGAGGTGCTGAAGGAAGCTGCGGCGCGCAGCGGACAGAAGGCTGTGTTCATCACCCATTCCCAGGGCGGCGCTGTCGGCTGGGACGTGGCAGTCGAAAACATCGCGGCCATCGTGGCGATCGAGCCCGGCGGAGCGCCCCAGCCAGGCACCGAGCAGTATACACGTCTCCTGGAGGCGAAGATCCCCGTTATCCTCTATTTCGGCGATTACATCGACAACGGTCCGGAGGATATCGCTTCAACGGGCTTCTGGAAGATGATCCGGGACGGCGCGATCGCCTTCGCCGAGCAGTATAACGCGGACGGCGGTGACGCGACGGTCATCGACCTGCCGAAGATCGGCATCACCGGCAACAGCCACTTCATGTTCCAGGAGCTGAACAATCAGGAGATCGCAGATCATATTGAGGCATGGCTCAACGAGCGCGGCCTCGGGTGAAATTATAGAAAAAATACCATAACAGAAATTTGGGGGAGGACTAAAATGGAAAGCTTAAGGCTCAACAACGGAATCGAAATGCCCATGGCGGGGATCGGCGTGTTTATGATGACGCCGGATCAGGCAGAGGCAGCGGTAGAGAGTGCACTGAAAAGCGGCATCCGGCTCATTGACACGGCCAACGGCTATATGAATGAGAGCGGCACCGGCCGCGGCATCCAAAAGAGCGGTGTCGCCCGCGAGGAGATCTTCCTTGTGACCAAGCTCTGGCCCACTGTGTACGAAAAAGAGACCGCTGTGGATGAGACGCTGGGGCGCCTCGGAACGGGCTATATCGACCTTCTGCTCCTCCATCAGCCCGCGGGCAACTGGAAGGCCGGGTATCGCGCGATGGAGAAGGCATACAAAGAAGGCAAGGTGAGAGCCATCGGCCTTTCCAACTTCCCGGAAGAACTGATCCGGGAAGTGCTGGAAATCGCGGAAATCAAGCCCCAGATCGTGCAGGTGGAGGCGCATCCCTACTATCCCCAGAATGAGCTGAAGAAGCTCCTGCGCGATACCGGCATGGGGATGATGGCCTGGTATCCCCTTGGACACGGCGATAAGAATCTGGTGAACGAACCTGTGTTCACAAAGCTCGCGGAGAAATACGGCAAGAGTAACGTCCAGATCATCCTGCGCTGGCATGTGCAGAGCGGCAACGTGATTTTCCCGGGCTCCAAGAATCCCGATCACATCCGTGACAATCTCGATATCTTTGATTTTGAGCTGACAGATGAGGATATGGCGGAAATCGCAAAGGTCAACAAGGGCGTGCGTTACTATAACGCGACGCCGGAGATGGTCGCAGCCTACGCGACGATGGAATTGAAAGAAGATATTTAAGATGATAAACGTGCTGTCTCAAAATGCATAACCATGCGAAATCGTAGGGGCCGATGCCCTCATCGGCCCGCTGTTTTACGACAATGTGTGTAATGCAACGGGTCGATCTGGGGATCGACCCCTACGGTTTTGGGTTAACATGCATTTTGAGACAGCCCCTTCTTTATCCCGAGATCCTTTTGAACAGCGCGCTAAAGCGCTTTTTGTCGTCGAGCCTGCAGGCAAGATAATAGCGGACGTCAGCCTCTTGATCCAGAATGGGGAGGATCACACGGGTATTCTCCGTGTAGAAATCCGGCGTCGGATCATGTTCCATAAAATAACTGGAGGTGAAAACAGGCAGGTTGGAGGCCTTGATCAGCTCGCCGAAGGCTTCAAAATCGTTCTGCAGCAGAAAATGCGGATTGGGGATCTTATCGACGCACAGCTCATACCAGAAACCGATCTGACTGAACAGGAGGATGTTCATGCTCTCCAGTTCTTTCAGCCAGATGCCCTCACGGCCAGCCAGCGGATGATCCTTCGGGAGAACGATGTACAGTTTTTCTTCCCCGTACGGCACCCAATACAGTGCTTTATCGGCGGGCTCCTCATGAAGAATGACCAACTGGAAAGTACCGTCCTGCAAACCGTCCAACAGCGGCGCATCTGGGTGAACCTCCTGCGAGACCGTCATATCCTCATAGAGTGCGGTGACCTGCGGCACGAGCTGCTGTACCGGTACCGGCGCACAGCCGCCGATGCTGATCGTATGATTGCGCCGGTCAAAGGCCCGGACAAGTCCGGCGATCTCACGATCCTGCTCCAGTACCCGGCGGGCATACTCGGCGGTGAGCTTCCCGTTTTCGTTGAGTACCAGCTTGTTCTTCTGCCGCTCAAAGAGGGGAACGCCGATCAACTCCTCCAGCTTTTTCATGGAGCGTGTCAGCGCGGGCTGGCTTAAATGCAGCTCTTCTGCTGCACCGGACAAGGTTCCGCAGCGCGCAAAGGCTTCCAACTGCTCCAGCAGATAGATTTCAATCATCAGGATCACCTCAGTATTCGGTCTGTTTATTGTATTATACCGGATAGAAAAGATAATTGCAAGAAAATTGTACTATGTAATGGGAATCGGGAAACAAAGCGGAGTAACATTCAGTATAAGTTGTACTTATAGCAGTATACGCAATCGGCATTGTACATTTGAAAGCTCTTCTGATACACTTTTACACGACAGGAAAAACAAATCTATGATTCACAGGAGGAAATACCCATGAAAAAAATCATTCTTGTAAGCCTTGTTATTCTGACGCTCATTCTGGCCGCAAGCCCTGCCGTAGCTGCCGAACCGGAGAAGGCTTTGATCATCTACTTTGATTACAGCGAGAACATCAACACCGAGGGACTGGACATCGACGCCGTAAGCCAGGCAAGCATCGCAGAGACTGAGCGCTACCGTGACCGCAGCAATGTGCTGGTGATGGCCGATATGCTCAAGGAGCGCACCGGGGCCGAGGTCTATGCCCTTCATATCACAGAGCCCTACGCGCCGAAGTTTGAGGATATGGTGGACGGCGCACAGACGGACAAAAACGAAAACAGACAGTTCAGCTTTAGTGATCCGCTGCCGGAATGGAAAGAGTACGACACGATCTATTTTCTCTCTCCAATCTGGTGGTACACGATGCCGCAGCCGGTGCGCAGCTTCTTCCAGCAGGTGGATCTCTCCGGCAAACAGCTTGCTTACTTCAGCATCAACCGGGGAAGCGGCAACAGCGGCATCCTGAAGGAGCTTGCAGAGTTTCAGCCAGATATGGAGATCTTCGCCCAGTACTCCCTGAGCGCCATGATCGACAACGAGGCGGCTCAGAAAGAATTTACGGAGTACCTTGATACGCAGGACTGGATGAAATAATAATCACCAAAGATATGATGGTGGAGAAGCGAAAATGAACAAATCACTTGTTGTTTATTTTTCCGTATACGGGACGGCAAAGAACATGGCCGAGATCATTGCAAAGCAGACAGGCGCCGATCTTGTGGAGATCGAGCCGCTTGTGCCCTACGACAGCAACCGGGATCATTACAACCAGCTCGCGAAGCTGGCCAAGCAGGAACATGACAGCAATGCCCGCCCGGTTATCAAGAACGAGATCCCTGTCCAGGACTACGACACGATCTTAGTGGGCTACCCCATGTGGTGGTACACCTTCCCGATGATCCTGTACACCTTCTTTGATAAGTATGATTTTTCCGGCAAGACCATTATTCCGTTCAATACCCACATGGGTTCCGAAGACGGCGGAACTTACCGCACGATCAAGCAATTGGAGCCCAAAGCCCGTGTGCTCGACGGCCTGCCCATGGAGATGCGCAGCGCAGAACGCGGCGATGCAAAAGCGATCAGCAAATGGCTAGAAAAACTGGGATTAAAGTAAGGGGGATACGGATATGTCGAATCCTTTCGGACTGATCTACGGCGGGGCGATCGAGGCAAACGAGCCCGGCAAAGTCAACATCCGTCCCGTGCGCTACACGGTGGACGGCATCGAGGCTGCGGCGAATCTCTACCTGCCCGCGGATTACAGTGAGAAGAACAAGAAAAAATATCCTGCCGTCACGGTGGCCCACCCCAACGGCGGCTGTAAGGAGCAGGTGGCGGGCCTGTATGCGCAAAGGCTTGCGGAGCTTGGCTTTATCACACTGGCCTGTGACGCCCGTTATCAGGGGGAGAGCGGCGGTGAGCCCCGACTGCGGGACTATCCCGCCAACCGCATCGGGGACGTGAACGGCATGGTGGACTACCTCTCCCAGCTTCCCAAGGTGGACTTTTCACGCATCGGTGCCCTCGGCATCTGCGGTGGCGGCGGATACACCCTGGCCTGCGCCCAGACAGACAAACGCATCAAGGCGGTGGCGACTCTCTCCATGTTCAATTCCGGCCGTGTCCGCCGCAACGGCTTCCACGACGCGGACAAAGCAGGAGCGCAGAAACGGCTGCGTCAGGCGGCCGCAGCAAGGGCAAAAGAGCTGCGCGGTGAGGTGGAGTACATCGGTTTCCTGCCTCCCGACAAGACCGACGAGGAGCTGCGTGCCCAGATGCTGACCCTGCCGGAAAACACCCTTTACCGGGACGGCATTGAGTATTATGGCCTGACCCACAGGCACCCCAACGCCACGGGCAGCTACACGGCGGAATCGTTCATGAAGCTGATCGCATTCGACGTGGAGGACCGCATGGATCTCATCGACCAGCCGCTGCTGATGATCTGCGGCGAGAAGGCCGACACGCTGTATATGAGCGTGGACGCTTTCATTAAGGCGGTCAATGCCGATGACAAAGAACTATACACAATCCCCAATGCCAGCCACATCCGCACCTACTGGGTGGAGGAATATGTGTGCGCGGCAGTGAACAAGCTCGACGCTTTCAAGGCAACACCGCACAATCCGCCTTCGGCATCTCCTGGAAAATTTGTGCCCTGATTTCGTCACTTTTTCTTGAGGTACACAAAGTACATCTGCGAAAAACTGCCTTTATCAGAACTCAAATTTTCTCAGGATCTGCTCTTGCCGAATTATGCGGTATTGCCTTAAAACACAGGAATCCTCCGTCGATTAAGGCGGGGGATTCTAAGGAAGCGCTGATTAAATCGAAGTGTGCGGATTGGCGAACGGATTTTTCGGCTGTCGAAGCCTGAAAAGTGCAGGAATACTTTGTGTATTTCAAGCTTTTCAGGCAAAGACAGACGGGAAATACGCCGTCAAGACGTGCGCGGCGATTTATTCAGCGTTTCCCCAAGTAAAAGGAAGGATCCATTTTGAAAAATGCAATCTATCTTATGATCGCAGCATGCTTTTGCATCGCAGTCGGCACTTTCCTGACCGGTAAAGGAAACGCGGCCCACGCATCAGAAGCAGCCTCAGAAACACAAATCGCTCAAACAGGCTACACCGCGGCAGTGCCCGCAGCGTACAGAGAGGCGTCCGCGCGACCAGGTAAAGTCACACGCCTGGAGTACGATTCCGAGGACTACGTCCGCGACAGCGCGCCCATCACTAAGACGGCCTATGTCTACACACCCTACGGCTACGATGAGAACGATACGGAAAAGCGTTATGACATTCTCTACCTGATGCACGGCTGGGGCGGACACGCCGGGGAATACTTCGAGTTGAGCGAGATAAAAAACGTCTTTGACAACCTGATCGCAAACGGCGATATTCCGCCCCTCATCATCGTCTCGGCTACCTTTTACAACGCCAACAGCAGCACGGATTTCTCAAGCTCCATCGAGGAGTTTCGCGCCTTCCACCTGGACTTTGAAAACCACCTGATGCCGACCGTGGAAGGAAAGTACCATACCTATGCGGCATCTCCCTCCGACGAGGATCTGAAAGCCTCTCGCGACCACCGGGCCTTCGGCGGCTTCTCTCTGGGTTCCGTCACTACCTGGCTGGAATTCTGCCACGACACGGATTATATCCGATACTTCTTGCCCATGAGCGGGTCGAGCTGGTATTATGGGACTTACGGGGACTTCCAGATTGAAAAGAACGTGGACTTCATCGAACAGCTTGTTCAGGACAACGACCTGGATGAGCGCGGCTACTTCATCTATCATGCCGTCGGTACACGCGACTCTGTAAAGAGCCAGTCGCTCATGATGGCGGATGAGATGCTTTCCAGAGAACTCTTCACCCCGGAGCACTATGTATTCTACCAGAAGGACGGCGGATACCATGACTTCAACGCCGTGCAGGAATACCTGTACAACGCCCTGCCGCTGTTCTTCAAAGAGGAAGGGGGAGATAGTACGGATTATACGGCTGAAAGTAGAATCAGCGAGGTCATGAACGACCCCGCCTTTGGAGAATATGGCCGCCTGCTTTTCCCCGTGCAGAGCTCTTACTACAGCGGTGACACCCTGGGCAATCTCCGCCTGACCTGGTATAACTACATTGTCCCCGACACCACCGTAGAGATCGTGAACACACTCAAGCACCGGGCCGAATCCGGCGAGACGATCTTTTATGACATCTACACCGACGCGGAAAAAGCCGCAGATTCCGCAAAAAAGGATACAGGTCTTTTCTTCTTCCGGGGTGAGCCGGAGGCTAAAGTGGCTATCTGCAACGCGGGAGGCGGCTTTGCCTATGTTGGCGCGATGCACGACAGCTTCCCCCACGCGCTGGAGCTGAGCAAGATAGGCTACAACGCCTTTGCGCTGATCTACCGCCCCGGCGCGCAGACTGCCTGCGAGGATCTGGCACGGGCCATTGCCTTTCTCCATGAGCACGCGGACGAGCTTCAGATCGATATGACCGACTACTCCCTCTGGGGCGGCAGCGCGGGCGCGAGGATGGCGGCCTGGCTGGGCTCCTATGGGACGGAATCCTTCGGAGAGGCGGCCTGGCCCCGGCCCGCGGCGGTCATCGTCAATTACACCGGGCTCTCCGAGGTGACCGGGACGGAACCGCCGACTTACAGTGCGGTGGGCACCTCGGACGGGATTGCAAGCTACAGGACCATGGAGAGACGCATCAAGGCTATCCGGGCAAACGGCACAGACGCGGAGATCGAGATCTTCGACGGCCTGCCTCACGGCTTCGGCCTCGGCATTGGCACGGTGGCCGAAGGCTGGCTCGACAATGCGGTCGCTTTCTGGGAACGCAATATGACCTGAAAGGAGAACTAAAATATGAGTATTCTGTTCATCAATGGTAGCCCTGACCCCAAGGGCACCACAGCCAGCTTGGCTGCAACTCTGCTGACTGGAAAAGAGTATGAAACTGTTCAGCTCCCGGAGCACCGGATTTACCCCTACGGCTCCACGCTGGAGGGTGACGAATTTGACTGGATACTGAGCAAGATGAAAGCCGCCGATACGATTGTGGTCGGCTCCCCGGTTTACTGGCACAACATCTGCGGCGCGGTGCGGAATCTCCTGGATCGCTTCTACGGCAGGGTCGCTCCGGGCGAGCTTGCCGGGCGGAAGCTGGCGTTCCTATACCAGGGTGAAGCCCCGGAGAAGTGGATGCTGGACGCGGGCGAGTACACCATCAGCCGCTTTGCCCGGCTCTATGGGCTAACCTACCTTGGCATGGCTGAGACACAGAAGGACGCCAAGGCGCTGGCTAAGAAACTATGAGGACAACACGATGACCAACATATTCTTTTCTGAAATACATGGCAAGTTTGGCTTTGGCTGCATGCGCCTGCCGATGATAAACGGCGAAGTGGATATGCCGCAGTTTTGCGAAATGGTGGACGCCTTTCTCGCCGCCGGCCTCAACTATTTTGACACCGCTCACGGCTATCTCGGCGGCAAGAGTGAGTTGGCTCTTCGCGATGGCCTGACCTTCCGCTATCCCCGGGATAAGTACATTCTCACCAACAAGCTCTCCACCCATTTCTTCACCAGGGAGGATCAGATCCGCCCGCTGTTTGAGCAGCAACTGGAAGCCTGCGGCGTGGAGTATTTTGACTTCTATCTGATGCACGCCCAGGATGGCGCAATCTATGAGAAGTTCAAAAAGTGCCGCGCCTATGAGACGGCGCTGGAGCTGAAAGCCGAGGGGAAGATCCGTCACTTCGGCATATCCTTCCACGACAAGGCCGACGTGCTGGACCGCATCCTCACCGAGTACCCGGAAATTGAGGTAGTCCAGATGCAGTTCAACTATGTGGACTACGAGGATCCCTCTGTGGAGAGCCGTAAGGTCTACGAAATGGCGGTGAAGCACGGCAAGCCGGTCATCGTGATGGAACCGGTAAAGGGCGGATGCCTGGTCAAGCTCCCGGAGGAAGCGCAGAAGGTGTTCGACGCGCTGCACGGCGGCAGCAATGCCAGCTACGCTCTGCGCTTCGCGGCGGGTTTCGACAATATGATGATGGTGCTCTCAGGCATGTCCACCATCGAACAGCTCAAAGAAAACGTCAGCTTCATGGCTGATCCCCAGAAGTTGACGGAGGAAGAAACCGCCGCGGTCAATAAAGTGCGTGAAATATTCGCTTCCATGGGCATGATCCCCTGCACAGCCTGTCACTACTGCGTGCTGGACAACGACTGCCCCAAAAAAATCCAGATCCCGGAGCTGTTCTCCTGCTACAACCTGAAAACCACATTCCACAGCTGGAATACGGATTACTATTACAAGAACATCCTGACCCGCGATCACGGCAAGGCGTCAGACTGCCTCAAATGCGGCAAGTGTGAAAAGATCTGTCCGCAGCATCTGCCAATTCGTAAGCTGCTGGAGCAGGTGGCGGAGGAATTTGAAGATTAATCAGGGAGACTGGTAGTAAGGCGTTTAGATTCGTCTGCCTCTATTTTTCATTCAAATCCTGTTTCAGTTTGGCGATAATCCATAGACGGTCATCGTCCTGCACAAGCTCATACTCTGAGAGGGCTTTATCGCGGAGCTTCTCAGCGTCTTTTGCCCACGCGGTGAATTCTTCTTTTGTCATATTGTTTTTCAGCACACGGGCATAGTATTTCTTGTATGCACGTTGATGTGTCTGCCAAATCTCATTGTTCCTGACTTTGTCTTGAAAGCTCGTTACGGCGCCAATGTCCCGACAGGTCTTCTCTGTTTCGCCGGGAGCGATCCTGTCACAATAGGCATAAGATACACCCGGCGTCTGGAGAAACCAGCGCCCGCAGTTGGCGCAGCGCTTCGGGACATAGCCCTTCTGTATGCCGCGCATCAGCTCCACATATACAAAGTCGAGAATATCCAACCTAATATTTTCTCACGTAAGATACGCGGCAATCGGCAGGAGCTGACACGGCTCGGTATTTCGTTTGAACCGTCGAGGGACAGGAAGAGACGAACTTTTCTTTTACGGTACGATCGAGCCTGTGACGATGTGACGATTAGCTCCTGCAGGGGAGCGTTATCGTCACGAAACCCGGAAAGCATTGCAAATACTGGAGAATCGGCGTGACGGTTAAAACTGTCAAAAACGGATTTGGAGAGGATGCAGAAACACCCTTCCAAAAGTATGCCGAGGCGTGGCTCAAGCGTCAGGTCAAGTATGCACCGAGTACGCTTGCAAGCTATGAACGGATGCTCAAATGTACCTATGTGTACTTCTCATATGAGATGGAAACTCTGCTCAATGAGTACCGACGCGAATGCAAGTATGAGACCAGCAGCTATGATGAACGGGAATTGACAGATGACGATTATATCTTCCGGCGAAAGGGTGCGGCGCTCCCTATGACGCCCAGCAGCTTCACATGGCGCTTCAAACTGATCCTGAGAAAACACGGACTTCCGGAAAGCCTGAATGTCCACTCTCTACGCCATACAAACGCAAGCCTTCTGATCGCAGGCGGAACAGATGTAACCACCGTGGCGGGACTTCTCGGCTACGCTCAGCCGTCCACTACCTTGGACATCTACAGCCATGCCTTTGACAAGAACAAGCGTGAGGCCAGCCGCGCCATGCAGGCCGGCATTGAAATCTGAGCTCGTTCCACTTGTGTTCACGACAACTAAGCTCGAAAAGGAAAATTGACAACCACAACAGCTTGACATATGACACTGAAAACCGAGGATTTTCAAAAGAAAATCCTCGGTTTTGGTACGGCTGACGGGATTCGAACCCACGACCTGTCCCGCGCTTCGCGCGAGACGCCTCCGGCGGATTAAACGTGCTTCGCACCTGGAGGTCGTGGGTTCACAAACCTCAGAACTGCCAAAAACAGACACCTCCTCACGGAGATGTCTGTTTTTGGTACGGCTGACGGGATTCGAACCCACGACCTCCAGAGTCGGAGTCTGGCACTCTATCCAGCTGAGCTACAGCCGCATATGGCCTGTTTACAAGAGCCGCGAATTCTGGTATAATACCGCTTGCGCGGGAAATCGCCCCCGGCTCCTGACAGGTGCAAGGGGTATTATAGCAAACTTTCCGGGCAATGGCAAGAGCGGATTTGCATTTTGCCTGAGAAATATTTTGACGCCGAAGGGGTTTATGCCATGAAAAAGCGCTCCCTGCTCCATAGAATTCTGATTGCGTGCCTGTGCCTGTGCATGGTGCTGCCCCTCGCCGGGTGCGGCGAGACGAAGACGAGCCAGCGCCAGGTCTTCGCCATGGATACGATCATGACGCTCACGGCCTACGGCAAGAACGCCGAGCGCGGGCTGACCGCCGCACAGGGGGTCATCCAGTCGATGAACGACATGCTCGACCCCGATATCGAGACCAGCACCACCTACGCCATCAACCACGCGAACGGCGGCAACGTCTCCATTTCCGGCCAGGTGGCGAACATGCTGTCCACGGCGCAGACCGTGTACAAGCAGAGCGGCGGCGCACTCGACCTCACCATCTATCCCGTGATTCAGCGCTGGGGCTTCGACAGCGGGCGCTACTATGTCCCGACGGATGAGGAGCTGTGGGTCGATCTCGCCCGCAGGGCCTTTGACAAAATGATGCTGACCAGCTTCCCGAGCTCCGGCTCCTACGCCGTCTCCTTCCCGGAGGGGACCGCTCTCAGCTTCGGCGCGGTGGCCAAGGGCTGCGCCGCCGACAACGCGATCAAGGCCATGCGCAACGTCGGTGTGACCAGCGGGATCGTCTCGCTGGGCGGGAATGTCCAGACCCTTGGAGTCAAGCCGGACGGCTCCTTCTGGAACGTGGCCGTGCAGGACCCGAACAACACCTCCAGCTATGTCGGCGTCCTGTCGGTGGGGGAGACCGCCGTGGTCACCTCCGGCACCTACCAGCGCTTCTTCATCCAGAACGGCAAGACCTACCACCACCTCATCAACCCCGAAAACGGCAGGCCCATCAACAACACCCTCAAATCCGTCACCATCGTCTGTGAGGACGGCACCCTGTCCGACTGCCTCTCCACCGCCATGTTCGTCCTCGGGCAGAGCAAGGCGCTCAACTACTGGCGGCAGTACGGCGGCTTCGACATGGTCCTCATCAACAACGAGGACGAGATCATCTGCACCAAGGGCCTGATCGAGAAATTCACCCTCACCAACACCAACTATACGCTCCGCTACGTGGAATAATGGACCTGAATACAGACGTTCGCTACATCAAGGGCATCGGAGAGAAAAAGGCGCAGGCGCTGAACAAGCTCGGCGTCTTTTCTCTGCGTGACCTTGTTTCTTTTTTCCCCAGGAAATACGAGGACCGCAGCGAGACAAAGCCCATCGCCCTCACCTCGGACGGGGAGACCGTCTGTGTGGAGGCCATGGTCGCGGACACGCCGAGACTCAGCCGCGTGCGGCGGGGGCTCGACCTCGTGAAGCTGCGCGCCGTGGACGACAGCGGCGTGCTGGACGTCACCTTCTTCAACCAGCCCTACGCAAAGGACAACCTGCAGCGCGGGGAGAGCTATGTCTTCTACGGCAGGATCGAGGTCTCCGGCGCGCGGCGCAGCATGGTCAACCCCGTCTATGAGAAGGCGAAGGGGGAGCGGAGGGTCACCGGCCGCATCATGCCGGTCTACCGCACGGCCGCCGGGCTCAACCAGCGCACCGTGCTCCAGGCCGTGCGCCAGGGGCTTGACGCCTGCCTTTCGGAGCTGCCCGACGTGCTGCCCCACTCGGTGCGGGAGCGATGCAAGCTCGCGCAGACGGCCTACGCCTTCGAGAACATCCACTTTCCCACGGATTTCGAGGCGCTGGAGCTCGCGCGGCGGCGGCTCATATTTGAAGAACTCTTCGTGCTCGCCTGTGCCCTGGGCCGGATGCGCGGGGAGCGCGCGCGGGAGAGCGGCATCCGCATGGCCCCGGGCGAGCTCGAACGCTTCTGGTCCGCCATGCCCTTTTCGCCCACCGGGGCCCAGCGCCGGGCGGTGGAGGAGGGCGTGCGGGACATGGACTCCGGCGCGGTCATGAACCGCCTCGTCCAGGGCGACGTGGGCAGCGGCAAGACCCTGGTCGCCGCGGCCCTCATCTGGCACTGCGCGGAAAACGGCTGCATGTCGGCCTTCATGGCCCCGACGGAGATTCTGGCCGAGCAGCATTTCCACACCCTGACGGAGCTGCTGGGCCCCCTCGGGCTGCGCATCGGCAAGCTCACCGGCTCCATGAGCGCGAAGGAGAAGCGCACCGTCAAGGAGCAGCTCAGGGCCGGGGCGCTCGACCTCGTCATCGGCACCCACGCCCTGTTCAGCCAGGACGTGGAATACGGGAAGCTGGGCCTCGTAGTCACGGACGAGCAGCACCGCTTCGGCGTCGGCCAGCGCTCGGCTCTGATCGGCAAGGGACAGAAGCCCCATGTGCTGGTCATGTCCGCCACGCCCATCCCGCGCACCCTCGCGCTCATCATCTACGGCGATCTCGACGTCTCGGTCATCGACGAGCTGCCGCCGGGCCGCCGGAAGGTGGACACCTTCGCGGTGGATGAGAGCTACCGCGCGCGCCTCAACGGTTTTATCCGCAAGCTGGTGGGGGAGGGGAGACAGGTCTTCGTGGTCTGCCCCATGGTCGAGGAGAACGACGAGCTGCCCCAAAAGCTCAAAAGCGCCGAGGAGCACGCCGAGGAGCTGCGGCGGGAATTTCCGGAGCTCCGTGTAGCCTGCGTCCACGGCAGAATGAAGGCAAAGGACAAGGAGGCGGTCATGGCCTCCATGGTTGCGGGGGAGACGGACATCCTCGTCGCCACGACGGTCATCGAGGTCGGCGTGGACGTGCCGAACGCGGCGCTCATCATCGTGGAGAACGCGGAGCGCTTCGGCCTCAGCCAGCTCCACCAGCTGCGCGGGCGCGTCGGAAGGGGACAGCACAAGAGCTGGTGCATCCTCGTCTCCGACAACGACGGGGAGGAAAACCGCGCGCGCCTTGCGATCATGACCAAAACCAACGACGGCTTCAAAATCTCCGAGGAGGACCTGCGTCTGCGCGGTCCGGGCGACTTCTTCGGCTCCCGCCAGCACGGCCTGCCGGAGATGCACGTCGCCGACCTGGGCGCGGACGTGAACGTACTCCAAAAGGCCCAGCAGGAGGCGACGCTCCTTCTGGCGCAGGACCCGCAGCTCGCTCTCCCCGAGCACGCCCCCCTCCGCGAGAGCGTCGAGCGGATGCTGAAATCAAACGCCGACAGCTTCAATTGAACGCGAAAAAAATTATGTAAACAATATTAAGTATACAATATTATGAAGCCAAAATTAAGTTAACTATATTATCAGCATACCACCCGGTATGCGGAGTATCGCATCCGTCCCCACCGCAGCACGTTGTTTCACTACAGGCAACACCGCACAATCCGCCATCGGCGCCTCCTGGAAAATCCGCGCTCTGATTTTGTCACGATTTTGTCACTTTTTCTTGAAATACACAAAGTATTCCTGCAAAAAAATGCCTTCATCAGAACCCAAATTTTCTCAGGATTCGCTCTCGCCGAATTATGTGGTGTTGCCTTAAAACTGCGTGTCATTCTGAGGACCGCAGCCCCCAACGTGAAATACGAAGCTTGATCCGGGAAGAGAAATAAATTATGTTAACAATAATACGTAAATAAAACTACGAAAACAAAACTATGTAAACAGAATTATGAAAACAGAGACGTCCGGGAGCCTGAAACATTTCTGGCATCCGGGCGTCTTTTCTGTTGACGCATAAAAGCGCGCCCGGAATACGATAAACGCGCCGTACTTCCGCTTGCAGGCAACGGCGCCATCGACGTCCGAAACCGCCCTTTGCCGCAAATCTGCGGGTCGTCGAGGATGTCCCGCAGTATGGGGTGGGTGCGTATAATTATTCGCAGTTGACAACTGTAGACCAATATGTTATATTGATCGTGCTCGAGCTACACGTGTAAACTCATTTACGGGAGGATTCTCTATGAAAAACGAACTTGCCGGAAAAATCTCCGCGTCGGAGCTGGAGGTCATGAAAATCCTGTGGCGGACGGAGGACGCTCTGCCTGTCACGGAGATCCGCGAAAAGCTGCAGCGCCTGAAGGGCTGGGAGCCCGCCACCATCAAGACTCTGGTTTCCCGGCTTGTCAGCAAGGGCGCCGTCAGGCAGGAAAAGCGGCAGGTCTACTACTACTCCCCGCTGATCTCCGAAGGCGAATACAACGACTGGGCCACGCACGACCTCATCAGCCGGGTCTACCACGGCAGCGCGCGCGATCTGGTGGCCGCGCTGGTGCGCTCCGACGGACTCAGCAAAAACGACATCGAGGAGCTGCGGGAGCTGTTCAAACTGGAGGAATAAATGTCACTTTCCGTTTTGCTGCGCCTCACCGTAAGCGGCAGCGGCCTCGCGCTTTTGCTGCTGGCGACGCGCTATGTGTTTTTCAAAAAGATGCCCAGCACCGCCTATTATTACGCCTGGCTGCTGGTGCTGCTGCGCTTTGTCCTGCCTCTGCCCGGACTGATGCCGGACATGACCGGGGAGAGCGCCGCGCCCGCTGCCGCGCTCTCCGCCCGGGCCTCCTGGGAGGACGCGCAGCTCGCCCCGGCCGACAGCGATCAGCCCATGGGCTACGACGCGCTTGCCGCCCGCCCGCCGCTCCTGAATGCAGGACGTGCAGGCGCGCCGGCCGGGCACGGGCCGGACCTGAAATCGCCCGCGCTCTGGCTCTCGCTCTGGGGTGCCGGCGCCGGGATCTGTCTTGCGGCCTATGTGCTGAGCTACGCGCTCTTCACCGCGCGGGTGCGCCGCAGTGCGAGCCCCGCGACCGAGGCCGACCGCCGCGTCTATGCCCGGCTTCCCGGGAAAAAACCGGGGCTCTGCCGCTGCGCGGCCTACGACACACCGCTGATGTTCGGCGTTTTCCACCCGATGATCGCCCTGCCGGAGCGGGACTATGACGCGGCACTTCTGACCAACATCCTGCGGCATGAGCTCACACATTACCGCAGGCGCGATCCGCTGTACAAGTGGTTTGCCGTGGCGGCGCTGAGTACCCAGTGGTTCAATCCGCTCGCCTGGCTCATCCGCCGGGAGCTGAACCGCGCCTGCGAGCTGAGCTGCGACGAGTGGCTTCTGCGCGGCATGGACCGGGAGGACAAGCTCTCCTACGGGAACACGCTGCTGAGCATGGCGGAGAGCGCCGCGCTGCCTGCCGGGGTGGTTGCCACCACATTTTCCACCGAGAAACGAAATCTGAAGGAGCGATTGGAGCAAATTATGAGTTATAAAAAGAATAACGCGCGCATCCTTGCCGCCGCGCTGGCGCTTGCCCTGTTGCTCGGCTGCGGCATTGCCGCAGGGCCCGCGGCGGTGGCCGCCCCCTCGGACGGCGAAGGGGAGACGGTCAGGGTCTCAAGTGTGGACGGGCTGCTGTCCGCCATCGCGCCGGACACCGTGATCGAGCTTGCCGCGGGTACATACGATCTGTCGTCCGCGTCGGACTACGGCCAGGATACCCACAGCCCGTATTACAGCTGGAACGGGGCCTATGACGGCTTCGAGCTCGATCTGCATAACGTGCAGAATCTCACGCTCCGGGGCGCCGGAAAGAGCGAGACCGTTCTCTCCGCCGTGCCGCGCTACGCGAACGTGCTGAAATTCACCGGCTGCCGGAACGTCAGCGTCGAAGCCCTCACCGCGGGCCACACGCAGGAGCCCGGGTGGTGTCAGGGCGGCGTGCTGTACTTCGAGAGCACGGACGGCGCCGTGGTCTCAGACTGCGGCCTCTACGGCTGCGGCATACTCGGCGTCAGGGCGCGCGACTGCAGCGCTCTCACAGTCAAGGACTCCGAAATCTACGAGTGCAGCTTCGGCGCGGTGGATGTCCACCAATGCCGGGATACCCGCGTGGAGGGCTGCGATATCCACGATCACGGCACCCGCGAGGGCGAAGGCGAGGCCCTGAATCTTTTCAGCGTCAGCTACAGCGAGGGCTTCACGGTCTATAACTGCCGCATCCATGACAACCGGGCCCAGAACCTTCTGAACAGCAGCTACACGAAAAGCGCCCTCTTCCTCTCCTGCGACGTGACCGGCAACACATTCGGCTCCGCCGTTTTCAGCTTCCGGCAGTACGGCGCGGCGGTGGACGGCTGCCGCTTCGAGGGCAACGACGTGAGCCACGGCTGGTATACGGGGGACGGCGTCCATGCCAGCGATCTTGACGGCGACGCCCTGGAGGACGCGGAGCTCGCGGAGATGACCCTGCGGGACATCCCGCCCGAGCGCGTCTCCCCGAAGTCCGCCGGGTTTGCCCCGACGGCAGAGATCCCCGTCGGCGGCGAGGTCCTGGTCAAGACCGTGGACGAGCTTCTGGCCGCCATCGGCCCCGACCGCACGATCATACTGGACGGCGGACTGTTCGAACTCTCGACCGCCTCCAACTACGGCGGTATCGGCACGGCGTACTATTACTGGAAGGAGAACCCCGACGGGCCGGGGCTGGTCGTCCACGATGTAAGCGGCCTCTCGATCCGCGCGAAGGATACCGCCTCCGGGGCCGTCACCCTCGCCGCGCTCCCGCGCTATGCCGACGTGCTGGGCTTCCGAAACTGCGACAATCTCTTCCTCGGCGGCTTCACCGCGGGCCACACGCAGGAGCCGGGCGTCTGCTCCGGCGGCGTGCTGTACTTCGAGAACTGCAGCCAGGTCACAATCGAGAAAATGCGCCTCTACGGCTGCGGCATCCTGGGCATCCAGGCCTCCCGCTGTACCTCTATGGAGATCCTGCGCACGGAGATCTATGAGTGCTCGCAGGGCGCGGCACAGTTCTACCAGACCGACGGGATTATCTTCGACAGCTGCGGCGTCCATGACGTGCCCTCTCCCGCTCTGGTGTTTACCGAGTGCGGGGACAAAAGCTGGAACGGCGTGCCGCTTTCCGGTCTCAACGGCATGTACGACGTGGACGCGGACGGCAGGCTGATCGTATACGAGACTCTCCGGCGCGAAGAAAACGCCGACACGCTTGTCATGCCCGTGGAGCCGGCCGATCTCCCCGCGGGGAGCGAGGCGGTCATGACGCCTGAGGAGGCGGAGCAGGCAGCCCTGCGGGAGATCGAGGAGTGGAAGCGGCTGGGGATTTTGAACCCGGAGCTCTCCTTCAAGGGCAGTGCCGACGCGGTGGTGGAGATCCCGGAGAGTGTCGGGAGCGAGAACTGGTACGGCCGCCTCTTCCCACAGAGCTATGACGTGCACTGGCATGTCGGACCGGGCGACCGGGCGGGAACAGAGCAGCATAAGTACGGCTGCAACCTCAGGGTTGACGCCCTGTCCGGGAAGATCGTTTCGGCGTATATCGACGCCATGGCGGACGCGGACGCGGAGCCTGTGCGGGAGGCCGTCCACCGGGAGCCTCTTGACCCCAGGAATCCGCAGGGCGAATCCAAGGAGTGGACGCTCTGCTTCTATGACAACTTCGAGGACATTTTCCCGGCGGATATGACGGTGGAGCGCTTCTGCAAGCTGCTGGCGGAATACTGGGGCTTTACCGGCTACCGCCTCGCCGAGACCGTGGACGATATGTATTTTGACGAGCCCCAGCCGCCCGTGGCCGCCGATTCGCTTTTGAAGGACATGAACGCCGACACCCGGGACAACTATTACCTGACGGTCTTCTTCGAGGGCGACCAGCCGGGCGCGCCGATGTATATCCAGCTCCACCAGTTCCCCGGCTATGTGACGCTGTCTCTCGGCGTCAACGGCCACGCGGTCGGATAGAGAGAAAAAAAGAACAGAGCCTGCTTCTCCTTCCCGGAGCGGCAGGCTCTGTTATTCGAAATATCAGCAGCAGAAGATCAGCGGCAGGCCGCAGCGGCCGCCGGTGCAGAGGGACGCGGCGCAGAGGCCGAGCCAGAGGGGGTTGAGATTGACCGACCTTGCGTAGCCGCCGGAGTAGTTGTCGTAGAAATCCGCCCCGCTCTGCAGCTGTTCGAGCAGGCGGCGGTAATCGAGATTGTCTGGCTCAAGCGCCACGGCGCGCTTGGCGTGCTCCAGCGCCGCGACCTTGTTGCCGAGGTACATGTTCGCCCCCGCGGAGAGGTAGAACCACTTGGCGTCGCGCTCGGCGTCCGGCACGCCGGAGAGGGCGTTGAGCGCCTCGCGGTACATGCCGTTGCGGATGTAGTTGACGGCGGCAGTGTACTCGCTGCGCTCGGTCTGCCGCGCCTGCGCGCCGGCCCAGTCGGTCCAGCCGTAGCCGTAGCCGTACTGCTGGTACGCGCCGGCCTGCCCGCCGTAGCCCTGAGAGCCGTAGGAGGCCGCGCCGGGGTTGTTCCCGCTCTTGATCTGATCGTAGGCGGCGTTGATGTCGTTCATCTTCTTCGCGGCCTCTGCGTCGCCGGGATGCAGATCGGGGTGATATTTTTTGATGAGGTCACGGTAGGCCTTCTTGACCTCCTCGTCGGAGGCGTCCGGGGCCACGCCCAGCACCTTATACGGATCCTGAACCATTTTCGGACCCCTCTCTGTTGTATTTCTGATTATAAGCGGACCAGAGCCCCACGCACAGGATATTCTTCATGAGCCCCGTATCCCGCACCAGCGGGAGCATATCGAACCAGAACACGCACTCGCCGAGCTGGAGGCGCAGGATGTCGCGAAAGCGCCGCTCGTTCTCCGCCTTTCCCGCGAGACTGCGGAAGGGGTTGTAACGCCCGCGCTGCACGTCCTCGTCCAGATCCATCGCGGCGTCCAGCAGGTACAGGAAGCGGCCCAGCGCGTCGCCCGTATGGCGCAGCGCCTCACTCCACCGGTCCTCGCGCCAGACGAAAATCTCCCGCATCATCGCGCCGAAGCAGGCGGCCGCGGCGTCCGGGTCCTCGCGCCCCGCGTCCTCGATCGCGGACAGCTCCGACAGCGCCTTCTCGATCGCCCCGCACTGGCGGGGGTAGCGCTCCCGGACCGCGTCGTAGCCGGCCTTGAGCGTCTTCGCCTCGGCGTAGGCGGTGAGACTTTTGTCGTCCCTCCAGTCGTCCAGGCATTTGAGATAGGCCAGGGCGACGTTCATGTTCGCCGCGTAATCGGAAAGCTCGCTCATGACGAAGCGCTCCCTGCCCAGCGGGTGGCGCATGCAGGCGCTCTCGCCGGTCTCCTCCTCCGGCTCGTACAGGGAGGAGAGAAGCAGGACCAGAAAGGTCATGTCGTAATTGAGCGTGAGCCTTGCCGGCTGCCCGAAGCAGCGCCTCAGACTGCGGCAGAGCCCGCAGTACACGGCCCGGTAGCGCCGGAGCTCGTCCTCCTCCAGCACGTTCGTGGCCGCGACAAGATAGCCAAACATTGGATACTCAGCTCTTTCCCGTAAAGGTGTTCCCGCACTTGCGGCAGACGATCTTGAGCTTGCCGTGCCCGCGCGGGACGCGCAGCGTGGTCTTGCAGGCGGGGCAGGTGAAGAACTTGTAGTCCTTGCGCTGCACCCACTTCTCGCGGCGCAGCTTCCATGCGGCGCGCAGCCTGTAGCGCAGGCGCAGATACCTGCCGTTTTCCTCCCGCCGCCTCGTGAGATTGCGCGAGAACATGCGGAAGTAGATGTATCCGAGCAGCGCCAGCAGCGCCAGATAGACCCAGCGCTGCGCCGCGCCCGGCACAAACGCGGCCGCCAGCAGCAGGATCGCGTCGATTGCGAACAGAAACAGATTGAGTTGATCGTTGCCGTTTCTCCCGGCCATGAACCGCGCGAGTTTTTCTCTCATCATGCCAAGCCGTCGCTTTCTCAGGATTTCAACTCCAACACTATACCATACTCAGCGGGAAAAAAATCAAAAAACTGTTAAGTTTCGGACACAAGCGCGCAACCGCGTGGTAACAGGCCCCGTACCGCGCCGGGGCGGAGGGACAGCCGATCCCGCGCGGGTGTTCGCCGTCTGTTCCCGCTTGCAAAACGCGCTCCTTCCGTGTACACTGTACCCAAGCTACACACGGGGAGGGGCGGCATATGCGCAATTTTATGCTGACGCTCTGCTACGACGGCGGGCGTTACCGCGGCTGGCAGCGGCAGGGGAATACCGACAATACCATCCAGGCGAAGACCGAGGGACTGCTGTCCCGCCTGCTCGGGCAGGAGGTGGAGCTCGCCGCCTCCGGGCGTACCGACGCGGGCGTCCACGCGCGGCGGCAGGTCTGCTCCTTTCGCGCGGAGACGGAGCTATCAACAGAGTTTATGTTAACCGAATTACGTAAATATCTCCCGGAGGACATCGGCGCACTGGCGCTCACCGAGGCCCCGCCCCGCTTTCACGCGCGGCTGAGCTGCCGGGAGAAGACCTACCTTTACCGCGTCTGGAACGGCGGGGAGCCGAACGTCTTCGAGCGCCGGTATCAGTACCGCTTCCCGGAGCCGCTGGATCTCGACGCGATGCGCGCCGCCGCGGAGACCCTGCTGGGCGAGCACGACTTCTCCGCCTTCTGCGCGGCCCGGATCAAAAAGTCCGCCGTCCGCACGCTGACCGACATCCGCATCGAGCGCCGGGGCGGAGAAGTGCGGCTCTCCTACACCGGCAGCGGCTTTCTCTACAACATGGTCCGCATCCTGACGGGAACTCTCCTCGAGGTCGGGACCGGGCAGAGAAGCGCCGAAAGCGTCTTTGATGCCCTCGAAAGCCGCGAGCGCGGGAAGGCCGGCTTCACCGCGCCGCCGCACGGGCTCATCCTGTGGGACGTGCGGTACTGAAAAAAAGATTGACTTCCCTGTAGAATCCTGCTAAAATAAATCGTCTCAATTGGATATGTACCAAGGCCACACGGACAGCCGGGTCGGATGCCGAAGAACCGCGGGCGCGGCGGCAACTTCTGTTGCCTTATTGATTGAGTTAAAAGCTCAAGTTTTATGGTTTTGTAAAAGCATACAATTCTGTGAAATGGTCAATAAGAGTAGTAAAGTTATCTTTGCTGTAGAAGCTCTTAAAATCCATTGGGCGTCCCCTGCGCGCAGGGGGCTTTGTACGCGCATTCACAGCGGCTATGCTTTTGGCATGGCTGCTTTTTGTTTCTGCCCCGGCCGCTGCGGGCAAAGAGAAGATTCCTGCGCCGGCCGGAATGCCGGGGGAAAGATTCTTCGCTGCGCGCAGGATGACATGATCAGGGCGCGCGGGGCGGCGCGGGAAGCAGTACAGTTTTTTACGGGGAGACGGGACATGAAAAAGATCATCGAGCTGAAGAATATCTCCAAATCCTTTGACGGGGAGGTCGTGCTGGACCACATCAACCTCGACATCTACGACAACGAGTTCATCACCCTGCTCGGCCCCTCGGGCTGCGGCAAGACGACGACGCTGCGCATCATCGGCGGCTTCGAGACCCCGGATACCGGCGAAGTTGTTTTCATGGGCGAGAACATCAACGAGATGCCGCCCTACAGGCGCAACGTCAACACTGTCTTTCAGCGCTACGCCCTTTTCCCCCATCTGAACGTGTTTGAAAACGTGGCCTTCTCCCTGCGCGAGAAGAAGGTCCCGAAGGACGAGATCAACCGCAGGGTGACCGAGATGCTGTCCCTCGTGGCGCTCAAGGGCTTTGAAAAGCGCAGCGTTTTAAGCCTCTCCGGCGGTCAGCAGCAGCGCGTCGCCATCGCCCGCGCCCTGGTGAACCAGCCGAAGGTCCTGCTCCTGGACGAGCCGCTGGCGGCTCTCGACCTCAAGCTGCGCAAGGACATGCAGGTGGAGCTCAAGAACATCCAGAAGGCCACCGGCATCACCTTCGTCTTCGTCACCCACGACCAGGAGGAGGCCCTCTCCATGTCCGACACCGTGGTCGTCATGTCCGAGGGGCAGATCCAGCAGATCGGCACCCCCGTCGACATCTACAACGAGCCGGAAAACGCCTTTGTCGCGGACTTCATCGGCGAGAGCAACATCCTCGACGGCGTGATGCTCGAGGACTACAAGGTCCGCTTCTCCGGCCAGACCTTCCAGTGCCTCGACGCGGGCTTCGGAAAGGGCGAGGCCGTGGACGTCGTCGTCCGGCCCGAGGATGTGGACATCGTCCCGGGCGAGAAGGGAAAGCTCCACGGCGTCGTCACCTCGGTCACCTTCCTCGGCGTACACTATGAGATCATCGTGGACATCGGCGGCTTCAAGTGGATGATCCAGACCACGGACTTCGTGGATGTGGATGAGCGCGTGGGTCTCTACATCGTGCCCGACGCGATCCACGTCATGAAGAAATCCAAATACTCCGGCATGTTCGGCGACTACTCCACCTTCTCCGACGAGATGGAGGAGATCGGCGGCGTGGAGATCGAGGAGCTCGGCGAGATGGAGCTGGAAAGCGGGTCCGGCCATGAATAAAAAGACCCGCTCCCTCATCCAGCGCATGACGCTGACGCCCTATTCCGTGTGGGCGGTGCTGTTCATTGTGGTGCCGCTCATCTTCGTGGCCTACTACGCCTTCACGGACCAGAGCTTCCGTTTCACCCTGGACAACATCACCCGCTTTTTCACCGCCACCTCGCAGGTGGACGACGGGGAGACCGTGCGCGAGGTGCACACCTACCTCGTGATCTTCTGGCGCTCGCTCAGGCTCGCCGTGATCTCGACCGTGATCTGCCTTCTGGCGGGCTACCCGCTGGCCTATATCATGGCCCGTGCCAAAAGCCGAACGCAGAGCATCCTGCTCACCCTCATCATGATCCCCATGTGGATGAACTTCCTGATCCGCACCTACGCATGGATGACCATACTCCAGGACACCGGCATCCTCAACGGCTTACTCACGGCCCTGCATCTGGGCCGTATCCACATCATCGGGACCGAGGCCGCGGTCGTCATCGGCATGGTGTACGACTATTTCCCCTATATGGTCCTGCCGATCTACTCGGTCATGGCCAAGCTCGACGTCAAGCTCCTCGAGGCGGCAAGCGACCTGGGCTGCCCGGGCCTGAGCGTGCTGCGCCGCGTGATCTGGCCGCTGAGCCTGCCGGGCGTCCTCTCCGGCGTGACCATGGTGCTCATCCCCTCGATCAGCACCTTCTATATCTCCCAGAAGCTCGGCAACGGCAAGTTCTTCCTGATCGGCGACGCGATCGAGGGCCAGTATGTGGCGAACAACCTGCATTTTGCCGCGGCCATCGCGTTCATCCTGATGGTCATACTGCTGGCCTGCATGGCGCTGGTGCAGAAGCTTGCCAACCGCAGGGTCATTGTGGCGTAAGGGGGCGGCGACATGAAACGTGCTTCAAAAATCTACACCGCGCTCATCATGGTCTTCCTCTTCGCGCCCATCGCGATCCTGCTGGTCTTCTCCTTCAACCGGGCCAAGAGCCTGTCGGTCTTCTCCGGCTTCTCGCTCTACTGGTACCGGGAGCTCTTCCGCGACACGGAGACCCTCAAGGCCGTGAGCAATACGCTGATCCTCGCGGTCTCGGCCGCGCTTATCTCCACGGTCATGGGCACGGCGGCTGCCGTCGGCATCAACCGGATACGCAGCAGGCTCCTGCGTTCGGCCCTTGACAGCGTCACCAACATCCCCATGATCAACCCCGACATCATCACCGGCATCTCCCTGATGCTCATGTTCGTCTTTGTGGGCCGGCTCTTCGGCGCGGCGACGAGTCTGAGCTTCTGGACCATGCTGATCGCGCATATCACCTTCTGCCTGCCCTATGTGATTTTGCAGGTGCTCCCCAAGCTCCAGCAGATGGACAAGTCCCTGGCCGAGGCCGCGATGGACCTCGGCTGCACGCCGCTGCGCGCCTTCTTCAAGGCGGAGCTGCCCGAGATCATGCCCGGCGTCATCACCGGCCTGATCATGGCCTTCACCCTCTCGCTCGACGATTTCGTCATCAGCTACTTCACCTCCGGCAACGGCTTCCAGACCCTGCCCATCCGTATCTACAACATGACCAAGAAGACGGTCACGCCCAAGATGTACGCCCTCGCGACCATCATCTTCTTTGTGATCCTGGCCCTGCTGCTCGTCTCCAACCTCTACGACGATGAGAGCGCGCAGCGCCGCCGGGACGCGAAAAACAAGAAAAAGACCAGGGAGGTCAAAACATGAAAAAAATCACCGCGCTTCTGATCGCCGCCGTGCTGCTCTGCTCCCTCGCCCTCACGGGCTGCGGAGGCTCGTCCAAAACCCTGACGCTCAACGTCTACAACTGGGGCGAGTATATCTCCGACGGCTCCGAGGACACCTTCAACACCATCCGGGAGTTTGAAAAGTGGTACGAGGAGACCTACAGGCAGAAGGTCAAGGTCAACTACACCACCTTCGCCAGCAACGAGGACATGTACGCCAAGCTCTCCAGCGGCGCCGTGAGCTTCGACGTCGTCGTCCCCTCGGACTACATGATCGCCCGTATGCGGGAGAACAACATGCTGCTCGAGCTGGATTTCAAAAACATCCCGAACTATGAGAACATCGACCCGCATTTCCGGAATCTCTATTACGATCCCGACAACAGGTACACCGTGCCCTATACCTACGGCGTGACCGGTATCATCTACAATGCGAACGTCGTGGACGAGGCGGACGCGAACGACTGGGACCTCCTGTGGAACGAGAAGTACAAGGGCCAGATCCTCCAGTTCAACAACCCCCGCGACGCCTTCGGTACCGCGCAGTACAAGCTGGGGCTCGACATCAACAGCGGCGACAGGGCCGAATGGGACAAGGCCCTGGCCGAGCTCAAGAAGCAGGCCCCCCTGGTCAAGAGCTATGTCATGGATGAGATCTACAACATGATGGAATCCGGCGAGGCCGCCGTCGCCGTCTACTACGCGGGCGACTACTTCACCATGCTCGATGCCCAGGCCGAGGGCGTGGACCTGCGCTTCTACTACCCCGAGCATACCAACTACTTCATCGACGCCATGTGCATCCCCACCTGCTGCCAGAACAAGGAGCTGGCGGAGATCTTCATCAACTACATGCTCTCACCCGAGCCCGCCATCGCCAACGCGGAGTTCATCTACTACGCCTCCCCGAACACCGCCGTCTACACCGACGAGGGCTATATCGAGGAGATGGGCGAGGAGGCCATGCAGATCCTCTATCCCGAGATCGGGGACTTCGCCGCCCTCTACAACGAATACGCCTTCCGCAGCATGGACGAGGAAATGCTGGGTTATGTAAACTCCCTTTGGGAGACTCTGAAGATCAACTGAAAAACGGCGGTGTTGCCTTAACCCGAACGCATCAAAGCGGAGCCGAAGGATCTCAAGGATTCTTCGGCTCCGCTCTGCTTCTCGGGGCCTTGCTGCCGCCATCCCGCGGCGCAAAAAAAAGAGCATCCTGACCGGATGCTCTTTTCTGGTGACCCGTACGGGACTCGAACCCATGTTACCGCCGTGAAAGGGCGGTGTCTTAACCACTTGACCAACGGGCCGAACAAAGGCGCAGCGTATTTGCTGCGCCTTACTGGTAGCGGCACCTGGATTCGAACCGGGGACACTTCGGGTATGAACCGAATGCTCTGGCCAACTGAGCTATGCCGCCGTAAACAGCATAGGTAATATACCAGATTCATCCCCGCTTGTCAACACCCAGAATGATGATTTTTTACTGGATATACACGATCGCGGTCTTGCGGCAGGCGGTGACGATATGGGCGCAGGCCGAATAGAACAGGCACGCGGCGAAGAGATAGGAGAGATCCGTGTTCGACTTCAAAAACAGCCCTGCGATCACCGCCAGCACCGCGACGATGAGATTGGCGAGCCCGTCGGCAAAGCTCCATTTCCAGGCGGGGGAGCCGTAGCGCCGCGCCTCGAGCGCGCGCATGACGCCCATTGCGCCCGTGAACGCGTGGACGCCGAGCAGGTAGATGACGATGAAGAGCCTGGGATCGTCCGCCGTCGTCAGGATAAAGACGCCGAGGTCCAGCACAATGATGCCGATGTACAGATTGGCGTTGCCGCCGACCATGTGCCGCGCCATCGTGCAGTAATACACCAGCCTGCGCAGGCCGTACAGAATCACGCCGAAGCACACGATGATCGCGACGATGTAATACCCGTCCTCCGGGTCCGCGGCCATGATGAAGGCGCACAGCATCATGAGCAGCGCCTGCAGGACCTTTTTCACCCGCTGTATATTCGTCATTTCTGCTGCCCTCCTCTCTGCGCCTCGACCAGCTTGATGAAATCGCGTATGCCCTTGAAGCCCTTCTCGGAGTAGTCCACCGAGAAGCCGGCCAGCAGGCTCCCGGATTTGAAGATCTTGTTTGTGACCATGCTCTTCTGCGCCATCGCGGCGAGGAAGAAGCGGCCCAGGAAGGTCCGGTCCTTCCCATCCACCGGCGCGCTGCGGTATTCCGCCTGCCGGGCTTCCATGTCAAAGTCCGGCACCGCCTGCCCGGAGAGCCGTTCGCCCAGCGCCCTCCAGTCCGCGCAGGCGTCCGGCTGGCGCTTTTTGAGAAAGGCGCGGATCTCCGCCTCGAACGGCGCCGCAGCCTGCGTGTCGTAGACCTCCGTCTCGAACGCCTCGACGTCGCCGCGCAGGTATTTCAGCGCGTACACCATCTGGCAGAACGCGCGGTAGTAGTCCGCGGGGTTGTCCTTGACGATCTCCCGGTACCCGGCCCAGGCGGGCAGATACTTGTAGCGGATGTAGCTGTAGTCCGGCAGATGCCCGGCGCGCCCGTGGCCGAGATTCATGATGGAGTTCTCGCTGCTCTGGTAGATACTGCCGTTGTAGACGCCGTGCTCCACATCGTCGGGGCTGCCGGGGCTGTGGCGGAAGACGACGGGCCGCTCCTCCCCGTCGGGCAGGAGCTCGTAGAAATAGAAGTTCGTGTTGTTGATGACCAGCGACGGCGTGCCCGCGAAATACCGGTGCGCCCAGGTATCGGCCAGCACATGCATGGCGATGCCCGCGCTCTGCAGGCTGCCGCCTTTGGCGAGCTCCACGGTATCCCGCAGCAGTGCGCCGTTGGGGTTGCAGATCAGGCGGTACTTGCTCTGATACAGGCGTGACGCCTTCGTTGTCTGCGCGTACAGATCGCCGGGCAGGAAGTGAAAGGAGGCCCAGATGCGCGTGATGTCCTGGAGGCCGACGAGGTCGGTGCGCGCGTTCATGAGCTCGAGCTGGAGCTGTGTGGTCGCGGCGGAGAGGGGGGCGCTGAGACTGGACAGCAGCGTCCTCGTGCAGCAGTCCACGAACTGCGCGCTCCAGGCGACCGCGAGACTGTCCTCGTGACTGTAGCCCGCAAGCTGCGCGGCGCAATAGGTGGCGTAATAGTGAAAATCCTTCTGCATGTCTCAGCCCTCCAGCTCTGCGCGCAGGCGCCGGACGCGCCGCGCGGTGACGATGAGCCGTGTCATGATCGCGATCGAGGTCACATCGACGACGAAGGACACCGCGAAGTCCAGCAGGTTCTGACTGTCGCCCGCGCCGGTAAGGGAGAAGTACAGCGAGCTTCCGGCGCTGAACACGCTGAACAGGATCATGACGCCGGTGATATAGAGGTAGGCGCTGGAGCGCCGCCTGCCCATCCCCTCGGCCCTCGCCGCGCGGCCCACATACAGGCGCAGCAGCAGATCACCCAGCAGAATCAGCCCGACAAAGCCGAACGCGACGATCTCGATGAGCAGGACCGTCCTCGGGTCATACTCCGGGCCGAAGTCCACATTCAGCTCCGGCCGGACGATAAAATACAGCATCGTCTTCGCCGCGCTCCACGCGCCGAACAGGATGACCCCGGTCCCGAGTGTGACAAGCGAAATCTGATAACGCCGCAGCAAGCTTTCCATACACATGCCCTCAATCATACAGGATGGCCCCATCATACCACAGATGGAAAGAATGCACAACCCGGCGCGGGATTTTTGGCGAAGCGGCGGTGTATTTGCTTGACGGTGGGGCGGGGGCATGGTAAAATTAATGAAACAACATACCATAAATTGGGGTATATACGGACACACCCATTGCGGCGGTCATCACCGCAGGGCCGGCATTACTGTGTCAGGAAAAATCTTCCTACAGGGAGGTAATAATCATGCAGGCAACACGAACCGTCGTGTACATCGAGGACGGCGACCCCGTCTACATCTATAACGGGGACGACCCCGGCATTGAGATCGCCGGGGACGATACGCCCGCGCCGGAACCGGCGGGGGAGGAGGACGACGGCATCGAAGCCGTCGAGGAAGAGCCGGCGATCGAGGAGATCCCGGACGAGACCCCGGAGATCCCGGACACCCCGGACGAGCCGGACACCCCGGACGAGCCGGAGACGCCGGACACCCCGGACGAACCGGAGACCCCGGACGAGCCCGAGGGCGATGAAGACGAGGAGGAAGAAGAGCTCGTCCTGCTCCTCGCCACGGTGAGCGATCTGGAGACCTTCGCGACACAGGAGCTTGATCCTGTTTATTATCAGGCATGGAATGGCACGGCGGTCGAAACTGTAAGCGCGTGCATGGACTATACTCCCGTCACGAATGGCAGCTCCACCGCGTGGGATGACGGCTGGTACGTCGTGACCGGAACGAACGTTGAGATCGCCGACCGCATCGAGGTCACCGGCACGGTCCACCTCATCCTCTGCAACGGCGCGAAGCTGACGGCGAATGCGGGCATCACGGTAAGCTCCGGCAACATCCTCAACATCTACGCCCAGAGCGACGATGAAAGCACAATGGGCACGCTGACCGCGACCGCCGGCGACGAAGTCGCGGGCATCGGCGGCGGCGCGGACGCCTACGGCAACGGCGGCACGGTCAACGTCTACGGCGGCAAGGTCGACGCGACCGGCGGCATATTCGGCGCGGGCATCGGCGGCGGCATGAACGGCAGCGGCGGCGATGTCTTCATCTACGGCGGCACGGTCACCGCGACCGGCGGCTCAGGCGGCGGCGCGGGCATCGGCGGCGGCTACGGCGGCGGCTCCGGCGGCTCCGGCGGCAACGTCACCGTCTACGGCGGCGAGGTCACCGCAACCGGCGGCTCGGGCGGCGCGGGCATCGGCGGCGGCTACAACGGCTCCGGCGGCGAGGTCTTCATCTACGGCGGCGAGGTTACCGCGACCGGCAACAGCGGCGGCATGGGTATCGGCGCGGGCAGCGACAACAATCCGACCCAGCAGGGCGGCTACACCCGCTATCGGTACATGGCTGTGGCGGAGCCCATGACCCCGGTCACCTACATCGACCACGACCCGACGACGGGCGCGGCGAAGTCCGGCGAATGCGTCCGCTACACCGTGGTGGATACCACCGACGTGAACTGGACCTCCGGCTGGTACGTCGTGACAGGCACGGACGTTGAGATCACCGACCGCGTCACGGTCACCGGCACGGCCAACCTCATCCTCTGCGACGGCGCGAAGCTGACGGCGAATGCGGGCATCACGGTAAACTCCGGCAAGACCCTCAACATCTACCCCAGCAGCCTGAGCGCGAACGTCACAGGCAACGGCGCGCTCTACGCCGGCAGAACGGCGGACAATGAAGCGTCAACATGCACTATTAACGCCGCAGGCATCGGCGGCGGCGATGAACAAAAAGGCGGCACGGTCAACATCCACGGCGGCACGGTCACCGCGACCGGCGGCAAAAACGGCGGCGCGGGCATCGGCGGCGGCAACTTGGGTGCCGGCGGCACGGTCAACATCTACGGCGGCACGGTTACCGCGACCGGCAACGACGGCGCGGGCATTGGCGGCGGCATAGGCGGCGTCGGCGGCCCGGTCACCATCCACGGCGGCACGGTCAAAGCGATCGGCGGCGATAACGGCGCGGGCATCGGCGGCGGCAGCGAAGGCGCCGGCGGCAGCGTCACCATCTACGGCGGCACGGTCAACGCGACCGGCGGCGATAGAGGCGCGGGCATCGGCAGCGGCGCGAGCGCCGACGGCAACAGCGGCACGGTCAACATCTACGGCGGCACGGTTACCGCGACCGGCAACAATGGCGGCGCGGGCATCGGCGGCGGCGCGGGCTCCAACGGCGCCGGCGGCAGCGTTACCATCAACGGCGGCACGGTCACCGCAACCGGCAGCAGCAACGGCGACAGCCGCGGCATGGGCATCGGTCAGGGCAGCAGCAACACCGCCATCGACAACAACGGCACCCTCACCGTCGCGGCCAGTGTGGTCGTATACGGCGGCGACTATCCGAATCCCACGCAGAAGATTGACGACCCCAACGGGACCAGATACCAGTACATGCGCACCCAGGGCCCGGCCCCGGTGGACTATGTGTATTACGTCGTCGAGGGCGGCGCCCCGGTACCGAAGACCGGCACATGCTATAGCTATGTCCTCCTGAACGCAAACAGCGCAGCGGAATGGACCTCCGGCTGGTACGTCGTGACCGGAACGAACGTTGAGATCACCGGATGCATCACGGTCACCGGCACGGCCAACCTCATCCTCGGTGACGACGCGACGCTGACCGCGAAAGCGGGCATCACGGTAAACTCCGGCAAGACCCTCAACATCTACGCCCAGAGCGATGGCGAGAATATGGGCAAGCTCTACGCCGGCAGAACGGCGGACGATCCAGCGTCGACATGCCAGAGTTACGCTGCGGGCATCGGCGGCAACGGCAATGCCACCGGCGGTACGGTCAACATCCACGGCGGCAGTATCACCGCGATCGGCGGCGAAAACGGCGCGGGCATCGGCGGCGGCGAAAACGGCGCCGGCGGCAGTGTCACCATCCACGGCGGCACGGTCAACGCGCAAGGCGGCGACTGCGCCGCGGGCATCGGCGGCGGCGCGGGTATCGGCGGCGGCAACTGCGGCCCCGGCGGCAACGTCACCATCTACGGCGGCAAGGTCACCGCGACCGGCGGCGGCAGCGGCGCGGGCATCGGCGGCGGCGCGGGCTTCAACGGCGAGAGCCACGGCTCCCTCACCGTCGGTGCTGACCGTGTTGTCCTCGGCGGCAATACGGCGGATAAAGCCGCGTATATCCCGAAAACCGGCAGCGATTATGCCCGCTATCCGTACATGACCGTGAAGGAGGGCATGGCAAAGGTCAGCTACATCACCCACAGCGCAAGCGGCGCGGTCGTCACGACCGGCACCGACACCATCAACTACTACACCGAGGTCAAAGCGAATACCAAGGCGTGGACCGCCGGCGGCTGGTACGTCGTCCCCACCGGCACGGACGTCACCATCACCGACCGCGTCACGGTCACCGGCGAGGTCAACCTCATCCTGCTCGACGGCGCGAGACTGATCGCGAAAGCGGGCATCACGGTTGAGAACGGCAACACCCTCAACATCTACCCCGGCAGCCTGAGCGATACCGTCGCAGGCACCGGCGCGCTGACCGCGAGAGGCACTGACAATTTCGCGGGCATCGGCGGCGTCGATTCCGGTAGCGCCAGAAATGCTGGCACGGTCAACGTCCACGGCGGCACGGTCAAAGCGACCGGCGGCATATTCGGCGCGGGCATCGGCGGCGGCATGAACGGCAGCGGCGGCGATGTCTTCATCTACGGCGGCACGGTCACCGCGACCGGCGGCGATAAAGACGGCGCGGGCATAGGCGGCACCATGGGCGGCACCGGCGGCAATGTCACCGTCTACGGCGGCACGGTCAAAGCGACCGGCGGCGGAGGCGGCGCGGGCATCGGCGGCGGCACCCTTGGCGCCGGCGGCAGCGTCACCATCAACGGCGGCGAGGTCACCGCGACCGGCGGCGACAGCGGCGGCGCGGGCATCGGCGGCGGCATCAGTGGCGCCGGCGGCAGCGTCATCGTATACGGCGGCACGGTCACCGCGACCGGCGGCGATGACGGCGCGGGCATCGGCGGCGGCCAAATCGGCAACGGCGGCAGCGTCACCATCAACGGCGGCAAGGTCACCGCGACCGGCGTCAGCGGCGGCGCGGGCATCGGCGGCGGCCTTCTCGGCTCCGGCGGCAGCGTCATCATCAACGGCGGCACGGTCAAAGCGACCGGCGGCAACGGCGCCACCGGCATCGGTGCGGGCTTTAACTCCTCCGACAACGGCACCCTCACCCTCGGCAAAGGCGTGTTCCTCTACGGCGGCGCCAGCGTGAAGCCTGAAACCGACCCGGCCAACATCGTCTGGCCGGACGCCGGGGACTACACGAGAGACAGGTACATGACCGCAAACGGCAAGGCCCCTGCGGTCGACTACAAGACCGAGACGCAGACCCTCACCCTCGCAAGCTACACAACCCTGACCACGAACACCAGCGTCTGGGGCAAAGACGGCGAAGTGACCTGGTTCGTTGCGGGCGGCAATGTCACCATCACCGACCGCATCGAGGTCAGCGGCGAGGTCCATCTCATCCTGCTCGACGACGCGAAGCTGACCGCGGCGAAGGGCATCACCGTCACCGGCGGCGGCAACAGCCTCACCATCTGCGCGGGCAACCTGCACGGCGCTGCAATCAAAGGCACCGGCGCGCTGACCGCGACCGGCGGCGTGTTGGAAGCAGGTATCGGCGGCAAAGACACGAAGGGCGGCGGCACGGTCATCATCTACGGCGGCGAGGTCACCGCGACCGGCGGCCAATACGCCGCGGGCATCGGTGGCGGCAGCACCCAAGGCAAAGGCGGCAACGTCACCATCCACGGCGGCACGGTCACCGCGACCGGCGGCGAATACGCCGCGGGCATCGGCGGCGGCTACATTGGCGCCGGCGGCAGCGTCCTCATCACTGGCGGCACGGTCACCGCGACCGGCGGCAGCGAGTTCGACGCTATGGGCATCGGCGCGGGCTCCGGAAGCAGCACAAACGGCAGCCTCAACGTCGTGGGTATGCAGCTTCTCAAGGGCACGAACGGCGGCCAGACCTACGTAGCCTATGAGGGTACGGAGCAACGTTTCCAGTACATGCAGGTCAAGGAGCTTCCGTTTGTCTACTACCGGGAGTGGAACGCTCAGACCCAGGCCGTCGACAAAACGGGCAGCACCAGAGTCTACAGCGAGGCCGCGGGCACCGCATGGGGCGCTGCGGACGAAACCAGATGGTACGTCGTGACCACGAATACCGAGATCACCAGCCGCGTCACGGTCACCGGCACGGTCAACCTCATCCTCTGCGACGTCGCGACGCTGACCGCGGCGAAGGGCATCAAGGTAACGCAGAACAACACCCTCAACATCTACCCCGGCAGCATGACGGGAACCGTCAAAGGCAACGGCTCGCTCTACGCCGGCAGAACGGCGGACAGTCCAGCGTCGACATGCGAGGAAGGCGCCGCGGGCATCGGCGGCGGCTTAGGTGGCGCCGGCGGCAATGTCACCGTCTACGGCGGCACGGTCACCGCGACCGGCGGCTCGGGCATCAACGGCGGCGGCGCGGGCATCGGCGGCGGCAGCGAACGCGCGGGCGGCAATGTTACCGTCTACGGCGGCACGGTCAAAGCGACCGGCGGCGACCACGCCGCGGGCATCGGCGGTGGCCACAGCGGCGACGGCGGCACGGTCAACGTCTACGGCGGCAAGGTCACCGCGACCGGCGGCATATTCGGCGCGGGCATCGGCGGCGGCGACCTAGGCAAAGGCGACAGTTTCACCATCTACGGCGGCATGGTCAACGCGACCGGCGGCATGTACGGCGCGGGCATCGGCGGCGGCAACAATGGCGAAGGCGGCACGGTCATCATCAACGGCGGCACGGTCAACGCGTCCGGTATAGACCGCGGCGCGGGCATCGGCGGCGGCTACAAAGGCGCCGGCGCTGAGGTCAGCATCTACGGCGGCACGGTCACCGCGATCGGCGGCAAATACGACGGCGCGGGCATCGGCGCGGGGTACTACGGCGAGAGCCACGGCATCATCACACTCGATGACGGCGTTGTCCTCTACCTCAGCGATACCAGCCTTGACGACGCGCGCGCCAGCAGTCCCACGATCAAGACCGATACCAGAACGCAGTACATGATCGCGACGGAGGGCCCGGCGGTCGCGCGCATCGACGTGGCTACCTACTCCTCTCTCAAAAAAGCCATTGCGGCGGTGACGACCGGCACGGACGTCGTCACCCTGCTCCGGGATGTGGAGACCCTTGAAACCCTCACGATCGACGAGGCGGTCACCCTCAACCTGAACGGCTCCGGCGTCCTGTATATCGGCAGCGCCTCCGCCCCCGTCTTCAAGGTCGAAAGCACCGGCGACCTGACGGTCAGGGACAGCGGCAGCAGCACCCACTACCTCACGCTGAACGAAAACGGCCGCGCGACCGCGGTCAGCACCAAGGCCTCCGCGGGCGCTCTCGCGGTCACCGGCGGCTACATCGCCGGCGGCAACAACACCACTGGCGGCGGCATATACGCCAACGGCGGCGCGCTCACCATGCAGGGCGGCACGGTCGCCGGCAACACGGCGATAAGCGGCGGCGGTGTGTACGTCAAAGGTAACGGCGGCACCTTCAACATGTCCGGCAGTGCTGTTATCACCGGCAACACGGTTGCGGCAAGCGACAAATCTGTTTTCGGCGGCGGCGTGTACGTCATAGACGGCACCTTCAACATGTCCGGCAGCGCCGTCATCAGCGGCAACACGGCAAGCGGCAAACAGTATGTCAATGGCGCCGGCGTGTACAACAACGCAGGAACGTTCACCATGGCCGACAACGCGAGCATAAGCGGCAACACGGCGAGCGCCGACAACTATGCTCACGGCGGCGGCGTGTACAACGCCGGCAGCCTCACCCTGAGCGGGTCCGCCTCGATCACCGGCAACCTGGCGACCTCCACAAACTTTGATGCGGCCTTCGGCGGCGGCGTGTACAACTCCGGCATCAGCACCATCAACGTACAGGGCGCGCCCGGGGTCAGCGGCAACAGGGTCGGCACGGCGGACAGCAACGTCTACCTGCCGTACGGAAACCTCATCAAGGTCACCGGCACGCTCACGAGCGCCGCGTCCGTCGGCGTCACCGTACAGACTCCTCCGAGGGGAAGCGAACGTCTGAAACTCACCAGCGGCCTGAGCGGCAACGGCAGCCATGCGAGCTTCAGGAGCGACAGAAAAGACTACGGCGTCGTGGACGACAACGGCGAGGCCGCCCTTCTCAACGGCTTCACCGTCACCTTCCGCAACTACGACGGCGCCGTCCTCCAGACCGGCCTCGTCATCCCCGGTAACATGCCCGTGTACAGCGGCAGGACGCCCACCAGGACCTCCAGCGCGCGCTACAACTACGTCTTCTCCGGC
>CACZDN010000026.1 GCA_902779945.1 Oscillospiraceae bacterium | reverse complement strand
CGCGCCGACCAAAGCGGGCGTAAAGCCCGCTGCGATAAGCGCGAGTAACCCATCGTTTCATAAAAATGCCATCAGGGCATTTTTGTGAAACGAACGTGCTTAAACATGATCCGAAAACGGAAGCCGCAGCGGGGTAAAATTGAGATGATCCGCCGAAACGAGCCTGAACTCCGTCCCGTCGTGCCAGCCGTTCCATGCAAACGCGCAGCCCTTGCCGTGGATATGGCCGTAGCAGCACAGCGGCACGCGGTGCTCCTTGAGTAAGGCCAGGATCTCCTCGCAGCGGTAATTGCCGTAGATGGGCGGGTAGTGGAGGAAGACGAGCTTTTTGCGCTCCCCCGCCGCTTTCAGCGAGGCTTCGAGCCGCATGACCTCCCGCCGCATGATTTTCTCGTCGTGCGCGCCGCCCTTCTCCTCCTCGTAAAACCAGCCGCGTGTGCCGCAGATGGCGTATTCACCGTAGGGAAAGGCGTTGTTGTGCAGGATGTCGATGCTTGTGATGCCCTGCTCCTCAAAGAAGCGTTTGGTCTTCGCCGCCGTGGTCCACCAGTAATCGTGATTTCCCTTGAGCAGGAGCTTTCTGCCGGGGAGCTCGTCGACGAAGCGGAAGTCCGGGGCCGTCTCCGCAAGGTCCATGCCCCAGCTCAGGTCGCCGCAGAGCACCGTCAGATCGTCGTCCTTGAGGGCGGCGAAGGAGGCCCGCAGCTTTTCGCTGTGGTTCTGCCAGCGTTCGCCGAAAATATCCATCGGCTTTTCCTTGGCCAGAGACAAATGAAAATCCCCGATGGTGTATAGAGCCATAATCCCTCCGTATAAAAAAAGCAAAGCCGCAAATACTGTGGTTGTACAAAAACGAATGGAGGCAATCCCATGAACGACAAGAAAAACCACAGCGCCAATCCGGGCGTCGGCTGCGACGTGATCGCATGCAAGTACAACACCGTGGACTGCCGCTGCAGCGCAGAGCACATCAGCGTCCAGAACGAGAACGCCAATTCCAAGAGCGAGACCTACTGTTCCACCTTCTGCCCGCGCGGCAGCTGCTGAACGGCGCCCGCTTTTCTGCGGGCGTACATATCAGAAATAATCGCCGAACGCATTCTGCAGGTGGCGGATCGCGGGGCGCAGGGTGCGCGTACCGTCGGGCGCGTAGATCTCGATCACATCAAAGCGGGGCTGGAGCTCGCAGTTGTTTTTTGCAAGCCAGTACTCGGCCGTGCTCACGATGCGCCGCTGCTTCGAAGCGGTCACAAATTCCCGCGCCTCCCCGTGCTCCGCGTTTTTGCGCAGCTTCACCTCGACAAAGGCGACGGTCTCTCCCCTGCGGGCGATGACGTCGATCTCCCCCTGGCGGCAGCGGAAGTTGCGCTCGAGGATGCGGTAGCCGTGCAGGCGCAGATAGAGGACGGCGCGGTCCTCTCCCCAGGCGCCGCGTTCGTTTTTGTCGTTCATCCGTACAGCTTTTTCAGAAAGCTCATCCTGTGGATCGGGGACGGGCCGTGCTCGCGCAGGGCGTCGTAGTGGAGCTTTGTCCCGTAGCCCTTGTGCTGCTCGAAGTGATAGGCGGGGTAACGCTCCGCCATCTCGAGCATATATCTGTCCCGCGTCACCTTGGCCAGCACCGAGGCCGCCGCGATGTCGGCGCACTTTGCGTCCCCCTTGACGACGCAGCGGTTCGGGAAGCGTATCCCGGCGCTGCGGTTGCCGTCGATGAGGGCGAGCTGCGGCGTGACGCCAAGCTTTTCGATGGCGCGGTTCATGGCGAGGTAGGTGGCGTTCAGGATGTTCAGCGTCTCGATCTCCTCGACCGACGCGAATGCGATCCCGTACGCGATCGCCTGTCCGCAGATGGGGTCGAACAGGGCCTCGCGCCTTTTCTCCGTGAGCTTTTTGGAGTCGTCCAGCCCCTCGATCACAAGACCGCGCGGCAGGATCACAGCCGCCGCGCAGACAGGTCCGGCGAGCGGTCCCCTGCCGGCCTCATCCACGCCGCACAGGAGGGTCCAGCCCTCGCCGTATATCTCATTTTCCAGTGTCCACAGCTCTGTCATCCGGCATCTCCAGCGTCAGTCTCCCCAGCTTCCCCTCGTGGTACTCTCTCAGGAGGGTGTTGGCCATGCGTTCCGTGTCGTACTCGCCGCGCGCGAGCAGAAAGCCGCGCTTTTTTGCCGCCTGCTCCAGAAGCTCGAACCCGCTGCATTCCGGGTCGGGCTCGATTTTATACCGCTCGCGCAGCGCGTCGGGGTAGTTCTCCCGCAGGCGCAGCATGAAGTTTGCCCCCAGGGTCTCCCGGTCCAGCACGTCCGCCTTGATGGCGTTTGTGATGGCCAGCAGCTCCCCGACCTCCTGGCTGTCGAACTTCGGCCAGAGGATGCCGGGGGTGTCCAGCAGGTCCAGCCCGGCGTCGATGCTGATCCACTGTCTGCCCCGGGTGACGCCGGGCTTGTCCCCCGCGACGGCGGCCCTGCGGCCCGCGACCTTGTTGATGAGGGTCGACTTGCCGACGTTCGGGATACCGAGGATCATCACGCGCAGCGCCCGCCCGCTCTGCCCCCTGGCGGCGTAGCCCTCCAGCTTGTCGCGCAGCAGCTCCCGCACCGCGGGGACGAAGCCGCCGACGCCCCGGCCGCTGCGCGCGTCCGTCTCAAGGACGGCGATGCCGCGCTCCTGATACCAGCGCCGCCAGCGTCTGGTCGCCTCGGGGTCGGCAAGGTCGCAGCGGTTAAAGATCACAAGGCGCGGCCTGCCGTTTGCGAGGCGGTCGATATCCGGGTTGCGGCTGGATGCGGGGATGCGGGCGTCCAGGATCTCGCACACCGCGTCGACGAGCCTGAGATTTTCTTCGATCATCCGCTGGGCCCTGGTCATGTGACCGGGGAACCACTGAATGTTCATTTTTTCCGCGCCGCCGGTCATTTTGCCACTCTGAGGGCGGACAGGGGATAGATCACATAGTAGACCTTGCCGAGGATCATGCGCGTATCCAGCATCCCGATCTCCTTCTTGCGGCTGTCGATGGAGGCGTTGCGGTTGTCGCCCATCACGAAGACGCAGCCCTCCGGCACCGTCTTGGGGCCGATGAAGTCCAGCTTGTTGTAGGTCAGGTCGTTGATATACGGCTCCGAGATGGCCTCGCCGTCGATGTAGACGATGCCGTTTGCAAAGTCCATGTTGATCTCCTGTCCCTCGGTTGCGATGACGCGCTTGACGAGAGAGCGGTTGGGGTCGTACTCGTCCTTCTGGAAGACGACGATGTCCCCGGCCTTCGGCTTGTAGAACAGGCCGGAGACCAGCATCTTCTCGCCGTTGTGCAGCGTCGGCACCATGGAGGAGCCCGATACGTCGATCCCGTGTACGACGAATGCGAACAGCAGCACCGAATAGATCAGCGCCTTCAAAAGATTCAAGATCCAGTCATAGAGCTCTTTGGATGCGGCGTAGGGATCGGGAATCCCGTCCGCCGTCTGTTTTTTCCTGTCTTCTGCCATAGCTATCCTCACTCCTTTGGTTTCGGAGAGATATTATACAACAATTCTTCCGCCGCGGCAACTGTTTTCTGCGGTGCCCTCACGGGCGTTTCACAAAAATGCCCGAAAGCATTTTTGTGATACCAACGTGGCGGCGCCCTTGCATTGCGGCGGCCGGCTGTGCTATCATGGAGGCGAAACGAGGTGTTTTTGCATGAAGCTGAGTATCGTCATCCCGGTCTACAACACGCGGGACTATCTCGCAGCCTGTGTGGAGTCCGCGCTGGACGACAGCCGCGGGGACTATGAGCTCATCCTGGTGAACGACGGCTCGACGGACGACTCCGGCGTGATCGCCGGGGAATACGCGCGCCGGTACCCCTCCCTTGTCCGCCTCATCACGACGGAAAACGGCGGCCTCGGCGCGGCGCGCAACGTCGGACTCGAGCACGCCCGCGGGGAGTATCTGTTGTTTCTTGACAGCGACGACAGTCTCGAAAAGGGCGCGCTGGCCGAGATTCTGGACGCGCTCGACGGCGGCTTTGACATCGCGGTCTTCGATCTTCGTCAGGTGAACCCCGAGGGCGGGACCGTCGGGATCATGCGGGGCTGCGGCAGGGACGGCGACTTCACGCTCGACGGATACCCGGAGCTTTTGTCGCAGCTCCCCTCCGCCTGCAACAAGCTGTTCCGGCGCAGCCTCTTTACGGACAGCGGCGTCCGCTTTCCGGGCCGCGTCTGGTTTGAGGACCTGCGCACCGTCCCGAAGCTCTACCCCCTCGCGGGGACGATCCGGTACATCCCGCGGGCCTGGTACCGCTATCTGGTCCGCCCCGGCTCCATCACCAACAGCGCGAACGCCGCGCGCAATCTGGAGATCATCGACGCGGCGGAGGAGCTTTTATCCTGGTACCGGCAGGCGGGCCTGTATACGCGCTATGAGCCCCAGCTCTGCGCCATGGCGCATTACAACGCGTTTCTGACAAGCTCGGTGCGGGTCAACGGCGCCGATCCCGGGAGCGGCGTGCAGGAAGAGCTGCTGCGCTGGTTCGTCTCCGCCTTCCCGCGCTGGCGGGAAAATCCGTACATCCGCGCCCTGCCGATCAAGCACCGCCTGCTGAGCTTTCTTCTGATGCACCGGATGCGCCGCAGCGTGCATCTCATCATGCGCCTCAACGACGCCCGCAAGAACAAGGGCGGGCGGTATCAGTGACAGAACAGGCGGGGCTTCCGTCTCCTCTGTAATGCGACGAAGGATCTTTCTTTTGAGGTTTCTGCAACCCGGAAAGAAAGATCCTTCGCTGCGCTCAGAATGATTTTTTTACAGAACGACGTTTTCCGGGGGTGTCATTTTTCCGGGACGGCTTTCCCGGAGTTTCTTGAGGTACACAAAGTACATCTGCGAAAAAGTGCCTTTATCAGAACCCAAATTTTCTCAGGATCTGCTCTTGCCGAATTATGCGGTATTGCCTATGCGATTCGGTTTTTCACTCGCAGGATGAACTGGCCCAGCTCCTCCAGGCCGCGGTAGTTGAGGCTCATGATGATGCGCCGGTTTCTGCTCTCCGCGCGGAAGCTCCCGCAGCTTCGGAGAGACGGGATCTTCCCGCGCACATACTCCCGGAAGGCTCTGATGACCCGTTTTCGCTCCGGGTCCCTCTGGTTTGCAAGCCTGCTGATCGTATCCAGCAGCACATGGTTGAGGAGCAAAAACGCGAAATCCTCTCTGCGGCCGCGGGCGTCCAGCTCCTTTTCCAGCTCGTCCATGATTTTCAGCATATCGAGATTTTTCGCCGCGTTGTCGTTGTGCATGGTCGAGGGCTGACCGCGGCGGTAGATGTACAGCGGCTCGCGCAGGTATTCGGTGCGCTGCGAGCGGATCAGCGCGACCGCCGAGTAATAGAAGTCCTCGTACCACAGCCCCTCCGGGAAGCGGAGATCTTTGACGAGCGAGGCGCGGAACACCTTGTTGCAGCAGGAGCCGGCAAAGCTCAGCGGGTGGTCCTGAAACGCGCCGGGGACCACGCTGCCGCTGCCGTCGTCATAGCGCTCGAGAAAGTCGCAGACCGCGATATCCGCGCCCGTCCTGTCCGCGAGACGGCAAAGCTTTTCGTACATGTCCGGCGCGACCCAGTCGTCGCTGTCGACGAAGCCCAGGTACTCGCCCTTTGCCAGCGGCAGGGCGAAATTGCGCGCCCGGCCCTGGCCGCCGTTGTCGACGTGCAGGCAGCGTATCTTTTCCGGGTGCGCGGCGGCATAGCGCTCCGCAAGCTCACCGGAGGCGTCGGTCGAGCCGTCGTCCACCAGCAGGAGCTCCAGATCGTCCATCGTCTGGCCGAGCAGCGAGTCGACGCACGCGGCGAGATACTTTTCCACGTTGTAGACCGGGATGATGACGCTCAGCTTCATCTCGCCCTCTCCTCTGCGGCGGGCATCACGGCGGTCTTAAAGCAGATCAGCGCGAGCACCAGGGACATGTAGACCGAGACGTTCGGCCGGCGGATCACGGAACCGGAGAACTGGGCCAGGCCCACATGCAGGAAGAAGAGCAGCAGCAGGAAGAAGTTTTCCAGCGTGACGGTCCCCTTGAAGTCCCGGATCAGGCGCCTGAGGATGATCCACACGTAATACAGCAGGAAGAGCGCATAGGCGCCGAAGCCGAGATAGCCGTAGTAAAAGTACATTGCGGGCCAGTCGTTTTCCAGATCGGTCTTCGCGCCGTACCACATTTCGGACGGCTCGTAGCCCAGCAGATGGGTCAGGGGGTCCTTCTCGTCCCAGATCAGGGAGGCGTAGTTCGCCTTCATGCGGCGCACGTTGATGAGCTGGTTTGCGTCGGTGTTGAACCTGTACTTGGCGCAGATTTCCGGGTACTCAAAGCGGGCGAACATGTCCGGGATGATGGCCCAGATGAGATCGTAGTAATAGTCGCCGAAGACCTGGACGAGCACGGGGTCTGCCAGCTTTTCCTCCAGCGTCATGGCGTTGAGGTCGTAGCCCAGCTCGCTTATGATGCGCTCCAGCTCGCCCTGCTGTCTGGCGGAGCTCGCCTGCTGGGTGATCTCGATCTTGCAGCGGGGCGTGATGGGATAGACCGCGGCGGAGATCACCGCCGTCGCGAGCAGCACCGCGATGATGCGCACGCGGAGCTTTCCGCCGTGGATCAGCCTGTCGATCACGAGATAGAGCGCAAAGCCCGCAAAGGCCGCGAACAGGGAGTAGTAGCAGGCCTTGGTGCCGTTGAGGATGAGGGCGAAGGCGATGAGCGGCGGGACGGCAAAGTTTGCGATCCGGTTTTCCGATTTTACCGCGAAGTATAAAAGCGCCAGCGCCAGCGTCACCACGATGACGCTGTTGGCGCAGCGGTTTTCGCCGATGACCCAGCCGCTCACGCCGAGGCCGGGGCCGTAGGTGTCGGTGGCCGTGCCGGTGACGATGGCGAGAAGCAGCGACGCGAACAGGATATAGCCCGCGTACCGCAGCCCCCGCATGGCGGCCTCCTTCTGTCCCTCGTCCCTGATATAATACCCGAAGCAGATCGCGAGGACCGGCATCTGCATCGTCCGCGCGAGATAGACCAGATCAAAGCGCAGGTCGATATAGCCCACGCGGCAGCAGTTCAGCACGTGCAGAAGCCCCACGAGCCCGATGGCCGCCATGGACAGGACGAAGCGCCTCTTCTCCCTGAGCGTGCAGAGCAGATGCAGCGGCAGGATCAGCATGACCGCAAGGCGCAGCATACCGGCCGCCGTCCCCTCCGGGCTCTGCGTCCAGTAGGCCAGGATGTCGAGCACCGGCTGCAGCGCGATGAGCGCCGTGATCCAGTGCTTTTTGAAAAGCTCCGAAAAAGAGCCGGTTTGTTTCATAGACTTATTCTCCTATCACCGAGTACCAGATATCCGCCACGCGCTCCCGCGAAAATTCCGCCGCCCGCCGTATCGCGGCCTCGCCCATGCGGCGGCGCAGAATGTCGTCCCGCATGAGCTCTGCGAGCTTTTCGCAGAAGCTCTCATAGACCATATCCGGCGCAAGGAAGCCGTTGACGCCATCGCGCACCACAAAGCCCGGGCCGACGCGCACATCGAACGCCACGACCGGCAGCCCGCAGCTCTGCGCCTCCAGCAGGACAAAGGGAAAGCCCTCCGACCGGGAGGTCATGGCAAAGACGGAGGCGCGCAGCATCTCCTCCTCTACCCCGGCGGCGTCCTTTTTGCCGGTTAAGTTAACATAATCTTCCGCGCCCAGTTCCCGGATCGTCTCCTCGAGCTTTTGGCGCTCCTCCCCCTCACCCACGATACGGAGCGTCCAGTCGGGAAACTGCGGACGGACACAGTGGAAAAGCCGGATCAGCAGGTCAAAGCGCTTGACCTCGTTCAGCCTGCCGACGGCGAGGACCGTCTTCTCCCGCGGGTACCGGTCCGGGTTTTCGGGGTAATGCTCGAGAAAGTTCGGGATATACGCGACCTTTGTGTGTTCGTTGTACCCGTGCAGCATGTCCCGCACCTCGTCGGCAAGGCCGGGCGTCAGCAGCGCGAAGACGTCAATATTGCCGTAGTCCCGCCGGAAGTCCCTGACGAGACCGGGCTCAAAGCCGTGGTCCCGGTGGAGCTGCGCGATTTTGAGGACGTTTTTCGCTCCGTATCGGGAGAGCAGCACGTTGTCCTCCGGCCTTGTTGTGATGAGCACGCCGTCCCTGGCGCTCTCAACAGCCTCGATCACGGCGCGCTTTTTGTCCCGCAGGATGCGCGCGGCACGAAGGCCCTCCCGCGCGATGCCGCCGAGGTCGTGCCCTCTGAGCGCCGCCCTCCATTCCTCCCGGTTCGGGATATCGTCCAGGAGCCAGCGGACCTTCACGCGCTCATCCAGAGGGAAGGCGGGGGAATCCGGCATGTGATAGACGCTCAGAATCTCCACCTCATAGCGTTCGGCAAAGAGGTTTGCCATGCTGCAGATCGCCTTCTCTATCCCGCCGAAGGCGAGATGCAGGGCGATGATCCGGATTTTTTTCATGGTCCACTCCCCTTTCCAATTCCATGATGATGGGCAAAACAAGTGTGGAGTTATGGAGCGCCTTCGGTGCAATTATTGATGTGCCTTGAAGCAGGACGCAGCATTTCTCCGGCACATCAATAACGTTTCGCTCGCCCCCAAGCGGGGCAGCCGCGAAACACGGCAAACCTGCTCCCGGGAATTCAAGTTTTTATTGGGGGTGCAGTATAAATCATCGCGAAGCGATACCTTCACTCCGCTCCTCACTCTCTTTCAGGTGATCAACCCAATGCGCGTAATCATGATTTTACCAGTATTTACGGTATTTGTAAAGCAAAAGGCACCTTCCCGCGGGAAGGTGCCTTTTGCTTATCTGTCTTACAGGCGCTCCTTGACCTTGGCCGCCTTGCCCACGCGGTCGCGCAGGTAGTACAGCTTCGCTCTGCGGACCTTGCCCTTGCGGACGGTGGTGACAGAGACGATGGAGGGAGAGTGCACGGGGAAGACCTTCTCGCAGCCGACACCGTAGGAGATGCGGCGGACGGTGATGGTCTCATTGATGCCGCCATGCTTCTTGGCAATGATGGTGCCCTCGAAAGCCTGGGTGCGCTCACGGTTGCCTTCCTTGACGCGGACGAGAACACGGACGGTGTCGCCCACGTTCATTTCGGGCAGTTCCTTCTTGGTGTACTGCTCGGAGAGAATTTTGACCAGATCCATTGTGTGATCCTTCCTTCTTATAGACGTTCATGCCAGAGGGCCTTTGCCTTGACAGCGGACCGCCTTATTCGCCGCCTGGCGGTGCTTACCGCACAAGCTATGGTATAATAGCACAGTTTCCGCCGCAATGCAAGGGGTTTTTATCGAAAAACTTCCATATTCTCGAGATAGTTCTCGAGCCGCATGAATTTTGCGAAGTCCGGCGCAAGCTCCGCTCTGAGCTGGCGCAGGGCGTCCGGCAGCAGGGCCGGGTTCAGCGTCGGCTCCTGGGCGGAGATCACGGCGTGCAGACGCACGGCCCCCTCCCCCGCTTCAAAGCGGAGGTCCCGGATGGCGGGGCGGATGTCGCTCTGCCCCCGGCCGCGCTTGGTCTTCCTCTCGATGACGATCTCCGGTCTCGCGAAAAAGTGCGCGAGCTCTTCCGCCATGGCGGCGGCGTCCCGGTCGTCGTATTCGAAGACGCCCTCGATCTCCAGGTATTTCAGCAGGGCGAGCTTGTTTTCCTGCTCGTAGCAGTCGGTGACCCGTATCCCCTCGGGCATGACCGCCGTGAGTCTCGCGGGCAGCTCGGAGAGCACGGCGTCCCCCCTGAGTCGAAAGTCCATGAGCTCGCAGCGGCTCGATACCCCGACCGAGAGCGGCAGGGCGATGGAGATCTGCGGGTGGGGGTTGAAGCCCTCGGAATACCTGAGCTCGTATCCCGCTCTGGAAAACGCCCGCTGCATGGTGTGCATGAGGTCGAGATGGGAGATCCAGACCGCGCGCCCGGTCTTTTCAAAGCGCAGCCGCAGCTTATCCATCGCACTTGCCCCCCTCCATGAGTCTGAGCGCCCCGCAGGCGGAGCACCGGTGCCGGCAGTCCGGCGAGAGCGTGGAGGTATAGCAGCTCTCGCGCTCGCGTTTGAGGTGGTCCTTCCGGACGCCGACGTCGATCATATCCCAGGGCAGGACCTCGTCCGTATCCCGCTCGCGTTCGGCGTAGAAGCTGACGGAGAGGCCGTGCCTGTCCATGGCGTCCATCCAGCGGTCAAAGCGGAAATAGTCGGTCCACGCCTCGAGCCTGCCGCCGTTTTTCCAGACCTCCTCGAGGACATCGCCGAGGCGTCTGTCGCCGCGGGAGAGCACGGCCTCCACCACGCTGGTGTCGGCGTCGTGCCAGTTGTATACGACGTTTCGGGAATTGATGCTCGCGCGCAGGAGATTGACGCGCCTGAGATATTCCTCCCGGCTGATCTGGGCTTCCCACTGGAAGGGGCTGTGGGGCTTGGGGATGAAGCAGGAGGTGGAGACGGTGATCTTGACGCCGCGGTTTTTGTTCCTTGCGTTCTCCCGCCAGCAGTGGAGGATGCGGCCCGCCATGTCCGCGATGCCGACGATGTCCTCGTCCGTCTCGGTGGGCAGGCCCAGCATGTAGTAGAGCTTGACCGTGTTCCAGCCGCCCGCGAAGGCGATGGCGCAGGTGTGCAGCAGGTCCTCCTCCGTTACGTTCTTGTTGATCGCGTCGCGCAGGCGCTGGCTGCCGCCCTCGACCGCGAAGGTCAGACCGCTCCTGCGCACCTTCTGCAGCTTCTCCATGATTTCCATGGAGAAGTTGTCCGCCCGCAGGGACGGCAGCGACAGGCCGATGCTGCGGCTCTCACAGTAGTCGAGCAGCCCGTCGCAGAGGCCCGGCAGGGGGCGGTAGTCGCTGGTGGAGAGGGAGAGGAGCGTCACATCCTCATGCCCGGTGTTCTTCAAAGCCTCGATGCCCTGGCGCACCAGAGTCTCCGGCTTTTTGGCGCGGATGGGGCGGTAGATATAGCCCGCCTGGCAGAAGCGGCAGCCGCGCACGCAGCCGCGGAACAGCTCGAGATTCACCCGGTCGTGCACCACCTCGGTGGAGGGGACGATGGGGCTCACAGGATAGGGGGCGCTGTCGAGATCGACGACGATGCGCTTCGTGACGCGCGCGGGCGCGCCGTCCTTCGCGGTGATCGCCGCGACCGTGCCGTCAGGCTTATAGCTGATCTCATAGAGCGACGGGACGTAGACCCCGCCGATCTGCGCGGCCCTGCGTAGAAAGTCCCGCTTGCTCCAGCCCTCCGCCTTCGCCGTGCGCAGCAGGGCCAAAAGCTCGTTGTTCATCTCCTCGCCCTCGCCGATGACGAAGAGGTCGAGGAAATCCGCCATGGGCTCGGCGTTCACACAGGCGGAGCCGCCCGCAAAGACAAGGGGCAGCAGCGCCGTGCGCTCCGCGCTCCTGAGCGGCAGGCCCGCCTGGGCGATCATGTCCAGCACGGTGGTATAGGCCATCTCATAGCCGATGGAGAAGGCCAGCGCGTCGAAGCGGTCGAGGCTGTCCCCGCTCTCAAGCGCGTACAGGGGCAGGCCCGCGCGCTTCATCTCTTCGTACATGTCCCCCCAGGGGGCGAACACGCGCTCGCACCAGACGCAGTCCAGGCTGTTCATGGTGTGGTAGAGGATGCTCATGCCCAGGTTGGACATGCCGATCTCATAGGTGTCCGGAAAGCAGAAGGCGACGCGCAGGTCTACCTTCTCCGGGTCCTTGAGGATCTGATTGTATTCGCCGCCCGTATAGCGCGCAGGCTTCTGCACACGGGGCAGGATGCGTTCGAGTCGTTTATCCATCGCAGTCTCCCAGATAGTTTTGGAGACATTCTAAATGATTTCCTGATTTTTGGCAAGTCCCTCCTCCTCATTTTGAGCGAGCAGGAGCCAGATTGCGGCAGCGAGCGGCGGGGTGGCCTTTTTCCACGCGGCAAAGCCCACCCCGCCGACGAGCAGCAGAGCGAGCAGGACGCGGCTGAGCACGCGGTACAGCCTATCCGCCCGCTCCTCCTCCATGCCGATCTCACACAGGGCCGAGAACACGCGGCCCCCGTCCAGCGGCAGGATGGGCAGGAGGTTGAAGGCAGTCAGAAGCAGGCTTAGCGCAGCGCTGTCCCGCAGCCAGGGCAAGGCCGAGCGTGACGCAGCCATCGCATAGAGCGCCCCGCCGAGGGGGCCGGCAAGGGCGCAGGCGACAGTCCCGGCCGCCGTGGCGTCCCCGGCATAGCGGATGCAGAGACCGCGCGGCTCGAGACGAAGGCCGGTCACGCGCAGCCCCGCGGCGCGCAGCGCCAGAACATGCGAAAGCTCATGCGCCGCAAGCGGCAGCAGTACCGTCGGCAGCAGCGAAAGTCCCCCGCGGGAATACAGACACAGTACCGCACAGGCCGCCAGAAGGCTGATCGTCACCCGCCCGCGGGACATCGCAGATAGTCCTCCATAGAATCCCCCCTGTCTGTCCACTGTATGCAGGGAGTGTGAAGGATATGAGAGAAGGGGCTGCAAAAGATCCGATTATGGCCTCAGGAGCGATTCATGGATCGCCCGGCGGCAGGACGGTGTAATGGAAAAAACGTACGGCAGATTCGTAAAGAATGCGAATCTGCCGTACGTTTAAGGCAATACCGCATAATTCAGCAAGAGCAGATCCTGAGAATTTCGCAGATGTACTTTGTGTACCTCAAGGAAAAGTGACGAAATCAGAGCGCAAATTTTCCAGGAGATGCCGAAGGCGGATTGTGCGGTGTTGCCTTAATCGACGTGTGTTTCATGCCGCAGGGGGCGTCGGCCCCTGCAAAATTTGCGCCGAAGGGACCCATCCCACCGGCCTTCGGGCCACCTCCCCCGTTTTCAAAGGGAGGCGGCGGGGGTCATGCTTTCGGGATCATTGCCAGTGCTCCACGAAATGGCGCAGGACCTTGTACAGCCTCTCGGTGGAGCTGATGCTCAGGCGCTCGCGGACGGAGTGGACCTCATGCAGCTCCGGGCCGAGAGAGACGCAGTCGAAGTCCGGGCGCTTTTCCATAAACAGGCCGCACTCGAGGCCGCCGTGGGTGGCGGTGATGCCCGGCGCCTTGCCCGAGACCGCGGTGAAGGAGGCGGAAAGCGCGTCCCGCAGGGCCGAGTCCTTTTTGAATGCCCAGCCGGGATAGGCGTCGTGGGTGGACATCTCTGCCCCGAGAAGGGCACAGAGGGCCTCGAGCCGTTCGACCAGCATATCCTTCTGGCTCTGGATCGCGGAGCGCAGGAGGAAGCGAAGCGTGACGCCCTCCTCCCCCGTCTCGACCACGCCGAGGTTCAGCGAGGTCTGGACGAGACCGGGAATGTCCATGCTCATGGCCTGCACGCCGCAGGGGGCCAGCAGCAGCATACGGAGCAGCGCGCTCTCCCTCGCCTTTGACATCACGCGGCCGGACGCATCGGCGCGGGCGGCCTTCATCCGGAGGCCCGGGTCGGGCGTGGCATACTCCGCGCGGAACATGCCCTCGTCAGCAAGGCAGAGCGCTTCGAACGACGCGCTCTTCTCCTCCGGCACGGCGACAACGGCGGCGCAGTACAGGGGGATGACGTTCGAGAACGTGCCGCCCGCGATGCTCACGATGCGCAGGTCCGTCTCCTTTTCGGCGCGGTAGAGAAAGCGGCCCATCAGCTGGTTTGCGCTGGCCCGGCCCTTGTCGATCTCCGCGCCGGAGTGTCCGCCCCTGAGCCCGTCAATCACGACCTCATAGAAGCGGGAGCCGGCGGGCGCGTCCTCCCAGTCCGCCGGGAACAGGCAGTCCGCCCGGATGCCGCCGGCGCAGCTGACGGTCAGGCAGCCCTCCTCCTCGGAGTCGATGTTGATGAGGTTGCGGCCCTCCAGCTCCGACAGGTCGATGCCCACGGCGCCGTTCATGCCGGTCTCCTCGTCCGTGGTGAAGACGGCCTCGAGCCGCGGATGGCGCAGGGTCCCGTCGTCCAGAAGCGCCAGCGCGATGGCGGCGCCGATGCCGTTGTCCGCGCCGAGGCTGGTCCTGTCCGCCTTCACCCAGTCCCCGTCCACGACAAGGCGGACGGGGTCCTTCGCCATGTCGATGCCGCAGTCCGGCTCGAAGGCGCAGACCATGTCGATGTGGCCCTGGAAGATCAGCGGCTCCGCCTTCTCAAGTCCGGGCGTCGCGTCCTTCCAGATGATGACGTTGTTGTATTCGTCCTGTTTACAGCGAAGGCCGCGCTGCTGCGCAAAGCTGACGCAGAGGTCGCTGATCGCCTTTGTGTTGCCCGAGCCGTGCGGCACGGAGCAGAGCATTTCAAAGAATTCAAATACCTTCTCGGGCTTCAAGCCTTTTAATACCGCCATGTTTACCTCCTTAAAAACAGGCTGTCTCAAAACATTTACCGTTTTGTCATCCTGAGGAGCAAAGTGACGAAGGATCTTATCTTTGCGGTTTCTGAGCGCTTTTGAAGAAAGATCCTTCGACTCCGCTTTGCTTCGCGAAGCCATGACAGGGTGTTTTGAGACAGCCCCTTGATATCGGGTCAGAATTCTGCGCCGGCGAGGATATCCTCCTCTTCGGTGGGCGCCTCCTCCTGCATTTCCGCCTCGGACGGGGCGGAGACGAATTCCGTCATCCACGCCTCCTGCGGCAGACCGGCCATGTAGCCGGGGATGTTGATGATGACGCCGTCCATGTTGTACGGCAGCTTGATCGTGATCTCGTGCGGGACCTCATCCCGGCCCTTCTCCTCGACGATGCCGACCGTCATGGTGAAGCTCTGGCCGATGTTGGTCGCCATGCCGCGCTCGCGGGCGGCGAGCGTGGAGACCTTTTTGCCGTCTACATAGACCACTGCGCGGTAGTAAGCCTTATAGGTCTCTCCTTCATATTCGAGGGTCTTGTTGTCGATGTAGACCGTGTGGCCGCGGCCGATGACCATCATGCAGGCCGCGACGGCGACGAGGACCAGCACCGCGCCGATGCGGAAAAAAAGACGTCTGGCGTTTTTCATGATGCGGACGCCTCCTTCTGCTCCTGCTGGAGCTGCTGGGCCATGAGGCTCTTGTGCTTGCGCTTCTTGGTCTCATACATGACAAGGGCGAGGGTGATGACGGCGTAGGAGACGAAGACGCGGAAATACTCGCCGATCATGGAGTCGCCCGTGATCTGCGCGCCGGCTTTCGGGGCCACGATGAACATGGTGTGGAAGAGCACCACGCCGAGGAAGACGTTGCCGATGGAGGCGCGGTCCACGCTCGCCCCGCCGACCAGCAGCGCCGCGATGCAGAACATGCCGATCTGCGAGTGGGAGCTGTAGGTCGCGATGTTGCCCATGTTCTGGAGGTAGATGACCATGCCGAAGCCCGCCAGCACCGTGGACATGACGATGGAGATGATGCGGGTGCGCTCGACATTGATGCCGGCGTCGCGCGCCACGTTCATATCCTGACCGACCGCGCGCATGTCCTGGCCGAGCTTGGTCCTGCGGAACCAGACGATAAAGAGGCAGAGCAGGGCGATGATGAGGAAGGTCAGCACCGGGATCTTCACGCCCGCCACGCGCACCGCCAGAAGATTGTCCAGGCACTGGCGCATGTTGAGAAGCGACACGGTATTGCGGATGCCGTAGCCGCGCGGCAGCTTGACGGAGAAGTGCCTGATGGGGATGATGGAGCCCATCATGTAGAGGACGATGAGCTGATAGATGCCGTTCATGAAGAAGCTGATGATGTAGCTGGTGATCATCTCGCGGCCCTTGGCCATGTTGAGGATCTTGCCGCAGAAGGCGCCGAGCACGATGGAGATGGGGATCGACAGGATCATGGCGAGTACGACGCCGGGGATGCCCCAGATCTGCCAGTCAGATACGAAGATCAGCGCGATCTCCCCCGCCATGGCGCCGAGCGTCATGCCGAAGTTCAGGCCCATGCCGGACATGATGGGGATGAGCAGCGCGAGGATCAGGAAGATGTTGCGCCCCATGCGTGTGACGATCTCGTTCATCAGATAGCTTGCCGAAAAGCCGGAGATGGGGATGCAGACCGCGCAGATCACGATGAACATGATGGGCACGGTGTTGTCACGGAGGAAGCCCAGGACCTTGTTTTCTTTTTTCATTTTGTCGCCTCCGTTTTCCTTGTCAGCGCGTAGAGGATCATGCCCTGCGAGGCGACCACGCGGATGACCTCGCTCATATCCATGTGGATCATGTTGTTCATGACCGTCGGGGTCATGGTCACGATGCCCTGGAAGAGGAAGGTGCCGATGATGACGTTGGCGATGGACGCCTTGTTGACGGACGCGCCGCCGATCAGGATGGCGGACACCGCGGGCAGCGCCATGTAGAAGGGCGCCATGTAGAGCTGGATGAAGCCGAAGCCCTGCTCATACACCAGGATGCCGATGGCGGCAAGCCAGGTGGAGAGGACGACGGAGAGCATACGCATCCGGTCGACGTTGACGCCGGCGGCCTTGGCGAAGGTCGGGTTCGAGCCGACGGCGGTCATGGCCGTGCCGGTCTTGGTGTGGAGAAAGGCCCACATGCCGAAGGCCAGCAGCGCAAAGAACAGAAGCGTGCCCGTGGGGATGGAGAGGCCGCCGATGTTGATCTGCAGAAAGCTCGCGAGGACCTTGTCGTAGAAGCCCTCGAGCGAGATGGTGGTGCGCAGGCCCTTGCCGGCGTAGCCCCATACCATCGTGGGGCTGTGGTAGGGCAGCAGCAGCCACATCATGCACATGAAGGACACGGACGAGAAGCCCACATAGGTGGCGATCATCATTTCGCCGCCCTTGATCTTGTTGAGCAGCCACCCGTAGCCCATGCCGAGCACGACGGCGAAGGGCGTGGCGATCAGGATGGCCATGAGAAAGCTCGTGGGCCCGGTGAAGCCCAGCTCGATCGACAGCGTCGCGCCGAGCAGGCCGGAGATGATGCCGAGCGGCAGGCCGAAGTTCAGCCCGCAGCCGGAGTGGATCATCGGCACCATGGCGAGCACCATAATGGCGTTCCAGCTGAAGCGGTTGACGGTGTTGCTGATCTGCATCCAGAAGCCGGCTCCCACGAAGGGCGCGGCGATATAGAGCATCAGCAGAAAGGCTGCGATGATGAGTCTCGGCAGGCCGAAGCTGTCGACAAAGCCGCGGAGCCTGTCGCGCAGCGTCAGGTTGGTTTTATCCAGTGTTTCGTTCATGCTGCCCTCCTCACTTTACCATGCTGACCATCAACATGCCAAAGTCCTCCGACGGGTCGGACGCGGGGCGTATCCCGGCGATCCTGCCGCCGGAAACGATGGCAATGCGGTCGCAGATGGAGCGAAGCTCCTCCAGCTCGGAGGAGATCATGACGACGGTGACGCCGCTCTCGCGGTTGAAGCGGCGCAGCGCCTCCAGCACCAGCGCCTTGGCGCCGACGTCGATGCCGCGCGTCGGCTCGGACACAAAGAGGAATTTCGGCTCGAGCGCGAAGGCCTTGGCAAGGCATATCTTCTGCTGGTTGCCGCCCGAGAGCTCCTTCGCCTTCTGCTTGGAGCCGGTGCACTTGATGGCGAGCTCCTCGATATAGCGCTCCGTAACGTCGCGGATCGCCTTCTCGTCGCGCCACTTGACAAGGCCGCCGAGATAGGTCTTCAGGAATTTTTCCTGCACCTGCATCGCCGGGAAGGCGATGTTCCACTCCAGCGTCTCGTCCAGCAGCAGGCCGACGCCGCGCCGGTCCTCCGACACGAAGGCGAGGGACGCGTCCAGGCATTTGCGCGGGCTGTTAAGGGGGATCTGCTTCCCGTCAAACTCGACGGTGCCGCCGGCCTCGTAAAGCCCCATGACCCCGTTCGGGATGCCGAGCTTGCCCTGGCCCGCCAGACCGCCGATGCCGAGGATCTCGCCCTCCTTCACGTCGAGACTCACGTCGCGCACCGTCTCGCCGGGCATGTCCACCCAGAGTCTCTTGATGGACATGATGGTCTTCGCGGCGCTGTGGTCCCGTATGTCAAGCTTGGCAGCCGTTTCCACGTTTCTGCCAACCATCCATTTTGAAATTTCCTGGACCGTGGTGTTTTCGGCCGGCACGTCGGAGATGACGAAGCCGTCGCGCATGACCACGACCCTGTTGCAGACCGCCAGGATCTCCTGCAGTCTGTGCGTGATGAAGATGACCGCGATACCCTGCTCCGACATGGAGCGGATCGAGGCGAGCAGGGCCTCGGCCTCCTTCTCGGTCAGGACGGCGGTCGGCTCGTCCAGGATCAGGAGCTTGAGCCGGTCCTTGCTGAGCTCGCGGGCGATCTCGGTGAACTGCTTGTGGCCGACAGGCATCTCGCTGATGACCATGTTCTTGTCAATGGAAAAGCCCATCTTGCTGATGGCGGCCTCCGCCCTGCCGGTCATTTCGTTGTAGTCAAGAGTGTCCAGTCTGTCTCCGAAGACCTCGGAGATGACGTTTCTTTTTTTCGGCTCCCTGTTCAGGAGGATGTTCTCCGTCGCGGTGAAGCCGGGGATCAGGGAGAACTCCTGATGCACCATGCCGATACCGGCGGCCAGCGCGTCGAAGGGCGTGTTGAACTGCACCTTCTCGCCGTTGAGCAGGATCTCGCCCTCATAGCCGCCCGTCTGGCGAATGACGTCCATGCCGAAGAGGATTTTCATGAGCGTGGACTTGCCCGCGCCGTTCTCGCCGCACAGGCCCAGCACCTCGCCCTCGGCCAGCGTCAGGTTGATGTCTGTCAGGACCTGGTTGCCGAAGAAGTCCTTTTTGATCTTGCGCATCTCCAGAAGCGGAGTCTTTGCATTTGCCATATCTGTTACCCCTAAAAAAAGGGGGAGGGAGCGGGACTCCCTCCCCTGTCTGTTTTGCTGAATAATAGTCCGGGAAAATTACTTGACGGTGAAGTACTTCTCGGGCACCTCAATCGAGGTGGAGCCCATGTAGTGGCCCGGGTTGCCCATGATATAGGTATCCTGGTAGATCAGGAAGGTGTTCTCAGCCTTGACGCCGGTCTCCGCGTTGGTGTAGTTGGAGCCGTTCCACTCCGCGCCGGGGGAGAAGACACCGTAGGCCTTGGAGATGTCGTCGATGTTGAGAAGCTCGCTCTCGCCGTTGATGACGTTCAGAGCATGCTGGGCAAGGCCGGCGGATACGGTGTAGCCGTAGGAGTAGGCCCAGGTGCCGAAGCGGCCCTCGCCGCCCTTTTCAACGATGGCCTTCTCGACCTTGGCAAGGATCTTGGCATAGTCGCCCGCCTCAGCGGTCAGGTCGATGCCCAGAGCGCCGGGGTAGCCCATGGTGGGAGAGGGCAGGTCAGCCTCGACGAAGCAGCCGCCGTAGGCGAGGAGCTGCTTGAGCAGAGGCTCGGTGTGGGCGTCGTTGGTGCAGAAGTAAGCGGCGTGCTCACCGTACTGCTCGACCCACTGGGGGACATGCTCGAGGATATAGGCCTGGGCACCGGCAACGCCGACGTCCGTGGTGGGGTCGGGAGCGGTCTCAAGCACGAACTTCATGCCGAACTCCTCGCACGCGGCCTTCATGATGGCCACGCGGCGGCTCATGGTCTCGTAGGACATGTGGCGCGGGAAGGAGATGTGCACGAAGGTGTCGCAGCCCAGCTCATGGGCGGTGCGGATCATCAGGTAGCCGCGGGCGACGAAGTCGTTGTTGACGACGAGGTCGGCGGCGGAGCCGATTTCAGGCAGGTCCTCATGGGACTCGCCGGCGATGCAGATGATGTCGGGGCGCTTCTCTTTGATCTGGCGGAAGGCCTCGGTGGTGCCGGGGACGGCCTGGTTGACGATGATGGCCTTCATGTCAGGATCGTCAGACATGTTGACGATGGTCTGGATGGTGGTCTCCAGCTCTTCGGTGAAGTTGTCGGGGTAGATGGCCAGCTTGACCATATCCTCGCCATACTTGGCCTGGAAGGCCTCGGCGCCGCGGCGGTCGTCCTCAGACTGGGAGACGGAGCCGGTGATGATGCCGATGTGGGGCTTGGACTCCGCAGGGGCGGCGGTTTCGGCGGGGGCGGCAGTCTCAGCGGGGGCGGCGGTTTCAGCGGGGGCAGGGGTGGGTTCGGGTTTCTTGCCGCATGCGGCCAGAGCAAACGCCATGGCAAGCACGAGCAGAAGAGCAATCAGCTTTTTCATGTTATCCTCCTGATATTTTTGGAAGTTCCGTCCCCCGCCCTGTGACCCGTCCGTTCCGGCGCATGACCCCGGAGGGGACACGCGGAGGACGCGCGGGCGGCAGGCCGGACGCCGGATGCTTCTTTTTTCTTTCAGAAATACATGCGCATTTCTGAAACATTTATGGAGTATAACACATTCCGCTTCTCATGACAATAGATTTTTCACAATTTATTCACGCCTGCGACGCATTGCCGCCCCGCGGCATCCAGTTCTCTGTCATCTCCCTGCGGGACGGAGGAGCGAAAAAGATTTTTCGCTGCGCTATTGAATTGAAGCGCTTTTTTTGTTAAGATAAGGCATTAATAAAAATTGAAAAGTAGAAATGCTCATGAAACAGAAAAAATGGAATATCCCTTTGACGGGTCCCCGCATCCCTCAGGCTCTGCTTGAGGGGGGATTTTCCCCGCTTTTGTGTCAGATCCTGACCCTGCGCGGGATCACCACGGCGCAGCAGGCGCGCAGCCTGCTGTTCGGCGGGAAGGAGACGCTGCACGATCCCCTGCTCATGCTGGGGATGAAGGAGGCGCGGGACCGCATCATGAAGGCCGTCGAGAGGTGCGAGACCGTCGCGGTCTACGGCGACTACGACGTGGACGGCATCACCTCCACCTGTATGCTGACGGACTGGCTGCGCAGGAAGGGCCTGACCTGCTATTACTACATCCCGGACCGCAACGAAGAGGGCTACGGACTCAACTGCGCCGCGCTCGACTCGCTGCGGGCCAGGGGCGTCACGCTCGTCGTCACGGTCGACTGCGGCGTTACCGCCGTCGAGGAGGCCGCCCACGCGCGGGACATCGGCATTGACATGGTCATCACCGACCACCACGAGTGCAGGCCCGACGCGCTGCCGGACGTCGCCGCGCTCATCGACTGCAAGCGCGACGGGGACGAATACCCCAACAAGAACCTCGCCGGGGTCGGCGTCGCGCTCAAGCTGGTCTGCGCCTGCGAGGGCGACGCCGAAGCGGTCCTCGCACGCTACGCGGATCTTGTCGCCATCGGCACGGTGGCGGACGTGATGCCGCTGTGCGATGAAAACCGCTATCTCGTCCGCCTGGGGCTCTCGCAGATCGTCAACTCCCCGCGGCCGGGCATCTCCGCCATGCTGCGTGAGTCCGCGATCGACCCCGCGCGCATGACCTCCTCGACCATCGGCTACAGCCTGGCCCCCCGTCTCAACGCGGCCGGCCGCCTCGGTCAGGCCTCCATCGCGGCAAAGCTCCTCCTCAGCAGGGACGAGGAGGGCGCGCTCTGCCTGGCGCGGGAGCTGTGCGAGCTCAACCGCAGGCGGCAGAGCATCGAAAACGAAATCTGGAAGGAAGCCAACGCCATGCTCGCGGGCCAGACCCCGGACGGGCCCATCGTCCTCGCGAGCGAGAACTGGAACCAGGGCGTGATCGGGATCGCGGCCTCGAGGCTTGCCGAGCAGTACTCCCTGCCCGCGATCATCGTCTGTCTCAACGGCGAGGTGGGCAAGGGCTCCTGCCGCAGCTACGGGGGCTTCAATCTCTTTGAGGCGCTCACCGCCTGCGCGGACGAGCTGATCGGTTTCGGCGGCCACGCGCTGGCCGCGGGGCTGAACATAAGGCGCGACAGGCTCGACGCCTTTCGCCGCGCCCTGCGCGACTATTATCTGTCGAACCGCCCGGAGCCGCTGCCCGAGGTGCAGTGCGACCTGCTCATCACGGACCCGGCGCTTCTGTCGCTGGAAAACGTCCGCTCGCTCGACCTGCTCGAGCCCTGCGGGAACGCAAACCCCAGGCCGCTTCTGTGCATGAGCGGGGTGCGTCTCGAAATGCTCAGTGAGGTCGGCGGGGGCAAGCACACGCGCTTTCGCGTCCGGCTGGGGCAGACGCCTTTCGAGTGCATCTATTTCTCCCACAGCGCCGCCGAGACCGGCGTACATGAGGCGGAGCTCATCGACGTCGCCTTCACGCCGCAGGTCAACGAGTACCGCGGCAACGTCACGGTCCAGCTCGTCGCTTCCGCCGTGCGCCCCCACGATCCCTACGCCCTCTGCGACGCGATCCTGCATGAGGACCGCGGCTGCTACCCCGCCGCCGCCCACTTCTGCCCGCTGCGCGCCGATTATATCCGGGCCTGGCGGGAGATGGGCCCGTGCTTTTCCGTCGGGGCCGACACGAAGGCCGTGATGGCGCAGCGCCCCGCGGATATGGAGCCGGAGACCTACTGCCTCTGTCTCATGGTTTTCCGGGAGGCGGGGCTTCTGGACGCGCCGCAGGACGGCATCTACCGCGCCGTCAGGGCGCAGGTGACCGGCAAGGCCGATTTGGACGCCACGCAGCTCATCCGAAGCCTGCGGGCATACCAGTAAATCCCCATGCGGCAAGCCCTCGCCGCAATAAAAAAAACTGATTCATGGGGATTTTGTGCATGAAATCCGGTTGCCCCGACAGGGGCGAAAATCACGCGCTTGAATCATTTTTTTCCTATGGAAGCGAAGCTTTCATGGGAATTGGGAGTGCATCATGGATACGCTGGAACGAAAACCCAATATGACGGACCCCGACGCCCTGTTCGAGGAGCTTGTCAAAAAAATACAGGAGAGCACCCACGGCATGGACCTGGGCCGCATCCGCGCCGCCTATGAGATGGCGCGCATGGCCCACTCCGGCCAGCTCAGGCGCGACGGGTCCCCCTACGTGACCCACTGCATCGCCGCCGCGGATATCAGCGTGGACATCGGTCTGGACGAGGACTCCATCATCGCGGCCCTGCTGCACGACGTGATCGAGGACACCAGCCTCACGCACGAGGATATCCAGCGGCAGTTCGGCCGCGCGGTGGCGGATATCGTCGAGGGCGTCACCAAGCTGACGCGCGTGCAGTACACCAGCAAGGAGGACGAACAGGCGGAGAACCTGCGCAAGATGCTCCTCGCCATGGCGAAGGATATCCGCGTCATCCTCATCAAGATCGCCGACCGTCTGCACAACATGCGCACGATGGCCTATCAGAGTCCCGAGAAGCAGAAGTCCAAATCTCTCGAGACCATGGAGATCTACGCGCCCATCGCTCACCGTCTCGGTATGCAGCGCGCCAAGTGGGAGCTGGAGGACCTGTCCCTCCAGTACCTCGACCCCGAGGGCTACAAGGAGATCACCGACAATCTGACGCGCCGTATGCCGGAGCTGGAGCGCTTCATGGACAATATGCAGGAAAAGATCCAGAAGCGCCTTGACAGCGAGGGCGTCCAGTCCACGATCTACTGCCGCATCAAGCACGTCTACTCCATCTACCGCAAGATGTACGCGCAGAAGCTGGACATGAACGGCATCTTCGATCTCTGCGCCTTCCGCGTCATTGTCGACACCATCCCCGACTGCTACAACGTGCTCGGCATCATCCACGACATGTTCAAACCCGTGCCTGGCCGCTTCAAGGACTATATCTCCACCCCCAAGCCGAACATGTACCAGAGCGTCCACACTACGGTCATCGGCTCCGAGGGCATCCCCTTCGAGGTCCAGATCCGGACCTGGGAGATGCACTACACCGCGGAGTACGGCGTCGCGGCGCACTGGAAATACAAGATGGGCTCCAGCGCCGACACCGTCCTGCGCACGGGGGACGAGAACACCTTCGCGTGGATACGCCGCCTTCTGGAGAGCCAGCAGGAGTCCGACGCCTCCGACTTCTTCTATAACATGAAGGTCGACATGTTCGCCGACGAGGTCTTCGTCTTCTCCCCCAAGGGGGACGTCATCAACCTCCCGGCGGGCGCGACGCCCATCGACTTTGCCTACTCCATCCACTCCGACATCGGCAACCACATGGTCGGCGCAAAGGTCAACGGCCGCATCGTCACCTACGACTACGTCCTGCAAAACGGCGACATTGTGGAGATCCGCACCTCCAAGAGCGCGCCGGGACCCAGCCGCGACTGGCTCAGCACCGCCAAGAGCAATTCCGCCCGCACCAAGATCAAGCAGTGGTTCAAGAAGGAGCGGCGCGAGGAGAACGTCATCCGCGGCCGCGCGATGCTGGAGGATGAGCTCAAGCACAACGGCCTCACGCTGGACGACGTGTGCGACGAGGCCATCTGCGCCCCCATCCTCAAGCGCTTCTCCTTTACCTGCATGGACGACATGTACGCGGCCATCGGCTACGGCGGTCTCACCGCCACGCGCGCCGCAAACCGCCTGCGCGACGAGCTCAAGAATCAGGAGCCCAGGCGCAAGACCGTGCTCGACAAGGTCTCCGAGCAGGCGGAGCGCCGCGAGAGCCGCCCGGCGAAGAAGGAGGGCAAGGCCGTCCACGGCATTCTGGTGGAGGGGCTTTCCAACTGTCTGGTCAAGTTCTCCCGCTGCTGCACCCCGGTGCCGGGGGACGACATCATGGGCTTCATCACGCGCGGCCAGGGCGTGTCCATCCACCGCCGGGACTGCAGCAACTGCCAGCAGCTTCTCAGCCAGCCGGAGAACGCGGGCCGCTGGGTCGAGGTCTCGTGGGCCGACAAGATCTCCGAGAGCTATCTCACCACCATTCAGATTTCCGCCAAGGACCGCAACGGCATGGTCATGGACGTGGCCACGGTCCTGAACACCCTGAACGCCAAGGTGCACTCCCTCTCGGCGCGCACCACCGGCATCAACTTCGGCATCGTCTCGGTCACGCTCGAGGTCAAGGACGCGGCCGAGCTCAGGAATATCATCAACCGCCTCAACGCCGTCCCCGGCGTGATCGACATCACCCGAAACGGCATGTGAGAAAGCTGCGCATGTCATCCCTCGCCTCTGTCCGGAATGACATGCCCATGAAAGGAAAGCATTATGCGAGCTGTTGTTACCCGAGTGCGCTCCGCTTCGGTGAGCATCGACGGCGCCGTCGTCGGCGAGATCGGGGCCGGGCTTCTGGTCCTGCTCGGCGTCCATCAGGAGGACACGGAGAAGGAGGCCGTCAAAATTGCGGACAAGATCTGCGGGCTGCGCATCTTCGAGGACGAGAACGACAAGATGAACGTGAACCCCGCCGACGCCGGGGCCGAAATTCTGATCATCAGCCAGTTCACCCTCTTTGCCGACTGCAGATCCCGCAGGCCGGGCTTTTCCAGGGCGGCGCGGCCCGAGACCGCGATCCCCCTCTACGAGCTGACCGTCGCGGAGTGCCGCAGGCGCGGCTTCAAGGTGGAGACCGGCGTCTTCGCCGCCTGTATGCAGGTCGCGTCCGTGAACGACGGGCCCGTGACCATACTTCTGGATACAAAGGAGCTGTAAGCCATGCTCATCAAAACCATCCCCGTCGGCCAGCTTGAGACGAACTGCTACGTCGTGACGGACGAGGACAGTCTCGAATGCGCCGTGATCGACCCGGGCGACGAGTCCAACACCATCCTCGACTATCTGGAGGCAAACCGCCTCCGCTGCCGCGCGATCCTGCTGACCCACGGCCACTATGACCACGTGGGCGCGGTGGACGCCGTGGCGGAGGAGACGGGCGCTGCGGTCTGCATGAACAGCCGCGACGACGCGCGAAACGCCCGCGACCCCCACTTTCCGTATACCCTCGGAGACAACGGCAAAAGCTACGACGAGGGGGACACGGTGGAGGTCGGGGCCCTGCGCTTTCAGGTTCTCGCCACCCCGGGCCACACCCCCGGCGGCGTGACGCTTCTGTGCGGCGACGCCCTCTTCACCGGGGACACGCTCTTCAAGGGCAGCTGCGGCAGGACCGATCTGCCCGGCGGCGACATGGAGGAGGAGCTCTCGTCCCTGCGCCGCCTGTGCGCGCTGCCCGGGGATTACGAGGTCTATCCCGGCCACATGGACGCGAGCACCCTGCAGCGGGAGCGGGAGTTCAACTACTACTGCCGCGCGGCGACGCGCGCCTGATTTGCGCTTTTACCGAATCAGCGGTTTATTGTCATTTATGGGTATCGGCTTTAATCAGCAAACCGCCCATTTCGTAGGGGTCGATCCCCAGATCGGTTTCGGGCTGATGAGGGCATCAGCCCCTACGGAGCACACTTTTAAGCTGTCATTGTTGATTTTGCAAAGATAGCTGAGTTAAGCCGATACGCATATTGTCATTTATAGAACGGGAGGAATCTTATGAAACGAGTCACACGCATCGGTCTTGTCACGAGCGGCGGCGACTGCCAGGGTCTCAACGCCGCCATCCGCGGCGTCGGCAAGGCGCTGTACAACCGGCTTGACAACAATGTCGAGATCTACGGCATGTTTGACGGCTACCGCGGCCTGATCGAGAGGGACTACAAGTTCATGGAGAGGCACGACTTCTCCGGCATTCTGACCGAGGGCGGCACGATCCTCGGCACCTCGCGCCAGCGCTACATCCCCGGCAAGGACATCGTGGACGAGGAGGGCAACAGCGTCATCCCCAAAATGCTCAACACCTACAACCGCCTGAATCTCGACTGCCTGGTCATCATGGGCGGCAACGGGACGCAGAAGAGCGCGAAGCTGCTCATGGACGCGGGCATGAACGTCGTCACCCTGCCCAAGACCATCGACAACGACATCTGGGGCACCGACACGACCTTCGGCTTCCAGAGCGCCGTGAACATTGCCACCAATGTGATCGACTACCTCCACTCCACCGCCTGCTCCCACGGCCGCATCTTCGTCGTGGAGCTCATGGGCCGGGACGCCGGCTGGCTCACGCTGAACGCCGGCATCGGCAGCGGCGCGGACGTCATTCTGATTCCCGAGATCCCCTATGATCTTGAGAAGGTGGCCGAGGTGCTTATCAGGCGCCGCAAGTACGGCAGCGGGTTCTCCATCATCGCCTGCGCCGAGGGCGCGATCTCCGTGGACGACGTGAAGCTCGACGAGGAGGAGAGCCGCCGCAGGAAGGAGAACAGCAAGCACTCCACCGTGTCCTACTACATCGCCTCCGAGCTCGAGCGCCTCACCGGTCAGGACACCCGCGTCACCGTGCCCGGCCACTATCAGAGGGGCGGTCCCCCCTGCCCCTACGACCGCGTGCTCGCCACGCGCTTCGGCACCGCGGCGGCCGACCTCATCATCAACCAGCAGTACGGCCGCATGGTCGCCATCCAGCAGGGCGAGATCGTCTCCATCCCCCTCGCCGACGCGGCCAGCAAAACAAAGTTCCTGCCCACGGATCACCCCATGATCCAGGTAGCACGCGACATCGGCATCTGCATGGGCGACTGAGCGCATGTATATGCAATAAAAAAGGTCCCTTATGCGGAAAAAAACTGTAGCCCCCGGCGAATACGCAGCATGCTGCGTATTCGCCGGGGGGGTTTTTATGCCATTCAGGGTCAGTCGACGTTTCCGGTCTCCCGGTAATTCTTCCAGACGACCTCGAAGAAGTCGTCGTTTTCCGGGATGGGGCGGCGTCTGCGCCAGGAGGCGGTGCACGCCCCGTCCCGATAGCGGACGGTCTGGATATCCTCGTCCATTGCGCCGTCATCTACTGTAAAGGTGAACACATCGGGCAGCTGCGCATAGGGCTTTGTGCCGTCCGGGTCGGTATAGAGGGCGCTGCCGCGGCTCTTGCCGCCGGCCTTCGCATAGTCGACCATGGCGGTCATGAAGCACTCCATGGCGATGAGCATATCCCGCAGGCGGTAAACCCAGCGGAGCTCACAGGGCTTGTTGATCCTCACGCTCCCGCCGAGATCGGCGGCGAGGGCACGGACTTTGGCCAGGGCCTTTTCGATCTGCGCGCTGTCGCGGATGGGGCCGGCGCAGGTGCTCATAAGGCCGGACATTTCGAGGCGGCGCTCCCTGATGCTGCTCTCCGCCCCGATGACCGCGTCGGCCAGGGCGCTCATCTCATTGACCGCTTCCTCGGCAAGCCGGGAGAAAACCCGCTCGTCCGTCTCGATCTCCGCCCGGCGCTTTGCCGTGTAGAGAGCCGCGCGGGTGGAACCCACCTGCCCGGCGTTGAGAGCCGAGCCGCCCGGACGGTAGACGCCGTGGCTGCCCGCCGCCTCACCGACGACGAAGAGGCCCTCCACGCCGCTCTGCCAGTGCAGGTCGATGTCGACGCCGCCGTTGTTGTGCTGGGCGCAGAGGGAGATCTCCAGCATCTCCTTTGAAAGATCCACGCCGTTTTCCAGATAGAAGTCGATGGCGGGCTGGTTCATGATCTTCAGGCGCTCCAGCGGGCCGGGGACAAGGGCGTCGGCCCGGCGCAGATATTCGTACGCCTCCTGCGACAGCTCCTCGAACGCGAAGCTCCCGTCCGCCGGATCGCGGCGGTAGTCGAGATAGACGCGGCGGCCTTTGCACAGCTCCATATACACGAGGATGTCAACAATGGAGGAGCCGCCGTCCACCTTGCGCACGTCAAAGGGCCACTGGTAACCCTTCAGGAAGAGCATGGTCAGCATTTCCCCCGTGTCGGAGAAGAAGTCCGTCAGAAACTCCCGCTCGTCGTTTCCGTCGGCGTCGGTGGAAACCATGCGCGGCAGCACCTGCATATAGGTGCCGGACACGTTCCAGCGCGGGCGCACGGAGGCCAGGCCGAACTGCCACTCGGTCAGGTTCTTGCCGAGGGCGCCCGCCTCGAAGGCAAGGCCGCTGGCGCCGAACTGGGAGGCGGGGTAGACGCTGTTTTTGTAGATGCCCGCGGGGCCGCCGGTGGCCCAGATGATATTGGGGCATTTGATGAGCACGAAGTCGTCAAAGCTCTCCGTGTCGAGGCAGAGAAGGCCGTATACCCGCTCGCCGTCCGACAGGATCCTGATCGCCTGCAGATGATCCCGCGTGGGGACGCCGTAGTCCCGGCACTGGCGCTCCAGCACCTCGGTCATCTCGCGGCTGGTGTAGGGGCCGACGCTGGTTGCGCGGCAGCGGGGGTCGTGGTCGGTCTTGTAGCCGATGTACTCGCCGTAGCGGTTGACCGGGAACGGCACGCCCAGCTCCACCAGGCGCAGAAAGGACGGAACGCTCAGCGCCGCCTCGCACAGGGCGATGTCGCCGTCAACGCATTTGCCGTCATAGAGGGTGTTCGCCATCTCGCAGATGCTGTCCGGCGTGTCGGAGGAGAGGGTGAGCTTATAGTAGGTCTGCTTGTCGCTGCCGGTGTTGCGGCTGGTGCCGGCCTTCAGATCCTCGCTGATGAGCAGGATATCGTGCTGGCCGTACTGCCAGAGGCGGTCGGCGGCGTTGTAGCCCGCCGCACCCGAGCCGACGACGACAGTATTGACCGTGAGCAGCTCTCGTACCTTCATGGCTTACAGCCTCCTGATGTGGAAGCCGCCGTCCACGTCGATGTAGTTGCCGGTGGTGTAGCTGAGCTTTTCGGACACCAGCAGGCTCACGGCGTTGGCGATATCCTCGGGCTTTCCCCAGCGGGCGATGGGGAACTCGCCGGCGGCGAGGAGCCTGTCGTACTTTTCGTGCACGGCGCCGGTCATGTCGGTGTCGATGACGCCGGGCCGGATCTCATGGACAAGGATGCCCTCGGGGGCGAGGCGGTCGGCATACAGGGTGGTGAGCATCGAAACGCCCGCCTTGGACACGCAGTATTCGCCGCGGTTCGTGCTGCTGACGACGGCCGAGCAGCTCGAGATATTGACGATGACGCCCCTGCGTCCGTTCACCGGCGCCTGGCTGATCATCTGCTTTGCCACGGCCTGGGTCAAAAACATGTTGCCCTTGGTGTTGGTGCCGACGACGCGGTCAAAGCTCTCCTCCGACATGGTGAGCAGGTCGGCCCGCTCCTTCGGGGCGACGCCCGCGTTGTTGACCAGCACGTCGATGCGGCCGAAGGCCTTCACCGCTTCCTCCACGATGCGGAGCCGATCGTCGTGGTCGGCGATATTGGCCTGCACATAATGGATGCGGGAGCCGAGCGCTTCGAGCGTCTTCACGGCGTCGATGTTTTTTTCCTTCGGCCCGGTGGCGACCATGACCACGTCATATCCGTCAAGGCAAAGCTGCTTTGCCGTGGCGAAGCCGATCCCTCTGCTGGAGCCTGTCACAATTGCGGTCTTGTTCATATTCCTGTCACCTCATCAAAAATTTCGCTGCGTTTGCCTGTGGGCAAAATCTACCACATTTGCGGAAAGCATGTCAACGAAACGGACAAGGCCGCCAACATAGGTTGATTTTCTCCCGGAATGGTTGATTCCGGAGCCGCGCATTTCCGGCCCTGACCCTTGCCGCCGATACGCGCGCGTAATAAATAATGAGGCGTATGCAAATCCATCTTTCTTGCGCGCGGTTGCCGCCTTTTGCGCTCTTGGGCGCAGGAGCTTGCAAAGCGCGTATTCCGTCCGATATAATACAGGCAGCGCGAAACAAATCTGTCTGAGGAGTGAACGGTATGCCCAGAAGCATCGACATGTTCAACCACTATCTGCCGCCGGAGTTTTACGACCGCATCATCGCACTCGGCGGCAGCGCCCACATGCTGAACCGGGCGCGCAAAATGCCCGCCATGAGCGATCTGCAGTACCGGCTCGAGAAGATGCGGGAGTTTGACGGCTACTGCCAGGTGCCTTGCATCGTCAGCCCCAATGTGGAGCAGCTTGTGGGGCCGGAGCACTCGGCCGAGCTCGCCCGCTTTGCAAACCAGTGCTTCAGTGAGCTGTGCGAAAAATACCCCGAACGCTTCCCCAGCTTTGTGGCGACGCTGCCGCTGGACGATCCGGACAAGGCCGCCCGGGAGGCGGAGTACGCCATCAGGAAGCTGGGCGCCGCGGGTGCGCAGATCTTCACCAACCAGGGCGGCCGCCCCGTCGACGGGGAGGATTTTTACAGGCTTTACGAGACGCTGAACGATCTCAGGGCCCTGCTGTGGATCCACCCGGCCCGCACCATGAAGCAGCCCTATTACTACACCGTGGAGCAGGAGGAGCGCTACGAGCTCTGGTGGACCATGATGTGGCCTATCGAGACCACCATGGCGGCCTCGCGCCTTGTGTATTCCGGCCTCTTCCAGCGCTGCCCGGATCTGCGCGTGGTGCTGCACCACGCGGGCGGGATGCTCCCCATGGAGGGCGGCAGGCTCGATAACGGTCTCAAGCTCTACGGCACGCGCACGGCCCCCGGCCGCGAGGATCTGACCGAGAGTCCAATCAAGGGTCTCGACCAGGGGCAGGAGTTCCGCAGGTTTTACGCCGACTGCGCCACCTTCGGAAGCCGCGACGCCATCGCCTGCGGCCTCGGCTTTTTCGGCAGGGAGCACATGCTCTTTGCCAGCGACATGCCCTTTGACCCGGAGGACGGCTTCGGCTATGTGCGCCGCACGCTCGCCGACATCGACGCGCTCCCCATCCCCGAGGCGGACAAGGAGCTTCTGCGCTGGGGCAATGCGGCCCGGCTTCTGGGGCTTAAGCCCTGACAGGAAGAATCAATCCCGCTGCCTGAGACGGTACTGCAGGGGCGACAGGCCCTCCGCCTCCTTGAAGACGCGGATAAAGTGCGTGGCGCTGTGGTAGCCCACCTGTTCCGCGATCGCGCGGATCTCTCCGTCCGAATGCAGGAGCAGATCCTTGGCCTTTGAAAGCCGCGCGGCGGTGATGAACTGCTTGAAGCTGTAGCCGGTGAAGCGCGTGAACTGGTGGCTGAGATGGTACTTGTCCACGTAAAAGCGGGCCGCGACCGCGTCGAGGCTCAAATCCCCGTTCAGGTGGCTTTCCAGATAGCTCTGGACCCGGAAGATGAGCATCTGCCCCTCCGGGTGGCGGTTTGCGGGGAAGCACTCCGGCGCGCGGCGGTAGATGCCCGACAGCAGGATCAGAAAGCTCGAGGAGATCACCTGAGACCAGCAGGGCTTCTGCAGGGCGTACTCCCGCTCCATCGTGTGGAACATCTTCTGGCAGCGCGCGAGCTCCTTTTCCCCGCACTGATACAGATGGCAGAAGCCCTCCGGCCGCTGCCGGAACAGCGACAGCAGCAGCGGATTGCGCATGAGCTCGGCCGCCTGGCTGGAAAAGCGGATGGCATAGCGTTCGTACGCGTCGTCGTGGGAATAGATGAAGTGGTTTTCCAGGTTGCTGATAAACAGGACGGACCCGGGCGTGAGCGAATACGTCCGGTCCGCGACGACGAATTCCGCCGTGCCGCCGGTACACAAAAGCAGCTCGTATTGATAGTGAAAATGCGGATGGGCCGCCTGCTGTTCGGGCCGCATGTAAAAGCCCGGCTCGCCGGCGCGGTGCTTGATGAGGATATCCTCCTCCGGCAGCAGATCAATATTCATGGGTCATTCCCCCTCTTATACCGGTCAGTTTACCAGACCTTACCTGTCTTTTCAAGTTTTCAGATTGGAGGAGAAATTATGCAGCACGAAAGATTTCATTACAAGACTCTCGAGGATGTGCAGGCCAGGGCGGCGGAGCTGGGCGTGAGCCTGCCCTTCGCCTCCGACACCCACGTCCTGGCCGAGCGTTTGCATGTCGGCACGGTCAGCTTCCACAACCGCATGGGCATCGCCCCCATGGAGGGCGCGGACTCCACCCCCGGGGGCGCCCCCTCCGAATACACGCTGCGCCGCTACTGCAATGAGGCCGCCGGCGGCTCGGCGGTGATCTGGTTTGAGGCCATCTCCATCGTCGAGGAGGGCCGCTCCTCCCGCACGCAGCTTCTGCTGACCGAGGACACGCTGGACGAATACAAGCGCCTCACCGCCGCCGTCAGGGAGGCGGGCATGAAGGCCAACGGCTTCGCCCCCTTTCTCATCATGCAGGCAAACCACTCAGGCCGCTATTCCAATCCGGACAACCGCCCCGCGCCGATGATCGCCTATCGCCACCCGGTGCTCGAGCAGTACCGCGCGGCCGACGACAGCTGCATTGTCTCCGACGACTACCTCCAGTCCCTGGAGGAGCGCTTCGGCAAGGCCGCCCGGCTTGCAAAGGAAGCGGGCTTCGACGCGGTGGACATCAAGTCCAGCCACGGCTACCTGCTGGCGGAGCTGCTGTCCGGCTTTACCCGCCCGGGCCGCTACGGCGGAAGCTATGAAAACCGCACGCGCCTGCTGAAAAACGCGATCCGCGCGGCAAAGGCGGAGGAGACCGATACCTTCCTCATCACCTCGCGTCTGGGCCTCTACGACGGCTGCGAATGGCCCTTCGGCTTCGGCGTGCGCGAGGGCGGCGGGCTCGAGGTCGATCTCACGGAGCCGACACGTCTGGTGCGCGAGCTCTATCACGAGGAGGGGCTGCGCTTTGTAAACCTCACCATGGGCAACCCCTACGCCACCACCCATGTCACCCGCCCCTTCGACGCCGGCAAATACGACGCGCCGGAGCACCCCTTTGAGGGTCTTGCCCGCATGATCAACGGCATCGGCAAGGTCAAGAAGGCCGTTCCGGAGATGACGGTCTTTGCCTCCGCGCCCACCTATCTCCGACAGTTTGCGGATCTCTACGCTGCCGGCGCCGTGGAGCAGGGCCTCTGCGACGGGATGCTCTTCGGCCGCATGGCCTTTGCCGATCCCGACTTTGCAAACGAAATCATCCGCGACGGCCGCATCGACCCGAGGCGCGTCTGTATGACCTGCGGCAAGTGCGGCGACCTTATCCGCGCCCATCTGCCGACCGGCTGCGTCGTGCGCGATGCAAAAACCTTCCTGCCGTTCTACCGGCAGTTCATGGAGGAGAAAAAGAATCTCCCCGCGAATTTCAGAGGATAAAGCGGCGCGATCCGGTCCCTGCCCTTTGAGGGACGAAGCGACGGAGAATCCGGATATCCGGAAGCTGCGGTGTATGAAAGACGTATGGCAAATCCGCAAAGGCTGCGGATTTGCCATACGTCTTTATGGAGGGATCGGTCCCTCCGTCACGGCCTCGCGCGGGAGGCAGGGGTCCTCCTCTATCCGAGCGCAACGTCCAGGATCATCATGAGCACAAAACCCAGCGAGAAAAAGATCGTCCCCGCGTTGGAGTGCTCCCCTTCCGACATTTCCGGGATCAGCTCCTCAACCACCACATACATCATGGCGCCCGCCGCAAAGGCCAGCAGATACGGCAGCACGGGGATCACCGCGCTGGCAGCCAGGATCGTCACCAGTGCCGCGATCGGCTCAACCACGCCGGAGAGCACGCCGTACAGGAAGGTTTTTTCCCTCGGCATTCCCTCCGCAAGCAGAGGCATGGAGACAATGGCCCCCTCGGGGAAGTTCTGGATCGCGATGCCGAGTGCCAGCGCCAGAGCCGCTGTCCGGCTGACGCCGACGTCACCGGAAAGCCAGCCCGCATACACGACCCCGACCGCCATGCCCTCCGGGATGTTGTGGAGCGTGACGGCAAGGATCAGCTTCGTCGTGCGCTTCAGCCCGCTCTTCGGCCCCTCCGTCTGCTCGTTCATGTGCATGTGGGGAGTGATTTCATCCAGCAGCAGAAGAAAGCCGACGCCGATCAGAAAGCCCACGGAAGCCGGCAGGAATGAGAGCTTCCCCATGTTTTCGCTGCTTTCCAGCGCGGGCTGGAGCAGGCTCCAGAAGGAGGCGGCCACCATGACGCCCGCGGCAAAGCCCGTCAAAATTTTCTGTAAGCCGGACGACATCTGCTTTTTCAGGAAGAACACCATTGCCGCGCCCAGGCCGGTCCCGGCAAAGGGAATCAGCAGGCCGAGAATTGCATCACCCATGTTGTCAACTCCTTGTAAAGCGCAAAGCAGCGCTTGTTGCTCATGGTTCTGCCCGCGGAGCTCGGGAAAAGGATAGAATGCCGTCCTGCTTCAAAAAGCCGGACAGGCGCGCAGGAAGCCCTCCTGTTATCCCGGCAAGAGCAGATCCTGAGAAAATTTGGGTTCTGATAAAGGCACTTTTTCGCAGATGTACTTTGTGTACCTCAAGAAAAAGTGACGAAATCAGGGCGCAATTTTTCCAGGAGATGCCGCAGGCGAATTGCGCGGTGTTGCCTTAAGTCTTGACAAAGCGACCTTCGCGGTGTATCCTCACCGTGTTGAACAAAGACGTTCATCTGGGATAACTGTCCCCGGATGGGCGTCTTTTTTATTTCCTCGCAGGGGTCGATCCCCGGATCGAACCGTGTCATGCATCACGCGGCGGGCTGATGAGGGCATCTGCCTCTACGGGCGGAAAGGGTTGGGAGGAATACCAGCATGACCAAATACATCTTTGTCACCGGCGGCGTGGTATCGGGGCTCGGCAAGGGCATCACCGCCGCGTCCCTCGGCAGGCTCTTAAAAGCGCGGGGGCTCAAGGTCGCGGCGCAGAAGCTCGACCCCTATATCAATGTTGACCCCGGCACCATGAGCCCCTATCAGCACGGGGAGGTCTTTGTCACCGAGGACGGAGCGGAGACGGACCTCGACCTCGGCCACTATGAGCGCTTCATCGACGAAAACCTCAACCGCTTCTCCAATCTCACCACCGGCAAGGTCTACTGGAATGTGCTGAACAAGGAGCGGCGGGGCGAGTATCTGGGCTCCACGGTGCAGGTCATCCCGCATATCACCAATGAGATCAAGGACTTCGTCTATCGCGTGGGACGCGAGACCGGGGCCGACGTCGTCATCACCGAGATCGGCGGCACCATCGGCGACATCGAGGGCCAGCCCTTTCTGGAGGCCGCGCGTCAGGTCTCGCTGGAAGTCGGCCGGGAGAACAGCATGTTCATCCATGTGACGCTGGTGCCCTTTCTCTCCGGCTCCAACGAGCACAAGTCCAAGCCTACCCAGCACTCCGTCAAGGAGCTGCAGGGCATGGGTATCCACCCGGACATCATCGTTCTGCGCTGTGATGAGCCGCTGGAAGCATCCATCTTCCAGAAGATCGCCCTGTTCTGCAACGTGACGCCGGAGTGCGTGATCGAAAACCGCACCCTCCCCTGCCTGTACGAAGCGCCGCTGATGCTGGAAAAGGCCGGCTTTTCCGATGTCGTCTGCCGCAGGCTGGGGCTTTCCTGCAAAGAGCCGGAGATGGCGGAGTGGGCCGCCATGGTGGAGAAGATCAAGGGCGCAGGAAAGTGCGCCACCATCGGCCTCGTGGGAAAATATACGCAATTGCAGGACGCCTATCTCTCGGTCGCGGAGGCGCTGCGCCACGCGGGCTACGCCAGGGACGCGCATGTGGAGATTCTCTGGATCGATTCGGAAACACTGACGCCGGAGAATGTCACGGAAAAGCTGACGGGTCTGTCCGGCATCCTCGTTCCCGGCGGCTTCGGAGACCGGGGCGTGGAGGGGATGATCCTCGCAGCCCGGTACGCGAGAGAGCACGCCGTCCCCTATCTCGGCATCTGCCTCGGGATGCAGGTGGCGGTGATCGAGTTTGCCCGTCACGTTGCGGGGATCGCGGATGCAAACTCCGGCGAGTTTGACGAGTGCTGCGCGCACAAGGTCATTGACTTCATGCCGGGGCAGAGCGACCGCGTCGACAAGGGCGGCACGCTCCGCCTCGGGGCCTGCCCCTGTGAGATCGCGGCGGGGACGACGATGGAGCGCTGTTACCGGCAGGCGCTCATCTTTGAACGCCACCGCCACCGCTATGAGTTCAGCAACGACTACCGTGATGTGCTCACCCGCGCGGGGCTCACGCTCTCCGGCATGTCGCCGGACGGGCATCTGGTGGAGGCCGCGGAGCTGAGTGATCTGCCGTTTTATGTGGGCGTGCAGTATCACCCGGAGTTTAAAAGCCGCCCGAACAGGCCGCACCCGCTGTTTGTCGGCCTGATCGAAGCGGCGCTTCAGAAGGAGGAGCGGCATGGAGCGTGAATACTATCCCCTGTATGATCCGCGCTTTGAGCACGACGCCTGCGGCATCGGCGCGGTCATCAGCATTCAGGGCGTCCGGTCCCACCGCACGGTGGACGACGCCCTCAAAATCGTGGAGAAGCTCCAGCACCGCGCGGGCCGGGACGCCTCCGGCGAGACCGGCGACGGCGTGGGGCTCATGATGCAGATCCCGCACAAGCTCTTTTCCCGGGAGATGCCCGAGCTGGGCGCGCCGAGAAGCTACGGCGTGGGCATGTTCTTCTTCCCGCAGGATGTGTTGTCCCGTATGCAGGCGCAGAAGATGCTGGAGCTCATTGTGGGGCGAAACGGGCTGGAATTTCTCGGCTGGCGCACGGTTCCCACGAATCCGGATATTCTGGGGAAAATGGCGCGGGAGAAAATGCCCTGCATCATGCAGTGCTTTGTGCGCAGACCCGCAACCTGCCCGGAGGGGCTGGACTTTGACCGGCGGCTCTACATCATCCGGCGCGAATTTGAGCAGAGCGGCATCGGCACCTATATTCCCTCGTTTTCGAGCCGAACCATCGTCTACAAGGGCATGTTCCTCGTCGATCAGCTGCGCGCCTTTTACCGCGACCTGCAGGACCCTGACTGCGAGAGCGCAATGGCGATGGTGCACTCCCGCTTTTCCACCAACACGAACCCGAGCTGGGACCGGGCGCATCCGAACCGCCTTTTGATGCACAACGGCGAGATCAACACCATCCGCGGAAACGTGGACCGGATGCTCGCGCGGGAGGAGACGCTGCGCTCCCCCGTCCTCTCCGATGAGGACATGGACCGCGTTCTCCCCGTGGTCGATACGACAGGCTCGGATTCCTCCATGCTGGACAATACGCTGGAATTTCTCATGATGAACGGGATGGAGCTCCAGCAGGCCGTGATGATCACCATCCCCGAGCCATGGGCCCACGACAAAAAAATGAGTCAGCAGAAGAAGGACTTCTATCAGTATTACGCGACCATGATGGAGGCCTGGGACGGGCCCGCCGCCATCGTCTTTTCCGACGGCGATGTGGTGGGGGCGGTACTCGACCGCAACGGGCTGCGCCCCTGCCGCTGGTATCAGACGAGCGACGGCTATCTGATCCTCTCCTCCGAGGTCGGCGTGCTGGACATTCCGCCGGAAAAAATCCTCAAAAAGTCCCGCCTGCGCCCCGGACGCATGCTGCTGGTGGATACCGTCAAGCAGCGCATTGTGGAGGATGAGGAGCTGAAAGAGCAGTTTGCTTCTCAGAGTCCCTACGGCGAGTGGCTGGATTCCTGCCTCCTGCACCTGGAGGAGCTGCCCATCCCGAACCGGGCCGTGGAAAAGCACAGTCAGGCTCTGCGGGACAAGCTTTACAAGGCCTTCGGCTATACCTATGAGGAGGTCAGGGATCTGATCCTCCCCATGGCGAAATCCGGCGCGGAGCCGACGGCCTCCATGGGGACGGATATCCCGCTTGCGGTGCTGTCCGAGGCTCGGCAGCCGCTTTTCAGCTACTTCAAGCAGATGTTCGCCCAGGTGACAAACCCGCCCATCGACGCCATCCGGGAAAAGATCGTGACCGACACCTCAGTCTTTCTCGGCGCAAGCGGAAATCTCCTGGAGGAGCGGGCGGAAAACTGCGCGGTATTGCAGATCGAAAACCCCATCCTCACCAGCGTGGACATGCTCAAGATCCGGTATCTCGACAACCCGGAGTTTCATGTGGAGACCATCTCTCTTCTCTACTACAAGCGCACGCCGCTGGAACGGGCGCTCGACCGCCTCTTCGTCTCCTGCGACCGGGCGTACAAAAACGGGGCGAATATCCTGATCCTCTCCGACCGGGGCGTGGATGAAAACCATGTGGCGATTCCGTCGCTGCTTGCGGTGTCGGCGGTGCAGCAGTACCTGGTGCGCACCAAAAAGCGCACCGCCGTGTCCCTGGTTTTGGAGAGCGCCGAGCCGCGCACCGTGCACCACTTCGCCGCGCTCCTGGGCTACGGCGCGCAGGCCATCAACCCCTATCTTGCGCAGGAGTGCATTGAGGAGCTGATTGAGCGCGGGATGCTGGACAAGGACGCGGGCGTGGCGGTGGACGACTATAACCGCGCCATTCTGAGCGGCCTTGTGAAGATCGCGGCAAAAATGGGCATCTCCACCATTCAGTCCTATCAGGCGGCGCAGATCTTTGAATGCGTCGGCATCAGCAAATCCGTTGTCGACCGCTATTTCACCAACACCGTCAGCCGCGTGGAGGGCATCGGCCTCAGTGAGATCGACGAGAGCGTGGAGTGGCAGCACGACCAGGCCTTCGAGCCGCTGGGTCTCGGCTTCGATCCCTCGCTCAATTCCGTCGGCTCCCACAAGCTGCGCTCCGGACCGGGGAAAGAGGATCACATGTACAATCCCCTCACGATCAAGCTTCTGCAAAAGGCTGTCAGGGAGGGAGACTACGCGGTCTTCAAGCAGTACTCCGCGCTGGTGGACGATCAGGCGGTGCCGCACACCCTGCGCGGGCTTTTAGGGCTCCGTTTCGATCCCGGCGGCGGAATTCCGATTGACGAGGTGGAGAGCACAGACAGCATCGTGAAGCGCTTCAAGACCGGGGCCATGAGCTACGGCTCCATCTCCGAGGAGGCGCACACCTGCCTTGCCGTCGCCATGAATACGCTCGGCGGCAAATCCAACTCCGGCGAGGGCGGGGAGAATCCCGAACGGCTCTCCGATCCCCTGCGCTGCTCCGCCATCAAGCAGATCGCCTCCGGGCGCTTCGGCGTCACGAGCGCTTATCTCACGAGCGCGAAGGAACTGCAGATCAAGATGGCCCAGGGCGCGAAGCCCGGCGAGGGCGGGCATCTGCCGGGCAGCAAGGTCTATCCCTGGATCGCCCGCACAAGGCTCTCCACCCCCGGCGTCACGCTCATCAGTCCGCCGCCGCACCACGACATCTATTCCATCGAAGACCTGGCCCAGCTCATTTACGACCTCAAAAATGCAAACCGGGAAGCCCGCATCAGCGTCAAGCTGGTGTCCGAGGCAGGCGTCGGCACGATCGCGAGCGGCGTTGCCAAGGCGGGCGCCCAGGTGGTGCTGATCTCCGGTTATGACGGCGGCACCGGCGCGGCTCCCGCGTCGTCGATTCACAACGCGGGGCTGCCCTGGGAGCTGGGGCTTGCCGAGGCGCACCAGACGCTCATCAAAAACGGGCTGCGTGAGCAGGTCGTGCTGGAGACGGACGGCAAGCTCATGACCGGGCGGGACGTGGCCATCGCCTGTATGCTGGGCGCGGAGGAATTCGGCTTTGCCACCGCGCCGCTGGTCTGCCTCGGCTGCTGCATGATGCGCGTGTGCAACCTGGACACCTGCCCGGCGGGCGTCGCCACGCAGAACCCTGCACTTCGACGGCGCTTTTCCGGCAAGTCGGAGTATGTGATCCACTTCATGCGCTTTGTGGCGCAGGAGCTCCGGGAGATCATGGCAAAGCTCGGCGTCCGGACCGTGGACGAGCTGGTGGGCAGGACGGATCTTCTGGTGGAGCGCGAAAAGCGCATCACCCACCGGGCCGAGACCGTGAACCTCTCCGCCCTGCTGTCCATGCCCTGTCCCCATCCCGTGCCGCATTTCAAGGCGGAATCCGCCTATGACTTTCACCTGGAGCGGACCAGGGATCAAAGCGTTTTGCTGAAAGAGCTCGGCGGGAAGCTCAGGGCGAAAAAGCCCGGCAGCGTTTCGCTTGAGGTCTCCAGCACCGACCGCGCCTTCGGCACGCTCTTCGGCTCGGAGATCACGCGGCGCTATGGGAACAGCTTGAAGGACGACACCTATATCGTCCGCTGTCAGGGCGGGGGCGGACAGTCCTTCGGCGCGTTTATCCCGAAGGGACTCACGCTGCGGCTCGAGGGCGACTCCAACGACGGCTTCGGCAAGGGGCTCTCCGGCGGAAAGCTGATCCTGTACCCGCCGAAGGGCTCAACGCTCCCGGCGGATGAAAACATCATCGTCGGAAATGTGGCGCTCTACGGCGCGACCTCCGGCGCGGCCTATATCTCCGGCGTTGCGGGTGAGCGCTTCTGTGTGCGAAACTCCGGCGCCACCGCCGTGGTGGAGGGCGTGGGCGACCACGGCTGCGAGTACATGACGGGCGGCAGGGTGCTCATTCTCGGCCAGACCGGCAAAAACTTTGCCGCCGGGATGTCCGGCGGCGTGGTCTACGTTCTGGATGAGGCGCACGATCTCTACACCCGCATGAACAAAAACGGCCTGCATGTCGGCCCGGTCAGGGAGCCGAACGACGTGCAGGAGCTGCGGGATCTCCTGCAGGCCCATCTGGACGCGACCGGCTCCGGGAAAGCCGCCGCGATTTTAGCGGACTTCAAGGCGGTTCTGCCGGCCTTCAAGAAGATCATCCCCGTGGACTATGAGCGTATGCGCAGGGCGATCGAGGACTTTGAAGGCCGCGGCGAGACGCAGGAACAGGCAGAGATCAAGGCGTTTTACGCCGCCGTGAACCATTGAGGAGGTGGACGTTATGGGAAAACCGACCGGATTTCTGGACTATGCACGCAGGGCGAATCCTGTGCGTCCGCCTCTCGAGCGGGTAAAGGACTGGGAGGAGTTTCACCTTCCCGCGCCTGAAGAAGAGCGGCGCAGGCAGGGCGCGCGCTGCATGAACTGCGGCGTGCCCTTCTGCCAGGCCGGGGTACAGTTTGAGGGCAGGCAGCTCGGCTGTCCGCTGCACAACCTGATCCCTGAGTGGAACGACAGCGTCATGGACGGGAATTTTGCCCACGCGCTGACAAGACTGCTGAAAACAAACAACTTCCCGGAGTTTACCGGGCGCGTCTGCCCCGCCTTCTGCGAGCAGGCCTGTACCTGCGGGCTGTACGGCGATGCCGTCACGGTGCACGACAACGAGCTGAGCATCATCGAATACGCCTTTTCCCACCATCTGATGGAGCCGCGCTTTTCGCCTCACAGCTCCGGAAAGAATGTGGCCGTGGTGGGCTCCGGCCCGGCGGGGCTTGCGGCGGCCGATCAGCTCAACCACAGGGGCCACAGCGTCACGGTGATCGAAAAGCGCGCGCTGCCCGGCGGGCTTTTGATGTACGGCATCCCGAATATGAAGCTGCCGAAAACCGTTGTCCGCCGCCGCTGTGAGCTCATGACGCGGGAGGGCGTGAGCTTTGTGACCGGCCTTGACGCCGCCGATCCCGCGGTGGCCCGGCGTCTCATGCTGGAATACGACGCGGTGGTGCTCTGCTGCGGGGCGGAAAAGCCGCGGCCGCTCGGCATCGACGGGGAGGGGGTTCAGGGCGTGTACTTTGCCATGGACTTTCTGCCCGCCGCAGTCCAGCGGCAGCAGCTCTCCCTCTCCCCTGCCGTCCCCTCCGCTGCGGGGAAAAACGTGATCGTCATCGGCACCGGCAATACCGCAAGCGACTGTGTGGCAACTTCCATCCGCCAGGGCTGCAAGAGCGTCACACAGCTTGTGCGCAGGCCGAGGGAGGATTATCTTGCGCCGGACGGCAGCCTCCCCCGGGACTACGCACAGGAGGAGTGCGATGCCGTTTTCGGCAGCGATCCGCGCCTGTTCTCGCAGAGCCTTGCATCCCTCGAACCCGATGAAACGGGCAGTCTCACGGCTGTGGTCACGAAGGACGGGACAAAGCTTCCCTGTGAGCTGCTCATTGCGGCGACCGGCTTTGCCGGCTGCCGGGAGGATATCTGCGCCGCCTTCGGCGTGGAGCTTGACCGCACCGTGAAAACCAGGGCGGGCTCTTTTCAGACCAGCGTCCCGCACATCTTCACGGCCGGCGACATGCACCGCGGCCAGTCTCTGGTCGTCCATGCCATCGCCGAGGGCCGCGCCTGCGCCGCCGAAGTCGACCGCTTTTTAATGGGCTATACAAACTTTATCTGACAGGAGGACTCGCCATGGCCGCTTTTGAACCGATCCTGTCCGGCATCCCGGGGCTGGACCGCTGTCTTGACTCGATCCGTCTGGGGGACAACGTGGTGTGGCAGGTATCGGCGCTGGACGAATTTCGCGTCTTCGCCAGGGCCTTTGCAGAGCAGGCCGTCCGGGACGGGCGGAACATCCTCTATATCCGCTTTGCCGGGCACGATCCCATCCTGCCTCCCATGCCCGGTGTGCGGGAGGTGCATGTTCCGCTCTCCCATCTCTTTGAATCCTTCACGGTGGACATTCACGACCTGATCGAACGGGAAGGACGCGATGCCTTCTATGTCTTCGACTGTCTCTCGGAGCTGGAGGAGGCCTGGGCAACGGATCTTATGATGGGGAATTTCTTTCACCTGACCTGCCCCTTTCTGTTCTCTCTGGACACCGTCGCCTATTTCCCGGTCCTGCGCGGCAGACACTCCTTTGACGCGATCGACATTATCGCGAACACCACACAGCTCTTTCTGGATGTTTTCCCCGGCGGTCGGGACAGGCTCTTTTTCCGGGCCGAAAAGGTCTGGGCGCGGCCGCTTGCCCATCTCGCCCAGCCCTGCGGCTGCGATCTCGGGGACGGCAGCTTTTATCCGGTTTCGGAGAGCGTGGAGCTCAGCCGCTTTTACCGCAGCCTGAACGACGCAAAGGGACTCAAAAACGCCCAGAGCATGGACAGCTGGGAACGCTTCTTCCATGCCGCCCGTGTCAAATTTGACGCGGGGCTGGATATTCGGAGTGAGTGTGACCGCATGTGCGACATCATGCTCACGCGCGATACAAGGATGCGCAGCATGATCGTAGAGCAGTTTCAGCCCGAGGACTATTTTGAGATCCACGACCGCATGATCGGCACCGGGCTTATCGGCGGCAAAGCCTGCGGGATGCTGCTGTCGAGGAAGATCATCCAGAACCGGGACGCGGCGCTTTTTGAGCGCATCGAGCCTCACGATTCCTTTTACATCGGCTCGGACGTATTCTATTCTTTCATTGTGGACAACGGTCTGTGGGATCTCAAGCTCAGCCAGAAGACGGCGGACGGATATTTTTCTCAGGCGCAGGCTTTCTCGGAAGCCCTGCTCGGCGGCGCGTTCTCTCCGGCGCTTCGCGCCCGGTTCCGCCAGCTTCTGGAGTATTACGGCAACGAGCCGATTATCGTGCGCTCAAGCTCGATTCTCGAGGATGGCTTCGGCAACGCCTTTGCCGGGAAATACGAGTCCGTCTTCTGCGGCAGCCACGGCTCGCCGGAGGAGCGCCTGCACGCCTTTGAATCCGCCGTACGCACCGTCTATGCCAGCACGCTCAGCCTTTCTGCGCTGGATTACCGGAAGCGGCGCGGGCTGGAGCATCTGGACGAGCAGATGGGCATTCTTGTCCAGCGGGTCTCCGGCTCCCACTATGCGGGCTTTTTCATGCCGTGCGCCGCGGGCGTCGGCTATTCGTCCAGCCCCTACCGCTTCGGCGTCGATCATCCCGAGAAGGGCATGCTCCGCCTCGTATGCGGTCTCGGCACCGCCGCGGTGGATCGCCGCACGGGCTCCTATCCGCGTATGGTCGCGCTGGACAAGCCCTCTGTCGTGTGGCAGGCCTCCTCGGCGGATCGACACCAGTTCTCCCAGCGCCTTGTGGATGTTGTCAGTGATACGTCCGACGGTGTGGAAAGCCGGGACGCCGAGCGTATCCGCGCGGCGCTCCCGCCCTGTCTGAGCGCGCTGCTCTATTCCCACGACCGGGAGACGGAGACAATCCTGCGGGAACAGGGCATCCGCGAGGATGTGCTGTACGTCTCCTGCGAGGGGCTCGTCAGCAACAGGAGTCTGATGCGGGATATGGGCGAGATCCTGCGTCTGCTGCAGGATACCTACGCCTATCCGGTCGATATTGAGTACACCATCAACTGCGCCTCGACGGGCGAGTATGTGATCAGCCTGCTCCAATGCCGACCCCTGCAGCTGACCCGCACCGGCGACAAGGTGTCCATCCCGGCAGACCTGCGTGAGGAGGATATTCTGATCGAAACCGTCGGCACCTCCATGGGCTTTTCCCGCAGCTTTCCCCTGGACGTGCTGGTATATGTGGACCTGGTCGCCTATTACAAGCTGCCCTACCGCGACAAGTACCGCGTCAAGCAGCTGCTCTCGGCCATCAACTGGCGGCTGCGCGGGCAGCAGAAGCGCATGCTGCTCATCACGCCCGGCCGGATCTGCACCAGCTCTCCCGAGCTTGGGGTGCCGACGGAGTTTTCCGACATCAGCGAGTTTGACACGATCCTGGAGGTCGCGGACCGCCGGGCCGGGTACATGCCCGAGCTCAGCTACGGCAGCCATATCTTTCAGGATCTTGTGGAGGCGGAGATCCTGTACTCGGCTGTCTTTGAAGGGGCAAGCACCCGCGTCTTCCGGGAGCAGGAGCTGAAAGCCGGCAATGACCTTGCGGAGCTTGTCGATTCACCCGGCGGCATGGAAAATGTCATCTGCCTGCATCAGATACAGCATGGCGAAATCTGGGAGTATTACGACCTTTCAAGTGAACGCTTTCTTGTTGCACGGAGGGTCCCATTGTCCCGCTGAGGGATGTCGCTGCCCGCGTCTGCGCATAATTTACGCCCGTCGGCCGCTTTGAAAGTGAAGCGGTCTGCGGGCGTTTTTGCGTTTAATCCATGGGACATTGATCCGCTGTGGAAGCTGCGGAAACAGCGATGTGTATGATTATCCGGTTGTTGGAAGTATAACAGAAAAAGCAAAACACAGGAGTTTTTTGTTCGAAAATAAAAAACCGGTACTTTTTCAAGTACCGGTCTGCCTAAGTACGCCCAAAAGGTACAGGATCAAGGTAAGTACGCCTAAAAAACACTTTTACCCCGAAAAGCGGGAATGTGTTACTCTTCTCTATACCTATACCCATCCGGAATTCGAATATACGCACGAATATGTTCGTCGATAAATCGCTCAACAACTCCAGAAATGTTGTTCACATT
>CACZDN010000025.1 GCA_902779945.1 Oscillospiraceae bacterium | reverse complement strand
GCTCTGCAACGCCGCCGTCCTCGTCAAGTACGGCGAGACCACCGTCCTCGTCACCTGCACCGCCTCCGCCCGCCCCAAGGACGGCATCGACTACTTCCCTCTTGCCGTCGACTTCAACGAAAAGCTCTACGCCGTCGGCCGCATCCCCGGCAGCTTCATGCGCCGCGAGGGCAAGCCCAGCCTCCCCGCCGTGCTGGCCTCCCGCCTGATCGACCGCCCCATGCGCCCGCTCTTCCCCTCCGACCTCAGAAATGACGTCGTCATCGCCTGCGAGGTGCTGAGCGTCGACCGCGACTGCAGCCCCGAGATCACCGCCATGATCGGCGCGTCCGCCGCCGTCTCCATCTCCGACGTGCCCTTCAACGGCCCCATCGCCGGCATCGTCCTCGGCTGGGACGGGGAGAAGTACCTCTTCAACCCCACGGAGGAAGAGCGCAGGACCAACCGCATGACCACCACCATCGCGGCCACCCACAAGAAGATCGTCATGATCGAGTCCGAGGCCAACCAGGTCCCCGAGGATGTGATGTACGAGGGCATCGTCCAGGCGCATGAGCACCTGCAGCCCGTCCTCGACCTCATCGACACCATGGTCCGCGAGATCGGCAAGCCCAAGTTCGAGTATGAGCACGCATCCTTCGACGAGGAGCTGTTCAACACCCTCGTGGAAAACGAGTTTGAGTCCATGGAGCACTGCATGGATACGGACGACAAGAACGTCCGCGAGGCCCGCGTCAACGACTGGGTCACCATGGTCGAGGAGAAGTACGGGGAAGAGCACCCCGACATGATGCAGTACATGGAGGAGATCCTGTACAAGCTGCAGAAGAAGGTCGTCAAGAAGTGGCTGCTGGCCGGCAAACGCGTTGACGGCCGCGCCATGAACGAGATCCGCCCGCTGGCCGCCGAGGTCGGCGTGCTGCCCGTGGTGCACGGCTCCGGCCTGTTCACCCGCGGTCAGACCCAGGTGCTGTCCATCGCCACCCTCTCCACCATGGCCGACGCCCAGAAGCTCGACACCATCTGGGAAGAGGACTCCAAGCGCTTTATGCACCACTACAACATGCCCAGCTACTCCACCGGCGAGGCCCGTGCCAGCCGCTCCACCAACCGCCGCGAGTACGGCCACGGCGCGCTGGTCGAGAAGGCCCTCGAGGCGGTCATCCCCGATGTGGAGGACTTCCCCTACGCTATCCGCGTCGTCTCCGAGGTTCTCTCCTCCAACGGCTCCACCTCCCAGGGCTCCATCTGCGGCACCACGCTCGCTCTGATGGACGCGGGCGTCCCGCTCAAGGCCCCGGTCGCCGGCATCTCCTGCGGCCTCATCCAGGACGGCGACAGCTTCACCACCTTCATCGACATCCAGGGCGTGGAGGACTTCCACGGCGAGATGGACTTCAAGGTGGCCGGCACCAAGAAGGGCATCACCGCCATTCAGATGGACCTCAAGAACGACGGCCTCAAGCACGAGATCGTCAAGGAGGCGTTTGAGATCACCCGCGAGGCCCGCTGCCAGATCCTCGACGAGATCATGCTCAAGGCCATCCCCGAGCCGCGCGGCGAGCTTGCCAAGACCGCGCCGAAGATGATCCAGATGAAGATCAACCCCGACAAGATCCGCGAGGTCATCGGCTCCGGCGGCAAGGTCATCCAGAAGATCACCGCCGACACCGGCTGCAAGATCGACATCAGCGACGACGGCACCATCTTTATTGCCTCCTCCGACATCGCCGCCTGCCGCGCCGCCCGCAAGACCATCGAGGACATCTGCTTCGAGCCCGAGGTGGGCGCCCTGTATTACGGCAAGGTCAGCAATATCCGCTCCGACTTCGGCTGCTGGGTCGAGCTGGCTCCGGGCAAGGACGGCCTCGTGAAGATCAAGGACCTCGAGTTCAAGCGCACCGAGAAGGTCGAGGACGTGCTCAAGGTCGGCGACATGACCTGGGTCAAGGTCATGAACATCGGCCCCCGCGGCATTGATCTCAGCCGCAAGGACGCGCTGCGCGAGCGCGGCGAAGCCTGATTCCGATCAAAACGCAACCCGTTTTGTCGGCCTGAGAGACAACTTGACGAAGGATCTCTCTTCTGAGGTTTATGAGGACCTCCGGAGAGAGGTCCTTCGATTTCGCTCAGGACAGGGTGTAATGCAGCGGCCTGGACGGCGGCGCTGCGGGCATCTGCCGTGCGTATTATGCCTTGCTTCGGCAAAGAGAGTAGACTTTTGCTCCTCGGCGTGATAATTTTTCAGTATTGCAATCCCGCGGGAAAGTGCGCACAGACTGGCGCCCCCTGCGTCTTCCGTGCCATCCTGCGCGGAGCGCAGCAAGGTCCGGGGCTGGACCGCAGTTTTCTGCGGGAGCGGACCCTGAATGAATCCGGGCTCCGACGAAGACGGTTTTGGAGGTAACATACAGAGGGACAGGCTGAAAAAAGCGCCATACGCAAGTATATCCGGATCATGCGGCTGGATCACTGGATCAAGCAGCTCTTTATTCTCCCGGGTCTTCTCGCCGCCGTGCTGCTGACGCACACGCCGCTGAGCCGGGAGCTTGCTCTGCGGTTGTGCGCGGGCTTTTTTGCGACCTGTCTGATCGCCTCCGCAAACTATGTCATCAACGAGTGGCTGGACGCCGCGTTTGACAAATTCCACCCCACGAAGAAATACCGCAGTGTCGTGTCCGAGGGCGTCGACGGCCGCATCGTCTGGCTGCTGTGGGGCTGTCTTTCTGTTCTGGGCTTCGCGCTGGCTCTGCTTGTCAACATTCCCTTCCTGCTCATGTGCGTCTGGCTGTGGGCAATGGGTCTCTTATCAGAACCCGATTTTCTCGGAATCTGCTCTTGCCGAATTATGCGGTATTGCCTTAAAAATCTCCGGCGAATACGGGTTTTGATTTTTCCGTATTCGCCGGAGTTTTATTGTTTCTGTTTTTTCTTTTACGCAGCCGCCGCTTTTTTCTCCTTCAGGATCTGGAAGGCGATCACGACGGCGACCAGCACGAGGCCGATGGCGTCGGTGAGGGTGCCGGGGTAGATGAGCATCAGGCCGCCGACGACGGCGACGATGCGCAGGACGGCCGGAAGCGCGCCGCGGAAGTAGCCCTCCAGCGCCATCGAGAGGGCGAACATGCCCGCAAGCGAGGTCAGCACGATGAAGACGACCTCCAGCGCGGTGGTGTCCACAAACACCATGGCCGGATTGAGCGCGAGGATGTATGGCACGATGAAGGCCGCGATGGCAAGCTTCGTGGCGTTGACGCCGGTCTTCATGGGGCTGCCGTGCGCAATGGCGGCGCCGGCGTAGGCGGCCAGCGCAACGGGCGGGGTGATGTCGGCCACGATGCCGAAGTAGAACACAAACATGTGTGCCGCGATGCTGGGGATGCCCATGCGGATGAGCACCGGGGCACAGGTGGTGGCCATGATGACGTAATTTGCGGTGGTCGGCACGCCCATGCCGAGGATGATGCAGGTGAGCATCGTGAGGAAGAGCGCGACGATCCTGTATCCGCCGGAGGCCCCGATGATGAGGGAAATCAGCTCGGACCCGATGCCGGTGGTGGTGATAACGCAGGCGATGATGCCCGCGACCGCGCAGGCGATGCCCACGGTCAGGGTGCTCTTCGCGCCGGACTCCAGCGCGTCAAAGAAGCGGGAGAAGTCGATGCGGTAGCCCTGATCGTCGTTGTAGATGATGCGGACGATGCGGGTCTCCCGGAAGACCATGCTGACGGCGATGGCGAGCCCGGTCGCGGCGATGGCGGCGAAGGCCATGGTGCGCGTCATGAGGAAGTACACCAGCGCCGCGAGCGGCAGCAGCAGAAAGCCTTTGCGCAGAAACAGCGGCCAGAAGCGGGGCAGCTGCTCGCGCGGGATACCGGTGAGGCCGTTTTTCCGGGCCTCCAGGTGCACCATCATGAAGATGCCGGCGAAGTACAGGGCCGCGGGCAGGATCGCGCGCAGGGCGATGTAGCCGTAGCTGACCACGGTGTCCGGCATGGTGACGTACTCGACCATCAGGAATGCCGCCGCGCCCATGATGGGCGGCATGATCTGCCCGCCGGTGGAGGAGGCCGCCTCGACCGCGCCGGCAAATTCCGGCTTGTAGCCGGTCTTTTTCATCATCGGGATGGTGACGGAGCCCGTGGTCACGGTGTTGCCGACCGAGGAGCCGGAGACCATGCCGCACAGGGCGGAGGAGATGACCGCAACCTTTGCCGGGCCGCCCGAGGACGCGCCGGCCAGGGAGTTTGCAAGCTCGATAAAAAACTGCGTGATGCCCGTCTTGTCGAGGAAGGCGCCGAAAATGACGAAGAGGACGATGAAGTTCAGGCAGGCGCGGATGGGGGTGCCGATGATGCCGTCGGCCGTGTAGAAGAGGTTATACACGTTCATGCGCAGGGACTTCTGCGTCATGGCAAAGATGATGAACGCCGAGGCGACGATCACGATGGGCAGACCGACCGCGCGGCGGCAGGCCTCCAGCGTGACCAGAATGCCGATCACACCGAGCCACACCTCAAGCTGCGTGAGCATGATGCCGCGGTTGATGATCTCGCGGTAGTTGATCACAAAGTAGAGGTAGGAGGCAAGGCCCAGCGCCATAAGAATGATGTCGTACCAGGGGATGAAGTTGACCTTCTTGAGTCTGGCGCTGCGGGTGGCGGGGAAGTTGATATAGACCAGCAGCACGATCAGGCCGACGAAGGAGGCGCGCTCCATGCGGATCTCGCCCGGGTAAAAGAGCAGGAAGACGGCAAAAAGCGAGAAGAGCACGAACAGCAGGCGCACCACGCGCCGGGTTTTGCCCTTGTAGATGCGGACGTTGGCCTCCCGGTCGTATTTCTCCAGAACCGCCGTGGCGTTGTGCTCGATCTCCTCGGTAGTGGCGCCGAAGTCGTCCTTTTCGATGAGCTCCTCGTCACGGAGCTCATGCGGCGTTTTTTTGAATTCTCTCTCAAATTCCGGCATACAGACACTCCAATACTATTGAATCGAAAACTGGACCTTTGCGTTTTTGCCGCAGAGCTCGTTGAGGACGATCTTCTCGCCGTTGATCTCCAGGACGTGGTCGTAGATCGTGCCGACGATGTAGGTCAGATCCTCCATCTTTGTATTGATGTTGCCGAGGATCATCTCTCCGTTTTTGCCCGTCTCGAGCGTCCAGCCGGGGTCCAGCACCTCGGCCACGCCGGCGCCGAAGTCGTAGTAGATACAGCCGGTCAGCCAGATATCTTTCCCGCGGCGCTCATAGATCTCGGTGACGTCACTCTGATTGACGCTGTGGCGGAAGGAGACGGAGAACGTTTCCCCGTTGCGGAGAACGCATGTCGCGAAGACCTTTCCCGTCTCCGGGTCCGACAGGCACAGGCCGGGCGGGGCCGGGTAAAGGATCATAAACGCGACAGCCGCAGCGACCACGAGGGCCGCCGCGACTATCATTTTCAAGATGGGATGGGTGTATTTCACGATAGCGCCGCTTTACATGAGGCCGTTCTCGGAGTAGAACCTGACCGCACCCTCGTGCCAGGGGATGGACACGCCGGAGACGGCGGTGTTCAGGTCAAGCTCGTTGCCCTTGACGTGGCCCGCGGTAATGTCGGCCTTGTAGTCGAACAGGCCCTTGACAAAGGCGTAGATCACGTCGGCGGGGACGGAGTTGGCGGCGACGATGGTGGCCATGACCGCGACGGCGGGCACGTCGTCAGCGACGGGGCTGTAGGTGCCGCCGGGGATGACGCCGTAGTAGTAGAAGCCGTAGTCGGCCTGGAGGGCCTTCGCGTGGGCCTCGTCGATGGAGAGGAGGTTGAAGTCAAAGTTGGTGGCAAGCTCGGTCACCGCGGTGGTGGGGTAGCCGGCCACGACGAAGGCGGCGTCGATGGTGCCGTTCTTGAGGGCGTCGGCGGAGTCGGCAAAGCTCTGGTTGGAGACCTTGATGTCGTCAAAGCTCAGATTGTAGGCAGCCAGGATCTGCTTGGCGTTGAACTCGGTGCCGCTACCCGCGTCGCCGACGGAGACGTTCTTGCCGGCCAGCTGCTCAATGGAGGTGATGTCCTTCTTCGCGAGGATCTGCACATACTCGGGATAGCAGGAGGCAACGGCGGAGAAGTTGGTGATGGGGGCGCCGCCGGCGAAGAGATCCGTACCGGTGTAGGCGTAGTACATGACGTCGTTCTGGACGATGGCGATGTCGGCGTCGCCGATGGAGAGCATCTGGATGTTGGCCTTGGAAGCGCCGGTGGACTCGACCTTGATCTTCAGGGTGTCCTTGAGCTTCTCGTTCAGAACGTTGGCGATGACGCCGCTGAAGCCGTAGTAGGTGCCGGACGTGCCGCCGGTGGCGTAGTTGAGCTTGGTGGCGCCCGCCGCAAAGGCGACGCTGCCGGCCGAAACGAGCATGACGGCGACAAGCAGAATAGCAACGAGTTTTTTCATGTTGATTACCCCTCCGTGTTGATATTTCCATTAGACAGGATGAAAAAAATTTTTCAGGCGGGTCTTGTTTTACGCCTGTTCCGGTGTTATACTACAACCGAAAGTTGATCTTGGCAAGACCCTTTTTCTTTTTTTGCTGTTTTGACAGTTTTGCATGAGACGCTCTTGTGTGTTTTAGATAAAAGCGATAAAGGACTTTGCCAAATCTGCCATATTCTGTGCGATCCCGCCTCTGCGCATGGGTTTTACCGCGCGCGGCGGGGGCGCGCAACGGCGCGCGGAGGCAATCGGAATGGATTTCACCCTCTTAAAAAGCTTCATCGCGGTGGCCGAGGAGAAGAGCTTTTCGTCCGCCGCCAAAAATCTCTTCATCTCCCAGCAGACTCTGTCCAAGCAGGTGGCAAAGCTGGAGGAGGACCTGGACACCACGCTCTTCATCCGCAGCCGCCCCCTCGGGCTCACGCCGGACGGGGGCCGTCTGCTGCCCATCGCCAAGGAGATCCTGCAGCTCAAGCAGCAGTTTGAGGAGAGCTCGAGCAAGAGCTTCAGCGGCGCGCACTACATCCACCTCGGCATCGAGCACACCATCGCCCGCGCGATTTTGCCGCGGGTGCTGCCGCAGTTTCTCAGCGACCACCCGGATACCTTCGTCAGGCTCAGCGAGGAGTCGCCGGACGTGATGCAGAAGTCCATCTCCTACGAGGGCGTGGACCTGGTGATCGGCTCTCTCGGCAGCGTGCCGGACAAGTTTGAGGCCATCCCCCTCTGCCGCAAGGAGCACCTGCTGGTGGTGCCGAAGCGCATCATGCGGGAGCTTGCGGGAGACCAGCTCGAGGAGCTGACGGAGAGCTTTTCGCAGAGCGCGGACCTGAGCTTCTTTGAGGCCGCGCCCTTCATCCGCATCCCGCGCCAGTCCTCCGGCGGCCGCGCGCTGGCAAGCTACCTCAAGTATTATGACATCAGCCCGCGTTTCGTGTGCGAGCTGACCAACATTGAAAACGCCTTCCAGCTCGCAAACTCCGGCATCGGCGTGTTCATCTACGCGAAGGTCTTCTGGGACATGCTGAGCCCCGAGCTGCAGGCGGATTACCGCAAGAGCATCGACATCTTTCCCCTCCCCTATCTGCCGGACATCGAAGACGTCTGCGCCTACTACAACCGCGACGCCGGCATCAGTGGCGTGACCCAGGAGCTCTTCGAGGCGGTGCGGGCCTTCTTCGAGGCGTACAAGGCGGAGAAGCCGTGAGGTGCAGCGGAGAGAGTGAGCTTTCGTCACGCCTGACGGAAGCGAATGAACGCAGCTTGTGCCGACGCAGTGCGCGCGGCAGGCTGCGAGCCTTCTCGTTTCACAAAAAAGCCCAACAGCATTTTGTGAAACGGACGCGGCTCCTCCCGAGCGTTTTCTTGACAAACGAGGGAAAGACGATATAATTGGTCTCGGCTTTTTCTCATTCTGTGATAAAGGAGCAAGAACATGAGAGTCGTTATTCAGGACAATTACGATAAAATGTGCAAGTGGGCGGCCGATTACATCGCCGCGAAGATCAACGCGCACAAGGAGGCGCGCCCCTTCGTGCTGGGTCTGCCGACCGGGTCCTCGCCCATCGGCGTGTATAAGGAGCTCGTGCGCATGAATCAGGCGGGGGAGCTCTCCTTCAAAAACGTCGTCACCTTCAACATGGACGAGTATGTCGGCCTGCCGCATGAGCATGACCAGAGCTACTGGTACTTTATGCACGACAATCTCTTTGACCACCTCGTCGACATGAAGCCCGAGAACATCAACATCCTCAACGGCATGGCCGAGGACCCCGAGGCCGAGTGCGCCCGCTATGAGGAGAAAATCGCCTCCTATGGCGGGATCGACCTGTTCATGGGCGGCATCGGCGTGGACGGTCACCTCGCCTTCAACGAGCCCTACACCTCCCTGTCCTCCCGCACGGGCCTGCGCGACCTGACCACCGACACCATTTTGGTCAACTCCCGTTTCTTTGGCAACGACCCCTCCCGGGTCCCCACCCGCGCCCTGTCCGTCGGCATCGGCACCGTGACGGACGCCAAGGAGGTCCTGGTCCTCATCAGCGGCCACAACAAGGCCCGCGCCCTCGCGGCAACGGTCGAGGGCGGCGTGAGCCAGAAGTGGACTTGCAGCGCCCTCCAGCTCCACAACGCGGCCATCATCGCCTGCGATGAGGCCGCCTGCGGCGAGCTCACGGTCGACACCTACAAGTACTTCCTCGATATTGAGAAGAAGGAAAGACTTTAAGGCAACACCGCGCAATCCGCCATCGGCGTCTCCCGGATAAATCGCGCTCTGGTTTTTCTCGGGATTCGCTCTCGCCGCATGATGCGGCGCGCCTTAAGCCAGAGACAAAACAAACGCCTCCCGCATATCCTGTCAGCAGGGAACATGCGGGAGGCGTTTATGAATACATCTACTTTCCTGTGGGCCCTCGGGGGCACGCAGTTTATTTTTTTCATGACCGTGCTGGGTGCGGCGCTGGTCTTCTTTTTCCGGGATTCGACGCCGGGCTTTCAGGCGGCGCTGCCGGGCTTTGCGGGCGGGGTGATGACGGCGGCCTCCGTCTGGAGCCTGCTGCTGCCCGCCATCGAGCAGAGCGCCGCGGAATCCGGGCTGCCCGCCTGGCTGCCCGCGGCGGCGGGCGTGCTGCTGGGCGCGGGCTTTCTCACGGCGGCGGACGCCCTGCAGCGCGGGGCGAAGGAGGGGATGCTCTTCACCGCGATTACCCTCCACAACATCCCGGAGGGCATGGCCGTCGGACTCGCGTTCGCCCTTGCAGAGGAGGGGGAGCTGCCCGCGGCGGCGCTGACTCTGGCCCTCGGAATCGGGGTGCAGAACTTTCCGGAGGGCGCGGCGGTCTCGCTCCCCCTGCGTCAGCGCGGCATGGGGCGGGGCCGGGCCTTTCTCTGGGGCGCGGCCTCCGGCGCGGTGGAACCGGTTTTCGGACTGCTGGCGGTCTTCGCCGCGGCTCTTGTGCATTCCGTGATGCCGTGGCTGCTGAGCTTTTCCGCCGGCGCCATGCTCTACGTCACCGCCCACGAGCTCTGCCCCGAGGCAAGGGGAAGAATCGGCGCCATCGGCTACATCGCGGGCTTCACGCTCATGATGGCACTGGACGTGGCGCTGGGATAGGGCGTCTGCGGCGCGCGGAGTCATGACAATTTTGCGGCAGTGCCCCGGATAATCCGCCCGTAAGGCGGCGCCCTGACGCCCCGCGCGCTCCGCTCTTTTCCCTCGCTTTGTGTGGGTAGATTGGACATTGTGCAAAAAACCACAGGGCTTCCGACAGAAATTTGTCATTGAAAATTACGAAAAAACCGGGGAAAAAAGTAGACAGCGCGCGCTTTCTTTGATAGAATAGAGAGGCGAACTGTACCACGTAAAACAAAACGAGGTGAAGCGAATGGCATTTAAATTCAGGGGCGGTGTACATCCCAATTACATGAAATCTCCCGAGGTTCCCGTAACTGTGATGGCGCCGCCGAAACAGGTCGTGATCCCCATGGCGCAGCACATCGGTGCCCCCTGCACCCCTCTGGTGAAAAAGGGCGACACGGTGAAAATGTACCAGAAGATCGGCGATACCCAGGCGCCGGTCGCAGCGCCTGTCCACGCCTCCGTCTCCGGGACGGTTGTGGCTGTTGAGCCCAGACCCCACCCCCTCGGCGATCTCGTGATGTCCGTCGTGATCGAGAACGACTTTCAGGACACGCCCGAGCTGATGGAGCCGCTGACTCCCGCCCAGCTCAAGGACCCCGAGGCGATCCTCCAGCGCATCCGCGAGGCCGGCGTCGTCGGCATGGGCGGCGCGATGTTCCCCACCGCCTTTAAAATCGCAAGCGGCAGGGGCAAGGTCGACACGCTCATCATCAACGGCGCGGAGTGCGAGCCCTATCTCAACGGCGACCATCTCACCATGCTCGGCTTCCCCGAACAGCTCCTCAAGGGCATTGAGCTCGCCCGCATCGCGCAGGGCGTGGACAAGGCCTATTACGGCATCGAGAAGAACAAGGCCGATGCCATCGCCCTTCTCAACTCCCACGACCCCGCGAAATACGGCGTGGAGATCGTGCCGGAGGAGGAGATCTACCCCCAGGGCGGCGAGAAAATGCAGATCAAGACCATCACCAACCGCGAGGTCAAGCCCGGCGGTCTGCCCGCGGGCGTCGGCTGCTGCGTGATCTCCACCCGCACGGCCTACGCCATCTATGAGGCCTGTTATGAAGGCAAGAGCGTCGTAGAGCGCATCGTCACCTACGCCGGCAGCGCGCTCGCGGCTCCGGTCAACGCCCTCACGAGAGTCGGCACCAGCTACGAGTACATTGCGGAGCAGTGCGGCGGCTTCGTGAAGACTCCACGCAAGCTCGTCCTCGGCGGGCCGATGATGGGCATCTGCTGCACCACGCTCGAGACGGTGACCGTCAAGGGCACCAACGGCGTCCTCTTCTTTACCGAGGAGGAGGACCGCACCGTGGACGAGCCCGTCTGCATCCGCTGCGGCAAGTGCATCAACGTCTGCCCCATGCGGCTCGAGCCGACCTATATGTACCTCTATTACAAGAAGCGGGATCTTGACATGCTGGAGAAGTACCACGTCACGGACTGCATCGAGTGCGGCAGCTGCACCTTCCGCTGCCCGGCGAGGATGCCGCTCACCCATGCGTTCAAGACGGCCAAGCTCATGCTCCAGGCCAGGGCCGCCAGGGAGAAGGCCAGGGCGGAAGCCGCCGCGAAGGAGGCCAGAAAATGAACGAAAAGAAGGAAAGACTCATCTTTGACGTGACATACCAGCCCCAGGTACGCACCGTGCGCGACACGCAGCGCATCATGCTCGACGTGATCGTGGCGACCCTCCCCATCGTGGGCTTCGGCGTGTACCGCTTCGGCTGGCACGTGCTCCTGCTCGTCGTGTCGAGCATGGCGGCAGCCGTGTTCTTTGAGTGGGCCTACCGCCGCCTCCTGAAAAAATCCATCACCATCGACGATCTCTCCGCCGCTGTGACCGGCCTGCTGCTGATCATGGTCCTGCCCCCGCAGACGCCCGTCTGGATGGCCGTCGTCGGCGACTTCTTCGCCATCGTGATCGTCAAGCAGCTCTACGGCGGCATCGGTAAGAACTTCTTGAACCCCGCCCTCGCGGGCCGCGCTTTTCTGACCGCGTCCTATTCCGGGGTTTTGACCGTCGTCGTGATCGACGGCGTGACCTGCGCGACGCCGCTCGGCTTCCTCAAGGCCGGCAGCCCCGTGCCCTATACCCTCGCGCAGAGCTTCTTCGGCGCGATTCCCGGCAGCATCGGCGAGATCAGCTCCTTCGCGATCCTGGCGGGCGCCGCCTACCTCATTGCCCGCAAGGTCATCCGCTGGCGCATCCCGCTCTCCGTCATCGGCACGGTGGCCTGCATCTGCCTGCTCTTCGGCCACAGCGGATACGGCCGCTTCGAATGGATGCTCCAGAACGTCTGCGCCGGCGGCGTCATGTTCACCGGCATCTTCATGGCGACGGACTATGCCACCAGCCCCGTCACCATCCACGGGCAGATCGTGTACGGCATCGGCATCGGCGCGCTGACCATGCTGATCCGCTACTTCGGCGGCTATGCCGAGGGCTGCTCCTACGCGATCCTTATCATGAACCTCTGCACCTGGGCGATCGACAAGGCCTGCCACCGCCGGCAGTTCGGCGTGAGCAGGGCTGACCTCGCCGCGCAGAGGGCCGCCGCAAAGGCCGCGAAGAAGGAGGCCGCGTCATGAATAACAAGATCCTGAGACTTTCTCTCGTGCTCTTCGCCATCTGCGCCGTGGTCGCGGGGGTGCTCGGCGTCATCAACGCCCTCACCGCCCCTGTGATCGACGCGCAGAAGCAGGCCAAGACCGCCGCCGCCTTTGCAAGCGTTCTGAAGGCGGACCGCTTCGAGCAGATCGAATTCTCGAATCCCGACTTTCCCACCGTCCAGACCGTACATAAGGCGGAGGGGGTCGGCTATGTCGTGACCTCCGTGTTCTCCGGCGCGCAGGGCAACATCACCCTCGCCGTCGGCGTGGACAACGACAACCGGTGCACCGGCATCTCCGTGATCGAGCATTCCGAGACCTCCGGCCTCGGCGCGAACGCCGCCAGCACCGGTGAGGTCGGCGTCAACTTCCGTGCGCAGTTCGTCGGCCAGGACGAGAGCATCGCCCTCGCCAACGCCGGCGGCAGCATCGACGCCCTGACCGGCGCGACGATCACCTCCCGCGCCATCACCGAGGCCGTCGCGACGTCCATCCGGGCCGTCAAATCTCTGGCATAAGGAGGGCTGACTGAATGAATCCCAAAAAACAGTTTACCGAGGGTCTCATCACCAATAACCCCGTGCTTGTGCAGCAGATCGGCATGTGCGCCACCATGGCCATCACCACCACGCTCTTCAACGGCATCGGCATGGGCCTGTCCGTGCTCATCATCCTCACCTGCTGCAACGTGGTTATCTCGGCCATCCGCAAGTTCATCCCCAGCGAGATCAGACTTGCGATCTTCGTCGTCGTCATCGCAGGCTTCGTCACCATCGTGGACATGCTGCTGCAGGCTTTCGTGCCCGCACTGAGCGAGGCGCTCGGCGTGTTCATCCCGCTGATCGTCGTCAACTGCATCATCATCGGCCGCGCCGAGGCCTTCTGCCAGAAAAACACCGTGAAGGACTCCTTCTTTGACGGCATCTTTCAGGGCATAGGCTACACCTGCGTGCTGATCCTGATGTGCGTGATCCGTGAGCTTCTCGGTGCCGGACGCTTCGGCGGCGGTCTCATCGACGTGGCCAACGGCTTTCGCTTCACGCTTGACGGCACCGGGGCCGGCATCCAGATCTTCCCCGAGAGCTACGGCGCGTCCATCATGTCCCTGCCCTTCGGCGGCTTTTTGACGCTGGGCTTCCTCATCGCCGCCATGCAGTACACCCTCAAGAAGAGCGCCGACAGGAAGGCGGCCAAAGCGGAGCAAGAGAAGGAGGCTGAAAAGTAATGCTTGGCAGTATCATTCAAATCTCGCTGGGTGCGATTTTGATCAACAACTTTATCTTCTCGCAGTTCCTCGGCTGCTGCCCCTTCCTGGGCTGCTCCAACAAGGTGGACACCGCCTTCGGCATGGGTCTCGCGGTCGTGTTCGTCATGGGCCTCGCCTCCGCCATCTGCTGGGTCATCAACGAGTACATCCTGGTCGCCCTGCATCTGGAGTTTCTGCAGACCCTGGCCTTCATCCTGGTCATCGCGGCGCTGGTGCAGTTTGTGGAGATGTTCCTCAAAAAGATGGTCCCCTCGCTCTACTCCGCGCTCGGCATCTTCCTGCCCCTGATCACCACCAACTGCGCCGTGCTCGGCGTGGTGCTGCTGAACGTCCAGAACAACTACAATTTCATCGAGTCTCTGGTCTACGGCATCACGGGCGGCATCGGCTTCCTCCTCGCCATCGTCCTCTTCGCGAGCGTGCGCGAGCGCGTGGAGTTTGCCGAGTATCCCGAGTGCTTCCGCGGCTTCTCGATCTGCCTCGTCTCCGCCGCGCTGGTGGCCCTGGCCTTCATGGGCTTCAGCGGCATGGCGATCCCGGTATGAGGAGGTAAGAGAGTATGACTACGATTCTTCTTGCGATACTGGTGCTGGGCGTGCTGGGCGGCATCTTCGGCGCACTGCTCGCCTTTGCCTCCAAGATCTTCTATGTGGAGGTCGATCCCCGGCAGGCCGCCGTGCGCGAGGCTCTGGCCGGCGCGAACTGCGGCGGCTGCGGCTACCCCGGCTGCGACGGGTACGCTGCCGCGGTCGCCAAAGGCGAGGCCCCCTGCAACCGCTGCGTCGCCGGCGGCGCGGAGACCGCGGCGAAGGTGGCCGAGATCATGGGCGCCTCCGCGGACACTGCGGAAAAGATGGTCGCCTTTGTCCCCTGCTCCGGCTCCGCGGGCGTCGCGGAGATGCGCTTCAACTACTCCGGACCCGAGGACTGCCAGGCCGCCATGCTCTTCGGCGGCAAGAGCAACAAGCTCTGCACCTTCGCCTGCATCGGTCTCGGCAACTGCGTGCGCGCCTGCCAGTTCGGCGCGATGCACATCGTCGACGGCGTGGCAAAGGTCGACCGCTCCAAATGCGTCGGCTGCGGCGCGTGCGTGGACACCTGCCCGAAGAGCATTGTGAAGCTCATCCCCCAGAGCCAGCGCATCATGCCCGCCTGCTCCAACAAAGACAAGGGCGCAGCCGTCATGAAGTTCTGCTCGGTCGGCTGCATCGGCTGCATGAAGTGCCAGCGCGAATGCCCGGCGGAGGCCATCAAGGTCACGGAGTTTTTGGCCCAGGTGGACACCGAAAAGTGCATCCAGTGCGGCCACTGCGCCGAGGTCTGCCCGCGCCACATCATCACGCTGTTTGACAAGTAAATCCCCATGCGGCAAACCTTGCCACAATGATAAAAAGCTGATTCATGGGGATTTACTTGTGCATGAAATCCGGTTGCCGCGTAAGCGGCGAGGATTTCGCACACTCAAAAAAACCCGTATCGCAGATGTACTTTGTGTACCTCAAGAAAAAGTGACGAAATCAGGGCGCAAATTTTCCAGGAGATGCCGCAGGCGGATTGTGCGGTGTTGCCTTAAAGGCGTCAGCTTTTATAGGAAACAGTGAAGGCAGCACCTTACGGCCGCAGGGAAGGGGCTTGCTCCTCCCGGCCGGGAAGCGCGGCGATTCTGTGAAACATACGGCGGATTCGCATCATCTGACTGCGAATTCGCCGTATCGTGCTTTCAGCCGGACGCCTTGTACCGCCGGGCGGGGCTTGCCGCCTCCGTCTGCGGTGAACGGATTTTTGCCGTGTACGGGTCTGCGTGAAAGCAGCGCACGATGCCGACCCGCCGTCGGCGCGGCACGGCAGACGGAAAGAAAAATGATATTCAGCATCCGTGAGCTTTCGCGAGTTTTTTGGAGTATTTGTGAGATTATAAAGTCAGAATCAAAATTCCTGTTGACAGGCCGCGGCCGCTGTGTTATAAAAATAAAGCGCGCCGGACGGGACCCGTTACCCCTCCGCGCCTCAATCTGTCAAAACAATTGATTCTATATGGAGGCAAGAATATGTCCACAACCATGCTCACCAAGGAGACCGTTACCCGCAAGTGGTACGTCCTTGACGCAGCCGGCAAGCCCATGGGCAAGACGGCCGCTCTCGCCGCCGACCTGCTGCGCGGCAAGCTCAAACCCGACTACACCCCCCACATCGACTGCGGCGACTACGTCATCATCATCAACGCCAGGGACGCCGTCCTCACCGGCAAGAAGCTGGAGCAGAAGTACTACCGCACCCACTCCGGTTACCCCGGCGGCCTGAAGGAGACCCAGTACAAGATCCTGATGCAGAAGAAGCCCGAGCTCGCGATGCGTCTGGCCGTCCGCGGGATGCTGCAGAAGAACACCATCGCGCAGTGGCAGCTCAAGCGTCTGCGCATCTTCGCCGGCGCGGAGCATGACCACGCCGCCCAGAAGCCCGAAGTCTGGGATCGCTAAGAGGAGGTAAAGAACTATGGCAACCTACAAGACCAAGAAGCCCTATATGTACGGCACCGGCC
>CACZDN010000024.1 GCA_902779945.1 Oscillospiraceae bacterium | reverse complement strand
GAACGACGGTCTCAAGGAGGCCATCGAGCATGTGCTCAAGCTCAAGGTCGTCAACCTCAAGACCGACCCGCAGCTCATGGGCGCCCTCGGCGCGGCCGAGTACGCGAGACAGAAGGGCCTCGCCAAAAAGTAAACCCCGCGTCAATCAGGAAAGGAGCATATTGAAAATATGTGCAAAATCTGTGACTTGATCAAAAAGATCGTGCTCATCCTCGTCGCGGTCGTCGGCGTGCTGTTCGTGGTCTATTTCTGGAACCTCGATCAGAAGCTGCTCGGCTGGGCGTACAAACAGGTCAACCTCATCTTTGACCGGAAGCAGGTCAATCAGGTATTCTAGTCTATGGAGCTCTACAATTCCCTGATCAAAGAGACCCGAGAGCTTGTGGACAGGCTCCCCGCAAAGGTCTGGGACTACGACCCGGCGGCCGTCTGGCCCTGCAACAGCTCGAGCGAGCTGGTTTTGCAGAAGGACGCGGCCTTCGAGCTCGGCGCGTCCGGCAAGGGCTCGGCAAACTTCGTGCTCTTCACGTCGAACGAAGCTCTCGGCGGCAGGGATCAGGTGGTCCTCTGCGGCAGGGACCTGCGGGAGATCAAGGGCGACTGCGACTTTGCCCGCCTCGTGCTGCTGCGTATCGGCGTGCTGGAGGACGAGGACGAGGCGGTCTACCGCACGCTCCGGGACATCGAGTTTGCCAAGTATCACGTCTACCCCCAGGGCTACATGGTGCGCATCTCACCCGAGAGCTACCGCGAACAGGTCCGCGTCAGCCGCGAGGCCGTCCGCCGCGGCATCAACTTCCGGGCCCTCGGCATGAACTACATCCGGGCCTACAAGCAGGACCCCAACGTCATCAGCGCCACCGTGATCTTCCTCACCGATCCCGCAGCGGACTACGCTGCCCTCCGGGCCATGGCGAAGAAGTCCGCCGACGTGACCGGCACTCTGACCCACATCTTTGAGGGTCTGCCTACGGACTGCTCTGTCTGCGCCCTCAAGGACATCTGCGACGAGGTCGAGGGCATGAAGGAGCTCCACTTCGGCGTTGGTGCGAAGGGAGCAGATCACAGGCACTGATCCCGGGCTATACAGCAAAAAACGTACGGCGAATTCGCGCAATTTGCGAATTCGCCGTACACTTTTTCAGGCTTCGGTCAGCGCTCCTTCACGAGCTTGACGCACTCGACGATGCTCATGACCATGAGAGGCATGAAGATCAGGGAGGAATACTCGTTGAAGGCAAAGGGCTTGCGGATGATGCCGGAGATAAAAAGGCTGAACACGAAGAGCACAAAGAGCCCGTAGTAGGGGATGGCGGCCCTGCGCTGGATTTTGCCGCCGCTGAGAAACTCCAGGTCCTCTGTAAAGACCTTGCAGTCGGAGTCCAGCGTGCCGGTCATGAAGAGGATGCCGGAGATGATGAAGATCACGCAGGGGATGAAGGACGCGATGTTCTGGGCCAGGTTGAAGCTCATGATCACGTCCTGGTACATCCACGACACCGCCATCCACACCGCGGCCAGCACGGTCGGCAGGAGCATGGTGCCCGCGATGTATTCCTTCATGGTGCGGCCCTTGGAGATATGCGCCAGCCAGCGCGAGACCGTCGGCGTCCAGGAGAGGAACCAGAAGATCCAGCTCGCAGCGGTCGCGCCGCAGAAGTATTCGCGCCAGAAGCTGCCTGTAATGCGGCCCGTGATGGGGTTGAACTCAAAATCGGTCAGCGGCGTGGACAGCACCGCCAGGAAGGCGACAAAGAACACGAGGAAGGCGAGCTTCGACATGCCCTTGAGCAGGTTGTTGCGCGCGGAGATCATCGCCACCGTCACCGTAATGGCCGCGAGCATGAACTTGAGGCCGGGGAAACTCAGGCCGATGAAGCGCGCGACGGTGTTCATGCCGGTCCAGAGCGAGATCGACATGCCCAGCACCGTGGACAGCATGGCGGCCAGCTTCCCGATTTTGGAGTCCATGTGCTTCATGTACCAGAGGCCCATGACGGAGTAGAGCGCCCAGACCGGGGCGCCGTTGAGGAGCGCGACCATCGTGATGGACTCGATGGGGTTCAGCCCCTCGCCGATGTAGCCCACGAGGTCCGCCGGCGCGTACATGAGCGCAACGCCCGTCCCCGCCACGAACACGCCCGCGATCCAGAGCCCGAGGGGCCAGGGCTGCTCGTCCGTTTTGCTGTCCAGCTCGATGCGCCGCCCCTTTGCGTCCCGGCTCCTGCAGGCGAAGAAGAGCACCAGGCACAGGACAATGCACACCGCCGTCGTCAGCGCGCCGGCAATATAGACAAACTGATTAAAGGCATCCATAAAAACCCTCCTTTGTATACGCGTGCAAGCATATCACAAAGGGAGGAAAAACGCAAGGCGTCCGCGGCATTCGTCGCAGTTTAAGAAAACGGGGCGGGTACGTGCGTTTACGTACCCGCCCCTTCGCCTTTCGCGCTTTTGTCCGCCTTCCACGCGTAAGGGGCGGCGGCTGACCGCCCCTGGAAACCGGACCGCATGTACTGTATTTCTCGCTGTCGGGACCCGCAGGGGGTCCCGGTTTTGCTTACTTGGTCAGTAGGGCCTCGTCGGAGTCGATGGACCCGCCCTTCTGGGCGAACATGTCGATGAGCTCCTGCTTGGTGAGCTTCTTTTTCGCCTCACCCTCGATGTCGAGAATGATGTGCCCCTCGTTCATCATGATGAGACGGTTGCCGTGGCGGATCGCGTCCTTCATGTTGTGGGTGATCATCATGGTGGTGAGCCTGTTCTCCTGCACGATCTTGTCCGACAGCTCCAGGACCTTGGCGGCGGTGCCGGGGTCGAGGGCGGCGGTATGCTCGTCCAGAAGCAGGAGCTTGGGCTTGCGGAGCACGGCCATCAGCAGGGTGACCGCCTGGCGCTGGCCGCCGGAGAGCAGGCCGACCTTGGAGGTCATGCGGTCCTCAAGCCCGAGGCCTAGGATCTTGAGCCGCTCGTGGTACTCCTCGCGCTCGGCGTTGGTGACGCCCCAGCGCAGCCCGCGTCTCTGACCGCGGCGCGCGGCCAGGGCCAGGTTCTCCTCGAGCTGCATGTTGGGCGCGGTGCCCATCATGGGGTCCTGGAACACGCGGCCGATGAGGTGGGCGCGCTTGTGCTCCGGCAGGGCGGTGATGTCCTCTCCGTCGAGGATGATGCGCCCCTCGTCCACGGGCCAGACGCCCGCCGTCGCGTTGAGCATGGTGGACTTGCCCGCGCCGTTGCCGCCGATGACGGTGACGTAGTCGCCGGGCTTCAGATGCAGGCTCAGCCCGTCGAGAGCCTTTTTCTCGTTGATGGTGCCGGGGTTGAAGGTCTTGGAGATGTTCTGCAGTACCAGCATCGCGTCAGCCTCCCTTCCGTCTGAGTCTCGCAAAGGAGCTCTTCCTCTGCCCGCGCAGATAGGGGACGGCCAGAAACAGCGCGACCACCACGGCGGTGAACAGCTTGAGATCGTTGGAATTGAGGCGCAGCCACAGCACGATGACGATGACCAGATAGTAGATCACGCCGCCGACCACGGTGAAGCTCAGCGTCCCGTAGAAATTGAGGTGTCTGCCCAGGATCGCGCCGCCCACGACCTCGCCGATGATGACGGCGGCCAGACCGATGACGATCGCGCCGCGGCCCATGTTGATGTCCGCAAAGCCCTGATACTGGGCCAGCAGGCCGCCGGAGAGGGCCACGATGCCGTTGGAGATGGACAGGCCCAGCACCTTCATGTTGTCGATGTTGATGCCGAGAGCGCGGCTCATGGCGGGGTTGTTGCCGGTCGCGCGGATGGCGGAGCCCTGTTCGGTGCCGAAGTACCAGTAGAACACGCTCACCAGCGCGAGCGCGATGATGACACCGGTCAAAATGGCGGAGGGGATGTTGCGGGACGAGAGCAGCAGATGGTACTTGTCCACGCTGACGGCCTTGTTTGCCGCCATGCCCATGATGTGCAGGTTGATGGAGTAGAGCGAAAACTGGGTCAGGATGCCCGCGAGGATCGCGGGGATGCCCAGCTTGGTGTGCAGCATACCGGTCACAAAGCCGGCCAGGAGCCCGGCCAGCATCGCGATCAGAAGCGCCGCCCACGCGGGCCAGCCCGCCAGGATCAGCATGACCGTCACCGCACCGCCCGTGGTGAACGAGCCGTCCACCGTCAGGTCCGCCACGTCCAGCAGACGGAAGGTGATGTAGATGCCCAGCGCCATGATGCCCCAGATGATGCCCTGGGATACGCCGCCCGGCATGTTGCGAAAGAGCTTCAGGACGTTCAGGGAAGCGAAATAGCTTGTTATTGTCACAGATTACACCTCAAATAAAGTGTGGAGTCAGGAGTGTGGAGTGTGGAGTTAAGGGGCCGCTCCGCTGCGATTCAATCCACCCGCGCAGCGGACACCATAACTCCACACTCCAAGCTTAACACTCCACTCTCTTACTCCGCGATAGCCTCGTAGGCCTCGGGGACGGTGATGCCGAGAATGTCGCAGTTGGTCTTGTTGAACTTTTTGGCGAAGGGGGCGTACTGGATCTCCATGGTGGAGACGTCCGCGCCCTCGGCCAGGATCTTCGCGGCCATCTCGCCGGTCACGGTGCCGAGATCGTAGTAGGAGATGGACAGGGTCGCCACGCCGCAGCCGGAGCAGAGGCCTTCCTCACCGGCGACGATGGGGATCTTCTTCTCGAGGGCCACGTTGTTGATGAGCTCGGCGTTGGAGGCGGCGGTATTGTCGGTCGGGATGTAGAGCACGTCGTTGTCGTCGCAGGCGTTGTTGGTGACGGCGGCCACGTCGTTGGAGTCGGCAAAGGTATAGTCGGAGACCTTGTAGCCCATGCCCTCAAGGACGGGACGGATCTCCTCGGCCTGGAACTTGGAGTTGGGCTCGCCGGAGCAGTAGAGCAGGCCGACGTTCCTGGCGTCGGGGAAGAGCTCCTGGACGACGGCCGCCAGCTCAGCCGCGGGGACGCCGTCGGAGGTGCCGGAGATGTTGGACTCGGTGTAGCCCTTCCAGCCGTCGATGTCAAGCGCGGAGGCGTAATCGGTGACGGAGGTGCCGAGGACGGGGATCTTGTTGGTCGCAGCCTGGGCGGCCAGCAGGGCCGGGGTGGCGTTGGCCAGGATCAGGTTCACGTCATCGGACACGAACTGGTTGCAGATGATGGCGCAGTTGGCGGAGTCGCCGGAGGCGTTCTGCTCGATGAAGCTGACCTTGTCGCCGAGGGCCTTGGTCAGGGCGTCCTTAAAGCCCTGGGTCGCGGCGTCGAGCGCGGGGTGCTGTACGAGCTGGCAGATGCCGACGGTGTAGCTGTCGTCGGCGAAGGCGGTGCCGCAGAGGGCCAGGCTGAACATGAGGGACAGCGCAAGGATGAGCGTGATGATTTTTTTCATGGTGGTTTCTCCTTTATCGTATTTTGTTCTTGCCTTTTCAACAGGACGTCCCAAATTGAAAACGCCGCCCAGACGGCAGTCTGTGCGGCGCGTTGTCGGATCAGGGACCGTGGAACACGAATCCTGTCCGGGCGCTCAACGGCACAAACCGCTATTACGTCTGCTAAACAGGTAATAGTCAAAACCGTATGCAATTGCGCGGCGCATTCCGAACATGACAGCGGCTCCTCCTGATTGATGATCAGACTTTAACACTTTTTGGTGCTAAAGTCAATGCCGTTTTCCTCCCCCCTGCGCATTTTGTCAAAAGCGACAGGAAAGCGCAGGGCCCTTCTGTTTTCTTTGTGAAACATGTGCCGCAGGAGCATGGCAGCGTGACGGTCAAAATAACTGGGCGTTGATCTTGACGCCGGGGCCCATGGTGGAGGCGGTGACGCAGGAGCGGATGTACTGGCCCTTCGCGGCGGCGGGCTTGGCCTTGATGACGGCCGCGACCAGCGCAACGTAGTTCTCGTACAGCTTCTCGGCGCCGAAGCTGACCTTGCCGATGGGGCAGTGGATGATGTTGGTCTTGTCCAGACGGTACTCGACCTTACCGGCTTTGGCCTCCTTGACGGCCTGGGCCACGTTCGGGGTGACCGTGCCGGCCTTCGGGGACGGCATCAGGCCCTTGGGGCCGAGGATCTTACCGAGACGGCCGACGGTGCCCATCATCTTGGGGTTGGCGATCACGGTGTCAAACTCGAACCAGTTTTCCTTCTGGATCTTCTCGACGTACTCCATGCCGCCGGCGAAATCGGCGCCGGCTGCGAGGGCCTCGTCCACCTGCTCGGGCGGGCAGAAGACCAGCACGCGCACGGTCTTGCCGGTGCCGTTGGGCAGGACGATGGCGCCGCGGACCTGCTGGTCGGCGTGACGGCCGTCAACGCCGAGCTTGAGGTGCAGCTCGACGGTCTCGTCGAACTTGGCCTTGCTGGCCTGGCAGACCAGGTTCAGCGCGTCCATGGGGTCGTAAAGATTCTGCTTATCAATGAGCTTTGCGCTCTCTTTATAATTTTTACCTCTAAACAATTTGTTTTCCTCCTAAAAATGTGGTTGATTCGGATTTAATATCCTCCCACGTTGGGGATCAGTCCCCGACGACGACGCCCATGGAGCGGCAGGTACCGGCGATCATGCTGATGGCGGAGTCGATGTCCGTGCAGTTGAGGTCGGGCATCTTCTGCTCGGCGATCCTGCGGACGTCTTCCTTGCTGATGGTCGCGACCTTGTCTCTCTGGGGCACGCCGGAGGCGGTCTCAATGCCGCAGGCCTTCTTGATGAGGAGGGCGGCAGGAGGGGTCTTGGTGACGAAGGTGAAGCTGCGGTCGGAGTACACGGTGATGACGACGGGGATCATCATGCCCATGTCGCCCTTGGTGCGCTCGTTGAAGTCCTTGGTGAACTGACCGATGTTGACGCCGTACTGGCCCAGTGCGGGGCCGACGGGGGGCGCCGGAGTCGCCTTGCCGGCGGGAACCTGGAATCTTACGTATCCAACTACTTTCTGTGCCACTTTTACAGCACCTCTTTCTTATTAGTATACGATTCAAAACACGGTTTTGAATCGAGAGACTCGCGCTCGCGTCAGAAGAAGCTCGCGCCACTCCGTTTCTGTCAAGCGTGACAAAAACTACGTTCTGCTCCCTCCTTCTTCCTTACCAACTTCAAAGCCCCTGCTTTGAAGTTGAGAGGAAAACGGAAGGAATGGAGTGAGTTTCGTTTGACGACGGCGCGAGAGCCCGCACAGCTCGCCTCAGGGAGTTTTTTGCCGAGGCAAAGCCCCGTCAAAAACGGATTTGATTTTGTGCGGCCTATCGAATATCTGCGTGAATTGTTATTCCTTGGTGACTTCGACCTGATCGAGCTCCAGATCAACCGGAGTCTCGCGGCCGAACATGGAGATCACGACGCGGACCCGATCCTTCTCGGGCTCCAGCTCCTCCACGATGCCGAGGAAGCCGGCAAGCGGTCCGTCAGTGACCTTGACCTCATCGCCGACGCCGTAGCCGACGACGATCTCTTTGCGCTCGACGCCCAGATCGTAGATCTCCTGCTCCGTGAGGGGGACGGCCTTCCCGTCGGACCCGACGAAGCCCGTAGCGCCGCGGACATTGTGGACCAGATGCCAGCTGTCGTCCGTGAGGATCATCTTCACCAGCACGTAGCCGGGGAAGACCTTGCGCTCCACGGTTTTCTCCCCCTGGTCCGTGATCTCGGTCACGGTCTCCATGGGGATGCTGACCTCTTTGATCAGGTCCGTCATCCTGCGGTTTTCCGCCGCCTTCATCACTGCGGCGGCGACAGCGTTCTCATACCCGGAATAGGTATGAACAACATACCATTTCGCTTCTTCGGCCATCACGCTCAACCCAAACGGAAGATGAGTCTGACCACCATCTGAGCGAATTCATCAAAACCCCAGATCACGATCGAGGAAATGACCATCATGCCGAGGGAGATGAGGGTGTTGTTGCGAAGGGTCTTCGGCGTGGGCCAGATGACCTTCTTCAGCTCGCTCTTCATCTCGCGGAACCATTTGCCGACCTTCTGGAAGAAGCCCTGCTCGGTCTCATCCTTCTTGACGGCGGTAACGGCCTTTGCGGGAGCGGTGTTGGTTTTCTTTTCTTCAGCCATTGTTGCGTTCCTTTCCGTCCTTACTTGGTCTCGACATGCTTGGTGTGCTTTCTGCAGAAGGGGCAATACTTGCTGCGCTCCAAACGGTCGGAAGTATTTTTCTTGTTCTTGACCGTGTTGTAGTTCCTCTGCTTGCATTCTTCGCATCTGAGTGTAATTTTTACTCTTGCGCCTGCAGCCATTCTTTCGGCACCTCCTATTTTATTTACCCGTCTCAGGACGGGCATTGCCTCCCTGTATGGGGCGTTCGTGTCTCCCTCTGCGTCCTGAAAAAGGCGCGCAAAAAGAAAACCTCTCGTCCGACAGGTAAGTAGTACTATACCACAGCCGAATTGAGAGGTCAAGTGTTTTTTCTATAATATTATTGTATAATCAGCCAGTCGTCCATCGGCGCGGGGGTGGGGGTGGAGGCAGCTTCGCCGTACTCGGTGATCCAGCTCTCGGGCGGAGGTGGAGTCTCCGGCTCCTCCTCGGCCGGCTCCTCCTCATATTCCGGCTCCTCGTAGACGGGCGCGCTCTCGCGCCGGCCCAGCGTGAAATAGGCCACGCCCTGGAGGGACGTGGTGCAGCAGACCTCCCCGCCGCGCAGGTACACGAGATCGAGCTGCCCCTCGCCCACCGGCTGGTCCGTGGGATTGAGACAGTCGTTGATCATCTGGATCCAGTTGTAGAGGTCCAGAAAGGTATAGCTCAGATCGTGTACGTAGGCCGGGGTGTTCGGCGCGGTGTAGAAGTTCACGTCCTCGCTGCGGCAGCGCAGGAGCTGGCGGGCCAGCCACGCCATGTTTGAGGCCGTGAGATTCGTGTCCATGCTCTCGGCCAGAATCGCCGCCACCTGCGGGATGTTCGGGATGGTGCCGAGCTGCAGGAACTGGTCGGCCGCGGACTTCAGAAAGTCATGCTGGACCTCGATGCGGTCCAGGTCGCCGTTGACGTAGCCGCTGCGGTAGCGGCAGAGCCACATGGCCTGCTCGCCGTCCAGAAGCTGCCACCCGGGCTCCAGGTCGATGACCGGGCCGTCTTCGTAGTACATGCGCTGCGGCACGTCGTACCACACGCCGCCGAGTGCGTCCACCGCGCGCTCGAAGGCGTCGAGCTCGATGATCGCGTAGCAGTCCACATCAAAGCCCGTCAGTTTTTTGACGTGCCGGCGCAGGGCCTCGCTGCCGCTCAGGCCGCTGTAGACCGCGGTCCAGTACACGCCGTTGAGCTTGCGGATTGGCGAGTCCACGTTGATGAGCGTGTCGCGCGGGATGCTGACGAAGTTTGCCGTGTGGCGCACGGTGTCCAGCTTCGCCACCATGATGGTGTCGGTGTTGCCGGTGCCGTCGTCGCTGCCCGCCAGCAGGATGGTGTAGACCCCGTCCTGCCGCTCGGTCCTGAAGGGCGTGCCGCGGTCCGGCGTCGGGGCCGCGGGCGCGGCGGACGCGGCAGGCGGCGCGGTCTGCGTCAGCTCCGTCAGCACCGGGTTGCCCGCCGTCGTCTCGGGCGGCTTCTCCCAGAGAAAATACGCCCCCAGCACCCCTGCCGCAATCGCCGCCAGCCCGCCGCCGAGAAAGGCCAGCAGGCGCAGCCACTTTTTCTTGAACACTTTTCACGATCCTCCCGCACAAAGCTTTTTCTTTCACGCGGGAGTATTCCCCGATTCGTGCGGAAATATTCAATCATCGGCGCGGAGAGCGGCGTTTTGCCCTTTTCCCTGCTCCCGCGCCGCGAGAATTATCCAAAATGACTGTGCAGTTTTTATGAAAGAAGCCAAAAAAGTGCCGGTCTCTTCGGTAAGCATTGACAAAACCCTGACATTGCGGTAAAGTAAAGATGCCTTAAAGGTTTGTTCACAATCCCCCGCCTTGCGTCTGTCGGAGCGGGGGATTCGGACGGCCGAAAACGGAAAATAATTCAAAAAGGAGAATCCGGTCATGAAAAAAACACTTGCGCTCTTCCTCGCCCTCTGCTTGGTATTCAGCTTCTGCGCCATGTCCGCCAGCGCGGACTACAAGCTGACGATGCGGCTCAGCCACGTCTTCGGCCCGACCGAGCAGCTCGCCATCTCCATCCAGGAGGCGGCTGACAACATCCGTGAGAAGACCGGCGGCGCCATCGACATCCAGGTCTTCCACAGCAGCCAGCTCCCGACCTACAAGGACGGCCTTGAGCAGGTCGCCAGCGGCGCAAACTTCATCTCTGTTGAGGACCCGTCCTACATCGCAGACTACGTGCCCGACTTCAACGTCCTCGTCGGCCCGATGATGACGAGCTCCTCCGACGAGTATGAATACCTCATCAACACCGACACCGTGAAGGAAATGGTCAAGAAGCTCGAGGCCGACAACATCAAGGTCCTGGCGCTCGACTACTTCTCCGGCTACCGCTTCATGAAGACCAATAAAGAGATCTACACGCCCGACGATCTCAAGGGCATGAAGATCCGCGTCCCCAAGTCCCAGCTCTTTGTCGATACGCTCAACGCCATGGGCGCCAATGCCGTCCCCATCGGCTGGGATGAGACTCTGTCCGCCGTGACCCAGGGCGTCGTGGACGGCCTGGAGGGCACCATGGACGACTTCCTCAACGACGGCTCCGGCGAGGTCGCCTCTGTCGGCTCGCTGACGAACCACTTCATCGGCACCTGCGGCGTCTACTTCCCGCTGAACGTCTGGGAGACCATCCCCGAGGAGTACCAGACCATCATCCAGGAGGAGTTCACCGCCTCCGCCCAGCGCATGATCGAGAAGATCAACAGCAGCTATGAGGAGACCAAGGCCAAGCTCGAGGCCACCGGCCACACCTTCAACGAGGTCGACACCGACGCCTTCGCGGCTGCCGTCGCCCCGGTCTATGAGAACATGAAGGGCGTCACCCCGGGCCTCTACGACGAGTTCCGCGCCGCGATCGCCGAGTTCCACGCGGCCGAAAAGTAATCCCTGACAAACGTAAGGGGGAGTGGAGGCAGCCCTTCACTCCCCGTTTTCCGTTTTGCTTCGAGGTGAACCATGAAAAAAATCACGCCGAAATTTATCTTTGAAAACATTGAGGAGATCGTGGCCTCGCTGCTGTTTATCGTGACGCTGGTGCTGGTCATCATCAACGTGCTGACCCGCTATGTGTTCCGCACCGGCATCCCCTGGGCAGAGGAAATGGCGACGAGCTGCTTTGTATGGACGGCCTTCATCGGATCGGCGGCCTGCTACAAGATGCGCGCGCACGTGGGTGTTGACATTCTGGTCAACAGGCTGCCGCTGCGGGCGCAGAACGCGGTGAAGATCACTGTGGACGTGCTGATGGCCTTTCTTTGCTGCTTCCTGTTCTATCTCAGTATCGTGTATCTGAAGCGCTCCTACCGCAAGCCGACGGCGATCCTGGGCGTGTCCTCCGCCTGGGTGTCCGCCTCCCTTGCGCTCAGCTTTCTGGATATGTCGATCTGGTCCTTCATATTTATTGTGAAAGACAGGAAATCCATCAAGCAGTACGGCAGGGTCCTCGGACCCGACGAGGAGGTGTGAGAGCATGATCGGATATATCCCCATCATCGTCGCGTTCGTGCTGTATTTCTCGGGCTTTCCGGTGGCCTTCGCGCTGATCGGCTCGGCCCTGTTCTACTTCAGCGTGATCGACCACAACTCCCCGGTCGACCTGATCTTCCAGAAATTCGTCACGAGCGCCCAGTCCTTCCCGCTGCTGGCGATCCCCTTTTTCGTCATGGCGGGCTCCATCATGAACTACGCCGGCATCAGCGGCAAGCTCATGAAAATGGCCGACGTGCTGACCGGCCATATGAAGGGCGGTCTCGCGCAGAGCAACGTGCTTTTGAGCTGCCTGATGGGCGGCGTGTCCGGCTCCGCCAACGCGGACGCCGCCATGGAGTGCAAGATGCTGGTGCCCGAGATGGAAAAGCGCGGCTACTCCAAGGGCTTCTCCGCCGCCATCACGGCGGCCTCCTCGGCGGTCACGCCCATCATCCCGCCCGGCATCGACCTCATCATCTACGCGCTGCTGGCAAAGGTCTCGGTGGCGAAGATGTTCGCCGCCGCCTACCTGCCCGGCTTCGTGATCGCCGCCTGCCTGATGGTGAGCGTTCACTTCATCGCCGTCAAGCGCGGCTACACCCCCTCGCGCGACAAGAAGGCCACGGGGAAGGAGATCGCCCGCCAGTGCGCCGACTCCCTGTGGGCGCTGCTGTTCCCGCTCGGCATCGTGCTGGGCATCCGGATCGGCCTGTTCACTCCGTCTGAGGCCGGCGCCTTCGCGGTGGCCTACTGCCTCTTTGTCGGCGCGGTGATCTACAAGGGCCTCAAGTGGGAGCACCTGCCCAGGATCTTTGTCGAGACCATCAACGGCACCGCCACCGTCATTCTGGTCATCGTGGCCGCCAACGTCTTCGGCTACTACCTGACCTGGGAGATGATCCCCATGCACATCACCACGCTGCTGCTGAACGTCACGTCGAACAAGTGGCTGATGCTGCTGCTGGTGAACCTGCTGCTGCTCATCATGGGCATGTTTCTCGAAGGCGGCGCCGCGCTCATCATCGTCGCGCCGCTGCTGATCCCGGTGGTCACCAAGCTGGGCGTTGACCCGATCCACTTCGGGGCCATGTGCATCGTCAACATCATGATCGGCGGTCTGACGCCGCCCTTCGGCTCCATGATGTTCACCTGCATGTCGATCACGGGCTGCAAGCTGAACGAATTTGTGAAGGAGTGCTTTCCCTTCATCATCGCGGAGATCATCGGCCTGCTGTTCGTCACCTTTATCCCCGAGATTTCCCTGCTGCTCCCGCGCCTTATTTTCGGTTCGTGAAAGGATATTGACAAGATGAGAGTATTTGCACACAGAGGCTACAGCGGCGCATACCCGGAGAATACCATGCTCTCCTTCCGCAAGGCGGTCGAGGTGGGGACCGACGGGATCGAGCTGGACGTACACGCCACGAAGGACGGCGTCCTCGTCGTCCACCATGACGAGCGCGTGGACCGCACCACCGACGGCACGGGCCGCATCTGCGACCTGCGCTTCGAGGAGCTGCGCCGTCTGAACGCCGCGAAGCTCTGGGCGGGCCGCCACGGTCCCGAGAAGGTCCCCGCCTTTGAGGAGTACTGCGAGTGGGCCGCTGAACAGTCCATCGTCACCAACATTGAGATCAAGACCGACAATACCTATTATCCCGGCATTGAGGAGAAGACCTGGGACATGATCGTGAAGTACGGTCTCGAGAAGAAGGTCCTCTTCTCGTCCTTCAACCACTTCTCCTTGACGCGCATGAAAGCCATTGTCCCGGACGATGTGGAGCTCGGCGCGCTCGTCGAGCACGAGAGCGGCGTCAAGGTCTTCCCCGGGGCCTACTGCGCAGCCGCGGGCTTCCAGTGCTACCACCCGCCGGTCGCGGGTCTCAACGACGAGAACGTCAAGGACTGCAAGGACCACGGGATCAAAATCAACGTCTGGACCGTCAACGACATGGACGCGCTGGAAAGGCTCTACGCCTGGGGCGTGGACGGCATTTTCAGCAACTACCCCAGCATCCCCATGGCCTGGCTCGCCGCGAAACGATAGGTCACCGCAGGAGGGGCCGGCTCTTCCCGGCTGGTCAAGCATAACGAAAAACATACGGTGAAATCGTGTCATCATTTGAACTGCGATTTCGCCGTATGTTTCTTATTCTGCCGGGAGGGGCAGGCCCCTCCCCTGCAGTCTGTGCTGTGGATTTATCAAACCTGCTTCGGCTGGGGCTTGAAGATCAGCTTGTCGAGGATGAAGCCGAGGACCGCAAGGCCGATACCGATGAGGTCGGTCATTGTGCCGGGGATCATCATCATGAGCGCGCCCACCGCGAGCATTACGCGGGAGACGGTGCTCCAGTACTTGAACATGTAGCCCTCGATGGCGCCGGTCAGGCAAAACACGCCGAGGATGGCGGTGACCGAGGCGATCACGACCTCCATGCCCGCGCCCTCCAGCAGGATCGCCGGGTTGAGCAGGAAGATGAACGGGATGATGTAGGCCACGATGCCCATGCGGAAGGACGTGAAGCCTGTCTGGTTCGGGTTGGACTTCGCGATTGCCGCGGCGGTGTAGGCCGTGATGGCGACCGGGGGAGTCAGCGCGCCGACGCAGGCGAACATGAAGATGAACATGTGCGCGGACAGCGGGGAGGCGCCCATCTCGGTCAGCGGGCGGACCAGGCAGGTCGCCAGGATGACGTAGGTCGGCGTGGGCGGCATACCGCAGCCCAGGATGATGGTGATGATCGCCGTCAGCAGCGCCGCGATGTAGATGTTGCCGTTGGCGAGGTTGACGAGCTGGACGCTCATGCGGGTGGCAAGGCCGGTCAGCTGCAGGATGCCGACAATGATGCCGGCGGCCGCGCAGGAAATCGCGATGCCGACGACGCTCTTGGTGCCGCTCTCCAGCGCCTCAAAGAACTTCGCCACGGTCGGACGCGTCGCCGGGGAGAAGAAGGAGAGCGCCAGGGTGAGGAGCGTGGCCCAGAAGGCGGCCTTCATCGGGCTCCAGCCCAGGAGGATGACGATGATGATCATGAGGATGGGCAGACCCATCAGTCCGCGCTCCTTCATCACCGACTTGACGGAGGGCAGCTCGCTGCTCGGCAGGCCGACCAGGTGCTCCTTGACGGAGATGCTGTCCACCACCAGCAGAGCGGAGATGTAGTAGAGCACGGCGGGCAGGATCGCGGCGGCGGCGACGGTGGAATACTTGACGTTCAGGAATTCCGCCATCATGAAGGCCGCCGCGCCCATGATCGGCGGGGTGAACATGCCGCCCGTCGAGGCGACTGCCTCCACCGCGCCTGCCACATGGGGCTTGAAGCCCATGCGCTTCATCAGCGGGATCGTAAAGGTGCCGGTGGTGACGACGTTCGCCGCCGGGGAGCCGGAGATCATGCCCATCAGGGCGGAGGAAAGGATCGCGGTCTTGGCAGGGCCGCCGCGGAAGCGGCCGGCGCCCGCGAAGGCGATGTCCACGAACCACTGGCCGGCGCCGAAGGTCTCCAGGAAGGAGCCGAAGATGACAAAGCAGACGATGTAGGTCGCCGCGATGCCGGCGGGGACGCCGAAGATGCTCTGGGTGGAGACGTACATGGTCTCCGCCACGCGCTTCCAGGTGTAGCCGCGGTGGGCGAGGAAGCCGGGCATGTACGGGCCCAGCAGGGCGTAGGCCAGAAATACGCAGCAGGTGATGACCAGCGGCCAGCCCGTGGTCTTGTAGGTGGCGACCAGCAGGACGACGATCATGATGGTGCCCATGATGCTGTCAAGCTGGGGCTTTGCCTTGGTGGTGACGGAACGCGCGGGCCAGACGGCCATGATGTAGACGCAGACCACAATGATCGCGGCGGCGAAGAGCCAGTCGAGCGCGCGGGTCCCCGCGTTGCGCTTGCCCTTGATCGTGAAGGGCTTGGTGAGGAACACCGCGAAGCCCGCGACCAGGATCAGCAGGCAGCGCTGCACCATCTCGTCCATGCTGCCGAAGCCGGCGGTGTAGAGATAGAGGCATGACGTTGCGATGAAGATAATCCTGCACAGCCAGGACCGGATCTTGTCGTCCTTCGTCATGTCCTGAGCAAGTGTGTTATCCATAGCTTACTATGCTCCGATCAGAGGATTACATCGCGCCGACTTCCTTGAAGTAGCGCTCGGCGCCGGGGTGCATCGGGATGGAGACGCGGACGGCGTTCTCAAGGGTCAGACCGCTGGCGGCCTTGTGGGAGGACTTGATGATGTCGAGGTTCTCGAAGATGGCCTTGGTCATTTCGTACACCAGATCCTCGTCCAGGTCGGCGCGGACGGCGACCATGTTGGAGACGTACATGGTGTGGGCCTCTTCCTTCATGTTGTCATACACGGTGGTCGCGATCGTGCCGTAGCCGAAGTAGCCGTACTCGTCGCAGAGCTCCTTGGCAATGTCCTCGTCCACGGAGAGCAGACGGTAGCCCTTGCCGCCGGCGGCGAGCTGCTGGATGGCGGAGGCAGGAATGGCGGTCTGGATGTAGACAGCGTCGACGTTGCCGTCCTCGAGCTGGGAGATGCCGTCGTCATAGGCGACGTAGGTGGTCTTGATGTCGTCGGTGGAGAAGCCGTACTTGCCCCAGACGAGGTTGGCGAGGATGATGGCGGCGTTGCCGGCGGGGCCCATGCAGACCTTCTTGCCCTTCAGGTCGGCCATGGACTGGATGGGGGAGTTCTCGAGCACAACGACCTGGAAGTAGCCCTTGGACAGGCCGCCGAACATGGCGTTGATGTTCTCGTAGGCGTTGTCGACATAGTCGCCGGTGCCGTTGAAGGCATCCATCATGTTGTTGCCCTGGGCGATGCCGAGGTCGCAGTCGCCGTCGTTGATGAGGCGGAGGTTGTCGAGGGAGCCGCCGGTGACCTCAGCGGTGGCCTGGGTGCCGAGCTTGCTGGTGAGCACTTCGGCGATCGCTACGCCGATGGGGTAGTACGCGCCGCCGGTGGAACCGGTACCCACGGTCATGAACTTGGGGATGTCGCCCGCGAAAGCGGAGGCGCCGAGAGAAACAAACATGGTCATAACAAGAAGCAGAGCAAGCAGTTTTTTCATGGTGATTCCTCCTGAAAAAAATTTACGTCAGCGAAAGCTGTTGCTTACAAAATAAACCGAACGGGGGCAAAACGCAAATGCCCGGAAAAGCATCCGCAAGTTCTGCACATCCGGCGCAGGAAAGCTCAATCAAAGGGGACCTTTGCCGCATTCTGAACGCAACGGCTGCCCGACCTGTTCGGGCCGGGCAGCTGTTGTCAATTTGCCGCAGCCTGTGTTCGCGGGATGCGGTATTTTGTTTTTGCGGGCCTGGAATTACTTGAACTGCTCCATGTCGACGGCGGGGAGCTGGCTGCGCTCGAGGCCCGGAGGGCTGGCCGCCGCCGTAGATGGCCTGGGAGATGTGGTAGATGCGGTTGGACCAATCCTGGGCTTCCTTGAGGGTGTGCTTGTCGGGATTGCGGAAGACTTCCCAAGCGCCGCAGATGAGCTCGGGCACGCAGCCGGCGAAGCCGATCAGAGCGCCGTCCATGCCGGTGAACCAGGTCACGCACAGGGTCTCGTCGTGGCAGGTGATGAGGGAGATGTCGGGGCACTCCTGGCGGAGGAGGCGGACGTCATGCTCGTAGATGGCGGTCACGCGGGTGCCGACCTTGATGCACTTGACATGCTCGATCTCCTTGCACATCTTGATGAGGGTCTCGACCGGGTAGAAGGCCTTGGAGGTGGCGGGGTAGAGGTGGATGATGATGTCGATGTCGGCGCCCTCAGCCACGTCCTTGATGTACTCGAAGGGGGCATCGGGGTGCATACCGAAGCGGAGCCACATGTGGGGAGGCATGAGCAGGATGCCGTCAGCGCCGGCTTCCTTGGCTTCCTTGGCCATCTCGATGGACTCGATGGTGTTCTCGCAGTTGACGCCGGAGATGATGGTCATCACGTCGCCGCACTCCTCGGCGCAGATCTCGGTGACTCTCTTGCGCTCGGCGCGGCTCAGGCCGGTGATCTCGCCGGTGTGGCCGTTGCAGACGAGGCCTTCGATTCCCTTGCCGTAGAAGGTCTTGATCCAGCGGAGGTATTCGCGGAACTCTTTCTCGTTGATGGAGTAATCATCGTTGAGGGGGACGGAAACAGCGGGGAAGATCGTCTTGAAAGTCTTAACCTTAGCCATGCTCGTAATCTCCTTTTCAGTCGTTCATATTATTTTTGTTGTCCGCTTTCGCAGATCAGGCACGGGCCCGTGCACCCGATCTGCAATCGTTTGCTTGCTTGTGAGCTCATCATAGCACAGTTTTGAAAAACGTCAAGGGCTTTTCCCGAGTGTGCAAGGATTTGCATGTCCTCTGCAATTTTTTGCATGTTTCACAAACTGAACAGTTTAAAACCTTGAAATTCCCTCGGCTTTTGTATGTTTCAACAAGAACGTGAATGCTTCAAAACGTCCTTGCAAAGTCCAGACGATTATACTATAATGCATGTATGCGCAAGCGTTTGCACTGTGTTTGCAGAATATACCGAGGTGCATGGAAAGCGGCGATATTGTGTCCCCTGCGGGGGCACATTGGAAAATTGCTGTCACCCTGAGCGGGAAAACGCTGCCATCCTGAGCGCAGCGAAGCGGAGCCGAAGGATCTTTTGTTTCCGCATGAACCCTTCGTTCATGCCCGGGATGACAGACGCGCTCCGGGCGATTTTCAACGTATCGCAATTTCACTCTCAGATAATAAGGGGGAAAAACCATGGCTACGCTGAAGGATGTCGCCAAGCTGGCCTGTGTGGACGTCAGCACCGTCTCGCGGGCGCTGAACAACACCGGCTATGTCCATCCGGACACGAAAAAGCGGGTCTACGCCGCGGCGAAGGAGCTTGGCTATCATCCGAACGTGATGGCCCAGGCCCTGCGGCAGGGGAAGCGGCGCACCATCGGCATCATCGTGCCGAGCTTTTTTCTCTCCGTCTTTGCCGGGATCGTGACGGGGATCAACCAGGAGGCGCAGCGGCGAAACTACGCCGTCCTCCTCTGCAACAGCGGCTATGACTCGGCAGTCGAAAAGGAGTGCCTCAACCGCCTGCGCAGCGGCTTCATCGACGGGCTCATCATCGGCCCCACCGGGCGAAACTCCCGTCTGATCCAGGACATTCAGGCCGCGGGCACGCCGGTGGTCCAGGTCATCCGCGATCAGATCCCGCGCATGAACAGCATTGTCGCGGACTATGAAAATACCGCCTGCGAGGCCGTGAAGTACCTCTACCGCCTCGGCTCCCGCGGCATCGGCTTTCTCGGCGGGAACGGGCAGATCGTCCCCTTCCGGGACCGATACGACGGCTACCGGCGCGCCATCCGGGAGCTGGGCCTGGAGGAGCTCACGATCCCCGAGTCCTTCGTCGGCCACACCTTTGAGTTCGGCTATCACCAGACGCAGGAGCTGCTGTTCCGCTACCCGCAGCTCGACGCGATCATCACCTCGGTGGATGCCCAGGGCCTCGGGGCCCTGCGTATGCTCAAGGAGCAGAAAAAGCGCGTTCCGGACGAGGTGCGCGTCATGAGTCTGACGGGCCACTCCATCGGCGCAATGCTGGAGACCTCCATGACCGCCATGGAGATCCCGGCCATCGAAATGGGCCGCAGCGCAGTCCAGATGCTCCTGGAGGAGATCGACGCCCCGGAGGACAGCCGCCTCACCCCGAAACGCCTCGTCTTCACCGCGGAGCTCGTGGAGCGCGAGTCGACATGAGGACAGCCCGGCGGACAGAATCGGAGTTTGTTCAAAATTGTATTCTCCGTTTACAACGCGGCATTTGAATGGTATAATGATTCTGCGGCATGAGTGATGCTTTTGTGACAGTTCGTGTGCTATCATGCAGACGTAAACCGAAACAGGAATGTTTTGAATAGAAAGCGAGGAGTGTAAAAATGACGAACGACCATGGCAAGATGGAGCTCAACGACTTCACGCTGGCGGATGTCACGGGCGGGGTGATCGTCGACGATGGCGACGGCAAGAAGTTCTGGCTCGTCCGGCAGGACGGCACGGTGATCTCCCCTGTTCCCGGCAAGGAGAAGGCCGTCGAATTTGCGAAGGCCTACAGCATCAGCCCGGAGATCCTGACCAAGGAGGGCTACCTCAGCCGCTTCGGCAGAGAGCTGGTCTGGTAAAGAAAGATCCGGGGAATACGCAAAAACACGTATTTCCCGGACTTTTTGGTTCTTTTTTACAAAAACCCGGGGCCCTGCGGGCTCCGGGTTTTTGGCACGCGATAAGGGATTCGCCTGCATGTTTCGCAGGGTAGCGGGCACGCGGGAAACAGACGTTGTTCCTATGCGAAACATAGAAGTGTTCGCCAGATGTGCGCACTGGCTCACGCACACGCCCCCGGCGTGTGAAATTACACATTCGAATCCCTTAAATGCAAAATATCCCGGCCCCCGTTAGGGGCCGGGATATTTTGGCACGCGATAAGGGATTCGAACCCCTGACCTTCTGGTCCGTAGCTGCGGCCGGAGTTTTCACTGCCTGCTTTTGCGTTCGTTTAGGCCTGTTCTGCCCGGAAAAAGCAGACGGTTTGGAACCGTCGTGCTGCTGAAATCTATCCCCTGCTTTCCCCGTATGGGTCAACGTATGGGTCAGAGGGAGCGATTTAATTCTCTTCACAGTACAATAACACATGTACAGGGTCAGACACAACGCAAATTTTACGCCGCAGTATACAAAGAATAAGACTTCAGGGATGCAGACGTTGAAATGGATCTGCGCGCAATAATCGTTAAAAGATAATACGGAGATTTGCTTCAATGCTCCGAAATAAAGAAAAATATTGAATGCGGATAAGTAAGTTAGTGCTTAACAAATATATAACTTGACATTTCCATCGTGCAATGATATGATAAGCGCGAAAGGAGGGATTTGCGTGTGTTCCTCAGAAAAACAGCTCGGAGCTTTGGCAGAAGTTTTCACCGGTGTAACCGGCCTCGGAGATAAAGACGGATATGCTTTCAAAGTGCTTCAACCAAACAGCTTTTCTGATACGGGGGACCTCCATGGAATGGAAACCCAATACCGGAGAGACGACGTTAGCCAACATTTGAGACTCCGGGCTGGCGATATTTTGGTCAAGCGTTTGAATCCCTCGTTTGTATTTGTCATATCAGATAACGAAGCGGGTGCGGTTGCCTCACAAAATTTGCTTATTGTTCGCCCAACAGCAGAAATTGACCCGCTGTATCTCGCATGCCTTCTGGAGCAGAAGGATGTCATTGGTCAGGTGGAGCATGTCTCAGGTACTTCAGCTGCAATCAAGGCTATCTCACAGAAAAAGCTGGCGGAAATCACAGTCCCGCTTGTCCCTATGACAGACCAGAAAAAGCTCGGCGCGATCTGGCAGCTTTCACGAAAGCGCAAAGCGTTGCTGCGGGAGTACATCGATGAAAACGACAGGCTTGTGTCTATGATGATCTCAAAAATCACAACAGGCGGAGGAGAAAAAAATGACACGCTATGAGGATATAAAAGCGACGCTGTGGAAAGCGGCCGGCACGTTCCGCGGCTCCATCGACGCAGCAAACTACAAGGACTACGTCCTCACTATGCTGTTCCTGAAATATCTGGATGACACCTATAAGGAAAACCTACGCGGGCTGGAGGCCAGGTACAACGGCAACGAGATCCGCATCGAGCGGGCCAAGAAAAATCTCCCCTTTGTTTTGGCAGACGACCAGCGCTTTGACTACCTGTATGAAAACCGCTTTGATCCCAAGATCGGAGAAAAGATCAACACAGCCCTGCAGGGTATCCAGGACAGCAACTCCGAGCTGGGTGGCGTGTTCCGCAGCGTCAACTTCAACAGCGAATCCATGCTCGGTAACCCGCAGCAGAAGGTGACAAAGCTCCGCACGCTGCTGGAAGATTTCAAACCGCTCTGCCTGGAGCCCTCACAGATCGAAGTGGCCCCCGGTGAAGATCCAGCCTATGTGATCGGTGATGCCTACGAGTACATGGTCGGCGAGTTCGCTGCAGAGGCGGGTAAGAAAGCCGGCTCCTTCTTCACACCGAGTATGGTATCCGAACTGATGGGTATGCTGACTGCTCCGAAGCCCAACGACTCCATCTACGACCCAACCTGCGGCTCGGCATCCCTGCTGATCCGTACCGCACGAAAAGCCGGAAACCTGGACTCGGTGGCGATCTATGGGCAAGAGATGAACGGCTCCTCCTGGTCGATGGCCAGAATGAATCTCTTCATCCACGGCATCCATGTCAACCGGGATGCGATCGCCTGGGGCGATACGCTCTCCAACCCGCAGCATTTGGACTCTGACGGCAACCTGAAACAGTTTGACGTGATCGTCGCCAACATGCCCTTCTCGCTGGACAAATGGGCCGAGGGCTTCAACCGCGGTGGTCAGGAGGACGGCAGCGAGAGCAAGGATAAAAAATTCAAGATGACTGCGAATCTGGATCCCTATCACCGCTTTGACTGGGGCGTTCCCCCTGCCAGCAAGGGTGACTGGGCGTTCCTTCTGCACATGCTCTACTCCCTGCGCAGCAACGGCCGCATGGCCGCCGTCGTTCCCCACGGCGTGCTGTTCCGCGGCGCGGCAGAAGGCCGCATCCGTCAGACCGTCATCGAGAAGAATCTGCTGGACGCCGTGATCGGACTTCCGGCCAACCTCTTCTATGGGACGAGCATCCCCGCCTGCATCCTGGTCTTCAAGAAGAACCGGACGACGAACGACGTGCTGTTCATCGACGCCTCCGGCAAGGATGCCGACGGAAATCTCCGCTACCGCAAGGACAAGAACCAGAACAAGCTGGATCAGTGCCACATCGATGCCATCTACAAGGCTTACACCGACCGGGTGGATGTGGAGCGCTTTGCCCACGTGGCTACGCCGGAGGAGATCCGGGCCAACGATTATAACCTCAACATCCCCCGCTATGTGGACAGCTTTGAGGAAGAAGAACTGGTGGACATCGAGGAAGTGCAGGGTAACATCCAGCGGATCAAGGCGGAGATTGCCGAGGCGGAGGCGCAGCTGGCCAAGTACCTGGAGGAATTGGGATTATGAATGATCTTGTGAATTACAGTGAAGAGACCTTTGAGAGCATCAAGCATGTAAACGAGTACGGGCAGGAGTACTGGCTGGCACGCGAGCTGCAGCCGATACTGGACTATGCGCAGTGGCGGCGCTTCGCAGAAGCGATCGACCGCGCAAAGTTGGCCTGCCAGAACAGCGGCTTTGATGTTTCTGACCATTTTGCCGACGTTGGCAAAATGGTTGACATCGGCTCCGGGGCAGAGCGCGAGATTGATGATGTAATGCTCTCCCGGTATGCCTGCTACCTGATCGTAATGAATGGGGATCCCCGCAAAGAGGTGATCGCGGTCGGGCAGTCCTATTTTGCCGTGAAAACCAGGCAGCAAGAGTTGATTGACAACTACGAGGAACTGAGCGAGGATCAGAAGCGTCTGGCCATTCGCAACGAGATGACAGCCCACAACAAGTCTCTCGCTGAGGCTGCGCAAATGGCAGGTATCGTCAATCAAAAAGATTATGCGATCTTTCAGAACAGGGGTTACCAAGGGCTGTACGGTGGGCTCGGCGCAAAAGAAATCCATGAGCGCAAGGGGCTGAAGAAAAGCCAGAAGATTCTGGACCATATGGGCAGCACAGAACTGGCGGCAAACCTGTTCCGTGCAACACAGACCGACGAGAAGCTTCGGCGAGAAAACGTTCGTGGAAAGTACGCGGCAAATGAAGTACATTTCCAGGTCGGGAAAAAAGTGCGCGAGACCATAAAAGAACTGGGCGGCACAATGCCCGAGGATCTGCCGACGCCGAAGAAGAGCATCGCGCAGATTGAGCGGGAACAGGAACAGCGCAGGCTGAAAAGCGGAGAAGATCGCTAATCTGCCATTTCCGCTACACACCTGGTTGTGAGAATCAAAGGTGAAGAGATGAGAGACGAAATCAGAAAACGGATCGAGGCTGTCCGCCGCGGTGAGATACCGGACGGATATATCGTTGAGAATCACCAGCGGCGCCCGCTCGACTGGAAATATGAGAAGATCGCGAAATACCTGGTTGCCCATGATGAGTATTCCAACGACACAGAACGGTATATGCTGGCAACATCTTCGCGCCAGGGCTTGCTTCCGCAGACAGATTACTATAACGACCAGCGCTTCGAGGAAACCACCGGGGGTTTTCATGTCGTTCCGGAGGGCTATGTTACCTACCGGCACATGAGCGATGATGATGTTTTCAAATTCAACGTAAATGATTTGGGCGCCCCCGTGCTGGTCAGCCCGGAATATCCAGTCTTTACCACAAACGCAGAACTTAATCAGAGTCTGCTCATTGAGTACCTGAATGGGACAAATGAGTTCCGATCTTTCTGCCGCGCGCAAAAGAAGGGCAGCACAAGAACCCGGATGTATTTTAGCCGCCTCGGGGAATTTATGATGCCAATCCCACCAATTTCAGAGCAGCAGAAGATCGCCGACATCCTGTCCGCCTGTGATCGGGTTATCGAGCTGAAGCAGAAGCGCGTGGAGGAATTGAAGCAGCTGAAAAAGACCTGCCTGGCGAAGATGTTCCCTCGGGAAGGAGAGGACGTGCCGGAGCTGCGCTTCCCCGGCTTCACAGCTCCTTGGGAACAGCGTAAGTTAGGAGAACTCTGCTCCGAGTTTAAGAGTGGAGACTTTATCAGCGCAGAGGATATCGCTGAAGCAGGCAGCTATCCAGTATTTGGAGGCAATGGCCTTAGAGGGTATACTGATCGCTACAATCATGACGGTGAATATGCCCTAATTGGCCGTCAAGGAGCACTATGCGGAAACATGAACTTTTCCTCTGGGAAGGCCTATTTTACTGAACATGCAGTAGCTGTAAAGGCTGACAAATACAACGATACAAGGTTTCTTTTCTATTGCTTCGGGGTTATGAATTTAGGCCAATTTTCTGGGCAGTCGGCACAGCCAGGACTTGCCGTTGGGAACCTTGTTGAGCTTAAAACAATGGTCCCCACCAAACCCGAACAAGAGTGCATTTCAGCATCTTTAACAGCTCTCGACACCCTTATCACCCTTCATCAGCGTGAGCTGGAAGCCGGACAGCAAAAGAAAAAAGCCCTGATGCAACTGCTGCTGACCGGGTTAGTACGAGTTAAGGTCTGAACGGATGCTCCGGCATAGCGAGTCATTGTCCGGAGCATCCACGGAAAACGGAAAGGAGGCGAGGCCTATGAGGGCATATAAAAAGAACGCTTAAACTGTTGCCGCAGTTCAAGCGTTCGATCAAATAAGCAGACGGGAAATCATCAACTTATTGATGTGCTAAGTTTAGCACGACGGCTTGACGACAGTCAAGAGAAAGGTACAAATGAACTATTACATTGTCAATCGAAACGCGACATACAACCCCGGCTATCATCACGAGGTTCACACACAGGAGCACGCAGACAGTCTGGGTGTGTCTGACAGAATCAATCTCGGTTGGTTTAACAATGAAGTTGAGGCAGTCAATTTTGCCAAAGCCTATTATTCCGACGCGGACGGCTGCAAGACTTGCTGTCCCAGGGCACACAAGGGGTAAAGACCATGCCGAGAAAAGAACACCATGTTGTCCCCAACCCCGACGGCGGCTGGGATGTAAAGCGTGAGAACGCCCAGCGGGCCAGCGGCCACTACGAGACCAAGAAAGAGGCCATGGACGCCGGACGAAGAATGAGCATCAACCAGGGAACGGAACTGATCCCGCACCGCAAGGACGGAGTCATCCAGCGTCCCGACAGTCACGGGAACGACCCGTGTCCGCCGAGGGACAGGCAGTAATCCAAAGCAGGCCGGCGGGGCCTTCACCAAGCCCCGCTGTGCCTCTTACTCTTTCATACCGGAGGAACGCGCAATGCTGAATCACACAATCTTCAACGAACGCCCCGAGTCTCAGGACAGGGCGCTGAAAGAATTGCAGGCGATGGGATACCAGTATATCCCCCGCGCTGAGGCCGAGCAGAAGCGCGGCCGTCTTTCGCATGTGCTTTTCCCGGACGTCATGCGGGAGTTTCTCTCCTCACAGTCGTTTCTTTATCGCGGCAAGCAGACGCCCTTTCCCGACGAGGCCATTGGCGACGCGATCCGCGAGCTGGATGTTCAGCTTGACCGTGGGCTCATGTTTGCCAGCAAGGCCATCTATGACCGGCTGATCTATGGAAAAAGCTGCGACGTGCATCTCTACGACGGCAATATGCAGTCCTTCGATATCTCCTATATTGACTGGGAGCACCCGGAAAACAACATCTGGCAGGTCACTGATGAGTTCTCGGTGGAGCGCACCAACGGAAAGTACGCCCGTCCGGATATCGTCCTCCTGGTAAACGGCATCCCCCTTGCGGTGATCGAGTGCAAAAAGTCCAGCGTGGATTTGGAGGAGGGCGTCAAGCAGAACGTCCGCAACTGGAAGCCGGACTATATCCCCCAACTCTTCAAATTCACACAGCTTGTTCTCGCCATGAACCCGGAGGCGGTGAAATACGGCACAGCCGGGACACCGCAGGAATTCTACTGCAAATGGCACGAAGAGAATGTGCAATGGCAGGAGGATGCCGCCAAGCGCTACGTGGATGATGGGCATATCACCGAACAGGATAAAGTTATCGTCTCCATGCTGTCGAAGCCGCGTCTGCTGAATCTGGTACGCTTCTTTATCCTCTATGACAGCGGCGTGAAGAAGATCGCCCGCTATCAGCAGTTCTTCGGTGTGGAAAACACTATGCGCCGGATCCATGGCGAGGATGGCTGCATGAACCGCGGCGGCGTCATCTGGCACACGCAGGGTAGCGGAAAGTCTCTGACCATGGTCATGCTGGTCAAACGGATTCTTGCAGATAAGAGAATCAAAAATCCTCGGTTCGTGCTGGTCTGCGACCGGCTGAATCTGATCAAACAGCTCCGGGATAACTTTGTCCATACAGGTCTGGACCCTGCCGAAGCTACCACCGGTCGCGGTCTGGTAAGTTTACTGAAGGACGAGGGCAATACGATTATTGCCACTACCATCAACAAGTTTGAAGCTGCTGCAAAAACCCGCACGAAGATCACCGATGAAAATATCTTTCTGCTGATCGACGAGAGCCACCGTTCCCATACCGGCGAATTTCACAACATGATGAATGATGTGCTGCCGAAGGCTTTCAAGATCGGCTTCACCGGGACGCCGCTCCTCAGAAAAGACCAGACCAATACGTACCTGAAATTTGGCCAGAGGATCGGCAATTCCTATCGCTTCGAAGATGGTATCCGGGACGGGGTGATTGTGCCTTTGGTCTATGACGGACGGGTTATTCCCCAGGATGTCAGCAGCGATCGGATCGACGATTATCTGAAAAGCATCCTCGCGCCTTTAACGGAACCGCAAAAAGAGGACATGCGCCGGAAGTGGAGCTCGTTCATGAAGCTCGCGCAGACGGATCAGCGGCTGTCCATGATTGCTTTTGACATCCATGAGCACTTTCTCAGCTACTGCCGGCCGAGAGGCTATAAAGCCATGGCTGCTGTTTCGACGCGCGCGACGGCGGTCAAACTGGAGCGGGCGATCAACGGGATCGGCGGCGTTCATGCCGCGGCTTTGATCTGCGATGAATCGATCTCGTCCGAAGGAGACGAGGGGGATGTGTCCAACAATGACAAAGCACTGATCCGGGACTTCTTCAAGACCGAGGTCGAACCGCGCTTCGGCAGCAAATATGATGATTATGAGGAGTATGTAAAGAACAACATCATCGGCGGTGAGGACGTCGATATCGTGATCGTCCAGAGTATGCTTCTGACGGGCTTTGACGCACCTTCTCTTGGTGTGCTCTACATTGACAAACCCATGAAGGAGCACACGCTTCTCCAGGCGATTGCCCGCGTAAACCGCATCGCTCCGGGAAAAGATTTTGGCTTGATTGTCGACTACTGGGGCTTGTTTGGAAAACTCGACAGTGCGCTGGAAATGTACAGCGACGACCAGTCCGGCTTCTCCGGCTTCGATACGGCAGATCTTGTCGGCGCTCTCGATACTGCAACCGAAGGGAAAGAAAAGCTCAAACTTGCGCATCAAGCTGTTTGGGCATTTTTCGGTGACACCACATTTGACCAGAACAATCCGCGAGCGTGGGTGGCTTTCTTCGACAAAGAAGATGCGGAAGAAAGCGAGAAGCTGCGAAAAGAATTCTATGAAAGGCTTGCGGCTTTCTCCAAGATGATGAGCCTTGCTGTGGCGGACTATTCGCTTTATCAGAGCATCGGCTTTGATGAAATGCAGAAGTATAAAGCTGATCTGCTTTTCTTCCAAAAGCTGCGTTCTGCTTTGATGATGGTTTTTGCCGAGAAAGTAGACTTCAACAAATATGAAGATGGCATTCGAAACCTGCTGAATACCTTTGTCACATCCGAGCCAGTTGAGATTGTTGTGGAACCGATTGCGCTGCACGATAAGGCTGCCATGGATAAGCAGCTCGAAGAAGTGGAGGGGCAAAAAGCAAAGGCGGCATACATCCATACGCGAATCGTTTCGGAATTGGAGTCTCGCAGGTATGAAGATCCCATGCTCTATAAGCGCTTCTCCGAACGAATCCGCGATACCATAGCAGCATATCGCAAGTCACGAGATGAAAATACCTATCTGGAGAACATGAAAAAAATGGCCGAAGATCTGCGGCAAGGGTTTACCGGCCACTCCTATCCATCTGCTATTATCAATGACAGCGATGCAAAAGCATTTTATGGTGCATTCAGTGACATACTAAAACAACAAGGGGAAGAAACGCTCGACTATGAAGAAAGTCTTGGAAAGCTGTCGCTGGATATCAAGCAGGCAGTTCAGTCTCTAGCTCGCGTAGACTGGCGAACGAGTATTCCCATCCACAAAAAAATGAATCAGGCAGTAGAAGATTTACTGTGGGACTTCTGCGATGCGTTTGGCATTGATCTGCCTGAAGAAAAAATGGACTTAATGATAGAGAGTATCATCAAGACGGCAATGAGCAGGTATTAAACATGGGCTTTGACGTTACAATAAAAGGGAACACATTTCCCGTCAAAGTTTCATTCAAAAAGATGAAACAGGTCAGGCTCAAGGTTTTTCCGTCAGGAGAGATTCACTTGTCTGTACCTCTGGACACGCCGGAAGAGTGGATAGAAAAATACCTGCTGGAAAAAACTTCTTGGATTGAAGAAAAACGGGATCTGTTTACCCAGACAAAAGCAATTGAAAAAGAGGAGCACTTTTCTTCCGGAACATCAACAAGAATTCTTGGTCGGCAATTGACCGTTCGTGTTTATCCGTCCAACAAGAAACAGATTCTTGTGGAAGACGGGGTCTTGAAAGTCCTGACCTTTGAAGCAGATCAACAGAGAATTGACAGGCAGGTAAACAACTGGTGGCAGCAGACATCTCGATGCTATTTTCAAAAAGTTGTTGACCGGCTCTATCCGATAATAGGGAAGCATGGAATTGAAAAACCTGCAGTCTGTGTCAAGAAGATGAGCACGTTATGGGGCAGCTGTAGTAGAAAAAACGCAACCGTCAACCTAAACTACTATCTATATAAAGCGAGCGCGCCCTGCATTGAATATGTAATCCTCCACGAGCTGATTCACTTTCTGTATCCGCATCATAATAAAGATTTTTATGATTTACTGACCGTGCATATGCCTGACTGGCAGGAACGAAAAAAGCAGCTTGACTATGAATACGTACTTGGAATTTAATTTGCCTGTATGAGAAAACTGTACTCAGTATCTCAGATTCTGCGTCGCAGTATACAAAGAATACGCACAAAGGACTGTCACCCAGACGGGCGGCAGTCCTTTTGCTTGAAAAATTTTCAGACGCTGCGCGAATGCGCTTATGACGCAGGAACTTTTTTCTTTTCGAAACGGTCATAAAAGAGGTAATACAAATTTTTGAATAGGCAGGCTATCAGAAGACTTTCTTTTTGCCTAAAGGCGTGAGGGATTTTTTGACGAAGCCTGCACGAATCGTTTCGAAATCGAAAACAGGAAGGAGCAGCGATTGCGGGAAAACAAAAGAATCATACCAGGACACTTCTTCCCAATACCAAAAGAGCTTTTTTCTCTTGGCCTCTGCGATTCAGAGATCGCAATCTACAGCTATCTCATGTTCATTGAAGATCGAAAAACATACCAGGCTGTGGCAAGCTACGCGACCATCGGGCGGGCGCTGAAGCTCAGCGACAATACGGTGCGAAAGTATGTGCTACAGCTTGAAGAAAAGGATCTAATCTACACCGAACATACCAGGGTGCAGACCCGAGACGGCCGCATCCACAACGGATGTCTGCTCTACACCATCCGTCCCATCCAGGATGCCATCGAGTACTACACCCAACAACAATTCGTCCGGCTTGATGCGGAGAGGGCTGCCCAGCAGGCCAGGCAAAGGATGGAAGATTACAACCGCAGGCACCCACAGGAGCCGCTGCGTGCGGCTTTGGCGGAGGAGGCAAGGTGAACGGCTGCGCAGATTTTTCGACCCGGTACAGAGCCGCAGGCAACGCAGAGGGGAGGAGGCGGGAGAAAGCAGCGGGGTCGTCCGCCGCCCCGCTGCAGCCACTTCTGCCCGCAGTGCGGGCAGTTTCGGGGTTTTGCGAGGGGGGTTCCTGCTCCCGTAAAAAGACGCCCGAGGGTGTCATGAAGCAAAAAAACGCAGTGTTTTCAACGAAAAAAGAGGGGTTCCTATGCCCCATAAAGGAGGTTTTAGCATCGTTCAGAGAAACGAGACAATTTACAAAAAGTACGATGAACTGCCGTTGATGCTCTCAGTGATGGAGGTGGCGGCAATCCTCGGAATTTCTCGCGCCGGAGCCTATGAGCTGGTCAGAAGCGAGGACTTTCCAACCATCAAAATCGGCTCACGCATTATTGTGCCAAAGGAAGAATTCATCGCCTGGATAAAAGCACAGACCACGAAAAAATAGAGTAGCTATTTCTGAAATTCTGTGGTATTTGTTTGTGCTACAAAAGGAGGCGATGAGCATGGCCAGGAAACGAGCAAATGGCGAAGGCAGCATACGCAAACGGAAAGACGGACGTTGGGAAGGCCGATACACAGTCGGACACGATCCCAAAACAGGAAAGCAGATTATCAAAAGCGTTCTTGGAAAGACACAGGGCGAGGTCAAAGAAAAGCTCAAGAAGGCGATTGAGACCACACAGCAATACGATCCAGCAAGTTCAGGCGACTTTACTCTCAGCCACTGGTTACAATACTGGCTGGACAACTACGGCAGCGTCTATCTGCGCTCTTCCTCCCTGACAAACTACGGCGGGTTTCTGAAAAACCAGATCGCTCACGATCCGATTGGCGACAAGCAATTGAAAGAGCTCACCAATCACGACGTGCAGTTCTTCTTCAATCGTATGAGAAACGCGGGCAGAGTTCAGAGAAAAGAGTCGGAAAAAAAGTCGGCCGGCCTCTCTGCCAAATCGGTGCGGAATATGTACTTCTTCATGTCCCACGCCTTGGATCGTGCTGTGAAGGAAAAGCTGATCCCGTCCAACCCCACAGAGGACTGCATCCTGCCGCGAAAGGAAAAGACGGAAATGAAAACGCTCCCGCTGGATCAGCTGAGCAAGTTCTTCGAGGAAGCGAGACGGTCGGGCGTGTTCGAGCTGTACTATACGGAGCTGTCTACCGGACTGCGGCGAGGTGAGCTGCTGGGGCTGAAATGGTCGGACGTGGATTTTGAGAACAGCACCCTCGACGTACACTGTCAGATCACGCGCATGGACGGCAAGGTGCAAGAGTCTCCGCTCAAGACGAAGAATGCTTATCGGCAGATCGTGGTCTCGCCGGAGGTAGCGCAGATCTTAAAAGAGAAGAAAGAACGGGAAAACGGGTTCAGCGAATACGTGTTCTCCTCGCCTTCCGGCGGACCGATCTCCCCGGACAGCGTGCTGAAGATGCTGCACCGGGTCTTGAAACGGGCGGGGCTGAAGCAGGTACGCTTCCATGATCTGCGCCATACCTTCGCAACGCTGGCGCTGCAAAACGGCGTGGACGTGAAAACGCTCTCCGGTCTGCTCGGCCACTACTCCGCGGGCTTTACGCTGGACACCTACGGTCATATCACCAATGCCATGAAAAAGGATGCGGCAAACAAAGTCGGCGGCTTTCTCGCCGGGGAGATATGAAAATAGGAGGCTGGAAGATCCAGCCTCCAGAGTTATCGTTTCTCTGTGTCACCCTTGATTGCGTTCCGGAATACTGCGAGAAGCAGATCGTTTACACCACCGACAGCTTGAATCGTGGCGACCATCAATTCGTCTGTGTCAATTTGTGAAAAATCAATGTCATACCCCGCACTACGGATCAGCTGCGTAAAAAATACGCGCTGCGTTCTGCCGTTTCCTTCCCGAAAGGGATGCAGCAGGTTGATCACACTATAGAAATCGACGATGTTTTCCACAAAGTCTTCATGCGCAAGCCCCGCAAAATTGTGCCTATGGTTGAGGCGGGCGAAGGCTTTCTCTCCAAGCATTTTGATCTCCCCGGCTTTCACGAAAGCGGTGCCCTTCTTCGACATATCTATTGTGCGAAGCTGTCCCGCCCAGGCATAGAGATCTTCAAACAGGAATT
>CACZDN010000023.1 GCA_902779945.1 Oscillospiraceae bacterium | reverse complement strand
TAGGTGCCCTGGGTCGGCCAGAAGGCGAGCTCGCCGGGATAGGCCGCGTTCAGTCTGTCAAACTCGGAGGAGGAGATGGACTGGATATAATCCACGGTGTTGTTCTCGTAGGCCGTCAGGATGGCGGTGTTGTCCTCGGAGAGGTAGAAGTTCAGGCCGTCGAGCTTGACAGCGTCGGCGTTCCAGTAGTAGGGGTTCTTCTCGAAGGTGATGACATCGTCAACGGCGTACTTGGTCATCTTGAACGCGCCGAGGCCGACATAGGTCGCGGGATTGGTGGCCCAGATGCCCTCGTTGTCGGCGAGGTCAACACGCACGGGGTAGAAGGGAACGAAGGCGCACAGGTCGAGGAAGTAGGCGCAGGGCTGGGGCAGATGCACGACGAAGGTGCGGGCGGCATCGTCCACATCGATGGCGAGGGTGCCGTCCTCATTGCGGGCGATCACGTCAAACAGGAAGCCGTAATCGGCGCCGAGCTCGGCGGAGGCGGCGCGCTCCCAGGAAGCCTTGATCTGCGAGGCGGTGCAGTCAGTGCCGTCGGACCACTTCAGGTTCTCACGGAGAACGAAGGAGTAGGTCAGGCCGTCCTCGGAGATCTCCCAGGACTCAGCCAGCTCGGGAGACATGACAGGCTCGCCGTCAGCGTTGAGCTGAAAACCGGTCAGGCCGGCGAAGGCGGAGCGGATAATGTTGGAGCCGGTGGACGCGCTGTTGAGCGCGGGGTCCATGGACAGCGGCGTGCCGCCGCCGAGGAACATGCTGATGACCTTGCCGGCGTTCGCGGCAGGCGCTTCCGCAGCGGGAGCCTCAGTCGCGGCGGGAGCTTCGGTTGCGGCGGGTGCTTCCGTGGCGGCAGGGGCTTCCGTAGCGGCGGGAGCGGGGGCCGCGGTCTGGCCGCAGGCGCAGAGACCGAGTACCATCACGAGACAGAGAACGATTGCGATGGTTCTTTTCATTGTTTTTCCTCCTTTGGGAAAGTAATACTTTATGTTCACGCCGTATGGCAGTAAACACCAAAATGGGATCACACGTTGTGGCAGGCCACGAAGTGGCCCGGGGCAACCTCGCGCAGTGCGGGGCAGCTCTGCGCGCAGCTCTCGTCCGCCCTGGCGCAGCGGGTGCGGAAGGGACAGCCGGAGGGCACGTTCAGGGGACTCGGCACGTCGCCCTCGAGGACGATGCGCTTTTGCCTGCGGCTCTCCACCGGGTCCGGAATCGGGACCGCGCTCATGAGCGACACCGTGTAGGGGTGCAGGGGATGGCGCGTCAGCTCGTTCGATCCCGCAAGCTCCATCATGTGGCCGAGATACATGACCGCGATGCGGTTGGAGATATGCTTGACCACGCTGATGTCGTGCGCGATGAAGAGATAGGTCAGTCCGAGCTGGCTTTGCAGGTCCTCGAGCATGTTGATGACCTGGGCCTGGATGGACACATCGAGGGCGGAGACCGGCTCGTCGCAGACGATGAACTTTGGATTTGAGGCCAGCGCGCGGGCGATGCCGATGCGCTGCCGCTGTCCGCCTGAGAACTCATGTGCGTAGCGGGTGGCGTGCTCCGTGTTCAGCCCGACGAGCCCCATGAGTTCGCGGATGCGGGCCTCGCGCTCCCCTCTCGTTGCGCAGAGGTGGTGCACGTCGATGGGCTCCGCCACGATGTCCGCCACAGTCAGGCGCGGGTTGAGGGAGGAATACGGATCCTGGAACACCATCTGGGCGCGGCGGCGGAATTCCCGCAGCGACTCCTTGCTGTCGATGCGCCTGCCGTCAAACCACACCTCGCCGCCCGTGGGCTTGTAGAGCTGGAGCATGGTGCGTCCGACCGTGGTCTTGCCGCAGCCGCTCTCGCCGACGAGGCCCAGGGTCTCCCCTCTCATGATGTCAAAGGAGACATCGTCCACGGCCTTGAGCATGGTGGTCTTGAGAAAGCCGGTGGCGACGGGGAAATACTGCTTCAGATGGCGGACCTGGACGAGACAGTCGGGATTGGGGGTGAAGACTTCGTTCCCGTTCATGCTTCCTCTCCTTCCTCCGCCTCCGGGCGCGTCTCATAGCACTGGCCGTTTTTGACATTCATCCAGCAGGCGGCCAGATGGTTGTGCCCGACCCAGTACTCCCCTGGCTTTTCCCGCAGGCAAATCTTCATTGCGTTGTCGCACCTTGGTGCGAAGGGGCAGCCGGGCGGCATGTGCAGCAGGTCGATCGGCGTGCCGCTGATCGGGATGAGGCGGGTCTTTTCATCGTCGCTCATATCCGGGATGGAGCGCATGAGGCCCTTGGTATACTCGTGCATCGGGTGATAGAAGATCGCGTCGGTCGTGCCGCGCTCGCACACGCCGCCGGCGTACATCACGATCATCTCCTTGCAGACGGAGGCGATGACGCCCATGTCGTGGGTGATCATGATGATCGCCATGCCGAGCTCCTTCTGAAGCTCCAGCATCAGGTCCAGGATCTGGGCCTGGATGGTCACGTCGAGGGCGGTGGTCGGCTCGTCCGCAATGAGGATGTCCGGCTCGCAGGCAAGGGCCATGGCGATCATGACGCGCTGGCGCATACCGCCGGAGAGCTCATACGGGTACTGGTGGATGCGCTTTTCCGGCTCGGAGATTCCGACGAGCCGGAGCATTTCCACCGCGCGCTCCTCCGCCTGGCGGCGGTTGCGGTCGGTGTGGAGGACGATGGCCTCGCACAGCTGGTTGCCGATCGTGAAGGTGGGGTTCAGCGAGGTCATGGGGTCCTGGAAGATGATGCTGATTTTATTGCCCCGGATCTGGCGCATCTCGGCGTCGCTCTTGCCGACCAGCTCCTCCCCGTGGAGCTTGATGGAGCCGGAGACGATGCGGCCGGGGTTCGTGAGAATCTGCAGGATGGAGTAGGCGCTGACGGACTTGCCGGAGCCGCTCTCGCCGACGATGCCGAGCACGCTGCCGCGCTCCAGCCTGAAGGACAGACCGTTGACGGCCTTCACCTCGCCGGAGGGCGTGAAAAAGGAGGTGTGGAGATCGCTTACTTCAAGCATACTCATGTCGCGGACCTCCTTACGAACGCAGCTTGGGATCGAACGCGTCGCGCAGGCCGTTGCCGAGGAGGTTAAAGGCCAGCACGATCAGGAAGATCGCAAGCGCCGGGAACAGCAGCTGATACGGATAGGAGCGCAGGCCCGTGCGCGCGTCGGACGCGAGCGAACCCAGCGACGGCATCGGCACCGACACGCCGAGTCCGAGGAAGCTCAGAAAGCTCTCGGTAAAGATCGCGCTGGGGATCTGCATGGCGGCGATGATGATGATGACGGACACACAGTTCGGGATCATGTGCTTGCGGATGATGCGGGCGGGCGACGCGCCGATGGCCTTGGAGGCCAGCACGTATTCCTGCTCCTTGATGGAGAGGATCTGGCCGCGGACCTGGCGGGCCATGGAGACCCAGTACAGCAGGCCGAAGACGATGAAGATGGACACCATGCCGGCCCCCAGGCGGGCGACCAGATCGCTCCCGGAGGTCGCGACCCAGTCCTTGATGGCGACCGAGAGCAGAATGACGATCAGCACGTCCGGCAGCGAGTAGATGATATCCACAATGCGCATCATGACGAGGTCCACCTTGCCGCCGAAATAGCCGGAGACGGAGCCGTAGACGATGCCGATGACGATGACGATGAGGGCGGAGAAAATGCCGACCAGCAGGGAGATTCGCGTACCGTAGATCACGCGGATGGCATAGTCGCGCCCCAGGGCGTCGGTGCCCATGATGTGCGGGAAGACCTCTGCACCCTGGGCGATTCTGGCCTGTTCCTTCGCGCTGTACTGGAAGGGGGCGAGGTTCTGGGCCGTCACGTCCTGCTTGGTATAGTTGTAGGGGTAGTAGTTCGGCACGATGAAGGCGATGAGGGCAATGGCGATGATGACATAGAGGGAGACCATGGCGATGTGATTTTTGCGCAGGCGGCGCATCGCGTCCTTCGTAAACGAGACGGATTCGCGCATGGTGACCTGCTGGGCCTTTTCCTCGTCGCCGGCTTTTTCAAACAGGGCGGGGTCGATCTGGAGGCTGATGGGGTTTTTGAACGTTTTCTTTGTATCCGGCATATTGTTCCCTCCTCAGCTCAAATCAATACGCGGGTCGACTACCTTGTAGAGGATGTCCCCGAGAAAATTCATGAGGATGATCATGGTGGCGAGGAAGATGGTGACGCCCATGATCATCATGTAATCCGTGCGCAGCATACTGTTGGTGAACAGCCGCCCGAGACCGGGGACGGAGAAGATGTTCTCCACCACCATGGAGCCCGTCAGGATGTAGGCCATCATGGGGCCCGCATAGGTGATGACCGGCGTGAGCGTGTTGCGCAGCGCGTGCTTGAAGATCACCTTGCTGTTCTTGACGCCCTTGGCCCGCGCGGTGCGGATGTAGTCCTGCCCCAGCACGTCCAGCATGGAGGAGCGCTGTAGTCTCGTGGTGTAGGCCATGGGATACAGACTCAGCGAAATGATTGGCAGGATGAGGCCGCCCTTCTGGTTGCCCATGGACGGGAGCCAGCCGAGCTGCAGCGAGAATACCAGCAGCAGAATCGTCGCCATCACGAAGGACGGCATGGAGACCAGTGCGGTCGTCGCAACCTGGATGACCTTGTCCAGCAATCGCCCTCTCTGGAGGGCGGCGATTGAACCGAGGATCACCCCCAGGACCAGGGCCAGGATGCCCGCGGTGAAGCCGATGCGCGCGGAGTACTTGAAGCCGCCGATAATCAGCTCGATCACCGTGTTTCCGACCCAGCCGGTGGAGAGGCCGAAATCGCCGTGGAGGATGCTTTTCAGATAGTTCAAAAACTGGACGGGGACGGGCTTGTCAAAGCCGTACTTTGCCTCCAGCGCCGCGATGACGGCGTCGCTCTTCGCCTTTTCGGAGCTGAAGGGGCTTGCCGGGATCGCGTGCATGACGAAGAAGGTGATCGCTACCACGAGAAACACCGTCAGCAGGGCCATAAACAGTCTCTTTACCAGATAAGATAAGAATTTTGCGTTCATACAGTCCTCCTGTCGTTTTTCTGTTCGGCGCTTTGAAATGGCAGCGCCGCATCATTTGGCGAGGACGGATTCCGAGATAAATCGAGTTCTGAGAAAGGCGGTCTTTTGCAGGAATACTCTGTGCATTGCAGGAGCGAAATGACAAAAGCAGAGCGCGATTGTTCCGGAAAGCGCCGGGGACGGATTGTGCGGTGTTGCCAAAAGCGCCAGGGGGACCTGAAGCTCTCTTCAAGGCCGAAAAACAATAATGCAATGATTATACAGGAAGCGCGCGGAAAATGCAATCGTCTCGCGTTTGAAAAGCAGAAGAAATCGGCGTGGGACCCCGGCTTCTCAGCGGTTTCGCATCACAGTCTTCATCCTGAGGCTGTGGTCAAGGATGCTCTTTCTCAGGCGCAGGCTCTTGGGCGTGACCTCCAGAAGCTCGTCGTCGGCCAGAAACTCCAGGCACTGCTCAAGACTCATCTGTCTTGCGGGCACGAGGCGCAGGGCCTCGTCAGAGCCGGAGGCGCGGGTATTTGTCAGATGCTTGGTGCGGCAGACGTTGACAGGCACGTCGTCCGCCTTCGGGCAGACGCCGACCACCATGCCGGCGTAGACCTTCGTGCCGGGGACGATGAACATCGCGCCGCGCTCCTGCGCGTTCCAGATGCCGTAGGCCACGGCCTCCCCCGTCTCCCACGCGATGAGAGAGCCGGTATTGCGGCGGGCGATCTCGCCCTTGTAGGGCTCGTACTTTTCAAAGACGGAGGCCATGATGCCCTCGCCCTTGGTATCGGTCAGAAACTCGTTGCGGTAGCCGAAGAGGCCGCGAGACGGGACCAGAAACTCCAGCTTCATGCGGCTGCCCACGGGGGTCATCTCGAGGAAGGTCCCCTTGCGCGCGCCAAGCTTTTCCATCACGGAGCCCATGGCGTCCTGCGGCACGTCGGCCACGACGCGCTCCACCGGCTCGCACAGCACGCCGTCGATCTCGCGGTAGAGGACGCGCGGGGGGCTGACCTGAAACTCGTACCCCTCGCGGCGCATGGTCTCGATAAGGATCGAAAGGCTCATCTCGCCGCGGCCGGCGACGTTGAAGCTGTCGGTGCTGTTCTCCACCTCGCTCACGCGCAGGGACACGTCCTTGAGTGTCTCGCGCCAGAGGCGGTCCTTGATCTGGCGGGAGGTGACGAACTTGCCCTCGCGCCCGGCGAAGGGGCTGTCGTTGACGGAGAAGGTCATTTCCAGCGTCGGCGCGCTGATCTTCACGAAGGGCAGGGCCTCGGCGGAGCCCTTGGCGCAGATGGTGTCGCCGATGGTGACGTCGCCGATGCCGGCCATGGCGATGATGTTGCCGGCCCCCGCCTCGGTCACGGGCACGCGGTTGAGACCGTCAAACTGGTACAGACTCACGGCCTTGGCTCTGAGCGGGGCCGCGTCCGGGTTGTGGTAGTTGCAGACCTCGATCTCCTGGTTCTGCCGGATGACGCCGCGCTCGATGCGGCCGATGGCGATGCGTCCCACATACTCGTTGTAGTCGATGGAGCTCACGAGCATCTGGAAGGGCGCGTCGAGATTCATCTCCGGTTCGGGGATGTACTCGAGGATGGTGTCGAAGAGAGGCTTGAGATCCGTCCCCTCCACCTCGGGTGAGTAGCTTGCGGTGCCGTTGCGGCCGGAGCAGAAGAGCATGGGGGAATCGAGCTGCTCGTCGGTGGCGTCCAGATCCATCAAAAGCTCGAGGATCTCGTCCACGACCTCGTGGATGCGCTGGTCGGGGCGGTCGATCTTGTTGAGCACGACGATGACGCGGTGGCCCAGCTCCAGTGCGCGGCTCAGCACAAAGCGGGTCTGGGGCATGGGGCCCTCCGCCGCGTCCACCAGCAGGATGACGCCGTTGACCATTTTGAGGATGCGCTCTACCTCGCCGCCGAAGTCGGCGTGGCCCGGAGTGTCGACGATGTTGATTTTGGTGTCGCCGTACCAGACGGCCGTATTCTTGGCCATGATCGTGATGCCGCGCTCGCGCTCGAGATCGTTGGAGTCCATGACCCGGTCCACGATCTCCTGATTCTCCCGGTAGACGCCGGACTGCTTGAGCATCTCGTCCACCAGCGTGGTCTTGCCGTGGTCGACGTGCGCGATGATGGCGATGTTTCTGAGCTTATCCATAGTAAGCAAAACTCCCTTTGTTTATACATTTTAACACAAAGAGAAATTTTAACACCCAAAACGCCGATTTGCAAGAATTTCTTTTGAAAAAACCCGGGCTGTGCGTGAGCCTTCGCGCTGCGCTGCAGAGGGGGCGGCGTCCGCAAACGCCTCTAACTCCGCTTTTTTATGGCGCGGCGCTCCCCCGGACAAATTATACCCGGTTTTGCAAAGAATCCTTTTACAAACGCGCTCGGAGGTGCTATAATTAAAAAATATAAAATGTGGATTGTTGCCGATCTTTGGTCCCGGCTGATATTTCCGGCGGGGAGGATATGCAGAATGAGAAGAGCTGTGCTTCTGATTTTGACCGCCGCGCTCATGCTGGCAGTCCCTGCGGGGTCCTGCGCCGCGGAGGAACTCCGGATCGACGCGAGTCTCGGCAGGCTCTACGGGATCCTGACCGTTCCGGATTCGGACGGGCCGGTCCCGCTCATCATCATCTCTCACGGCTTCAACGGGACGCACAGGGACAAGCAGGATTACGCGGACTGGTTTGCGGAGCAGGGCTTCGCCGTTTTCAGTCTGGACTTCTGCGGCGGAGGCGAGGGGTCGAAGAGCGACGGGACCATGTCGGAGATGAGCGTGCTGACCAAGGCCGAGGACCTGAACGCCGTCGTGGATCACTTTCTGGCGGACGGGCGCTTTGACTGCATCCTGCTGTGGGGCTCCAGCCAGGGCGGCTTTGTCACCGGGTATGTGGCCGCGCAGAGGCCGCGGGACATCCGCGCCGTGGTGCTGGAATTTCCGGCCATCGTCCTGCCCGATCTCGCGAAGGACACGGCAGGCCCGGATGGCAGCTTTCCGGAGAACGCAGAGCTCAACGGCGTCACGGTCAGCCGCAAATACCTGGAGGACGCGGCCTCCGTCGATTATTATACACAGCTCGCCGCCTACACCGGCCCGGTGCTGATCCTCCACGGGGACGCGGACCCTCTCGTACCCCTGAGCTATTCGATCCGGGCGCAGGAGGTGCTGGACGACGCCGCTCTCATCATCTACCCCGGGCAGGAGCACGGCTTTCAGGGCCGGGCCCGGGACAGCGCGAAGGCGGCAGAGGCGGCGTTCTTCGCCGAATGGGCCGGGGAGGACGATCCTTCCGCGGCAGCATAAGCTATCTGAAAGGAGCGCGCCATGTATCAGCCTCTTGCCGACGAGATCCGCCCGGACACGCTGGACGACGTGGTCGGGCAGCAGCACATCCTGGGTCCTGGCGGCCTGCTGCGCCGCATCGTTGAGAGCGGGCAGATCCCCAACATGATCTTTTACGGCCCCTCCGGCACGGGCAAGACCACGGTGGCCCGCATCATCGCGCAGCGCACGAACCGCACGCTGCGCAAGCTCAACGCCACCACGGCGGGCATTGCGGACATCAAACGCATCATCGATGAGCTGGACACCTTTCTCGCCCCCGGCGGGGTGCTCCTGTATCTGGACGAGATCCAGTATTTCAACAAAAAACAGCAGCAGTCGCTTCTGGAATTCATTGAGGACGGGCGCATCACCCTCATCGCCTCCACGACGGAAAATCCCTATTTCACGGTCTTCAACGCGATCCTCAGCCGCTCCACGGTCTTTGAGTTCAAGGCCATCGACGCGCCCGAGGTCAGGCGGGCCGCCCGGCGGGCCGTGGACATCATGAACGCCCGGCTGGAAACGCCGCTTGCTCTGGAGGACGGGGTGCTCGACCACATCGCCTCCGCCTGCGGGGGGGACGTGCGCAAGGCTGTCAACGCCGTGGAGCTCCTGTTCTCCGCGTCGGAGGGCGGCGTCGTCACCCTCGCGGACGCCAGGGCCGTCACTCAGCGCAGCGCCATGCGCTACGACCGCGAGGGGGACGAGCATTTCGATATCCTCTCGGCCCTGATGAAATCCCTGCGCGGCTCGGACCCAGACGCAGCCCTGCACTATCTCGCGCGGCTTCTGGAGGCCGGGGATCTGATCGGCGCCTGCCGCCGCATCCTCTGCTCCGCGAGTGAGGATATCGGTCTCGCCTATCCCCAGGCCGTGCCCATCGTGAAGGCCTGCGTGGATTCCGCCATCCAGCTCGGCATCCCGGAGGGACGGCTGCCGCTGGCCGAGGCCTGCATCCTGCTGGCGACCGCGCCGAAGTCCAATACCGGCGTCATCGCCATCGACCGGGCGATCGCCGACGTGCGGGCCGGCCGCACCGGCCCCATTCCGCGCGAGCTTCAAAACGTCCACGCCGACGGGACCGGCTTCGAGCGGGAGCAGGGCTACCTCTACCCCCACAGCTTTCCCAACCACTGGGTCCGGCAGCAATATCTGCCCGACGCGATCAAGAATGCGAAATACTACGAATACGGCGACAACAAGACCGAGCAGGCCGCCAGGCGCTACTGGGAGGAGATCAAGAAATAATGGACATTCAGGTCGGCGATATCCTCACCATGAAAAAGACCCATCCCTGCGGAGCCAGGGAGTGGCAGGTGCTGCGCACGGGCGCGGACTTCAGGCTGCGCTGTCTCGGCTGCGGGCACGAGGTCATGGGTCCGCGCAGCAAGTTTGAAAAGAGCGTCCGGCAGGTCCGGCGCGGATGAATATGAGAAGAACGGAGCTCGACCTCTGCCGCATCTTCGGCTGTCTTGCGGTGCTGATGATCCATGCCGGGGCCGACATCTATCATGAGGTCCCGATTGAAAGCCTGTCGTTTGCCGCGGTCAATCTGATCAGCACCGCCGTGCGGGGCGGCGTGCCGCTGTTTTTCATGCTCAGCGGGGCGCTCTTTCTCACGCGGCCGGCGCTCGACCTGCGGCGCTTTCTGATCCGCCACCCGCTGCGCATGACGGGGCTCTACTACCTCTGGTCGCTCCTGTACGCCGCGCTGCGCGTTTTGAGCGGGCAGCTCGCGTTCGGGCGGGATTTCGTCCATGCCGTCGTCGCGGGGCACTACCACATGTGGTTCCTTCCCGCGATGGTGCTGTGCTATCTCTTTCTCCCCGTCGTCCACGCGGCCCTGCACCGGGGCGGACTCGACGGGCGGTATCTGACGGGGCTCTTCCTCGGCCTCGGGATCGTGCTCTCAAACTGCAACCTCACGCCGGACCCGGCCCCCATTCTCTACCGCTTTACACAGAATTTCAGCCTTGACTACCTGCCATATCTGGGTTATGCTGTCTGGGGATGGCGCCTCGCCTCCCTGCGGCTGCCGAAGCGGACGGTGTACCTTGCGCCGCTCGTGTGGCTCATCGTCACGCTGCTGGCCGCGTGGGGAAACCGCTGGTACTCCGGCTATCGGGATGACGCCGACGGCTGGCTTTTCAGCTACTTCTCGCTGCCGAGCTTTTTGCAGGCCAGCGCCGCCTTCTGCTTCTTCCTTTCACTGCGGGACCGGCCGTTTCGGTATCGGAAGGGCATCGCCGGTCTCGCGGACGCGACTCTCGGCGTGTACCTGCTCCATCCCCTGGTGATCGAGGGGCTCGAGCGGGCGGGCTTCTCCGTCACGCCGGACGCGCCGGTATCGTCGCTGCTGGGCTTTTTCGCCCTGCTCGCCGTGCTGTGCTTTGCCGCCGCCTGTCTCGCGCGGCAAATCCCGCTCCTGCGCCGGATACTGTAAGCTGCTTGAGTTTTTAATTTTTATATAGATGATTACATAGACGAGGATAGAGAGAATGAAGACTTTTTTGAAGATCACCTGCGTGCTGCTGCTGGTTGTGGAGCTTTTGTTTTTGGAGAAGCTCAGGATCGAGACGCCCATGCTGACCGAATCCCGGCTTCATCCGCCCGCCGCGCAGAGCTATACGGCAGAGCCGGTCTACACGTCCGCGCCGGTGCCGGAAGCGCCCGCGCAGACTGCGGCGCCCGCCATGGCGACGGCGACCCCGGCACCCACGCCGGAAGCCACGCCGGAGCCTACGCCCGAGCCGCCCAGCGAGTATGTGATCTCCCTGGTCGGGGACTGCACGCTCTGGTCCAACCAGAACTATCAGTACCACCCGGCGGGCTTTGCCGGCATGATGGGTGAGGATTACGCCTATCCCTTCTCCAACACGGTCCAGTTCTTCGCCGATGACGAGCTGACCCTCGCCAACTGCGAATGTACCCTCACCGACAACGCGAACCTCACCTACGACTATACTCAGGTGGTCTTCCCCTTCCGCGCGCCCACGGACTACGCGGAGGTCTTCAACGAGGGCGGCGTGGACTTTGTCACCACCGCCAACAACCACATGATGGACTGCTACGAGGCCGGCGCCCAGAGCACCTATGACGCGCTGGAGGCCCACGGCGTTCCCTTTGGCGTCGAGGGGCAGGCCCAGATCGTCACCACGCCGCACGGGCTGCAGATCGGCATCTACTGCTCCGGGCTGGACCTCGCGCCGAATATGACCAAGGCCGTCAACGCCGTCCGCCAGATGCGTGACGAGGGGGCCGAGTACATCATCTGTGCCTTCCACTGGGGGCAGGAGCTCTACTACAGCCCGAACAAGGCGCAGATCGACCTTGCGCACGCCTGCATCGACGCGGGTGCGGACCTGATCTACGGCAGCCACACCCACTGCCTGCAGCCCATCGAGATGTACGGCGGCGGCGTGATCCTCTACAGCTGCGGCAACTGGACCTTCGGCGGCAGCACCATGCCCAAGGACCCGGACACCGCGATCTTCCAGGTCCGCCTGAAAAGGGACGGAGACCGGCTCACGGCGGCCGGCATGGACGTGATCCCCTGCTGTGTCAGCAGCAACATTGAGGGGGCAAACACCAACGCCCAGAACTACAACGACTACTGCCCCACCCCCTATGAGACGGACTCCAAGGAGTACATGCGCGTCATGAGCAAGCTGACCGGCGACTTCCAGCCGGCCTCCCAGGGCGCCGACTACTCCGACTACTACGCAAGTCTGGCGACCGAATAAGGAGCGCGGATGGACGGTTTTTCCCCCGACGGATACATCGTCGATCAGGAGTGCTTCGGCGCGTACGAATACCGCACCATCCCCGCCAGCCACAACGGCTGCGGCTGGGTGGCGGTCTACAACATCCTGCACTTTCTCGGCCGCAGCGTTTCCTTTGAGGACGTGATGCAGGAAATGGACCGGATGCACAGGCTCCGCGCCCCGGGGCCGACGACCATGCCGGTCATGCGCGCGTATCTCCGCGCACACATCCCCGCCATGTGCGAGCATGAGGGGCGCGAGGAAGCTCTGGCCGCGTCCATGCGCTGCCGCGCGGGCATCCTGCGCTATACCGAGGCGGGGATACCGCATTTTATCTCGTTTATACGCAGCGGCGAGGCCTGCCGCTTCTTCAACGTCAACGACGGTCTGGAGGACTATGTCTCCTCCGTGGATATGTTTTTCGCGACCCATGTGAAGCCCCCGCATTACGTATCGGTTTTTACGCTGGACGACACGCCGGCAGTCATGCAGAAAGGGTGAGACAATGGAAGTCTACCACTTTACGGAACGTGAAAAAGCCTTCATCGAGTCGGCCCCCGTGCCCTTCGGCGTCTACGGATGGGTTGAAGGACGTGTCGTTGCGCTCCTTCTCTCCGCAGGCTTTTGCAAAATGTTCGGATATACCGACCTGGAGGACGCCTACCGGGATACCAACGAAGGGCTGTACCGCTTCGTACACCCGGACGACGCCGCGCGTATTGAGGAGGCGGCCCGCCGCTTTGTGACTGAGGGCGGCCCGTATGAGGTGATCTACCGCACCAGAAACAGGAGCGACAGTCTGTATCACATCATCCACGCCTATGGTCTGCTCGTGGAGGCGAAGACGGACGAGCCCATGGCGAACATCTGGTACATGGACGAGGGCGTCTTTGGCGGGGACGAGCTGCCCGAGAGAGCCGGACTGAACCGCGCCCTGAGCGAGGCCCTGCACGAGGAGAGCATCCTGAAGGCGAGCTATTACGACCATCTCACCGGTCTGCCCAGCATGACGTATTTCTTTGAGCTTGCGGGCCGCACCCGGGATGAGATTCTGAACGGCGGCAGCCGGCCGGCGATCCTGTTCATGGATATGAGCGGGATGAAGTTCTTCAACCAGAGGCACGGCTTTGCCCGCGGGGACGAGCTGCTCAAGACCTTCGCGGAGCTGCTGATTCGATTCTTCGGCAGTGAGAACTGCAGCCGCTTCGGTCAGGATCATTTTGCCGTCATCACCTGCGCCGACGGACTGGATGAGAAGCTGGCGCGCATGTTCAAGGAGTGGGACGGGCAGCAGAACGGCGTCGGCTCTCTCCCCATCCGGGTGGGCGTCTGCCTCGACTGCACGCAGGGGGACGGCATCAGCGCCGCCTGCGACCGGGCGAAGCTCGCCTGCGACTCCAAGCGCGTCTATTCCTCCACCGTGATCTACTTTGACGACGCCATGCAGGTCGACGCGGAGCGCCGGCAGTACATCATCTCCAATTTTGACCGGGCCCTGCGGGAGCACTGGGTCGAGGTTTACTATCAGCCCATCGTCCGCGCCATCAACGAACAGGTCTGCGACGAGGAGGCCCTCGCCCGCTGGATCGACCCCGAGCGCGGCGTACTCCCGCCCTATGAGTTCATCCCCTATCTGGAGGACACGAAGCTCATCTACAAGCTGGACCTCTACGTTGTGGAGCAGGTGCTTGAGAAGATCAAGACCATCCAGGCCGAGGGGCTTCGCATCGTCCCGCAGTCCATAAACCTCTCCCGCTCGGACTTTTCATGCTGCGACATCGTGGAGGAGATCCGCACGCGCGTGGACGCGGCCGGCATCCCCCGCGACAAGCTGACCATCGAGATCACCGAGAGCGTGGTCGGCCGCGATCTCACCTTCATGCAGGAGCAGGTGCGCCGCTTCCAGGAGCTGGGCTTCCCCGTGTGGATGGACGATTTCGGCAGCGGCTACTCGTCTATCGACCTGCTGCAGAGCATTCCCTTTGACCTCATCAAGTTCGACATGCGCTTCATGCAGCAGTTCAACGAGGGGGAAAAGAGCAAGATCATCCTGGCCGAGCTCATGAAAATGGCCATCGGTCTCGGCATCGACACGGTCTGTGAGGGTGTGGAGACCGCGGAGCAGGTCGAATTTCTGCGCGAGATCGGCTGCGGCAAGATCCAGGGCTTCCATTACGGCAGGGCGATCCCCAAGGAGGCAATCCTGGAGCGCTACCGGACGGGCCGGCAGATCGGCTTTGAAAACGAGGCCGAGTCCTCTTACTTTGACGCCATCGGCAGGATCAATCTCTATGATCTCGCCGTCATCGCAAACGACGAGGGCAGCAGCTTCCAGCACTATTTCAACACGCTGCCCATGGCCATCCTCGAGATCCGCGATGAGGACGCCCGCTTTGCACGCAGCAACCAGTCCTACCGCGACTTTATGCGCAGGACCTTCGGCTTTCTCCTGACCGGCAAGGAGTCCGGCTTCGGCCGCACGCCGGCCGGCCCCGGCACGCCCTTCATGAAGATGGTCCGTCAGTGCTGCGAGCAGGGCGGCAGGACCATCATCGACGAGCGTATGCCCGACAATTCGGTGGTGCATTCCTATGTGCGCCGCATCGCGGAAAATCCCGTCACGGGGGCCGTGGCCATCGTCGTCGTGGTCCTCGCGATCACGGACGAGTCGCAGGGCGCCACCTATGCCAACATCGCGCGCGCCCTCGCGGCGGACTACTTCAACCTCTTCTACGTGGATCTGGACACCGAGGAGTTCATCGAATACTCCTCCGACCCGGGACATGAGGAGCTTGCCAAGGAACGGCACGGCGAGGACTTTTTCCGCGCCAGCCGCCGCGACGCGTTCCACGTCCTGTACGAACCGGACCGCGATTACTTCGTGCGGATCTTCACGCGGGATAACGTGATGCACGAGATCGACGAGCAGGGCACCTTCCGCTGCAACTACCGCATCCTGCGTGACGGTATCCCCGTTTACGTCAGCATGAAGGCCATGCGCATGGACTCCGACGGGAACCACATCATCATCGGCGTCAGCAACGTCGACTCGCAGATGCGCCAGCAGGAGATGGTGGAGAAGCTGCGCCAGGAGCAGATCACCTATCTGCGTCTCAAGGCCCTCGGTGAAAACTACATCTGCATATACACCGTGGACCCCCGCACGGGCCGCTATATCGAATGCAGCGCGACCAGCGGCTACGCGTCGCTCGGTCTCGCCAAGGAAGGGGAGAACTTCTTCCTTCAGGCGCAGAAGGACAGCATCCGCGCGCTGAATCCGGGCGACCTCGCAAACTATATGCAGCGCTTCACCAGAGATAACGTCCTGCGCGAGATCCGGGAGAAGGGCGTCTTCACCATGCAGTACGGCCTGCTCATCAATCGGGGCATACAGCCGGTCGATCTCAAGGCGGTGCTCGTGAAGGAGAGCGACGGCGAAAAGCTGATCGTCGGCGTCAGCGTCGCGGGCAGGCGGCAGGGCTGACGGATGCACGGATGTAATCACGTTGTCACTTTTTCTTGAAATACACAAAGTATTCCTGCAAAAAACTGCCTTCATCAGAACCCAAATTTTCTCAGGATTCGCTCTCGCCGAATTATGCGGTGTTGCCTACACTTTGTAGCGCCTGAGCTTGTCATTCCAAGGAGCGTCAGCGACGAAGAAGCTTTTTTGGGTCCTTCGACTCCGCTTCGCTCCGCTCAGGATGGCAACCCTATGGAGGCAATCATACATAAGCCCGCGGAGCTGTCGGCTCGGCGGGCTGTTTATCAGGAGGTATTGTCATGAAAACACGCATTGAGATCGTGCAGGGGGACATCACGCGCCAGCAGGTGGACGCGATCGCAAACGCTGCGAACACCTCGCTTCTCGGCGGGGGCGGCGTGGACGGAGCGATCCACCGCGCCGCGGGACCGGAGCTTCTGGCCGAGTGCCGGACGCTGCACGGCTGCCCGACCGGTGAGGCGAAGATCACGAAGGGCTACCGCCTGCCCGCGAAATATGTCCTGCACACGCCCGGCCCCATCTGGTACGGCGGCAATCACGGGGAGGAGGAGCTGCTCGCCTCCTGCTATCTGAGCTGCCTGTGCCTTGCGAGCGAGTACGGCTGCAAGACCGTGGCCTTCCCCTCGATCAGCACCGGGGTCTATCACTTTCCGCTGGAGAAGGCGTCCAAAATCGCCGTCGGCACCATCGCGGTCTATCTGGAATCCCACCCGGAGCTCGAGCTTGTGCGCATGGTCTGCTTTGACGGGCGCACAAAGGCATATTACGACGAGGCCCTCGCCGCGCTGGAGAACGACGCATGAGGCGCGGCGGGCTCCGCATCCAGTACAACGCCCCCGTGGTGCTGAGCTTTGCACTGCTGAGTCTGGGCGTGCTGCTCCTCGACCGCTTCACCGGCGGGCGCAGCACCAGGACGCTCTTCTGCGTATACCGCTCGAGCTTTCGGGATCTCGGCACCTATCCGCGCTTCGTGCTGCATGTGCTCGGCCATCTGAGCTATGAGCACTACATCGGCAACATGATGATGATCCTCGTGGTCGGGCCCCCACTGGAGGAGCGCTACGGCAGCCGCTCCCTCTTTTGGGCCATCTTCATCACGGCCCTGGTCTCCGGCATGGTACACTGGCTTTTCTTCCCCGGGACGGCGCTGATGGGCGCGTCCGGCGTGGTGTTCATGATGATCGTCATGTCCTCGCTCTCGGGTATGCGCGAGGGCTGCATCCCCCTAACGCTGATTCTGGTGCTGCTGCTCTATCTCGGCGGCGAGATCGTGGACGGCGTCACGCTGGCGGACAACGTCTCCCAGCTCACCCACATCATCGGCGGGCTGTGCGGGGCCTTCCTCGGCGTATCCATGCGGAGGTGAGAACATGGAGGCACTTCTGATCAGCGCCTGTCTCATGGGCTTTCCCTGCAAGTACAGCGGCGGCAGCAACGCCCTGCCCCGGGAGGCGCTGGACGCCCTGCGGCGGCGCTGGCGCCTCATCCCGGTCTGCCCGGAGACGGCGGGCGGCCTGCCTGTACCCAGAGAGCCGGGCGAGCGGCAGGGCGAGCGCGTCGTGAGCCGCAGCGGGCGCGATGTGACGGCGGAATTTCAAAGGGGCGCGGAAACCGCGCTGCGTCTCGCGGAGCGCTTTGGGGCGCGCTGTGCGCTGCTCAAGAGCAACAGCCCCTCCTGCGGCAGCGGCATGATCTACGACGGCAGCTTCACCGGCGTCCTCGTCCCCGGCGACGGCGTGGCCGCAGAGCTGCTGAAAACCCGCGGCATACAGGTGGTCGGCGACTGGCGCGAGCTGCCCCAGCCGGGTGAAGCGCCGATTATGAAGAACTCTTAAACCGGACGTGAAGAGGTTGACATATCACCATTTTTTTACTATGATGGGTTTGCTTCCAGGTTGGTTATCACCGAGAGAAAGGAGTACATCAAAATGGCTGAGATGGAGAATACGAGCCGGCTTGCCGACGACTCGCTCAACCGGGTCGACGGCGGTTATGCCGAGGCTGCCGTGCAGTGCGACTGCCCGAGCTGCGGCAACCGTGTCAATCCGAGCATCCGGGGCGGCAAAAAGTTCTGTCCCGTGTGCGGCGTGCAGCTCGGCGGCGTTTTGAACAGCAGCCTGTTCTGATCCGTACTGTGACGGTTCTGTGACACGGCGCGTTCTATAATACGCAGGGAAACGGTCAAAGGCACCATGCCATATAAACAAATGAAAAGGAGAATATGACAATGTCTGATATGGAAAAGAAAGCCCTCAACGATCAGGACGTAGCAGGCGTGGCCGGCGGCGGCGCCAGCGGCAATTTCTGGGAAAACGGCGGCATGATCTTCTACCGCATCGCCTCCAATGACACCCTCTCCGAGATCGCGCTGAGAGCGCAGGTCCCCCAGAGCCAGATCATGAAGCTCAACCCCTCCATCAAGAATCCCGACGTCATCCGCGTCGGCGATGTCATCCGCATCCGCTGAGAGACGCACATGCAGCAGCGCCGGAACCCTGCGAAGGCAGAGGTTCCGGCGCTGTTTTTCGTGCGGCAGCACACGTCATCCCGAGCGTGTTGTCCCGGGCGGAGTCGAAGGATCTCCCTGTTTTTCAGCGCTACGGGGAGAGCTGCTTTGCCGCGCGGGACGCCGTCACGCGCGGACAAAGACGCTGTCCGGGTTTTCCAGGCGGCTGTCCTCCCAGAGAAGTTCGCCGTTTTCGTTGAGGGAGAGCTGCCCGCTGATGCTCCGGTCGCTTTCGAGCTCCCGGCCTTCGCCGCCCTCGCCGTACGCGGTTGAAGTGAACAGACCGCTCTCGTAGACGAGCTTTCCGTCCTCGCTCAGCGTTGCGGTCATCTCCCAGGTGTCCTGCACGGCGGCGCTCTCCGGCCACGCAGCCTCGATCCGCGCCTTGCCGGGGGCAAGGGACGGCGTGACCGTGAGTCTGCCTCGCCCGGCGACCTTCTCGGCCCAGCTTCCGCAGAAGGCCGCGAGCCTGTCTTCCGCAGTCTTCACGCCGGCCTTTTCGGCGGCGGCGTAGTACCAGCCCTGCATGGCCTCGGCGCAGCTCACGCCGTCGTCATGCCGCATCGCCTGATACAGCCGCTCGTCCGTGCCGGAGACGATGCGGACATACCCGCCCGGCGCGAAGAAAAAGTCGAGCCGTACATCCTCTTCCGGGAACGCGAGCACGACATACTCGCCGTCCGGGGTCTCCTCCGCCTCGGCGTCCCGGAAACGGCTCTGCATCACGAACTCGGCATAAGGTGTCCCGTCCGCGGCGGCGGCGTCCACCGGGCCGAATTCCGTGGTGCTGAGAGTGGGCTTTGCGCCCTCCTCCCAGGCGGCGCGGGCGAGGTACATGTCGACCTCCGTGTTGCCGATGGCCGCGTATTCCAGCCCGTTTATAGCCGTGAAGCTTTCGAGCGCTTCGTCCACGCCCTCGCAGAGCATGGTCCACTGCTCCGCGTCGCGGTGCATCTCTTCCACCGTCGCGCGCGCATAGCGCACGTCCGTGGGATGGTATTTCACATAGCAGCTGCCGTCCGCGCCCTTCGCGAACAGCTCCGCGCCGACCATGTCATGGCAGAGCATCCTGTGCAGTTTCTCCGCGTCGATCTTCGCGACAGAGAAGAGCCAGCCCGCGCCCGCAAAGCCGCCGGCCTCGAGAGAGGCGGTCTCGGACACGGTGAAGAGGACGCCGTTTTCATCGTCTGCGGGGGTCTCGACGGTGACAAGCTCGTCGTATTCGGGCTTGAGCTCCAGACGCAGGCCCGCGTTTTCATATGCGCCCGGGCGCTGCGGCGAGACGGGCTTGAGCTCCGCGTCCTCCGCGAAGGCGCCCGCTGGCAGGGCGGCGCCGAGGATCAGGACCAGCGCGAGCAGGAATCCGATGCTTTTTTTCATGTTCAGTTCACTCCTTTGCGCCCCTATTGTAGCGGAAAGCGGCCAACTTTTCAACGGTCATTTCATGGGGGTCGGCGCCCGGTCATCCCGCGCAGGCAATCCCGGCCGCCGGTCCGGCGGGAAAAGCGCATTTTGCGCAGGCTTGCCGCACATCAGCGCTTGTCTTGCGCAATTATCGGTGTTATACTTTTGACAAAGCCTTACGAAGGGAGACGGGCAGATGAAAACACGCGCACCGTTGCTGACCGCAATCATTATGATCCTGGCGCTTTTGCGCTTTTCCCCGGTATATGCTGAGGACGCGCCGGACTATTCTCTCACGGACAACTGGGCCTATTACGCCGTCGGGGAGGACCGGGCCGCCGACCTCTTTCTGCTCTGCCCGACCGTGGACATCAAGGAGGAATTCAACATGTCCATGGACGACGCGTTCACGATGGCAAGCTTCCTCGGCGCGCTGAACATGGAGCGCGGCATCTATGAGGACTCCGCCCGGATGTACGCGCCGTATTACCGCCAGGCTGCCCTGACGATATACGGCCTGGAGCCCGGGGAGCGGGAGCCTTATCTGTCCCTTGCGTACAACGACGTATCCGCCGCCTTTGCGTGGTATCTGGCGCATGAGAACGCGGGCAGGCCGATCATCCTGGCCGGCTTCTCCCAGGGCGCGGACATGTGCTACAGGCTCCTGCGGGAGTACTTCGGGGACGAAGCGCTGCGCGAGCGCCTCATTGCCGTGTACGCCATCGGCTGGCCGTGCACGGAGGAGCTCTGCGCGCGGTACCCGCAGATCACGCCCGCGGAAGGTGAGGACGATATCGGCGTGGTGGTGAGCTTTGACTGTGAAGCGCCGGAGGTCACAGAGACGTTTATCTGCGCCGCGGATCAGAAGGCCCGCACGATCAATCCCCTGAACTGGAGGACGGACGGAACCAGAGCCGACAGGTCCGAAAACCTCGGTGCGTGCTTTACCACCTACGGCGGAGAGATCAAGACCGAGATCCCCGCGCTCTGCGGTTGCCGCATCGATGAGACGCGCGGCGTGCTGAAGGTGGACGACGTCGACCCGGCCGACTACCCGGCGGCCATCCCCGGCCTGCCGGAGGGCGCGTATCACCTCTACGACTATCAGTTCTTTTTCCGAAACCTGCAGCAGAACACGGCGCTGAGAACACAGCGCTGGTTCGAAGCGCACGCGACGGGGCAGTGAAAACGCCCGAATACCCGATTGACCGCACCGTATCACCGCAGGGGAGGGACAAACCTCTCCCCTGCGGCAATTCATTTTCATGGCAGGCGGCAAAAAACGCTCAAATTTGCCCTTAGCTGTTGAATTGGCTGAAACAATATGTTATACTTTTGTTGTCAGTTTGTAATTTGGAGGGATGGTCATGTCAGCGACGATTCTTGAAGTGGCCCGCCGATGCGGAGTTTCCCCCGGCATCGTCAGCCGCGTGCTCAGCGCTGCACGGGCAGACATCGGGGACGAGGTACGCGCGCAGGTCCTGTCCGCGGCGAAGGAGCTGGGGTATGAGGCCTCCTCGCACACCTGCAGTCTGGGCGTGCTGTTCATGGACGAGAGCGCAAAGGGTCTGACGCATCCCTATTTCTCAGCGGTGCTCAACGCCTTCAAGATCGCGGCCGAGGCCAGGGGCTATGATGTCACCTTCATCAACCAGGCCATCGGCCGGGACATGCTGAGCTATCTGGAGTACTGCCAGTACCGCGATCTGGACGGCGTCTGTCTCGCCTGCATCGACTTCGGCGACCCCCAGGTCGTCGAGCTTGTTCAGAGTGGCATCCCCTGTGTCACGGTGGATCACATCTTCAAAAAGATCCCCTCCGTCCTGTCGGACAACGAGACCGGCGTGCAGAAGCTGGTGGAGTACGCCATCGCCATGGGACACAGGCGCATTGCCATGATCCACGGGCACAACAACTCCGTCGTCACGCGCACGCGCATCAGGCAGTTCTACCAGACCATGGAGTTTCACGGTCTCACGGTGCCGGATGAATACGTCTGCGCCGGGCTCTACAGTGACATCGGCCTGACGAGGCACCTTGTCGACAGGCTCCTGCACCTGCCGGAGCAGCCCACCTGCATCCTGCTCCCGGACGATCTCTGCTACCTGGGCGCGCAGGAGGCGGCGCGGGATCTGGGGGTACGCATCCCGGCAGACGTATCCTTCATCGGGTACGACGGCATCCCCATCATGCAGGCCATCAGCCCGAAGCTCACCACGATCCGCCAGAACAGCGACCGCATCGGCCAGAGATTTTTTGTGTTTTGGGGATTATTCGTAGAGCGCCTTGAGCTTCATGAGGTGGGCGTAGCGCTTCTTGGCCTCCTCCTCGTTCTCGGTGAAGAGCCTCTCGGCTCTGTCCGGGAACTCGCGGGTCAGTCTCGAGTAGCGCGCCTCGTTCATCAAAAACTCGCGGTAGCCGCCCGCGGGCTCCTTGCTGTCGAGCGTGAACGGCTTCTCGGCGTCCGGGTTGAAGCGGAACAGGTTCCAGTACCCGCACTTGACCGCCTTGTCCATCTCGGTCTGGCAGTTGGTCATGCCGCCCTTGATGCTGTGCATCTCGCAGGGGGCATAGGCGATGATCAGGGACGGGCCCTTGTGCGCTTCCGCCTCGGCGATCGCCTTGAGCGTCTGCACCTTGTTCGCGCCCATGGCGATCTGGGCGACGTACACATAGCCGTAGGTCAT
>CACZDN010000022.1 GCA_902779945.1 Oscillospiraceae bacterium | reverse complement strand
GGCGTACATCTCGGCCTCCTTGACGGCCTTGTCGATGTCCTCCTTGGACATGTTGGAGGAGGCGGTGATGGTGATGTGCTGCTCCTTGCCGGTGCCGAGGTCCTTGGCGGAGACGTTCACGATGCCGTTAGCGTCGATGTCGAAGGTGACCTCGATCTGCGGCACGCCGCGTCTCGCCGGGGCGATGCCGTCCAGGTGGAAGCGGCCGAGGCTCTTGTTGTAGGCGGCCATTTCGCGCTCGCCCTGGAGGACGTTGACCTCAACGGAGGTCTGGTTGTCGGCCGCGGTGGAGAAGACCTGGCTCTTGCGGGTCGGGATGGTGGTGTTGCGCTCGATGAGTCTGGTGCAGACGCCGCCGAGGGTCTCGATGCCGAGGGACAGAGGCGCCACGTCCAGCAGGACGATGCCGTCCACGTCCTTGTTCAGCACGCCGCCCTGGATGGCCGCGCCGATGGCGACGCACTCATCGGGGTTGATGCCCTTGAAGCCTTCCTTGCCGGTCAGGGACTTGACCATCTCCTGCACGGCGGGGATACGGCTGGAGCCGCCGACAAGCAGGACCTTGGTGATGTCGCTGGGCTGGAGGCCGGAGTCGGACAGGGCCTGGCGCACGGGGCCGGCGGTCTTCTCGACGAGGTGATGCGTCAGCTCGTTGAACTTGGCCCTCGTGAGGGTGACGTCCAGGTGCTTGGGGCCGGTGGCGTCCGCGGTGATGTAGGGCAGGTTGATGTTCGAGGTGGTGACGCCGCTGAGCTCAACCTTGGCCTTCTCGGCGGCCTCGCGCAGACGCTGCATGGCGACCTTGTCGGTGGACAGGTCGATGCCCTCGGTCTTTTTGAACTCGTTCACCAGGTAGTCGGTGATGCAGGCGTCGAAATCGTCGCCGCCGAGGCGGTTGTTGCCGGCGGTCGCAAGGACCTCGATGACGCCGTCGCCGATCTCCAGCACGGACACATCGAAGGTGCCGCCGCCGAGGTCGTAGACCATGATCTTCTGATCGGTCTCCTTGTCCATGCCGTAGGCCAGAGCGGCCGCGGTCGGCTCGTTGATGATGCGCTTGACATCGAGACCGGCGATCTTGCCGGCGTCCTTGGTGGCCTGGCGCTGCGCGTCGGTGAAGTAGGCGGGGACAGTGATGACGGCCTCGGTCACGGTCTGGCCCAGATAGGCCTCCGCGTCGGCCTTCAGCTTCTGCAGGATCATGGCGGAGATCTCCTGCGGGGTGTAGGACTTGTTGTCCACGGTGACTCTGTAGTTGGAGCCCATCTCACGCTTGATGGAAGAGACGGTGCGGTCGGGGTTGGTGACGGCCTGGCGCTTGGCGACCTGGCCGACCATGCGCTCGCCGGTCTTGGCGAAGGCCACGACGGAAGGCGTGGTGCGCGCGCCCTCGGCGTTGGCGATGACGACAGGCTCGCCGCCCTCAAGAACGGCCACGCAGCTGTTGGTGGTACCCAAATCTATGCCGATAATTTTACTCATTGTTGTTTCCTCCTGTATATATCCTGTATTTTTTGACCTTGTCTTATATGCTTAACGGCTTCAAGCCGGTAAGTACGGATTCAATTGGCGACCTTGACCATCGCAAAGCGGATCACCCTGTCGCCGAGCATGAAGCCCTGCTGGAAAACCTCGACGATCTCGTTCTCGCCCTTCTGCTCGTCGTCCACATGCATGACGGCGTTGTGGAAGGCGGGGTCGAACTTCTGTCCGAGACAGTTCATCTCGGTCACGCCCAGCTTCTCCATCGTGGTCCTGAACTGGGCCATGATCATCTCGACGCCCTTCTTGTACGCCTCGTCCTCGGTGGACTGGGCCAGGGCGCGCACCAGATTGTCATAGACCGGCAGGAAGCTCTTGAGGGTGCCGGCCCGGACCTCATCATAGAGGGCGTCCTTCTCCTTCTGGCTGCGCTTGCGGAAGTTGTCGTACTCGGCGCACAGGCGCAGGTACTTGTCGTTCATCGCGGCAAGCTCGTCGGACGCGGGCTTCGGCTCTTCCTTTTTCTCATTTTTCTCTTCGGCGGGCTTTTGCTGCTCCCCGGCGCCTGCGCTTTCCGCCCCGGGCGCGGGGTCCGTCTTTTCTTCTGTCGCTTCCGCGGCGGTCCCGGTCGCTTCCTGTTCGGCCTCCTCCGCGGCGGTCTGCTTCTTCTTACTCATTTCCACTGTCTCCCTTGATGATCAGTTTGTTGTGCATACCCGCGGGCGGCGCCACTCCCCCGCCGAGCCGCTTCGACAGCCCGGCTGCCAGGATCGAGAGCTTCGCGGCCACGGTGGAGTAGTCCATGCGCGTCGGCCCGATCACGCCGATCATGCCTCTGGTATTGTCGCCCGCGTCATAGGTCGCGATGACGACACTGGAATCCTTGAGCTCCTCGGCCACGTTCTCCGGTCCGATGAGGACCCTGATCCCGTCCGCCTCGTCGAGCTCCCCGTCCGGGGGCAGGACGTATCCGCCGCCGGAGAGGTAGCCCATGAGCCGGTGGGCCTTGTCGGGATCGCGAAACTCGGGCTGGTTCAAAAGCCTGTTCTCCCCGCTGACATACGCGGAGGGCGCTTCCGCCTCGCTCAGCACCTCGATCGTGAAGGCGGCGATGACGGAGGTGACGCCCATGGTGTCGTCCGCCGCGCGCTCGGTCGAGTTGATGAGAAGCGGCGTGACCGCGTCCGCGGTGATGTTCGTGAAGCCGGCGTTGAAGAGCGACGAGAGGCGCTGCACCAGCTTTTGATCCACCGAGACCGGCAGATGCACCAGCTTGTTTTTCACCGTGTTGTCGCTCAGAAGCGCCACGATGATGAAGGTGTTCGCGTCCACATAGATGATGTCGAAGCGCCGGATGGTCACCGCCGTGCGGGTGGTGAGGGCGAGGGCCGGATAATCCGTGAGCTGCGAGGCGAGGCGGCTGACTTCGCTGATGGTGTCGTCCAGCTCGCGCAGCTTCTGGTTCATGCGGCGGTTGATGTCCTCCGTCTCCTCCAGCGAGAGCTTCTGCTTCTGCATGAGCTCGTTGACGTACATGCGGTAGCCCATCGGCGTCGGGACGCGCCCGGCGGAGGTGTGCGGCTGCTCGAGGTAGCCGAGACTCACGAGCTCCGCCAGCTCGTTGCGGATGGTGGCGGAGGAGCAGCCGAGACCCGCGCTCGCCGCGATGGCCTTGCTGCCGACCGGCTCCGCCGTGCGGATGTATTCATCCACGACGGCGGCGAGTATTTTCTTTTTCCTCTCGCTGATCCCCATGTCGTCCTCGCGGGCTCCGCTGCCCGTCCTCTCAAAAGCAGGCCCGCGTGCGCCGGCTTTGCTTCTGCCCCTGGAAGCTGCCCGCAGGCTCCGCATCGCGCATACGTTTAGCACTCGCGTGCTTTGACTGTTGGCACTCCCGCTCTTCGAGTGCTAATATAGCATCAAGCACTGTGCTTGTCAAGTCTTTGCGGGGATCAATTCGTGAAAGTTTACAGTTTGTACAAATGCATTTTTACCTTATTTTGTATTTACTTTTTTTAATTTTTGAAGTACAATAGGGCATAAGAAAATGAAAACATAAAATATACACGAAAAGGAGGTACATGTCAATGCTGGAAAAGCATTTTGCACAGGTCTATGATAAGTTCAAGCTGCAGTTCTACCGCCGGGTGTTTGAGCTCGTCCGGGAGCGGGACGGGTCCCTGTCCGCGATGGAGGCCTTCTCCCTGGAGGTCATCCACATGCTCGGGGAGCCGACGGTGAGCCAGTTTGCGGATTTTCTGAATATCTCCCAGTCCAACGCCACATATAAAGTGAACAACCTGATCAAAAAGGGCTATCTCGACCGGCAGAACTCGACCGTCGACCGGCGCGAGTACCACCTGGTCCTCACCGACAAGTACTACACCTACATGAACATCTACGCAAATTACGAGCTGACCGTCATGCGCCGCGTGAAGGAGCGCTTCCCGGAGGAGGACATCGCCTGCTTCGACCGTATCCTCCAGGTCATGTCGGACGAGCTCATGCCTGAATGCAGGCGCTGAGGGCGCACACTCTGCTCTGAGGAGGAATTTCCGTGAACACCACGCTGAAGCTCAATTACAAGCGCACCTTTCTGATCGGCTTTGCCTTTTTTGGCATCCTGCTGCTCTGGCAGGTGTACGACTCCTGGTGTCCCACCTTCCTGACGGACATCTTCGCGCGGCGCATGTACGGCATCTCCTCGGCCCAGCTCAAGGCGGGCGACCCGGCGAAGATCCTGAACGTCCAGTGGCTGGTCGGCATCATCATGGCCTGCGACAATCTGGCGGCCCTGATCCTGCTGCCGATCTTCGGCAACCTCTCCGACAGGACGCGCACACCCATCGGCAAGCGTATGCCCTATATTCTGACCGGCACCTTCGTCTCCGCCGTCGCCTTCCCCTTCATCCCCTTCTTCTTCCACCACAACAACATCCTCGGTATGGTGATCCTGATGGGCATCGTGCTGATGTTCATGATGATGTACCGCAACCCCGCCGTCGCCCTCATGCCGGACATCACGCCCAAGCCCCTCCGGGCCAGGGCCAACGGCATCATCAACATCATGGGCTATCTCGGCGGCGCGTTCGCCACGGTGCTGGGCATCTTCCTCAAGCTCTCCGACTACATCAACGCCGCGGACGAGGCACGGAAGATCTGGACCATCGAGCTGCCGTTTCTCATCGCCTCCGTGCTCATGGTGATCTCCGCGATGGTGCTCTTCTTCACCGTCCGCGAGAATGCGATCGCCGAGGAGATGGCGGAGCAGATGGCGGAGGGCGAGCGCCTCGCCGCCGTCGCCACCCCGGTGGACGACGACAGGCCCATGTCCCGCGCGAACAAGACCATGCTGCTTGCGATCCTGGGCGCCGAGTTTCTGTGGTTCATGTCCGACAACGCCATCGGCACCTACATCGGAAACTACGTCATCTACTACCTCAACTCGGTCTCGAGCGCGACCATGGTGCTGACCATCGCGGGCGGTCTTGCGTCGGTGCTCGGCTTTGCCATCGCCGGCGGGATCGCCGACAGGATCGGCCGCAAGTGGACGATCTCCTGCGGTCTCGGCATCACGATCGCCGCCCTTGTCATCATGTGCTTCGTCGCGCCCACCGGCGTCGCCGCCGCGAACGCCGCGCACGGGGAGTTCACCTTCCCCGCCGTGCTGTATGTGGTCTGGGCCATCAAGGGCTTCGGCATGGCGCTGGTGCACAACTGCTCCTTCCCCATGGTGGTGGAGCTTTGCTCCTCCAGGAAGATCGGCAGGTTCACCGGCTACTACTACGCGGCCAGCATGTCCGCGCAGACGGTCACGCCGATCCTGCTGGGTCTCGTGTTCAACGTCACTGGCGCGTGGCGCACGCTGCCGGTCTACGCCTGCATCCTGACGGCGCTGTCCTTCCTCGTGTTCACCGCGCTCGTCAAGAACATCCGGGCGCACAAGGTGGAGAACGTCGTCGGCCTCGAGGCGCTGGACGGGGACTGACGTTTCGACCAGGCGCAGGCATCTGACGGCAGTGTGGAGTGTGGAGAGTGGAGAGTGGAGAGTGAAGAGTGAAGTCATGGAGCGCCTTCGGCGCAATTTTAAAATCATCGCGGAGCGATACCTTAACTCCACACTCCACACTCCACTCTTCACTCTTATTCAAGGCTGCTGTTGAAACCCAATACGAGAGAAACGGATTGCCGCACCAGTGGCGTCGGTCACTGGTTCGCATTACCGCTGAATATGCCCTGGACTGAGTAGTTACCAAATATCCAATAAACGAGGTTTTCCTATGAACAAATCTCTCTCCCAAAAACTGAAAAGGACCGCGATCCTGGGCGGTCTCGGCATTGCCGCAGCGGGTCTGCCGGTCTTTCTGGCGGCGCCCGGGGCTGCGACCAAGCGGCAGCGGGCCCCCTTCCTGGGCCGCAACTTCGCGCACCGCGGCCTCCACAGCGAGGACAGGAGCGTGCCCGAAAACTCGCTGGAGGCCTTCCGTCTCGCCGGTCGCGCGGGCTACGGCGCGGAGCTCGACGTACAGCTTACGAAGGACGGGCAGGTCGTGGTGTTTCACGACGCCACGCTCGACCGCGTCTGCGGCGTCCACGCGCGCGTGGATGAGAAGAGCTATGACGAGCTCAGGCTCCTCTCGCTCTGCGGTACGAACCAGCGCATCCCGCTTCTGACCGAGGTGCTGGAGGTCTACGCCGGGCGCGGGCCGCTGATCGTGGAGCTCAAGGACGGCACGCGCAACCGGGAGCTCTGCGAAAAGACCTATGCCATCCTCTCGGACTATCCGGGCGAGGTCTGCATCGAGAGCTTCAATCCGAAAATCGTGCGCTGGTTCCGGCTGCACGCAAAGGACCTGGTGCGCGGCCAGCTCGCCACGGTCACCTGGGATTATGACGGCAGCGTCTCCCGGAAGACGGCCTTCATGCTCAGTCACTGCTTCTTCAACTTCCTCGGCAGGCCGCAGTTCATCGCCTACCGCATCGGCCACAGGCCGCTGTCCGTGCGTCTCGCGGAGGCGCTGGGCGCGATGCGCTTCGGCTGGACCGCCCATAACGAGCGGGCCGAGCGCGGCCGGGACGGCGTGATCTTCGAGTTCTACCGCCCGCAGCGCGTTTTCCGGCATCCCGGGTAAGCGATTGTCCCGTGCCCGGAAAAAAGCCCGCCGCCCGCGCATAATATGGCGTTTTGACGAATAGCACGGGTGCCCTTGTCGAAACTCACATTTTGCCGGCGGCTGGCTTCGGGAAATATATCAAATTTTTACAAAAAAATCTTGACATAATTCTTCCGTTGTGGTATATATAAGATAGGAGATGGGCGTCACCCATCGGTGTAATCGGCACCTTAACCCGTAAGAGCAAGCAAAGTTTACTTGTGAGCCGCCGGCGGCTTTGTAGCCGGACAGTTGAGCGGGCAACACCAGCATACCGTATTCGAGTAGGCGGAAATAACCGGTTTGAAGGCAGTCTGTGTCTCTTCGGAGACTGACTGCCTTTTCTATTTTTCGTTCATTTTGAGCAGGCTCAAAATGAAAAACTCTCGCTTATCGCACACGGCGGATTCGCCGTGTTTGGTCGGCGAGAGGCCTCGCAGCGCTCGGCTCAGGGTGTTTTTGCCGAGGCAAAGCCCCGTCAAAAACAATTCTATTTTTGTTTATATGGAGGAGCATCGTGATAGGTTTTTTTGATTTTCTCAAACAGCCGGATCTCTATGACGGCCTTGCACGCTGCAGGACGGCAAACGGCATTCTGCTCGATGTGCGCGAGGCGGATGAGTTTGCCGCGGGACATATCCCCGGCAGCGTCAGCCTCCCTCTCTCCGAGATCGACACGGCCGAGACGCAGTTTCCCGATCACGATACGCCGATCTTCGCCTACTGCCTTGTGGGCTCCCGCAGCAAGCGCGCCGCGGCGAGGCTCCGCCGCCTGGGCTACAAGGCCGAGAGCATCGGCGGCATCCGGGATTACAAGGAGGCGCTCGAGAGGTGACGACTTACTTCTTGTCTCTGCGGCGTAGCTATGGTAAAATATACATGTATTAGAATCAGAGGGGGATCGTCATGAAAAAAGCCTTGTCTCTCCTGCTCGCCCTTGCCATCGTGCTCTCCTGCGGTGCGTCCGCCTGCGCTCTCGGCGCGCCTGTGTGGGAAAAGCGCTTCCGTCCTGACGCTTTTGGAGAGCAGACGGAAGAATGGTACATCGTCAACAAAAAACAGTTTTCCGGTACATACAACGACGCGGGGCGCGACAGCGCGCGCCTCGGCGCGGAGCTGGAGATTTCCTATGACGGCATCTCCATCGTCTTGTATGAAAACGGCACCGAAAAGATCAAAAACGCTTCCCCCTCGGCCGAGGATTATCTTGTCCTGGTCAGAAGCGCCGACGGGAAAGAGAGCACCTTCTACGGGACCATGTCAAGCGGCGAGGACCGGATCGAGATTTGGAGAGCCGCGCCTTTTCTGGATACGCTTTTCACAGGCGGTAAATTCAGCGTCTATCTCGAGCGGGAAGACCAGCGCATCACCAATTACCTGTTCACGGCGGAATGCGACAATTTTGCGGCGCTCTATTCGGAGACACTCTACCAGGCGGCGATCCGATACCGCGAGGAGGGCGATTATAATAACGCCCGCCAGTTGTTTCTGTATCTGAGCGGCTACAAGGACAGTGATGAACGCGCGGCGGAGGCGGACAGCGCCGCCGACTATGCCGAGGCCGGGAGACTGTTCCGCCTGGGACAGTACCCGGAGGCCATTGCGGCCTTTGAGGCGCTGGACGGCTATGCCGATAGCGCCGCGCAGGCGGAGGCGGCAAGAGACGCGCTCTACGGTCCGCGCTATGCCGACGCGGAGGCGCTCTTTGAGACCGGGAGATACGAAGAGGCCGTTCCGGTCTACAAGGCGCTGAACGGCTACAAGGACAGCCTGAAACGCATTGAGGACGCGAAGGCGGCGATCCCGGCCCGCGATTACGCAAAGGCGGAAGCGCTGCTCGAAGCGAAGGATTACGACGCCGCCATCGCCGCGTTCAAGGCCCTCGGCAGCTACGGCGACAGCTTAAAGCGCGCGGAGGAGGCGCTTGAAGCGCGGAACGCGGACGATTACGCAAAGGCGGAGGCGTTGCTCGAAGCGAAGGATTACGACGCCGCCATCGCCGCGTTCAAGGCCCTCGGCAGCTACGGGGACAGCGCCATAAAAGCAGAGGAAGCCAGGAGCAGCTTCTACGCAACTGCGGAGGCGCTCTTTGCGGCCGGGGAATTTGAAAAGGCCATCAGCGCTTATGAGGCGCTGGACGGCTATCGGGACAGCGCGGCCTGGATCGAGGAGGCGAAGGCCGCGATCCTCGCCCGCGATTATGACGCCGCCATTGCGCTCTCCGCGTCCGGCGAATATGAGGAAGCGATCCAGGCCTTCAAGGCGCTGGACATCTACCGCGACAACGCCGCCCGGATCGAGGAGAACAGGGCCGCGATCCTCGCCCGCGACTACGACGCCGCCGTCGCTCTCCTGGAGGGCGGCAAGTACAGCGAAGCGATCAATGCTTTTGCTTCTCTGGGCGACTACCGGGACAGCGCGGAGCTGCACGAGACCGCCCTTCACGCGCGGGACTACGCCCTGGCTGTCGCGCTGTTGGAGAGAGGGAACTACGAGGCGGCCGCAGAAATCTTTGATGCGCTGGGCGACTTCAAAGACAGCGCCGAGAAGCACCGGGAGGCCGTCCGCGCCCTCGATTACCGGGCCGCCCGCGCCCTGCTGCGGGAGGAAAAATACCGGGAGGCAATCGATGCCTTTGCGGCGCTGGGAGACTATGAGGACAGCGCCGTGCTGCTCACTGCCTCGAAGGACGCCCTCTACGCCGCCGCCAAGGGATATCTGGAGGCCTGGCGGTACGAGGAAGCGATCGACACCTTCCGGGCGCTTGGTGACTATCGGGACAGCGTCGAACTGCTCAGGGAATGCCAGAAGGCCGGGATCTCCGCGAAGCAGGGAACAGCAGCGCAGATGCTCGCCGCGGGGCTCGATCACACGGTGGCTCTGCTCGAGGACGGCACCATCGTCGCCGTAGGCTCAAATAAAAATGGTCAATGTAATGTCTCGGACTGGTCAGACATCGTGGCTGTCGCAGCAGGGAACGCTCATACGGTGGGCCTGCGGGCGGACGGTACAGTTGTCGCAGTCGGTTCAAACGCTTTCGGCCAGTGTGACGTCTCCGGCTGGTCAGACATCGTGGCTGTCGCTGCGGGTAACTATCATACGGTGGGCCTGCGGGCGGACGGCACCGTTGTCGCCGTAGGCTTAAATAAACAATGTAATGGCTCCGACTGGTCAGACATCGTGGCTGTCGCTGCGGGTTACTATCATACGCTTGGGCTGCGGGCGGACGGCACCGTCGTCGCGGTGGGCTCAAACGGTTCAGGTCAGTGTGACGTCTCCGACTGGTCAGACATCGTGGCTGTCGCAGCTGGGGCCAGTCATACGCTTGGCCTGCGGGCGGACGGCACCGTCGTCGCGGTGGGCTTAAACGGTTCAGGTCAGTGTGACGTCTCCGACTGGACAGACATGGTGACTGTTGCAGCGGGTAAATTTCATACGCTTGGCCTGCGGACGGACGGCACCGTTGTCGCTGTTGGCTTAAACACTTTCGGCCAGTGTGACGTCTCCGGCTGGACGGGGATCATGGTTCCGTAATACCGTCGGGGACGGCTCCCCTCCCCGGACTGAAAAATCACCCGGAGGCGCCCGTCGGCGCCCCGGGTGATTTTCTTTGCCCCTATTCAAAATAGCGGCGGTAGAGATTGCGCGTGAGCGGGTCCAGCTCCCTGTTCAGATCGACCTCATGGTCCCGGATGAGCCTCGTGATGTTGCTTTTCTGGTCGGCAAATCCCTTTGTCCTTTGCAGTCCGTGCTGAATGTGGAGCCTCGTCAGCGTCTCGATCTCCGAGCTCAGATCGCGGAGCACAGCCTGGCGGTCCATAGGCACCTTCCCTTTTCTGACTGCGTTTTTTTACTACTCCGGTAATTCAATAATCGTAATCCGAGGGCTTGTGAAGCCGGAGTAATAAGATGATAAACTGCCGGGCGTTTTGGCGTTTGCCTTCTGCATCCCTTCCTTCCCTGCCGGTCTTTCCCCCGCCGCGGCACTTTTCTCCTGATTGTAATAGTACCACGCGGTCGCTTTTTCCACAACATGGGATTGTGCCGAAATCCGTTCCCATTTTCTGTGGAATTTCCCAGTAAAGCAAATCTTTTAAGCATTATTTGTACAGTTTTTTGATTGGACTGCCCGCGGGCTCCGCCCGATTGGCGTTGACTGGCGATGCTGACAATTTTAGGAGCGTGCGGCTCTCCTGTCATGCTGAGCTTGTCGAAGCATCTTACCCCGGCATGCGGAAACAGGTTTCGATGTTTCGACTTTGCTCCGCTCAACATGACATGGACTCAGATTGACGACATTTCCGTTGACAGGGGGGCGCGGAAAAGGTAGAATGGAGCTACCGAACGATACGGCAAATCTCTTTCGGACTGGAGGAATGCTTATGGGCAGAGCGGATTGGAACGAGGAATTCCGCCTTCGCTTTGAGCGGCACGAGGAGGAGCTGCGCTGGCTCTTCACGGAGCTGTACAACGACGTACAGGCCTATGACCGCTTTACTGAGATGCTCCGGCGCTCTTACGATTCCCGCAGCGAGGAGCTGCGCGCGCTGGACCGGCGCAGACTCGCGGAGCCGGACTGGTACAAGGGCAACAGCCTCGTCGGGATGCTGATGTATGTGGACTGCTTTGCGGGAACGCTGCAGGGCGTACGGGAAAAGCTGGACTATATTCAGGAGTGCGGGGTCAATTACCTGCACCTGATGCCCCTGCTGGAGAGTCCCGTCGGCCGCAGCGACGGCGGCTACGCCGTGTCGGACTTCCGGAAGGTACAGCCCTCTCTCGGCACGATGGAGGATCTGGCGGCGCTTGCGGCCGACTGCCACGCGCGCGGCATGTCGGTCTGTCTCGACTTTGTGATGAACCACACGAGCGAGGACCACGAGTGGGCCAGACGCGCGCGCGAGGGTGATGCCGACTGTCAGGCGCGCTACTTCTTTTACGACAGCTGGGACATCCCCAATCAGTTTGAGCGGACCGTTCCGCAGGTCTTCCCCACCACCGCGCCGGGGAACTTCACCTGGTGCGAGGAGGCCAGGAAGGTCGTCATGACCACCTTCTACCCCTATCAGTGGGATCTCAACTACGCAAACCCTGCCGTGTTCAACGACATGACGGAGAACATGCTCTTCCTCTGCAACCGGGGCGTGGACATCATCCGTCTCGACGCGGTGCCCTACATCTGGAAGCAGCTCGGCACCAACTGCCGCAATCTGCCGCAGGTCCATTCGCTGGTGCGCATCATGCGCATGGTGTGCGAGATCGTCTGCCCCTCCTGCCTGCTGCTGGGCGAGGTCGTGATGGAGCCCAGCAAGGTGGTCCCCTACTTCGGCACCGTCGAGAAGCCGGAGTGCCATCTGCTGTACAACGTCACCACCATGGCCAGCACCTGGCACACCGTGGCAACCAAGGACGTGCGCCTCTTGCAGCACCAGCTCGGTCAGGTCTTCGCCCTGCCGCGGGAGTACACCTTCCTCAACTACCTGCGCTGCCATGACGACATCGGCTGGGGACTCGACTACGACTTCCTGCGCCGCTTCGGCTGCGGCGAGGCTGAGCACAAGCAGTTTCTCAACGACTATCTCACCGGCGTCTGGTACGGCAGCCCCGCGCGCGGCGAGCTCTACAACAACGACCCCCGCCTGCGCGACGCGCGCCTGTGCGGCACTACAGCCTCCCTCTGCGGGCTGGAGTCCGGCCGCTATGAGCATAACCACGCCAAAATCGAGTGGGCCGCCCGGCTGGACACCATGCTGCACGCCTACATGTTCACGCTCAGCGGCATCCCGGTCCTGTACAGCGGCGACGAGATCGGGCAGGAGAACGACTATACCTACCACGAGGACCCGCTCAAGGCCTCCGACAGCCGCTATCTCCACCGCGGCAAAATGAACTGGGACGCGGCGGCGGAGCGCTTCAATCCCGAGAGCGTGGAGGGCAGGCTCTTCTCCTCGCTGGTGTTTCTCGAAAAGCTGCGCGCGGCGCACCGCGTCTTCGAGGCCGGGGCCGATGTCTGGCTCCTGCTCACGGGGGACGACGCCGTGCTCGGCATCGGCCGCTACTGCCGGGGCGAGAAGCTGGCCGCGTTCTTCAACTTCGCCGAAAACGAGCGCTGGGCCCCCATCAACACCCCCGGCCGCTTCAACGATCTGCTCACCGGCGAGCAGGTCGATCAGGGCGGCGTCCTGCTCCCGCCGGGCGGCTTCGCCTGGCTGATCTGCGATATATAGCCGCTTGCGAAACGCAGGCTTCGCGGAGCTCGGCTCAGGTTTAAGGCGGCTTAAAAACGATTGCAACCCCTTCGGGACCAAATCGAACGATAGGAAGGTTTCACTATGGATAACAGACAGTTTGACGTTGTCGCCCTCGGCGAGCTCTTGATCGACTTTACACAGAACGGGCTGAGCGATCAGGGCAACCTGCTCTTTGAGGCCAACCCCGGCGGCGCGCCCGCCAACGTGCTGGCCATGCTCCGCAAGCTCGGCAAGCGCTGCGCCTTTATCGGCAAGGTGGGCCGAGACAGCTTCGGGGATACGCTGGCGCGCACGGTCGAGGAGGCCGGGATCGACGTCCGGGGCCTGCTGCGCGACGCTGAGATCCCCACGACTCTGGCTGTCGTGCACACCTTCCCGAACGGTGACCGGGATTTCAGCTTCTACCGCAAGCCCGGCGCGGACATCATGCTGCGCGCGGACGAGCTGGACGAGGCGCTTCTGCGCGGCACCCGCATCTTCCACTTCGGCACCCTCTCCCTCACGGACGAGCCCTGCAAAAGCGCCACCGTGCGGGCCTGTGCGCTTGCGAAGGAGGCCGGGGCCCTCATCTCCTTCGACCCGAATCTGCGCCCGCCGCTCTGGAAGGACGACGCCAGCGCCAGAGCCGCCATTGAGTGGGGTCTTGCCCGCTGCGACGTGCTCAAGATCGCGGACAACGAGATCGAGTTCATGACCGGCCAGACGGATTTTGAAAAGGGCGCCGCCGTTTTGAAGGCGCGCTTCCCGCAGATCCGGCTTCTGAACGTCACCGCCGGCGGCGACGGGAGCCACAGCTTCTACGGCGGGCGGCATGTGTTCATGCCCGCCTGCAGGCTCGGCGGCGTGATCGAGACCACCGGCGCAGGCGACACCTTCTGCGGGAGCGTGCTGAACTTCGTGCTGGAAAACGGGCTGGACGGCCTCACGGACGCGCAGCTTGAGGACATGCTGCGCTTTGCCAACACGGCGGCCTACATCGTCACCACCAGGAAGGGCGCCATCCGCGCCATGCCGGAGCGCCAGCAGGTCCTGGACCTGATCGCGCGAAGCTGACATGCGTTTCTGACCGCAGCGGCCGGCCTCCTCGGCAGCCCGCGCGGAGCATGGTCGGGTTTCGGACCCGTCCAGATGCAGAGGGGAAACGCCGCTTTCCCCGCGCGGGCGGCTGACAGCCGCCCCTGCGGACAGGAGGCGACGTCTGCGCATCGTGGTACTCCTCAGAATGACATGCAGGTACGCGCCATGATTTATGAGCGGCAAAACGCCGCACCATTCATGACAAGAACGGGGGCTGTCTCGATTTGAGACAGCCCCCATTCTGTCAGGCTTTTTCCTCTTCCTCGTCCTTGTCCTCGAGATCCTCCGGAAGGACGGCCATGAGATCCTCCTTGCCGGGGTTTTCCATCTGGGCGACGCGGTTGGACTGGCGCACGACCATGTCCTCAAAGCAGTTGCGCACGTCGCGGCCGTTGCCGAAGTTGTCGCCGCGGTTTTCGTAAAGCCCGGCGAACATCTCCACCGCCGCCTTCTCGGACTCCTCCGTGAGCCGGTAGCCGTTCTTCCGGCACTGGCCGCGGAAAATCTCCATGAGCTGCTCCCCGTTGTAGTCCGGGAAGAAGAAGTATTTGTTAAAGCGCGACTCGAGCCCCGGGTTGGAGCCGAGGAATTTCTCCATCGGCCCGGTGTAGCCCGCGACGATGACGATGAGCTCCTTGCGGTGGTCCTCCATGGCCTTCAGGATGGTCTCAATGGCCTCGCGCCCGAAGTCGTTCTCGCCGCCGGAGGAGAGGGAGTAGGCCTCGTCGATGAACAGGACGCCGCCGAGAGCCTTCTTGATGACCTCCTGCGTCTTGAGCGCCGTCTGCCCCACATAGCCCGCAACGAGGCCCGAGCGGTCCACCTCCACGAGCTGGCCCTTTTCCAGCACGCCGATGGCGGCGTAGAGCCCGGAGAGGATGCGGGCGACGGTGGTCTTGCCGGTGCCGGGGTTGCCCATGAAGACCATGTGCAGACTCATGGGCGGGACGGGCAGGTCGTTCTGCTCGCGAAGCCTGCGGACCTTCATGAGATTCATGAGATTCTTGATGTCCCGCTTGACCTCCTCGAGCCCGACCAGGGCCTCGAGCTGGGCCATCAGCTCGTCAAAATCGGGCTTCTCCTCCTGCTTCTGCTCCTCGCCCGCGGCCGGGGCCTCGCCGCCGGTGGTCTGGGTCTGGAGCTTGTGCTTTTCGATGAAGCTCTGCTCCGAGCTTGTGACGAAGTCGAGGGGATTGAGCGGCTCCTTGCTCTTGCGCACGCCGCTCGTGTCGCAGATGGCGTTGAGCTTGTCGGTGCACTCGGTAATGAAGGCGGCCTCCTCATAGCTCACATCGTCGTCCACGGCGGCGAGGTAGAGGAGGATGTTGGTGAGCATACGGATGAAGGTGCGCGAGGCCTCGGTGCCGCGCTTGGCGTCGCTCTCGGCGAGGTTCCAGTAGAAGACCGGCGGCAGGAAGACCTCCCCCTCGCAGATGGAGCCGGTCAGCGACCAGAGCATCCAGCGGGGCTGGGGCCGGCTGCGGGAATAGATCTGGTTTGCCATGTCCACATGGCGCTGGGTGATGCCGCTCCCCTTGCTCCACAGGCTCAGGGCGCACTTGGTCATGAACTCGTCGAGCTCCTTTGCCATCGCTGAGCCGCCGAGACGGTAAAACGCGTCCGTATTGGCGGTGTAGATTTTATGAAATTCCTCCGGCGTGCGGGTCCAGGTGGTAGGCATGGCGGCTGTTTTCGCAGATGTACTTTGTGTACCTCAAGGAAAAGTGACGAAATCAGAGCGCAAATTTTCCAGGAGATGCCGAAGGCGGATTGTGCGGTGTTGCCTAAGTTTTATTATAATCGCATCCCCGGCCCAGCGCAAGCCTTTATATGATTTTCTCCACGCTGTACATGCTCTCGAGCAGCGCGTACAGCGGCTGCCAGACGCGGTCCGCCGTCCAGATGCTGATCCCCGCGAGGCCGTATTCCTCCACGAGCCGCAGCCGCGCACGCACGCTGCGCGCGTCCTCGAACCAGACGACGTGGCTCCTCCCGCCCGTGTCGGTGTAGTTGAACCACGCCGCCTGCGCGGTCTCGTCGTAACGGATCTCCGCCCAGCGCGAGGCGGCGAGCTCCTGCGCCCCCGCGTTGGAGAGCACCCGCGCCGCCGTCCCCTGCTTCCACGGCAGCGTCCAGTCGTAGGCGTAGTTGGAAAAGCCCATGAGGATCTTCCCCGCGGGCATGACGCTCACCGCATAATCCAGCACCCGCCGTATCCGGTTCACCGGAGACACAGCCTGCGGTGCGCCGTAAGTATAGCCCCACTCATATGGGTGGTGGTTGATAGCACACACTTTTTCGACTTGAAATTGAAAAAAGCCTTGATTTTCAACGGTTTCCAGCATTTGCGCCATGATGCGCCACTCACCCCTGAGTGGTGTTTCTTAGCACAAAATCATTATTTTTAATATGTATTCCGGCGTCGAGCAGCTTCAATTTGAAGTTTGGGTGACTTCTTCCGCAACGGCGACAGCAAGATCATAAAGTTTTTCCTGCATATCTGAGAAGCGAAAATAGACTTCCATGTGTTCGGGATCGTGGTACACGATCCGGTCAAGCAGTTCCGTTACGATCTCGCGGTCAAGGCGCTGAATGGTGCTATAGGCCTCAAAGAATTTCACAAATTCATCGTCCTGCCTGCGGTTCTTCTCCAGCTCGGACATGCTCTTTCGGTTGTTCTGGATACTGGCCTCCTGCTCTTCGATCTCTGCGTCATACTTCTTAGCAAAGCGAATGTAGTCATCCTGCGTGATCAGGCCGCTTGCATAATCGTCGTACACCTTGAACTTTGCTTCCGTTAGCCTTTTCTTCTCGCGCTCGGCTTTCTGAATTGCGACAGCATATTCATTGGAGATTGATCCCCACTTCTGGTTTTTAACACAGTCCAGCACCGCTTTTGCGTCGACCATCTCGCGGATCTGTTGCTGTAATACGTTCAGTATCATCTTATGTATTCTTTCCTCAGTGACCGAAACACATTGGCATTTTTCCGGCGCTCTTGTTCGTGTCGGGCAGCGAAAACGGACATACCCATTACTTACTACACGGTTCATGCAATGCCCGCAACTGCCACAAATAATGTAGCCGGAGAGAATATGGACTTTCTCCTTTTGGGGCGCGGTTCTTGTGTGCCGGGCAAAACGCTCATGAGCAAGAGCAAAAACATCATCTGAGATAATCGCCTCATGCGTACCTTCAACAACAGTCCATTCCTCTTGTTTCGTTTCTACGGTCTTTTTTGAGCGGTAGGAGATGCTTTTGTGTTTCCCCTGGACCATGTTTCCAATATACACTTCATTCTTCAAAATCGTGTTTATGGTCGTTATAGCCCAGGACTTTGTTTTCGGATAATTCCGCTCGTGCGTGATAAAGCTTTTTGCGCCTTTTTGCACCTGATACTCGCCCGGTGTCATGATGTGCAGTTCGTTCATTTTCTTTGCTATGCGTGCGACGGGCATACCGCCCACATACAGTTCAAAGATCAAACGCACAATATCAGCCTCTTCCGGGTCTATGACCAGCCTGTGGTGGTTTTCGGGGTCTTTCTGATACCCAAAGGGGGCATAGTTTCCGATAAACTCTCCGCGTCCCTGCTTCATGGCAAGGGTAGACTTGATCTTGATGGATAGCTGACGGATATAGTCATCATTTACGATATTGGAAAAGGAAACGATAGCGCTGCAATACCCCCGCGGATCTCTTACGCTGTCCAGGTTGTTCAGGACTGAGATCACGCGAATACCCTTTTGCGGGAAGTAATCCTCCATCAGACGCCCAAGCTCCGGGTAGTTTCGCCCAAGGCGGGAATTGTCTTTGAAGATAACGCAATTGATGACCCCCGCTTCTATGTCCCGAATCATGTCCTGATAGCGGGGGCGGTTGAAGGTGCCGCCGCCGTATCCATCGTCAGAGTATACTGTTACAGACGTGATGTTCTCTCCCTGCCGCCGAAGATACTCAAGATGGTTTTGGTTGATCTCATGCTGGTTCTGTATACTGTCGCTTTCCGGCTTATCCCCGTCTTCTTTGCTGAGACGGTTATATTCCCCAACCCTCCATTCTTTCTTCTCAAATTCATCTATCTCTCTTTTGTTGTTCTGCACAAAGGTCATATTTTTCCTTTCCGCCGAAAACAAGGTAGAAATAGTATAACCCTATACTATTATTATACCACACACGAAAAACGTGTCAAATTTTCGCGCTTTTTATGTAGTATTTGCTCATTATTCTTATCATTAAGTCTTGCAGGCTCGGTCTGTCCTGCGCATAGTGGAGAACCACTGTCAAGCCGCCGCTGAGCTGAATACTCCGGGCTTTTTCCGTACTGCACACTTGATCCATATCATCGCCTCCCATACCAGCTTATGAGCGACAGTACGCAGATTATATTTTGATTGTAGAAATGCGTTTCACGGTGAAACGCATTTAATCATCACGGTCATTATGTCCGGCCTGGAGCAAGCACATGTAGAATACGCTGATGGTGCTTCCGAGAAACATACCGATCATAAACTTAATCATTGTGATTTCCTCTTTTCTAATCCGTTTCACCGTGAAACGGATTTTTGACTTGATATGACAAAATCCGCACTCTCATGTAGTGCGGATCAGGGGTATCACGATTTATTCAAAGGCGAAAACAGACGGCGGCGGGGCGGGCCGCTCCGTAGGATAGGTTTATTCGTGCCTCCCTCCATGCTTATGGCGGGACG
>CACZDN010000021.1 GCA_902779945.1 Oscillospiraceae bacterium | reverse complement strand
AATGACCGCCGAGTCCGCATAGGCGGTCAGGGAAAAGGCTGCGCAGAACATGAGCATAACGCAGAGCAGCACAGCGATGCTTCTGCGCCATTTTGTTTTGAGAATTGGCAATCGCCTCCTATGTAATAATTTTTGGGGAAAAGAGAGATTAGCGGACGGCACCACCTCCTTTCCCTGGCGGATTGCCCTTGCTGATGGCGGTCATGCGGCCGGGAGAAAAGGGACACTCGGCAAACTTGCAGTACCGATCCTTGCGGTACGGTCGGTGCCAGCGGCAGCTCCGGCACTCCGGGTGTGGGCCGTCCTTGCCGCTGTCATAGTGGTCGGAGCCGGGTGTCCCTCGCATGAGACTTTCAAAAGCCCTATGATCGCCATTTGTAAAATACATGGCATCCCTCCCTTACGGTAATTTTGGGGCTTTGCGGTATATATAAAAAATCCGTTTCACGGTGAAACGGATAAATAACATAAGTTACAAAATGAAATCAATACTCTGAGGACAAGACTTTCTTTCCATTAACTATAGTTCCTAAAAAGCGTATACCATCATTTACATATCAATAAAAAAATGTTATAATGTGTTTGCTTTTGTCAAAATTGCTGAGAAGATTCAATAGAAAGTGGTGAGTAATATGATTCATAGGCAGACAAAGTCAAATTTGGTGTCTTTAATGAAGAGTGATTCTCGTTCTTTTCCTCGTAAAGCTCTTAACCTACTCATTAATTTACATGAATCACAAAGGGCAGATGTCTTTTCTTATATACAATTAAACAGTATCTTAACATCAAAATTTCGCTCATTTTTATATAGCCATTCACTTCAGGAGCTTGGTATTACATTCACATACAATAAATCTCTATCAAATATAGGTGCGTTTGAATACGCTTGTTTTTTGATTCAACTCTATTCTGATAAAATAAATCGTTACCTTTCCTTACGTGAAGAATATGAACGGCAGTATTTGCTTGGTAAATATGATGATGCTTATACTGTTCTTGATTTGATTAATAATGAAATCTGTGTTTCGCTCTGGGGATGTGGTCAATACATGCTTCTCCAAGAGCAAAAAAACGGTCTGACTGATAATAAAAAAATGTTAGACCAGTTCAGTCATTCTGTCCCTAATAATTACACGACACGCGTCGTTTTGTATTATTATAGTGTTCTAGCAGAAGAAAACACAAGTTATGATAATTATCAGGCTCAAATAAACAAGTTCCTAAATCAACTTCCAGAATCCCCTATTAAAAGCTATTTGACGCAAAAACTATCTTTGGTGCCGCCGAGCAAACAGGACGATTTTTCTCTTATTCTCCAAATTGATAGTCAATACTCTATTATTGATCTCTACAATGATCTTGAGAAGTATATACCAGTTTTTTTCTGTGATGATATTTGCGCCAACAACATTGAGAACAATTTTTTATATTCTTTTTCCTCACTAATTAAATCTCCTTTAGCAAAGAATATTAACCTAATTTTATCGTTTTCAGGGAAAAGTTTATATTCTGAAAACTCGAATGGTAATATTTTGTATAATATAATTGAACAGTATACTATTGGAAATTATCTATGGGTTTTAGAAAACGCATTAAATTACTTGTTGCTTAAGCCATTTGACTTTCAGATTGCTGTTTTGTATTGTAAAGCTTTAATTCATAGCAATCATAATTTTCCGGAATCTTTTCCTGTTTCTTATGTAAAAAGCATATATTCTATTTATAAAATTGACAGTGAGTGTAAAGATGCAGTAATTTTCATCAAGAAATGTTTGAAACAAGCTCATGGTTTTCCTTTATATCTAAAAATGCAAAGCTTTTTAAGCCGCAAAGGAGTTTTTAACCAAAACTTATTTTTATCTTATTCTGGACTATTAGACCAGACTTTACATCCAAATTTTATTCAATTTTTATGTAGTTCTTTATCTCAAAAATTTACTGCCTATCTCATGTCCAAATGTCCTAATGCTACAGTACTAACAACAATTTTAGATACTCAAAACCCTATTTTGTGTGATCGTTGTATTACAGTTTCTCCATTCTACACTCCATTTATTAAAGCAGAAGAATACTGTAGACAAAATAAATATCAAGAAGCAGAAGAATCATTAATTATTGCTGAGCAAAAGTGCAACCCGCAAGATTTTTACACTTATGAAAGAATATTACGCTTGCGTCTTAGAATCCTTGGTCTAGTCAAAGATTACACTCAAGCCATTCATTTGTTAGTTGCGGCTTATTTTCGTAACGAAACATTATTTATGCGACTTGTTTCTGGAAAAGGTTTTTCTATCCCATCTAAAATTCGCGATCAAAAATTAGCTGGTAATATTGATTATGTTATTTATGTATACATAAGTCATCCGAGCGACTACCACAAACAGATTAGTGCATACACAAACTATTTAGACTTTAATAATTTTCGCTCAATTATAGACTATATTAATTCAACATATGTAGATGATATTCGAAGTCGTTTTTTTCTTGAACATATTTGTTCGATAAATCTTCTTAAAAGAGACGCTACACTATATCACGACAAGATTTCTCCTGAATCTGTTCGTCTTGACATACTGAAAAAACTATATCAAAAATATCAAGATAAGTATTTACTAGATGAGATTAAGGAGATATCTACGAACGAGGTTATCAGAGAAAATCTAAGGAGTATTAATACTAGCAAAATTAATGTTGATACTGATAAAATCTACATTTTCTTTCAACCAATATGGGAGGAAAACTATAGCAAATACTTAATGCTCAGAAAATCTCTAACAAAGATATTCGATTTGAATTTGCCAAACGAATCATTCGTAATTCTCGGAAATAACCTTAATATCTTTATATCTAATTCACCTGATATAAGCCAGGAAACAATAGCCCTAAAAAGTATTCTAGATCAAATTCTCGATGCGTTTTTATTTAACACGCAATTTGGCTTAGAAACTTATCTTAGCTCTCGTCTACGTCATGGCTACTGCAGAGAGCAATTATCTTCCTTTTTAAGTGAATTAAATCTTATTTCTTTACGCAATGATGGTGATAATCAATATCTCATAAATGACTATTGGGAATTAAAATTATTAACTGCGCCAGAAATAAGAACGCAAATATTTCAATTATTAAATCAATTTACAAATAAAATTGAGCAAAAAATTGAGGAAATACGGGGTTCTTGGCTTAGGATAAGGAATTCAACTAATCCAAATGGAATGTTTGACTACTCCTCTTTTGTTGACGCGTATCTTATTGCATATCAAAGTGAATATATTTCTGAATTTCGCGTCTTTTATAAAAATGTTGTTAAACTATTTTGGTCGTTTACTGATTCCCGTTTGAGTGTTATTCAAAAACGAATTGAAGGAGAATTACAAGAACACTATATTGAAGCAATAGATGAATTAGAAAAAGATCTTGATAAACTTAATAGCAACTATCCTAGCGCATCAGCTTCTGCAATAATAAAAGATTTAAAACGTGCTTGTGCACTTGCTAAATCAAAAGTTACTACTGTTATTCGTGACTTTCAAAGTGTTTTCTCAATCAACAAAAGTGAATATAAAAATTTCCATATGCACGATTTGACTGATAGTTGTCAACGAATTACAAAAAAATTATTTCCGAACAGCGAGGATATACGATGGAATATTAATGCAGATTCTGCGATCCTATTTAACGGTCGTTATTTTGCTTCATTTGTTGATATGCTCTGCATTCTGATTAATAACAGTATTACTCATTCTGGTTTTACAGACACGTCCCAGATTTCAATTGACATAGATATAAATGAATGCTCACCTGACTACAGAGAAGTTTTATTTGAGACTATTAATGTTCAAGATATGTATAAACATGTAGTGCTTTTACAAGTTAAAAATAATTTAGCTCCATCTATTGATGTGAAACTACTTGAGGAAAAACTCCAAAAAACCTTTGAAGCGATTCGAAATGAAAGTGATGGCGCTCATCGTATCCAATCAGAGGGGGGTTCTGGATTATATAAATTTGTAAAAACTGCTGTTTACAATCTTGAAGTAAATTATTGCATTTTCTATTCTGTTGATGAGTATACTGTAACTATTCAATATGAATTTATAGCAGACGACCTTATTGTTCAGGAGGACATGCGATGAAAGTTTTGTTGGTGGAAGATGAAGTTAGTAAATGCAGGAAAATCTGTGAGTATCTTCAAGAAACCTACCCAGAATTCACCATTTCTGTTACTAACTCTATTACTTCTGCAATTATTAGTTTACGCCATAATAATTATGACTTTCTTCTTTTAGATATGAGTCTACCATTATTTGATAATACTGATTTAAACTATTCAGATTCAAATGAATTTGATACTTTTGGTGGTATGGCAGTATTAGAAGAAATTGATAGACTTCAGTTGTCAAGTAAAGTAATACTAATTACCGCTTTTGATACTTTAGGAGAAGGATCTAATTTGATTAAATTGCCTGAAATCAACGTAAGTCTTAAAGCAGATTATCCAAACAATTATCTCGGTTCTGTGTTTTACAATGTTTCTTCGTTAGCATGGAAGCAAAAGCTTAGAATACTATTAACTAAAGAAGGGTTAAATAATGAATATTCTGATTCTTGACGATTCTGCTGAAAAAATAGGAGCTATATCTAAGTTGATAAAAGAAAAGGACGAAAATGATGAGATTAATATTGATTATTCCCTCGATATAATAGGTGGTCGTTACAAGCTAACAGATACCTTTTATGACTTATTGATATTAGATCTTAATATGCCGGAAATAATAGGTGACAAATCGTCATTTAGTACTGGAGCTGAATTTGTCGATGAAATAATAAATACTAGCAGAGTTAAGAAACCTACTGATATAATCATTTTAACAGCATTCGATGAGTCTGTAAAAGCCTTTAAAGAAAAGGTGGAGTATGCCGGTTTCCTTGTTCTTCAGTATAATCCTACAGAAACGGCCTGGAGAGATTGTCTTTCTTCTCGTATTGAATATCTTTTATGCTGTAGAAACCAATGGATGATTAAGCCTCGTTTGCCCAAGTGTGATGTTGCTATTATCACCGCTGTTCCCGTTGAAACTGAAAGCATTCTTTCGATCGGTTATAATTGGGAGCCTTTTAACTTGGAAAATGATCCATCACTTTATAGAAAAACGAGCATTAATTCTCCAACCTCTATAAGAATTGTCCATGTTCAATTACCAGAAATGGGTATGCCTGCAGCAGCAACGATTGCATCAAAAGTAATATTACAGTTCCATCCTAAGTACATCATTATGCCTGGAATAGCAGCAGGAATAGATGATCATATGCACTGTGGCGATATCATTGTCGCAACAGATGTTTGGAACTACAGCAGCGGAAAGTACAAAGAGGTGGTGACCGATAATGGATCTAAGACAGTAGATCTTCTTCCGGATTCTAAACATATCCCTCTAGACGCTACAATACGTGAATTACTTGCCAGTGAAAACTATAATTCTATACTTGAGCATATCAAGAAATCTTTTTCCGGAGACATATCTCCTGATAAACCGACAGTTTTCTTTGGCCCTATTGCATGTGTAACTGCAGTTGTTTCAAGTAATAAGATTGTTGTTAGCCAAATTCTTGCGCATTCTCGAAAAACAGTTGGGCTAGATATGGAATCATACGGAATATGCCTTGCTACAGAAAGCACAGTAAGCAATAATACTATCCCGTTAATTATCAAATCCGTGAGCGATAAAGGTGATATATCAAAATCTGATGAATACCAACGATATGCTTCTTTCACAAGTGCTCAATTTATCAAATATATTATAGAGATGATCCTTTTCAATAGCGACAGCTAACCTACATATCTGTGTTTAATCCGTTTCACCGTGAAACGCATTTTCTGTGGCGCGTAACCCACCTGTCAGGCAAGCAGGTCACCCCCTGCCCCGGCGCATGAAAAAGAGGCGCTTCTTTCTGAGCGCCTCGGTGGGGAAAAGGTCATACGCCTTGATTCGATCCTTTCTTTCTTGATTCTTTCGATTTCCGGCATATACTCCCCTGCTTTCTGTCCGTTATACATGTGCATGAACCAGCGCGCACGCTGGTGAATACCTCTATCGGCGCAGCCGATGCACGCGACTCCCCTTCGAGTCCACCACCTAAACAGTCATCCGAATGGATGGCTGTTTTTCTATGTCTTGCAGGAATAAGGAAGTCTGAAACAGGCTTCCTTATTCTCTTGCCCGCAGATCCCGAAACTCCTCAAAGGAGACGTTGAACTCGATTTCAAGCTCATAATCCCTATACACCCGGACGGATTTCACAAATTGGGAGACAAACATTTTCTTTGTCTCAAAGGGACAAACGCTGTAAATCTCCGCCCAACTGATCAGCCGGTCGTATTCCTCGCGCTCTCTTTCCATACCCTTTGAGAGATCGGCAATCTCCGCCTTTACTTCTTCATAAGAAGCGGCAAGTTTGCTTTCTTCCTCTTTGGCCTGCTCGATCAACGTGTTCAAAAGCTCGTCGCTGTATTTGCTCTCCCCTCTTATTACCCGGATGGCCTCGGCTTTGTAATCCACGATTTCTTTCTGTTTCTCGGTCAGTTGCGCCTCGACCATCTTCAAGCGGGCCTCCGCAAAGTTCAATGTTTTCTGATGCTGTGAGGAAATGATCTCGCTGTTGGGCGTTGTGCGGATGCGCTCCAACTGGGCGCGCACAATATGATCAACAAGCTCGTCGAGCTTTTTCACGCCGTAGCCGGATTGACCGTCACACTCGCCCGGATGCCTGGGCTTGTAGTGGCAGGAATAGCGCGGCCTCATTTCATGGGTCACGGTTCCGTCGCTGTGTATGCCAGTTGATCCCTGCGCTGCTGCAGAAGCGGTAGAGTGTATTCTTGGAAAAGGCTTCCCGATAGCTGCCGATTCTCATGGACATGTAGGTGCTGATGGGAGAGAACATGCAGCAAACCATATACACAAAGAGCTCTACCACACAAAAGCCCTTTGTCTTTTGCGCACGGCAGGAGCTCAAAAGCTTGCCAACCTCAAACCGCCGCATAAAATCTCTCACGGTGTCATTTTGCCTCTTGCGCTTCAACCAGTTTCTGTGATAACATAGTTGCCATAGCATATACCTCCGTGGTTTTTGTTTGGTTGTGGTGACTACATTATACCACTTTTCGAGGCTATATGCTATTTTTACGTTCAATTGTGCACTGGTATCGCGTATAAATCTATAATTTGTTTAACTTTTTTGGCATAGTCACATGTGGGAAGATTTAGTTATAACCAGAACTGAAGAATGAGTCAACACATTCCGTAAAATATTTACGGAATAACCGGAACGAAATTTCAGTTTCAAAGCTTTAATCCGAAAAGTCCGGAGAAACAGTCAAACTGCATTCTCCGGACCCAGCTATAATATCAGATTTCTTTCATCTTTCCATCCGTCAGCACATCTATCATGATCTTTGCGTCAAGGCGAAAGGCGTATATAAAGGTTTCGCAATCGGTCAGCACGTTGACCTCTCGTTGGGCTGTCATGTAATTCCTCAAACAGCTCTGACTGCTCATCGTCGAGCGTTTCGTTCAGTGCATCATTGGCCTCAACGACTTCATGCAGCGCCCTGGCATACTGGCTGCTGCGCTTGAAGCTGCGCTCGCTGGGATGCACATTTCCCAAGTAAAGGTCTTCGAGAACCTGCATTCTCAGCACCCCCCTCAGCAGCAGAAGAGATCGTTCAGTATGATCTCTTCTGCGCGATTATGGTTCTGTTCATGCGCTGTACCCACTCCATTTGATCTGCGGCTTTGAGTGCTTCGGCTGCGCCTTCCCGCTGAGCCATCTGCTGGGCAAGCAGTTCTACCCCTTCCTTACAGGGACAATCAATCTCGCCAAGGCGTTTTCGGTCGTGGTTTCCTCAGAGCGGAAGGCGCCGGGGAGTGCCCGGCGTCACAGGCTTTGGTTCGTTTTCATCTTCTGCTTGCGGAAATACATCGCCCTGTCGGCACGGCGGAAGGTGCCGTACGGGGTCCCGTCCCTTTCCGCGTCGAAGACGGCATAGCCGATGGAGGCGGTGGCTTTTTCCCAGGGCTTGAGGGAAGCGTCCTCCTCCATGCGCTGCAGAATCCTGTTGAAGCCGGCAATCAGGCTTTCCAGGTTGTCGAGATCCTGCCCTCTGAGGAGAACGGTGAATTCATCGCCGCCGATCCTGTAGACCGGCGAGTGCGCGAATACCGAGCACACGATGCTGCACAGCTTCTTGATCGCGATGTCGCCCTTCTCGTGACCGTAGGTGTCGTTGATCGTTTTCAGGCCGTTCATATCAATGACCGCGAGGCCGAAGGCAGGGGCGCTGACGATGGCGTCGTCGCTCAGGGACTGCTCGAGTATCTGCATGTCATGATCGTAGGCGCGCTTGTTGCGGACCCCGGTCATGGCGTCCTTCATGACGATCTCACTCATCTTGCTCACTTCCATGCGCGAGGCATTGAGTTCATTGGTCGTCTGAAGAAGATTGGTGATTTTGTCGTTCAGATCCAGCTCCATCTTCTTCATGGATTCCGACAGATCTTCGATCTCGTCATGCGTATGGATGTCGAGCTCCTTGAAGTGGTTGTGATTCGTCAGGTCCTCATCGTTGCGATAGTCCTTGGCGGCCTGCGAGAGCTGATTGACGGGCCGGACCACTGTGCGGTTGACCAGCGCGACAGAAACGGCGATGACCAGCGCGATGACCAGCGCCTGCAGTCCCAGCAGAATGGTGATCATGCGGCCGCGCCAGGAGGCGATATCCGCCATGGAAACGTCCACCATGGCGTAGCCGACGACTTCCCCGTCGTCGTCGATGATCGCCGTGCCCGACGTGGCCAGATAACCATATTCCTCCGTGTCCGTCGTATAGGTCGGGAATCCGACGGTCGGGTCCTCCAGGAGCCGCCGGTTCTCCTCATAGAGGGGATCGAAACATCCGATCGGGCAGGCATCCTCCTCGGCAGCGTCAACCAGGTAGACGAATTTTTCCGATTCCGTTTCCACAAACACGACATAGATGCAGTCGACCCTGTTTACATCCTGGATCTTCCTGATCTGCCGATAGATCGTCCTGTAATCGTCTGTATCGCAGAGCGCCTCAAAGGCGGACAGATACGCATAGAACGCATCCGAGCCCCAGTCGTCGCTGGGGACGCGCTCCTCCGCCCCGATCGAATCATAGATTTCCTCCGCTGCGCGCCGCAGTCTTCCCACGGCCTCCGCGTCCACGACAGCGGCTACCGTACGGGAGAGGTCCGTGGCTTCGTTTTCGTAATTGTCGCGTATGACGGCGGAAACGAATCTCACGCTGACGATGCTCGAGACCGCGCTGAGAAACAGGGTGATCACGATAATCGTCAAAACGACCTTGTGCTTCAGTGAAGTAATCATATAGTAAGCCCCATTATCTGTCTATGTTCTGTCCGCCCTTTGGAAAACGACCGGCCGGGTACGGCGAGAGGGCGGCTGACGCCGTTTTTTCATGAGGGGAATAATACAACCCGGTGTGTCGGTTGTCAAGTTTTTCTTTTGGACAGCGGGCGGGCCGCTCTGCTGCCGATGCGCCTGTAGGCGAGTTCGAGCATCCCGAGGTTCATGACGGCGAACACCGTCAGATAGAGCGGCATGATCCCGATTCCGACGGCCTGCTGGATGAGGCCGAAGACCATGGGCATGAAGGTGCTGCCGATGTAGGCGGAGGCCATCTGCAGGCCGATGACAGCCGCGCTGTACCGCTTGCCGAAGTTGGCGGGCGCCATGTGCTGGATGGCGGGATAGACCGGCCCCATGCCCGTTCCGATCACCACGAATCCGACAGCCGCGAGCACATAGCCGCCCACGGGCAGAACCACCAGCAGGATGCCGAAAAGCTCCGCCGCGACGCCGATGCGGATGAGCCGCTTATCGCCCGCCCTGTCCGAGACGAAGCCGGAGATCAGCCTGCCCAGCATCAGCCCGCCGAAGATCAGCGAGCCGAAGGACGCGATGGTCTGGTCGCTCAGGCCCGCCCTTGTCCCGGCAAAATAGCTGGGCGTCCACAGAAAGCAGGTGTTCTCGCCGGAGCAGTAGGCGAAGAAGGCGACCAGCGTGGGCAGCACGCCCGGCGCCCGCAGCGTCTCCCTGATCCCGGCGCTGTCCCCGCTCTCCTCCCCGTCGGCCGTCTCCGTGCGCTTCCAGAGCGGCAGGGACAAAACGCACACCAGCAGGATCCCCATCTGGATATACGCCGTCCAGCGGTACCCCTCGTTCCAGCGCGCGGCCTTCAGGGCCTGCGCCATGATGCAGGGGCTGATCACCGCGCCCACGCCGTAGAAGCAGTGCAGGAAATTCATGACCGAGGAGGGGTAGTGGCTCGCGACATAGTGGTTGACCGCCGCGTCGATGGAACCCGCGCCCAGGCCGTAGGGAACGGCGAACAGAAACAGCATCCAAAACCGCGCGGAGACCGAAAAGCCCAGCAGGCCGAGCACGGTGAGGGCGATGGAGACGATCACGATCCACTTTGTGTGGAAGCGCCGTATCATTCCGGGACTCACCAGTGCGGAGACGATGGTCATGAAGCAGATGGTCATCGACACATAGCCGGCACAGGAGGAGGGCACGCCGAAAAACACCTGCATTGTGGGCCAGCCCGAGCCAAGAAGCGAATCGGGCAGGCCGAGGCTGATGAAAACCAGATAGATGACAGCCAGAAGCAAGGACCCCATGGAAACCTCCTCTGTCGGGCCGACGGCGTCCGACGCCCGAACTGATCATATAATACAAACCATACGCTTCGGCTATACTGCCGGAGCTCCTTTTTTCCCGGGCGGTTGACAGAGCCGGGAAAGCTCCGGACCCTGCGGGACGGCGTTCTCGGCCCCGTACCCGGCGGCGCGGGAGGGTCGGCTGCAATCTATCACGCGTCGGAAAAAAAGTCAACTTTTTCGCAGATGTACTTTGTGTACCTCAAGGAAAAGGCTCGAAATCAGAGCGCAAATTTTCCAGGAGATGCCGAAGGCGGATTGTGCGGTGTTGCCTCAAGGAAAAACACGACCGCCTGCGCAAATCCCCTGTAGGCATGTTTGCGAAACGAACGTGGACTGCTTGCATTTCCCGGATTTTGGGAGTATAATATAATATTGTAACTGCGGTACACAGTTTTTCTGTATTATCAACCAACAATATAAAAGGACCGTACTTTCATGGATTACGAGAACGAGAATCAGGGCGGCTTCATGATGAAGCTGGCGGCGTTTATTGTCGATAAGCGCAATCTGATCTTTTTGCTGGTCGGGATCTCCATGGTATTTTCCCTCTTTTCCCGCAACTGGGTCGAGGTGGAGAACGATCTGACCGCCTACCTCCCCGCCGACTCTGCGACCAAGGAGGGGCTGGATGTGATGGAGCAGCAGTTTATCACCTACGGTTCGGCAAATCTGATGGTGGCCAACGTCTCCTACGGGGAGGCAGAGGCCCTTTTTGACGCGCTGAAAAAGATAGACGGCGTGCAGAGCGTCACCTTTGACGACACGACCGAGCACTACAACCGGGCCTCCGCCCTGTTCTCCGTCACCTTCGACTACTCGGAGACGGACGACGCCTGTCTCGGCGCGCTCGACGCGGTGAAGAGCTGTCTCGCGCCGTACGACACCTATGTCTCCACCACCCTCGGCGACACCAGCGCGGAGCTCATCGACCAGGAGGTCAGCATGATCACGGCCTTTGTCGCGGTGATCGTGGTGGTGGTGCTCACCTTCACCTCCCAGACCTACGCGGAGGTGCCCATCATCGGCCTCACCTTCATCACGGCCGCGGTGATGAACCTGGGCACCAACTTTCTGCTTGGCAAGATCTCCTTTGTCTCCAACTCCGTCACGACGATTTTGCAGCTGGCCCTGTCGCTGGACTACGCGGTCATCTACTGCAACCGTTTCAAGGAGGAGCACGAGACGCACGGCCTGCGCGACGCGGTGGTCATCTCCCTGTCGAAGGCCATCCCGGAGGTCGGCGCGTCCAGCCTCACCACCGTCGGCGGCCTGATCGCGATGATGTTCATGCAGTTCAAGCTCGGCCCCGATATGGCGATCTGTCTCGTGAAGGCGATCTTCTTCTCGCTTTTGTCCGTGTTCACCGTGATGCCGGGGCTTTTGATGCTGATGGGCGAGCTCATGGAGAAGACGCGGCACAAAAACTTCGTGCCGAAGGTCCCCTTCGTGGGGCGCTTTGCGTACGCCACCAGAAAGCTCATCCCGCCGGTGTTCGTGCTGCTCGTCGTGGGGGCGATCTCCTGGTCCAACCGCTGCCCCTACGTCTACGGCTACGACACGCTGGTGACTCCGAAGCTCAATGAGATGCAGATTGCCGACAAGATGATCTCCGAGACCTTCTCCTCCCGCGCGATGGTCGCCGTGGTCATCCCGGGCGGCGATTACAGCGAGGAGCAGAGCCTCATCCGCGATCTCGAGAGCTACAGCCAGATCGACTCCGTCACCTCCATCGCGAACGCCGACGCCATCGGCGGCTACAAGCTGGCGGACAAGCTCAGCCCCCGGCAGTTTGCGGAGCTCATGAAGCTCGACTACGAGACGGCGGAATTTCTGTACGCGGCCTACGCCGTGCGCGGGGCAAGCTACGACAAACTCATCAGCGGCATTTCGAAATTCAACGTCCCGCTGGTCGACATGCTGCTCTACGTCATCGACAAGGTAGACGAGGGCTACATCACCCTCGACGCCGACCAGGCCGAGACCCTGGCCGACGCGAGAGCCCAGATGATCATGGGCAAGCAGCAGCTCGAGGGCACGGACTACGACCGTATGCTGGTCTACCTCACCCTGCCCGAGGCGGGGGACGAGACCTATCGCTTCACCGATGTGATCCGGGATGTGGCCCGGTCCCACTATCCCAAGGGCCAGGTCTACGTGGTGGGCAACTCCACGAACCAGTATGAGTTTCAGAAATCCTTCCAGATCGACAACATCGTCGTCAGCGTGGTGTCCATCCTGATCGTGCTGGCGGTGCTGCTGTTCACGTTCAAGTCCGCCGGGATGCCGGTGCTGCTCATCCTGGTCATTCAGGGCGCGATCTGGATGAACTTCTCCTACCCCGCGCTCGTACATAAGGATGTGTTCTTCCTCACGCAGCTCGTGGTCAGCTCCATCCAGATGGGCGCGAACATCGACTACGCCATCGTCATCGCCAACCGCTACACCGACGATGTGAAGACCATGTCCCCGCGCGAGGCCATCATCGAGGCCATGAACTTCGCCTTCCCGACGATCCTGACCTCCGGCACCATCCTCGCCACGAGCGGCATCCTCATCAGCTTTCTCACCACCGAGTGCACCATCAACGGCATCGGTGACGCACTGGGCCGCGGCACCATCATTTCGATCGTACTGGTCATGTTCGTGCTGCCGCAGATTCTGATCCTCGGCGGGAAGATCCTCGAGAAGACCTCGTTTTCGATGCCGAAGGTCACGCATGAAAGACATGCCAGCGGCCTTGTGGCGGTGGACGGCCTCATCGCAGGCGAGATCCGCGGCACGGTCAACGGCGTGTTCCGCGGTACCATCGACGGCGACGTGAACGTGCGCCTGCTCTCGGGCGCGATCACGGAGAACGAACCGCCGGCGCAGGAAGCGCCAGCCGGAAAAACGGGAGAGGAGGTCGGCGCGAATGTCTAAGCGCTTTGCAGGCGCGGTCAGTCTTCTGCTGCTTCTCGGCATGGCGCTCTCGCTGTGCCCGGCGGTCTTTGCGGAGGACGACGGCGTCATCCATATCCGCACCGAGCAGGATCTGCTCGAGCTTGCGCGCAGCTGCTCGCTGGATACCTGGTCCGACGGGAAGAAGGTCGTCCTGGAAAACGACATCTCCCTCTCCTCGGTGAGCTTTGACTCCATCCCCATCTTCAACGGGGAGTTCGACGGGGGCCATCACACCATCTGCGATCTGGACCTGCGCTCCGCCCAGTCGCCCTGCGGCTTCATCCTCGAGACCGGCAGTGACGCGAACATCTACGATCTGAACATCAGCGGCAGCGTGACCGCCCAGGGGGACGACAGTCTCGTCGGCGGCATCGTGGGGCTCAACCGCGGCGTTATCGGCGGCTGCACGTTCAGCGGCGAGGTCACCGCCTTCTCAAAGGTCGGCGGCATCGCGGGCCGAAACGAGTCGACCGGCATCATCACCAACTGCACAGCCTCCGGCAGCGTCCGGGGTCTGAGCCAGACCGGCGGCATCGCCGGCGAGAACGCGGGCGGGCTGTCCCGCTGTAAAAGTCTCTGCTTTGTGAACACGGAGAGCGTCGACCCCGCGCTGCGCCTCGAGGCCATCGACACAAGCTCCATCCTGAACTTTGTCCACAGTCTGCGCACCGACAACGCCGGCATCACCACGGACACCGGCGGCATCGTCGGCAACTCCACGGGCTTTGTGGAAGACTGCGTCAACAGCGGCACCGTGGGCTACCTGCATCTGGGCTACAACGTCGGCGGCGTGGCCGGGCACTCGAGCGGCTATGTCTCCGGCTGCCGCAACGAGGGCGAGGTCTACGGCCGCAAGGACGTGGGCGGCATCGTCGGCCAGGCCGAGCCGCTGCTGGAGCTGACGCAGGCGAAGAGCCTGCTGGACGGGATCGCCTACCGCCTCTACGCCCTGCAGCAGTCCGTCAACGATGTGTTCGTGGACGCGCAGAACGTCGCTTTTGATATTGCGGGCCACTTTGACGCGATCTCCCTGTACCTTGATCCGATCTCCGAGGCGGTCAACGCGCTCGACGTCACCGACCCGGAGACCGCCTGGTATCTCCATACCGTCATTTCCGACAGCATCGACAACATCACAAACGAGATCACCGCCATGAGCGAGCTTGCGGGGCCGCAGGCAAACATCCTGCTGGACGATCTCAACGACATCAACAGCAATGCCAACGCCCTCTCCGGCGCCGCCATCCAGACCGTGAACGCGCTTTCCGGCGCGGAACAGTCCGCGGATGACATCCTGGTCGATAGCTCCGAGGAGGAGGAGTCCGCCCTCACCTTCGGCAAGATCGCCGACAGCAGCAACAGCGGCAGCGTCTACGGCGACAGCGACGTGGGCGGCATCGTGGGCGATCTGTCGGTGGAGAGCGAGGCCGACCCCGAGAGCGAGCTGCGCTCGGGAGGCAGCCGTCTCGCCCAGCGGCAGCTCGACCTGCGCGCGGTGGTCACGGGCTGCGTCAACCGCGGCGCCGTCACCGCCAAGCGCGAGTGCGCGGGCGGCATCGTGGGCAAGATGGACTTCGGTCTCGCGTCGCACTGCGCGTCCTACGGGCCCCTCGTGCTGGAGGACGGCGACTACGCCGGCGGCATCGTCGGCCTCTGCTACGGCAGAGTCAAAAGCTGCTGCGTCAAGTGCAGTCTCAGCGGCAGGCGCTATATCGGCGGCGTGGTCGGGGACGGCTACAGCTCGGACAAGGGCACGGAGAAATCCAGCGTTGTCTCCGGCTGCTACGCGCTGACGGAGATCCTCGGCGCACCCCAGTTTGCAGGGGCCGTGTCCGGCGGCGCGAGCGGGAGCTATGAAAACAACTTCTTCGTCCCCGCGGGCTACGCGGGTCTCGACCGCCTCTCCATCCACGGCAGGGCCGAGCCGATAGCCTTTGAGGACTTTGCCGCCGTGGAGGGGCTGCCGGAGGAGTGCACGCGTTTCACACTGCGCTTCGTGGTCGAGGGCGCGGTGATCAAGGAGCTGCCCTTTACCTACGGTGAGAGCTTCGACCGCTCCGTCTTCCCCGAGGTCGCGCGGCGCGACGGGGCCTACGCCGTCTGGGACCGGACCGAGCTGTCCGATCTGCGCTTTGACACCACGGTGACGGCGGAGTACCGCATGGACGAGACGGTCCTGCGCTCTGACGAGGAGCGGGAGGACGGGCGCGCCTGCGTCTACGTCGACGGGCAGTTCCAGCACGGCGACGCGCTCTCGCTCAGTGTGATCCCCGTCGGCGTGGAGGACATCCGCATCGTCTCCGCAAGCTGGCAGGAGACGGTGCGCGCGCAGCTGCGCTCCATTCTCCGCGAGCACGCGCCGGATTACTCCATCCCCGTCTCCGTCACGGAGCGGCTGCGCGTGCGCTTCCCGGACGACGGGCTCGACACGCACAGCATCCGCTATCTCACGCCGGACGGGAGGACGGAAAACTGCCGCCTGTATCTCATCACGGAGGACGGCTGGCAGCGCGTCCGCCCCGAGACCTTCGGCAGCTATTTCCTCTTCGACGTACCAGGAACCGAGGCGGAGTTTGCCCTGGTGGCGACCATACAGTCCTGGTGGATCGCCGCCTACATCGCGGCGGCCCTCCTGATCCTGGCGCTGCTGATCGTGCTGATCGTCAGGCTCAGAAAATTCCTGCGCGCAAGGCCGAAGAAGGAGCGCCCGCCGTTTTCGCAGCGGCCTCTCCCCCGTTGGCTCCGGGCGCACAGAAAGCGCATCCTCATCGTGCTGCCCGTTGTGATCCTCGTCACGGCGACGGCGATCGTTACGCTGCGCGTGGGCAACGTCGGCACGGCCTTCTCGGCCTGGCGCACGCTCAAGACCTACGCCAATCAGGAGTCCGACACGCTCACGGAGATCTCCATCCGCAGCGGCGAGCGCGAGGTGGAGATGAGCACGACCGTGCACCGCGTCCGGCAGAACGGGCACACGATACGCTGCTTCGAGCAGTACGGCGTGCCGCTCTATGTCTCGGACGGGATGGTCTGTCTCGAAAACGGCCGGGTCTTCCGCCTTGCCGACGGGCAGCTCAGCCCCGCAAAGCTCCTGGACCTGGCGCTGGATGTGTTCTTGTACGAGCACGTGCAGAAGAGCGGAGAAAACGGCGTTACCCGGCTGGAGGCCGTCATCGGCGGCGAGACGGCGGACCGCATTCTGCAGCTTTTCATGTCCGCGAGCAGCGAAGAGCTTTTGCACGCGGACAGCATGACCGTCGCCATGCTCACCGAGAACGGCGCGCTGCGGGAGCTGTCCTTCGCGGGCGTCGGCAGCTCCGCGGGCGGAAAGGGCTTCGCCTTTGATATCCGGCTCACGCCGCAGGCCATGACGGAGCGCCCCGTGATCCCGCAGCCCGTGCTCGAGGCCGTCGAAAGCGGCGGCGGCGAGGACGCGCAGGTCCTGTCCATGGACTTTCTCAAGCTGCTGGCCGCCTGGGTCAAGAACGAAAGCGCCGAGTCTGTCAGCGCCGACATCCGGGTCGACGCCGACTGCGGCTCGCTGCGCCTCACGCCGCGTTACCGCTACTCCCGCAGCAGGGTCGGGGACAGGGATGTGGCGTGTATCGAGAGCGCGCTCTTCAAGCTCTACTTCACGGACGGCGCCGCCTGCACCGCCGCCGGCGCTCCCCTCAGCGACGCGCAGCTTCGCGTGACGGACACGGCCCGGCTCATCCCTCTCGCCCGCGAGCTCTGCCTGAACGGCGAGTTCTCCTGCGCCGCGGGCGGCGAGCGCAGCGTCTATACGATCAGCCTCGACAGCGAGAGCGCGGCGGAGCTCGTCGAAAAGCTGCTGCCGGAGCTTGCGCGTCTGAGCATTCGCTACGATGACTGCCGCCTGCGCCTCACCCTCGCGAAGGACGCGCTGGAGAAAATCGAACTCGACTGCGGCGGCAGCCTCCACGTCGTGGCCCGGGACGTCGACGCCTCCGTCGTCGTCAGTTTGGATTTCAACGACGAAGAAGCGGCCCCGATCCCCGCTGCCGTGCGGGATACGCTGGCGGGCTGACAGCCCTGCGCAGTTCTCGAACGGCCCGCGAATCTGCGTTCCGGCGCGAGGGTACTCTGACGCGCAAACGTCCCCGCGAATCCGTAGGGGCGGCTATCAGCCGCCCGGCAGAATCTTGAAGGCAATACCGCATAATTCGGTAAGAACAGATCCTGAGAAACTTTTTCGCAGATGTACTTTGTGTACCTCAAGAAAAAGGCTCGAAATCAGGGCGCAAATTTTCCAGGAGATGCCGCAGGCGGATTGTGCGGTGTTGCCTGAATGATTATATAGATAAAGTTGGGCAAATCCGTAACATTTTTACGCATTTACCCAACTTTTCTGCGGTATTTTTTCTATTTCCTGATAGAAAGCAGACAAGTAATTTTGCCGGAAGGACTGTCTGGTTTCTAACAGGGGGATAGTATCACCGCGCGGGCGGCTGACAGCCGCCCCTACGGCCTTTCCGGTTTTTTCACTATTCCAGGTCTGTTTCTGTCTTTACCCGATGCTCTCCAAATCCTTCAGGAAGAGCGCCGCTTCGCCGTCCGAGGGGAGGCGCAGGCCGGTGCGCGGGGAGACCGAGAAAGCCTGCACCGCGGGGCCGTCCATGAGGCAGGAGCGCTTGAACTGCTGGGAGAAGAGGCGCCTGCACCAGCTCGTGAGCCAGCGCCTGAGCTCCGCGTCGTCAAACTCGTCCCCGTAGGCGGTCTTTGCCAGGCGGAAGGTCTTGGACGGGGTGAAGCCGTTGACCAGGATGTGGTGGGTGAAGAAGTCCTGGAGCGCGTAGGAGCCGACGGCCTCCTCGCTCTTCTGCTCGATCACGTCGTCGTGGATGGGCAGGAGCTCCGGCGTCACAGGGCAGGCCAGCACGTCGTACAGCGCGGCCTTGAGGATCTTGTCCTCCGTGGTCGCGGCGATGTGGCTGACGTTTGCGCGCACCTGGGTCTTCGTGAGGCCGAGGTTCACGTCGTACATGCTGGTATGGTCGCCGTTGTAGGTGCACCAGCCGTCGATGAACTCGCTCAGGTCCTCAGTGCCGACATCGAGGCCGTTTACCTTGTTGGCGATGTCCATGAGGATCTGCGTGCGCTCTCTCGCCTGGGCGTTCTCGTAGGCGATGGAGTAGTCGTCGCGGGCGTGGCCGATGTCCTCGAAGTGCTGGAGGACGGATTTCGTGATGTCGATGACACGCACCTCGCAGCCCCACTGCTCGGCCACGACGACGGCGTTGGACTTTGTGCGCGTGGACGTGCCGAAGCAGGGCATGGTGCAGGCGATGACGTTGGCGGAGGGCAGCCCCATGCGCCGCACCGCCATGGCCGACACCATCACCGCAAGCGTGGAGTCCACGCCGCCGGAGATGCCGACGACGCAGTGGTCAAGGCGGGCATACTCCATACGCTTGACGAGGGCCGAGACCTGGATGTCCAGCATCCGCTCGCAGAAGGCGGGCAGGTCCGCGGGATTCTCAGGCAGGTGCGGGTGCTTGCTGTAACGGCGCGTGAGGGCGGTGTCGACGGGCGCGCAGTCCCAGGCGAGGGCGGTATAATCCTCGTCCACCCAGTCGAAGTCCCCGCTCTGGCGGCGGAGGTTTTCGAGGTATTCCACGTCGATCTCCGTGACGGCAAAGCTGTCCTCCCCCTCGGTTTCACTGAGAATATCGCCGTTTTCCGCGACCATGCACAGGCCGGAATAGCTGTTGTCGGTGCTGCTCTCCCCCTTGCCCGGGGCGGCGAGCATTACGGCGGCGGTGTTGTGCCGGGATTCGTACCTGGCGCTCAGTTCCGCGTCCCGGGTGGAGTACACCGTCTGCGGGAAGTCCGCCATCTTGACGATAAGCGTCGCGCCCGCGCGGGCGTTGCGGGCCTCGCGAGACCAGACGCCGTCCGTGTCCGGGCCCAGCTCCACGGCGATACCGAGAGCCGGGAGCGCCTGGCACCAGATGACGGTGTCGGGATCGCAGGGAACAGCCTCGAATCCCGTCTCATCGCTGTCGATCTCATGGAAGCTGCCGCCGTCGCCGACGAACTGCGCCGTCTGCTTCCGCTGGGGGATAAAGCCGAGGAGCCTGCCGTCCGAGATCGCGGCGGCGGCGCTGTTGACCGCCTGGCCGAGGCTGACAGGGGTGCCCACCAGCACCAGCATGTCCTTGCCTTCGGTGGCCTTGACCACCCTGGCGAGGGCCTTCTCCGCCCCGTCGAGCAGGACGCGGTGGCGGAAGAGATCGCGGCACTCCACGCCGGTCAGCGTCAGCGCCGGAAAGGCCAGCACCTTGACGCCCAGCCTGTCCGCCCTCTTGATCGTCTCGATGACCCGGTCGGCGTTATAGTCGCAGTCGCAGACCCGGATGACCGGGCTCGCCGCCGCGACCTTGATAAATCCGTGTTTCACAGAGTATACCTGTCTTTCGTAATGATTGCCCTCTCAGTCATGGCGGCAAGCCGCCACGACAGCTCCCCAAAAGAGGGAGCCAAAGGCCTTGCCTCCCCCTTGGGGGAGGTGCCCGCCCCTTGCTCCGGGGGCTGCCCCGTAGGGGTCGATCCCCAGATCGACCCGCAGTTTTGCATAATCAAAAGGCTTCGGGCCGATGAGGGCATCGGCCCCTACGGATGAAGATGCTTCGATTCTTAGAACTTCACGCGCTCGGCGATGTAGCTCTTGACCTCGGTGATGGGGATGCGGACCTGCTGCATGGTGTCGCGCTCACGGATGGTGACGCAGTGGTCGGCTACGTCCGTCTCGGTGCCGACGGTGTTGAAGTCGAAGGTGATGCAGAAGGGCGTGCCGATCTCATCCTCGCGGCGGTAGCGCTTGCCGATGGAGCCGGTCTCGTCATAGTCGCACATGAACTCCTTCGAGAGCTCGCGGTAGAGCTCCATGGCGGGGCCGGTGAGGACCTCTTTCTTCGAGAGCGGCAGGATCGCGCACTTGAACGGGGCGAGGGCCGGGTGCAGGTGCAGAACCGTGCGCACGTCGGGGTTGCCCTTCTTGTCCTGGCCGACGACTTCCTCGTCATAGGCCTCACACAGGAAGGCGAGGGCGACGCGGTCGCAGCCCAGGGACGGCTCGATGACGTAGGGAATGTAGTGCTCGTTGGCGTCCTGATCGTAGTAGCTCAGGTCCTTGCCGCTGGCCTCCTGGTGACGGCCGAGGTCGTAGTCCGTGCGGTCGGCAATGCCCCAGAGCTCGCCCCAGTCGGTGAAGGGGAAGGCGTACTCGATGTCGGTGGTGGCGCGGGAATAGAAGGCAAGCTCCGCCTTCTCATGGTCGCGCAGTCTCAGGTTCTCCTCCCTGATGCCGAGGGAGACCAGCCAGTTTTTGCAGTAGTCCTTCCAGTAGGCGAACCACTCGAGATCGGTGCCGGGCTTGCAGAAGAACTCGCACTCCATCTGCTCAAACTCACGGGTGCGGAAGGTGAAGTTGCCCGGGGTGATCTCGTTGCGGAAGGCCTTGCCCACCTGGCAGACGCCGAAGGGCAGCTTCCGGCGCGTGGTGCGCTGGATATTGGCGAAGTTTACAAAGATGCCCTGCGCGGTCTCGGGCCGCAGATAGCAGACGGAGGAGGAGTCCTCGGTCACGCCGATGGCGGTCTTGAACATGAGGTTGAACTTGCGGATGGGGGTGAAGTCATGCTTGCCGCAGACGGGGCAGATGATGTCGGTATGCTCCGCGATGAAGGCGTCCATCTCGTCGAAGCTCATGGCGTCGACATTGACCTCGGGGTGCTCCTCGCCGATGAGCTTGTCGGCTCTGTGGCGCGCCTTGCAGGCCTTGCAGTCGAGCAGAGGGTCCGAGAAGCTGGAGACGTGGCCGGTGGTGACCCAGGTCTGGGGGTTCATGAGGATCGCGGCGTCGAGGCCGACGTTGTACTCGCTCTCCTGCACGAACTTCTTGAGCCATGCCTTCTTCACGTTGTTCTTGAATTCCACGCCGAGGGGGCCGTAGTCCCAGGAGTTGGCGAGGCCGCCGTAGATCTCGCTGCCGGCGTAGACGAAGCCGCGGTTTTTGCACAGGGCGACGATCTTGTCCATCGTCTTTTCGTTGTGTTCCATCTTACCTTCCTTTCCCGCGGCTGGATGCCGCGGAGATGATATGAATTGTCGTATTCCGACAAAACTGTATCATAACAGAAAACCCCGGATCTTTCAATATAAAATATGTTGAAATACGCAAAAGCCCGGGAGCACCGGCATTTGCGCCCCGCCTGCAGGTATTTTTATCCGGGGCCTGCGTTCCATGCGGGCGCAAATTTTCTATTCGCGATAGACTTTTTATCCTTGAAATCCGCGCCATTTTCTGCTATAATTTTTTGAGTAATTATGGTTAATCGGCTGTCTGCGGACTGTTGGATATTCATGTGCAGGTACTCAATAATTATTCGCGGCCCGCACATGAGCGGGATCGCCGCAGAAAACCGGGGCAACAGACAGATTAGGAAGTGTAAAATTGGGAGCAGATAAAGATTTTGGGACGCTGTACGAGCGTCTCGTGAAGGGCGAGGCCTGCCTTTCGGTCGTCGGTCTGGGCTACGTCGGGATGCCTCTGGCGGTGGAGTTTGCAAAACACATGCGCGTGATCGGCTTCAACCACCATGAAGAGCGCATCCGCCAGTACAAGAGCGGCATCGACCCCACCATGGAGGTTGGCGACGAGGCCATCCGTCTCACGACGGTCGATTTCACCTCAGACGAGACAAGGCTGCGGGAGGCACAGTTTCATATCGTCGCGGTCCCCACGCCCATCAATACCGACCATACGCCGGATCTCTCCCCGGTGGAAAACGCCTCCCGCATCGTCGGGCGCAATCTTGTTCCGGGCTCCGTCGTGGTATACGAGTCTACCGTCTATCCCGGCGTGACCGAGGAGGTCTGCGTCCCGATCCTGGAGCGGGAATCCGGTCTCAGGTGCGGCACGGACTTCAGGATCGGCTACAGCCCGGAGCGCATCAATCCCGGCGACCGGATACATACGCTGACGAAGATATGCAAGATCGTCTCTGGCATGGACGACGAGACCTGCCGCATCATCAAGGCGGTCTACGACGTCATCATCGAGGCCGGCACCTTCCCCGTCAGCAGCATCAAGACCGCGGAGGCGGTCAAGGTCGTTGAGAACAGCCAGCGCGACATCAACATCGCGTTCATGAACGAGCTGGCCATGGTCTTCGACCGCATGGGCATCGACACGAACGAGGTCATCGACGGCATGAACACGAAGTGGAACGCTCTCGGCTTCAAGCCCGGCCTTGTCGGCGGCCACTGCATCGGCGTGGACCCCTACTACTTTACCTATGAGGCGGAGAAGCTGGGCTATCACAGCCAGATCGTTCTGAGCGGCCGCATCGTCAACGACGGGATGGCCCCCTTTATCGCGCGCAAGGCCGTCGACACGATGGTCATGAGGGGCCTTGCGCCGAAAAAATGCAGGGTCGTGATCCTCGGCCTGACCTTCAAGGAGAACTGCCCGGACGTGCGCAACAGCCGCGTGGCCGACATCGTTGCCGAGCTGCGCAAGTTCGGGATTGAGCCTGCGGTCGTGGACCCCTGGGCGGACGCCGAGGCCACGAACAAGGTCTACGGTTTCACGCTGACGGCGCTGAAGGATGTGCACGACGCTGACTGCGTGATCGCCGCCGTGGCACACGATGAATTTGAAGCTCTCGGAGTCGGGGGGCTGCGACGTCTGTACGGTGAAAACGGCGCCAGGATCCTGATCGACGTCAAGGGCATGTTCGATCTCGCCGCTCTCAAGCAGAGCGATATTGTCTGGTGGAGACTCTAGGGGGGATAAAAATGAGCAGTCAGACCGGTCTTGCCGATCTCGCGCGCTTTGAGGCGTTCTCGCAGCAATGGCGGGACACCGTGATGATGGAAGCGGCCAAATGGTGCGACGATCCCCGCGCCCAGGAGCTTTTGACGGACTCCGTGCTTGCGGAGTTCCGGCAGAAATACGCATACAGCGCCCCTCCCTCCCGTCTGGACTACTATTTCCGGGCGCAGGTATGTCTCATTTACAGCATGACCGGGCAGAACATCGGCAAGCTCCAGGCATATCTCGAGGAGCACTCGATCCCGGTGGAGGAGCCCGTCACCCAGCCCGCAGTCTGGGCTGAGATCCAGACGGAGCCCGCGCAGAGCGTGCCGCAGGCGCAGGTGTCCGTTTCCCCGCCGCCTCCGGCGCAGGGCGCCGCGCCCGCGGCTCAGCCCGCGCAGACAGCCGCGCCCGCGGCTCAGCCCGCACAGGCAGCCGCGCCCGCCGTGGGCGCCGCAAAGCCGTCCGCCACGCCGGACACGTTTTACGATCCGGTGCGCACGACCTTCTGGACGCCGGACAGCGAGAGATGCAAGCATGTCGTCAGAGAGCTCGAGCTTCCGGACGACGAGGAGGAGGAGCGCTCCGCCGTGATCTCCTTTATCAATACGATCCTCTTTCTGTGCACGGCGGCCTCCTTCGGCTTCTGCGTCTATGCGACCGGCTTCTTCCAGTATCTTCTGCAGTGAGGTGAGGCGGTATGGAATTTGACAGGACCCGTCTCCGGAAGACCGCCTTTGGCAATTACCTGTCCGCGGACGTCGACATTCTGCTCGACACGGCAGAGGAGCTCCTTCTCCAGAAGGAGACGGAGAGACTGCAGGCCATCGAGGACGGCCGCGTCGGAGTCGAAGCCGCCGAAAAACTCACCGCCCAGGTTAAAAAGCAGAAGGAGGCGGGTGAGCGCCTGCTGGAGGAGAGCCGCCGGCTTGCGGAGCGGAACCAGAAGCTCAACGCCGAGTGCCGGGCCCACCGCGAGGCGGAGGAGCACCTGCGCGAGGAGCTGGACAGCGTGCGCAGGCAGATCGAGGATATCCGGACCCAGCTCGATCTCGCCAACTCCCAGACCGCCATCCTCGGCGACCGCGTCGCGCGGCAGCGGCGGGAGCTGGACAAAAAGGATCAGCTCCTCCTCTCCGACCCCGTCGGCGAGGCGACAAAGCAGGCCGAGCATATCATCCGCCACGCGACGGATATGAGCAGGCAGATGATGGACGACGCGGAGGGTATGCGCTCACGCGCGCTGGCTGCCGTGCGCGCCGCCTACTTCAACACCATGGGCTTTCGCCGGGAGCTGGACGATCGCTTTGCCTCGCTGCAGAACGATCTGAACCAGTCCATCCGCACGCTCCGCGCGGTCGAGGCGGAGGAAGTCTATGATGATAAAAAACTTGTTCAGGAGAAATGGTGATGGCTTTCAAGCGAAGTGTTGTGATACTTCTCCTTCTGTCGTTGCTTCTCCCGGCGGCGGGCTGCGCCGTCCCTTTGAAGGAGACAGCCGCGCAAACGCAGACGGCGCAGACGCAGACGCTGACGACGCCGGAGCCCGCGGTCAGAGCGGCCCCGGCGGAGCTTCTGTCCGGCGTTGAGACGGACCGCAGGGTCGTGAGCCTCATCTTTGAGGGCTATACCGACAGCGCAACGATGGAGGCGATCGCGGACGTCCTGAAGGACCGGGACGTGTCCGCCACATTCTTTATCTCCGGCATTACCGCAAACGAGAACCCGGACGTCGTGCGCTCGCTCGCGGACGAGTTTGACATCGGCAGCTACGGCATGAGCGGCAGCAAGCATCTGGAGCTGCTGTCCGCCTATGAGAACATGCGCCGCTTTGAAATGGCGCAGCGGGAGATCATGGCCGCCTGCGGAAGGGCGCCGGAGCTCATACGCTGCAACGGCACGGTGTATACCGACGACGTGCTGCGCGCGGTCACGGCCGCGGGCCTGCAGGCCGCGGTGGAGCCGACCGCCTATCTGAATCACAAGAGCTTCCGCAAGCCGGAGGACGCGGACGTCTTCGCCCTCAACGTCCTGCGCGGGAGCATCATCTCCGTCAAGCTCGGACAGGAACTGGACGAGAACGAGTACGGCGATCCCGGGGACGAGCTGGACGAACGCCCCGCCATCGACCCGAGTCCAGGCATCCGCTGGGAGTGGAGCACCGAGGACGAGCGCTTCGCGCTGCTGCCGGACGTCGTCGCCTGGCTCGTGGACGCGCTTCTGGCGGACGGCTACCGCTTCACGGACCCGTTCTCGCTTCAGTCCGAGGAGAGGGCGATCCTGTCGAGGCATCGGGAGATGGACGAGGACGAGCGGCGTGAGCTGAACCCGGCCAACTACGCTCTTCCGGTGACCGGCAGTCCCCTGCGCGCGGGCGAGGAGAAAAAGGCCGCGCCCGGCGATTTCAGCGGCGCCGTCTTCGTCGGCGACGCGGTGATGGAGGGCGTCGCCTCCTATGTGGAATGGGAGCGCGAGGGCGACCCCGCCTTTCTGGACGACGCGTGCTTTCTGACCGAGAACCAGGTCACCATCGAAAAGCTGCTTGACGGCGAGAGCGAGATCGGCGATCTCGGCAGGCGCCTGCATGAAATGAACGCGCAGTCCGTCTGGCTCTGTCTCAGCTTCGGCAATCAGGGCGCCTACCGGAGAGAGGCCTACCTCTCGAAATATAGGCTGCTCATCAAGGACATTCAGGATCAGAACCCGGATATCCGCGTCGTGATCCTGTCCGTTCCGCCGAAGCGCGAGGGCTACGCGGGCGTCTCCAACCGCAGCCGCTTTGAGCTGAATCTGAACCTCTGCGGGATGTGCCGGGAGTACGGACTCGCCTTCTGCGACACGGCAAGCGCTCTGCGCGATGAGAACGGACAGCTCCGCGAGGACTTCTGTCTCGATCTTTCGGGACGCGGTTTTCATCTGAACGACGCCGGCTGCGCCGCGTTTGTCGATTACATCAGGGAGAACAAGCCTGTATGAGCAAAAAACAGAAAAAACAGAAAAAAGACAGCCTCCTCCAGGAGACCAAGGACCGGAGACTTTTTCCCAACGTGCCCGATCCGAGCGGCAAGCGCAGCAACAGCAGCCGCCGGAACAACCACGCGGGAGAGCCGCGCCCGGAATACGCGGAGTTTTCCGGCCAGCGCTACGAGGCCGCGGTCAGCGTCGCCGTCTCCTGCGGGAGAAGGCTTTTCCGCGGGACCACGGAGAATATCTCCCAGACCGGTATGCTCCTGAAGCTGCCCGAGTCGATCCCCCTGTCCGAGCTGGAGGACAAGGACGTCACGCTGGACTTCCGTCTGGAGGAGGGCGACCTGCAGGAGGGGACCGAGAAGCGCTACCGCCATCTGAAGGCCAAGGTGGTGCGCATCATCCCCGGCAGGCACTGCGCCGCCATCCAGTTTGAGCGCCCGCTCTATGAGGCGCGGCGGCGGATGGACCGGCTTCTCTTCGTGCTCTCCTCGCTGTTTCTCACCTTCTGCACGGTCATCATCATGCTGATGCGTGTGGACAGCATACGCTATTTTGCCTCCAACCCCTGGCTATACGGCTACAGCATCATGACCGCGCTGTTCCTGCTGTCGCGCTACCTGTTCGGCTCCTTCTACAGACCGACGCCGATCGACCCGGACTATACGCCGAGCGTCACGATCGTCATCCCCTGCTTCAACGAAGAGCAGTGGATACGCGAGACCATCCTGCGCTGCGCCGATCAGGACTACCCCACCGACAAGCTCGAGCTCATCATCGTGGACGACGGCTCCTCCGACAACTCCGTGGAGGTCATCAAGCAGACCGTGCGCGACATGTGCGCTGAAGGTCCGCAGTACGACATTGAAAACCGCGTCCGCGTCTTCCTGCAGAACTACAACCAGGGCAAACGCGAGGCCATGGGCATCGGCATCCGCAACGCCCGTACGGAGCTGATCGTCTTCGTCGACTCCGACAGCTTCCTCCAGCCGAACGCGATCCGCACGCTGGTCCAGCCCATGAAGGACCCGAAGATGGGCGGCGTGGCGGGCCGGACGGACGTGGCCAACATCTACACCAACTGGCTGACCAAGATGCAGGCGGTGCGCTATTACATATCCTTCCGCATCATGAAGGCCGCCGAGGCCTACTTCGATTCCGTCATGTGCCTGAGCGGACCGCTGTCCTGCTACCGTCTGGACGTGGTACGCGAGGTGTTCGACAAGTGGATCAACCAGCAATTCATGGGCCAGAAGGCCACCTTCGGCGACGACCGAAGCCTCACCAACTACGTTGTGGAGCACTACCGCACCGGCTACCAGGACCACGCGATCTGCTCCACCATCGTGCCGAGCAACCACCGCCAGTTCCTGCGCCAGCAGATGCGCTGGAAGCGCTCCTGGCTGCGCGAGTCGCTGCGCGCCTGCAGCTTCATGTGGAAGAAGCAGCCGTTCATGTCGCTGTCCTTCTATCTCGGCGTGCTGGTCCCGCTCATCGCACCGATCATCGTCATCTACAACCTGGTTTACATCCCCTTCTTCCGGCATATCTTCCCGGCGGCCTTCCTGACGGGCCTTCTGATGATGTCCCTGATGATGTGTTTTGCCCAGCTCATTCTGAAAAAGAGCAGCCTGTGGATCTACGGCTTCTTCTTCTGTCTGTATTACGAGGTCGTCCTCCTGTGGCAGATGATCTGGGCCTGGCTCACCTTCTGGGTGAACGACTGGGGCACGCGCGGCAAGGGCAAGAAGCGCGCCGAGGTCATGGCCGAGGCCGCACAGGCCAAGGCCGAGGCCATGAAGGCAAAGGAGGCGGCGGAGCATGGATGAGAAGAGGCTTGCAAGGAAAAACACATTCAAGGTCATACGCACGATCCTGGAGCTGCTGATCATCGCGGGCGTCATTCTCTGGGCTGTCAGCTCCCTGCTCAGCTACAGCTCGAAGCAGCGCATCCTGCGCCAGGACGCGGAGCTCGACTGCACCATGATCCCGAGCAGCGAGATCGTCGAGGGCTGGGAATCCGCCGGCAAGGCCAGCGGCGCCCACTTCATCGCCATCTCGTACAACGGTCTGACCGACGTGGAGCGCGAGGGCGGCAAGATCGTGACGAAGGCCGTCTATGAGGAACAGATGCAAAGTCTCAAGGCCTCCGGCTACCAGACCATCACCCAGCAGGACGTGGTCGACTACTACCTCAAGGGCGCGCCCCTTCCCGAGAAGGCCATGCTCCTGATCTTCGAGGACGGCATCATGAACACGACGCGCCTCGCCTACGACGCTCTCTGGAAGTACAACTACATCGCCACGGCCTGCACCTTCGCCGGCAACCTCTCCGACGAGGAGGGCCTCTACATCACCGCAAACGAGATGAAGCAGCTCGAGAACACCACGTTCTGGGAGCTGGGCTCCAACGGCTACCGCCTGAGCTACATCAACGTTTTCGACCGCTTCGAAAACTACTTCGGTCATCTGAACACGGCGGAATTTCTCGACATCCACAGCTTTCTCCGGCGCGACTACAACCACTATCTGATGGACTTTCTGCGCGACGAGGACCGCCTGCGCACCGAGAGCGTGGAGGAGATGGAGGAGCGCATCGCGTGGGACTACGAGAAAATGGAGGAGCTCTACAAGGACGAGCTGGGCTACGTGCCCGCCCTCTATATCCTGATGCACTCGAACACCGGGGCCTTCGGCAACGATCCCCTGGTCAGCCACAAAAACGCCGAGATGCTGGAGTCGATCTTCGCCATGAACTTCAACCGGCAGGGCAGCTGCCTGAACACCCGCGACTCCTCCATCTATGACCTCAGCCGCCTCCAGTCGCGCCAGTATTTCTCCTCGAACCACCTGATGATGCGCATCTGGGACGACACCGGACACGAGGTTGCCTTCCGTCTCGGCGACAAGAACAAGGCCGCGGAATGGGAGCGCCGTTCCGGCGTCGCGGAATTCAAGAGCCGCAGGATCATCGTGACCACCATGCCTTACGGCGAGGGCGAGATCTGCCTGACCCGTGACCTGCCGTCGGATCTGGATCTGTCGGTGCGTCTGCTGGGGAACACTGTCGGCCAGCAGGCCGTCAAGCTCCGCACTGGCGACGACGGAAAGGGCGGCGTCACCGTCCGCCTCTACGACAACCATCTGCTTCTCGAGGACGGCGCGGAGAACGAGCCCATCCTGGATCTGGATCTGCTGCGCTTCGACGGCGGCCCCTTCGTCTCCGAACCCGAGGAGGAGCTCAACGGCAAAATTGCCCTGTGCGAGACCATCATCGAAAACGACCATGACGAGGATCGCATCGCCGCGGCCAGGCGCGAGCTTGAGACGCTCAGAAGCGTCAAGGCGCCCGGCATCGCGGACGGAGCCGAGCCCTTCATTCCCGAGCTCGACATTGACGAGCAGGACAGCCGCGACTTGCGCATCCGCCTCGAAGGCGGCCGCATCTTCATCTGGCTGGACGGCGAGCTGGTGGCGGACGGGCTTTCCGTCTCCTCCGGCTCCGGCAGCGGGCTCTTCCTGGAGGCCGCCGTGACCCAGGGCACCGAGCGCTTCAGCCAGACCAACCTAAGCGACGACGTGTACGACGGCATCTTCGCCGAGCTGAACATCAGCTCTCTCAGCGGAAACTCGCTGTATGCCTACGCCCCTCCCCTTCCCGTGCTTGAGGACAACCCGGTCAACCGCTTCTTCGACAAGGTTGGCGGCATGTTCTCGTGGCTTTATCCGCAGACGGATGAGCAGAAAGGAGCCTGATTTTGAGACGCTGCCTTACCGCGCTGCTGGCGCTGCTGAGTCTGCTGTTTTGCGCGTCCCCCGCGTTCGCGGACGGACACGGCAGCTCCGCGTGGCTGACCTACTGGGACGCGGACGCCGCTTTCGAGGAGGTGCGCGCGCTGCCTGGACGCTTTGAGTCCCTGATCTGCTTTGAGGCCTTCTTCGATGCGGACGGGAAGATCGTTATCCCGCCCGAGACCGAGGCGCTTCTGGATGCGATGAAGGACTCCGGCGCGCCGCTCTGGCTCTCCCTCGTCAACGATGTGGAGCAGGAGGACGGCAGCTATGTGCAGAAATCCCGTGACCTTCTGACGCTGGAGCTTGCGACCCCCTCGGGGCGCAGCGCGCACATCGCGAAGATCATGCGCGTCGTGCACCGCTACCGCCTGAGCGGCCTCGAGATCGACTACGAGAATATCAAAAAGGACACGGAGCTCTGGGGCTTTTTCACGGAATTTCTCGCGCAGCTTTATTCGATCCTCAGCCACAACGGCGTCAGCCTGCGCGTGGTGATGGAATGCCAGGCGCCGGAATACGCCGTCTTTCCCGAGGGGCCCGTCTACAGCTGCATGTGCTATAATCTCTACGGCTATCACAGCGGCCCCGGCCCGAAGGCCGACAGGGACTTTCTCAAAGAGCTCGGCGAGAGCTGGAAGGCCGTGCCCGGCGAGGTGCACATGGCCTTCGCCACCGGCGGCTTCGTATGGGCCGGAAACAAGGTGGATCAGGCCCTGACCGAGCGGGAGGCGCTTGACTGGCTCGAGCAGCACCGCGCCAAAGCCAAGCGCGACCCGGACAGCGGCGCTCTCAAGGCTGTCGTGTACGACGACAAAAAATACACGCTCTGGTACGCAGACGGCGAGACGCTGGACTTCTGGCGGGAGACCCTGCAGGACATGGGCTACACCCACTTTGACCTGTTCCGTCTGGGCGGAAACACGGTCGAAAGTCTCGCTGAATTTCTGGGGCAGCAATGATGCCGTCCCCGAGGAAGGTGGAAACAAATCATGGGGCCTGATAAGAAAAAGCAGCTCAGGCTGACGGCTGTCTATGTCGTCCTGATCTGCCTCTTTACCGTCGCCGGCCTGTGGCTGCGCAAGAATCCGCTATTTACCGGGCAGGGCTTTCACATGCCGAAAACGCCCGCTCCGCCTGTGAGCACCTACACGCCCTACGAGCATACCGAGCTTGTCGCGGTCATGAGCCAGGAGACCCCCGCCGCCGGCCCGGCAGAGCCGGCACAGGCCACGCCGCGCTTTTATACCTCGGAGCGGGCCGTCGCCTTTACCTTCTCCGGACTCCGGAACGAGCGGGAGCTGGAGGGCGTGCTGGCCGCGCTGAAAAATACGAACAGCCGCGCCACCTTCTTCGTCACGGCGGAAGAGATGGAGAACCAGGCCGGGCTGATCGAGGAGATCCAGCGCGCGGGGCACAGTCTGGGCATCTCGGTCCCCCTCACGGAAAACGCGCGGGCGGACCAGCTTCTCAAGAGCATCCAGGCGCAGGCGCAGGAGCTGCGCACCAAATACCGCGCGCGCTATGAGATCTTCCTCATGCCCGCTGCCGGCAGCGGCAGCGCGGCGCTTCTGCAGGCCGCCGCATCCGGGGGCTTCCGGGTTCTGACCGCGCTCAAGGAGGCCGTGCCCGAGAAGGCCAGCCGCATGACCGACGCGGACCAAGTGCTCGCCCTGCTCTTCAACGAAAACGAGGGCGCTCTCCAGCGCGGGGAGATCGTGCACTTCCAGATGGGGATCTTCCAGTACAGCGACGCCATCCTCGGCGAGCTGGTCGAAAGGCTCATCGCCGGGAAGTGCGTCTATCCGGTCCGCTCCTGCGACGCGATCGCGGAGAACCGGGACAAGATCTACGAGTACCCGCTTCCCGACAGCCGGATCCTCCCGGCCGTGAAGAACAAGATCCATCCCGGCCATCTGGCCGGCATGTCCCCGGACGAGGTCTACCAGGTCATCAAGGACGGCTACATCGGCATCGAGTGGATCGTCTCCACTTACTTCCTCCCCGGCTTCACACCGCAGCAGGCAGATCAGCTGGACAAGACCGGCATTATCAAAAACGATCAGAACTACGTCTTTCTGACCTTCGACGACTGGGGGACCGACGCGACCGTTGAAAGACTCCTCCAGGTCCTCGACAAGCACAACGCTACGGCTACCTTCTTTGTGAAGACCGAGTACGTCCCCTACAATCCCAATCTCCTGCGCGGCATTGCGGCCGCGGGGCACACCGTCGGCGCGCACACCCACGCGCATATGGAGCTCGCCAACGAGATCTACCCCACCTACTACAAGGAGCTCGACGAGGAGCAGCGCGCGGCGCTGGAGCAGGATATTGTGACCTGCTACGACACCATGCAGCACATCATCGGCGACATGGTCGACGCGGACGGGAAGCCCTCTCTGAGCCTGCTGTTCCGCCAGCCCACCCTCGCCGTCGGCAAAAACGGACTGGAGACGGTGTTCGACTGCGGCTACACACACGCCATTGCCGGCTACTACACGACCACCGACTACAAGGCCGAGAGCGTCGAAGCGCTCGTCAAGGATCTCCGGGAGCACATCGTGCCCGGCGCGGTTCTGGTCATGCACTTCTCCGACAACGCGAAGTATACCGCCGAGGCGCTGGACATCCTGCTCACCGAGTACGAGGACAGCGGCAGCGAATACCGCTTCGTCGGTCTGAACAAGGTGCTGTGAGCGCGCCCGCGCAGCCCCTCCCTTTTCCGGTATTATACCGCTCTGTCCGCACCATCTGCGGGCCGCAGCTCTATAATAGACAAGCCTGCCCGCAGGCAAACAATTCTGTTTGAAAGGAAGAAACACTCATGAAGAAAACACTGAAAATCATGCTCGTCCTGATGCTTGCCGTCCTGATGCTGTCCTCCAGCGTCACCGCCTACGCCGCCAAGCCCGCCAGCACCGAGGTTGTGGAGCTCAACTGGGAGGACTTCCAGGATGCGCTCAAGGAGAGCAAACTGGAGGGCACGACCTATACTCTGAACGCTGTGGCCGCCGAGTTCTGGGTAACCGACGCTCTGCAGCCGTACGATGTGGACGACGAGGACGCCGAGAACGGCATGATCGCCTTCTTTTCCGACGAGGAGGGCGACTATGGCTTCTTCGTGACCTACTTTGACGGCGAGGGCGCCACGCTTGAGGATTATGCCGACATGGTCGCTGAGGACAAGGCCTACACCAATCTCGAGTACGTCTGCGTCAACGGTCTGGACGCGATCGCCTACTCCGAGAGCGACAAGGAGATGGGGATGGACTATGAGTACGTCACCTTCATCACCGATGGCGGCTACGTACTGACCTTCACCTACTGGGATACCGCCGATGAGAACTACATGAACATGGTCACAATCATGATCGCCTCCATCAGGCCTGAGGAGGAAGAGACCAAGTAAGCGTCCCGGTCCCGGACTCAAAAACCAATACCTGAAAAAACCCTGTCATGCTGAGGAGCGACGCGCCGAAGGATCTTCAAGATCCTTCGACGCCGCTTCGCGGAGCCATGACAGGGTTTCGTCTTATTCCATACACAACATCGGTTTTGATACTATTATCCGGAAAGGCGGTTTGATACTCTTCTCCAATAAGGCGCTGTGAAAGATGCGCCCGCAGGGAATACTTTGTGTATTGCCAAGGGCGATAACGAAGCATGGCGCAAATCCGGCCGGAAAGATTCATAGCGCTCTATTGGAGAAGAGTATGAAGGCTTTCCGAGACAGCTTTGCGTCAGGCAAGGCAGCGGACGCAGAGCAACCTTTGTGTATGGTCAAATCCGATATGGCAATACCGCATAATCCGCCTGCGGCATCTCCTGGAAAATTTGCGCCCTGATTTCGTCACTTTTTCTTGAGGCACACAAAGTACATCTGCGAAAAAGTGCCTTTATCAGAACCCATATTTTCTCAAGATCTGCTCTTGCCGAATTATGCGGTATTGCCATAACGAAGCCTTGTACAAATCCGGCCGGAAAGATGCAGACTGTTCTGTCTGATAACAGGTTGAGACGGGCCCTTTGTTCCGCGGAAAAACTGTTTCAAAAAATAGAAAAGAATTGACTTTCTCCCTGAATATTCATATAATAGAAAAAAACAGGTAAACAGGCATCTTGACGGTTCAATTCGTGAAAAAACCGGCTATTTGAAAAATACGGGGTAGGCTGAAAACATGGGTCAGGTGTTATCGCTGAGCTTCGACAACTACACATTTGCGGGCGACGCGGCGGTGATCGCCATCTGTCTTGTGATCGTCAATCTGCTGACGACCTCCTATGTCAGCCGTACGCTCAGCCTGCGCATTTTTATGAACATCATCGCAGCCATCGCCATCGCCGCGATGCTCAATATTGCCTATCACGCCCTGCTGGGTCAGAACAGTGCCGCGTATTCCAGGCTGGTCTATGCGCTGCGCATCGCCTACCAGGCGTTTCTGTTTGAGATCTTCTTCCTCTTTGTGCTGTACACCACCCAGGTCTCGGGAATGGAGCACCGCAAGGCGCGCATGGCGGTGGTTGCCGCCACGCTGCTGCTCCTGGCCCTCATCGGAGGCGATATCATCAGCACGTTCTGCCTGGGCGTCAGGCCCGGCAGGGACGGCACGGTCAAGCACAGCCTGCATTTGTTCATGGTCGGCTATGTCCTGTTCTTCCTGCTGATCGTAGTCATCATGAACCAGGCGCGCACACTTGTGTACAAGCGGGTCATGTACGGCTTTTACGGGACCATCGCCATCGCCGTCACGGTCCGCGCTTTCCAGTTTATGACGGATCAGAACTCCCTGACCACGATGACCTTCCTCTTCCCCGCGATCGCCATGCTGTACATCATGCACTCCAACCCCTACAACGTCACGCTGGGTGCGGTGGATATCCGGGCGATGGAGGACATGGTGCGCAACATGTACGCCAAAAAAGCGCCGTTTGTGTTTTTGAGTCTGCTGCTGCCGGAGTACGACGACGAGGGAAAGCAGATACCCGAGGAGATCCGGGCCGTTATCCGCAAGTTCACCGGGGACTATTTCAAGGGCAGCGTCCTGTTCCAGGTCGGCAACGGCCATATGATCCTGATCGTGTCCAAACGGCGCAACCCGGATTACGAGGAGCGGACGGCGAAGATCCTCACCGGTTTCCGGGCCCAGTTCCAGCGTTTCCGCAAGCCCTATAAAATCGTCATCGGCGAATCCATTGACGAAATCAGCCGCAAGAACGAGTATGTCAGTCTCATCCGCAGCATCCACCGCAGCATGGCGGAGAACAGCATACACCACGTCTGCGAGGACGACATCATCCGTTTCAACCGGGATGAGTATATCCTCAGGGAGCTGACGGACATATACAACCGGAAGGACATGGACGATCCGCGGGTGCTCGCCTTCTGCCAGCCGGTTTACAATATCCAGACCGGCCGCTTCGACACGGCCGAGGCTCTGATGCGTCTGTATTTGAAGGAGACCGGGATCGTGTCCCCGGACCAGTTCATCCCCCTCGCGGAGAGCCAGGGCTATATCCACGTTCTGACGGAGATCATTCTGTACAAGACCTGCCGGGAGATCCGGCGGCTGGCGGAAGAGGGCTTCCGGCTCACCCGCATCAGCGTGAACGTGTCGGTCCTGGAGCTGAAGGACGACGCTTTCTGCGGCGACGTCCGGCAGATCATCCGGCAAAACAGCATCCCCGGCGAGAAGGTCGCCATCGAGCTGACCGAGTCCCACAGCGAGGCCGACTTCATGATCATGAAGGAGAAGATCGAGGAACTGCGCGAGCAGGGCATCCAGTTCTATCTGGACGACTTCGGCACCGGCTACTCCAACATGGAGCGAATCATGGAGCTGCCCTTCGACATCATCAAGTTCGACCGCTCCATGGTGATCGCCAGCGGCACGGATGAACGCTCCGAGAAGATCGTGGAGAATCTCGCCCATATGTTCAAGGATATGAAGTACTCCGTGCTCTATGAGGGCGTGGAGAACCCCGGGGACGAGGAGCGCTGCCGTGAGATGTCCGCCTCCTACCTCCAGGGCTACATGTACTCTCGCCCCATCCCGCTCGAGCAGCTTCGCCACTTCCTGGAAAACGCGAGCTGACATGCTCCCCTGCCGGACCAATGCCTTGCCCGGCTGATTCAGCACCGCTCCGAATTTTTCTTATTTCTTGAGGTACACAAAGTACATCTGCGAAAAACTGCCTTTATCAGAACCCAAATTTTCTCAGGATCTGCTCTTGCCGAATTATGCGGTATTGCCTTATCATATTCGCTGCGCCGGCAGCTCATTTATAAACCCGAACCCGTCTTCCGATCCGGAGACGGGTTCGGGTTTTTTTGCGCCCGGCGCTGGACGACGCACGGAGAAGCTCTGCTGTGCGCCCGGTATCAGCTCACATCGCTCAGATCCCTGAGCTGGTAGTCTTTCACGCGCTTGACAACCGTTCCGTAAATCAGCATGGCGAAAAGCCCTTCCGTCAACACAGCCGCTGCCCAGGCCAAGGGCTGCACCTCGCGCACAAACATGACATCCGGCGTCTCCATAAAGCGGACAGCCACGCTGCCGATCGGGATACCGGCCAACACTCCCAGCACGAGACCTGTCACGGTTGTCACGAAAGCCTCTCCGATCAGAAAGCCCCGTGTCCTGCGCAGAGAAAAGCCGTTGATGCGCATGACGATCAGCTCCCGTTTCTTCCGGGAAATGAAGATCGAGGCGAGATTGATGAGAACGACAAAGGAGATCAGGATTGCAATGACCGTGACCGCAAGCACGACGGCATTGTACATCAACGCGATCGCCCGGTACTGGTCGAAGAACGAATCGGCGCGTTCAAAGCCGAGGTCGCCGGAGATCGCGAGCAGCGCATCGCGCAGCGCCTGATCCTCTATGCCGTTGAGTCCGAGAAAATAGCTGTTTTGCGGGAAATCCGCGCCGAACAGATCACGGTAACAGGCCGGTGTGAGAAGGATGATCCGCTTCTGATAGTTTTGCACAATTCCATTGATGCGGCACTCCCGGTGCCGGAAAGCGGCATCGAGTACGGTGAGGCTGTCGCCTGCGCCGATGCCGAGATTTTCCGCCATGCGGTATTGGATCAGTATTCCGTCGTCACCGGGCATGTTGACTTCACCGGTGGTCGGATCCTCCAGTCCCACGATGTGTCCGAGCCTGTCCGCATCCGCGCAGATCAGGATAGCCCCGTCGAGCCGGTCATCGTTTTCAAACAGGCAGCTCCTGTATCCCGCCGTAATCCAGCTTACTCCCAGGGCATCCATCTCCTGCTCCAGCTTCTCCCGCGCGGCGGCATCGGTATCCGCCCCGAGATCCACGCGCAGATCGTAGAGCCACACATCCCGGAGCTGCCGGATGTTCATCCCGTCGTAGGCCAGCTTCACCGTGATGCTCGCGCCGATCAGGATGCAGCTTGCGGCGGTCACAATCACGGTCAGGGCCACGCGCGCCTTTTCCCGCAAGATATTGCGCAGAATAAGCTGGCTGTATATGCTGCGGCTTGACCGCCTGGCGGTTTTTCTGCCGCCTGTGCCGAGGGTGCCCCGCATCAGGTCATTGGCGCTGCTGCGCAGGAGGGAGCGGCAGGCGAGAGAGGCCGAACCATCGCATAACGCCGCGGCACTAAGTCCGGCGGCAAGCATTGCCCCGGGTAAAAGCACCAGCCTCCTCGCCGGAAAGACGTAGAGCTCCGTCTGCTCCAGCAGCCGGAGCAGCAGCTTTCCGAGTCCGCAGGCAAGCCCGATGCCGAGCGCTGTACCGATCAACGCGGCCCCGCCGCCAAACAGCAGATACCGCGAGAGGACTTCACGGCGGCGAAAGCCGAAGGCCTTCTGTGTCCCGACAAGTTTTTTCTGTTCTTCCACCAGCAAAGAAACCGTGGAAAAACACTCCATCGACATGACCAGCAGAAACAGCAGCCCGAAGCAGGAGCCGGCGCCGTTCACAGCGCCGATGGTAGAGCTGTATTCCGTATAGCCCGCATTGGAATGGCGGTCAAGCACGATCCAGTTCCCGGACATTTCCTCCGGGATCTCCACGCCCGGATATGCCTCCTCAAGACGGCGCCGTGTATCCTCGCGCAGGGAATCTGACAGCTCCTCCAGCGCAGCTTTCGTTGCGGCGGTCTGTCGGAAGCTCGCTTCCGAAAAGGCGTCCGCATCGCCGTCCCGTGCGGCAAGCACGCTCACGTTGGAAAACGGCAGCCTCCCGGTGGGGTCAAAAGCCTCCGGCAACAGCACGGCTGTATAGACCGTGTCCCGACGCAGATAGTCCGGATGATAAGCCGTTCCGACGACGGTATACATGCCGGAGATCTCGCCTGCCCCATCCTTGCAGCGCAGGCTGATGGAATCCCCAAGCTTTGCGCCGCTGTCGCCCAGCAGATCCGGGTCGATCAGGCATTCGTCCGCCCGCGCGGGCAGGCGCCCTTCGCATAGCTGCGGGATGCTGACTTCCGCCGTCAGCGACAGGGCGCGGACGGCACGGTCGGTCGCGCCGAAGGAATAGACGGCGTCCGTTTCAAGCCGTCCCTCCGCGGCTGCAACGCCTTCGGTCGCCCGGATGCGCTCCAGCGCTTCACGGTCGATGCCGGCGGAGCAGAACATGTCAAAGTCCTTGAAGGCGCTGCGCTCAAAGAACGCCTTCCCGGCCGCTTTCATGCTGCTCTGTGCAAACTGCGCCGCGCAGAAGCCTCCCAGGCCCAGCGTGATGATCAGGCAAAGCGTCAGGAATGCCGCTCTTTTTTTCAAAATATTGCGCAGGCCCTCTGTCAATCGCGTTCTTTTCATAGCTTCCTCCTCGCTTACCAGGAGAGCTCGGCGGCAGACAGCGGATTGGGGTTGATATGGACGTCGATGATCTTCCCGTCCTTCATGCGGATCACTCGGTTGGCAATTTTGGCGATCTCGGAATTGTGTGTCACGATGATCAGCGTTGCGCCGCTTTCCTTCACGGCGGCCTGCAAAACCTGCAGGACTTCCTTCCCCGTCTCATAATCAAGCGCCGCGACAGGCTCGTCCGCGAGGATCAGGCGAGGCGACTTGACGATGGCGCGGGCGATGGCAACGCGCTGCTGCTGACCGCCGCTGAGGGCAGATGGAAAATGGTTGGCTCGCTCGGACAGGCCGACCAGCGAAAGCGCTTCCTCCGCGTCCATGGGATTGTCGCTGATCTCCCCGATAAAGCGGATATTCTCAAGCGCCGTAAGCGTTGGCATCAGGTTGTAGGCCTGAAACACGAAGCCGATGGTGCTGCGCCGATACTCCGTCATCTCCTCCTCCGTCGGAGCGGAAAAATCCTCCCCGTCAACCAGAATCTGCCCTTCGGTCGGGCGGTCCATGCAGCCGATCAGGTTCAGCAGCGTGGATTTCCCGGAACCGCTCTCTCCCAGAATGACCAGCAGCTCCTTTTCATAGACATCCAGGCTGACCCGGTTCAGGGCGCGTATCGCCCGGTCCCCGTTTTCGTATTCTCTTGTAACGTTTCTCAGCGACAGCAGCGGGCGCCGGAACATCTCCGGCAGGGAGTCAATCCCCTTTTCCTCCAGATCGAGCGCGATGATGCTGCTGCAGCGCTCGGCGATGCGCCGGTCGTCCGGCGCAAAATCCTGATCCTGTCGACCGAGCTGAACACAGCCCAGAACGCCGTATCCCGTACGCAGCGGGACCCATAGCCGGGCATTTTCCAGAAGCCCGATGTCGCGCTCGGTCTCGGAGAGGAAGTCCCGGTCTTCCCGACTGTTGAGGAGTATGGACTTACCTGTCATGGAGACGCTGCCTGCGGCGCCTTTGCCCTTTTCGATCCGCAGTCCGACGTGGTTTGCCAAACCGTATTCCGCCACGGAAAACAGCTGATCGCTGACCGCGTCCGAAATCCAGACCAGGCCCTGATTGCAGGAGAGCGCTTCACACAGGATATTCAGGCAGGCAGAAAGCCCTTCTGCCGTGGAAGAACCGCGGTGCAGCTCATCCATGATCTTCCACGCGGTTTGAACGAACAGAAAATCATAATCCATCACGTTGTCACATCCCTTCCGTCCCCGGCGCCGGCGCGTCCGGTCTTTTTCATAAACGGCAGATACAGCAGCCCTATGATCGTATACGCAAGCAGGTGCAAAATGAGATAATACAGCATCCAATGCCGCCGCGTGATCAGCGGCAGGCCGATCGGCGTCTGCATAGTGAAGAAGAAATTGGTCGCAAAATCAAGACTGACAGGCTTTCCGGACGCATATACCGCCGCGCAGCACGCGGAGTTGAGATAGATGGTCGCAAAAGCCATCACGGTCATCATCCCGCAGGTAATCAGATAATCCCTTCCGGACAGGCGTACTTCACCGGAAAGCGGAATATACAGCCCCAGCACGATCAGCGCGCAGTGCCAGAGAAAATACTGGTATGCAAGCGGATGCGTAAACGCCTGGGAGATGTCGACGCTGCCGGGGAAGATGCTTGGCAGCAGAAGGGCGAAGAACGCGCCGGCCGTACAGGTGGGATACATAAAGGCAAGGACCGTATCCCGCCTGAGAGAAGCCCGGGCTAAGCGGGCATAGAAAAGGAAAAGGATTTGAATCGAGCAGAGATGAAAGGGCAGATGGCCCAGGTCCAGAAAGGGATAATTGCCTTCGGCTTCGTTGAGCGGGAGCATTTCCACCGAGCTCAATACTTTGATATATTCCGAGAACACCGCCAGAACGCAGCAGACTGTCAGCACAGTGCGCAGCGGTACCCGGCGCTTCATGAGCTGCCGCAGTCCGATGACGATCAGCAGCAGGCATATTGCCATCCATATACAGTGGTTTTCTGTGAACATATCGCTCCATCCATTCTTTGTAAGGATAAGCCTATTATATAGAATTGCATGATTATATGCAAGCAAGACATGCCCGCGCACGATACTGCCGGCAAAAAAACACCGCCAAAAGCTGATGCTTTCAGCGATGTACATAGGAACCGTATCTTGATCTCCCCCTCCGAAGCACGGCGGGCGGTGCAGCGTTTGTGCGAGCACCGCAGCGCAGAGCCCCCGCGCCGACGATGAGATCATCGTACATGCTAAAGATTTCCGTCCAGAAACTGCTGACTCCAGTCGGGCTACGCCCTCCCTCCGTCAGAAGCTAACGCGCTTTTCTTTCAAACTCACTCGCTCAGTCTCACATCATTGACAAACGTACATGGGCAGGCAAGCAGCACGGTAATTGACTGAGTAAAGAACATGTGAACAGGCCGTAGGCAAGATTATGTAAACTCTATATACCAAAGGCACTGAACAAGAGGGCGTATATAGAGAATGAAAAAGCTTGGTTTACTGGAAGGACTTGACGATACACGCCGGAGCAGAAGTGTAATGTATCCCATGAGCTGCCAATCATATTGCCGGCGACGGTAATATGCGGGTCGACACCATATGAAATACTGTTACCCGACAGAACGGTTTGAATCTTTCCGGCCAGATTTGTGCCAGGCTTCGTTATCGGACCTGGCCATACACAAAGTATGCTCTGCGTCCGCTGCCTTTCCTGACGCGAATCTGTCTCGGAAATATTTTCAAACCGCCTTGTCGGATAATCGTATAAAGGTCGAAAAACAACAAAAGTTGGTTTAAGAAATACCTTAAGTCAGAAAGCAGTATACCGGATGCATTTTTTACCGTATGCCGATGGATAAAAATAATTCGAGTGTTCATAACCCAAATCCGTTATGAACACTCGAAATGGTGCACCGAAACGGGAGTCCCCCGTGAGACTCCCGTTTCGGAAAGGAAGAAGGAGCCAACGGATACGGAGCTTTCGCCGCCCCGGCGGAAGCGGAGTGCAGTTGGCTTCTTCTGACGTGGTGCCGGTGGCCGGACTCGAACCGGCACGGGATTGCTCCCAGGGGATTTTAAGTCCCCGGTGTCTACCGTTCCACCACACCGGCGTGTGGGTATACTGTACCACGCGCTGCGGCGTTCGTCAAGACTGCCGTGTGGCGTACTCATGTTCGTTTCACAAAAATGCCTTTGGGCCTTTTTGCGAAACGAGAAGGTTTGCAGCCTGCTGCGCGCTCGCTTGCGGGGTGACTCGCACACTTGCAGTCTGTAAAGTGCTTTCTGTTCAAGGCAGCTTCTCTCGGGAATACTTTGTGCATTCCAAGAAAAAAGCGGCGAAGGATCTTTCTTTTGAAGTTTCAAAAGAAAGATCCTTCGCTCAGGATGACAGGTTGTTTTGAGACAGCCTCTCTATTATCGTATCAGTCGGTGACGTAGGGCAGGAGAGCAATCTGGCGGGCTCTCTTGATGGCCTCGGTCAGCTCGCGCTGGTGCATGGCGCAGACGCCGGTGGTGCGGCGCGGCAGGATCTTGCTGCGCTCGGACATGTAGCGGCGGAGCTTGGCGGTGTCCTTATAGTCGATAAAGGTGGCCTTATCAACGCAGAACTGGCAAACCTTCCTGCGCTTGCGGTTCTTGGGATTGTTTTTATCGAAAGCCAAAGCTGTATCCTCCTTTTTTCAATTTCAGAACGGCAGCTCACCGTCGCCGTCGTCCAGCTCCACGAAGGTGTTCGCGGGGGCGGGGGTGCCGCTGCGGCCCGAATCGTAGCCGCTGTAGCTGCCGCCGGAATTGGACGAGTAGCTGTTGTTCGAGTAGCTGCCCGTGTAGTTGTCGGAACGGTTAGAGTCGCCGTCGCGGCGGCTGTCGCCGAAGTAGACATTGTCGGCCACGACCTCGGCGCTTGTGCGCTTGTTGTTGTCGCGGTCAGTCCAGTCACGCATCTGCAGACGGCCGGAAACGACGATCATACGCCCTTTCTGGAAATACTTGTTGACGAACTCCGCCGTCTGACGCCATGCGACGATGTCGATAAAATCGGCCTGCCGCTCGCCGCCGTCACGACCGGAGTAATCGCGGTCAACTGCGATCCGGAAAGAAACCACGGGGGTCTGGGACTGCGTATACCGGAGCTCCGGATCGCGCACCAGACGGCCCATGAGAGTGATGTGGTTCAGCATGTGGGGTACTCCTTACTCGGGCCGCTTGGTGATCAGGCGGCGCAGGATACCGTCCGTGATGCCGAGGATACGGTCCAGCTCTGCGGGGAGCTCGGGGCCGCTTGTGAACTTCATGAGCACGCGGTACCCTTCGGAGAGGTAGTTGATCTCGTAAGCGAGCTTCTGCTTGCCCATCTCCTCCAGTTCCTCAAGCGTACCATTTGCTTCCACAAGTGCCTTGAACTTCTCAACAACCGCCGCGGTCTCCTCCTCGGAGAAGTTGGGGTTGATGATGTACATTACTTCGTACTTTTCGCTTGCTTTTGCCATGGTTGCACCTCCTTTTGGTCTTTTGGCCCCCGATTCAAACGGGAGCAAGGATAGCCGTCCTGCCGGACAGGCTTATTTATTATAGTCTTTTTTCTCCGATTGTCAAGAGCTTTTTTACGTGCTTCTACGTTCGTTTCACAAAAATGCCTTTGGGCATTTTTGTGAAACGAGAAGGCTTGCAGCCTGCTGCGCGCACTCGCTTGCGGGGGACGCTCGCACACTTGCAGGCTGAGAGGTGTTTTTTGCGAGATACACGCCCCGCAAAAAACGGATTGTATTGGTTTTTCGCCTTCCAAGGCGAAAAACAGCGGGCTGAGGCCCCTCTGAACTCCCCGGGGGGGGGATTTTATGAAACGCCCGTGACATACTGCGACCGTCCCCGTGTCATTCTGCGCGTTGCGAAGCGGCAAAGCAGTGTGTCATGCTTCTGAAAGGTCCTTCGCCGCGTCCGGGATGACCAGGTCTGCTACACCGCGCCGTTGAGGTAGTCCGCGGCGTAGCAGGCGTAGAGCGCCGCCGCGACCGTGAGGGCGTCCTCGTCGATGTCGAAGCGGGAATTGTGCTGGGCGACGCAGGTGTCGGGCTTCGCGGGATTGCCTGAGCCGACGTAGGCGTAAACCCCCGGGACGCGGAGGATGTACTCGGCAAAATCGTCTCCGCCGAGGGACGGCTCGCGCGAGCGGATCACGTGCTCCTCACCAAAGAGGGCGGCCGCGGTCTTCTGCGCCTCCGCGGCGGCCTGCGCGTCGTTGATGAGGGGCGAGGTGAAATCGCTCCACTCCAGCTCCGCCGTGCCGCCGAAGAGCTCCGCCGTCTGTTTGGCCAGGGCCTCGAGCCGCGCCTTTGTGAGTCTGCGCAGCTCCGGCGTGAGGACACGGATGGTGCCCTCCAGCTCCGCCTCCTGCGCGACCACATTGTAAGCCGTGCCGGCGCTGATCTTTCCGATGCCGATGAGCACGTTGTCCATGGGGCTCGTGCGTCTTGTGACAAGGGCCTGGGCCGCCACGACGATCTGGCTTGCGATATAGGCGGCGTCCACCCCCTGCTCGGGCGTGGAAACATGCGCGCCCAGACCGTGGACACGGATGCGGAACCAGTCGACGCTCGCGTTGTTCGGGCCGGGCATCAGCACCACTGAGCCCACCGGGACGTTCGGGGCCACATGGACGCCGAAGCTGCGGCCCGCCTCGTCGATGGCGCCGCTCTGGACGATGGGCCTTGCGCCGTAGCCGATCTCCTCCCCCGGCTGCCAGGTGAGGATGACCTTGCCTGCAAAGAGGGCACGGCTTTTTTGCAGCACGCGCGCCGCGCCGATCAGGGAGGCGGTGTGCCCGTCATGCCCGCAGGCGTGCATCCTGCCGGGGTTGAGGCTCTTGTATTCCGGGTCGTTCTCCTGTGTGACGGGCAGGGCGTCGATATCCGCGCGCAGGACGATGCAGCGCTTTTCGCCCGCAGGCTTTGCGCTCCCCTCGATCTCCGCGTATACACCGGTGCCGGCGACGCGCCTGTGCGAGAGGCCGAGACTGTCAAGCTCCCGCTCGATCCTGGCGGCGGTCTCATGCTCCTCCCGGGCGAGCTCCGGATGCCGGTGGAATTCCCGGCGGAGCGCGACAACGTAGTCGTGGTCCGCGATCACCTGCTCATACAGGCGCTTTTGTGTTTCCGTCATAGCATTTCCTTTCTGATAAAAAGGGGGGCTTATGAAAGCCCCCCGGCGATGTCCGGAGCTTATATTATTCCCCAAGGCAGCACCGCACAATTCGGCGAGAGCGAATCCTGAGAAAAATTGGGAGTTCTGACGTTGGCAGTTTTTCCCAGGGATTCTTTAGGCAACACCGCATAATTCGGCGAGAGCGAATGATGAAGGCATTTTTTTGCAGGAATACTTTGTGTATTTCAAGAAAAAGTGACAAAATCAGAGCGCAAATTTTCCAGGAGGCGCCGATGGCGGATTGTGAAGGGTATCAGCCGGGATGGATTACACGGCGCGGCCGGCGTCATTGCCGCCGCGGATGGCGAGGGCGATGTTGAAGGGTGCGGCGCAGTCGCCGATGGCGTAGGTCTCCTTGACGGAGATGCCGTCGAGGAGGCTGGTGTCGGGCAGCATGTCGGCTGCGTTCACGATGGCGTCGCAGGGGATGAGCGTGTCGAGCCCCGTGTCCAGCGTGACGGTGGCCATGCCGTCCTTCACGCTCTTGATGGACGACTCGGGGAAGGCGTTAAAGCCCAGGGCGTAGAGCGCGGTCGTCATCATGCGCTTGGCGTGCTGGGACTGCTGGATGTCAAAGTCGTCCGCGTTGTTAGGCGTGACCATGGTGACGTGCTTCTTGTGGACCGTGAGCCAGAGGGCCGCGTCGAAGGCCTGGGCGTTGGAGCCGTAGACGATCACGTTCTCGCCCGTCTTTTCGAACATGAAGCGGTCCATCTCGATCACGGGGACGTCCGCGTCGACCTCGAGTGCGGCGCGCCGGCCGCCGGCGGCGAGGATCACGGCGTCGGGGGCCTCAGCCTCGATGAGCTCCTTTGTGACCTCCGTGCCGGTCTTGACCGTGACGCCCGCGAGCTCCATCTGGCGGATGAGGTATTTCTTGAGGTCCGCAAGATTCTCGTGCGGGCCCTTGACCATGGCGGCAAAGTCCAGCATGAAGCCGAGAGAGCCGCGCTTTTCGTACAGCGTCACGTCGTGTCCGCGCAGGGCGGCGACGCGGGCCGCCTCCATGCCGGCGGGGCCGCCGCCGATGACCATGACCTTTTTCTTCGTCTCCGCCGCGGGCAGCTCATAGGTGGCGGGGCCGTTCTCGCGCATGACGCGCTGGGTCAGGGCGTTGACGCGGCAGTAGCAGAACATGGCGTTCATCTCGTTCGAGCCGGAGTGGCAGTGCAGGCAGCGCGTGCAGGGGGCGATCTCGTCGATGCGGCCCTCGCGCAGCTTGTTGACGTACTCCATATCGACGGTCAGGGGGCGGTTCATCATGAAGAAGTCGAGCTTGCCGTCCTCCAGCGCCTTCTCAAAGAAGTCGGGCGCGTGGGCCGGGTCCATATAGGTGACCGCGCCGACGGGGATCTTGAGCTCCTTCTTGTACATGGCGGCAATGTCGATGGCGATGCCGCAGCCGCTGGTGTCGCCGATGGCCTTGCCCTGGAAGTGGCGTTTGAAATCATACTGGGTGCCGAAGCCGGTCGCACCCTCCACGCCGTTGAGGATGAAGTAGAGGTCGGAGGCAAACTGCGCCACATGGTGGCCGAGAGGGCCGATACGCAGGTGCATGGCATCGCAGCCGGCGGCCTCGAAGAGCTTCGCGGCAGCGATGCCCTCCTCGATCGTGAAGACCTTGGTGTGGGGCGTGGTGACGTCTGTGTCAAGGGTCATGATGGTGGGGTTGTTGGCAATGTTGTCGTTCTCCTCCACGCAGTCGATCAGGCACTGGATCGCGACGCCGGGACACTCGGCCTTGAGCTTCTGCAGGATCTCCGTGACGAAGCGGGCACGGTTCTCGACGCTCTTGCCGCCGTACTCGTCCGTGCGGGTGTTGTGGAAGCGGGAGAGGAAGTGCGCGGGCATGTTGAAGCCGGCGCAGTTGAACTCGATCACCTTGAAGCCGACGTCATAGAGGCCCTTGGCGACCTGGACCATACGGTCCTGCTTTGCGTGGATGTCCTCGACCGTCATGTCGTTCTCGCCGACACCGAAGCCGGAGACCTGGTAGCCCAGGACAGCGCCGTACTCCGCGCAGCCCTTGACGAGCTTTTCGAGATAGGCGCGGGTCTCCGCGTCGTACTCGCCGCTCTCGGGCACCTCGAGGAAGGCGATGGTCTCGACATAGATGAGCTCCACGCCGCCTTTTGCAAGGTGGAAGTAGTACTCCAGCAGCTCGTCCGTCATGCCGGCGAGGTAGGCCGCTGAGCCGGCGGCGGACTTCACCATGCGGTGGTGCAGCTCCACGTCGCCGATCTTGAACGGAGAGAATACGGTCTTGAGTTCCAGCTTGTTCGTGCGGTATTCCGACTCGGCAAGCTGGGGGTTGAGATAGGCCTGCGGGATCATGTCGAAGGCGTTTTTCGCCTCCTCCGGAGTGATCGCAGGGCTGTCCGCAAAGGCGACGGCGGGCAGCGCGCTCATCGCGCCGACGCTGACCGCGCCTGCGGCGATCCCCTTCAAAAAGTCTCTGCGGGAGATGTTGTTTGCCATTTTTTACCATCCTTTCGACTTGCATTTTCGGTTTGACAGGATATGTTAATTTTACCACAAATACCGTGTGATTGCAAGCCGGAACGCGCTGTCTATGCACAGTGCACAGTTTCCGCTCCCCTGTTTTGTTGACTCCAACAGAGCTTGCGTTTTTTGGACCCTTTTCCTGTTTCGTAAGTTGCGCCCTCGTCGTTTTGCATGGTATGATAGAGTTAGGTTTGTTGTCCGTCATCGCCGCGCCCTTCATGATGGTCCGCCAAAACTCCCGCAGCTTCCCCACGGCGCTCCTACGCGGCCCGCATCGACGGGCTTCAGGACCGGCAAACCTTTTTCAGTTTGAAGTCCGCCTGCGCCACAGCGGTCATCATCTTCTTCACTGCAAAAGCAGTTTGCTCAGGTGCCGTCAGGTGCCTTCGCGCAAAGCAGAATAACAAGGCGCTTTCCCGCCGCAGGCGGAGAGCGCCTCCTTTATCATGACAGGGGGATATCCATGGTAGAATACAGCTTTGAGAATATCGTCAGGGACCCGGGCGTTTTTGCGGACAGGCGGCTTCCGGCCTGCTCCGACCATGTGACGTACGCGTCGGGGGCGGAGCTTGCCGCCGGGGAATCGAGCCTGCGGATACCGCTGGACGGCCTGTGGCGCTTTCATTACGCCAGAAATCCTTCCGCTGCGCCCGAGGGCTTCTGGAGCAGGGACTATGACGTGAGCGGCTGGGACACGATCCGCGTGCCGGCGCATATCCAGATGGAGGGCTGGGACAGGCCCGCCTATGTCAACATCCAGTACCCGTGGGACCCGTATGAGGAGCTTGCGCCCGGGGAGATGCCCACGGTCTTCAACCCCGTGGCGGACTACGTGCTCGATTTCACGCTTCCTTCGCGCTTCTTCGGGGGCGAGGTACAGATTTTGTTTGAGGGTGTGGAGAGCGGCTTTGCGCTCTGGGTCAACGGGCAGTACGCCGGCTACAGCGAGGACAGCTTCACCCCGGCGGCCTTCGATCTGAGCCCGTGGCTTCATGAGGGGGAGAACCGCCTTGCCGTGCGGGTATTCAAGTGGACGCCGGGGAGCTGGTTTGAGGATCAGGATTTTTACCGCTTCTCCGGCATATACCGCAGCGTGTGGCTCTGCCTCGTCCCGGAGACGGCGGTGCGCGATCTGTCCGTCGTGCCGCTGCTGAGCGAGGATTTCGGCGTCGGGACGGTGGAGCTCAGCGCCGTCACCAGGGGCAGGGGCAGCCTGCGTCTCTCACTGCTGGACGGCGGCCGTCTCACGGCAAAGGGCGAGGCTTTCTTTGAGGACGGCGAGGCCATGGCGGAGCTTATAGTCTCTGCGCCGAAGCTCTGGAGTGCGGAGCGGCCCTGCCTCTATGATCTGCTGATCGAGATCTGCGGCGCCGACGGCGCTGTCAGCGGTGTGATCCGCCAGCGCGTCGGCTTCCGGCGCTTTGAGCTCAGAGACGGGCTCATGCTGCTCAACGGAAAGCGCATCGTCTTCAAGGGCGTGAACCGCCACGATTTCAGCTCCAGGCAGGGGCGCGTGCCCGACCGGGAGGAGCTTCTGCGCGACATTGTGACCATGAAGCAGAACAACATCAACGCCATCCGCACCTGCCACTACCCCAACCAGTCCGCGCTGTACGCGCTCTGCGACGAGTACGGTCTCTACGTCATGGACGAGAACAATATGGAGACCCACGGGAGCTGGGACGCGCTCTTCCGGAAGCAGGCGGGGCCTGAGTACGTGATTCCGAAGGACCATCGGGAATTTGCGCCGCTGCTGCTCGACCGCGTCAACAGCACCTTCCAGCGGGACAAAAACCACCCCTGTGTGCTGATCTGGTCCTGCGGCAACGAGAGCTTCGGCGGCAGCGTCATCCATGAGATGAGCGAGCTGTTCCGCCGTCTCGATCCTCACCGCCTTGTTCACTACGAGGGCATCTTCAACGACCGCAGCTATCCCGACACCAGCGACATCGAGAGCCAGATGTACACCCCCGCCGCCGAGGTCGAACGCTTTCTCCGCGAGCGCCCGGGCAAGCCCTTCATTCTCTGTGAGTACGCCCACGCGATGGGCAACTCCTGCGGTGCGATGCACAAGTACACCGAGCTCTCCGACAGAGAGCCGCGGTATCAGGGCGGCTTCATCTGGGACTTTGCGGACCAGTCGCTCTGCCGGAAGGACCGCTATGGGCGCTGGTTCCAGGCCTACGGCGGCGACTGCGGCGAGCGGCCTACCGACGGCAATTTCAGCGGCAACGGCATCGTCTACGGCGGCGACCGCAGCCCCTCCCCCAAGATGCAGGAGGTCAAATACAACTATCGCAGCATCGTCGTCGAGTTTGATGACACGGGCTTCACGGTCAAAAACAGGAACCTCTTTTTGAACGCCGATACATACGCCGCCGTCCTGCTTCTGCAGAAGGACGGGGAGCTCTGGAAGCAGATGCCGCTGTCGATCGCGGTGCCGCCGCTGTCGGAAGAGCGCTTCGCGCTGCCGGAGACTTTTGCGGCGGAGATGCGCGTGCAGGAGGAGGCGGCCGCCGGTCTCGGCAAGCCCCTGCCGGAGTTTGCGCTGACGCTGTCCTTCCGTCTGCGGGGGGATACCCCCTGGGCAAAGGCCGGGCACGAGGTCGCCTTCGGGCAGAAGATCTTAAAGCGCACACGGCCCGCGTTTTCCTGTACGGAGCCCCTCCGCGTGGTGCGGGGCAAGTGGAATCTCGGCGTATACGGAAAGAACTTCTCGGCCCAGTTCTCCGCGATCCGCGGCGGGCTCACGTCCTACGTCTATGGCGGCACGGAGCTCATCGAGCAAATCCCCATGCCGAACTTCTGGCGCGCGCCGATCGACAACGACCGCGGCTGCGGGATGCCCCAGCGTTATGCCCAGTGGAAGATCGCAAGCCTCTACGCCATCGGCATCGGCCCGCAGGCCCCGCTCTTCCCGGAGGTGGAGGAGAGGGAACACAGCGTCGCGGTCAGCTTTGAGTATCTGCTGCCCACCGCACCCGTGAGCGGCTGCCGCATCCGCTACGAGGTCTTCGGCGACGGCACGGTAGAGACCACGCTGTCGTACAAGGCGGTCGAAGGGCTTTGCGACATGCCGGAGTTCGGCGTGCTCTTCAAGCTCAGCGCGGACTTTGACCGGGTGATCTGGTACGGTCTGGGTCCCGAGGAGACCTACGCCGACCGGCAGCACGGCGCGAAGCTCGGCGTGTACGAGAAGGGTGTGCGCGAGAGCATGGCCCGCTATCTTGTGCCGCAGGAGTGCGGGAACAGATGCGGCGTGCGCTGGGCGCGGGTCGTGGACCGGTACGGGAGAGGCATGGAGTTTTCCGGGGACGAGCTGAGCTTCAGCGCCCTCCCCTGGACCCCGCACGAGCTGGAGAACGCCGCGCACGACTATGAGCTGCCGGAGGTCCACTACACCGTGGTGCGCGCGGCGCTTGGGCAGATGGGCGTCGGCGGCGACAACAGCTGGGGCGCCAAGACGCACCCCGAATACCTGCTCCCCGCCGGAAAGGATCTGGAGCTGCGCTTTGCGTTCCGGGGGATCTGATCGGCTCGCAGCGCCGCAGCCGTCGTGCGTCAGAATGCGCCGGCACGGCGAGCAGCTTTTTGGGGATCTGTAAGCGATTTATGGTTTTTTAGGGCAACACCGCATAATTCGGCGAGAGCGAATCCTGAAAAAATTTGGGTTCTGATGAAGGCATTTTTTCGCAGGAATACTTTGTGTATTGCAAGAAAAAGTGACAAAATCAGGGCGCTAATTTTTCCAGGAGGCGCCGAAGGCGAATTGTGCGGTGTTGCCTTAAAGGCACTTTTTCGCAGATGTACTTTGTGTACCTCAAGAAAAAGGGACGAAATCAGGGCGCAAATTTTCCAGGAGATGCCGCAGGCGAATTGCGCGGTATTGCCTTAGAATTTTGTGTCATTGAGCATTGCAGCGGACGCCTTTTGTGCTATTATTATAGAGGAAGATTATAACATTTTGGCTGATCAAAAAAGGGGAGATGCAAAATGAAAACCGCGACGGCAAAACGGATTCTGTTTGTTCTGGTCGCCGCCGTTCTCTTTTCCGCATTCTGCCCTGTGATCGTCGCGCCGGCTGCCGCGGAAGCGGAGGCATATGAGGATCCGCGCTTTACGGCTGTTTTTCCGTCGTCTCTGCGCACGGTCGGGGAGGAGGCCTTCTACGGCACCTCCATCGGGACGGCAGTCTTTCAGGACGGACTCGCACAGATCGGCGAGCGCGCCTTTCTGAATGCCGATCGGCTGGCACCGCGTATATCCCGGAAAGCACAGCATTCATCGGCGCGGACGCTTTTCCTGATCCCGTTGTCATTTACGGCATCGAGGGGAGCTACGCCCAGCGCTGAGCGGAAGAATATGGGTATGCCTTTGTTGTCGGTGATTTTCGTTCTCTGCAGTCGGCTCCGCATTTTGAGCTGCTGCCGCTTTTGCTTTATCTTATCGCTCCCGCCGATATCCGGCTGAAAGCGAAGATCCGCAGGAAAACCGAAACGTATGTAAAGAGCATGCGCCCTCAGGACAGAATTGAGCTCTATCCCATCAACTACAGATTTCCGTGAGGCAGCGCCCAAAATCTGTACGCCGCAGCCAGAATCATCATCTGCGGCAAATATGATAATGGCGGATTATTGCATGAACAGAAAAAACTGCTGTGCCTTCTTCTGGCAATACTCATGCTTGCGTCCCTTGCGCTGCCTGTCAACGTCTTTGCCGAAGACGTCGGCATCGAAGAAGTCTGCGGGGAAGATCCTTGTGCCGAGTCCGGCAATGAGAAGGAATGCATCGAGGCAGTCGACGATCCGGAGGATATTGTCGGTGTCGTCGAGGGTGAAACTGATGTGGCTGCCGGAACCGATGAGGGCGGCGATGAAGCCGCCGCGGATGCTTCCGGCGCGGAGAACGTCAGCACCGATGACGATGACGAAAACGACGGTGCTGCGGAAGACGACGAAATCATTCTTGTGGCCTCTGATGAGGAATACATCGATGAGGCTGTATTTGAAGACGGCCCCTATCAGATCTGCCAGGACCTGATCGATGTGAGCGCGGCGGCCGGCGAAACGGTCGTAATGAAGATCGTCGCGCCCGGCACCACCAGTTACAGGTGGCAGTATCGTCTCAACCCGAACAGCGCGTGGAACGATTTCACCAACAACTCCGGCACCTTCACCTTCACCATGGCCGAGAGATACGCAAACCGCCAGTACCGCGTCTTCGTCAGCAACGGCAAGAGCACGCTGGAATCCAGGACGATCACGCTGACGCTCGAGGAGCAGTCCGACTTCGTATTCTCGGTTTCCGGGAACGCTGCTACCCTTACGAAGTACAATGGTACCGATTCCGCTGTCGTCGTTCCCGCGACCTATAAGGACCTCCCGGTGAAGGCCATCGGCGAGTCTGCCTTTGAAGGGAATACCACGATCACTTCCGTTTCGCTTCCCAACAGCGTTGAGGTGATTGGCGCGAAGGCGTTCAAGAACTGCTCGAATCTGAATCAGATGACGTGCTACGGCTGATTCCAGTCACTTCTTACCTCGTTCATGCTGGAATAACGCTTTCCGGCAGAACACGGCATTATCAAAAAGCAAAGGGGACCGCAAGGTCTCCTTTGTTTTTTGCCGTGTGATGCCATGTATCGCCGCAATCCACCCTTGTATAAAACTGTCAGGAGGTATATAATGGCGGCGAAGCCTCCGGAATCGGGACTGCGGCCGCGCGGAATCCGAGCTCACCCGCGTAGAGCATGTCCTGAGTTTCAACCTGTAAACCACAGCAGAGGCGGAAGCCTCTGCTGTTTTGATTGCGCTGATACCAAAATACACAGAAGGAAGGATCTGTACTATGGCAGAAGCAAAAGTGTTCAAAACCATGGACGGCAACGAGGCCGCCGCGTATGTCTCCTACGCGTTCACCGAGGTCGCCGCGATCTACCCCATTACGCCGTCCAGTCCCATGGCGGACCATGTGGACGACTGGGCCGCGCACGGCAAGAAGAACCTCTTCGGGCAGCCCGTGCAGCTCGTCGAGCTGCAGGCCGAGTCAGGCGCCTGCGGCGCGCTCCACGGCGCGCTGGAGACCGGCTCTCTCGCCACGACCTACACCGCTTCCCAGGGTCTGATGCTGATGATCCCGCCGATGTTCCGCATCGCGGGCTCCATGCTCCCCGGCGTGATGCACGTCGCGGCGCGCACCGTCGGCACCCATTCCATCTCCATCTTCGGCGACCACTCCGACGCCATGGCCTGCCGCCAGACCGGCTTTGCCATGCTCGCCTCCGCCAGCGTGCAGGAGTGCATGGACATCGGCGCGGTCGCGCACCTGAGCGCCATCAAGGGCTCCATCCCCTTCATGCACTTCTTCGACGGCTTCCGCACCAGCCATGAGATCCAGAAGATCGAGCTTCTGGACTACGACGATCTGGGCAGGATCCTCGACTGGGACGCCGTGCAGCGCTTCCGCGACCACGCGCTCAACTCCGAGCATCCGACCATCCGCTCCACCCTCCAGAACCCCGACACCTTCTTCCAGTCCCGCGAGGCCTGCAACTCGGCCTATAACGCCCTGCCCGACATCGTGCAGGAGCAGATGGACGCAGTCAGCAGACTGACCGGCCGGGATTACCGGCTCTTTAACTACTACGGCGCGCCGGACGCGGAGCGCGTCATCGTCGCGATGGGCTCCGTCTGCGAGACGCTTCACGAGGTGGTGGACTACCTCGTCGAGCGCGGCGAGAAGGTCGGCATGGTACAGGTCCACCTCTACCGGCCCTTCTCGGCCAGACACCTGGCCGCCGCCCTGCCCGCGAGCGTGAAGATTCTCTCCGTCCTCGACCGCACCAAGGAGCCCGGCGCTGCGGGCGAGCCGCTGTTTGAGGATGTGTGCACCGCGCTGCGCGACACCGCCTTCGCCGCCGTCCCGGTCCTCGGCGGACGCTACGGGCTCTCCTCCAAGGATACGATCCCCGCGCATATGAAGGCCGTATTCGACAACATGTCCGGCGAGCGGAAGAACCACTTCACCGTCGGCATCGACGACGACGTGACCTTCACCTCCCTGCCCGTAGGCGAGAACATCGTCACCTCCGGCAAGAGCATCATCTCCTGCAAGTTCTGGGGTCTCGGCTCCGACGGCACGGTCGGCGCGAACAAGAACTCCATCAAGATCATCGGCGACAACACCGACCAGTACGCCCAGGCCTACTTTGAATATGACTCCAAAAAGTCCGGCGGCGTGACCAAGAGCCATCTGCGCTTTGGGCACGAGCCGATCCGCTCGACCTACTATGTGACGATGGCCGACTTTGTGGCCTGCCACAAGCAGAGCTATATGAAGGACTTCGACATCGTCAGCGAGATCAAGCCGGGCGGGACCTTCCTGCTCAATACCGACTGGGACATGGCGGGTATCGAGGAGCATCTGCCGAACCGCGCCAAGCGCATCATCGCCGAACGCGGCCTGAGCTTCTACACCATCGACGCCACCGACATCGCCCAGCAGATCGGTCTCGGCAACCGCACGAACACCGTGCTCCAATCCGCCTTCTTCAAGCTCTCCGGCGTGCTGCCCATCGAGGACGCAGTCGAGTACATGAAACAGGCCATCGTCAAGACCTACTCCAAAAAGGGCGAGAAGATCGTCGGCATGAACTGCGCCGCGGTCGACGCCGGTCTCGCCTCCGTGAAGAAGATCGAGGTCCCCGCCGCCTGGCGCGAGCTCAAAGATGAACAGCCCGCCGTTGATCCCGCGCTTCCCTCTTACATCCGCGACATTCAGATCCCCGTCAACCGCCAGGCCGGCGACAAGATCCCCGTCTCGAAGTTCATGCCCTACGCCGACGGCGTGAGCCCGGTGGAGACCTCGAAGTACGAGCGCCGCGGCATCGCCACCAATGTGCCGAAGTGGGTCCCCGAAAACTGCATCGGCTGCAACATGTGCTCGCTCGTGTGTCCGCACGCCTGCATCCGTCCCTTCCTCGTCACCGAGGCGGAGAAGGCCGCAGGGCCCGAGGGTATGGTCGTCAAGAAGGCTGTCGGCAAGGGCTTCGAGAATTACAGCTACCGCATCCAGGTCGATCCCGTCGACTGCCAGGGCTGCTCCTCCTGCGCCAACGTCTGCCCCGCGAAGGAGAAGGCCCTCGTCATGGAGCCGCTGGAGAGCCAGATGCACGAGCAGCCCAATTGGGATTACCTCGTGAATCTGCCTGTGAAGGACAATCCCATGGACAAGTTCAGCGTCCGGGGCAGCCAGTACCAGCGCCCGCTGTACGAGTTCAACGGCTCCTGCGCCGGCTGCGGCGAGGCCCCCTATATGAAGCTCATGACCCAGCTCTTCGGCGAGCGCATGTACATCGCGGACGCAACCGGCTGCACCTATGTCGTCGGCTCCTCCACGCCCACCTTCCCCTATGCCAGGACCGCAAAGGGCTACGGCCCCGCGCCCTCCAACTCCCTGTTTGAGAACAACGCCGAATATTCCCTCGGCATGTGCCTGAGCGTGGAGCAGATGCGCCGCCAGGCAAAGGCCCACGCCGAGGCCGCGCTTGCAGCCACCGGCGACGGGAATTTGAAGGCCGCGCTGCGGGCATGGCTCGAAAAGGGCGACGATCCCGACGAGACGCGCGCGGTTTCCGACGCGCTCAAGGACGCCCTCGCCGCGACAAGCTGCGGCTGTGAGGACGTCAAGTGGCTCCGGAAGCGCACGGACGCGCTGGTCAGGAAGACCATGTGGATGTACGGCGGCGACGGCTGGGCCTACGATATCGGCTACGGCGGGCTGGACCACGTTCTCGCCTCCGGCATTGACGTGAATATCCTCGTCGTGGATACCGAGGTCTATTCCAACACCGGCGGCCAGGCCTCCAAGGCCACCTCCATCGGCGCGGTGGCACAGTTTGCCAACGCCGGCAAGGCCACGGCAAAGAAGGACCTGGGCCGCATGGCGATGGTCTACGACAACGTGTACGTCGCCAAGGTCGCCATGGGCGCAAATCCCGCCCAGCTCATCACGGCGCTCAAGGAGGCCGAAGCCCACAAGGGTCCTTCCCTCATCATCGCCTATGCGCCCTGCATCAACCACGGTCTCGTCAACGGCATGGGCAAGGCCATGGCGGAGGAGAAGCTGGCCGTGGAGTGCGGCTACTGGCCCCTGTTCCGCTACATCCCCGAGAATCTGGACAAAGGTCTCAACCCCTTCGTGCTCGACAGCAAAGAGCCCAACGGAAAACTGCGCGAGTTCATGATGGGCGAGGTGCGCTTCGCCTCTCTGACCCGCACCTTCCCCGAACGCGCCGAGCTCCTCTTCCGGGAGGCCGAGGCATTCACCGCCCGCCGCTACGCCCAGTACAAGGCCATGGCCGGAAAGTAAGCGCTGCCACTTTGTGGAGCGAAGCGGCAAAGCATTCTGTCGTTTACTGTCGCGAGGCTTGCCGCATGGGGATTTACGGCGTATGCGTACCGTCTTCGCTCCGGACGGCGCCGTCTCCGAGACGGTCCCGAACAGAATCTATTGATAAGGAGAAACGATCATGAACGTGACATCCACTCCCAAGGCTCCCGCCGCCATCGGACCCTATTCGCAGGCGATTTCGGCCAACGGCTTTCTCTTCACCTCCGGGCAGATCGCCATCATCCCCGAGACCGGGGAGATCGACGGCACCACCATCGAGCAGCAGGCAGACCGCTGCTGCCGCAATCTCGGCGCGCTGCTGACGGAAAACGGCCTCGGCTTTGAGGCCGTGGTGAAGACCGTCTGCTTCCTCGCGGATATGGGCGACTTTGCCGCCTTCAACGCGGTCTACGCCAGATACTTCACCGGCAAGCCCGCCCGCTCCTGCGTTGCGGTCAAAGCCCTGCCCAAAGACGTCCTCTGCGAGATCGAGCTCATCGCGGAGCTGTGACTGCATAACAGGGCTACGAAAAAAGCTCGATTGCCTTTGTAGGGGCGATACCCGGCGGCCTGGCAGAGAAAATCTCAAAATATGCATTTGCCCCGGCGAATACGTAACATCATACGTTTTCGCCGGGGCTGTTTGCATTATTCTGATCTATACCGCGCGGGCCGCCGGGGGGCGCCGGCACCCGTAAGACTGTTTTAAGGAAACACCGCACAATCCGCCTGCGGCATCTCCTGGAAAACTTGCGCCCTGATTTCATCTTGAGGTACACAAAGTACATCTGCGAAAAAGTGCCTTTATCAGAACCCAATTTTTCTCAGGATCTGCTCTTGCCGAATTATGCGGTATTGCCTTAACGTATTTTTGAAACGGCATGGCATGTCGGTTTATATTTCCAACCGCTTTTCTTGGGCCAAAACCTTTTTTAGCAAGCACAAACAAAGTGTTGCACAAAAGTCTGCATGAAATCCGCAGAAACAAGAGAACGTTGTAAGAGATAAGCCCAGTCGCTTTCTTGCTCACGGCGAGCAGGTTAGCACCTGGGCTTCTTCTGCCTTGCTTTTCTTCTGATATTCGCATATAATGTATATTGAGAAATT
>CACZDN010000020.1 GCA_902779945.1 Oscillospiraceae bacterium | reverse complement strand
CTTTTTCGCAGATGTACTTTGTGTACCTCAAGGAAAAGGCTCGAAATCAGAGCGCAAATTTTCCAGGAGATGCCGAAGGCGGATTGTGCGGTGTTGCCCAAAAGATAAAAAACCGGAACAGGAGGAAAACACATGAATCTGCATGAGGAGCTTGTTCTGCACGACTGCCCGTACTGCGGCGGCGCGGGGCTTCTGGAGGAGGAGCACGGCTGGTGCTGGTACGTGATGTGCATGGACTGCGGCGCGCAGACCGCGCAGATCGAATTCCACACCCCGGAGGCGCGCGAGGAGGCCGCACGGGCGGCGGCGCGGCTCTGGAACTTCGGCAAGATCATGCGCAGCGGCATCGGCGACTGAGTTTTGACACGCCCTTGCATTTCGATGAATTTATGATTGAAATAGCGGTTTTTTTGTGCTAAAATAATTTGTCGAAATAATAACCTTCGCGCTTTGTTTAAAGGAAGGGCCCCACAAGATGATCGGATTTTATGATTATACGGTAATCCTGACCTATTTTTCTCTCCTGTCGGCGACCTCGGGGATCGTCGTGTCGCTCTCGGGCGGCGGCCACCCCTATCTCGGGTGCCTGTTTCTGCTGTTCTGCGGCCTGTGCGACGCGTTTGACGGCAAGGTCGCCCGCACGAAAAAGGGCAGGACCAGGATGGAGATGGAATTCGGCATCCAGATCGACTCTCTTTCGGACCTCGTCGCCTTCGGCGTTCTCCCTGCCTGCATCGGCGCGGCGCTCATCCGCGTGTCGCCCTATCTGACCCGCATGATCGAGGGAATGCCCGTGCGCTGGGAGCTCGCGTCCGGCAAGTTCCTGCTGCACGCCTGCCTTGTGCTCTATGTGCTGGCGGCGATGATACGCCTCGCGTACTACAACGTGACGGAGGAGGAGCGGCAGGAGACGGAGAGCGGCGCGCGCAAGGAATACCTGGGCCTGCCCGTGACCTCGGCCGCGCTGATCTTCCCCTTTGTGCTGCTGCTGCAATATCTGACGAAGGCGGACATCACGCTGGCCTATCTGGCGGTGAGCATCCTGACGGGCGTGCTGTTCATCAGCCCCTTCCGTGTGACGAAGCCGGGTATGCGCGGCATCCTCATCATGGTCGGCGTCGGCACGCTGGAATTCTTCCTGCTGCTCTTATGGAAGGTCATCCTGAAATGAGGCGGCAGGGGATCGCGCCGCCTCCCGAAGGGGCGGCGCTGCGTTTTTTATACGGGAACGCGGCCGGGCGTGCAATTCTGAAGCTCGCAGTCTCGCGCCCGGTGTCAAAGCTCGCGGGGCGCTTTATGGACTCCCCGCTTTCAAGGCCGCTGATCGGGCCGTTTATTCGCAAAAATGACATCCGCATGGAGGACTATCTGCCCCTCCCCTACCCCTGCTTCAACGACTTTTTCTGCCGCCCCATCCGGCCTGAGCTTCGGCCCTTCCCTGCGGAGGACGCCGCCCTCATGGCCCCCTGCGACGGGCTTTTGAGCGCGTACAGGATCACGGACGGCCTCGTCCTGCCCGTCAAGCAGAGCCGCTATACGGTGGCGGAGCTTCTGGGCGGCGATCCCGCGTCGCTGAAATACAGGGACGGCATTTGCCTCGTCTTCCGCCTGTGCGTCAACCACTACCACCGCTACGCCTACATGGACGCGGGGACGCTGACCAAAAAGCGCTTTATCCCGGGCGAGCTGCACACCGTGCGGCCCATCGCCCTTGCGGCGCTGCCGGTCTTCGTGCGAAACTGCCGGGAGTACTGCCTGTTGGAGACGGAGCACTTCGGGCTCGCCGCGCAGGTCGAGGTCGGCGCGATGCTGGTGGGGAAGATTGAAAACTACGGCGCGCCGGGGACGCACTTTGAGCGCGGTGAGGAGAAGGGCCGCTTCCTCTACGGCGGGAGCACGGTGGTGCTGCTGCTGGAAAAGGACCGCGCCGCGCTCGACGAGGCGCTCTTCGAGAACACGGCCCGCGGGCTCGAAACACCGGTGCGGCTCGGCGAGATACTGGGGCACGCGACGCGATAAAAGTCCGTCCATCATTCCGGCGGAGCGCCTGCCTGTCTCGACGGCATAAGGTATTACATCTGCAAAAAGATACAGCGAATTCGTACATTGAAACGATTTCGCTGTATCTTTCATATTACCCGTACATGGTCACTGCCGGGATGGGCAAGCCTCTCCCCTGCAGTCATGCAGCGTGTTCTGCCGGATATCGGGGCTTTTCCGCAGCCCGGATTTCGGGATCAGATGAGATACTGTCTGATCTCCTCGGGGCATTTCTCGCGGTCGGAGCTCATGGAGATGACAAACTCGATCTTTTCGCGCTCGGCATAGGCGGCGAGCCACTGGATGAAGGCGACAACCGCGGCCTCGTCCCTGTCGCTTACGAGCTTGTAGAAGTTATCAATAAAGAAGTGGGTGATGTCGTAATTGCCGGCGTGGAGGCCGGAGATAAAGCCCTTGAAAAATTCATAGGTGCCGATGTCATAGCTGCCGGCGTCGATCAGGCGGGCCTGATACGGGATGTCGTAGGTGAGCTTGCGCTCCTTCTCGATGACGATAACGTCTCCCTGTCCCTCGCTGACAGCCTTGCAAACGAGGCCGACCAGCACCTTCGTCTTTCCGGACCCCTTGAGGCCCATGATGATCTTTAGCATCGCGCCATACACTCCTTTGTCGTTCATATTTAGAATGGGGTATTCTTGGTAACAGCTTACCATTTTTCCGCCCCGGACGCAAGGGGAAGATGTGAATCGGGCGTAAATTTTCGCGCCGCCGTCCGCCGGCCTTTTTACCGCTTTGTTCCCAACTTGTCCTTGTTTTTCTCCGGGAGCCATGGTATAATGAAACCCGGTAAAACCCTGATCCACAAAAATATATTATGGAGGAACGAACATGAAAAAGATTCTCGCAATGGCTCTTGTCCTGTGCATGGTCTTCGCGCTGACCGCCACCGCTTCCGCGGCCGACACGATCAAGGTCGGCATGGTCACTGACGTCGGCGGCATCAATGACCAGTCCTTTAACCAGTTCGCCTGGGCCGGTCTCCAGAATCTCGCAAAGGAAGACCCCAGCTTTGAGGTCAACTATCTTGAGTCCAAGACCGACGCTGACTACCAGACCAACATCAACACCTTCATCGACGAGGACTACGACCTCATCATCACCGTCGGCTACATGCTGGCTGACGCCACCCGCGAGGCTGCCCTTGACAATCCGGATGTCAAGTTTGCTATCGTTGACGACGCCACCAACGCTGATCTCGAGAACGTTGCCTGCCTGACCTTTGCGCAGGAGCAGTGCTCCTACCTCGTCGGCCTGATCGCCGGCTACGTGACCCAGAGCAAGACCGTCGGCTACGTACAGGGCATGGTTTCCGACACCATGAACCTCTTCGGCGTCGGCTTTGTCACCGGCGTGCTCGAGGCCTGCCCGGACGCCACCGTTCTCCAGTACAACGCCAACTCCTTCACTGACATTGCAGGCGGCAACACCGCTGCCAAGGACATGATCACCAAGGGCGCCGACGTCATCTATCAGGCTGCCGGCGGCACGGGCATCGGCGTTATGAACGCCTGCTCCGAAGCGCAGATCTGGGGTATCGGCGTTGACGCCGACCAGGCTGCCGTTCTCAACAACGACTGGATCATCTCCTCCGCTCTGAAGGACACCGGCGCCGGCTGCGTTGCCATCGCCAAGGACATCAAGGACGGCAAGTTTGTCGGCGGCGAGCATCACTACTCTCTGGCTGACGGCGCAATCGACATTGCCACCACCGGCGATCATATCCCCGCTGACGTGCTTGAAAAGGTCAACACTGCGAAGGCCGCCATCATTGCCGGCGACTACACCGTTCCCACCAGCACGGCCGACTGCCCCGCTTTCACTCTCGGCTGATTCCCGCATTTCCCAGAGCACGGCTTGCGCCGTGCTCTTTTTTGCGCCGTTTTCCAAGAAACAGTAGAAAAAAAACAAATCGTATGGTACAATAAAGTATCAGGCATTTATGAAAACGCTCCCGGCAAGGGCGCTGACATGCGCGGAGGCTGAATGCCATATCAACGGCGCAAAGCGGCGAAGAAGCCTCTCCCCCGCGCGATCATCGCGGAGAGAGCGCCATCCGCTCCGTGAAGCCATGACAGTCTTTGACAGCGCCGGAGTAGGGAGCCCCGGCAAAACCGTAATATTTCTTTTAGGGGGCGGTCAATTTGGCAAAACAGTATGTGGACATGAATACGCCCGTCATTGAAATGCGCAACATCGTCAAACGCTTCGGCGATTTTGTCGCCAATGACGGTATCAATCTCACGGTCCACAAAGGCGAAATTCACGCTATCCTCGGCGAAAACGGCGCAGGCAAGTCCACGCTGATGAACCAGCTCTACGGTCTGCTCAAGCCCACCTCCGGCGACATTCTGGTCAACGGCAAAAAGATCGTCATGAACAACCCCCGCGACGCCATCGACGCGGGCATCGGCATGGTGCACCAGCATTTCATGCTGGTCCAGCCCTTTACCGTGACGGAGAACATCGTCCTCGGCACGGAGCCGACAAAGGGCGTCAGGCTCGACATGGACACGGCGCGCAAAAACGTGGTGGAGATCTCCGAGCGCTATGGTCTGTCCATCGACCCCGATGCGAGAATCGAGGATATCTCCGTCGGGATGCAGCAGCGTGTGGAGATCCTCAAGGCGCTCTACCGCGGGGCCGACATCCTGATTCTGGACGAGCCGACCTCCTCCCTCACCCCGCAGGAGATCACCGAGCTCATCGCCATCATGCACAACCTCGTCAAGGACGGCAAGAGCATCATTATCATCACCCACAAGCTCAAGGAGATCAAGGAGTCCGCGGACTTCTGCACCATCATCCGCATGGGCAAATACATCGACACGGTGGACGTGGACCAGGTGGACGAGAACGATCTCGCCTCCATGATGGTGGGCCGCAAGGTCACCTTCAAGGTGGACAAGCCCGAACAGACGCCGGGAGACGTGGTGCTGGACGTGAAAGACCTGCACTGTCTGGACTACCGCGGGATCGAGATCGTCAAGGGTCTGAACCTGCAGGTGCGGCGCGGCGAGATCGTCGGTATCGCCGGCATCGACGGCAACGGCCAGACGGAGCTTGTGGAGGTCATCACGGGGCTTCGCAAAGGCACCTCCGGCCAGGTGCTGGTGAACGGCACGGACGTGTTCAACAAGTCCCCGTCTTTCGGCTTCGCGCACGGCGTCTCCTCCATCCCCGCCGACCGGCAGAAGCACGGTCTGGTGCTGGACTTCTCCATCGAGGACAACCTGATTTTGCAGAACTACGAAAGGGACCCCTATGCGAAAAACAGCGTCCTGCAGCGCGGCCCCATCTTCACCCATGCGAGCCAGTCCATTGAAAAGTATGACATACGCCCCTCCGGCAGCGAGAAGCGCGCGGCGGGCACTCTCTCCGGCGGTAACCAGCAGAAGGTCATCATCGCCCGCGAGGTGCAGAACGACAAGGACCTGCTCATCGCCGTCAACCCCACGCGCGGCCTGGACGTCGGCGCAATCGAATATGTACACAAATACATCGTCGATCAGCGCAACAAAGGCAAGGCCGTGCTGCTCGTGAGCTTTGAGCTGGACGAGATCATGAGTCTTTCGGATATCATCGACGTCATCTTTGACGGCCGGATCGTCGCCTCCATCCCCGGAGGGGAGGCCAACGAGAATGATCTCGGCCTGATGATGGCAGGAGGAGGGAAAAAGGCATGACGAGGAAAAAGAGCTTCTTCGATTTTATCGCGGAGAACCGCTTCATCCACATCCTGTTCTCCATCATACTGGGCTTTCTGGTGGGCGCGATCTTTCTCGCGGTCATGGGTCTGTCCATCGGCGCGGCCTACGGGCGGCTGCTCGGCAGCGTGACCAGCCTGAAGGGCTTTTCCTATGTGATCGTCTACGCGGTGCCCTATGTTGTGGCGGGTCTTTCCGTGGCGTTCTCCTTTAAGACGGGCGTATTCAACATCGGCGCGGAGGGCCAGTTCGTAGTCGGCTCCATGGCGGCGGTCTGCACCGGCATCCTCGGCGCGTCTCTGCCCAAGCCCCTGCTGATCCCCCTCTGCTTCCTCGCCGCCATGGCCGCGGGCGCGGTCTGGGGCATCATCGTGGGCGTGCTCAAGACCAAATGGGGCATCAATGAGGTGCTCTCCATGATCATGTTCAACTGGATTGCCTTCTATCTCTCAAACTTCATCGCCGGCATCCCCGCCATCAAGAACGAAGGCACGGCGGAGGCGACCAAGAATATCTCCGAAAACGCGAGTATGCTCTTCTCCAAGGACTTCATCAAGAGCGCGGGCCTCGCTCCGACGGCCAACTGGGGCTTTATCGTGGCGATCATCGTCACGCTGATCGCCTGGTTCATCATTGAAAAGACCACTCTCGGCTTTGAGCTCAAGGCGGTCGGCTCCAACCGATTTGCCGCAGAATACGGCGGCATCAACGTCAATCGCTCCATTCTCACGGCGCTGGCGATCTCCGGCGCACTGGCGGGACTCGCGGGGGCGCTGCAGGTGATGGGCATGGGCAAGCGCATCTCCATCTTCACAAGCCAGGAGGGCTTCGGCTTTGCCGGGATCGTGGTGGCCCTGATCGGCTGCTCCAACCCCTTCGGCGTGCTGATTGCCGGTCTGTTCTACGGCGCGCTGATGTACGGCGGCAGCAAGCTGAATCTGGAGGGTGTGCCCACCCAGCTTATCAGCGTCATCGTCGGCACGGTGGTGTTCTTCATAGCGATCTCCGTGATCTTCAACAAATTCTCAGGCATCCACTTCGGGCGGGAGCGCGGCGCGAATGGCGGCGCTCTCAAGGCGGCGGATAAGAAGGAGGAAAAGAAATGATGAACTTTGTAAACAGCCTCGGCATCATCCTCTTTGCCACGCTGGCCTACTCCACCCCGCTGCTTTACGGCGCGCTGGGCTCCTGCTTTTCGGAGGTCTCGGGCGTTGTCAACATCGGTATTGAGGGCATGATGACCGCCGGCGCGTTCACCGGCACTGTCGTCGCCTACTTCACCGGCAACCCCTGGATCGGCTTTCTCTGCGGCGGCCTCGCGGGCGCGTTCTTCGGGATGCTCCACGCCATCGCCACCGTCCGCCTTGGCGCAGATCAGACCATCGCCGGCACGGCCATCAATATGCTGGGCCCCGGCATCGTGATCATGCTGGCCAAGGTCATGTTCAACTCCACCGATACCATTCCCCTGTCCGCCAGCCAGAAAATGCCCAAGCTCTTTGCCGGCACCTTCGACACCTCCACGCTGTTCGGCCGCTTCATGGACAACGTCTTTGCCGCCTACGGCTCCACATATCTGGTGTTCATCGCGGTGCTGATCGTGTGGTTTGTGTTCTACAAGACCCGCTTCGGCTTGCGGCTGCGCGCCTGCGGCGAGCATCCCCAGGCCTGTGAGACGCTGGGCATCAACGTCATCGCCATGCGCTTTGCCTGTGTGTGCATTTCCGGTTTCCTGGCGGGTCTCGGCGGCGCTTGCGTCACCATGACGCTCTCCACGCAGTTTAAGCCCATCTCTATCGTCGGTCAGGGCTTTATCGCCATCGCGGCGGTCATCTTCGGCAAATTCCGTCCCCAGGGCGCGCTGCTGGGCTGCCTGCTGTTCGGCTTCTGCTCCGGCCTCAAGGTGGTGCTCGGCGGCTCCTCGGGCGTGAACATGCAGCTCATCTCCATGATCCCCTATGTGGTCACGGTCATCGTGCTGGTGCTCTTCGTGGGCAAGTCCCGCGTCCCCGCCGCAAACGGCAAGCCCTACATCAAGGCCAAGTAAATTCTCTTTTGTCTGCCTCGCTTGGCAGCACCCAACATTTTTATTACCATACAGGAGTACACCATGAACCAGTATCTTGACATTTCCCCCGAAGTAAAGACCGCGCTGGACGCGGGCAAGCCCGTCGTCGCGCTGGAGAGCACCATCATCTCCCACGGAATGCCCTATCCCAAAAACGTGGAGACCGCCCTGCTCGTTGAGCAGACCATCCGCGAAAACGGCGCGGTCCCGGCGACCATCGCCGTCATCGGCGGCAGACTCAAGGCGGGCCTGAGCCGCGAGGAGATCGAATATCTCGGCAGAACCGGGCGCGGCGTCGCCAAGGCCAGCCGCCGCGATCTGCCGGCGCTGGTTGCGAGAAAGGCCGACGGTGCCACAACGGTGGCGACCACCATGATCATCGCCCACATGGCGGGCATCGGCATCTTTGCCACCGGCGGCATCGGCGGCGTTCACCGCGGCGCGGAGGTGACCATGGACATCTCCGCCGATCTCGAGGAGCTGGCCCAGACGCCGGTCATGGTCGTGTGCGCGGGCGCAAAGTCCATCCTGGATCTCGGCCTCACGCTCGAATACCTCGAGACCAAGGGCGTGCCCGTCATCGGCTACGGCACGGAGGAACTGCCCGCCTTCTATACGCGCCAGTCCGGCTTCGGCGTGGATTACCGCGTGGATAGCCCCGAGGAGCTGGCCGCCATGTTCCGGACCCAGCGCGCTCTCGGCTACAGGGGCGGTATGCTGGTCACGAATCCCATCCCCGCCGAGTACGCCATGGACAAGGCCCTCATCGACGCCGCCATCGAGCAGGCCCTCTGTGATGCGAAGGCCCAGGGCATCCACGGCAAGGAGACCACCCCCTTCCTGCTGGCACGGGTGGTGGAGCTGACCGGGGGCGACAGTCTCGAATCCAACATCAGGCTCGTGCTCAATAACGCCATGGTCGCCGCGCAGACGGCGAAGGCCCTCTGCGGCTGAAGTCCTCTCAGTCAGCGCAGCCTGCGGCGCTGACAGCTCCCCCGGAGGGGGAGCCAAGAAAACTGTTTTGGAGCTTTGTATGGAAAACGAAGTCCTTGTCTCGATTTGCTGTCTGACCTACAACCATGAGGATTACCTCCGCGACACGCTGGAGGGCTTTCTCATGCAGGAGGTGGATTTTCCTGTCGAGATTCTGATCAACGACGACGCCTCGACCGACAGGACAGCGGAGATCGTGCGCGAGTACGCGGCGAAATACCCGCAGATCCGCGCCTTTTTCCAGCCGGTGAATCTCTATTCCCAGGGCAAGGATCTCTGTCTCGAGGTGCTCTATCCCCAGGCGCGCGGCAAGTACATCGCGCTGTGCGAGGGGGACGACTACTGGACCGAGCCTGCAAAGCTCCAGCGGCAGGTGGATTTTCTGGAGGCGCACCCGGAATACTCCGCCTGCGTACACGACACCATGCTGCACTACTGTTCCGGAAACGGAAGGGACAGGCCCCTGCTGGGGCACGACGCGGACTGCGACGTGCGCTTTGAGGACATCTGCAACGGCATGTCCTTCTCTTTTCACACGAGCTCGATCGTGGCGAAGAAATCCATCATCGCCAACCCCCAGGACTTTTTCTATGTCGGTCTGAGCTACGGCTTCGGCGACCACCCCGACGCCCTTTGGATGTACGTCAACGGCCCTATCCGCTGCCTGAAGGAGTGCATGTCGGTCTACCGCATCCACTCCGGCAGCGCCTCGTGGAGCGCCGCGGTCGACGGGCAGTACGACAAGCTGCGCGAGTTTATCATCGGCAAGTGCGAGCTGCTGCGCGCCTTTCGCCCCTGGGCTCCGAAGGACCAGCTTGACGTGGTGGATCAGGCCATCCTCGAGAAGGAATTTGAACTCATGTATATTGAGGGGCGGGACAGCGACCAGCGCAAGCCCCCCTATGACGCCATCCTCGCGCAGAAACCCTTCTCCTATCGCTTCAAGAATTACTTCAAATGTCTCTTCCCGGGCATTCAGCGCCTGTACCGCAAGAAGCGGGGCTACACCTCCTTAAAGGCGCGCTGTCTGCCGGTCAGCCCCCTCTCGCCCGAAACCATGGCCGGGGCGCAGGATGACGGCTACACGGGGCAGACTGTCTCGGACCGGTGCATGGTATCCGTGCTCTGTACCGCCTACAACCATGAGGAGTTTCTGCGCGACGCGCTGGACGGCTTCGTGAACCAGCGCACGCGCTTTCCCTTTGAGGTCCTCGTCAACGACGACGTGTCCACCGACGGGACGCGGGACATCATCCGCGAGTACGCCGAAAAGTACCCGGACCTCATCCGCCCCTTCTATCAGGAAAAGAACCTCTATTCCCAGCATGTCGACATCTATCAGGTCGTCTTCTACCCCAATGCGCGCGGCAAGTATGTCGCCTTCTGCGAGGGGGACGACTACTGGACCGACCCCGACAAGCTGCAGCGGCAGGTGGACTGGCTCGAGGAGCACCCCGACTATGTCGCCTGCGTGCACAACACGGTCCTGCACTTCTGCGGGGACGGGCACGACTCCCTGCTGCTCGACCGCTACGCAGGCGGCGTAGGATTTGAGCACATCGTACCCGGTATGTCCAACGCCTACCACACGAGCTCGCTGGTGGCGCGGCGCGATATTCTCGCCAATCCCCCGGACTTTTACGAGGTCGCCTGCGAGTACGACTTCGGCGACTACCCCGACGCCCTGTGGCTGCGTCTCAACGGCAAGATCCACTATCTGGACCGCTGCATGTCGGTCTACCGCATCAACTCCAACGCGAGCGCCTGGAGCTCCGGCGTGGACCGGCAGTATGCCAAGCTGCGCCGCTTCATCATCGGCAAGGTGGAGATGCTGCGGGCCTTCCGCCCCCACGCGCCGGAGGAGGTGCAGGCGCTGGTGGACCGCACGATTCTGGAGCGGGAGTTTGAGCTCATGTATATCGAGGGGCGCGACCGCGAACAGCGCGTCCCGCCGTATGACAGGCTGCTGCGGGCCATGCCCCTGCGCTACCGCTTCATCAACTGGTTCAAATGCAGCTTTCCGGGCATTCAGCGCCTGTACAGGCGTATGCGCGGCTACAGAGGCTGACGCCCCCTTCATTCGATTTTCACGGGAGTTTTCTCTCTTATGGATAAAAAGCAATCCGTTATCATCAATTTCATCTGGCGCCTTCTGGAGCGCGGCGGCGCTTACGCCATGAACTTTGTGGTGTCCCTGGTGCTCGCCCGCCTGCTGGAGCCCTCGCTCTATGGCAGCGTTGCCCTGGTCACCGCCATCACCACGATCCTCCAGGTTTTTGTGGACAGCGGCATGGCAAACTCGCTGATCCAGAAGAAGGACACGGACGATCTGGATTATTCCTCCGTCTTCTACTTCAACCTCGTCTTCTGCCTGCTGCTGTATTTCGGGCTCTTTCTCGCCGCACCGCTGATCGGGCGGGTCTATCATGATCTGTCCCTCATCCCGGTCATCCGGGTGCTGGGCCTCACCATCGTGGTCTCCGGCGTCAAGAACGTGCAGCAGGCCTATGTGGCGAAGACCATGCAGTTTCGCCGCTTTTTCTTCGCCACCCTCGGCGGGACGCTGTTCTCGGCGGCGGTGGGCATTGCGCTCGCCTACCTCGGCTACGGGGTCTGGGCGCTGGTGTTCCAGCAGCTCTTAAACGTGACGGTCAACACCGCGATCCTGTGGCTGACCGTGGGCTGGCGGCCCAGGCGCATGTTCTCCTGGCAGCGTCTCGGCGGGCTCGTCTCCTACGGATGGAAGCTGCTGGTGTCCCAGCTTCTGGACACCGCCTATCTCAAGCTCTACCAGTTCATCATCGGGCTGCGCTATTCGACGGCGGACCTCGCTTTCTATAACCGGGCCGAGCAGTTCCCGAACCTCATCATGGAGAACACCAACGCCTCCCTCGACAGCGTGCTGCTGCCGGTCCTCTCCTCGGAGCAGGACGACAGGGCGCGCGTGCGGGAGATGACGGCCCGCGCCATCCGCGTGAGCACCTATGTGCTGATGCCGCTGATGGCGGGCCTTGCAGTGTGCGCGGAGCCGACGATCCGTCTGCTGCTGACGGAGAAGTGGCTGCCCTGCGTGCCGTATCTGCAGCTGTTCTGCCTTTACTACGCCTTCTGGCCCCTGCACACCGCCAATCTCAACGCCATCAAGGCCACCGGCCACAGCGGCATCTTCCTCAGGCTGGAGATCATCAAAAAGGTGGTCGAGACGGCCATCCTGCTTTTCACCATGCGCTACGGCGTCATGGCGATCATGCTGGGGCTGCTCGCCTCCGGCTTTCTCTCGGTGCTTATCAACGCCTGGCCGAACGGCCGGCTGCTGGATTACAGCATCCCGCAGCAGCTGCGCGACGCGCTGCCCGCCATCCTGCTCTCCGCGGTGATGGGCCTTGCGATCCTGCCCGTGACCTTCACGGGACTGCCCGACCTTGTGAAGCTTCTGATCATGGTCCCGACGGGCGCCGCGATCTATGCGGGCGGCTCGCTGCTCTTCAGGCTGGACAGCTTTCAGTATATTCTGGATGCGGCGAAAAAGCTGCTCCGGCGCGGAAAGGAGAACGCATAATGCCCGACAGACAGAAAAAGCTGCTGCTTCTCGGCGGCTCCAAGTATATCCTGCCCGTGATCCGGGAGGCGCATGCGCTGGGGCTCCATGTCGTCACCTGCGACTACCTGCCGGACAATATTGCCCATCAATACAGCGACGCGTACCGCAACGTCAGCATCATCGACAAGGAGGCCGTGCTGGAAACCGCGCGGGAGCTCGGGATCGACGGGGTGATGAGCTTCGCGTGCGACCCCGGCGTCGTGACCGCGGCCTATGTCGCCGAAAAGCTCGGTCTGCCAAGTCCCGGGTCCTATGAGGCCACCTCGATTCTGCAGGACAAGGGCCGCTTCCGCGCTTTCCTGCGCGACAACGGCTTCACCGTCCCCTGGGCGCGGCGCTATGCCGAAAAGGCCGCGGCGCTGCGCGACGCCGGGGAATACACCTGGCCCGCGATCGTCAAGCCCGTGGACTGCGCAGGCAGCAAGGGCGTAAAGCGCGTGGACGGGCCGGAGAAGCTGTCCGCCGCGATCGACCGCGCGCTGGACTTTTCCCACAGCGGAGCCTTCATCGTAGAGCAGTTCATCACGCAGCAGGGCTATTCCTCGGATACGGACTGCTTCGTGATCGACGGGAAGCTCGCCTACTGCTCCTTTGACGAGCAGCACTTTGACCGCAAGGCCGAGAACCCTTATACCCCCGCAGCCTACGCCTGGCCGTCGAGTATGCCGGCCGAGATCCAGACGGAGCTGCGTTCGGAGCTGCAAAGGCTGATGACACTGCTGTCCATCGGCACCGGTGTTTTCAACGTGGAGACCCGGCAGGGTACGGACGGCAGGGCCTATATCATGGAGTGTACCCCCCGCGGCGGCGGCAACCGTCTGAGCGAGGTGCTGGAGCTGGCGAGCGGCGTGAAGCTCATTCAGAACGCGGTGCGCGCGGCAGTGGGCTTGCCCGTGGATGCGATGGACGATCCCGTCTACGCGGGCCACTGGGCCGAGATCATTCTCCACAGCGGAGAGGACGGCGTGTTCCGGGAGCTTTGGATCGACCCCGCCGTGCAGGACGCCGTCCGGGAGACCGACCTCTGGGTCAGGCCCGGGGACCGGGTCGAGCGCTTCTCCGGTGCGAACAAGGCTATCGGCACCCTGGTGCTGAACTTCCCCGATCGCAAGACCATGGACCGGTATATGTCCGGCGACGCCTGGTACCGGGTGCTCGTCGATCAGAAAGGACAGATCATATGAAGAAACTTTTGATGCTGGGCACGAGCTACGGAACCGGGCTCATGCTCGAATACGCGAAAAGCCAGGGCGTGTACACCGTTGTCACGGACTATCTGGAGCCGGAGCACTCCCCCGGCAAGCTCATCGCCGACGAGTACTGGATGATCAACACCGGCGATCTGGACGCGCTGGAGCGGAAATGCCGCGAGGAAAAAATCGACGCCGTTGTCTGCGGCATCAGCGAGTTTAATCTTGAAATGTGCATGGCCCTGTGCGCGCGGCTGGGACTGCCCTGCTACTGCACGCCGGAGGCCTGGCACTATTCCCGCGACAAGGTGGACTACAAGGCCCTCGCGTCCTCTCTCGGCGCGCCGCTCGCGGACGATTACTTCCTCTCCGACCCGCCGACCCGCGCGGAGCTGGACGCCATCCGCTACCCCGTGGTGGTGAAGCCCGTGGACCTGAGCTGCAACCGCGGCATCAGCTACGTCCACGATGAGAAGGAGCTTCTGGCGGCCTGCGACTACGCCCGTTCCATGTCCAAAAGCCGCAAGCTCGTGGTCGAGCGTATGCTGCACGGCGAGGAGTGGTACGGCGTTTACGCGCTGGCCGGGGGCAAGGTCAGCCTCCTGGGGCTCTGCGCCATGTACGCCCAGCCCGGCTACCCCAAGTTCTGCTACTCCATCACCTCCACGCTCTCCAACCACGTGGAGGACTTCTGTCGGGACATCAACCCCCACATCGAAAACGTGCTCCGGGCCGTCGGTTGCCGGGAGGGCTACGCATGGACCCAGGCCATGCTGGACGAGGACGGGCACTTCTATATCATTGAGATGGGCTACCGCCTCGACGGCGACATGATGTTTGTCCCCTTCAAGGATCTCCGGGGCTTCGACACGGTGGCCTGGATCGTGGATTACGCCCTCGGCAGGCACAACGATCCCGCCATGCTCCCCGCCTCGCAGGAGAAGGCTTTCACCCGCGTCGCCACGAGCTATATGCTCTGGTGCAACGAGAAGGGCGGCACTCTCGCCTCCATCGAGGGGCTGGACGAGGTCGCCTCCTGGCCCGGCGTGACCGTCGACTCTCTTGCCCGCGTGGGCGACCCGATCCGCCCATTCGGGCCCATCGGCTGCATTCTCTTCACCACCGAGGACGCGGAAGAGATGTTTGCCATGGTCCGGAGGATCAACGACACCGTCCGCGTCACCAACACCGACGGGGAAAACGCACTTATTTATTACGACGACTTTGACTACCTCCGCCGCGTCTACCGTGAGGGACTGGCGGGGAAATGAAAGAGGGTCCCTCTGCCATGTCTGAAACCATCAACGTTACACGCTCCGCCCTGCCGCCGTTTGAGGAATACTGTGAGGAAATCCGCGGCATCTGGGACAGCCGGTGGCTCACCAACATGGGCGAGAAGCACCAGGCGCTGGAAAAGGCGCTGGAGGACTATCTCGGCGTGCGGAACGTGAGCCTGCTCACCAACGGCCACCTCGCGCTTGAGAACATCCTGGAGGCCTTTGAGCTGCACGGGGAGATCATCACCTCCCCCTTCACCTTTGCCTCCACCACGCACGCTATCGTGCGCTGCGGCTGCACCCCGGTCTTCTGCGACATCGACCCCGTGAGCTATACCATCGACCCGGATAAAATCGAAGCGCTCATCACGGACAGGACCGTGGCCATCCTGCCCATCCATGTCTACGGCAACCTCTGCGACACGGACGCGCTTGAGAGGATTGCGAAAAAGCACGGGCTGCGCCTGATCTACGATGCGGCGCACAGCTTCGGCGTGCGGAAAAACGGCGTCAGCTCCGCCTGCTTCGGGGACGCCTCCATGTTCTCCTTCCACGCCACCAAGGTCTTCCACACCATCGAGGGCGGCGCGCTCTGCTACGCCGACGACGGGCTGCGCCAGAAGATCAGCGACCTCAAGAACTTCGGCATCCACGGGCCGGAGGAAGTGCCCTTTGTCGGCGGTAACGCGAAGATGAACGAGTTCTGCGCCGCAATGGGCCTGTGCGAGCTTCGGCACCTGGACACCTGGATCGCGCAGCGCAGGAGCGTGGCGGAGCATTACCGCGCGCGGCTGGACGGCGTGCCGGGTCTGAAGCTCAACGCCCCGCAGGCGGGCGTGGAATCCAACTATGCTTACTTTCCCGTGGTCTTCGACGGCTGCAAGTACAGCCGGGACGAGGTCTTCGACCGTCTCGGCAGGCAGAACATCGTCGCACGCAAGTACTTCTACCCCATCACCAATTCCTTCGACTGCTACCGCGGCAGACCGGGCTTCGACCCGGAGCGCACGCCCATCGCCAAATACATGGCCGAGCGCGTACTGACCCTGCCGCTCTACCCGGAACTCAGCCTGGAGGACGTGGACCGCATCTGCGATATCATCCTGCAATAACAAAGGAGGCCCCTCATGCTTAGAAAATGGAAACTGATCGCATCCCTGGGCCTGACTGCCGCGGGCGCCGTGGCGACAGGCATCGCCGTACTGCTGCAGAAGCTGCCGAAGGAGAGCGCGCAGGAGACGTCGCCGGCGGCAGGGACCGCCCGTCTTATCACCGGCGCCTACAGCTTTATCTCCGGCTTTCAGGACGCCGTCACGGTAGAGATGCTTCTGGACTATGACCCGGAGAAGCTGAGCTTCGCCATCGTGGAAGACGAGTTCTTAAGCTATACGAGCGACTCCCACGTCGCCATCATGTACGGCGAGGACTTCAACCTCCAGTTTGAGTACGCGGGCTACTACGACGGCGAGGACTTTGCCGCACACAGCAGGGCGCTGCTGGAAAGGCACCCGACCGGCGGCGGGATCATCTGCGGCGCGCTGCAGGGCGTTTGGGTGTTGGACGGGGACAATGTCACCATCCACTTCCCCATCCCCGACGATAAGCACAGCTATCTGCTCGTCACGGTGCAGAAGACGCCGGACTACGACGACGAGGTCACGACGCTCCCGGCCTACACGCCGTTGAGAGAGCTGCTGTCGACGATACGCTTCCGGAAGCTATAAGGCAACACCGCACCTTTTTCTTGAGGTACACAAAGTACATCTGCGAAAAAGTGCCTTTATCAGAACCCAATTTTTCTCAGGATCTGCTCTTGCCGAATTATGCGGTGTTGCCATAACCATTTTCCGTCATCCTGAGCGTTATTCCTCTCCCGTCATCCTGAGCAGAGCGAAGCGGAGCCGAAGGATCATGAAGATTCTGCATCGCTTCGCTCCTCAGAATGACAGTATTATTTGCGCTACGACATTTTTCTGCGCCATCAAAAAAATCTCTGCGGTTGCCCGCAGAGATTTTTTGTGTTTTGGGGATTATTCGTAGAGCGCCTTGAGCTTCATGAGGTGGGCGTAGCGCTTCTTGGCCT
>CACZDN010000019.1 GCA_902779945.1 Oscillospiraceae bacterium | reverse complement strand
CACAGCTGGGTAGCTATGTCTGGACGAGATAAACGCTGAAGGCATCTAAGCGTGAAACTCCCCCTGAGATAAGATCTCCCATCCATTAGGAGTAAGGGCTGAAGAAGACTACTTCGTTGATAGGCCGGCGGTGTAAGCACAGCAATGTGTTCAGCCTACCGGTACTAATAGCCCGAGGGCTTGACCTACATTATGCAGGCACATGCCTTGTAACCTTCCCTCTGTTTAGTTTTCAGGGTACAATGCCCTGAATAGTTGGTGTTTTTAACGGTGAGGGTCCACCTGTTCCCATTCCGAACACAGAAGTTAAGCTCACCAGTGCCGACAATACTTGTCTGGCGACGGACTGGAAAGATAGGTCAACGCCAACACAAACGGCTCCGAGAGAATTCTCGGGGCTGTTTTTTTTATCGTTCAGCAAATTCCCGCGCTGGCTTGTTATCATTCCCGCGAAGGCAATTTGTGACAGGCCCTCACGGCCGTTCCAGCACCGCGTTCGATATTGCGTGTTACCATGCGACTATTGTGCCCAATCCCGCCATCCGCCATCGGCGCCTCCTGGAAAAATAGTGCCCTGACTTCGAGCCTTTTTCTTGCAATACACAAAGTATTCCTGCGAAAAACTGCCATCGCCAGAACTCAATTTTTCTCAGGATTCGCTCTCGCCGAATTGTGCGGTGCTGCCCTGTTTTAGTTGTTGTACCGTAGAAGGGGCGGCTATCAGCCGCCCGGGCGGTACAACGCTGAGCTGCCTGTATTCGCGGATCCGCAGAACCCGCGCGCTGCCGCGCTCCATGTCCCCTTGCCTGATGGGGGCTGTCATCTCCGATCTCCCGTCAGGCCATGACGGCTGGATACGCCGATTATTGCAGACAATGCATTATGCAGCGCGCCCTTGTCAACGTTTGTACAAAAAAACCTCTCCTGTCATGGCAGACAAGAGAGGTTTTTTGCGTCGAGGCTTATACGCTTCTCCAGTAAGACGCTGTGAAAGATTTCCGAGGCGTATTTGTGTCAGGCAAGGCAGCGCCCGCAGGGGGATACTTATTGCCAAAGGCGATAACGAAGCATGGCGCAAATCCGGTCGAAAAGCTTCATTGCGGTCTATTGGAGAAGAGTATCACTTGAAGGCGACCATGGTGTTGGCAAGCGCCATGGTGGTCATCAGCAGCGCGTTCAGACAGGCGGGAGCCCAGATGTTGCCGGTGCGCTTATAGAGGTTGCGGGAAATAATCGCTGCAATGGACAGCGTCGGCACCATGGCGACCAGCACGATCCCGGACAGGGCAGAGGCCGGGTGCGCCGACACGCCGGTGGAGAAGAGAGTGATGTACTGGCGCGCAAGCCAGATCACCGCGCCGCCCGCGTTCAGGGCGATGGCCAGCAGATAGCCCTTGACACCCTGAGTCTTCTCGGTGTTGGTGTTGATCGTGATTGCCGCAGTGGAGATCAGATAGAAGAGAAGGAAGGTGGGCAGATAACGCAGGATCGCGGGGAGGATGTTCGCGTCAAAGGTCTTGAACGCAAAAGTCCAGATGCGGAAGTCCGCCTTGAAAACGGCATCGATCAGGAAGAGCACCGCATAGGCCAGCACGACAGAGACAACGCCGGTGCAGACGCCGGCGAGGATGGCCATGGGCTTGAGAACCACGCCGTAATCGGCCAGCTTCACGCTGTCCTTGTCCTTCAGCAGCAGGTAGACCGCACTCATCACGATCAGGCTCATCAGCGCGCAGCCGATGGTCCAGTACGCGATGCTGTTGAGACCGGGCGCCGTCCACACGGCGTTGTCGACGTACATGGCCGTTTTGGCGACCAGCGCAAGCGCGGCGCCGCCGACCAGGAGGAAGCAGCCGCCCACCGTGTTGGCCTTTACCTTTCGGACTGCGCCCAGCGCGAGCGCCGCAGCCCCGCCGAAAGCGGCGATCAGCCCGCCAAAGAACAGGATGTTGACGCTCGGTGAGCCGGCGCCGTCGTCCATCAGCGGGGCAAAGAACAGGGCGGGCAGGAGGATCGCGCAGACGGTGACGCAGATGCCGATCCACTTCTTCGCGCCCTGGGCGGCGGGCTGCACCTTGAGCGCGCCGGTGTTGGCCTGGGAGAAGAAGGGCAGGCTGAGAAGGATTTGGGCAATCGCAAGAATCAGCAGCACGAAGCCGACCAGGGCCACGCACTCAAAGAATTCCTTCCACTGCCATACCTGCTTTTCGGGCGCGATGTCGCGAATGCCGTCTTGGTAATCCCGGAAGGCCTCGGCATAGAACGCGAGGGCATAGGCCGTGGTTGTCTTGGAGAAGTGGTTCCAGGGGTGGGTCTGCACCGGTTCGTAGATGATGCGGCGGCCGCCGTCGGCGGTGTCGTACCAGGTGTTGGCCTGGGCGGGGGCCGTCTGGTTCAGGAAGGTCATGCCGTCAGGCGTGGAGACAAAGTCCTTGCGGCGGACGGTGCCGCCCTGCTCGGCGGGATCGTTGAAGAAGAACTCGTCGTACCGGGCCGCGACCTTGCCCTGGGTGCGCCCGCCGCCGAGCGCGTCCGCGGTGGCGGCGTCAATGCCGACAAGGCCGGTGTACAGGAAGTCGGAACCCTCGGTCAGGCCGCAGTAGATCTTGCGCACACCGGTCTCCAGAAATTCCTGCTCGTCCATCGCAAGGGCCATCGTGCTGCCGAAGCCGCCCATGGAGTGGCCGGTCACGCCGATGATGCCGTTGCCCTGCTCATCCTTGAGCACATAGGGCTGCTCGTACATGTACGCGACCGCGTCGTGCATGGAGTTGACCCAGAAGGGCAGCCAGACGCCGAAAAAGCTGGTGTCGCTGTAGAGCTCATTCTTGTAATCGGAGTGGCCGTGGTCGTACTGGTCGAGCGCCAGCACCACATAGCCGCGGCGGCTGAGCTCGATGGCGTTGGCGTCCTGCATCTCCGCGGAGTTCAGGTAGCCGTGGGTCACGATCACCGTCGGCTTGGGATTGGACGCGGAGGCGTCCTTGGGCATGTAGAGCAGGCCGCTCAGCGTGCCGTTGTCGGTGTCAAATCTGATGCGTGAGACCTTCGCACCGCTGCCGTTGATCACGGACGCCAGGATACTGCCCAGCAGAATCAGGATCAGCGCCGCGCACAGGAGCTTTTGTGTTCCTTTACTGAGTTTCATTGTCTCTCCTCCTTATACATTAGACCGTTTTGTTTCCAGCGGAAACATTAATAAAAGCATAGCACGCATTCCCGCAAAATGCAACCCTTTTATTGAGTATTTTTGCTCTTGTGGGAACGTCCGCAATCTGGTATGATTTATGCACATGCGAAGGGAGGACGGCGCCATGAAGCTCGAGTGGATGGGCGAATATCGCGATGTTGTGGAGGCCCTCATTCATTACTGCAACATTTACGCGGGGGCATACAAGCTGGAAAAGCAGCAGTTTCAGGGGATCCCCTACTCTTACGCGCAGATTCAGGTTTTGGAGTATCTGCTTGAAAACGAGGAGCGGGGCGACCACATGTCGGCCATCGCCTCCCGCCTGGGCATCAGCCGCTCCAATTTCACCAAGATCGTCAACCGGCTCGAATCCAAGGGGCTGGTGGAGAAACGCTCCCGACCCGGCAACAGGAAGGAGCTTCTGGTGACGGTGCGCCCGCTCGGCCGCTTGCTGTACGAGGATTACGCCCGCGAGATTCTCCGCTGGCACTTTGCCCCGATGTTCGATGAGCTGGCGCAGGTTCCGCCCGAGCAGCGGGAGCACATGAGCAAGGCTCTCCTTGCCGCCATGCAGGGCAGCGCGTACTGGAGCCAGATGCGCGCGAAAGCGGACGACAGCGCTGCGTACTGACACGGCCACAAAAGGGGCATCGACGCCCCGGCGAAAACGTACATGCGGATTCGCCGGGGCGTCTTGCGTATTCTCAGGCTTTCCCCGCCGGGCTGATCCGGGGATCAGCCCCTACGGCCGGAAACGTCCGTCGACGCCGCAGGGGGCGGCGATCTCGACGCCCCGCGCGCACAGTTTAGCGGGACAGCCTGCCGCTGTAGAGGGTTACCTTGTCGATCAGCTTCTCCGTGAAAAGATCGTAGACCGCAATGTTGAGACCCGCGATCACGTTGTTGCATTGCTCACCGTCGATCATGATGCCGCTGCCCGCCGCGAGGCCGACGCCGCGGCTGTCGAGCATGTAGACGCTGCGGCGGCCCCGCAGGCTGCCGACGAGGTGGATAGCCCAGGGGGAGGACTCCTCCGCGTCAACAACGCCGTCGATCACGGCGGCGGCGTAGGAATCGGCGGGATGCTCCTGAAAGGCGCAGGAGAGTCCGAGCGCGCGCAGAGCCGCCAGGTTCTCCTCCTTCGTCAGAACCGGCCCCGCCTCAAAGCCGTGGGCGGCGAGAAATACCGCGTAGCCTGGCTCATCCAGCGCGAGGAGGTATTCTGTCGGGTCGGTGATCAGGGTGAGATCCGCGCTGTGCTGTACGTGCGCGTATGCACTGCGCGTGCTCTCATACTGCTCGTCCGTCCTGCCGCCGAGGCCGAAGCTGTCGTGCAGGATGCCGCCGACAAAACGGCTCAGCTTCTCCGCGCCCCAGATGTTGGAGTGCCAGAGTATGCTCTCGGGCGGAACGATGCCGATCTGCTCATACAGGCTCTTTTCGCAGAGATTGTAATAGTCTGCGCCGTAACGCTCCGCAAGCTGGGTGTAGGTATTGTGCGCCGCGTCCGACATATCGTTTCCGGGGAGGCTCACAAGGACGAGGCAGATGTCGTTTTCCTGACAAAGGGCGGCGATTTTGTCCATGTACTCCTGCATCAGCGGCATAAGCTCCGTCGTGACCGCGGTGTCGGCGCTCTCAAAGGGCACAAAGACCTCGTCTGTGATCTCACTCAGGGGACCGTAGCCCTTGAGCTCGGCGTGGGCGGTCATGGCGGGGCGCAGGTCGCGCTCCGACAGCTCCGTCCAGCGCGCGTGGTAGCGGATGTTCGTGAGATAATAGCTCAGCTCCGACTGAGAATCATCCAGCGCGCAGAGGGTGTGGACGGCCTCGCGCTTGACCGGGGACCAGCGCATCGCGTCCAGGCATTTGCGGGTCAGGGCCTCAGAGGTGTTGATCACGTCCTCCGGATGGACGTTCCAGAGAAATTTCGTGTCGACCACGACGACTGCGGGCTTCTGGAAGCGCAGGGCCTCCCTGAGCCAGAAATAGCTCAGAAAGATGCTCTGCTGCTCACTCGCGAGGTTATAGCTGCAAATGCCGTAGTCGTTGTAAATCTCCTGCGGGATGAAGGCGTTGACCACGAGACTCGAGCCCAGAAACAGCGCGTCCACCGAGTCGCGCTCCATGTCGTAAAACTGGCGGTAGGTGGAGGTGGTGGGCCATTTGCTGTTCTGCAGGGTGTACTTGCCCTCGAGCGCGCCGTTGATGAGCAGGAGCGAGGCGATCAGAATCGCCAGAAAGAGCGCGCAGGATGCCGCTTTTTTCATATGACGCATGGCTCAGAACCCCCCGTAGATAAAGTCCTTCGCGTCGAAGCCGAAGCCGTAGGTCCCAAAGATCCACACGGCCCAGACCGCGGCGAGGCAGATGCCCCAGCGCAGCGCGAGGGGCCGCGCGTTGATCCATGCCCGCACGCGCACGCCGCGCTCCTGCGCAAAACTCACCAGAAACAGCACGCCCATGGAGAGAAACAGCACCACAAATTCCTTCCCGCCGAGTCCGAGGCGCAGCAGCGAGTCGTCGAACCAGACCCAGGGGTTCCAGACCGTCACCATGGAGGCGAGCATGTCGCAGGCCGCGCGGAGGGACTGGGCGCGGAAGACGATGAGACCCAGCGCCACCAGCACAAAGGTGCGCAGCTGCCGGGCGAGCTTTGCAAGCGGCGACGCGGTGAGGCGGGCGGGATCGTGCTCGCCGCTCAGCTCCTCCGTGATCTGATAGACCGCGTGGAGAAGGCCCCAGACGACGTATTTGAAGCTGTTGCCGTGCCAGAGGCCGCTGACGGCAAAGGTGACCGCGAGATTCAGGAACTTGCGCGCGCGCCCCCTGCGGTTGCCGCCGAGGGGGATATAGACGTAGTCGCGCAGCCAGGTCGAGAGACTGATGTGCCAGCGCTGCCAGTATTCCTTGATCGAGGCCGCAAAGTACGGGCGGCGGAAATTGTCGTCGATACGCACGCCGAAGAGCTGGGCCGCGCCCTGGGCCATGACCGTGCAGGCGAGAAAGTCCGCGTAGAGCTGGATGCTGTACAGAAAGCCCGCGGCCCAGACATAGGCGCCGGGGTAGACGCGGTAGCTGTTGAAGACGGGGTTTACAAAAAGGGCTGCCTTGTCCGCGATCATGTACTTGAGAAAGAAGCCCCAGAGAATGAGCTGCGCCCCGTCCCGGATGCGGTCGAGGTCAAAATCGCTGCCGCCGAAGAGCTCGCGCTCGATGCGGTCGTAGCGGGGGATGGGGCCCTGAATGAGCTGCGGGAAGAAGGTCGCGAAGAGACAGAATTTCAGGGGATTTTCCTGCGCCCGGATCTTGCCGCGCCGCACGTCCGTGAGGTAGGCGACGAGCTGGAGCGTGTAGAACGAAAGCCCCACCGGCGCAAGCCACGCGGGCAGCGAGAGCCTGGGGGCGAGCTCGGAGGCGAGACTCGTGAGCTTGACCGTCAGAAGCGGCAGCGCCGTCATCAGAAGGCCCGCCCAGAAGACGAGCCGGCGAAGCCCGTTCCCCGCGCCGCGCCGCCGGTCAAGCCACAGCGCCGCGAGCCAGCAGGCCCCGACGGAGAAGAGCAGGATGGCAAATTGCAGGCGCCGTTCGAGCAGCAGGGCGTAGAAAACCAGGCTCCCGGCGAGCAGCGCGACCCAGCGGTGTTTTTTGGGCAGCGCGTAATAGATCGGGAGCAGAATGGCGACGAGGGCATAGTAGCCCCAGGCCGTGTAGCTCATAGGCGTTCCTCCACAGATTGTACGGTCAGCGTCGTTCCCGCAGCGCTGAAGCGCAGTGTGAAGCCTGCAAAATCCAGGGCATAGACGCGCGCGGGGTCCCGCTGGTAGCGCGGGCGCGGGTCGTTCGCGAGGATACCGACGGCGGCCTCGCGCTTATCCTCGGGCAGCTTTTGCAGCAATTGCTCCGGGAACGCGACCTCAAGCGTCGCCCCCGGGTCCGGGGCAAAGCCGGCGGCTGCCTCGGGACGGCAGTCGGCGTAGGGGATATAGGGCTTGATATCGTAGATGGGCGTGCCGTCCATGAGGTCGGCGCCCCGCACCACCAGAACCGTCCCGAGCCCGGGGCGGTTTTCCACGCCCGCGAGCCGGACGCACGACAGCCCCAGCGCGTTCGGTCGGAAGGGCGAGCGCGTGGCGAACACGCCCATGCGCGCGTTTCCCCCGAGGCGCGGCGGCCGCACCGTGGGGGAGAAGCCCTCGCGCACGGCTTCGGAGAACTGCCAGATGAGCCAGAGGTGGCTGAAGCCCTCGATCCCGCGCAGGGCCTCGGGGTCGCGGTATTCCGGCTCAAACACGACAAGGCCCTCCAGCGCGTCGACGATCCCCGCCTGCCGCGGGATGCCGAACTTCGAGGAAAAGTCGCTGCGCATATGCGCAATTGGACGGATTTCAAACATGTCGGACATTTGCAGAACCTCAATGAAAAGGGATTGTGGAGGGCAGCAGCGAAACGAAATCCTCCGCTCACGGCAGGAGGCCGCCGCGGCTTCAGGCAAGGAGAACGCCCGCGGTGAGCGCGTTGACGGTCATGTGGTACAAGATCGGGGCCCAGATGGTGTTGCAGCGCTCGTAGAGGCGGGCGAGGAGGAGGGAGACCGGGAGGTATTGCAGAAGGAAGAGCCAGTAGAGCGGCTCGTACACGGCGTAGGCCGCCACGTGACAGAGCGAGAAGCACACGGCGCTGACGGCGTAGGCGGCGAGACGGCTTTTCCTGCGCAGGACGCCGAAGATGCCCGCGCGAAACAGCATCTCCTCCACGATGGGCGTGAGATAGATGAGCTCCGCCTTCATCAGCCGCGCGTCCTGCGAGGCGACCGCGATGATGCTCTCGTCGTTGGGACTCTCCGCCCCGATGGGCAGGGCCTCAAACAGAAAGGCGAGCAGGATATTGCAGCAGTAGAGGGCCAGAAGGCTGCGCAGGATCTCCCGCAGGCAGAGAAAGGGGCGGTCTGCCAGCGGGTCGAAGTCGCGGCGCAGAAAGGCGAAGCCCGCCGCCAGCATGTAAAGCGCGCCGACGGCGTAGTACAGAAAATTCGCATATGCCTGCGTGAGCGTGCCGTTTGTGATCAGCGCCCCGAAGGCGAACTGGAGCACGACCAGGTGTACCGGCAGATACGCCAGCACCAGGATCGTCTCACGTTTCGTGAGGGCGCTCGTAAACGCCGGGGGGCCGGGGATGATCGGTCTCGTCTCCATCAGGCTCGCGCTTTCTTCTGCAGCGTGTACAGGAGGTTCAGCGCCTCGATGGGCGTGAGGGTGTTGAGATCCGTGTCCTGCAGGATGCGGCGCACCTCGTCGCTGCCCACGTCGGCAAGGCTGATCTGCCCGTCGTCAGACGCGCGGGCCGCGGGGGCCATGACGGCCACGCCCTCGGACTCGAGTTCCTTCAGGTAGCCCTTGGCCTTGGTGATGAGACTGTCGGGCAGGCCCGCGAGCTTTGCGACCTCGATGCCGTAGCTGTCGTCCGCCGCGCCGCGCACAATCTTGCGCAGAAAGACGAGCTCGCCCCCCTGCTTTTTGGCGGTGATGTTGTAGTTGCGCACGCCCGCAAGCTCCCCCTCAAGCGCGGACAGCTCGTGATAGTGGGTGGCGAACATGGTCTTCGCGCCGAGCTTCCGCTTGTCGGCGCAGAATTCCAGCACCGCGCGCGCAATGGCCATGCCGTCGAAGGTGGAGGTGCCGCGCCCGATCTCGTCGAGGATCAGCAGCGACGCGGCGGTGGCGTGCTTTAAGATGGAGGCGGTCTCGCTCATCTCTACCATGAAGGTGGACTGCCCGGAGGCGAGGTCGTCGGACGCGCCGATGCGCGTGAAGACCCGGTCCACGATGCCGACAGAGGCGGACTTCGCCGGGACGAAGGAGCCCATCTGCGCCATCAGGACGATCAGCGCCGTCTGGCGCATGTAGGTGGATTTGCCCGCCATGTTCGGCCCCGTGACGATGGCCACGCGGTCGTCCCGGTCGTCCAGGAAGCTGTCGTTCGGGACAAAGAGCACGTCCTTCATGGCCTGCTCCACCACGGGGTGGCGGCCCTGGACGATGCGCAGGGTGCGGCCGGTGTCGATCTCCGGGCAGGTATAGCTGTTGCGCACCGCGACCTCTGCCAGCGAGCACAGCGCGTCGAGTCTTGCCACCGCGTCCGCCGAGAGCTGGACGCGGTCGACCTTCGCGGCAACTGAGTCGCGCACCTCGCAGAAGTAGCGGTATTCGAGCTCACTGATGCGGTCACGGGCGGTGAGCAGGGTGTTCTCGAGCTCCTTGAGCTCCTGGGTGAAGTAGCGCTCGTTCGAGACGAGGGTCTGCTTGCGGATGTAGTCCTCGGGTACATTGTCGAGCCCGGCGGATTTGGGTATGTCGATGTAGTAGCCGAAGACCTTGTTGTAGCCGACCTTGAGCTTTTTGATGCCGGTGCGCTCGCGCTCGCGGGCCTCCAGCTCCTGCACCAGCTTTGCCCCGTTGTCGCGCACGTTGCGCAGTCTGTCCACCTCCTCGGAGTAGCCGGGGCGGAGGATGCCGCCCTCGCGCACGGAGAAGGGGGGATCGTCGCAGATGGCGCGGTCGATCTCAAAGCGCAGGTCCTCGAGCGCGTCCATCGCGGCAATGTCTTTCAGCTCCAGAGACTGCGCGCTTTGCAGCAGCTCCTTCAGCGCGGGCAGGGCCGCGGCGCAGAGGGAGAGGGCCCGCAGATCACGCCCGCCCGCGCTGCCGTAAACAGCCCTGCCCACGAGACGCTGCATGTCCCCGATGGCGCGCAGGGTCTCCGTCAGCTCGCCGCGGCGCACATTGTCGGACACGAGCTCCGACACGGCGTTGAGCCTGCGGCGGATGGCGACGGCGGAGAGGAGCGGGCGCTCCACCCATGCCCGCAGGAGCCTGCCGCCCATCGGGGTTTTCGTCCGGTCGAGCACCCAGAGCAGCGAGCCCTTTTTCTCCCCGCTGCGCAAGGATTCGGTCAGCTCCAGGTTGCGCCGCGTCACAAAGTCGAGCTCCATAAAGCGCCCGCCGAAGAACACGTCGAGACGGCGGATATGGCTGAGATCGCACTTCTGCGTGCGGCGTATGTATTCCAGAAGCGCCCCCGCGGCACAGACCGCGCCGGGCTGATCGCCGATGCCGGCCTTGTCGATGTCGGGAAAGCCGAACTGCTCGCACACCAGGGCCGCGGCGGGCATGTATTCAAAGCTGTCGCCGCCCTCCTCGGGCATGGCGCCGAGCTTTTTGACGACAAAATCGCGGATCGCCGCCTGATCCCGCGCGCCGGGGGACAAAATCACCTCCCGCGGGGCGAAGCGGCCGAGCTCGTTGACGAGGTGGGAGACGGCGTCGTTATCAAAGGCGGCGCAGCAGAACTCGCCCGTGGACACGTCGCAGAAGGCCGCGCCCCCCTCGCGTCCGGAGAGAGAGACGGCGGCAATATAGTTGGCGCGCCCCTCCTCGAGCATGGAGCTTTCGGTCACGGTGCCGGGGGTGATGATGCGGATGACATCGCGCTTCACAAGCCCCTTGGCGAGAGCCGGGTCCTCGGTCTGCTCGCAGATGGCGACCTTGTAGCCCTTCGCGATCAGGCGTGCGATATACGCCTCGGCGCTGTGGTAGGGCACCCCGCACATAGGGGTGCGCTCCTCCGGGTCCTCCACCGAGCGGTCGCGGGTGGTCAGCGTGAGATCCAGCTCCTTCGAGGCGGTCTTCGCGTCCTCATCGAACATCTCATAAAAATCCCCGAGACGGAAGAAGAGCAGGCAGTCGCTGTACTGCTGCTTGATCTCCTGATACTGCCGCTTCATGGGGGTCAATTCGGACATGGCGGTTTCCTCTTTCTTTCATTTTGTATGGCCCCCTTGCCTGAGGGGGGCTTTAGGCAAGGGGGGCTTCGATCTCCCCGTACAGGGCCCAGGTGTTGCTCGCCGTGATCTTCACGTCGATGAACTGCCCGATGAGCGCGGGGTCGCCCTTGAGATGGACGAGACGGCCGCCGTTTGTGCGGGCCGAGAGATTGTAGGGCTCCCTGCCCGTCTCCCCGTCCACGAGGACGCGGAGGGTTTTGCCCTCGTATTCCCTGTGCTTCTCGCCGGAGATGCGGTTCGAGAGCTCCGTGAGCTGATCAAAATGCACCTGCTTCTGCTCTCTCGTGTAGGGGTCGGGCATCGCGGCCGCCGGGGTGCCGACGCGCTTGGAGTAGATGAAGGTGAACATGGCGTCGAAGCGCACCTCCTCGCAGAGGGAGAGGGTGTCGGCAAAATCCGCCTCCGTCTCGTCGGGAAAGCCCACGATGATGTCGGTCGTGATGACGAGATCGGGCATGTATTGCCGCGCGGTCTTGATCTCCTCCAGGTATTTGGCCCGGTCATAGTGGCGGTTCATGCGCTTCAGGACGCGGTCAGACCCGGACTGGACGGGCAGATGGATATGGTGGGCGCACTTCTCGCACGCCGCCATGGTCTTAAAGAGCTTCTCCGTCGCGTCGCGCGGGTGGCTCGTCATGAAGCGGATCAGGAAATCCCCGGGGATAGCGTTGATCTCCCGGATGAGATCGGCAAAATCGACCCCGCAGTCGAGATCCTTGCCGTAGGAGTTGACGTTCTGGCCCAGCAGCGTGATGTCCCTGTACCCCGCCGCGACAAGGGCGCGCGCCTCCGCCACCACGTCCTCGGGGCGCCGCGAGCGCTCTCGCCCGCGGACGTAGGGGACGATGCAGTAGGTGCAGAAATTGTTGCAGCCGTACATGATGGAGAGCCAGGCCTTGACCCTGCCGTCCCTTCTGAGCGGGATGCCCTCGGCGACAGCCTCGGTCTTATCGGTGGCGAAGACGCGCCTGTGCTTTTCCATGACCTGATTGAGAAGCTCCGGAAAGCGCCAGAGCTCGTGCGGGCCGAAGACAAGATCGACGATGGGGTAGGAGCGCTTGAGCTTTTCGGCCATGTGCTCCTGCTGCACCATGCAGCCGCAGACCGCGATGATCTGCCCGGGGCGGGCCTTTTTCGTGTGGTTGAGCGCACCGACGTTGCCAAGCACGCGCATCTCGGCATGCTCGCGCACGGCGCAGGTGTTGACCACGATGACGTCCGCCTGAAACTCATCCTGCGTGAAGCCGTAGCCCATCTCGCTGAGATAGCCGCGCAGCTTCTCGCTGTCGGCCTCGTTCTGCTGGCAGCCGTAGGTGTCCACCATCGCAAGCGGCCGCTGCCCGTCGGCGGTCACGCGCTCAAAAATCTGCGCGCAGATCCCCCGCTGGGCCTCAATCTTTTCCACATCAATGACTTTTCTCTCAATAGGCATGGATAAATCTCCTCTAATTTCCAACACTGAGTCCTTATATTTTAGCATAAAGACTATGGAAGTTTCAACTGAAAACATGTATAATAAAGAAAATGAAAACTGGCTCCCTCCTTGAGGGAGCTGTCGCGGCGGCGTCGCCGCCGTGACTGAGGGAGTACTCCTTCCGTCACGGCCTCGCGGGAGATCGGCCGTGCCACCTCCCTCAAAGAGGGAGGCAATAAGGAAGGTGATCGCATGTCTGAAATCAACATCCTCTCCCCGCATGTGGCGGATATGATCGCCGCGGGCGAGGTGGTGGAGCGGCCCGCCTCTGTGGTCAAGGAGCTGATGGAAAACTCCTTTGACGCGGGCGCGCGCGCCGTTACCGTCGAGATCCGCGACGGCGGGGCCACCGCCCTGCGCGTGGCCGACGACGGAAAGGGCATGGCCCCGGAGGACGCGGGCGTCGCGTTTCTGCGCCACGCCACCTCCAAGCTCCGCGACGAGGCGGGGCTCGAGGCCATCGGCACCATGGGCTTCCGGGGCGAGGCGCTGGCCGCCATCTCCGCCGTGAGCGAGGTGGAGCTCACCACCCGCCGCCGCGGGGACGAGAGCGGCACACACATGCTCCTCTCCGCCGGGGATATCCAGGACATGCGCGAGACCGGCTGCCCCGAGGGGACGGTCATGCAGGTGCGCTCCCTGTTCTTCAACACCCCGGCGCGTCTGAAGTTTTTGAAATCCGACCGGGCCGAGGCCTCTGCCTGCGTGCAGGCCGCGCTGCGCTGCGCACTGGGCCGGCCCGAGGTCTCTGTCCGCCTCCTGCGCGACGGGAAGGAGGAGTTCTTCACCCCCGGCGACGGGAAGGCCGCCTCCTGCGTCTACGCCCTGCTGGGGCGGGACACCGCGAAGGACCTGCTGCCCGTGGCGCTCTCGGACGGGGACATGGAGGTCTCGGGCTTCACCTCCTCCCCCTCAGCGGGCAGGGGCAACCGGGCCCTGCAGTTTTTCTACTGCAACGGGCGTTATATCCGCTCGGCCCTTTTGCAGTCGGCGGTGGAGCAGGCGTATAAAAACACGCTGCTAACCGGGCGCTTCCCGGCCTGCGTGCTGTATCTCAGGCTCTCCAACGCCGCTGTCGACGTGAACGTCCACCCCGCAAAGACCGAGGTGAAATTTTCGCAGGAGAAGCGCGTGTTCGATCTCGTCTACCACGCGGTGCTGGCGGCGCTCGAAAACGAAAACCGAAGCGGCGCGCCCGCAAAGGCTCCGGAGCCCGCGAGAGCGCCGGCGGTGAGCGCCCGGCCCGCCGCCCGGCCCGACTTTTACCGCAGCATGAGCGCCGGGGAATTCCGCGCGCAGAATTATACCGTAAGGCCCGCGCCGGCCCCGCAAAGGCCGGAGGCGGCGCCGGTTTTGAAAAGCTGTGAGCAGCCGTACCAGACCCGCCTGGATCTGAGCGCGCCCGTCAGTCGACAGGAAAAGCCCAAAAAATCGGAGATTCTACAGAATTATGAAGGGGCGCGTGTGGAAAACTCTGTTCAAAGTGTTGAAAATACGGCCCTTCCGGCTTACCGCATCGTGGGCGAGGCGCTGAAGCTCTACATCCTGGTCGAGGTTGGGGACACGCTGCTGCTTATCGACAAGCATGCCGCGCACGAGCGCATGATCTTTGACCGCCTCAAAAAGCAGGAGCGGCAGATCATGGCCCAGACGCTTCTGGAGAGCGTGACCCTGCGCCTCAGCGGGGAGGAGCGGGAGCTTCTGGAGCAAAACGGCGAGCTTCTGTCCGAGCTGGGCTTTGAGATCGAGGCCTACGGAGAGGACGACTATATCCTCCGCGCCGTCCCGGCGGACATGGAAAGCGGCGACGCGCGTGCCGCCGTAGAGGAGATCCTGGAAAAGCTCAGGGGCGGCAAGGCCCCGGACGCGCAGAGCGCCCGGGACGAGATCCTGCACACCGTCGCCTGCAAGGCCGCGATCAAGGCCGGCTGGAACACGGAGCCCGCGGAGCTCAGACGCGTCGCCGAGGCGGTCCTCTCCGGCGCGGTCAAATACTGCCCGCACGGCAGACCCGTCTCCGTCGAGCTCACAAGACGGGAGCTGGACAAGCTCTTCAAGAGGATCGTATAAAAAGGGGGCTGCGCCGTGTCTGACAATCGCATCGTCGTCGTCGCGGGGCCTACGGCCTCGGGAAAGACGCGCCTCGGCATCGCGCTTGCGCGGCGCTTCGGCGGAGAGATCGTCTCGGCCGACTCCATGCAGCTCTACCGGGGCATGGACGTGGGCACCGCCAAGGCAACGTGCGAGGAGCAGGCCGCCGCGCCCCACCACATGCTCGATGTGGCGGACCCCCGGGAGAGCTGGTCCGTTGCCCGCTATGTGGAGGAGGCCTCAAGGGTCTGCGATGAGATCCTCGCCCGGGGCCGCGTCCCCATCGTGGTGGGCGGCACGGGGCTCTATATCGACTCGCTCGTCGCGGGGCGGGACTTTGCCGCCTGCGAGGAGGACAAGGCCCTCCGGGCGGCACTCGAAACGGAGTATGACCGCCGCGGCGGGGAGGAGATGCTGAAGGCTCTCGCCGCCTTTGACCCGGAGCGGGCGGCAAAGCTGAACGCAGGGGACAGGCGGCGCATCGTCCGCGCCTTTGAGATCTACCGGCTCACGGGCAAAACCATCACCGAGCATGACGCCGAGACCCGCCGCCGCCCCCCGCGCTATGAGGCGGCGCGCATCGTGCTGAATTTCCGGGACCGCGCCGCGCTCTATGACAGGATAGACCGGCGCGTGACAAAAATGGCGGAGGACGGGCTTTTCCGGGAGGCGGAGGCGCTTTTGCGCGCGGGCCTTCCGCCGGACTGCACCGCCATGCAGGCCATCGGCTACAAGGAGGCCGTGCTCGCCCTGCGGGGAGAGCTCACGGAGGACGAGGCTCTCGACCTCATCCGGCAGGGCAGCCGACGCTACGCCAAGCGGCAGATCACCTGGTTCGGCCGCTGGGAGGACGCCCTGCGCATCCTCTGGGAGCGGGAGCCGGTTTTTCCGGCGGCGCTCCAATCTTCGACAGCGTTTTTAAAGAGCCGCGGGTATCATGAGTGATACGTGAGTCTTCACGAATTACTTATGACGGGGCGGCGGAAAACAGGGCCGCTCCGCAAAAAAGGAGTGGCTGAAATGCAGAAAACGCAAAATCTCCAGGATCAATTCCTCAACCAGCTGCGGCGCGAGCGGGCCGTCGTCACCATGTTTCTGATGAACGGCTTCCAGCTTCACGGCGTCGTGCGGGGCTTTGACGGCTTCACGGTGGTGCTCGATTCCGACGGGCGCCAGCAGCTTATCTATAAGCACGCGATCTCCACGGTCGTGCCGCCGCGCCCCATCGCCTTCGAGAGTGAGGACTGAGCGCGCCGTCTATCACGCCCTCGCGGCGCTCCTGTTCGCGGCCCTCTGTGCGTGGTGCGCGGCGGCGCTGTACAGGGGCCTCGCCGGGACGCCGGAGGAGGCTTCGACGCCGGAGGAGACCTCAACGCCCGCGCCCACGCGCTTTCGCGGCGTCCTCGCGCGGGACGAGAGAGCGGTGGAGGCGGGCGCGTTTCCCGGCCGGGATGCCGGCGCGCGTCTCTCCGCCTCGGAGACCGGGGGCGGCAGCGCCCTCTGGTTTCCCGGCTGCGACGGCTGGGAGACGCTCACGCCCGAAGCGCTCGGGGCGCTGAGCCCCGAGGAGCTGGAAAAGCTGCTGGACGCGCCGGCGCGGGACAGACCCGAAAACGCCCGCCTTGTCTTTGGCTTTACGCTCTCCTGCGCCGCCCTGCTCGAAGCGGGAGCGGCCCCCGCGCCCGGTCCCTGCCGCCTGACGATCGACGGCGAGGAGGCCGGAGGCACCATCGCCGCGGTCAAAACAGACGCCCTCGGCCGGACGATGCTCCTGCTGAGGCTGACGGATTTTTCCCAGGCGCTGTATGAGAGACGATTCGTAGAAGGGGAGATCGCGGGATGACGCGGAGCTCCCGATGATACAAAAACAGATAAAAGAGGGAATCAGAATGAGCATCGCAGAAAACCTTGCGCTGGTGCAGGAAAAAATCGCGCGGGCGGCGAAGGCCTCCGGGCGGGAGCCCGGGGATGTTTTGCTGGTCGGCGCGACGAAGATGAACGACGCCGCACGCGTGAAGGAGGCCATCGCCGCGGGACTGCCCTGCTGCGGGGAAAACCGCGTGCAGGAGCTTTTGGAGAAAAACGCCGCGGGCGCCTACGAGGGCGCGCAGCTCCACTTCATCGGCACGCTGCAGAAGAACAAGGCCAAATATCTCGTGGGACTCGTGTCCCTCATCCACAGCGTGGACAGCGAGGCGCTCATGCGGGAGATCGGCCGTCAGGCGGAAAAGCGCGGTCTCACACAGGATATTCTGCTGGAAATCAACACCGGGGGCGAGGTCTCCAAATCCGGCTTCCGGCCCGAGGAGCTGCCCGCCGCGCTGGAAAAAGCGGGCGAAATCCCGGGGATTCGGGTCCGCGGACTCATGACCGTGCCCCCGATCTGCCGCGCGCCCGAGGAGAATCTCCCATATTTCCGCCTTTTGCGACAGCTTTTTATTGACAATGGAGAAAAAAAATACGATAATGTACATATGGATTTTATGTCTATGGGCATGAGCGGCGATTACGAGGCCGCCATTGCCTGCGGAGCGAATATCGTGCGCGTCGGCACCGCCATCTTCGGACAGCGGATCTATCCCGCCGGGAAGGGCTGACGCATATTGGAGGATTGCCATGGGGTTCATGGATGGATTGAAAAAACTGACGCAGCCCTACGATGACGACGAGGATTTCTTCGAGGGCGCAGACCCCAGTCTGCGGCCGCAGCCGAAGGCCGAGCAGAAGCCCCCCGTCAGCGCCGCACAGATGGCGTTTGAAAACGCCTTCGCCGATCCCGGCGGCACCCCCGCCCCCGCGGAGGAGGCGCAGCCGAAAAAACCGGCGGAGGGCGGCACCGGCGGCATCTTCGGCGGCTTCAAGAAGGCGGCGCAGTCCGGCGGAAAGCCCCGGCGCGAGCGGACAATGAACTTCGGCGGGAAGGATACCTCCGTCATCCTCTTCAGCCCCAAGACCTTCGACGAGGCCGGCGAGCTGGTCAATTATCTCCAGCAGGACATGACCTGCGTCATGACGCTCGAGAGCGTCCAGGCGGACACCGCGCGGCGGCTGCTGGATTTCCTGTCCGGCATCGCTTTCGCCCTGGGCGGGAAGATCACCCCCGTCTCCGCAAAGACTTACTTTATTACCCCGCAGAATGTTGATATTCTGGGGACGCAGCCCCAGCAGACAGAACAGCAGCAGCCCGAAAGTTCCGGACACTATTTTTGACCTGACAGGGTCGCAAAAGAGCAGAAAGGTGGATAAGCTATGATTACTGCACAGGATATTCGTGAGAAGGGTTTCGAGAGAGCGCGCATCAACGGCTATGATATGGCCTCCGTCGACGATTTTCTCGAGGAGCTGGCGGACGACGTCGCCGCCACCCAGAAGGAGAACGCCGTCCTCAAGAGCAAGATGAAGGTCCTGGTGGACAAGATCGAGGAGTACCGCGCCAATGAGGAGGCGCTCAACGCCGCCATCCTGTCCGCGCAGAAGCTCGCCGTCCAGATCGAGAGCGACGCCCGTCAGCGCGCGGCCGACATGATCGCCGAGGCCGAGGCCAAGGCGAGAGAGACCATCGGCTCCATCTCCGACCGGGCAGACTCCGAGGAGAAGCGTCTGGCCGACGCCAAGGCCGCCGTCGCAAAATACATCGACGCCGCCAAGGCCCTGTGCAATACTCAGCTGAACAAGCTCGGCGCCATCGCCGGCGAGATGGGCGTGGCTGAGATCGAGGAGCCTGAGCCCGTGAGCGAGCCCGAGCCCGCAGCCCCCGAGATCGACATGGACGAGACCGTCCGCGCCATCGAAAACAGCGCCTCCCATGTCCAGTCCGATCTCAAGCTCGACATCCCCGACGATACCACCGACTACCGCCCCACCAAGAAGCGCAAGCTCGAGAACACCCAGCCCTTCACCTTCTGAGGCAGGGCTGACCGCACGGATCATTCCGGGGCGCCCGCCTGCGCGCGCGCCCCGTTGTCCCGTTTTTCAGTCCCTGTCATTTGAAAAGCACGGCGGCGAAGAAGCCTGGCGCTCCTTCGCTCCGCAAGGCCGTGACACCGGGGACTGAAGCGTTACGACCAACGATACAGAAACAAGATTTAGGAGCATAGAATTACATGTCACAGGACTTTAACGCCACGCTCAATCTCCCGAAAACCGACTTTCCCATGCGCGCCGGCCTGCCGAAGCGCGAGCCGGAAATGCTCAAAAGCTGGGTGGAGCTCGACCTCTACAACGAAGCGCTGAAAAAGAACGAGGGCGGCCCCCTCTTCTCCCTGCACGACGGGCCTCCTTTCTCCAACGGCGATATCCACATGGGCCACGCCCTGAACAAAGCGCTCAAGGACTTCATCAACCGCTCGTACATCATGCGCGGCTGGTATACCCCCTATATCCCCGGCTGGGACAACCACGGTATGCCCATCGAGTCCGCCATCATCAAGGAGCAGAAGCTCAACCACAAGGCCATGAGCGTGGCGGATTTCCGCTCCGCCTGCCATGCCTACGCCGAAAAGTACGTCCACCGGCAGATGGAGGGCTTCAAGCGCCTCGGCGTCGTCGCCGACTGGGAGCACCCCTACCTCACGATGAACAAGGGCTTTGAGGCGGACGAGGTGCGCATCTTCGGCAAGATGTACCGCAACGGCCACATCTACAAGGGCTTCAAGCCCGTTTACTGGTGCGCCCACGACGAGACCGCTCTGGCCGAGGCCGAGATCGAGTACAAGGACGACCCGGTCACCACGGTCTACGTCAAGTTCCCGATGCACGACGACAAGGGCAGACTCAGCCATCTGGACAAGTCGAAGCTCTTCTTCCTCATCTGGACCACTACGACCTGGACCCTGCCCGGCAACCTGGGCATCACGCTCTCCCCGGAGGACAGCTACGCTGTCGTCAGGGTCCCGAACGGCGAAATGTACATCATGGCCGAGGCCCTGGTTGAGAGCGTCATGAGGGCCGGCGGCGTCGAATCCTACGAGATCGTCGAGACCCACGAGGGCCGCTTCTTCGAGTACATGCTGGCGGACCACCCCTTCCTGCCGAAGACCAGCCTTCTCATGCTGGCCGACTACGTCACCATGGACTCCGGTACCGGCTGCGTCCACACCGCGCCCGGCTTCGGCGCGGACGACTACAACACCTGCACCCGCTACGGCATCGACATGGTCGTCCCCGTGGACGATCAGGGCCGCCACACGGAGTACGCCGGCAAATACGCGGGGCTCAGGACCGAGGAATCCAACCCCGTCATCTTCGCCGACCTGCAGGAGAGCGGGATGCTCTTCGCCAGCGAGAACATCATCCACAGCTATCCCCACTGCTGGCGCTGCAAGAATCCGATCATTTTCCGCGCCACCCCGCAGTGGTTCTGCTCGGTCGACTCCTTCAAGGAGGAGGCCGTGGCCGCGTGCGAGGATGTGCGCTGGCTGCCCGCATGGGGCAAGGAGCGCATGGGCGCCATGATCCGCGAGCGTGCCGACTGGTGCATCTCCCGCCAGCGCCGCTGGGGCCTGCCCATCCCCGTGTTCTACTGCGAGGACTGCAAGAAGCCCGTCTGCACGGAGGAGAGCATCGAGGCCGTGGCGAGCCTGTTTGAAAAAGAGGGCTCCAATGCCTGGTTCGACCGCGAGGCTGCCGCGATCCTGCCCGAGGGCTTCACCTGCCCCCACTGCGGCGGCAAACACTTTGTCCAGGAGACCAACACCCTCGACGGCTGGTTCGACTCCGGCTCCACCCACTTTGCCGCCATGAAGCGCGACCAGGGCTTCTGGCCCGCCACCATGTACATCGAGGGCGGCGACCAGTACAGGGGCTGGTTCCAGTCCTCCCTGCTGGTGGCGGTCGGCGCACTCGGCAAGGGCGCCCCGTATAAGGAGTGCCTGACGCACGGCTGGACCGTCGACGGCGAGGGCAAGGTCATGCACAAGTCCCTCGGCAACGGCGTGGACCCCGCCGACATGATCAAGGAATACGGCGCGGACATCGTGCGCCTCTGGGCCGGCTCCGCCGACTACCATGTGGACGTGCGCTGCTCGAAGGAGATCTTCAAGCAGCTCAGCCAGAGCTATCTCAAGTTCCGCAACACCGCCCGCTACTGCCTCGGCAATCTCGAGGGCTTCGACGCCGACAGGCTCGTCGCTCCGGCGGACATGCTGCCCCTGGACCGCTGGGCCGTCACAAAGCTCAACGCCCTCATCGGAAAGGTCGCCCAGGCCTACGACGACTATGAGTTCCATGTGATCTCCCACGCGATCAACGACTTCTGCGTGGTGGAGCTGTCCTCCTTCTATCTCGACATCATCAAGGACCGCCTCTACTGCGAAAAGCGCGACGGGCTCGCCCGCCGCAGCGCCCAGACCGCGCTGTTTCTGATCCTCGACAGCCTGACGAAGATGTTCGCCCCGATCCTCGCCTTCACCTGCGACGAGATCTGGCTCGCCATGCCGCACCGCGCGGACGACGACAGGCGCAACGTCCTCTTCAACCGCATGAACGCACCCTTCGCCGAATACGCCCTCAGCGCGGAGGAGATGCAGAGCTGGGATCAGCTCGTCTCCCTGCGCGACGACGTGAACGGCGTCCTGGAGGCCGCCCGCGCCGCCAAGCGCATCGGCAAGCCGCTGGAGGCCGCCGTCGCCCTGCGCGCGAAGGACGAGAGCGCGAGAGCCGCGCTGGAGGCCGTCTCCTCCATGGACCTGTCCGAGCTCTTCATCGTCTCCCGCTGCCTCATCGCGGAGAAAGAGCCGCAGGAGGCCCACGTCACCGGCATGGGCACGAAAAACCCCGGGCTGGAGATCTCCGTCTCTGAGGCTCCGGGCGTCAAATGTCCGCGCTGCTGGAAGCATTCCACAGAGGCCGACCCCGAAACCGGCCTCTGTCCGCGCTGCAAATCCGTTATCGCCACGCGATAACGGATAAGTGTGGAGAGTGGAGAGTGAAGAGTGGAGTTAATGTGTCGCTTCGCGACGATTTCAAATGATCCGCGAAGCGGATACCATAACTCCACACTCCACACTCCACACTCCACACTCCACACTCCACTCTCCACACTCCACACTCCACTCTCCCATTCCCCCCGCCGGAGCGCATCTCCGGCAGATAGGAGTTACCATGCTGTATTCAATCGTCGGCATCCTTGTCATCATCCTTGACCAGGCCACGAAGTTCTGGGTGTCCAACACCCTCTTCGGTACGGACGTGGTGCGCTTCATTCCCGGGGTCATCAGCCTCGTGAACGTCCATAACGACGGCGCCGCCTTCAGCTTTCTCAGCGGCAGCGGCGCGCGCATCTACTTCATCATTGCGACCGGCGTGTTCACGCTGCTCGTGATCATCGCCCTGGCCACCAACTTCATCCGCGGCAAGTTCTCCCGCTGGTGCCTGGTGTTCGTCGCGGCCGGCGGTCTGGCCAACATGATCGACCGCATCATCTACGGCTACGTGCAGGACATGTTCAAGGTGGAGCTCTTCAACTTCGCCATCTTCAACGTGGCGGACGTCTTCATCACGGTCTTTGCGATCCTCTTCGCGCTGGCCATGATCTTTGAGCGGCCCGAGACCGATCTCGGCGATGTGCTCTACGAGGACGACGAGGAGGAAGAGGAGAAGGCCCGCAAGAAGCAGGAGAGAGAAGCGCGCAAGCTGGAGAAGCAGCAGGAGAAGGAGGCGCGCAGGCTGGAGAAGTCCGCCGCCGCTCTGGACGCCGGACCCGACGAGGCGCCCGCCCCGGCGCGCTCCGTGCGCGCCAGCCGCAAGGCCCGCCAGGAAAAGTACGAGCAGGAGTATGAGGAATACAAGGCCCAGCAGCTCGCAGCCCGCGGCAGCAAGGAGACGCGCAGGGCCGCTCCCGCCCCCGTACAGGAGGCCGAGGAGGAGACGTCCGCCTACGATCAGCTCAAGGCCAAGGCCGCCGATCCCTTCGACGCCTGGGAGCAGGCCAAGCTCCAGGCCGAGAACAGCGAGGCCGAGTCCTACGCCGGCCGCCTGATGAACGCGCCGAAGACCGCTCCTGCGCCGAAGACCGCTCCTGCGCCGAAGCCGGCCCCCGCACCGAAGGCGGAGCCTGCGCCCAGGCCCGCAGCCAGAGTCGAGACCGCACCGAAGCCGGCCCCCGCGGTCAAGCCCGCACCGAAGCCGGAGCCGAAAAAGGCCGAGGTCTCCGACGAGTTCAGCCTCGAGGACATCCTGGCCGAATTCAAGTAATGGACGAAGAACGGATACAGTTGACAGCCGAGGAGAGCGGAGAACGGATCGACGCTCTCCTCGCGCGCGCATTTCCGGCCGTTTCGCGCAGCCTGATCCAGAAGTGCATGGAGGCGGGCACCGTTACGCGAAACGGCAGCGCGGTCAGAAAAAACGCCCGCGGCGCGGCGGGCGACGTGATATGCTTTGCCTTTCCGGACACGGAGGAGCTGCCCGTCGAGGCGCAGGACATCCCCCTCGACGTGGTGTACGAGGACGCAGATCTCATCGTCGTCAACAAGGTCCGCGGCATGGTGGTCCACCCCGCGCCGGGGCATCCGGACGGGACGCTGGTCAACGCCCTGCTGTTCCGTTGCGGGGACACGCTCTCCGGCGTCGGCGGCGTGCAGCGGCCCGGCATCGTCCACCGCATCGACAAGGACACCTCGGGCCTTCTGGTGGCGGCAAAAAACGACTTTTCGCACCAGGGTCTTTCCGCGCAGCTCTCGGATCACAGCCTCTTTCGTGAATACGAGGCGGTGGCCTGCGGCAGCTTCCGGGAGCGGAGCGGGACCATAGACCGCCCCGTCGGCCGGCACCCGGTCGACCGCAAGCGCATGGCCGTCACCGAGAAAAACGGCAGGCGCGCCGTCACGCACTGGGAGCTGGAAACGGTCTACCGGGGCTATGCCCTGCTGCGCTGCCGTCTCGAGACCGGGCGCACCCACCAGATCCGCGTCCACCTGGCGAGCATCGGCCATCCCCTGCTGGGTGACGGCCTCTACGGCGCGAAGTGCCCCGACAAGGGTCTCGAGGGCCAGTGTCTCCACGCGAGACGCCTCACCCTCATCCATCCCCGCACCGGGGAGACCATGCGCTTCGAGGCCCCGAGACCCGCGTACTTCACCGGCGTCCTGGAAAAGCTGGGGCCGGAGACGTGAGATTCCTGGCTTCGGGGAGCTGTCGCCAGTTCGCAAAGAGAGGTCCCCGTCGCGGTACAGGCCCTCTCCGCCCCGGTGTGCGCACTGGGGCACCTCTCCCAGAGGGAGAGGCAAGAAGGAAAGGAAGATCTTTATGAACAAAAAACACATTTACGCCGTTCTGGCCGCGGTCGTAGCCGTGGCGCTGATCGTCCTGATGATCCGGCTGATCGGCGGCGCGTTCAGCCTGCTCAGCGGCGCGGTCAACGCGGTGCTCGGCGTCGCCGTGGTGCTGGCGCTCGTGATTATCGTGGTCTGGATGTTCCGCTACGCGAGCGCGCCCGCAGGGAATACTTTGTGTATTGCCAAGGGCGATAACGAAGCATGGCGCAAATCCGGCCGGAAAGATTCACAGCGCTCTATTGGAGAAGAGTATGAGAGTACATCCCCAAAAAACAAAAAACGAAGGATCTTTCCCGCTGCATGTGCTGCAGACGTACGGGAGAGATCCTTCGTTTCGTTCGCGATGTTTACGCGGGGCTGTCCTTGGCGGCGGCCGCTTTCTTTTTATGTCTGCGTTCGGAGATGATCGGATAGGCGATGGCAGCGATCGAGATGAGGAAGAGGATGACCGTCAGCGGCCTGGTCACGAAGCCGATGGGGCCGGTGACCATCATGGTCTGAACGAAATTCTCCTCGATCAGCTTGCCCAGCACCAGACCCAGGACGATGGGGGAGGCGGGGTAGTCGTACTTCTTGAAGAGCCACCCGATGATGCCGAAGGCCAGACAGGTGCAGACGTCGAACATGGACTTCTTGATGGAGAAGGAGCCGAGGATCGCGAAGGCGAAGATCAGCGGGTAGAGGATGGTCTTCTTGATGTAGCCCACGCGGACCCAGACCTTTGCGCCGAAGTGGCCGACAAGGCCCATGAGTACGTTTGCCACGAACATGGAGGCAAAGAGGCCGTAGACCAGCTGCGGCTCGTTCGTGAAGAGCTGCGGGCCGGGCGTGAGGTTGTGGATCATCAATGCCGACAGCAGCACCGCTGCCGTGGATGAGCCCGGGATGCCCAGCGTCAGCATCGGGACCATAGCCCCGCCGACGGAGCCGGAGTTGCTGGCCTCCGCCGCTGCGACGCCCGCGGGCGCACCGTGGCCGAATTCCTCTGGGTGCCTGGACATGCGCTTTTCCACGTCATAGGCGAGGAAGGAGGCAATGGTGCCGCCCGCGCCGGGGAAGATGCCGATGAGGCAGCCCACGAGGCCGGAGCGGACGATGCTCCATTTCAGCTTCCAGTAGTAGCTGAACTTCGGCATCTTGTAGTCCACGTCCTCGCGCTTGACCGCGGCCTTGGGGTCGTAGTGCTCCAGATTGCTCAGCACCTCGCCCAGGGCGAAGAGGCCGATGAGCACCGGCACCATTTCAAAGCCGTCGAAGAGCTTGGTGACGCCGAAGGTGAAGCGCTTGATGCCGAAGGTGGGGTCGAGCCCCATGGTGTTCAGCAGCAGGCCGAAGAGACAGGTGACCAGCGCCTTCTGCCAGTTCTTGCCGCCGAGGGTCGCCACCGTGGTGAGACCCATGATGCACAGCGCGAAATACTCGCTGGGCCAGAACTTGAGCGCCGCCCGAGACAGGGGCACGGAGAAGAACATCAGTACAAAGATGCTGATGACGCCGCCGAACACCGAGGCCCAGAGCGAGATGCCCATGGCCTCGCCGGCGCGGCCCTTTTTCAGCAGGGGATACCCGTCAAAGGCGGTGACCGTGGCGGAGGGGGTGCCGGGCGTGTTGATCGCCACGGCGGTGATGGAGCCGCCGTAGTTTGCGCCGATGTAAATGCCCATCAGCATGATGAGCGCGACTGTCGGACTCATGGCGTAGGTCATGGGCAGCAGCAGCGCCACGGCCATCGACGGGGAGATACCGGGGATCGCACCGCCGAGGATGCCGACACACACGCCGATCAGGATCCAGAGAACGGATTGGAAATTCCCGACGACACCGAAGCCCATCGCCAGGTTCTGAAAAATTTCACCCATAAATAAGCCTCCCCCTTAAAACATGCCCTTGAACAGGGAGCCGACCGGCAGGGTTATGTACAGAAATTTGTTGAACACAAAATAGGTGAACACGCACCAGATCACCGGGGTCAGGATCAGCTGGAGCTTGTTTTTCTCCCCCATGGCGATCATCACGGCGACGATGAAAATCGCGCTGGACAGATAGTAGCCGAGCCACTGGAAGCACAGCACGCTCACGATGGAGCCGAGGCCGACCATCAGGGCGAAGACCCAGCGGTCGAAGCCCCGGTCGGGCCGGTTGTCCTTTTTCAGAATCGCGACGTACGCGCCGACGGAGGCCAAGACCATCAGAAAGGCCCAGAGCCGCGGCATGGTGCGCGGTGTCGCGCCGGACTGGGCGGCCATCTTGCTGACGCGCAGGGAGAAGGTAAGGATGTAGAACAGCAGCGTGATCAGATCCATGCCAACCACACAGAGAAGCTGTGCCTTGACGGGCTTCGTCCTCGGGATGGCATTGAAAAGAAAGTAGAACCCGACCATCAGCACCGCTATCCCGCCGACTATATAGCCGTAGTGCAGGGAGTTCAGCCACGTCGATAATGCTGTCATGGTATCATCCTTTCTGCCAAATAAATCGGGGAGCCGCATCAAAACAGTTTTCCTGTGTGTCATCCCAAAAACGAAGCGACGAAGGATCTTTCTGTGGAATTTGGAAAGATCCTTCGCTTCGCCCGGGATGACAGGGAGTTTTGAGACAGCCCCCGTCTATGTTCGCCGAGAAACGGTTTTATCTGGTGTAGTCCGCGGAAATCTGGTCGACGCTCTTGAGCACGTCGATGGTGCTGGTGACCTCATCCTCGACGATCTGGGTGAAGTCCTCGGTGCGGTCGGTGCGGACGGCGATGAGCTGGTTCTCCATGTACTCGATCCACTCGGGATCGGCGGAGATCTTGTCGCAGAGATCCTGGAACCACTCGATCATCTCATCGGGGGTGCCGGCCTTGACAGCGTAGCCTCTCCACATCCAGATGCCGTCCAGCTTCTCGCTGTAGCCCAGCTCCTCGTAGGTGGGCACGTCGGGCAGGCCCGCGAGTCTCTCGGGGGCGCCGACGACAAGGGCCTTGACGGCGTACTTCGCCGTGTCGCCCGGGTTGCCCACGGAGGCGATGGCCTGGCCGCCGAGCAGGGCCGCGAAGTTCTTCTTTGCGCCGCCGTAGGAGATGGCCTGGAAGTCAACGCCCACCTCGTCGAAGACCTGGACGGCGTCGATGTATTTGGCGCCGTAGTTGGGCTCGGACAGGGTCAGCTTGTTGTCCTTGGCCCAGTCGGTCAGTTCCGCAAAGCTGTCGAAGGTCGGGTTGCCGGCCTCGGGCTCAATGGGGACGAGGACGCAGTAGGGGTCGGCCATGAGGTTGTAGACGTACTTGAAGCCGTCCACATACTCGGCGCAGTCGAGCTCGGACTGGATGACGGCGTCAATGTAGGTGGGGGCGAGGGCGAAGACGGTGTAGCCGTCCGCAGCCTGGCCGAGCACCCACTCGCCCGCGGTCAGACCGGAGGCGCCGTCGTTGTTGTCCACGACGAAGGTGGCGTCGGTGTACTTGGCGGCCAGCTCCACCCACTTGCGGGAGTAGAGGTCCATTGCGCCGCCGGCGGCGACGTGGTTCATGATCGTGATGGGCTGCGAGGGGGTCCAGTCGGCGTACGCCGCGGTGGAGAGCAGCGTGAACACCATGATGACGGCGAGGATCAGCGAGAGCTTTTTCATGGGGATTCTCCTTTCAGAATATTTTCAGCGTTTGCCATAGCTGCACAATATCTGTCATTCTGAGAAACGAAGCGGCGAAGGAGCTTATCGGACAGATCCTTCGCTTCGCTCAGGATGACGCCGGGTGCTTATTTGTTGAGCAGGTCGAAGGCCAGGCCGTGGCGCAGGCCGCGGTCGCTGATGGTGAGCCGGGACGCGCCCAGGCGCTCCATGATGACCTTGAGGATGCACGCGCCGGTCAGGATGACGTCCGCGCGCTTGGGCTGGAGGCCCGGGATCGCGCGGCGCTGCTCGACGGTGCGCTTTTCGTAGGCCGCGAGCTGCTCCTCCACGTCGAGCTTCGTGAGCGTCGAGCCCTGGATGATGTCGGGCTTGTATTTGTCCATCATGTGGCGCACGGCGCCCATGCTGGTGACGGTGCCGCCCATGCCGACGAGCTGCGCGGGTCTGCCTTCAACGCCGGCCTCGGCAAACTCCCTGTCGATCTGGGCAATGGCGGCGGCCACGCTGCCCTCCTTCACGGGATCGTCGGCAAAGAAGGCCTCGGTGATGCGGTTGGAGCCGAGGTTGACGCTGAAGCGCTTTTTGAGCTCCGTGCCGCGGCCGAAGATAAACTCGGTGCTGCCGCCGCCGGTGTCGAAGATCACGAGATCGCCGTCCATCAGCGGCAGGCCGGAGAGCACCGCCAGATAGCTCAGCCGCGCCTCCTCCTCGCCGGGGATGATCTGAACCTCAACGCCGCAGAGCTCTTTGACGCGCGCGACGAAGTCGGCGCTGTTCGAGGCGCTGCGCAGGGCCATGGTGCCCACGGCGATGATCTTCTCCGCGCCGAGCTCGTTGGCCTTTTCGGCAAATTCCCTGACGGCCTGGGCGTTGCGCTCAAGCGCCTCGTCGCCGATGCGGCCGGTCTGCGCAAGCCCCTCGCCCAGGGCGGCGATGTTGTTGGTGTCCAGCAGCGTCGCGATGGAGCCGTCCTCCGCGCGCTCGCCCACGAAGAATTTGATGGATTTGGAGCCGATGTCGATGATGGCTACTCTTTTCATGTTCTGTGCCTCCCGTCCGAACCGGTCTCAGGTCAGGCCGACAGCCTGCTTCATGGCGCTGATGTAGTTGATGTTCGGCAGACCCTCGACGCCGAGCTTGCGCACGACGCTCATCACCAGGGCGGGGTCGATATGCTCCACGCAGACGGTGCGGTTGGGGACGCCGTTGAACTCGGTCTCAGCAACCTCGACGATGGCCTCGTCGATATTGGTGATGTGGCGGACCTTCTTCACGTCCACGACGCACAGATCCTTCTGCTGAGAGCAGAGCTCCACAAAGGCGGCATAATCATAAGCGTCCGCAAGCTCCGGCACGGCGACCTTGAAGTAGTTCCGGAAGAGGTCGGTGACAGCGGCCCTGTCCAGCGGGAAGCTGAGCTTCATCGTCGGATACCACTGCTCCAGCTTGTCCTCGTTGACATTGACGGGAGACTTGATGTCCATCAGATCGTCGCGGATTTTGCAGTTCTCATTGCTGTTGCGGGAGAGGATGTACTTCTCGCTGCTCTTCTTCTCGGAGGGGCCCATCGCCATGATCTTCTCATCGGCGCCGTTAAAGCTGCTGCCGAACGTGCGCCACTCCCAGCGCGGAATAATGTTGCCCATATGATTACCTCCTGTTTGAATCTGTCTGCCGACCCGGCAGACGCGGTTTAGACATGTACATATTATAAAAACGTCAAGGTCCGATGTCAAGAAAAACTATGCAAAGTGTACGGAAAAGGCGGGCGGACGCCCAATGCCGCAGAGCTCATCCTCTGACGCTGTTTTCCAGATCGCTGATGTGCATGTATTCGTCGTAGGTGCAGCGGCGGTCTGTGACGCCGTCCCCGGTGATTTCGATGATGCGGTTGGCCACGGTCTGGGTGAGCTGGTGGTCGTGGCAGGAGAAGATGATGTTGTACCTGAACGCCTCGAGGCCGTTGTTGAGCGCGGCGATGCTCTCGAGGTCGAGATGGTTGGTCGGCTGGTCGAGCAGGAGAAAGTTCGCGCCCGAGAGCATCATGCGGCTGAGCATACAGCGCACCTTCTCGCCGCCGGAGAGGACCCGGACGCTCTTGTACACGTCGTCCCCGGAGAAGAGCATACGCCCGAGGAAGGTGCGCAGATAGCTCTCGCGCTTGTCCTCGGAGAACTGGCGCATCCAGTCGATGAGGTCATAGTCGCAGCTGTCGAAGTAGCTGTTGTGGTCCTTGGGAAAATAGCTCGGCTCAATGCTGGCGCCCCATTTGACGGAGCCGGAATCCGGCTCCTCCTCGCCCATGAGGATCTTGTAGAGCATGGTCACCGCGAGCTCGTTTTTCCCGACGAGGGCGATTTTGTCGTCCTTGCCGACGATGAAGCTCACGTTGTTCAGGAGCTTCACCCCGTCGACGGTCTTGGAGACCCCGGTGACGAAGAGGCGGTCCTTGCCGGGCTCGCGGTTGGCCTTGAAGCCCACCCAGGGGTAGCGCCGCCCGGAGGCGGGCAGCTCCTCCACGGTGATCTTGTCCAGCAGCTTCCGGCGCGACGTCGCCTGCCTTGACTTCGACTTGTTGGCCGAGAAGCGGGCGATGAAGGTCTGCAGCTCCTGGATCTTCTGCTCGGCCTTCTTGTTCTGGTCCTTGATGAGCTTCTGGATGAGCTGGCTGGACTCGTACCAGAAATCGTAGTTGCCGACGTACATCTTGATCTTGCCGTAGTCGATGTCCACGATGTGGGTGCAGACGTTGTTGAGAAAGTAGCGGTCATGGCTGACCACGAGGACCGTCCCCTCGTAGTCCATCAGAAAATCCTCGAGCCACACCACGCTCGCCAGGTCCAGGTTGTTGGTCGGCTCGTCGAGCAAAATCACGTCCGGGTGGCCGAAGAGGGCCTGGGCCAGCAGTACCTTGACCTTGATGCGCGGGTCGGTGTCCCGCATGAGGTTCCGGTGCAGGGGCACGTCCACGCCGAGGCCCTGGAGGATGCGCGCGGCGTCGCTCTCCGCCTCCCAGCCGCCGAGCTCGGCAAACTCCTCCTCCAGCTCCGCGGCGCGCAGGCCGTCGTCGTCGTTGAAGTCGGGCTTTTCGTAGATGGCGTCCTTCTCCTTCCCGCATTCGTAGAGGCGGGGGTTGCCCATGATGACGGCGTCGAGCACCGTGTAGTCGTCGTAGAGGCTCTGGTTCTGCCTGAGGACCGACATGCGCCGTTTGGGATCGAGCACGACGCTGCCGCCGGTGGGCTCCAGCTCCCCGGAGAGGATTTTGATGAAGGTGGACTTGCCCGCGCCGTTCGCGCCGATGATGCCGTAGCAGTTGCCCGCCGTGAATTGGAGATCCACGCGGGAAAACAGCACCGTCGGCCCGAACTGAATGGAGAGATCGTTGACTGTCAGCATAAAACTACCCCGTTTGTGTTATGGTAATACCGCATCATGCGGCAAGAGCAGATTCCGAGGAGAACCAGATTCTGGTGATGGCAGTTTTTCGCAGGCATACTTTGCGTATGTCAAGAAAACATGACAAAATCAGAGCGTGATTTTCCGGGAGGCGCCGATGGCGGATTGTGCGGTGTTGCCTTAGGATTATCAGTAGTATACTGTCCGCCGCCGCCTCTGTCAATCACGGCTTGCTCGCGAACACGGCGGCAAACTTGACTTTTCCCCGCTGTGAGGGTAAACTTGCCGTATTATCATACAAAGGAGCCGCGCCATGCCTGAGAATCAGCGCAAAACCGAATATCTGTGGACGCTGGCCGCCGCGCTTGTGATTCTCGGCTATCTCGCCGTGTTCACGGTGATCGACTTCCGGGGCTTTGCGCGCCTCGCCACCTCCGACATGTATGAGGACACGCTTGTCGCGCGCCTCATGTGGGAGGAGGGGACCCTCTTCCCCAAAAGCTACCTCTTCGGCAACCAGTTCTACATCGCGGCGACGCCGGTGCTCTCCGCTCTGTTCTACGGGCTCACCGGCAGCATGAACCGCGCGATGGCCTGGGCGACGCTGTGCATGTCGATCCTGCTGCTCGCCTCCATGGAGTGGATGCTGCGCCCCTTTGTCAGACGCCCCTCCATGCGGGCGGCGGTGCTGCTGTGCTTTCCGGCCTCGATCTTCGGCCCCCACGCGCTCATGCGGGAGGACGGGCAGCAGCTCTTTTTCGGCATGTGCAGCTTTTACGCCTGCTACCTGATCTGCTTTTTCGTCGTGCTCGGCGACTATGCCCGCGCGCAGAAGTCGGAGGCGCCGCGCCTGCCCGCCCTGCTGCTCGCGCTCCTTCTGTGCTTTTGCACCGGGATGCAGAGCCTGCGGCAGACCTGCGTGCTGATCCTGCCCCTGCTCTGCTATGAGGGCCTGCATCTGCTCCGCGGGCTTTGGAAGCGGGAGCCTGTCTGTCCCGGGGGCCGTCGGATGCGGCTGTGGCGCGTGTCGGCCTATACCGCGGCGAACGCGCTGGGCCTGCTTCTGATCCGCATCCTGCCGGTACGGCGGCATGAGATCTACAGCGGCGAATCCCTCCTCTCGGGCGCGCCGCTCGCGGAAAAGCTGCGGGACGTACACACGGCCTTCGCCGCGGTGACGGGCTACGACGTGACAAAGAGCGGCGAATACCGCCTGTTCTATATCCTCATGTTCCTCGCGACGACGCTTCTGGTGCTCTCGGCCGTGTATCTCCTGCTGCGCGGGAGACGGAGCGCGGCGGGCGCGGGCTGCTTCTGGCTCGTGGCGGTGATCGGCTGTCTCGCGGTGGTCGCGGCCTCCTTTGTCACGGCCGTGCGGCTGCGGCCCATCTATCTTTTCCTCTGGTATGCGCTGCCGGCCCTGTCCCTCGCCCTGATCGCGGAGCGGGATCTGAAGCGGCTTCGCCCTGTTTTGCTGAGCCTCCTGTGCGTCCTCTCGGCGGCAAACCTCTTTTTCAGCTACCGGGACGATCTGCGCGCCGCCCTCTCGGACGAGCCCGTCCCCGCGCGGGAGATCGCGGACTGGGCGGTCGAAAACGGCTATGAGTTCGTCTACGGCAGCCATTCCCGCGCCGCGCCCGCGGTCGCCGTCTGGTCCGACGGGGCGCTGATCGCCGGCTGCTGGCAGGACGAGTATCTGTATAAGCTCTCGCCCCACATCAACATCCGCAACATCTACAGCCTGGACGACGCGCCCCGCGCGGTCTTCGTCTTTCTGGAGACGGAGCTGCCCGGGATGCGCGCGGAGTCCGCAGGCAACGGGACCGTGATGACGCCGCACGGTCAGTACGGCGATTACTATGTGTACACCGCCTCAAAGCAGTGCCTCTGGCCCATCACCGAGACCATCGACTACGTGCCCGAATACAACTGAAGGAGCTGAGACCGTGCCGCGCTACATCGTTTTTGACGTGGAGACCCCGAATCACCTGAACAACCGCATGAGCGCCATCGGCGTCTCGGTGGTGGAGGACGGGGCGATCCGCGAGTCCTTCTTCTCCTATGTGGACCCCGAGCAGGACTTCGACTGGTTCAACACCCGGCTCACGGGCATCGACGCCGACACCGTGGCGGACGCCCCGACCTTCGGGGAGCTCTGGCCCGCGCTCGAGCCGCTGTTCTCCTCCGGCGTTCTTGTCGCCCATAACGCGAGCTTTGATCTCGGCGTGCTGAAAAAGTGCCTGGACGCCTACGGCATCGACTGGAAGCCCGCCGTCCCCTTCTGCTGCACCGTACAGATCGGCAGACGCCTGCTCCCGGGCATCAGCCACAAGCTGGACTGCATGTGCGATTACTACGGTCTCGAGCTCAACCACCACCGGGCCGACAGCGACAGCACCGCCGCCGCGGAGATCCTCCTGCGCTACATACGCGCCGGCGCGGACATGGAGAGCTTTATCAAGACGTACCGGCTTTGACCGGAGCGGTGAAAAATGCCCGCGGATCGCCGCAGGGGAGGGGCAGCACCGCACAATTCGGTGAGAAAAATTGCAAGAAAACCCTTGCAAATTCCCCGTTGATCTGCTATTATATCAGGGCATTTCGCACGGAGGTGGACTCTCCCCATGTGGCCCACGGGCAAATGGCAGTCGTATCCATGAAGCAGCTGCTCGAGGCCGGTGTCCACTTCGGTCACCAGACCCGCCGCTGGAACCCCAAGATGGCCGAGTACATCTACTGTGAGCGCAACGGCATCTACATCATTGACCTTCAGAAAACCGTCAAGAAGCTCGAGGAAGCCTACAACTTCGTCAGAGAGCTCGCCGAGAACGGCCAGACCATCCTCTTCGTCGGCACCAAGAAGCAGGCGACCGACGCCGTCAAGGAAGAGGCGGCCCGCGTCGGCATGTACTATGTGAACGCCCGCTGGCTCGGCGGTATGCTCACCAACTTCAAGACCATGCGCACCCGCGTGGACCGCCTGGCCCAGCTCAAGAAGATGCAGGAGGACGGCACCTTCGACATGCTGCCCAAGAAGGAAGTCATGAAGCACCTGGGCGAGATGGAGAAGCTTGAGAAGTATCTCGGCGGCGTCAAGGAGATGAAGAAGCTCCCCGGCGCACTCTTCGTCGTCGATCCCCGCAAGGAGCACAACGCCATCGCCGAGGCCCGCAAGCTGCACATCCCCATCGTCGCCATCGTCGACACCAACTGCGACCCGGACGAGGTCGACTATGTCATCCCCGCCAACGATGACGCCATCCGCGCCATCCGTCTCATCTCCGCCACCATGGCCAACGCCGTCCAGGAAGGCCGTCAGGGCGCCGATGCCAGCGCTGAGGAAGAAGCCCCCGCAGAGGCCGCAGAGGAATAAGAAATCTCAAAGGGGCGTGGTCACACGTCCCTTTTCTAATTTTTGATTGGAGGAAAAATAAAATGGCTTTTACCGCTCAGGATGTCAAAACGCTCCGTGAAATGACCAACGTCGGCATGATGGACTGCAAGAAGGCGCTCCAGGCCTGCGACGGCGATATGGACAAGGCAGTCGACTGGCTGCGTGAGAAGGGCCTTGCCAAGGCCGCGAAGAAAGCCGGCCGCGTGGCCGCCGAGGGCATGGCGTTTGCCAAGGTCTGCTCCGAGTGCGGCGTCGGCGCCATCGTCGAGGTCAACTGCGAGACTGACTTCTGCGCCAAGAGCGAGCTGTTCGGCCAGTTCGTCAAGGACATCTGCAAGGTCGTCCTCAACGACAACCCCGCAGACATCGACGCGCTCATGAACTGCAAGTACCCCGGCACTGAGCTGACCGTCGCCGAGACCCTGCCCGAGAAGGTCATGTCCATCGGCGAGAATCTGCAGATCCGCCGCTTCGCCCGCTTTGCCGAGCCCACCAACGTCGCCTACGTGCACGCCGGCGGCTCCCGCGCGGTGCTGGTCAACCTCGCTGTCGAGGGCGGCATCGACGCCACCGAGATCGGCAAGAACGTCGCCATGCAGATCGCGGCGATGAACCCGAAGTACTGGGACAAGGCTCTCGTTCCCCAGGCCGACATCGACCACGAGCGTGAGGTTCAGGTCGCCCTGATGGACAACGACCCCAAGATGGCGGGCAAGCCCCAGGCCATCAAGGAGAAGGCCGCAGCCGGCAAGATCAACGCCTTCTTCAAGGAAAACTGCCTGCTGCAGCAGGTGTTCGTCCGCTCCGACCTCTTCGACGGCTCCGTCGAGGGCTACATCGCCGACGCCGCAAAGAAGCTCGGCGGCAGCGTGAAGTTTGTCAACGCCGTCCACTTCATCAAGGGCGAGGGCATCGAGAAGAAGGAAGAGGACTTCGCGGCCGAGGTTGCCAAGCAGATGAACATGGGCAAGTAATCTGCCCGGAAACAGAATAAAAAAACCGCCCGCCGCATGACGGGCGTCCCCCGCCGCAGCGGCCGGGCCTGCCCGGCATAAGCTGCAAACCCCAAAAGAGGTACGGCAAATTCGCCGTACCTCTTTTGAATCAGCACTTTTTGACTGATCTCTGCCGCCGCTGCCGGGCCGGCAGGTCCGGTTACAGGCTCTGTCGGTCGGCAAAGGCGCGGTTTTTGTAGTAGGGGTCGCCGGTGACCTCACGGATGACCTCAATCTCGGGCGGAAGCTCATAGGGCTCGGCCCCAAAGACGAAGAAGATCGCCTTCTCCTGATCGTAGGGGTAGACGTCGAGCTCCATGCGGTGGCCGGCATACGCAAAGCGGAGCTTGAGCTTGCGCACGCTGCGCAGGCTGAGATCCGCCTCCATCAGATAGGAGACGTAGTCCTTCTCGGAGATGGGCCGCTCGGTCACCCAGCGGGTGCCGTCCTCGCCCACGCGCTTGGTGGTGTAGAAAAAGAGCTGGTCGCCCAGACAGGACTGCTGGCGGATGCGGCGCTCGACCTCGGGATCAGAGGAGTAGAGGTAGGTCTGCATCATTTCGATGGGCAGGGCGTTGTATTTGCGGCTCAGCTCGCCCTGATCCGGCATACGGACCAGGTACTTCTTCTTGCCGGGCTCGGGCGCGCTCTCACCGATGATGCGGTAGATCTGGGCGACGGCGCGGTTGATCTTGTCCTCAAAATCCACGGAGTTGTCGATGATGTAGAGGGCGTGGTGGTCTTTCCAGGCTCTCAGCGTGCGGTCGTCCATGGCGCGGGCGCCCTCGATGTCCTCATAGCGTGCGGCGTTGCCGTAGTTGTAGGCGTACTCGGCCCCCTTCGCGCAGGTGACAAGGTGGAGCACCGCGTCGTAGCCCTTGAGAAGCTCCGCCTCGGTTTTCCCGAAGTGGGCCAGGGTGAGCGCGAACTGCTCGTCCGAGATATAGGCCTTGTCGTCGAGCACGGCGCGGTCATAGACGATGAGCACCTTCTCCTCCGGCACGGCTTCCGCCGCGCGCAGGGCCAGGCGCTCCTTGTGGAGCTGATCGTCGATCACAAAATACTGAAAGTCCTCCATGGACATGCAGTTGGGGAAGGGGCCGACGCCGAAGCCGGAGATCAGCTCGGTCGCGGTCTCGGGAATGGTGATGACTTTCCAGCCGTCCTCACTCTTGAACTCCTTGAGGATGCGGCTGATGAGCGTGGTCTTGCCCGCTGCCGGGCCGCCGGTCAAAACGATTCTGACGATCTGTTTGGCCATGGTTGAGCCTCCTTTTTTGATTGCAAAACGCGGGCTTCGCAATCGGTCAACGCTGCATGATATCAGTATATTACCATCTTTTCGTCCTTTTTTCAATCATAAAGCACAGCACGTGCAAAAGTTCAGAGGGGTCTCGGCTCCTCAGATTTTTCGCCCCGCAGGGCACAATATACAAGCCGTTTTTGCGGGGGCGTGTGTACCTCGCAAAAAGCACCTCTCAGCCTGCTGCAAGCCTTTTCGTTCCACAAAAATGCCCAAAGACATTTGCAAAACAAACGTATCAGGACATGCGGCCGATGGGGGAGCCCGGCACTGATTCCCCTGACTGCGGCCTGGAAACAGCCCGGTTTTTCCGGAAAAATCCGGGGAAAGTGGGGAATAAATGCTGGTTTTCCCCTCAAAATAACGGTATGTCGTCATGACAAGTCTTGACGAAAAGGGATTTTAGTTGTATTATCGTACAAGCAATATTGTAACCTCTCGTAATTGATAAAGAACGGAGGAACCCGTATGCCCCTGATTCCCGAAGTGAAATGCCGGCGCTGCGGCGCGACATTTTCCTCCTTGCGCAGCCGCTGCCCCAACTGCAACACCCGCCGGGTCAGTCAGAGCAGCCGCACGCCGGGTCCGACGCCCGGCACCGTGAGAGGGACCGCCGCCTTTGAGCGGGCGGAGACCAACACCAAGTGGCAGATCATCTTCGGTCTGATCCTGGTCGCCGCCGTGGTCCTGGCCGTCATCGTCATGGTCACCACCAGCCTTGAGGGCGTGGACGTCCAGCAGAAAAAGACCACCATCACACCTCCCGTTGTTACCGAGTATATCCCGCCCATTGAAGAGCCGCCCACGCCGCCTCCCACGCCCACGCCGACGGTCGAGGGGCTGCGCGTCATGTTCTTCACCACCGAGATCCAGACCGACTTTACCATCTGGGTGGACGACCCGATCGACCTGACCGTTCAGGTCATGCCGCTGACGCTGCAGGGCCTGCGCGTCGACTGGCGTTCCAGCAACACGGAGATCCTCACCGTTGACCGGACGGACGAGTATGCCGTGCATATCGAGTGCCACGACGACGGCAGCCTGCCGAAGTCCTGCAAGCTCACCCTCACCTGCGCCGGCTTCGAGAAGGAGCTGACGGTCTACTGCCGCCCGGCGCGGTAAAACACAGCAATCAGTCAGGGCGAATACGCAAAGCGTGCGTATTCGCCCTTTCCTGTTATCCCGCTTCCCGGATATTCCGCGCGGACAGTCAAATGTCAACCGACGGAAGTCAATTCGGTTGACAATAAGCGCGCCTCCGTGCTATACTGACGCTGCAAAAAGGAGGTGCGCGTATGAATAAGCAATTCGGCACGCGGGACGCGGCCTATGTCGCGATGGGCGCGGCGCTGCTCGCGCTGTGCTCCTGGCTCACGGTCCCGATGACGGTGCCCTTTACGATGCAGACCTTCGCCGTGTGCCTTGTGGCGGCGCTGTTCGGAGCGCGCCGCGGGCTCTGGACCGTGGGCTGCTGGATGCTGCTGGGGGTCCTGGGCGCGCCGGTGTTCTCGGGCTTTCGGGGCGGCTTCGGCGTGCTGCTGGGGACGACGGGCGGCTACATCACAGGCTTTCTGTTCACGGCGCTGATCGTGGGCGTCGCGGCGGAGCGGAGCGGACGAAAGCTTCCCGCACTGCTTGTATCCATGGCCCTCGGCGTCCTGGTGTGCTACGCCTTCGGCACCGCCTGGTTCATGGCGGTCTACGCAAAAAACAGCGGGCCCATCGGTCTCGGCACGGCGCTCGGCTGGTGCGTGCTGCCCTATCTGCTGCCCGACGCCGTCAAGATCGCCCTGGCCGCAAGCCTGACGGGCAGACTGTACCCGCTGCTGTTCCTCAAAACAAAAAAGCAAATGTCATCCTGAGCGAATATCACCCCGGCAAATATCACCCTGAGCAAAACATTTTTCCGCAATTGTCATCCCGGGCGAAGCGAAGCGGAGCCGAAGGGTTCGAAATCAACTCTCCCTCACCTCGTTTCCCGGCATGACAGGGCCGTTTTTACAAGGAGGACCAAGTGACGCGCGACGACGTTTTGAATATGCTCTGGCAAAACGCGGACCGGTATGTCTCCGGCGAGGAGCTGGCCCGCGCCCTGTCGCTCAGCCGCACGGCGGTCTGGAAGACCGTCGGGCAGCTCCGGGCGGAGGGCTACGCGATCGAGTCGCGGCCGAAGCGCGGCTACCGCCTGCTGTCGGGGAGCGACGTGCTGAGCGCCGAGGGCGTGCTGCGCCATCTGCGGCGGCGGGATCTGCGCCTGCGGGTCTATAAGACGATCAGCTCCACCAACACGGTGCTCAAGACCCTCGCCGCCGAGGGAGAGGAGCCGGGGCTGGTCCTGATCTCCGAGGAGCAGAGCGCCGGGCGCGGCCGCCTTGGGCGCAGCTTCTACTCCCCGCCGGGCAGCGGCCTGTATATGAGCCTGCTGCTGCGCCCCGCAATGCCTGCCGCCGAGGCGACAAGGCTGACCGTCTGCGCCGCCGTCGCCGTGTGCGAGACGGTAGAGGAGCTGTCCGGCCGGGACGCGCAGATCAAGTGGGTCAACGATGTGTTCGTGGACGGCCGCAAGGTCTGCGGCATCCTCACGGAGGCCAGCGTCGACTGTGAGAGCGGGGCGCTGCACTACGTCATCGTCGGCATCGGCGTCAATACCCGCGTTCCCGAGGGCGACTACCCAGAGGAGCTGCGGGGCGTCGCGGGCTCCGCATTCGGTGAAGAGGCGATCCCGGAGCTGCGCTGCCGCCTCGCCGCGGGCATCCTGGACCGCCTCGCGGACTATGCGGAAAACCCCGCCGCGCCAGCGATCTTCGAAGGCTACAGGCGGCGCTCGCTGGTGCTGGGGCGGGAGATCAGCATCCTCGCCCCGGGCAGGGACCCCGTGCCCGCCGTGGCCGTCGACCTTGACGAGGACTGCTCCCTGCTCGCCCGCCTCCCGGACGGAAGCATCCGGCGGCTCAGCTCCGGCGAGGTGAGCGTGAAGCCGAGAAACGAGGGCGGAGAGTGAAACGTTCACTCTCCGCCCTTGCCTTCTGCGCTGTTCTTGCTTTTTCTCCCCTGATATGATACCATGGCTATATCATGGAAACCGGAGAGAGACATGGACAAGATTGCCGTTTTGATCCCCTGTTATAACGAGGCGCCGACCATCGCAAAGGTGGTGGGCGACTTTCGGCGCGCCCTGCCGGGAGCCGTTGTGTACGTCTACGACAACAACTCCACCGACGGCACGGCCGAAATCGCGGAGAGAGCCGGGGCCGTGGTCCGGCACGAGCGTATACAGGGCAAGGGCAATGTTGTGCGCCGCATGTTTCAGGAGATCGACGCGGCGTGCTATGTGATGGCCGACGGGGACGACACCTATCCCGCCGAGAACGCCCCCGCCCTCGTCCGGCGCGTGCTGGAGGAGCAGGCGGACATGGTGGTGGGCGACAGGCTTTCCTCCACCTATTTTGAGGAGAACAAGCGCCCCTTCCACAACTTCGGCAACAGCCTGGTCCGCTGGGCCATCAACCGCATCTTCCGCTGCGACATCAAGGACGTGATGACCGGCTACCGGGCCTTCAGCTACCGCTTTGTGAAGTCCTTCCCCGTGGTCTCCGGCGGCTTCGAGCTGGAGACGGAGATGACCGCCCACGCCGTCATGATGAACATGGCCGTGGCCAACGAGCTGGTGGATTACCGCGACCGCCCGGCGGGCAGCGTCTCCAAGCTCAACACCGTGCGGGACGGGATACGCGTGATCCGCACGGTGCTGCGGCTCTTTCGCTGCTACCGGCCCCTGCGCTTTTTCGCGGCGCTCGCGCTGCTGCTGGTGCTGATCACTGCCGCCGTCTTCATTCCCGCGGTGCTCATCCCCTATCATCATACAGGGCTGGTCGAGCGCTTCCCGACGCTCATCGTCTGCGGTTTTGCGGCCATCGCGGCGATCCTGTCGTTTTTCAACGGGATGCTGCTGGACACCATTATGCAGAAGGAGCGGCGGGAGTTTGAGTACCGCCTGGTCCAGATCGCCAGATGGCAGAGGGAGGACCATGACTGACGCAAAAAGGACAATCGGAACGGACATATGCTGCGGGCTGGGCGCTTACGCCGCCCTGCTCGCCCTGCGCGTCGTGTGCGAGGTCTCGGAGGGACTCGGGACCGGGAACCTGCTGACGGATACGGCCAGCAGGTTTTCCAATTCCTTCTCGCACGACAGCCTGCCGGATCTGCTGCTCTTCGGCGCGCTCTTTGTGATGCTGCGCGCCGTCCTCCGGCGCGAGCAGAGGCCTGACGGGCGCACGCTCCTCCTCGCCGCGGTCCTCGCGGCGTTCACGCTCATCGGCATGTGCTGCCGTGAGATGGGAAATCTCCTGTTTGTTTTTGCCGACTTCTATCAGCTCTGCCTGAGCATATTGTGCCTGCTCGGCTATACCTGCCTTTTCTACCCCCTGCTGCGCCTGGCGGACCGGGCGATGGACGGGCCCTTCCCGGCAGACGCCCGGGTCCCGGCCCATCCGGTGCGGATCGGGGCGCCGGTGATGCTGGCGGGCTGGCTGCCCTGGCTGTTGTGCAACTACCCCGCCTCCTTCTGCCCGGACGCGACGGCGCAGCTCTGCCAGTGGATGGGCTTCGCACCGTGGACGGCGCACCATCCGCCGCTGAGCACCCTGCTGATGGGGCTTTGCTGTTCGCTGGGCAGGGCGCTCGGCAGCGCAAATGCCGGCTGCTTTCTCTATGTGCTGCTCCAGTCCGTCTTCGCCGCGCTGGTCTTCTCATACAGCCTGGCCGCGCTGGTCCGCGAGGGGCTGCCGTTTCGCCTGTGGCTCGGGCTGCTGCTGTTTTTCGCACTGTCGCCCTTCTGGGGCTGCTTTGCCCAGTGGTTTGAAAAGGACCTGCTCTACGCCGTGTGCTTTACCCTGACGCTGACGCTGCTGGTCCCCGTGCTGCGGGACCGCCGATGCTCCGCGTCCGCCGCGCTCAGGATCGGGCCGGCCGCGCTTTTATCCATGCTGCTGCGCAAGACCGGGCTGTACGAGCTCAGCCCGGCCCTGCTGCTGATCGCGCTCTCCCTGCGCGGAAAGGAGCGGCGCAATCTCCTGCTCGCCCTCTGCGCGGCGGTGCTGCTCGCCGTCGGGGCCGAGAGGGCCGTCTATCCCGCGCTGGGGATCGAGGCGGGCTCCGCCCGCGAGGCGCTGAGCATCCCCTTCCAGCAGACCGCGCGCTATGTCTGCGCCTACCCCGACGAGGTCACGGACGCGGAGCGCGCCGCCATCGACGCCGTGCTGGACTACGACAAGCTGACAGAATACGACCCCATCATCTCCGACCCGGTCAAGAATACCTATCGGGAGGATGCCTCCGCCCTCGGCCCGTATTTCGCGGTGTGGCTGCGTATGCTCCTCAAGCACCCCCTCTGCTGTTTCGAGGCGGGCTTCATGGCCAGCTACGGCTATTACTCGACCGCCTACCCCGCGCTGGATGCCTATCTTCTGACGCGCTATGATCCCCTGCTCGACGAGATGGGGATACACCGCGTCTTCGGTGATTTCCCGACCCGCTTCTTCGACAGCCTGCGCCAGATGTTCACGGAGTTTCCGCTGACGCAGCTTCTGTGCACCGCGGGGCTCTACACCTGGGTCCTGCTCTTCTGCGCGCTGCGCCTCGGCAGGAACGGGAGGCGGGCCGACATGCTCCTGCTGCTGCCGTCGCTGATGAACGTGCTGGTGTGCGTGGCCTCTCCGCTCAGCGGCTCCACCCGCTATGCCCTCCCGACGATCGCCGCAACCCCGCTGATCCTCGGCTGGACCCTCGTCCGGACACGGAAGTGAGCGCTTTCGTCCGGCCCGCGGGGTGATTTACACCTCGGCGGCCTGAGCGCAAATCAGCATTATACGAGCAAAAACGTACGGAAAATTCGCAATAGCTGCGGATTTTTCGTACGTTTTTAACAATCCACCGCAGGGCGGAGGAGCATATGAGACGCTCTTATGTCTTCGGGGTGCCGTCGGCGTTGAAGAGGGGCAGGGGGGCGAGCACGATGATGTCGTCGCGCTTGGCGGCGTCACCCTCGGCAAGGACGGCCGCGCGGCCCGCGACGATGCCGCCCGCGCGCTCGACCAGCTCCTCCACGGCGTGGAGCGACTCGCCGGTAGAGATCACGTCGTCCACGATGAGCATACGCTTGCCCTTGATGAAGGCGGCGTCCTCGGCATCGAGCACCAGGCGCTGCACATGCATGGTGGTGATCGACCTGACAGCGACCTCAAAGGTGCCCTGCATGTAGGCCTTGGCCCCCTTGCGGGCGACAAAGTAGCGCTCTGCCCCGCTCTGCCGTGCCATCTCGTAGGCCAGCGGGATGGCCTTGGCCTCGGGCGCGATGATATAGTCGTACGCCGGCACGCGCTTCAAAAGCTCCGTCGCACAGTGGACCGTCAGCTCCACATCGCCGAACATAACAAAGGCGCCGATGCAGAGCTCGTCCGTGAGCTTGCACAGGGGCAGCTCGCGCTTCATACCGGCGACATCTAAATCGTAAGTCATACTGTTATTCCTCCTGAAAGGCATTTTTTTGGAACACCCTGATTTTAGCGTATCTGCCGAAAAAATCAAGAGGGTAACTTGAAAAGATCCTTCGGCTTCACAAAGCCATGACAGGGTGTTTTGAAACAGCCCCTGCGGCCGGAGACGTCCGTCAATGTCGGGAATCGCACCCTCTTTTCGCAAAAACGTGCGGAAAACGTTGACTTTACCCTGCAAAGCGGGTAAAATACAGACAATATCCCGGTTTATCGCAGGAACCATATTATAATGCATAGAGGTGTTTCCATGTACAAGGTAGTAACCAAGCGTTTCCTCAACGACGCCAAGACCATCTGCCTGTTTGAGATCGAGGCGCCGCTGACGGCGAAGCACGCCCAGGCCGGTCAGTTCGTCATCTTCCGCCTGGACGAGCAGGGCGAGCGCGTCCCCGTCTCCGTTGCGGACTGGGACCGCGAGAAGGGCACCGTCTCCGTCATGGTGCAGGCCGCCGGCCGCACGACGAAGATGCTCCACACGGTCGAGCAGGGCGACTGCATCTCCGACTTTGTCGGCCCGCTGGGCCGCGCCACCGAGATGGAGGGTCTCAAAAAGGTCTGCGTGGTCGGCGGCGGCGTGGGCTGCGCCATCGCCTACCCCATTGCAAAGGAGATGCACAAGCGCGGCATCGACGTCACCTTCATCGGCGGCTTCCGCTCCGCCGACATCGTGATCCTCAAGGACGAGCTGAAGGAGGTCTCCGACAAGCTCATCCTGTGCACGGACGACGGCACTTACGGCGAGAAGGGCTTCACCACGGTCTTCCTCAAGCAGGAGATCGAGGCCAACATCGCAGAGGGCAGGCCCCAGTTTGACCGCGTCATCGCCATCGGCCCCGACATCATGATGAAATTCCTGGCCGACGTGACGAGACCCTACGGCATCAGCACCATCATCTCTCTCGACCCCATCATGGTCGACGGCACCGGCATGTGCGGCGGCTGCCGCGTCATCGTCGGCGGCGAGACGAAGTTTGCCTGCGTCGACGGGCCGGACTTTGACGCCCATCAGGTCGACTTCGATTCGCTCCTCAAGCGCGCCGCCTTCTATAAGGACGAGCAGGACGCCGCTGCCCAGCATATCTGTAAGATGACGGGAGGTAAGAGAAATGGCTAATATGAGAATGACCAAGAACGAAATGCCCGAGCAGGACCCCATCGTCCGCGCCGGCAATTTCGACGAGGTGGCCCTGGGCTACACCCCCGAGATGGCCATGGACGAGGCAGCCCGCTGCCTCAACTGCAAGAATCCCGCCTGCCGCACCGGCTGCCCCGTGGCCGTCCGCATCCCCGAGTTCATCGCGAAGGTCGCCGCGGGCGAGTTTGAGGCCGCCTATGAGATCATCACCTCCACCAACTCCCTGCCCGCCGTCTGCGGCCGTGTGTGTCCGCAGGAGAAGCAGTGCGAGTCCAAGTGCGTCCGCGGCCTCAAGGGCGAATCCGTCGGCATCGGCAGGCTCGAGCGCTTTGTGGCGGACTGGCACATGGCCCAGCAGGCCAAACTCGAAAAGGTCGAGGTCGAGGTGCCCGCCTCCAACGGTCACCGCGTCGCGGTCGTCGGCTCCGGCCCCGCGGGTCTGACCTGCGCGGGCGACCTCAGAAAGCTCGGCTACGATGTGACCGTGTTCGAGGCCCTGCACAAGTCCGGCGGCGTGCTGGTCTACGGCATCCCGCAGTTTCGTCTCCCGAAGGAGATCGTCGCCAAGGAAATCGACAATCTCAAGGCCATGGGCGTCAAGATCGTCAACAACGCCATCATCGGCAAGTCCGAGACCGTGGACGAGCTGTTCGAGGACGGCTTCGAGGCCGTTTTCATCGGCTCCGGCGCAGGGCTTCCGCAGTTTCTGCACATCCCGGGCGAGAACCTCCTCGGCGTCTACACCGCAAACGAGCTTCTCACCCGCGTGAACCTCATGAAGGCCTACCGGGACGATTACGACACCCCCATCAAGCACTTCCACCGCGTGGCCGTCGTCGGCGCCGGCAACGTCGCCATGGACGCGGCGCGTGTCGCCAAGCGTCTCGGCGCGGAGCATGTCTACATCTGCTACCGCCGCGGCCGCGACGAGCTGCCCGCAAGGCTCGAGGAGGTCGAGCACGCCGAGAGCGAGGGCATCGAGTTCCATCTGCTCAATAACCCCACCCGCATCCTCGCGGGCGAGGACGGCTATGTCACCGGCATCGAGCTCCAGCGCCAGGAGCTGGGCGAGCCCGACGCGAAGGGCCGCCGCTCTCCCGTCCCCGTGCCGGGCAGCGAGTGGGTCCTGGACGTGGACACCGTCATCATCGCCATCGGCACCAGCCCCAACCCCCTCATCCGCAACACCACCGGCGGCCTGACCTTTACCCGCAAGGGCGGCATCGAGGCTGACGAGGGCGGCGTGACCGCACGTGAGGGCGTCTTCGCCGGCGGCGACGCCGTGACCGGCGCCGCGACCGTCATCCTTGCCATGGGCGCGGGCAAGGCGGGCGCCCAGTCCATCGACAAATATATCCAAAGCAAGGCATGAGCCTTGTGGCAATACCACAAAAAACAGGATCGCATACGCGATCCTGTTTTTTATACGAATATCAGTTGTTTACCCCGTGGTGCATACCGGGACTGTCGAGCTGGAGGGCCTTGAAGCTGTAGCCGTTTTCGCGGCCCCAGATGAGAACGCTCTCCACCGCGTCGACGCTGAAGCTCTTGATGTCGTGCTGGAGGACGACGGAGACCTTCTGCTGGGCGCAGCCGTCCTTGATGTTCTTCGCGACCTGGGTGGCTTTGGTAGTGTCGCCCGCGTCGCCGGAGTAGACGTTCCAGTCAAAGTAGCGGTATCCGAGATCCGTCATGGCGCGGGTGAGGCGGCTCATAATGCCGGGGTTGAAATTCGAGACCGTGTTGGAGCTGCCGCCCGGGAAGCGGAAGAGGCGGGTATACTCGCCCGTCTGCTGCCGGATGATCTCCTCCATGTTGTAAAAGTCCTCAAAGAAGGCCAGCTCGCTTGCATAGATCTGATTGTAGTCGTGCGAGCCGGTGTGCACGCCGATGGCATGGCCGGCGCGGAAGGCCCTGCCGATCTCGTCAAAATAGCGCGGGTCCTGCGCCGTGACAAAGAAGGTGGCCTTGGCCCCGTAGCGGTCCAGCACGTCCAGCAGCCGCCCGGTGTAGGGCCCTGGCCCGTCGTCAAAGGTGAGGTAGATGGTCTTCTCCGCGGGGGTGACGGTCTCCGGCCCCGGCACGGGCACCACGGTCACATGGCGCTCGTCGCGGATGGTCTCGCCCAGCTCGCTCGTGACGGAGTAGGTGATGGTGTAGTCGCCCGCAAACCACGGCGTGACGCTGCCCTCGACCTGGAGATAGTCGCTCAGGTCATTGCCGAGGCCGTCGGTCACCAGCGCGCCGGGGTCCTCGTACCAGAGCGTGGCCTGCATGACCAGGTCCCTGTCCCCGAGGACAGTGATCTTCGGCGGCTGGTAGCTGATATTCGGCAGCTCGCGTTCAACAACGGTCGTGTTGCCGTTCGTGTCCGTGACCGTGTACTGAACCCTGTCGTCCAGCTTGACGCGCCTGACCTTGCCGGTGAGGTCGCCGTCCACCGCATCGTAGGCGACGTAGCCCTCCTCCGCGTAGCCGGTCATCCAGCTCGGCTCGTATCCCGCGATGTGCTTGAGCTCAATGACGGGGGGCGTGGTGTCCACGACGGAGACGCGCCGCTCAATGCTGTGGTCCTCAAAGGCGTAGCGCGCCGTGTAGCGCAGAATGTAGACGCCGAGACGGCGGGTGTCCACCGTGCCGAGGCTCTGCACCGGCAGGTGCTTTTCGCTCTCCCCGAAGAGATTGCCCACCGTCACGGCGTAGACGCCGGGGTCCTGAAACGCCGAGCCGTACTCGACCGTCATGTCGTCCTCGCCGTAGATATAAAAGCGCACCGTGCGCCCGTCGACCAGCAGGATGAGCGCCGCCGTGATCAGCAGCCATACCAGCACGACCAGGGCCACGACCAAGCCCCTCCGCGCGCGTTTTCTCTCTCTCGAATATGCCATGCCCTGTCCTTTATCCAGTGTGATCTGTTTTATATCATATAAGGCAGCACCGCACGATCCGCCATCGGCGCCTCCTGGTAAAATTGTGCCCTGACTTCGTCATTTTTTTCTTGCAATACCTGAAGTATTCCTGCGAAAAACTGCCATCGTCAGAACCCAATTTTTCTCAGGACTCGCTCTCGCCGGATTACGCGGTGTTGCCTTTACGCTTTTCCCCGTGTCGGGAACTGCTTTTTGAAACGTGCCGGCGCCAGAATGTGGAAGCGTGTTATTGCTCCCGCATGAGACGCTCCTGGCGTTCGCGTTCGGCCTGGGAGAGACGGAGGTAGACCGGCAGCAGTTCGTCTGCGGTGCCGGGCTTTTTGTCCAGCGCGGCCATGGCAACGCCCCAGGCGCTCTGCATCCTGAGATTTTCGGGCGCGAGCACGCAGGGCACGCCCAGCTCCGTGAGCGCGCGGAAGCTCAGCTCCGCCCCGTCGCCGACGAGGAAGGCAGGCGCTTCATATTCCCGCAGCTCCTCCGCAAGCTCCGCCAGCGCGATGGGCCGGTCCTCCGTCAGACGCTTCGGCCTGCCGTCCTCGATGCGGAAAAGCGCGTTGTAAACCTGGCTGCGCCGCGCGTCCATCACCGGGCACACGAGCCCGCCTGCGGCGAGACCGTGCCAGGCCATGGCCTCGAGCGTGGACACGCCCACGCAGGGCTTGTCGGCCGCCCAGGCGAGCCCCTTGACCATCGACACGCCGATGCGCACGCCGGTGAAGGACCCGGGCCCGTGGGCGACCGCAATCAGGTCCACGGCGTCGAGCGTGAGCTCCGCGTTTTTCAGCATGTCCTCCCCCATGGGCAGGAGGGTACGGCTGTGGGTGAGGCCGCTGCACTGGGTATACTGGCTCAGAAGCTTCCCGTCCCGCAGCAGTGCGCAGGACGCGGCCTTCGCCGTGGATTCAAATGCCAGAATCAGCATGACGCCGCCCCCTCGATGGTGATTTTTCTGTCGCTGTCCGAGAGCTTTTCGATCGTGACGCGCACCTCATCGCCGAAAAAGGCGTCCTCCACGTTCTCGCTCCACTCCACGGCGCAGACCGCACCGCGGGTCAGGTAGTCCTCCCAGCCGATGTCGAAGAGCTCGTCCGCGCCGGAGAGGCGGTACATGTCGAAGTGGATGAGCTCGCGCTCACCGAGATATTCGTTGACGATGGTAAAGGTCGGGCTCGACACGCGGCACGTAAGGCCCATGCCCCGGGCCATGCCGCGCACAAACGCGGTCTTGCCCGCGCCGAGATCGCCGTACATGGCGACCACCGTACCGCCGGGCAGCGCGGACGCGAGAGAAGCGCCGAGGGCCTCGGTCTCGCCCTCGCTGTGGGTGATGTGTTCAGACATGATATTCTCCCAAAACCCCGCGCGGGATTTACAGTCTACTAACAAACGCGGGGAAAAAGTTTGATATAATAATATGTTGGTATCGGCGGAAAGCCGCCCCTGCGCATCTGCCCGAATGCGGGTCTGCCAGGAGATTATACCACCAATCTATCCGTTGCGTAAAGACCGAGATTATGATAGACTGCAATTTACTCTGTGCGTTTCGGGAAAGGCGGTGCTGCTTATCAACACCCTCAGACCATATGTCAAACAGTTTTTCCAGCGGGCGGATATTTTTCTGCTCGCGATCTGTACGCTCTGCTCCGTCTTCGGCATCCTGATGGTGGACAGGGCCGTCACCGGCATGGTGGCGGGCGGCTGGAACATGTCGGCCCCCTCAAAGTATATTGCGGTGCAGGTGTTTTCCATGTTCCTCGGCATCGGGGCCTTCGTCGTGTTCACGGTCATCGACGCGGACATCCTCGGCTCCCAGTGGAAGCTGCTGTGCGCGGTGAACGTTCTGCTGCTGGCGGCGCTGGTCGTCTTCGGCCAGGACGACGGCACCGGCAACCGTGCGTGGATTCGCTTCGCCGGCATCGGTGTCCAGCCCTCTGAGGTCGTCAAGATCCTCTACATCATCGTCGCCGCCAGGCAGATGACCTATATCAAGGAGCATGAGGACATCAACGGCTTTTTCTCCATCGTCCAGATGGTGGGGCACTTCGTCATTGTCTTCGGCATGATCATTGTGGTGTCCTCCGACCTCGGCAGCGGCACCATCATCATGATGATCTTCCTGACCATGTTCTTTATCCTCGGGGTGCGGCTGTACTGGTTCGCCCTCGGCGGGGCCGCCGTCGCCGCGGCGATCCCCCTGCTGTGGAACTATTTTCTCAAGGACTATCAGAAAAAGCGCCTCATCGCCCCCTATGACCCCAGCATCGACCCGGACGGCTGGGGCATCACCTGGCAGACCACGCAGAGCAAGCTGACCCTCGCCTCCGGCCGTCTGACCGGCGTGGAGGAGGGGCACCGCACCACGGTCTTCACCGGCAAGCACACGGACTTCATCTTCTCCGTGGTGGGCGAAAACCTCGGCATGATCGGCTGCATCGTCGTGGTGATCCTGCTGATGGTCATCATTATCCACATCGTGCGCATCGGACTGCAGAGCGGGCGGCTGTTCGACATGCTCATCTGCATCGGCGTGGCGTCGGCCATGGCGTTCCAGACCTTCATCAACATCGGCATGTGCATCGGCATCACCCCGGTCATCGGCATCACGCTGCCGTTTTTCAGCTACGGGGGCTCGTCAATGGTGACGATGTACGGGGCCATGGGCCTCGTCTCGGGCGTGAAATACAAGCTCAAGCCGGAGCATTTCTCGCTGATGTACTGAGCGCCCCGCCGCGCTCTCCGCGGGAAGAAACGGGTCGTGCCCATTGACAAGGGTGCTATAATACGTTTTTGGAAAAATACAACGTGGAAGGAAGACAAAACCATGACAAGAATCGATATATTCTCCGGCTTTCTCGGCGCGGGGAAAACCACGCTCATCCGCAAGCTGATCGCGGAGGGCTACGGAAAAGAAAAGCTCGTGCTCATCGAAAATGAGTTCGGCGAGATCGCCATTGACGGCGGCTTTCTGCAGGACGCCGGGGTGGAGATCACGGAGATGAACTCCGGCTGCATCTGCTGCACCCTCGTGGGCGACTTTACGAAGGCACTCAAAAAGGTCATGGAGGACTACGCCCCCGACCGCATCCTGATCGAGCCCTCGGGCGTCGGCAAGCTGTCGGACGTCGCCGCCGCGGTGGAGCGCGTGGAGGGCGCGCACATCGGGGCGAAGGTCACCGTTGTGGACGCGGGCAAGGCCAAAATGTACATGCGCAACTTCGGCGAATTCTTCAACGACCAGGTCGCAAACGCCGACCTCCTCGTCATGAGCCGCACCGACTCCGTGAAGCCCGAGCGCATCCTGGAGGCGACGGAGCTTCTCACCGCCCTCAATCCGGAGGCCGGCCTCATCACCACGCCCTGGGAGCAGCTCAGCGGCGCGCAGATGCTCGAGGCCATGGACAAAAACGGCCTGAAGCACGAGCTCGAAAAGCTGGAGCACGAGCACCATCACCACCACGACGAGGACGAGTGCGACGATCCCGAGTGCGAGTGCCATCATCACCATCACGACGAGGACGACGACGGGCACGAGCATCACCACCATGACCACGACGAGGACGACGACGGGCACGAGCACCACCACCATCACCACGAGGACGGCGAGGAGTGCGACGACCCGGAGTGCGAGTGCCACCACCATCACGACGACGACGGCCACCATCATCACCACCACCATCACCACGCGGACGAGATCTTCCAGAGCTGGGGCATGGAGACCCCGAAGAAGTTCACGGAGGAGAGCCTGCGCGGCATCCTCGCCCAGCTTGAGGACGAGGCGCGCTTCGGTGCGGTGCTGCGGGCGAAGGGCATCGTCGACTCCGGCGAGAGTCTGTGGCTCTACTTTGACTACGTTCCCGGCGAGATCGACCTGCGCCGCGGCCAGCCCGGCGTGACGGGCCGCTTCTGCGTGATCGGCTCGAAGCTCAACGAGGGCGCGCTGAAGGAGCTGTTCAACCTTGGCTGACAAAAACCGGCGGGACATGCCCGTCTACCTCTTCACCGGCTTTCTGGAGGCCGGCAAGACGAGATTCGTCCAGGAGACCCTGGAGGACAAGCGCTTCTGCAACGGGGAGCGCACCCTGCTCCTGCTGTGCGAGGAGGGCGTGGAGGAGTACGAGCCCGACCGCTTCGTCGAAAAGACCGTCGCGCTCCGCACCATCGGGGACCAGAGCGAGCTGACACAGGAGAATCTTCTCCGCTTCGCGAGCGAGACCCGCTGTGAGCGCGTGCTGATCGAGTACAACGGCATGTGGCTGCTCGACGCACTGTATGCCGCCATGCCGGAGAGCTGGATGGTCTATCAGGAGTTCATGTTCGCGGACGCGACCACCTTCCTGAGCTACAACGCCAACATGCGCCAGCTCGTCTACGACAAGCTCAAAAGCTGCGAGCTGGTGGTCTTCAACCGCTTTACCCCGGCGATGGACAAGATGGAGTTTCACAAGATCGTCCGCGGCGCGTCCCGCAGGGCCGACATCGCCTATGAGGCCCCGGACGGCAGCGTCGTGTACGACGATATCGAGGACCCCCTGCCCTTTGACGTAAACGCCCCCGTCATCGAAATCGGGGACGACGACTACGCCCTCTGGTACCGCGACATGAGCGAGGAGCCCAAAAAGTACGAGGGAAAAACCGTCCGCTTCAAGGCCAAGGCCCTGGTCCGCAAGCGCCTGCCGCCCAAGACCTTCGTTGTGGGCCGCCATGTCATGACCTGCTGCGTGGAGGACATCCAGTTCGCCGCGCTGGTCTGCAGCTGGGACAGGGCCGACAGCGTGAAGGACGAGGGCTGGATGATCCTCACCGCGAAAGTCAATTTCAAGTTCTCCATGGCCTACGGCCGCAAGGGTCCCGTGCTGACCTACATCAGCCATGAGAACTGCGAGGCGCCCGAACAGGCCGTCGCAACCTTCTATTAATCCATAACAACGCATACGCTTATCCGACAGAACAGTTTGCATCTTCCCGGCCGGATTTGTGCCAGGCTTCGTTATCGGACTTGACCATACACAAAGATTGCGCTGTGTCCGCTGCCTTGTCTGACGCAAAGCCGTCTCGGAAATCTTTCAGACCGCCTTGTCGGATAACAGTATCAATTTCCCGCTTTGTCGCTCTGAAAAAACGAAAGTGACGAAGGATCTTTCTCTGAACCTCCGGAGAAAGATCCTTCGTCTTCGCTTTGCTTCGCTCAGGATGACAGGGGCTTCTGAGACAGTCCCGTTTGTTACTTCGGCGCCTCCTGGAAAATTCGCGCTCTGATTTTGTCACTTTTTCTTGAAATACACAAAGTATTCCTGCAAAAAAATGCCTTCATCAGAACCCAAATCTTCTCAGGATTCGCTCTTGCCAAATTATGCGGTATTGCCTTTGCTGTTTCTATCAGGGGATAGTATTATATCCGCGCGACGCCGCTTGTTCTTGCAGCCTCGGCGGCGGCTTTGGCGACCGCGTCCCTGACGCGGGGGTCGAAGGCTTTGGGGAGAATACAGTCGGCGGTGAGCTCCGCGTCGGGGACGAGCGCCGCGATGGCCCTCGCCGCGGCGAGCTTCATGTCGTCGTTGATGTCGCTTGCGCGCACGTCCAGCGCCCCGCGGAAAATGCCGGGGAAGCAGAGCACGTTGTTGACCTGATTCGGGTAGTCGGAACGCCCGGTGCAGACCACCCGCGCACCGCCCGCCTTCGCCTCCTCCGGGAAGATTTCGGGCGTGGGGTTTGCGCAGGCGAAAACCACTGCGTCCCGCGCCATGGTCCGCACCGTCTCCGCCGTGAGCACGCCGGGAGCCGACACGCCGATGAACACATCCGCGCCCCGGAGCACGTCGGCGAGCGAGCCCTTGCGAAGCGCGGGATTCGTGAGCTCCGCGATCTCCTGCTTGGCGGGATTCATGTGTTCGGTCCTGCCGTTCCAGATGGCGCCCCCACGGTCGCAGAGCGTGAGGTCCCGCGCCCCCGCGGTGACGAGGAGGCGTGCGACGGCGCTTGCCGCCGCGCCCGCGCCGTTTACGACGATGCGTACCTCCGGCAGCTTTTTCTCCACGAGCTTCAGCGCGTTCGTCAGCGCCGCCAGCATGATGACCGCGGTGCCGTGCTGATCGTCGTGGAAGATCGGGATGTCGCAGCATTCCTTCAGGCGCCGCTCGATCTCAAAGCAGCGGGGCGCGGCAATGTCCTCGAGATTCACGCCGCCGAAGCTCCCGGCGAGCAGGCGCACGGTGTTGACGATCTCATCCACGTTGTGGCTGCGGATGCAGAGGGGGATCGCGTCCACGCCGCCGAAGGCCTTGAACAGGACGCACTTGCCCTCCATGACGGGCATCCCCGCCTCCGGGCCGATGTCGCCGAGGCCGAGGACGGCGCTGCCGTCGGTCACCACCGCGACGGTGTTCCAGCGACGCGTCAGCTCGTAGCTCTTGTCCGGGTCCTTCCGGATTTCCAGACAGGGCGCGGCGACGCCGGGGGTATACGCGAGACTCAGGGCCTCGGCGGAATCGACCGGCGCGCGGGACACCATCTCCAGCTTGCCCCGCCATTCATAATGCTTTTCCAAAGCCGCCTTTGCGTAATCCATAATGTTCTCTCCTTATGGCAACTCCACACAATCCGCCATCGGCGCATCCCGGAAAAATGGCGCTCTGACTTCGTCATTCTTTCTTGCAACACACAAAGTGTTCCTGCAAAAACTGCCTTCATCAGTACCCGGTTTTCCTCGGGATTCGCTCTCGCCGAATGATGCGGTGCTGCCTTATATCATATTCTCCGGATGAAAGACCTCGTCGAAGCGCTCGGGCGTCAAAAAGCCGAGCCGGACGCAGGCCTCCTTCAGACTGATGTTCTCCCGATACGCGAGCTTCGCGGTCTTCGCGGCGTTCTCGTAGCCGATGTGGGGATTGAGCGCCGTGACCAGCATGAGGGAGCTGCGGAGGTTTTGGCGCATTTTTTCGGGATCTGCGCGGATACCGGCGGCGCAGTTTTTCGTGAAGGCGCGCATGGAGTCCGAAAGCAGCCGCGCCGACTGCAAAAAGTTGTACGCCAGCACCGGCAGAAAGACATTCAGCTCAAAATTTCCCTGCGAGGCGGCAATGCCCACCGCCGCGTCGTTGCCCATGACCTGCACGGCCACCATCGTGACCTGCTCGCACTGGGTCGGATTCACCTTGCCGGGCATGATGGAGCTGCCGGGCTCGTTGGCCGGGATCGTGATCTCCCCAAGTCCGCAGCGGGGGCCGGAGGCGAGCCAGCGCACGTCGTTTGCGAGCTTCATCAGGTCCGCCGCGAGGGCCTTGAGCGCCCCGTGGGCAAAGACCAGCTCGTCACGGGACGTGAGGGCGTGGAACTTGTTCTCCGCTGTGACGAAGGGCCTGCCCGTGAGCGCCGAGAGCTCCCGCGCGGCGAGCTCCGCAAAGCCCTTCGGCGCGTTGAGGCCGGTGCCGACCGCCGTGCCGCCCAGCGCCAGCTCATACAGCGGGCCGAGGGCGAGACGGATCATCCCGCAGTCCCGCTCGATCGACGAGCGCCAGCCGCTGATCTCCTGCGAGAACGCGATGGGCACCGCGTCCTGGAGGTGGGTGCGCCCGCTCTTGACCACGCCCGCGTGCATGGTCTCCAGCTCCCGCAGCACGGCGATGAGCTCCTCCGCCGCGGGCAGCACGCGGTCCTCCAGGATCAGTGCCGCCGCGATGTGCATGGCGCTTGGGAAGGTGTCGTTCGAGGACTGGGACATGTTCACGTCATCGTTCGGGTGGCAGAGCGCTTTGCCCGCCAGCTCGTTTGCGCGCCTGGCGATGACCTCGTTGGCGTTCATGTTGCTCTGCGTGCCGGAGCCCGTCTGCCAGACCACGAGGGGGAAGTGCGCGTCGAGCTCGCCCGCGGCGACCTCGGCGGCGGCCCTCTCGATGGCGGCGCATTTCTCCTCGCTCATCCTCTCCGGCAGAAGCGCGCGGTTTGCCCGCGCTGCCGCCCGCTTGAGCAGGCCGAAGGCGTGGGTGATCTCCCGCGGCATGGTCTCGATCCCCGCGCCGATGGGAAAATTCACGCGGCTGCGCTCGGTCTGGGCGCCCCAGTACCGGTCGGCAGGGACGCGCACCTCGCCCATGGAGTCGTGTTCGACGCGGTATTGCTCTGACCTGTTCATACGGATTCCTCCCCGTTCAAGAGATCGCGCAAAAGCGCCTCGGCGCAGCGCAGGCCGTCCACCGCGGCGGAGGTGATGCCCCCCGCGTAGCCCGCGCCCTCGCCGCAGGGATAGAGGCCGCGCAGGCTGCTCTGCATCGTCCCGTCCCGCAGGATGCGCACGGGCGAGGAGGAGCGCGTCTCCGGCCCGGTCAGCACCGCGTCGGGATCGTCGAAGCCGCTGAGCTTCTGTCCGAGAGCCGGGATGGCGTTTTGCAGCACGTCCGTCACGCGCGCGGGCAGCACCTTCCGAAGCTCGCCCCAGACGACGCCGGGGGCGTAAGTCGGCGCGACCGTGCGCGGCCCCGTGCTCGGCCGGTTTTCGAGAAAGTCGCCGACGAGCTGGGCCGGCGCGCGGTAGGAGCCGGTATACGAATACGCCGCGCGCTCGATCTCCCGCTGCCAGTACATGCCCGCGAGCACGCCCTCACCCGGGAAGTCCTCCGTGCGGAGGGTGACCAGCAGGGCGGCGTTGGCGTTTTCGCCGCCGCGTCCGGAATAGCTCATGCCGTTCGTGACGACGCCGCCCTCCTCCGAGGCCGCGGCGAAGACCTCTCCGCCCGGACACATGCAGAAGCTGTAGGCGCTGGTCCCGTCGGGCAGGTGGACGCTGAGACTGTAGTCCGCCGGGGGCAGCCCGGCGCGCGCCCTGCCGTACTGGGCGCGGTCGATGGCGTCCTGCCGGTGCTCTATGCGCACGCCCATGGAGAAGGGCTTGCGCTCCATCGGGACGCCGAGGCCGCGCAACATCTCAAAGCTGTCCCTCGCCGAGTGGCCGATGGCGAGGATGAGCCGGCGGCAGGGGATCACCTCCTGAACGCCGCCGCAGACAACGCGCGCCCCCGTGAGGGCGCCGTCTTCGGTCTCGAGCCCGGTGAGCTTCGTCTCAAACCGCAGCTCGCCGCCGAGGGAGACGATCTCCCTGCGGATATTCTGTACCACGCCGATCAGCACGTCCGTGCCGATGTGGGGCTTTGCGTCGAAGGTGACGCTCCCGGGCGCGCCATGGGCGGCAAACTCCTGCAGGACCCAGAACATGCGCCGGTCGTGGGTGCCGGTGTTGAGCTTCCCGTCCGAGAAGGTCCCGGCCCCGCCCTCGCCAAACTGGACGTTCGACTCCGGGTTCAGGGCCCCGCCTCTGCGAAACGCCTCCACCGCGGCGGCGCGCTTGTCGGCCTCCTGCCCGCGCTCGAGGACAACGGGTCTCGCTCCGGCCCGCGCCAGGACCAGCGCCGCGAACATGCCGGCGGGGCCGAAGCCCGCGATCACGGGGTGCTCGTCCGTCCTGACCCACGGGATCTCATAGACCGGGGGCTCATAGACGGAGGCGTCTTTCCCGCCGGCCTGGAGCGCCCGTTCCTCTCCGCGCCGCAGTGTGACGGCCGCAGAGCAGACGTAGTGAATGTCGTTTTTTCTCCTCGCGTCGAGAGAGCGCTTGACGGGCCTGCAGTCCGTGATTTCCTCCTCCGGCACGCGGAGCTTTTTTGCGGCCTTTTTCCGCAGGGCGGACAGCTCCTCGCCCGGCTCGAGCCGCAGGCTTCTCACAAGGATCATGCGCCCAGCCTCCCCGCGGCCCTGCCGCTGGCCCAGGCCCACTGCAGGTTGAAGCCGCCGCAGTCGCCGTCGATGTCCAGGACCTCCCCGCAGGCGAAGAGGCCGGGGACCAGGCGGCTCTCCAGCGTCCCGGGGTCAAAGTCCGCGGTCCGCACGCCGCCCGCCGTGACCTGGGCCTTGTCGAAGCCCTCGGTCCCGCGCAGCTCGAGACGAAAGTCCTTGCAGGCGGCGGCGAGGGTCTCGAGCGCCCCGTCGTCGAGAATTTTGAGCGGGTCGTTTGCATGGATGCCGGCGTATTTGACCAGCATCTTCCCGAGGCGGTTGTGGACGAGCCCGGTCAGCATATCCCCCGCGGGCAGCTCCGGCAGGCTCTCCCGCCGCCCCAGCAGCAGTCCGAGGACCGAAGCCCGGTCATACTTCCGCAGAAAGTCCGCCGCGAGGGCGAGACCCCTTCCGCCCGTTGACGCCGCGCGGGACAGATCAAAGACCGCAGGGCCGGACACGCCGGTGTCGGTGAACTGGAGCTCGCCCGCACTCTCGGCGATCACCGCCCGGCCCGCGTACAGCGTGAGGGCGCAGTCGGCCCGCACCCCCTTGAGGGCGCGGGGGTAGTCCGGCGCGGTCAGAAGCTGGACGAGGGCGGGGTACAGCGCGGTGCGCTTATGGCCGAGAGCCTTCAGCAGCTCATATCCGTCGGAAACGCCGCCGAGCTTTTCGCCCGCCGCGCCTCCGCAGGCGACGATCACCTGATCCGCGTGCAGGCGCTCTGCGTCCGTGACGACCGTAAAGCCCCGCTTCTCGCGCCGGAGCTCCCGTGCGGGACAGGCGGTGCGCAGTTCCACACCCACGGCCTCGAGCCGGAAGCGCAGCACGTCGAGCACGCTGTTGGCCGAGTCGGACAGAGGGTAGACGCGCCCGCCGGACTCCTCGACCGTGAGCAGGCCGAGGGCGCGGAAGTACGCCAGCACCTGTTCCGGCGGGAAGGCCCTGAGCGCGGGCGCGGCAAAATCCGCGTCCTCTCCGTGGTAGCGCCCGGGCGACGCGCCGGTATTCGTGAGGTTGCAGCGCCCGTTGCCGGTGGCGAGGAGCTTGCGCCCCGCGCGCTGCTGCCGCTCGAGCAGGATTACGCGCCGCCCCGGGACCTCCGCGGCGGTCAGCGCGGCGATCAGCCCCGAGGCCCCCGCGCCGATGATGATGACAGTTTGCATATGTCGGTTCCTTTATTCTGAGAGTGGAGAGTGGAGAGTGGAGAGTGAAGTGCAGCGTGCAGATTGCGGCGCGTATCGTCGCTTTGCGGCAATGGAACATGCGCGCAAAGCGCGTATGTCATCCTCTCTGATTCACGGACAGCGCAGCAGATCGTGCGAGACCGGGGTATAGAAGAGATGGGCGACGCTGCGCGGATCATCGGTCTGGCCCAGGATCCACATCATCTTGGCGTAGAGGGCCTCGCTGGTCATGTCGTAGCCCTCGAGGACGAGGGGGTTTTGCTTGAGGCCGTGGCCCACCGAGTAGACCGAGAGGTCCGAGCCCTCGTTCTGCACCTGGGTGGTGACGACGATGAACCTGCCCGCCGCCGTGTGCTTTTCAACGAGGCGCAGAATCTGCTCGTCCTCGTAGGCGGGCAGGCCGCCGACGCCGAAGCACTCCATGATGAGAGCGTCGTTTCGCTCCAGCAGGTAGTCCAGCAGCCCGGGGTCCAGGCCCGGCACCATCTTCACCAGCGCGACCTTCTCGTTGAGGCGGTCGTAGAAGAGGGGCGCGCCGAGACTCACCGGCGGGATGTAGCGGATGAGGCGGTGGTCGAGCAGGATGCCGAGGTCCGGGTAGTTGATGCTCGAGAACGCGGCAAAGCTCTTGGAGCAGGTCTTGCGCGCGTGGGTGCCGAGAATCACGCGCCCGCTGAACACGATGTTTACCCCCGCCAGCTGCCCGGAGGCCGCGCAGACGAAGGCGTCCATGAGATTGAGCTTGGAGTCCGTGGAGTCGTAATTGATGGGCCGCTGCGCGCCGGTGAGCATGATGGCCTTGTCCGCGCCCTGTACCAGATAGCTCAGCGCCGCGGCGGTGTAGGCCATGGTGTCGGTCCCGTGGCTGATGACGAAGCCGTCGTAGTTTGCATAGTTTTCGCGGATGGCGGCGGCGATCATGAGCCAGTGGGCCGGGGTGATGTTGGTGGAGTCCAGGCTGAAAAGATTCAGGCAGTCCACCCGGCAGACGTCCCGGATCGCGGGCACACTGCGCAGAAGCTGTGCCGGCGTGAGCTCGGGTGTGAGCCCGTCCGGCGTCATCTCCGAGGCGATGGTCCCCCCGGTGCCGATCATGAGGATGCTTTTCACGTGCCGCCCCCCTTTCCGGTTTTTCCCCATTATAAACTCCCGCGCGCAATTGCACAAGTGACATTTGACAGCGCGCGGCCTGCGGCTGTATAATAAAACAATCAACCGAGTCGGAGGTTTTCATGCGCATCGGCAACCGTCTTTTACTGCTTGTCCTCGCCGCCATTATGCTGGGGGTGATGGTCAAGGTCGCCCTCTGGGAGCAGGACGCCCTGCGCAGCGCGGAGGAGGCCGCCGCGACTCCGCCTCCCACCGCAACGCCGGAGCCAACGCCGACGCCGCCCTCCGCCCTGCTGGGAAAGCTCCTCCTCACGGAGCTCATGGAGAAAAACCGCACGACGCTTTCCGACGGGGACGAGGATTGCGCCGACTGGATCGAGCTGACGAACGTCTCCGGCGAGACGGTGGAGCTCAAAGGCTGCCGCGTCTCCGACCGGGAGAAGCGCTACGGCTGGGTCTTCCCGGAAAAGAGTCTTCTGCCCGGGGAGCGCGTGCTGCTCTTCGCCTCCGGCAAGGACCGCGCGGGGGATGAGCTGCACACGAATTTCGCCCTCTCCGAATACGACTGCGTCTGCCTCTTCGACAGCGAGGGGCAGCTTCTGGACAGCGTGCCCTGCGCGGGCTGCGCGGCGGACGTGTCCCTCGCCCGGGACGAAGACGGCCTCTGGGGCGAGAGCCTCTATCCCACCCCGGGCGAGGCGAATACCGCCGACGGATACGAGCGCTGCCAGCAGACGCTGACGGCCGCCGGCCCCCTCGTCCTCAGCGAGGCGGCGGTCAAATACTACGGCCGCACCATCGCCGGCAGTTCCAACGACTGCGACTGGGTGGAGATCAAAAACATCTCGGACCAGCCGGTCCTGCTCTCCGACTATTACCTCTCCGACAAGGACGAGGAGCCGCAGCGTTTCCGCCTCCCGGCGCAGACGCTCAAGGCCGGGGCCTGCATTCTCCTCGTGTGCGGGGAGCCGGATATCAGCCTCTACGGCACAACGCCCTGCACAGGCTTCTCTCTCAACGCCTCGCACGAGCAGCTCTATCTCAGCGACGGCACGGGCAGGCTCATCGACCGCATGAACCTGCGTGACATCCCCTTCGGCGCAAGCTACGGGCGTCTCGACGGGCAGCCGGGCTTCTACTACTTTTCCGAGCCCACGCCCGGCAGGGACAACGCCGACGGCCGGCGCAGGGTCAGCGCGCAGCCGACGGCCCTCACGCCGGACGGCGTGTTCGAGGGCGTGGAGAGCGTGACGCTGGAGCTCCGGGGCGCGGGCGAGCTGCGCTATACGATCAACGGCTCCGCCCCCACGGAGAAGAGCGAGCTGTACACCGGCCCCATCGAGATCACGGAGACCTGCGTCGTCAGCGTGAAGAGCTTTGAGGACGACGCCCTGCCGAGCCGCACCCTGTCGCTGAGCTATTTTCTCAACGAGGGGCACACCCTGCCGGTGGTGAGCTTTGTGGCCGAGAACTTCAAGGAGTTCGGCGGCATCTACACGTCCGGCACCAAGACGCACGAGCTGCCCGGCGTGCTCTCCATGTACCGCGGCGAGGACAGCTTCCGCGCAAACTGCGCCGTCAATCTCAACGGCGAGACCAGCCTGATCCTGACGAAGAAAAACATGGCCGTACACTTCAACGGGGCGTACGGACAGGAGACGCTGGAGCACGATCTCTTCGGCGGCGGCACGACCTCCTTCCGCTCTCTGCTGCTGCGCGCCGGCCAGGATCAGTTTGAAACCTCCATGCGAAACGAGCTCTCACACAGGCTGGCGGAGAAGGCGGATTCCGCCGCCATTTACCAGCGCTGTCTCTTCTGCATCCTGTATATCGACGGGGAATACAAGGGCATCTACGCCCTCGAGGAGCGGCCCAACCGCTACCTCTACGCCGCGCGCGCCGGCGTCGACCCGGACAGCGTGGAGATCTTCGAGGCCCCCGCCCCCTACAAGAGCGAGTTTTTCACCGACGTGGTGCAGTTCGTCAACAGCAACGACATGCGCGTCGACGAGAACTATCGTCAGTTCTGCCGGTGCATCGACATCGACAGCCTGATCGACTGGCTGTTTCTGGAGGGCTACTGCGCGAACACCGATCTCACCAGCGGCAACCTGCGCTACGCCCGCTCCTATCAGGCCGACGGGCGCTGGCACCTGCTGTTCTATGATCTTGACGTCGCCTTCCGCGTCTTTGACAGCATTCAGAAGACCCTGCTCAACAGCTACGGGATCTCCAGCATCCAGGTGGCCGGCTTCTCGGTCCCGCTGATGCAGAATGCGGAGTTCCGCGACCGCTTTCTGTCCCGCGCGGCGGAGCTTCTGGCGGGCCCCCTGTCGAATGAGTCGGTGCTTGAGGAGATCGAACGCATGGAGGAGCAGCTGCGCCCGGAGATCCCGCGCGACTTCAAGCGCGACGGCAAGGACGAGCGCTCCTGGAACAAGTCGCTGGATGCGCTCAAGAGCATGATCCGCGACCGGGACTGGTGTCAGGCCAATATCGAGGGCGTGTGCATGAACTTCTCCCTGAGCGCCGAGGAGCGCGCGCACTACTTCGGCGCCATCGACAAGGCGCAGACGCGCTGACAAGGAGGCCGACATGCCGGATCGAAGCCTGAAAACGTCCCGTCTCTGCCTGACCCTTCTGGCGGCGCTGACGGTGCTTCTCTGCTGCCGCTGGCAGCGCGTGTTCTACCTGATGTGCGCCGACTACATCCTCTCCGACATGCCGGCGCACGTCCGTCTCGCCCTGGGCCGCAACGACTACAGCCTCGCCTCCTGGATCGTGCGCGGGCTCTGGGGCGTCCTGGGCGAGGCGCGGGGGCAGACCGCCCTCTCCCTGGTCCTGACCCTGAACCAGCTTCTGGGCCTCGGGGCGCTGTCTCTTTTGCTGCGGCGATGCTTCCCCTCCGTCGGGGTCTCCGGTGCGTGGGGGGCCGCGCTGCTGGCCCATGTGTGCGGGCCGTGGGTTTTCCCGGGCAGCATGGAGATGTACCTCGGCGCGTACAACGGAAACGTCCTGCACAACATGACCATGCTCTTCAGCCGCACCCCCGTCCCGCTGGTGTTCTTGTTCTTCTTCCGGCTGTGGGAGGACCGGCGCGGGACGCTCAGGCCGCGCGACTGGCTGGGCTTCTCGCTGTGCCTTCTGGTCTCGACACTGTTTAAGCCCAGCTTTCTGGGGGCCTTCGCCCCCGTGGTCCTCGCGCTGCTGGTGTGGGATTTTGTCAGGACGCGCTGCTGCGGCTTTCTGAACGAGCTTTGGATCGGCCTCGCGGTGATCCCCGCGGCCCTTGCGCTGCTGTGGAGCTCGCGCGTCCTGTTCGCGGAGGATTTTGCGGGGACAAGCTCGGGCGTCGCCCTGCGCGCATTGACGCCGGCGCTGCTTGCGTCGCTTCTCGCCGCGTATCTGCGCGGGCTACTGCTGCCGCTCTGGAGCGGGATCGTGCAGGGCCGCGCGGAGGCGGTGCGCGGGCGGCTCCGGATCGTATGGGGCGCGCTCTCGGTTTCGATCGCGGAGGCGGCCTTCCTCACCGAGACGGGCTTTCGCGCCAACGACGGCAATTTCGAGTGGGGGGCGCTGACGCTGTACACCACGGTGTTCGGCCTTGCGATCGCGCTGCTGCTGCGGCTGCTTGAAAAGAAGGACCGTGCGGCGCGGCGTAAGAGCGTTCCCGGCCTCGTGCTGCTGCTCGGCCATCTCGCCGTCGGAGTTTACTGCCTCTGGCGCCCCGGCCACGCGGGCTACGACTGGTTTTATTTCTGATACAATTATCCGACAGGAGAGTTTGCATCTTTCCGGCCGGATTTGTGCCAGGCTTCGTTATCGGACTTGACCATACACAAAGGATGCTCTTCGTCCGCTGCCTTTCCTGACGCAAAGCTGTCCCGGAAAGCTTTCAAACCGCCTTATCGGATAGTAGTATGAGCGCGAGAGCCAGGGACCGTCCATGATCGGCAGGCACGAAATGACAAGCTGAAAAGAAACGTATGGCAAATTCGCAAAAAACTGCGAATTTGCCATACGTTTTTGCAAATATTGTACCTGGCCCCGCGGGACATCGGCCCCTGCGGCCGGAAATCCGCGCCGTTACAGCCTGTTCTTATGTTCTTCGTAAAACTCCCGGTAATCCTTGAGCATGTACTTCAAGAGGTTCGGCGTGTCGAGCTGGTAGGGGCATTTGGAGGCGCAGCTGCGGCAGCCGATGCAGTCTTCGATTTTGTTCATCTTCGCCTGCCACTCCGGCGTCATGTACTGCTGCCAGGGGGAGCGGCGCAGGAGCATGTTCATGCGCGCGCAGTTGCGGATCTCGATGCCGACGGGACACGGCATACAGTAGCCGCAGCTCCGGCAGAAGGTTCCGGAGAGCTCCTGCCGCTCCTTTTTGATAAAGGCGTCGAGCATCGCGTCCATCTGCGGGTCCTCGTCCGCCATCTCCAGCCACTGCTCCAGCTCCTCCATGCGCTGGATGCCCCAGATGGGCACCACGTTGTCATAGAGATTCATGAAGGCGTGGCAGGCGCGCACGTTGGTCAGCAGGCCGCCGGCCAGCCCCTTCATCGCGATGTAGCCCATGTCGGCCTTCCTGCACTTTTCGGCCAGGGCGAGGTCACGCTCGGACGAGATATAGCTGAACGGGAACTGCAGGGTCTCAAACCAGCCGGAGGCGATGCAGTCCTCGGCAACCTGGACGCGGTGCGTGGTCACGCCGATGTGGCGGATCCAGCCGCGCCTTTTTGCCTCGAGAGCGCCGGCGTAAGGCCCGTTCGGATCGTTGGGGTCCGGCACCTCGGGCACCTGGTGGAACTGGAAGAGGTCGATGTAGTCGGTCCTCATCATTTTGAGACTGTTCTCGATATGCGCGAGAACACCGTCCCTGTCCCATGCCGCGCTCTTGGTGGAGATCACGATCCGGTCGCGCACGTCGGCGAGCGCGAGCCCGATCTTTTCCTCGCTGTCGGTGTAGGCGTTGGCCGTGTCAAAGTAGCGGATGCCGCCGTCATACGCCGCCTGCAGCAGCTTCACGGCGTAGTCCCTGTCGCAGCGCTGCACCGGCAGGCAGCCCATGGCGGTTTTGGTTACAACAAGGCCGGTTTTTCCCAGGGTCAGTGTTTTCATTGGGAGGACACTCCTTTTTATGGATTTTCTCTGTAGGGGCGGCTATCAGCCGCCCGAAGCCTTGGTACATCAGAAATGTGCGTTACAAGGCAAAACCTCCGACAAGAGCGTAGGGGAGCGGTACGCGCCCCGTTCACGGTTTTACCCGGGAACAGAGCAATGACACCGATTCCTCCCCTGCGGTGATAGGGCTATTCCTTGCCAATCGCATTCGCAATCGAGGTTAAAACGGCCAGGTGGGCAGCCAGGAGCGGAGGATGCTTTTCCCCAGCGGCAGGCCCGCGAGGTTGGGGTAGAACAGGACGAAGACCGCGAAGCTCAGCGCGGCGAAGCCCAGGACGATCAGCGCGCCCTGCCGCCTGTTTCGCACGATGAGATCAAAGCAGCGGCCCAGGGCCAGGGCCAGAAAGACCGTGCAGGGGAAATAGTGGTAGGCGAAGGTCAGGCGCGTCACCGGCACCCAGGGCAAAAGCTGTGCGAGATAGCCGGCCAGGATAAACCCGGAGCGCCGGTCCCGCCGCGCGATCACGAGATAGACCAGCACGAACAGCGCCAGCAGTCCGCCCCAGCAGAGCACAGGGTTGACGAACGCGCCGAAGCTCACATGCTTTCCTCCCGGCAGGTACGCAAGATAGTAGAGGATGGGCCGGATGTCCAGGATCCACTGATACCAGAAGGACGAATAGGGATGCGTGGCGACAAGCTGGGAGTGGTATCCGAACATATAGCTCTGGTTGTTGAGCACGATGTCCAGGTATTCCCGGCTCAGAACGCTGTCGACCCCGCGCGCCCTGCCGTAGGGGATGTAGGACAGATAATAGATGGCGCCGGGCACGAGGATGAAGAAGACCACGCAGAAAAGCGCGTTTTTCACAAAGCCCCGGGTCGTGAGACGCCCTGCGCGCACGCTCGTGATGACCCACCAGAGCCAGATCAGCGCGAGGCCCGCGCCCGCGTAGAAGCAGGTCCACTTGCTGGCCGCGCCGAGACCGAAGCTCAGCCCGCAGAGCGCGAGGTCGAAAAGCCGCCCGTCGCAGAGAAAGCGGTACATGAACAGGTACATCAGCAGGATGAAGAAAACGGCATAAGTGTCGATGGTGGCGATGCGGGTCTGGACAAAGTGCAGGAAATCCGTCGCCATCAGCGACGCCGTCGCCGCGGGGACGAGCCTGCCGCCGAAGAGCTTTTTGGCGAAGATATACAGAAGCGGCAGCATCAGCACGCCGAAGAGCGTGCCCGAAAAGCGCCAGCCGAAGGGCGTCATCCCGAAGAGGCGGATGCCGAGGCCGATGATGCTCTTGCCGAGGGGCGGGTGCGTGATCTCGTAGGGGTAGACGCCGTTGAGCTGCTCCCACGCCGTGCGGGCGTGATAGATCTCGTCGAAATATGAGGAGTTCATGAAGCTCTCCCTGTCCGGGCAGAGCTCCTGCTCGTCGATGAGGGCCGCCGTGCCCGAGAGTGCGGGGATGCGTTCCCCGTCCGCGGTCAGGGCGACGACCTCGCCCAGCCAAACGTCCCCGTAGCCGCTGATGCGCAGGGTGCCGCCGGTGATGCGATAGTTCAGGTCCACCGGGATCCATTTCAAAACCTCGGCGTGGCTCTGCTCCAGCTCGCCCAGGCGGTAGCTGTCGCTCCCGTCGATGGTGTAGTCGATCACATAGCCGCCTACGCCGACGCCGGTGAAGAACATGAGGCTCTCGGCCTCGCCGCCGCTTACGTCCAGTTCGATCTGCGCGGGCCCGCCGCGAAGCTCGACAAAGCTCTGCGGGGAGCGGGTGTTGCCGAGGCCGGTGAAGGCCAGGCAGGCGTAAACAAGCGTCAGCGCCGCCATGATCCCGGCGTCCGCCCTGCCGATGCGGCGGTCCCCGCCCCGCACGGGGCCGAGTCTGCACACGCGCAGCTCCGGCAGCAGGAGGAAGAACACCACCAGCAGCAGAAAGCAGGCCGACGGGAGAAAATATTTTGCAATGTCGTACATAGGGTCGAAGGCGGGCCGTCTCCAATGTCCGTCATCCGGAGGAACGAAGCGGCGAAGGAGCTTTCTCTCTCGGTTTCCGGGAAAGCTCCTTCGCTCAGGATGACGCAGTCCCTCGGCAGGGGGATGTGAGACGGTCTTTTTCCTTTACAGCGTTTTCAGAATTTCATGCAGCTCGTGCACGTCCCGCAGGACATAGTCGGGCTTGCGCTCGGCCTCGGCGAGGATCTTTTCGTCCGTCTCGCCGCTCATCACCAGCACCGACACGGACCCCGCGTTCTGCGCCACCGCGATGTCGGTATAGATGCGGTCGCCCACGGCGCAGATCTTCTCGTTGGGGATGCCGGTCATTTCGGAGATCACGTCGATCATGTTGCGGTTGGGCTTGCCGATGTAGTTGGGCCTGACGGAGCTTGCGGCCGTGAGCAGGGCGCAGATGCTGCCACAGTCGGGCAGGACCTCGCCTGCCGGCATGGGGCAGACCCAGTCGGGATTCGCGGCGATGAAGACGGAGCCGCGCCGCAGATAGTGGCAGGCCCGGTCGAGCTTTTCGTACACGAGCTCCGTGTCGAAGCCCTGCACCACCACGTCCACGGTGTCCGCGTCGGTGTGGCCGAGCTCGTCGTTGACAAGCCGGATGCCGTAGCTCACGAGCTCCCGGTAGAAGGCCTTCGTGCCCGCGAGATAGACGCTGGCCCCGGGGTGGCGCTGGTTGAGGTACATGCCGGTCGCCATGCCGGAGGTGAAGACGTTCTCCCGCTCGCAGGGAAAGCCCAGCTTTTTCAGGCGCGTGATATAGTCCTCGCCCGCGCGGGAGGAGTTGTTGGTCAGGTAGATGTACTTCTTTCCGAGGCGCGGCAGGTCCTCCATCAGCTCGATCGCGCCCTCGTAGACATTATCCCCCAGATACAGTGTTCCATCCATGTCGAAGAGGAACAGCTCGGTATTTTTCAGTTTCGTATAGTCCATTTCTCTCTCCTGTTTCAGTCCTGTCCCCACAGCAAGGCGCACTTGACGGCCTTGTCCCAGCCGCGCAGGAGCTCCTTGCGGCGCCCCTCCTCCATCTCCGGCGTGAAGACGCGGTCCACCGCCCAGTTGTTCTTCACGTCCTCCAGGCTCTCCCAGTAGCCGACCGCGAGACCCGCGAGATAGGCCGCGCCCAGGGCGGTGGTCTCGATGCAGCGGGGGCGGTAGACGTCGGACCCGATCAGGTCCGCCTGAAACTGCATGAGGAAGTTGTTGGCGCTCGCGCCGCCGTCGACCTTGAGCTCCGCGATGGGGATACCGGAGTCGCGCTCCATGGCGCGGGCAATGTCGTGCGTCTGATAGGCGAGACTCTCCAGCGTGGCGCGCACCAGATGGGCGCGGGAGAAGCCGCGCGTGATGCCGACCACGCAGCCGCGCGCCCGCTGGTTCCAGAACGGCGCGCCGAGACCCGTGAACGCGGGCACCACATAGCCGCCCGCGGTGTCGGGTACCTTCTCGGCAAACTGCTGGCTCTCCTTGGCGGAGGTGATGACGCCCAGCTCGTCCCGGAGCCACTGGATCGCGGCGCCCGCGATGAAGATGGAGCCCTCGAGCGCGTAGTGCACCCGGTCCCCGGCGGAGGCGGCGATGGTGGTGACAAGGCCGTTGCGGCTCATCACCGGCTCCGTGCCGGTGTTCATGAGCAGGAAGCAGCCGGTGCCGTAGGTGTTTTTCATGGTGCCGGGCTCAAAGCAGCACTGGCCGAAGAGGGCGCACTGCTGGTCGCCCGCCGCGCCGGAGATGGGGATCTCCCCGCCGAACATCTCAAAGTCGGTCTTGCCGTAGACAAAGCTCGAGGGTCTGACCTTCGGCAGCATGGAGGCCGGGATGTTCAAGAGCTCCAGAAGCTCCTCGTCCCACTTGAGGGTGTGGATGTTGAAGAGCATGGTGCGGCTGGCGTTGGTGTAGTCCGTGACGTGGACCCTGCCGCCGGTGAGCTTCCAGATGAGCCAGGTGTCGATCGTGCCGAAGAGGAGCTTGCCCGCGGCGGCCCTTCTGCGCGCGCCGGGCACGTTGTCCAGGAGCCACTGGATCTTGGAGCCGGAGAAATACGCGTCGGGGATGAGGCCGGTCTTCTCACGGATCATGTCGGCGTGCCCGTCGGCCACCAGCTTGTCGATGATGTCCGAGGTGCGGCGGCACTGCCAGACGATAGCGTTGGCGATGGGCTCGCCGGTGTCCCTGTCCCAGACGACCGTGGTCTCGCGCTGGTTGGTGATGCCGATGGCGGCGATCTCCTTGGCGGTGACGTTGAGCTTGGCCATCGCGGCGTGGGCCACCTCATAGGTGGTGTCCCAGATTTCCTCCGCGTCGTGTTCCACCCAGCCGGGCTTGGGGAAGATCTGGCGGAATTCCTTGTTGACGACGGAACAGATATTGCCGGACTTGTCAAAGAGGATGCAGCGGCTGCTGGTGGTGCCCTGGTCGAGTGACATGATGTACTGCATGGCGACGCTCCTTTTCTGTTGTATTTTTCGGTTTTTCAGTCCGTGTCATTCCGGGTTCCCCCGTGTCATTTTGAGGAGCGGCGAAGAATCCGATTGCGGAAAGATCCTTCGGTTCCGCTCCGCTTCGCTCGGGATGACACGAAGGGGCTTTGATGACACGGGGGTTTTATGTAATGATCGCCTTGATGAACGCGGGGCGCTCTACCGGCTCGGCCGAGAACGTGCAGCAATCCCGCAGGAGCGCTGCGGCCTCCTTCGCCTTTTCCTTCGTGGCGGCGTGGATGGTCGCCAGGCTCTCCCCCTGCTCCACCCGGTCGCCGATCTTCTTGTGGAGCACCAGGCCCACGGAGAGGTCGATCTCGCTCTCCTTGGTGGCGCGGCCGCCGCCCAGGTGCATGGAGATGAGGCCCACCTTCTCGCAGTCCATATGGCTGAGAAAGCCCGCCTCCTCGGAGATCACCTCCGTCTGTACCGGCGCCAGGGGCAGACGCGACGTGTCGTATACGGCCTCGGCGTCGCCGTCCTGGGCGGCGACCAGCTCCGCCAGCTTCCGCAGGGCCGCACCGTCCTCGATGGTCCGCAGCAGCATGGCGCGGGCCGTGTCCGCGTCCGGCGCGGTCCCGGCTTCAGTGAGGATGCAGCTGCCGAGCGTAAGGCAGAGCTCCAGCAGGTCGCCCCGGGTCTCTCCCTTCAGCACGGAGATGGCCTCCTTCACCTCGAGGGCGTTGCCCACCATGCGGCCCAGAGGCTGGTCCATGTCGGTGATGACCGCGGCGCATTTTTTCCCGGCCAGACGCCCGATCCGCGTCAGGCCCCTGGCCAGCTCCCGCGCCTGCGCCTCGTCCTTCATGAAGGCGCCGCTGCCGCATTTCACGTCCAGCACGATCACATCCGCGCCGGAGGCCAGCTTCTTGGACATGATGGAGCTGACGATCAGCGGGATGCTGGGCACGGTGCCGGTCACGTCCCGCAGGGCATAGAGCTTCTTGTCCGCGGGGACGATGTCCGCCGTCTGGCCGATGAGCGCGATGCCGATGCGGTTGACGTTCTCGATGAAGCGCTGCTCCCCGATGGCAATGTTGTAGCCCGAAAAGCTCTCCAGCTTGTCGAGCGTCCCGCCCGTGTGGCCGAGACCCCGGCCCGACATCTTGGCGATGCGCAGCCCGCAGGCCGCCACCATGGGGCAGAGGATCAGGCTGGTCTTGTCCCCGACGCCGCCGGTGGAGTGCTTGTCCGCTTTGACGCCCGCGATCGCGCTGAGGTCTACGATCTCGCCCGAGTTCACCATCGCCATGGTCAGGTCCAGGGTCTCCCGGTCGTTCATGCCGCGCAGGTAGATGGCCATGCACATGGCGGACATCTGGTAATCCGGGATCACGCCCTTCACATAGCCGTCAATCATGAATTGGATCTCTTCGGCGCTGAGCTCCGCGCCGTCACGCTTTTTGATGATCAGGTCGGTCATTTGCATGTCGCTTGCCTCCGTTCGTAATCTGCCGGGAATCGAATAATTGTTTCTATTATACATCAAATCCGGCTCTTTCTCAATAGCGAAAAACCAGATATTTCTTCCCCTCGATCACCCGGAGCGACGCCTGCGGCCCCGGAGCGCGCAGCTCCGCCGGCAGGGCGAGCAGACTGCTGATCCCGTCGAAGGCGGTGAGGCTGCCGTCCGGCCTCCTGTACCACAAAAGCCCCTCCTCCGGAGGCTCGGCGGGCCAGGGACAGGAACGGTGATCGCTTTCGCGCGCCGGCGTCTCCTCCGCATCGCCCGCCGCATCCCGACTCTCCCGCGCGGGCTCCGGCCCGGCAGCCTGCGGGCTTTCCGTCTCCCGGTCGGAGGCAGATTCGATCGGGTCCGGGAAGGCGCGCAGCTCGTTTCGGCTCAGTCTGCGCCGCAGCCACAGCCCCGCGCCCCGCGGCTGCATCACGCCGAGATAGGCGCTTCGCCCGCCGCCGTGCGCCCAGAGCCGGACGAGCGTCCCGGCCCCGCCGTCGAGCTCCGCTTCGATGACCGTATACAGCCCGCTCTGCGTCACGCGCAGCAGGCCCCGCTTTTCGCCCCCGATGATGAGCGGCAGATCCATGGCAAATCCCTCCAAAAGCCCTGTGGCAAGTCCCCCTGTCATCCCGAGCGGAGCGGCCTCGAAGGAGCCTTCGTCTGCGCGCAGGACGGCACGGGGAATAAAAATCTCCCCCGCCGTGAGTATACGGGCGGGAGAGATCGCTTATACGTTTTTTCAGGAGCCCAGGCCGAAGCTGACGGCGAGGGCGCTGTCCACCGCGCTCATCGTGGTCTTGTCGAGCTTGCCCATCCGCTCGCGCAGGCGGGACTTGTCGATGGTGCGGATCTGCTCGAGCAGGATGACGCTGTCGCGGTTGAGGCCGACGCTGCGGCCGTGCAGCTCGATATGGGTGGGCAGCTTCGCCTTGCCCATCTGGCTGGTGATCGCGGCGGCGATGACCGTGGGGCTGTGCCGATTGCCGGTGTCGTTCTGGACGATCAGCACCGGCCGCATCCCGCCCTGCTCGCTGCCGACGACCGGGCTGAGGTCGGCAAAGTAGATATCTCCCCGTTTGACCATGGTAGCTTCACACTCCGATGAAGAGTCGCCCAATACAGTTTATGTAGGGTGCTGCTCATAGTCTCACCGGGAGACGAAAAAAATATACATGAAAGATGCGCGCCCGGGAGGGAGAACGATGGGGCCGGCCGCTTCCTGTTCGGGGCGGGTCAGGCGTAAACCTTGTTTTTCAGCCTCTGCTCAAAGTCCTCCTTCGGAAGCGGCCTGTCGAACAGATAGCCCTGCACCATGTTGATGTTGACGCTTTTCAGAAACTCTACCTGATCCCAGCGCTCAACGCCCTCGGTGATGACGCTCATGTCCAGCTCGTTTGCCATCTTCGCCACGTTCGAGACGACGACGCTGTCGCGCTTGGTGCCGGTGTGGCCGTCGATAAACGATTTGTCGAGCTTGAGCACGTCCGCCGAGAAATTGCGCAGGAGATTCAGAGAGGAGTATCCGGTCCCGAAGTCGTCGATGGCCATGGCGATCGACGACGCGTGCATCTCGCGGATGAACCGGCTGAGCCGGTCGTTCTCCTCCTCGCTGATGGTCTCGGTGACCTCCACCTCAATATAGCGCCGCGGAATGTCATAGGCTTCGAGGATTTTTTTGATCTTTTCGGAAAAATCGGGGTCCGACAGATTCCTGCGGGAGAAGTTCGTGGAGATGCGCACGGGTTCGATGCCCTCGTCGATCCACTTGCGGATATCCCTGCACACCTGCTCGAAGATGTAGAAATCCAGCACACAGATGCTGTCGCCGGTCTCGAGAACGGGGATAAATTCGCCCGGGGCGATGATCTCGCCGTCCTTGAGCCAGCGCACCAGCGCCTCCGCGCCGGCGAGCGTCCTGGTCCCGGTGTTGACCTTCGGCTGATAGAAGGGCCGGAATTCGCCCCTCTCCAGAGCGTCGGCAAAGCCGGAGAGGATCTGCTTCTGGCGTATGGCCCTGGTGTGCATCTCCGGCGTCGAGAACAGATACGGCACATGCTTTTCGTATTTGGCGACGGTCAGCGCCGTCGAGCATCGGCCGAGTATCCCCTCGCTGTCGAGCTCGTCGTCGTCGATATCCAGGCAGCCGGCGACGGCCTGCAGGGTCGTCATCTCCTCCTGCCCGTCCGCGACGGCGCGTATATTCACGCCCGCGGTCAGCTTCAGCACGGATTCGGTCTTCTCCTTGCGCGTTATCAGAATGAAGGAATCTCCGGACAGGCGCCCCGCGCACTCATCCTCGTCCGTATAGGAGAGGAGGAGCTCCGCAAAGCGGACGATGATATTGTCCGCCTCCTGCTTGCCGTACTTCTTGTTGATGAGCCCGAAGCTCTTGAGATTGATATTGAACGCGTTGTAGGACGTCAGCGTCCCCGCGGCCCGCGTCCGGTTGACAAAGGTCCTGAATCCGGCAGCGTTCGGGAGCCCGGTCATGATGTCGGTCTCGGCGGCCTTCTGGACGTACATGTCCTTCAGGTAGTGGATGCAGTTTTCCTTGTGGTTGAAGCCGTTGTGGATCGCCGTCGCCATTTCCAGGCAGGAGTCGTACCCGCAGCAGGAGCAGTTGATGTGCCGGGAGGCCTCGTCGGTCTTGTTCATCTCCAGAAAGATCATCTCCAGCTCCTCGGGATCGGGGATGCGCAGCGTGCATTGCGCCGACCTGTCCGTGTAGGAGCGCAGATAATCCTCGAGCTTCAGGTGCTCAAACTGCCTGTTGAGGCAGGCGAGCCTCTCCTCCGGCGCTGCGCATCTCGACCACGGGCTGCCAGGGGCGTCCTTTTCAACGGCCTCCTTGATGTCGTGCAGATGATACAGCGAGTCGTCCGTGGAGGACAGGGACATGTCCGTTCCCGTCCCGCACAGGCAGCCGTTTTCGCAGTTGAGCGCGTCGACAAACAGGAAGGGCGTCTTCCCGTCGCGCAGGAGGCTCTGGTTTTTTTCGAGGTAGCGAAACAGTCTCTTTTCGCCCTCAACCTGGCGGATGAACACGTCGTGCCCCAGAAGCCACTGTACGTTCTCCTTCAGGCCGCCCGGCATGGGATAGATTGAGCCCAGGCCGTACTCGATCTCATCCCGGCAGGCGTCCGCGTACAGCCCGTGCTTCTCCACATACCGCATCAGGTGCGCGAAGGTCACGTTATAGCTGACATAGCCGTGGGTGTTCGGGTCGTCGATCTCCAGCTTCTTTGCGATGCACGGGCTGATGAACGCGAGCCTGTCCGTGATGCCAAGCTCCTGTCTCGCGTAAATGGCCGCGCACATCAGGGGACTCTGGACCGGGAAGAGCTTCGGCAGCAGCTCCGGCATATAGCGCTCGATATATCCCACGACGGCCGGGCAGGGCTGGGAGATGCCGCCCGTAAAGCCGTACTTCTGCATGTAGTTGATATAGCCCCAGGTGGTGATGTCCGCCCCGAAGGATACGCTGATGATGCGGTTCACGCCGAGCTCCCTGAGCTTGCCGAGCACCTGCGCATAGCGGTCGGGATAATTGGCGGGGAAGGAGGGCGCGACGAGAAGAGAGAGCTTTTCGCCCCTCCCGAGGTCTTCAAAGAAGCGTTCGGTATCGTCGCTGTAATCGCGGGCGTTATGCTCGCAGATATCAAAGCAGGCGCCGCAGGCCACGCAAAGGCTTCCGTCGACCATGATCCGGGAATTTCCATTTTCGTCGGGCTCGGTGGATACGCAGGCGCCGATGCAGCTGCACGCGCGGATGCACTTGTTGCAGCCGATGCACCTGTCGTTCGTATAGACGAGGCCCCTTGCTGTGCTTCTCATGTTCCCACTCCTTCCGCCTGTGTCGGCACGGCGCCGGCTCAGAAAGTCCTGAAACGCCGGCAGCGCCGCATTCTTATCATACCACATCCTCCCCCGCGACCGCAATTCCCAAATTGCCGCTTTTCTTGCCTTTTTCGTCGGCATCCAAACCGGGAGCGCCCGGCGGGAGAGATCAGCGCCGCTTTTGCCGCGCGAAGCCGATCCCTGTCGATGTTCTTTACAGTTTGTATGCATTTTCCCGCGCGTTTCTGTTATACTCCTCTCATAGAACAAAGGCAACACCGCACAATCCGCTCCTGGAAAATTCGCGCTCTGATTTTGTCACTTTTTCTTGAAATACACAAAGTATTCCTGCAAAAAAATGCCTTCATCAGAACCCAAATTTTCTCAGGAGTCGCTCTCGCCGAATTATGCGGTGTTGCCCAAAACGAGCGTTGAAGGGAGACGGAGGATGAAGAGAGACAGAATCTTGGCGGTGCTGCTGGTTTTGGCACTGGCGCTGTCGCTTGCGGGCTGCGGAGGCTTCGGCATGAGGATGGCCCTTGCGGCGCGGCGGATGGAGAAGCTCAGAAGCTACAGCATGGACATCAGCCTGGACACGGAGCTCAGCTTCACCGTTCTCGGGCAGGAGCTGCCGATCGAGCTGAAGATCGCGTCGAGCGGCGACGTCAACACCGATCCCATGAAGAGCAGGATGCTCACAACCTTCGAGCTCTTCGGGCAGGAGGCGTCCGTGCTCAGCTACACCGTGAAGGAGGATGCGGGCTATACGGCCTGTGTCTCCCCGGACGGCGGACGGAGCTGGACCCGGCAGCGCGTGGAGAAGGAGCTGCCCGGCGCGTCGGGTGCGGGCAGCCTCACGGGCCTGCTCAGGCTGGCCTCCGCGTTTGAGCCGACCGGCACGGAGACCGTGCGCGGGTCCGAGGCGGAGGTCTACGCCGGCACGATCACGGGCAAGGACCTGCAGACTCTGCTCGAGGCGTCCGGCGCAATGGAGGACATGCTCGCCGCGATGAACCTGCCGGCGGAGAGCCTGGACCTCGAGAGCTGCGGCGACATTCCCCTGACTGTCGCCATCGACCGGAAGAGCGGCATGGTCACGCGATTCACCGCGGACCTGACGACGTTTATGGCGGCCTTCGCGCCCCGGCTTCTTGACGCCGCCCTGTCCGCCTGGGCCGGGGAACTGGGTCTCGGGGCGCTGGGCCTCGGTGACCCGGACGTCGGCTCGTCGGGCCTCAAAATGGAGACGGGCCGCGTCTTTATGAGCGTGGAGCTCTACAGCTTCGACACGGCCGGCGCCGTCGAGATCCCGCCCGAGGCGCTGGCATAAGGAGGCGCGGCATGGAGAAAAAACCGCTGATCGAGGCCGGGCGCATCGTCAACACCCACGGCGTGCGGGGAGAGGTCAGGATCGAGGTCTGGCTCGACTCCCCACAGTTTTTCAAGCGCTTCAAGCGCCTTGTGCTGGATTCGGGCGAGGAGCTGAAGCTCCTGGAGGCGCGGGCGCACAAGGGCTTTGTCATCGCGCGCCTGGAGGGCGTGGAGGATGTCAACGCCGCCATGCGTCTCAAGGGCAGGACCGTCTCCGTCCGGCGGGAGGACGCGCCCCTTCCGAAGGGGGCCTTCTTTTTGCAGGACATCCTCGGCGCGCGCGTCGTGGACGAGGAGGGGAGGGAGCTCGGCACCCTCACCGAGATCCTGGAGACCCCCGCCTCCACGGTCTATGTGGTGAAGGGGGAGGGCGAGCACCTCATCCCCGCCGTGCCGGAATTCATCAAAAGCACGGACGCTGACGCGGGGATCATCACCGTACATCTGATCGAGGGCATGTAGCATGAGAATCGACATTCTGACACTTTTCCCCGACACCGTGGGCGCCGTACTGCATGAGAGCATTCTCGGCCGCGCCGCGAAGAAGGGCATCGTGGAGATCAACTGCATCCAGATCCGGGACTTCACCGAGAATAAGCAGAAGCAGGTGGACGACTACCCCTACGGCGGCGGCTTCGGCTGCGTGATGATGGCCCAGCCGCTCAAGTCCTGCCTGGACCATGTGATGGAGAGCGCGGAGGGCCTGCGCAGCCGTGTGATCTACCTCTCCCCGCAGGGCCGGCCCTACACGCAGGAGACCGCGAAGCGGCTCCGGCGGGACTACGACCATCTGGTGCTGGTCTGCGGCCACTATGAGGGCGTGGACGAGCGCTTTATCGAAGCCTGCGTGGACGAGGAGATCTCCCTCGGCGACTTCGTGCTCACCGGCGGCGAGATCGCGGCCATGGCCGTGGCGGACTCCGTGTGCCGTCTGGTGCCCGGGGTCCTCGCGGACGAGCAGTGCTACACCGGCGAGAGCCACTGGGACGGGCTTCTCGAATACCCCCAGTACACGCGGCCCGAGAGCTGGGAGGGCCGCGCCGTGCCCGAGATCCTCTTAAACGGTGACCACGCCCGCATCGAGCGCTGGCGCCGGAAGGAGCAGCTTCGCCGCACCCGCGACAAGCGGCCCGACATGTTCGCCGCCTTCGAGCCGCAGAGCGACGAGGACCGGGCGCTTCTGAAAGAGCTCGAGAAGGAGCGGGGCCGCAAGCAGCTCACCGAGCCCGTGAGCTGCCGCGCGGCGGTTTCGGGGGACATCCCCCGCATCCTCGAGATCACGGAGGATGCCCGCGCGGGCCTGCGGCGCTTTCACATCGACCAGTGGCAGGGCGCCTATCCCGACGCGGCCCGCTTTCTGGAGGACATACGCCTCGGACAGTGCTTCGTTCTCGAGCACGCGGGCGACACGGCGGGCTTCTTCGTCCTCAGCACCGAGCCCCAGCCGGAGTACGACGCCATCACCGACGGCAGGTGGTCGGCGGAGCTGCCCTACTGCACGCTCCACCGCGCGGCCATCGCGAAGGAGTACCGCGGCAGCGGGGCCTCCGGGGCGCTGATCCGCTGCGCGGAGGAGCAGGCGCGCGCGTTCGGGCGCAAATACATCCGCGTGGACACGCACAGAAAAAACAAACCAATGCAGACCCTGCTGCGCGAGAGCGGCTACCGCTACCGGGGCAACATTCTGGTGGACTCCGAGCCTGGCCACGACCCGCACCGGCAGGCATTTGAAAAGATATTGAAGGACAAGAAATGAACCTGACCGATTACAATGAGATCCGCGCCCTTCTGGCGAGACACAAGTTCCGCTTTTCCAAATCCATGGGGCAGAACTTTCTGACCGCCGCCTGGGTGCCGGAGGAGATCGCGGCCTCGGCGGGGCTCGCGGAGGACGTCGGCGTGCTGGAGATCGGCCCCGGCGTCGGCTGCCTGACGCGAGAGCTCTCGAAGCGCGCGGGGAAGGTTTTGAGCGTGGAGCTCGACAAGGCACTCAGGCCCATTCTGGCGGAGACCCTGGGCGACTGCGAAAACGTCGAGCTCGTCTACGGCAACGCCCTGCGGCTGGACCTGCCGCAGCTCGTGCGGGAGCATATGCCCGGCCTGCGGTACAAGGTCTGCGCCAATCTCCCCTACAACGTCACGACGCCCGTGCTCACCGCGCTCATCGAGGCGGATTGTTTCGAGACCGTCACCGTCATGATCCAGCGGGAGGTCGCGCGCCGCATCTGCGCTTCCCCCGGGACGGAGGACTACGGCGCGTTCGGTATCTTCGTCCAGTGGCACATGGAGGCGGAGCAGCTCTTCGACGTGCCGCCCTCCTGCTTTGTGCCGCAGCCGAAGGTGACAAGCTCGGTCATCCGCCTGACACGCCGCGCGGCCCCGCCCGCCGCGGTCAGCGGCCCGGAAGCGGAGGAGCTGCTGTTCCGCCTGGTGCGCGCCGCCTTCAACCAGCGCCGCAAGACCCTCGTCAACGCCGTCTCGTCACAGGTTTCCGATATGACGAAGGAGCGCGTGGAGCGGGCGCTGCAAAGCTGCGGCTTCGATCCGCGCGTCCGCGGCGAGGTCTTGAGCACCGCCGACTTCGTGCGTCTCGCGGAGGCGCTGCTGAAGGAGCGGGACGGGAATATCTGAGCGCGGGACCGGGGAAGGGCGCAGCCCTGCGTCTCCGTCCGGGAAAAGCCCAAAAAATCGAAAACCGGACGTGGATTTCTGACGAAAAGCTATTGCGAAAATACCGCCTTGTGTGGTAAACTGTAAGAACATTAAAAGCAATTCAAATCCATATCTTTCAAAAACTTTCAAAAAACGGAAAGGAATAACAGGCATGAGCAAAAAGTATGTGTATCTCTTCTCCGAAGGCAATGCAAACATGCGCGAGCTGCTCGGCGGCAAGGGCGCAAACCTTGCCGAGATGAGCAACATCGGCCTCCCCGTCCCGCAGGGCTTCACCATCTCCACCGAGGCCTGCACCCAGTATTATGAGGACGGCCGCCAGATCAACGACAGCATCATGGCCGAGATCATGAAGAATGTCGAGATCATGGAGCAGATCAACGGCAAGAAGTTCGGCGACCTCCAGAACCCTCTGCTCGTCTCCGTGCGCTCCGGTGCGCGCGCCTCCATGCCCGGCATGATGGATACCATTCTGAACCTCGGCTTGAATGACGACGTCGTGGCGGCCATGATCGCCGGCAACCCCGATCCCAAGTTCGAGCGCTTCGTGTACGACTCCTACCGCCGCTTTATCCAGATGTTCTCCGACGTCGTCATGGAGGTCGGCAAAAAGTACTTTGAGCAGCTCATCGACAAGATGAAGGAGGAGAAGGGCGTCACCTTCGACGTCGAGCTCACCGCGGCCGATCTCAAGGAGCTGGCTGAGCAGTTCAAGGCCGAGTACAAAAAGCAGATCGGCGAGGACTTCCCCTCCGACCCCGTTGTCCAGCTGAAGGAGGCCATCCGCGCCGTCTTCCGCTCCTGGGACAACCCCCGCGCCAACTACTACAGACAGCAGAACGACATCCCCTATTCCTGGGGCACCGCCGTCAACGTCATGCCGATGGTCTTCGGCAACCTCAATGAGAACTCCGGCACCGGCGTCGCCTTCACCCGCGACCCCGCCACCGGCGAGAAGAAGCTGATGGGCGAGTTTCTCACCAACGCCCAGGGCGAGGACGTCGTGGCCGGCGTCCGCACCCCGATGCCCATCTCCCAGATGGAGGAGAAGTTCCCCGAGGCGTACGAGCAGTTCGTCAAGGTCTGCGCCCTGCTGGAGGACCACTACCGCGACATGCAGGACATGGAGTTCACCGTCGAAAACGGCAAGCTCTACATGCTCCAGTGCCGCAACGGCAAGCGCACCGCGCAGGCCGCCCTCAAGATCGCCTGCGACCTCGTGGACGAGGGCATGATCGACGAGAAGCAGGCCGTTCTGATGATCGAGCCGCGCAACCTCGACACCCTGCTCCACCCGCAGTTTGACGCCAAGGCCCTCGCGGCCGCCACGCCCATCGGCAAGGGCCTGGGCGCTTCTCCCGGCGCCGCCTGCGGCAAGATCGTTTACTCCGCCGAGGACGCCAAGGCCTGGGCCGCCCGCAAGGAAAAGGTCGTCCTCGTCCGTCTCGAGACCAGCCCCGAGGATATCGAGGGCATGGCCGCCGCCCAGGGCATCCTCACGGTGCGCGGCGGCATGACCAGCCACGCGGCGGTCGTCGCCCGCGGCATGGGCAAGTGCTGCGTCTCCGGCTGCGGCGACATCAAGATGGATGAGGAGAACAAGAAGTTCGAGCTCGCAGGCAAGACCTTCCACGAGGGCGACTTCATTTCCATCGACGGCTCCACCGGCAATATCTATGACGGGCTCATCCCCACGGTCGACGCCTCCATCGCCGGCGAGTTCGGCCGTATCATGGCCTGGGCCGACAAGTACCGCCGTCTCCAGGTCCGCACCAATGCCGACACCCCGCGCGACGCCGCCAAGGCTGTCGAGCTGGGCGCTCAGGGCATCGGCCTGACCCGTACCGAGCATATGTTCTTTGAGGGCGACCGCATCGCCGCCCTGCGCGAGATGATCTGCTCCGACACCAAGGAGGAGCGCGTTGCTGCGCTGGCAAAGCTCGAGCCCATGCAGCAGGGCGACTTTGAGGGCATCTACGAGGCCATGCAGGGCTACCCCGTCACCATCCGCTACCTCGACCCGCCCCTCCACGAGTTCGTGCCCACCGAGGAAGAGGACATCAAAGCCCTCGCCGAGACCCAGGGCAAGAGCGTCGAGGACATCAAGGCCATCATCTCCTCCCTGCATGAGTTCAACCCCATGATGGGTCACCGCGGCTGCCGTCTGGCCGTCACCTATCCCGAGATTGCCGAGATGCAGACCGCTGCCGTCATCAAGGCCGCGCTGGCCGTCCAGGCCCGCCACCCCGAGTGGAAGATGCAGCCTGAGATCATGATCCCCCTGGTGGGCGAGGTCAAGGAGCTCAAGTACGTCAAGGACGTCGTGGTTGCCACCGCCGACCGTCTCATCAAGGAGGCCGGCTCCGATATGAAGTACCTCGTCGGCACCATGATCGAGATCCCGCGCGCCGCCCTGACCGCGGATGAGATCGCGCAGGAGGCCCAGTTCTTCTCCTTCGGCACCAACGACCTGACCCAGATGACCTTCGGCTTCAGCCGTGACGACGCCGGCAAGTTCCTCAAGTCCTACTACGACGCCAAGATCTACGAGAGCGATCCCTTCGCCCGCGTCGACCAGAAGGGCGTCGGCAAGCTCGTGAAGATGGCCGCGACGCTCGGCCGCTCCGTCCGCCCGGACCTCCACCTCGGCGTCTGCGGCGAGCACGGCGGCGATCCCTCCTCCGTGGAGTTCTTCCACAAGGTCGGTCTGGACTACGTCTCCTGCAGCCCGTTCCGCGTGCCCATCGCCCGCCTCGCCGCCGCCCAGGCCGCGATCAAGGAGGAGAAGGAGCAGGAGGCCGCAGCGAAGGCCGCCGAGGCTGCCCGTAAGGCCGCTGAGGCTGAGGTCAACGCCAAGGTCGAGGCCGCGAAGGCCGCGCTGAAGGAGGCCACCGACAAGCTCTCCGCCGCCGCGGTGGACGCGAGCGCCGAGCTCAAGGACTTCGCCCAGGCGGGCTACAAGTCCCTCCTCGCCGGCTGGGAGCAGGCCAAGAAGACCTTCGACGAGAACCGCAAGTAATTCATAACCGCAGGGACGGCTAGCATGCCGCCAGCTAATACAACCGCAAACCAAGAGCCGCGCCCACACCGGGCGCGGCTCTCTCAAAAGATGAAGGGAAAACTATGAAAGAAACGTATCAATTCCTTGGCCGCTCCGGCGCGGCGTCGCTGACACTCGGCGTGCTGACGCTGGTCTTCGGCGTGACCGTCGGCGTTCTCAATATCGTCAACGGCGGAAAGCTTCTGCACCAACGCAGAGCGCTGAGATAAGAAACCAAAGCGCCGCGTCCCGATCCGGGCGCGGCGCTCTTGTTTTGTTTCGGGCTGATGAGGGCATCAGCCCCTACGGAGCACACTTTTAAGCTGTCATTGTTGATTTTGCAAAGATAGCTGAGTTAAGCCGATACGCATATTGAAGAATATATGAAAATGCCCTATAAGCTGGAAATCGTACCGGATAGAGAGGAGGGCGGTTATGTCGGCTCTTATCCGGAACTGAGGGGCTGCATGACTACCGGAGAGACGATCGCGGAGCTTGCGGCAAATGCCGAGGATGCGAAAAGAGAATGGCTTCTTGCCGCCATGGAAGAAGGAATATGCATTCCTGAGCCCGCCTCTGAGACGGAGTATTCCGGGCAGTTCAAGCTGCGTATCCCCAAGACACTCCATCGCTCTCTGGCGCAGCACTCCAAAGAACAGGGCGTAAGCATGAATCAGTATTGCCTGTATCTGCTGACAAAAAATGATGCCGAGGCGAGAAGATAATGCTGCTTCGCCAGGAGGTCTCGAAGGCCGCGCCGAAGGAGGCCACCGACAAGCTCTCCGCCGCCGCGGTGGACGTGAGCGCCGAGCTCAAGGACTTCGCCCAGGCGGGCTACAAGTCCCTCCTCGCCGGCCGGGAGCAGGCCAGGAAGACCCTCGACGAGCACAGAAATCTCAGCCGCCGTTGTGCGCACTGGTGACAGCGCCTCCAAAAGAGCAATGTCGTCAACTGAAGCCTGTCGTGTTGAGCGGAGCAAAGTCGAATTATCGAAACATGTTTCTGCCTGCCGGGGTGAGATGCTGCGACAAGCCCGGCATAAGAGGAGGCGCTCAGACTGGCCCGGGAGATGCCGTGCTCCCACGCCCGTTTGAAGCTCTCCGTTTCCGGGCATACTCTCCGTAACGCTGAAACGCAAGGGAGGGCTGCAGGGTGTCGGAGCGGGTGGCGCGGCTGATCCTGGCCGGGCTGGGGCTGATGGTCGGGGCCGGGGCCCTGTACCTCGCGGGGCGCTGTCTGCTGCCCTGGACCGCGCCGCTGCTGGCGGGCTGGGCGCTGGCGGCGCTGCTGGAGCCCGCGGTCGCCTTTCTGGTGCGCTGCCGGTGGCGGCGCGGCGCGGCGGCCGGGCTCTGTACCTGTACGGCGCTGGGCGCGGTGCTCTGGGGCCTCACGGCGCTGGTCACCCGCGGCATCGCCGCAGCGGCGACGCTGACGAAGGAGCTGCCCGCTTTGATGGAGGCGCTGAGCCTGCGTCTTGACGCGCTGGAGGCGCGCATGGTATCCCACATCCGCGCGGCCCCCGCCCCCGCGGCCGACATGCTGGAGCGCACACTCTCGGCCCTGGGGCAGAGCGCCGCCGCCCTGCCGGGACAGCTGTCAAGGGGGCTGGTGTCCCTCCTGTCCCGCACCGCGCAGGCCAGTCCCGACACCCTGCTCTTCGTGGTGACGGCGGCCCTCGGCGCCTACTTTATCTCGGCCTCGTTCCCCACGGTCAACGCCTTCCTGCTGGCCCAGCTCCCGGAGCAGCTGCGCCGGCGGCTCGAGGGGCTGGGCGAGGACCTCAAGAGCGGCTTCGGCGGACTTTTGCGCGCGCAGCTCATCCTGATGGGCATATGCTTTTTCGAGCTTCTGGGCGCGTTCACGCTCCTGCGGGTGCGGGGGGCGCCGATGCTCGCGGCGGTCACGGCCCTCATCGACGCGCTGCCGGTCTTCGGCACCGGCGTGGTGCTCGCCCCCTGGGCGGCGGCCTGCCTGCTGCTGGGGCGGACGCGCCGGGGGCTGGGCCTCCTGCTGAGCTGGGCTCTCGCCGAGCTGACGCGCAGCGCCGCACAGGCCAAGCTCCTCGGCGATCAGATCGGCCTGAACCCGCTGGCCTCGCTTCTGAGCGTCTATGTCGGCTGGCGCGTGGCCGGCGTCGGCGGGATGCTGCTCTTCCCCCTGGGCCTCATGGTCCTCATCCGGCTCAACGACCGCGGGGTCGTCCGGTTGTGGCGCAATATATAAGACGTATGGCAAATCCGCAGTTTTTTGCGAGTATGCCATACGTCTTTTATGCTGTGCGATTTTTACCGCGGACCGGACGGCCTGGTCCCTGCCGCGTTGCCGGAGCCTGCTGTTTTACACCTTGACCGCCGTGTCGAGGGCGATCTCGATCATCTCGTTGAAGCCGGTCTGGCGCTCCTCGGGGCTGAGCTCCGCCTTTTTGTACAGATGGTCGGATATGGTGCAGATGCACAGGGCCTTTTTGCCGAGGTAGGCGGCGTTGCCGTAGAGCGCGGCGGCCTCCATCTCTACGGCCAGCACGCCCATGCGGCGGACGGCGCGGGTCCCCTCATAGGATTTGGGGTGATAGAAGTTGTCGCAGGAGTAGAGATTGCCCACGTGCCAGGTGGCGCCGTGCTCCATCGAGGCGGTGACCGCGTGCTGGATCATCATGGGGTCGCCGATGGGGGCGAAGACGCCGGGGAAATTGAACTGCGCCAGGTAGTTGGAGTTGGTGCTGGCGGCCTGGCCGATGACGATGTCCATGACGTTGACGCTGTCCTGCACCGCACCGGCGGAGCCCACGCGGATGATGTTCTCCACGCCGTAGGTCTCATACAGCTCCCAGCTGTAGATGCCGATGGAGGGCATACCCATGCCGGAGGCCATCACGCTGACCGGCGTGTCCTTCCACTTGCCGGTGTAGCCCTGAACGCCGCGCACGTCGTTGACGAGGACGGGGTCGGTCAGAAAGGTCTCGGCGATGTATTTGGAACGCAGCGGGTCGCCGGGCATGAGAACGGTTTTGGCGAAGGCGCCGGGTCTGGCGCTGTTATGAGGGGTCATGGTGATTCCTCCTTGATGAAATAATCCCGATGGGGCCGTGTGTTGCGTCCATTATATCGGAAAAATCGGAAAAGTCAAATTGAAACCCGGCGCGGGATATGATAAGATAGTGCCGAGAGAGAAAAAAGGGGGTTGCATCCATGGACAAGGTCCTGGTCATCGGCATCGCCGGCGGCACCGGCAGCGGCAAAACCACCATCACCCGCCGTCTCATGCAGCGCTTCGGCGCGGACGTCTCCGTCATCTACCACGACAACTACTACAAGGCCCACCACAACATGCCCTATGAGGAGCGCGCAAAGCTCAACTACGACCAGCCCGACGCCTTTGACACCGACCAGCTTATCGAGGCGGTGCGTGCACTCAAGAAGGGGCGCAGCGTCATCTGCCCGGTCTACGACTACTCCATCCACGACCGCTCGGAGAAGACGATCACGGTCAAGCCCGCGCGCGTCGTCATCGTCGAGGGCATCCTGATCTTCGAGAACCGGGAGCTGTGTGAGCTGCTGGATATCAAGGTCTATGTCGACGCCGACGCCGACGTGCGCATCCTGCGCCGCATCGTGCGCGATGTGCGCGACCGCGGCCGCAGTCTCGAGAGCGTGGTCAACCAGTATCTCAGCACCGTCAAGCCCATGCACGAGCGCTATGTCGAGCCAAGCAAGCGCAACGCGGACATCATCGTGCCCGAGGGCGGGCACAACAGGGTCGCGCTGGACCTGCTCATGCAGCGGGTGCAGGCGCATCTGGAGGGAAAAAACGCAGATGGCTAAGCTCTATTTCAAATACGGGGCCATGGGCTCGTCCAAGTCGGCCCAGGCGCTGATCACCAAGTTCAACTATGAGGAGCTCGGCATGTCCGTCTGGCTCATCAAGCCCAGCGTCGACACGCGCGACGGGGCCAATATCATCAAAAGCCGCATCGGCCTGTGCGCCGAGGCGCAGATCATCACGCCGGAGGAGGACATCGTCGCGGCCTACCGCGCGGCGGGCCGGCACGATGTGATCATCGCGGACGAGGCGCAGTTTTTCACCCCCGCCCAGATCGACGGCCTGCGGGCACTGGTGGATGAGGAGGATCTGCCGGTTCTGTGCTTCGGCCTCAGGACGGATTTTCTCACGCACTTCTTCCCGGGGGCGCAGCGGCTCATGGAGCTTGCCGACTCCCTCACCGAGATCAAGACCGTCTGCGCCTGCGGCCGCAAGGCCACGGTCAACGCCCGCATCGACGAGCGGGGCCGCATCGTCACCGAGGGCAGCCAGGTCCTCCTCGGCGGCAACGACCGCTACGTCGCCATGTGCCACAAGTGCTGGAAAGAATCAATTGCGCGCCAGGCTCGCAATTGAGAAACTCGCGCTTATCGCACAGAGCTTACGGGGGACAAGCCGTGTTTGATCGGCGCGAGGCTTCGCGGAGCTCCGCTTCGTGTGTTTTTGCCGATGCAAAGCCCCGTCAAAAACGATTTGATTTCCTGCGGGGTAAGAGACCCGGCCTTTCCATGATTTCTGCAAAAAGCAGAGGAGGAATACACCATGCTCGACAACATCACCGTCAACGAACACAGCAGCATCCGTATCGACGACAGGCTCGTCATTTACATCGACCCCTTCCGGCTGACGGAGGCGCGGCATGACGCCGACCTCATCCTTTTTACGCACCCGCACTTCGACCACTTCTCGCCCGAGGATTTCAGGAAGGCACAGAAGCCGGAGACGATCTTTGTCTGCCCCCTGTCAATGAAAAAGGAGGCGCTGGACGCCGGGATCAAAGCCTCGCAGCTTCGTACCCTGGCGGCGGAGGAAAACCTCGGCATTCTCGGCATCGAGATCGAGGGCGTGCCCGCCTACAACACGAACAAGCCCAACCATCCGAAGGAGAAGGGCTGGCTCGGCTATGTGCTGGAGATCGGCCCGCACATGGTCTACGTCGCCGGCGACACCGACCGCATCCCCGAGGGCGAGGCCGTCCGCTGCGATGTGGCCCTGGTCCCCATCGGCGGCACCTACACCATGGACGCAGAGGAGGCCGCGGCCTTCGTCAACGCCATGCGCCCGCAGGCGGTCATCCCCACGCATTACGGCAGCATCGTCGGCTCCCTCGACGACGCGCGCGAGTTTGTCAGGCATCTGGACCGCGGGATCGAGCTGTGCCTGAAGATCGGATAAAACAATAGTCGAGAAAGCCAGAACCAAAGAAGAGAAGAAGGGACTCATCGAGAGCGCGGGCATGTAATTGACCGATGAGGAATTGGACAAGGTGGCAGGAGGAGTCGGAGCTCTGCAGGATTTTGCAGATATAGGTTGTGTTGGTACGGCTGCTTATGTAAGTAAGTATCAAGTGAGACCAAAATGAATACGCAGCAAAGCACGGCGGAATCGTAAATTGTTGCGATTCCGCCGTGCTTTGCTTTATGGCAACACCGCACAATCCGCCATCGGCGCCTCCCGGAGAAATTGCGCCCTGACTTCGAGCCTTTTTCTTGCAATACACAAAGTATTCCTGCAAAAAACTGCCATCGTCAGAACCCAATTTTTCTCGGAAGTTGCTCTCGCCGAATTATGCGGTGTTGCCTTATATGTCATCCTGAGCGTCAGCGAAGGATCTCCCGGTTGTCCACGGGATTCTTCGTCGCCTGGCTCCTCCGAATGACAGTGACTGAACAGTTGCAACGGGCGTTTTCATACTCGTAATGACGCGGGGGGGGGGGGGGGGGGCTATGCCTGTTTCTTTTTCTCCTCCCGCTGCTTTTTTCTCTCCTCGCGGAGTCTGGCGCGGCGGGGGTTTCGGACGAAGATCAGAACCCCGATGCACACGAGGGTGATCACGATGGCCGCAATGCAGATCACACGGATCCCGGGCCCGCGGCCCGCGATCCAGAGGCTGACCACGCCGCCGATGGCCGCCACCCCGTAGAGCACCAGCACGGTCTGCTTCTGGCTCAGCCCCATGGCGAGCAGGCGGTGGTGAAAGTGGCCCTTGTCTGCGTGAAACGGACTCTGTCCGTGAGCGAGCCGCCGGACGACGGCGAAGCCCGTGTCGGCCAGGGGCAGCGCGAAGGCGAGCACCGCCTGCAGCTTGAAGTGGCCGAGAATGGCCGTCGTCGCCAGGATGAAGCCCAGAAACTGCGAGCCCACGTCGCCCATGAAGATCTTGGCCGGGTTGAAGTTGAAGGGGATAAAGCCGAGGCAGGCGCCGATGAGCGCCGTGAGGATCAGGGCCGCGGCCGGGTCGGCCACGGCAAAGAGCACGGAGGCCGCCAGCAGGAAGAAGGAGCAGATCGCCGTCACGCCGGCGGCGAGGCCGTCCAGGCCGTCGATGAGGTTGAAGGCGTTGGTGCAAAGGACGATCCACAGCACGGTCAGCGGGGTCGAGAGTTTGCCGAGGTCCAGGTAGGTCTGCACCACCGGCCAGGAGATCGCGTCGATCACGACGTCGAAGCGCACGCACACCAGGGCCGCGAAAATCTGGATGAGGAACTTGACCATCGGCCTGAGAGAGACAATGTCGTCCACAAAGCCCATGCCGGCGATGATGAACGCGCCGATGACGATGCCGTAGACCCGCTCGGACACGGGCACGAACAGCAGCGCCGAGAGGAAAAAGCCCACGATGATCGCAAGCCCTCCCATGCGGGGGATGGGGTGGTCGTGGACGCGGCGGTCATCCTTGGGGACGTCCATCGCGCCGATGCGCTCCGCAAAGCGCTTGACCGGCGGCGTCATGCGGTTGCAGACCACAAGCGCCACCGCGAAGGACAGCTCCAGCGCGAGCCAGGGGTTGATACTGGGAAACATGTTCCGCCTCCCTTCAGCGTTTCCGGATCAGAACGGCTTTTCCACGAGGCCGATTTTTTTGTAGACCTTGCGCAGGGTCCTGCGGGCCACCGCGCTCGCCCTCTGCGCGCCCTCGGTGTAGACCTGCTGAAGGTAGGCCTTGTCGGCAATCATGCGCTCGGCCTCCTCGCGGATGGGGCGCAGCGTCTCGATGACGGCCTCGCCCACCGCGGGCTTGAAGGCGCCGTAGCCCTGCCCGTCAAACTCGCGCTCGATCTCCTCAAAGCTCTTGCCGGTGACGGAGGCGTAGATGTTCATGAGGTTGGACACGCCGGGCTTGCTCTCCGGGTCGAAGCGCACGCAGCGCTCGATATCGGAGTCGGTGACGGCGCGTTTGAACTTGCGGGCGAGCTCCTCGGGCCTGTCCATGAGGAAGACGCAGCCGGCGGGGTCGGACTTGGACATTTTGGAGGCGGGGTTCGAGAGGCTCATGATGCGCGCGCCCACCTTGCGGATATAGGGCTCCGGCACCTTGAAGGTCTCGCCGTAGAGGTTGTTGAAGCGGATGGCCACGTCGCGCGTCAGCTCGCAGTGCTGCTTCTGGTCCTCACCCACGGGTACGAAATCCGCCTGGTACAGCAGAATGTCCGCCGCCATGAGGGCGGGATAGGTGAAGAGGCCGCCGTTGATGTTGTCGGCGTTTTTGGCGCTCTTGTCCTTGAACTGGGTCATGCGGCTGAGCTCCCCGAACATGGTGTAGCAGTTGAGGATCCAGCCGAGCTCCGCGTGCTCATGCACATGGCTCTGCAGGAAAAGGGTGTTGCGCTGCGGGTCGAGACCGCAGGCGATATACTGCGCAAGCTGGGCCGTCGAGCGGCGGCGCAGCTCCTTCGGGTCCTGGCGGACCGTGAGCGTGTGCAGGTCGGCCATAAAATAAAAGCAGTCAAACTGCTCCGGCAGCGCTGCCCAGTTCTTCACCGCGCCGAGATAGTTGCCCAAGTGCAGGTCCCCCGAGGGCTGGATGCCCGAGAGCATGACCTTTTTCACGCTGTTTTCGTTTTCCATAAGCTTCTCCTCTCTGAGAGAACGCATTGCGTATTTATACGTCTTTATATTTTAACAAATTAAGTTCTTCTTGACAACTGCCAATTTGCAAAATAATATAGAGCACAGTGCGGAAGTGTGTGCATCTTCGCTGCAGGGGCGGCTATCGGCCGCCCGCATACCTGCAAGAGGCACACGGGCGGCTGGTAGCCGCCCCCACATCAACAACTATGGAGGAAGCATATGAAAGATATAAGCTGGTTCAACGACATGGAGGCGCGCATCCCGGCCGGCGAGGTGCGCACCCGTTTTGCCCCGTCTCCCACGGGGTACATGCACGTTGGCAATCTGCGCACGGCGCTGTATACCTATCTCATCGCCCGCCACGCAAAGGGCAAATTCATCCTGCGCATCGAGGACACCGATCAGGGCCGCCTGGTCGAGGGCGCGGTGGACGTGATCTACAAGACCATGGCCGAGTGCCATCTCGAGCATGACGAGGGGCCCGATGTGGGCGGCCCCGTCGCCCCCTATGTCCAGACCGAGCGCCGCCCGCTCTACAGGGAGTACGCGGAGCTATTGATCGAGCGCGGCCACGCCTACCGCTGCTTCTGCGAGAAGACCGAGTCCGAGGAGGACAGCGGCGAGTTTGACCGGCCCGACGATCCCTGCCGCGATATGGCGCGGGAGGAGTCCGACCGCCGCGCCGCCGCCGGCGAGCCGTACGTCATCCGCCAGCGCATCCCCCACGAGGGGACGACCACCTTCCACGACGAGATCTTCGGCGACATCACCGTGGAGAACAGCAGCCTCGACGACCAGGTGCTCCTCAAGCGTGACGGCCTGCCCACCTACAACTTTGCGAACGTGGTGGACGACCACCTCATGGGCATCACCCATGTGGTGCGCGGCAGCGAATATCTGAGCTCCGCCCCCAAGTACAACCTCCTGTACGAGGGCTTCGGCTGGCCCATCCCCAAATACGTCCACTGCTCGCCCGTCATGCGCGACCAGCACAACAAGATGTCCAAGCGCCACGGCGACCCCTCCTATGAGGACCTGATCGCCCAGGGCTTTCTGACCGACGCGGTCATCAACTATGTCACCCTCCTCGGCTGGAGCCCGAGAGGGGAGCGGGAGATCTTCTCCCTTGACGAGCTCAGGGAGATCTTCGATATCTCCGGCATCTCCAAGTCCCCGGCGATCTTCGACATTGAGAAGCTGCGCTACTTCAACGCCGAATACATCCGCGCCATGAGCCCGGAGGACTTCGCAAAGGCGGCGGAGCCCTATATCCGCCAGGCCGTGAAAAACCCCGCCTGCGACGCCGCCGCCATCGCCGCCCTTCTGCAGCAGCGCACCGAGGTGCTGACCGAGATCCCCGAAAAGCTGGACTTCTTCGACGCTCTGCCGGAGTACGACACCGAGCTCTTTGTCCACAAGAAGTCCAAATCCGACCTTGTCTCCTCAAAGGCCATGCTGGAGAAGGTCATCCCGGCCCTTGAAGCCCTGCCGGGCTGGAACGACGAGGGCATCCTGAGCACCATGACCGCCATCGCGGAGGCCGAGGGCGTCAAGAACGCGAAGGTCATGTGGCCCGTGCGCATCGCGGCGGCGGGCAAGGCTGTCACCCCCGGCGGTGCGGTGGAGATCTGCCGCATCCTCGGAAGAGACGAATGCCTGCGCCGGCTGAAAATCGGCCTCGAAAAGCTGAACTGAACAGCAAGGCAGCACCCAACGTGAAGCCCTATCATCCTGAGCGCAGCGAAGCGGAGTCGAAGGATCTTCAAGATTCTTCGCCGCGTTGCTCCTCAGAATGACAGGGCTTCACGATTGCGGCAGCGCCGCGCGTTTTTTCAATACCCCAGCAGGGGGATGGAGCCGTCGTCCCGGCCCTTGGTGATGGCGCGGATCTCGGCCTCGTAGCTGTAGCTGTCGCTGACGTGGACGGTGATCACGTCGCCCACCTTTCTGCCGAGCACGGACTTGCCGAAGGGCGACTCCTTGCTGATGAGGCCCTTGCGCGGGTCGGTCCGCACGGTAGTGACCACCTGGATGACCTGCGTCTCGTCGTCCTCGGGGATGTAGATCTCCACGCGGTCGAAGAGGCCCACCTCGTCGGCGGCGGAGCGGTCGTCGATCACGCGGGCGGATTTGATCATGCCCTCCAGATAGCGGATGCGGCTGCGGTTCTTGTTCTGGGCCTGCTTGGCGGCCTTGTACTCAAAATTTTCGCTCAGGTCCCCGAAGGCGCGGGTGCGCTTGACCTCCTCGATGAGTCCGGGCATGAGCTCGAGCCGGCGGTAATCCAGCTCCTCCTGCATCTTTTTGATGTCCTCGCGTGTCAGTTCGTCGTGCATATCGTCCTCGCAAAGCATGATTTGTTCGTCATCCCGTGAAGCTTCGCGGCGAAGGATCTTCGCTTTGCTTCGTTCGGGATGACGGCGTTTTTTTCATCAGTTGTCGATATCAATGTTCACGGACCCGAGCCCGTTTTTGTCGAACTCGTCCATGTACTCCTCCATGCGCTCCGAGAGCTCCGTAAAGTCCTCGGGGTCTGTGTCCTCAAGCCCCAGGTCGCGCCTGGCCAGCTCCTCGGCCAGGATGTTGAAGAAGACCGCGTCCTCATAGTCGGCGATGGCCTCATGGATGCCGCCGTCCTCGTACGCCTGGGAGGGGAAGACATGCCCGTGCCAGCGCTGCACCAGCGAGCGCATTCCCTGACCCGGTGCCATGGCGAAGAGCTTCTCCTGCAGAAGGTCGTAATCCTCAAAGCGGTCCTCGCCCCGGGCCGAGTTCAGGATCCAGTTTCCGATATATACCATGTCCAGCAGACGCCGAAACTCTTTTTCACTCAACTCGATGTTCATACGATCCCTCCTTCGGATATTCGTTCATTGTATTATAGCAGAACTGCCCGGCCAATTCCACAGGAAAAGCGTACAAATTTTACTTGCGAAGCGGGGACGTTTGCGGTATAGTATTCAAGTTACTACGAAAGCGCAAAACACATGTCATCCTGAGCGGAGCCGAAGGAAGCTGAAAAGGCTCCCCGCTTCGCGCAGAGTGACATGCGCAGGAGGAGGCGGGCGCGTGGACAATCGGCCGGTCGGCATATATGATTCGGGCATCGGGGGGCTCACCGGGCTCAGGGCGCTGCGGCAGCTTCTGCCGGGGGAGAGCTTCGTCTTCTTCTCCGACTCCGGGCGTATGCCCTACGGTCCCAGGCCGCGGGAGGAGCTTCGCACCATCGCGCGGCAGGACATGGACTTTCTCGCGCAGTTTCATGTGAAGGCCATCCTCGCCGCCTGCGGCACCATCTCCAGCGCGGCGAGACCCGTGCTGGCCGCATATCCTGTCCCGGCCTTCGGCGTGGTGGACCCGGCTCTCGACGCGCTCTGCGCCGTGCCGGGCGACAGGCCCCTCGGCGTCATCGCCACCGCCGCCAGCATCGACAGCGGGGAGTTTACCGACGCCCTGCGGAGCCGCTGCCCGGGGCGGGAGATCATCGGTGTGCCGTGCCCGGAATTCGCCCCGATAATCGAGGCGGGGCACATCAGCCCCGGCGATCCGCTTTTGAGGGACTGCGTGGCCCGCACCCTCGAGGGGATACGCGGCGTGGAGTTCGGGGCGCTGCTTTTGGGCTGCACCCACTACGGGATCATCGAGGATGCCATCCGCGATTATCTTGGGCCGGACGCGCCCCTTTTATCCGCCTCGGAGTGCGCGGCGCGGGCCCTGCGCGATTATCTGGTGCAAAACGATCTCACCGGCGGGGAGCCCGGCGGACTCCGCTTTTTTGTCAGCGGCGACCGCGCGGCCTTCGAGCGCTTCGCCGGACCCTATCTCGAGTGCGGCCCCGTCCATGCGGAGCCCGCGCCGCTTATGGAGCTTTGAACGCTATGATGAAAGACGTCGTAATCTACATCCGCAATCACTTCGGCTGTGACGGGGAGGAGCAGGACACCCTGGACTTCACCACCGACGGCCTCTACACCTATGACGATGACGGCACCGCCTGCCTGACCTATCTGGAGACGGAGGTCACCGGCATGGAGGGCACCCGCACCAGTGTCATGGTCCTGCCCGACAAGGTTGTGGTCGACCGGGACGGCACCGTCACAAGCCGCATGGTCTTCCGCCCCGGCGAGAAGCACGCGTTTCTCTACGACACGCCGGTGGGCTCGGCCACCATGCACATGGACACCCGCGGTCTCAACGCCCGCTTCAACGAGCACGGCGGCCACATGGAGATCGACTACGTGCTGGACATGGAGCACGCCTTCGCCAGCCGGAACCGCTTCCGCCTGACGGTGAAGGAACAGAAACAGACGAGGGGAGACAGAAGCAATGGCTAACATGATTCAGAACGCGAAGGACAGCATCCACGCGCTTTTGACCGCGGCCTGCGAGAGAGCGGCCGAAAAGGGGCAGCTCCCCGCGGGGGCGCAGCTCAGCGGCACGGTCGAGATCCCGAAGGACAGCGCAAACGGCGACTATGCCGCGAACCACGCCATGACCGGCGCGCGCGCCCTGCACATGCCCCCCCGGAAGATCGCCGAGGCCCTGGTCGACAACCTGGAGCTCGAGGGGACCTGGTTTTCCGCCGTTGAGGTGGCGGGTCCCGGCTTTATCAACTTCCGCCTCGCCCCATCCTGGTACGCGGACGTGCTGCGCTGCGTCACGGAGGAGGGGCAGGACTACGGCCGCGTGGACGAGGGACACGGCAGGCGCCTGATGGTGGAGTTCGTGTCCGCCAACCCCACGGGCCCCATGCACATGGGCAACGCCCGCGGCGGCGTCCTGGGCGACGCGCTGGCCAGCGTCATGGACCGCGCGGGCTATCAGGTCTGGCGCGAGTTCTACGTCAACGACGCCGGCAACCAGATCGAGAAGTTCGCCTCCTCCATCGACGCGCGCTACCGCCAGCTCCTCCTGGGCGAGGACGCGGTGGAGTTCCCCGCCGACGGCTACCAGGGCGAGGATATCAGGGAGCTTGCGAAGGCATTTCTGGACGAGCACGGGGACAGCTTCCTGAACGCGGACGTTGAGACCCGCCACGCGGCCATGGCGCGCTTCGGTCTCGACCGGAACATCCCCAGGATGCAGGCCGATCTGCGCCGCTACGGCGTGGAGTATGACGAGTGGTTCTTCGAGAGCTCCCTGCACAAGAGCGGCTACGTTCAAGAGACGGTCGCAAAGCTCACGGAGCGGGGCTATACCTATGAGAAGGACGGGGCTCTCTGGCTCAAAACCGCGCAGATTCTGACCGAGGTGCTTTTGAAGGCCGGAAAGAAGCAGGAGGACATCGACAGACTCGACCTCAAGGACGACGTGCTGAAGCGCGCCAACGGCTTCTACACCTACTTTGCCGCCGACATCGCCTACCACCGCAACAAGCTGGAGGAGCGCGGCTTCGACCTTGCGATCAACGTCTGGGGCGCGGACCACCACGGCCACGTGGCGCGGCTCAAGGGGGCGCTGGACGCCCTCGGTCTCGACGGGGAACACAGACTGCAGATCGTCCTCATGCAGCTCGTCAAGCTCATGAGCGACGGGCACGAGGTCCGCATGTCCAAGCGCACCGGCAAGGCCATCTCGCTGACGAACCTGCTGGACGACATCCCGGTGGACTCCGCGCGCTACTTCTTCAACTCCCGGGCCGAGTCGCCGGTGCTCTTCGATCTCGAGCTTGCCCAGCGGCAGGACAACGAGAACCCGGTCTACTACGTCCAGTATGCCCACGCGCGCATCTGCACGCTGATCGAGAACCTGGCGGCCGAGGGTCATCCCGTGCCGGAGACGGCGGACGCCGCCCTGCTCACCGACGAGACGGAGCGGGAGCTCATCAAGCAGCTCGCCGCCCTTCCGGAGGAGATACGCCTCGCCGCGCGGGACTACGACCCCAGCCGCGTCAACAAGTACGTCACGGAGCTGGCCGCCCGCTTCCACCGCTTCTATACGGTCTGCCGCATCAAGGACGCGGAGCCCGGTCTCCTGGAGGCGCGTCTCAGGCTCTGCGACTGCGTTCGCCGCGTCATCGCGATCTCCCTTTCCATCATCGGCGTCACCGCCCCGGAGAAAATGTGAGCAAAAGGGACTGTGAAAAAAGTCGAAACGCACTCCCTGCATCGTAGGGGTCGATCCCCAGATCGACCCGAAAACACGAAAAATGGAATGTTTTCGGGCCGATGAGGGCATCGGCCCCTACGGGGAGTTGACTTTTTTCACAGCCCCTTCTTCTTTTCGGCGCGTCGCAGAAAATTTAAAAAGTTTCCAATGTCTGTTCAAGTTTTTTAAGGGAAATGTTAACACTTTTCCTGTATCATGAAGGCACATTAAAAAGGATGCGAGGTGCATACCAATGAAAAACTCCATTTTGAATTATCGGAAAATCGCCGCGCTTGTTCTGGCTGTAATGCTGCTGGGGTCCGCCGCCGCGGGCTATGCTCATGCCGCCGGGCCGGGCGGGAATCTGACCTACGCCGCCGGGCAGACAGAGCTCTCCGCGGCGGAGATCTATGCCCAGAACGTAAATTCCGCCGTCACCGTCATCACCACCGTCACCCGGAACATGTTCGGCTATGACACGGTCTCCCAGGGAGGCGGCTCCGGCTTCATCATCACCGAGGACGGCTATCTCCTCACAAACTACCACGTGGTTGACGGCGCCGACCAGATCACCGTTGAGATGTACAACGGGGACAGCTATGAGGCGGAGCTGATCGGCTATGACGACAGCAACGACGTCGCCGTTTTGAAGATCGACGCCTCGGGTCTGAGACCGGTGATCTTCGGCAATTCCGATGAGACCGTGGTGGGCGAAGACGTGGTCGCGATCGGCAGCCCCCTGGGCGTGCTGAGCTTCTCGCTGACCAAGGGCGTCGTGAGCGCGCTGGACAGAGATGTGACGCTCTCGGGACATATGCGTCTGCGCCTGATCCAGACGGACTGCGCGATTAACGCCGGCAGCTCCGGCGGCGCGCTGTTCAACATGTACGGCGAGGTCATCGGCATCACCAACGCGAAGGCCTCCGGTTACGGCTACGGTTCCGCCATCGAGAGCGTCACTTTCGCGATCCCCGTCAATACCGTGGTGGACATCGTCGAGGACATCATGACCAAGGGTGAGATCTCCACCCCCTACATCGGCATCACCATCAACGATGTGGACGAGAACCTCCTTGCCTACGGCATTCCCCAGGGCGCCAATGTCCTGGAAGTCGCGGAGGGTTCCCCCGCTGAGGAAAGCGGCCTGCAGAAAAACGACGTGATCACCGCCGCCAACGGCAGCCCCATCGCGCGAAGCGACGATCTTGTCCGATTCATCCGGTCCTGCTCTGTGGGCGACGAAGTCTCCCTCACGGTCTTCCGACAGGGCAGCACAGCGGAGCTGCGCGTCATCGTGGGCGAGAACGTGAAAAGCGCCATGCCCGCGAAGGACACGGAGAACCCGGATAACAAGTGAACCCCACCCCCATAAGAAACGCCAGCCGGCTCCTGAGAAGAAGCCGGCTGGCTGTTTTTTTCCTGTGAAGATTACTGCATACGGTTGAGGTAGCCCTTGATGGCGCCGGCGCCGGCGTATTTGGTGCCGTCGGGGAGGACGAGGGTCGGGGCCTGCTTGACGCCGTATTTTGAGACGAGCTCCCGGTTCTCGTCGGCCATGAGCTTCTCGTAGCGCACGCCCGCCTTGTCGAGATAGCTGCATGCGATGCGGCAATTCGGACAGCTCGGCGTGGCGAAGAGGATGGGCTCGTTCGCCGCCTCCTCCGTGGCCGCGGCCACCGCGACGGGGCGCAGCTCCGGGATGGGCGCGGGCTTTGCGGCGGGTCTGGGAACGCGCTCCCCCTCGGCGAGGGGCCCCTCGTGCCGGAGCTCGGAGCGCTCGATCACATACTCGCGGCGCTCGTGGTACTCCTGGGTCTTGCCCGCGTTCCAGTTCTGCACCGGGCGGTAGTAGCCGGTGATGCGGCTGTAGACCTCGGCGGTCTCGCCGCAGTCGGGACAGGTGAACTGCTCGCCGGTCAGGTAGCCGTGGTTCTTGCAGACCGAATAGGTGGGGCTGAGCGTGTAGTAGGGCAGCTTGTAGTTCTCGGCGATCTTGCGCACGAGATTCGCGGCGGCCTGCCAGCTCGGCAGCTTCTCGCCCAGGAAGGCGTGGAAGACCGTGCCGGAGGTGTAGCGGGTCTGCAGATCGTCCTGCACGTCCAGCGCCTCGAAGATGTCCTCGGTATAGCCCACGGGCAGGTGGGAGGAGTTGGTGTAATAGGGCGTGCCGCCCGGCTCCGCCGCGGTGATGATGTCGGGATAGGTCTCCACGTCGTGCTTGGCGAGGCGGTAGGAGGTGGACTCGGCCGGGGTGGCTTCGAGATTGTACAGGTCGCCGTACTGCTCCTGATAATCGCTCAGCCGCTCGCGCATGTGGTCGAGGACCTGCTTGGTGAACTCCTGGCACCTCGGGTCGGTCATGCCGCAGCGCAGCCACCTGGCGTTCAGGCCGCACTCGTTCATGCCGACGAGGCCGATGGTGGAGAAGTGGTTTTCAAAGGTGCCGAGATAGTACTTGGTGTAGGGGTACAGGCCCTCGTTGAGGAGCTTGGTGATGACCTGGCGCTTGACCTTGAGCGAGCGGGCGGCCAGGTCCATCAGCTTGTCGAGGCGCCGGTAGAAGTCGGCCTCGTCGGCGGAGAGATAGGCCAGGCGCGGCATGTTCAGCGTCACGACGCCGATGGAGCCGGTCGATTCGCCGGAGCCGAAGAAGCCGCCGGACTTCTTCCTGAGCTCCCGGAGGTCGAGACGCAGGCGGCAGCACATGCTTCTGACGTCCGAGGGCTCCATGTCCGAGTTGATGTAATTGGAGAAGTAGGGCGTGCCGTACTTGGCGGTCATCTCGAAGAGCATCCGATTGTTCTCCGTCTCGGACCAGTCAAAGTCGCGGGTGATGGAGTAGGTGGGGATGGGGTACTGGAAGCCGCGGCCGTTGGCGTCGCCCTCGATCATGACGTCGATGAACGCCTTGTTGACCATGTCCATCTCCCGCTTGCAGTCGCCGTAGGTGAAGTCCATCTCCTTCCCGCCGACGATGGCGGGCAGATCCCTGAGGTCCGCCGGGACGGTCCAGTCGAGGGTGATATTGGAGAAGGGGGCCTGCGTGCCCCAGCGGGACGGGGTGTTCACGCCGAAGACAAAGGACTGGATGCACTGCTTGACCTCTTTGTAGTCGAGATTGTCGATCTTGACAAAGGGGGCAAGGTAGGTGTCAAAGGAGGAGAAGGCCTGGGCCCCGGCCCACTCGTTCTGCATGATGCCGAGGAAGTTGACCATCTGGTTGCAGAGGGTGGAGAGGTGGCTGGCCGGGGAGGAGTTGATCTTGCCCGGGATGCCGAGCCCCTGCTGGATGAGCTGCTTGAGACTCCAGCCCGCGCAGTAGCCGGTCAGCATACTGAGGTCGTGCAGGTGGAGGTCGCAGTTGCGGTGTGCGTCCGCGATCTCCTGGTCGTAGACCTCGCTGAGCCAGTAGTTGGCGGTGATGGCGCCGGAGTTGGAGAGGATCAGGCCGCCGACCGAGTAGGTGACGGTGGAGTTCTCCTTGACGCGCCAGTCCTCGATGTTGAGGTACTTGTCCACGGTCTCCTTGTAGTCAAGGTAGGAGGACTTGGCGTTTCTGAGCTTCTCGCGCTGCTTGCGGTAGAGGATGTAGGCCTTGGCCACGGCGTCGTATCCGCCGCGGGAGAGGACGGACTCCACGCTGTCCTGGATGTCCTCAACCGCGATCCTGCCGTCCTTGATCTTCGGCAGAAAGTCCGCCGAGACGCGCAGCGCCAGAAAGTCGATGATGCTGTCGTTATAGTCGGTGGCGGTGGCGTCGAACGCCTTCTTGATCGCGTCCGCGATCTTGACAAGGTCAAAAGCGACCACCTTGCCGTCGCGCTTTACTACCTGGTACATGTTATCTTTACCCCCGTATATCTTCGGCGAGAGCGAATCCTGAGAAAAATTGGGTTCTGGCGATGGCAGTTTTTCGCAGGAATACTTTGTGTATTGCAAGAAAAAGGCTCGAAGTCAGGGCGCAATTCTTCCGGGAGGCGCCGATGGCGGATTGTGCGGTGTTGCCTTAGTTTGGAGCGCGGAGTTGAAAAGCTCTTGGCTCCCCCCTGCGGGGGAGCTGTCAGCGCCGTTTACGGCGATGACTGAGAGGGTTTACAGCCCCGGTTTGCAAACTGAGGCATCTCTCCCAGAGGGAGAGGCAAGCGGGAAGCTCTTTCCCGGAGAGGATCAAAACTCCACACTGTTCAAACGCCTCTTACCTGCACGCAGGGGATGATCTCCCGCACGGCATCGGCAAGGGCGTGCATCTCGCTCTCATCAAAGGCACCGAGGCCCGCGGCATCGAGGATCGCGCCAGAGTCCCGGTACTGCTGGAGATAGTATTCCTTTGCGCCGCGTATCCATTCGGCGGCCCCGATGAGGCTCTCCCGCGTGTGAAGGCCGCGGACCACCGTGGTGCGAAATTCATAATCGACCACGCCCGAGAGCAGATAGTCCTTCGAGCGCGTCACGCCGCCGAGGTCGAAGGAATCGAGCCCGACGGTCCCTGCGTACAGGGCCGGAGCGTTTTTAATGTCCATCGCGACCCGGTCCGCAAGCCCCGCCTCCACAAGTGCGATCAGCCTGTCGGGAAAGGAGCCGTTGGTGTCGAGCTTGATGAGATAGCCCATCGCCTTGATCTCTCTGAGGAAATCGCCGATGTCCGGGTGCAGGAGCGGCTCGCCCCCCGTGACGGCGACGCCGTCGAGTACGCCGACGCGCTTTCGGAGGAAGGTCAGCACCTCCCCGGCCCGGCTGTCATGCGAAAGCTCCTCCGGCAGAACCAGAGAAGCGTTGTGACAGAAGGGGCAGCGGAAGTTGCAGCCGCCGGTGAACACCGTGCAGGCCACCTTGCCGGGGTAGTCCAGCAGCGTCAGCTTTTGCAGACCCGATACCAGCATAGGCCCGTCAGCCCCCTTTCCGAATGCCGCCGTTACCATAACACCACATCTGCCGAATGTCAATAGCAAAACAGTTACAAAAGCACAAGATATAGATTCAAAATCCTGCACGGCCGCTTTTTGACACAAAATATAGTGCCGGCCCGGAGACGCGTTCCGAACTGGCACTGTCAGCATTTTAGCGGATTCGGGGCTTTTTTGCAAGGGCCTGCGGGGCTGGAAATATATTCTTGTCACATCTGCCGATTTCTTCCCTCGTTTTCGCCGCCGTCTTATCCACTTTTAACCTACCAGGCACGGCTGCTTCATAAAACTCCATCAAGGCATTTTTGTGAAACGACCGTGACCTGCCAGGGCGCTGCGCTTGCAAAGAGGGCGCGGGCGTGGTATTGTGAAGGCAGAATCAGAACAGGGGGTTGATCCTATGCAGCAGATCTTTGAACGGGAACTTCTCATCCCGCCGAGCGCCTGCGACTTCGACGGCAGGCTCAGCTATGCCGGGGCCTTCCGGGTCTTTATGGACATCGCCACCGAGCACGCCGAGCGCCTGGGCGTCGGTCTTTCGGCGATGCGGGCGCGAAAGCGCTTCTGGCTCACGGTCAAGACGCGCATTGTCTTTCACGACCGGCCCCGGATCAGTGAGGCGGCGACGCTTCTCACCTGGCCGGAGAAGCCCGGGCCCCTGCGCTTCAACCGCAGCTATGAGCTCCGGCGGGGAGACGCGCTGCTCGTCGCCGGGCGGACCGAGTGGGCCGTGCTGAATACGGAGACCGGCGCGCTCGCCCCCAGCGCGGACGTGCTGCCGGAGGGGCTTTCGTACGAGCGCGGCTCCGCCCTGGACACGGGCTACGCCCGCGTCCCCGACCGCTTCGGGGAGCTCGAGCCCTTCGCTGCCTACCGCGTGAACGCCTCGGATATCGACGTGGGCGGCCACATGAATAACGCTGCCTACCCCCGCGCTCTTTTCGCCGCCTTCACGTCCGAAGAGATACGCGGACTCAACGCCCGCAGCGTGGACCTCATCTTCCGCGCCCCCTGCTTTGAGGGCGACGCGCTCGCTTTTTACAGGAAAGAACGTGACAACGGCCTCGACCTCCGCATCGCCCGCGGCGCCGACACGGTGCTCCTGGGCCGGATCGAGCGGTATTGAGGGATACGGCAAGGCGGCTGAAAGCCTGTATATCGCAGCAGGGGAGGGGTTTTAGCCCCTCCCCCGCTGCCGTGTGCTGCGGTTTGTCGGATCGCAGCCGCGCTCTTTTCGCTTTTCCGCCGTTCATCGCGGCGGCCCGGGCTGGCGTTCACGCGCCGCTCTTACGCGCCTCGCGGTACTGCCTCCGGCGGTTCAGGGCCTCGTTGAGGGCCTCTCCGTAGAAGAGGATGGCCGTGATGGTCTTGAGCCACATCGCCGCGAGGAAGATCGCCGCCAGCGGGCCGTAGAGCGACGAGGCCTGCCAGAAGCGCGAGATGAATTCCTCGAACAGGCCCGAGAAGATCAGCCACAGGATCGTCGTGAACGCCGCGCCGGGGAGCTGGCAGCGGAGCCTTCGCCGCTCGCCCTGGAGAAAGGTATAGGCCAGCAGGATCACCAGCGTCATCACGGCGAGGGTGATGAGCCCGCTGTACTCCATGAAGTCCATCAGCATGTGCGCCACGTCCGGCATTTTCAGATAGTCGGTGACGACGGCGATCAGATCCACGATGGAGCTGCGCAGCACGCGGAAGATGAGCAGCGCCGGGATCAGCGCCACGAAGAGCAGCGTATACAGCAGCGCCGCCAGGCGCTTGCGCAGCTGCGAGCCGCCCGTCCCGCTGATCCTGCACAGGCCGAGCTGGATGGCGTTGACGCCGGTGGAGGCCGACCACAGCGCCGCCAGCGCCGACACCGACACCGCCAGACTGCCCCGCTGCCGGTCGACGTTGGTCATGACGCTGTGGACCATGCTCCGCAGCTCGGGAATGTCCGGCAGCAGCTCGCCCAGCACGCCCTCCAGGTGCTGGAGACTCAGGTCGGGCAGCAGGTTCACAATGCCGATCAAAAGCGTCAGCAGCGGCACCATGGCCATCAGGATATACAGGGTGGTATACCCGGCATAGACCGGCATCTCGTTCTCCGAATAGATGGAGAGCGTCTCGCGCACCAGCACGGCCGCGTTGAACAATCTTCTGCGCAGCTTTCTCATGCGTCCAGGAACCGGCAGGCCTGAAGCGCCGCGACGGAGCCGTCCGCCGCCGCGGTGGTGAGCTGGCGAATGCCCTTTTTGCGGCAGTCGCCAGCGACAAAGACGCCCGCGGTCTTCGTCAGGCAGTCCTCGCCCGCGTCGGCGTAGCCGTCTGAATCAAGCGCCAGGAGCGATGTGAAGATCCCGTTGTCGGGCCGGTGGCCCACCGCGACAAAGAGCCCCGTGACCGGCAGCTCGAAGCGCTGTCCGTCCCGCTCGGCGACAAGGCCGCTGAGCTCCGTCTCGCCCCTGAGCGCCGTGACGGTCGCATTCATAAGAAACGCCACGTTCTCCCGCTTTTCCAGCGCCTCGACGAGCCTCCGTTCGCCCCGGAAGGTGTCGCGGCGGTGGATGAGGGTGACGCTGCGGCACTTGTCACTCAGCAGCAGGGCGTCCTGCAGGGCGGCGCTGCCCCCGCCGCAGACGGCCACGTCCTGTCCGGCGTAGAAATCCCCGTCGCATACGGCGCAGAAGCACACGCCGCTGCCGATCAGCGCCTCCTCGCCGGGGAGCCCCAGCATCCGCGGCCTCGCGCCGACGGCGGCGATCAGGGTTCGACCGTGAAACTCCGCGCCGGATTCGCACACGGCGGTCTTGACGCCGTCCTCTCCGGCCCGGACGCAGACGACCTCCTCCAGCTCCACCTCCGCGCCCTGGGCCATGGCCTGCTCCAGAAGCCGGTCGCCCAGCTCCGCGCCGGAGACGGACACAAAGCCCGGGAAGTTCTCGACCCGCGGACTCCAGGTGATCTGACCTCCGAAGGCGTTTTTTTCGAGCACGAGCACGGATTTGCCCGCGCGCCGCAGATAGGTGGCGGCGGTCAGCCCCGCGGGCCCCCCGCCGATGATGAGCGTATCGTAAAGCATGAGACGCAGTCCTTTCGTTTTTGTCGTAATAATCAGTATAACATAAACGGGGTGAGAAAGCCAGACCCTCATTTATTCCTGCCGCGGTCGTTGCCTAAGGCAACACCGCATAATCCGCCTTCGGAATTTGCGCCCTGATTTCGTCACTTTTTCTTGAGGTACACAAAGTACATCTGCGAAAAAGTGCCTTTATCAGAACCCAAATTTTCTCAGGATTCGCTCTTGCCGAATTATGCGGTATTGCCCTAAAATGTCTTGAGGGCATTTTTTATGAAACAGTTGTGTTTATTCTTGCTTTTTTCGACAAACGTGGTATAATTACCGGTGTTCCGCAAGTTTACATAAAAGGAGGAATTATCATGTGGGATAGAAAAGAATTAAAAAGCAGAGGCAAGGCGGCCTTCAAAGCCAACTATTGGAAATCGGTCCTGGTGGCCTTCCTGCTGATCGCGTTTGTGATCGGCACGGGCAGCTCCTCCGGACGCGCCGCCGGCAGCAAGCTGGACGAGCAGAACCTGAGCTTCACCGCCGAGAACGGCGTCTATGAAGTCAACGGCCAGTCCTACGACAACCTTCAGGACGCGGTCACCGCGCTCGGCGAGGCCGCCGACGCCAACCCCGAGGATATTCAGGAGGTCAACAACCTGATCGAGCAGGTACAGAACGATCCGGAGACGGCAAAGGCGCTCATGATGGCGGCGGCGCTCATCGGCGGCGCCCTGCTGTTCATCGTGCTGATCTGCGGTCTGATCCGCATCCTGGTCATCAACCCGCTCGAGGTCGGCTGCCGCAGCTTCTTTGTCCGCAACGCGGAGGCTCCCGCGGCACTGGGTGAGCTGGGCCGCGGCTTCAGCCCCTACGGCCGCAGCGTCGGCACCATGTTCCTGCGCGGCCTGTTCCAGTTCTTGTGGAGCCTGCTGTTCGTCATCCCCGGCATCATCAAGCACTACTCCTACCGTATGGTGCCCTACATCCTGGCCGACCAGCCCGAGCTGAGCGGCACCGCGGCCATCACCCGCTCCCGCGAGATGATGAATGGTCAGAAGTGGAACGCCTTCGTGCTGGACCTGTCCTTCCTCGGCTGGCACATCCTGTCCGCCCTGACGCTCGGCATCCTGGGCGTGTTCTACGTCAACCCCTACCAGGCTGCCACCAATGCCGAGCTCTACCATGAGCTCAAGGCCATGCAGTAATCCGGTACATGCAAAAAATCTGAGGCGCGCCCGAAAGGGCGCGCCTCATTTTACGCGTTTTCCAATCAGATATCCAAAAGCTCGCTGTAGGCGCGCAGGGCGCCGTCGGTCTCGTGGGCAAGGACGCGCTTGGCCAGGACCTTGCCGAGCTGTACGCCCTCCTGGTCGAAGCTGTTCAGGTTCCAGAGGAAGCCCTGGAACATGACCTTGTTCTCAAAGTGGGCCAGCAGGGCGCCGAGGGCCTCGGGCGTGAGCTGTTCGCCGATGATGATGCTGGAGGGGCGGCCGCCGTCAAAGCTCTTGTTGGGGTTTTCGTCCTGCTTGCCGCAGGCGAAGGCCATGATCTGCGCGGCGACGTTGGCGCACAGCTTCTGCTGGCTGGTGCTGCCCTGGATGTCCACGTCCATGCCCGCCTGGTTCCGGCGGAAGCCCACAAACTGCAGCGGGATGATGTCGGTGCCCTGGTGCAGGAGCTGGTAGAAGGAGTGCTGGCCGTTGGTGCCCGGCTCGCCGAAGATGACGGGGCCGGTGGGGTAGCGGACGGGTTCGCCGAAGCGGTTGACGTGCTTGCCGTTGGACTCCATGTCGAGCTGCTGCAGGTGGGCCGGGAAGCGGCTGAGCGCCTGGGAATAGGGCAGCACGGCGGTTGCGGGATAAGCGAGGACGTTGCGCTCATAGAGCCCGATGAGGGCGTCGAGCATGGCGGGATTCTTGCGGATGTCCCGCTCCTTCGCGGTCACGTCCGCCGCGTGCGCGCCGTTCAGGAAGCGCTCGAACACCTCGGGCCCGAAGGCGAGGGACAGCACCACGCCGCCCACGCAGGAGGTGGAGGAGTAGCGCCCGCCGATGTAGTCGTCCATGAAGAAGGCGGCAAGATAGTCGCTGGATTTGGCGAGCGGGGAGGTCTCGCTCGTGACGGCGACCATGTGCTTTGCGGGGTCGAGGCCGGCGTTTCTGAGCGCGTCCTTCACGAAGGACTCATTCGTCAGGGTCTCGAGCGTGGTGCCGGATTTGGACACCAGCACGAACAGGGAGCGGGCGACGTCGATGGTTTTGAGGACGCTTGCCGCGTCGTCGGGGTCGACGTTGCTGATAAAGCGGGCCTCGAGCCTGAGCGTCCCGTTCTGCCGGGCCCAGTTCTCCAGTGCCAGATACATTGCGCGGGGGCCGAGGTCGCTGCCGCCGATGCCGATCTGCACGACGGTGGTGAACTTCTCGCCCGCTGCGTTTCGGATCTCGCCGGCGTGGACCTTTTCGGCGAAGGCGGCGGCCTTCTTCTGCTCGCCCGCGTAGAAGGCGCGCTTGTCCGTGCCGTCCACCACGACGGCCTCGCCGAGCTGGCCGCGGGTGAGCTGGTGCAGGACGCGGCGCTTCTCGCCGGTGTTGATGACCTCGCCGTTATAGAGGGCGGCGTACTTCTCCGTCAGCTGCGCCTCATCCGCGAGCTCACCGAGAGCGGCGAGCACCTCGTCATCCACGGCCTTGGCGGCGAAGTTGTACGAGAGACCGCCCGCCATGGGGACGCTGTACTTTGCCACGCGCGCGGCGCCGCCCTCGCCTGCCATCGCCTCAGGCAGGTTCACGCGGCCCTTCAGCGCCGCCAGCTTCCCGTAAGCGGCGAGGGTGTCAAGATTTTTCCAGGTAATCATCGGTATAAGTCCTTTCTGTTATATTGAAACGTAAAACAGCGTTTGGGGTTATTGTATCCTATCGTGCCCGGATTGTCCAGCGTGAGTTTCCGCGCGATCACGGTCGTTTTGCAAAAATGCCTCTGGGCGTTTTGTTTTTGCCTTGCGAGGGAAAAATCTGAGGGAGGCCCCTCCCGGGCGGGGCTTATGAAACAGCCGTGGTTGCGTGATCGCAGCGTTCGTGACAAAAAAACAGAACCGCCGCCCGGCACGGTGACGGTTCCGCATTCCATATGCAGATTATACCTGCAAAAGCCGCGTCATCTCGCGGCGCAGCCTGTCGATGATGCGCTTTTCGAGCCTTGAGATGTAGCTCTGGGAGATGCCCAGCATGTCGGCTACCTCCTTCTGGGTGTACTCCTGCCCGCCGAAGAGGCCGAAGCGCAGCAGGATAATCTCCCTCTCCCGGCCCTCCAGCATGTCGACCGCCTCGAGCAGCACACGCTTTTCCGCGTCGTCCTCAAGAGCGCGGCAGACCTCGTCCTCCTCAGTGCCGAGAATGTCGGAGAGCAGCAGCTCGTTGCCGTCCCAGTCGGTGTTGAGAGGTTCGTCGAAGCTGACCTCCGTCTTCTGCTGGGAGAGCTTGCGCAGGTACATCAGGATCTCGTTTTCGATGCAGCGGCTCGCGTAGGTGGCGAGCTTGATTTTTTTCCCGGCGTTGAAGGTGTTGATCGCCTTGATGAGCCCGATGGTGCCGATGGAGATGAGGTCCTCGATGTTCACGCCGGTGTTCTCAAAGCGTTTGGCGATGAAGACCACGAGGCGCAGGTTGTGCTCGATGAGCGTGCGGCGCGCCGCGTCATCTCCCTCCTCGAGGGCGGCGAGCGCGGCGGCCTCCTCCCCGCGTTCCAGCGGGGGCGGAAGGGTCTCGCTGCCGCCGATGTAAAAAACCGGCGGCGGTGAGATGCCGAGAATGGACAAAAGCCGCTCGCGCAGAAAGAAAACCTGAGGCTTGGATAACATGGCACGCTCCTTTCAGTCAACGGAAAATATGAAAACCTGCGTTGTCCGCCGCTGTGCGCGGTCCTCACACGATCCCCTCAAAGCCGTCGCCCCGCGCTTCGGGGCTGATCGCGGCGAGGAGGTCGCTGCGCGGCTTGCCGTCCAGCTCCGCGCCGTCGGGGCGGAAGGCGGCCAGCAGCGCTTCGCCCGCCACGCTGCGGCATCGCAGGAGGCGAAAGCGGCCGCGGTATTCCGGCAGGGCTCCCGCGGTCTCGACCAGCTCTACCGCGTCCGAGAGCTCCAAAAGCGCCTCCCTCCCGGGGAAGAGGGGGCGCAGCGCCGCCGGGGAAACCAGGATCACCGCGCGGCCGCTGAGACTGTCGCGCAGGCAGTTGCCGCTGTCCTCGAGGGCCGTGAACACCGCGCGCCGCGCGCCCAGGGTCAGCGCCGCCTCGACCCGGTGCTCCCGCGCCCGCTTTCGCCGTGTGAGGGACAAAAGCGTGAGCAGCACGTAGCTGCCGAGAAAGACCGCCGCCAGAAGGCGCAGATCCGGCGCGGCCCCCTGCCGCAGCACCACGGCCCAGGCCGCGCCTCCGAAGCTCGCCGACACGGCGAGGAAAGCGGCGAGGCAGCGCACCAGGTTCTCCTCGCCGCCGAAGGCGACGAGGCCCATCATCCCCGCGGCGGCGAGCTGGCACAGAGGATGGGCCAGCCACACGAGGCCCGGCAGGAACACCGCCACCGCATACACACCGCCGAGGACAGCCGCCAGCAGGAAGCGTCCGCGCCGCAGCCGCAGGGAGCAGAAGCGCGCCGTCACCAGGCACAGCAGGTAATCGGTAAACACGCTCAGGCCGAAGAGAACGTCGGCATAGATCACATTCATGCGCTCATGATAGCACGGCTGCCCCGCGCAATCTGTCAATCCGCGGCCGGTGAAGGACTTGCCACCTGCCGCCATACCGCGCCCGCAGAAACAGCCGTGGCGCGGTTAAGGCAACAAGTTTTTTGCAGGAATACTTTGTGTATTGCAAGAAAAAGTGACGAAGTCAGGGCGCAATTTTTCCGGGAGGCGCCGATGGCGGATTGTGCGGTGTTGCCTTGAAAGAATTCCTTGTAAATCCCGGGGCTTCTTGTTATAATAAAAGGACTTTATGGACGGGCGCCGCCCGGAAAGGAATGATTTCCATGATCTGCTTCAACGTTCCGCCCTGCACGGGCAACGAGATGAAATATATCGGGGAGGCCGTCGCGTCGCACAAGATCTGCGGCGACGGCGCGTTTACCAGAAAATGCAGCGCCTGGCTGGAGGAGCGCTTCCACGCCCACAAGGTCCTGCTGACCACCTCCGGCACCACCGCCCTGGATATGGCGAGCCTGCTGTGCGAGCTCCGGCCCGGGGACGAGGTCATTTTGCCGAGCTTCACCTTCTCCAGCACGGCCAACGCCTTCGTCAACTACGGGGCGCGGCTGGTGTTTGTGGACGTGCGGCCCGACACCATGAACATCGACGAGACGAAGATCGAGGCCGCGATCACCGACAGAACGAGGGTCATCGTCGTCATGCACTACGCGGGCGTGGCCTGCGAGATGGACACGATCATGGAGATCGCGCGCCGTCACCGCCTGTTGGTCATCGAAGACGCGGCCCAGGCCGTCATGAGCACGTACCGCGGCAGGCCCCTCGGCACCATCGGAGACTTCGGCTGCTTCTCCTTCCATGAGACCAAGAATTACTCCATGGGCGAGGGCGGCGCGATCCTCCTCAACCGCCCCGAATACGTCGAGCGCGCCGAGATCCTGCGTGAGAAGGGCACCGACCGCGCCCGCTTCTTCCGCGGCCAGGTAGACAAGTACACCTGGGTCGACATCGGCGACAGCTTTTTGCCGAGCGAGCTGAACGCCGCCTATCTCTGGGCCCAGCTCGAGATGGCGGACGAGATCAACGAAGACCGGCTCAGAAGCTGGAACGCCTACCGCGCGGCCTTCGCCGAGCTCGAAAAGCGCGGCTGCGTCCGGCTCCCGGTGATCCCGGAGGGCTGCGTCCACAACGCGCACATGTTCTATCTCAAATGCCGCGATCTGGAGGAGCGCACGGCGCTGATCCGGTTTTTGCGCGAGCGCGACATTCTCGCGGTCTTCCACTATGTGCCGCTGCACACCGCCCCGGCGGGGCTGCGCTTCGGGCGCTTCTCGGGCGAGGACCGGTACACCACCGCGGAGTCCGACCGTCTGGTGCGCCTGCCGCTCTACTACGGGCTGACGGACGAGGACCGGGCGAAGGTCATTCGCGCCGTCCTGGACTTTTACGGGGTATAATCATGCTGCTTCTGCATCCGAACGAGCTGCCGGTCATCAACGGCGAGCGCCTGTATCTGCGCCCCATCACGGACGCGGACACGGAGGACATCGTGCGCTGGCGCAACGACCCCGGCGTCTGGCAGTACTTCCTGTTCCGGGAACCCTTCACGCCTGAAATGCACCGGAACTGGCTCAAAAACAAGGTGGAGACCGGCAGGGTCGTCCAGTATATCATCGTCGAGCGCGAGCGCGGCGCGAGCGTCGGCAGCGTGTATTTCCGCGACGTGGACCCGGTAAACGAATCCGCCGAGTACGGCATCTTTATCGGCGAGCCCTGGGCGAGAGGCCGGGGTCTCGGCACCGAGACGGCGCGGCTCTTTACCCGCTTCGGGCTGGACGTGCTGCGCCTGCACCGCATCAGTCTCAAGGTCCTGGGCGGCAACGAAGTCGCCCGCCGCAGCTATGAGAAGGCGGGCTTTCAGACCGAGGGCGTGTTCCACGACTATGTGAAGCTCGGCGGCGTGTTCACCGACGTGGTGTTCATGGCGCAGCTCGGCGGAGAGGGGGCGTAAGCGTGAGGCTTGTATCCTTTGTGATCCCCTGCTACCGCTCGGCCCACACCATCCGCGGCGTGGTGGACGAGCTGCGCGGCGCGATGACAAAGCTGCCGGATTACGACTACGAGATCATTCTGGTCAACGACAGCTCCCCGGACGACACCTTTGAGGTGCTCCGCGGTCTCGCGGAGGCCGACGCGCGCATCACCGCCGTGGACCTTGCAAAAAACTTCGGCCAGCACGCGGCCATCATGTCCGGGCTGCGTCATGCGGAGGGCGAGATCGTCGTCTGTCTGGACGACGACGGGCAGACCCCCGGCGACGAGGCCGGCAAGCTCCTCAAAAAGCTCGACGAGGGCTATGACGTGGTCTACGCCTCGTACGAGCGCAAGCAGCACTCGGCCTTCCGCAACTTCGGCACGACGCTGAATAACCGCATGACCGAGATCATGCTGGGAAAGCCGCGGGAGCTCACGATCACCAGCTATTTCGCCATGCGCCGCTTCATCGTGGACGAGATGCTGATCTACCGAAACTGCTACCCCTATGTGGAGGGTCTCATCCTGCGCTCCACCCGGCGCATCGGCACTGTGCCGATCACGCACCGGGCGCGGGAGGAGGGCGAGAGCGGCTACACCCTCATCAAGCTCTTCTCCCTGTGGATGAACGGCTTTACCTCCTTCTCGGTCAAGCCCCTGCGCATCGCGACCTACTGCGGGGCTTTTACCGCGCTGGCCGGGTTTCTCTATATGATCGTCATCATCGTCAAGCACTTTGTGGACAGCACCATCCCCGAGGGCTGGAGCTCCACCATGGCGCTGATGCTGCTGCTGGGCGGCATCCTCCTGCTGGTGCTGGGTATGATCGGCGAGTATATCGGCCGCATCTACATGTGCATCAACGCCTCCCCGCAGTATGTGGAGAGGCAGGTCATCCGGAAGCGGGGCTGAGGGGATGGCGAAGGTAGACAAGAGGGTCTTTCTCGCCCTGCACCTGCTGCTCCTGCTCTTCTCGGGGACGACGGTGCTGTCCAAGCTCGCCGCCGGGGAGGAGCTTCTGAGCCTGCGCTTCTGCCTGTTTTTCGGCGGGGAGTTTTTGCTGCTGGGGCTCTATGCCCTGGGCTGGCAGCAGATCCTGAAGCGCCTGCCCCTGACCGTGGCTTACACCAGCAAGGCTGTGACCCTCGTCTGGTCCATGGTCTTCGGCGCGGTTTTGTTCCGCGAGGAGATCAGCGTGAAGCAGCTTGTCGGCTGCGCGCTCGCGGTGGCGGGCGTGGTGCTCTTCGTCCGGGCGGACGCGGAGGAGGGCGGACATGAGGCTTGAGCTTGTCCCCTTCCTGCTGCTCGGCATCCTGAGCGTCCTGATCGCCTCCCTGAGCCAGAGCCTTCTGAAATGGGAGTCCGGCCGGGAGCATACGAGCCTGCTGCGGGAGTACCTGAACCCCGGCGTCATCGGGGGCTACGGCCTGCTGGCGCTCTCAATGCTGCTGACCATGTTCGCCTACCGGAAACTGCCCCTGAGCATGACCCCCGCGTTCGAGAGCTTTTCCTATATCTTCGTCACGATCTTCGGCGCCCTCTTCTTCCACGAGCGCGTCACGAAGAAAAAACTCCTCGCCCTCGGGCTCATCGTCGCGGGGATTCTGCTGTTTACGCTGTAGGAGTCTTGTATGAAGCCATCCATTATCATCATCGGCGCTAACGATTTTCAAAACCGGCTCATCCTCAGGGCGAAGGCCATGGGGTACACGACGCATGTCTTCGCCTGGCAGTGCGGCGACGTGGGCGAGCGCACGGCGGACTACTTCTACCCCGTGAGCATTGTGGAGAAGGAGCGCATCCTCGAAATCGCCCGCGCCATCCGCCCCGTGGGGGTGTGCTCGATCGCGTCGGACCTCGCGGCCATCACGGTAAACTATGTGGCCGAGGGGCTGGGTCTCGTCGGCAACGGGATGGAGAGCGCCATGGTCGCCACCAACAAGCACCTCATGCGCCTGGCGTTTGAGCGGGCGGGCCTGCCCTCCTGCAAGTCCATCCTGCTGGAGGAGGACACGGATCTCGCGGCGCTGCCGCTGCGCTACCCGCTCATCGTCAAGCCAACGGACCGCTCGGGCAGCCGGGGCATCCGAAAGGTGACGGCCCCGGAGGAGCTCGCCGAGGCGGTGGCCTTCGCGCGGGAGCCCTCCTTTGAAAAGAAGGTGCTGGCCGAGGAGTTTGCCGAGGGGCGCGAGTACAGCGTCGAATACCTCTCCTGGCAGGGCGAGCACCATTTTCTCGCCGTGACCGAAAAATTCACCACCGGCGCGCCGCTCTTTGTGGAGACCGGCCACCTCCAGCCGCCGGCCCATATGGACGCGCGGACGCTTGAACGCATCAAGGCTCTCGTCCCGCGGGTGCTGGACAGCCTGGGCGTGCGCTGCGGGGCCTCCCACACGGAGCTCAAGGTCGACGATGCGGGCGACATCCGCCTCATCGAATGCGGCGCGCGCATGGGGGGCGACTGCATCGGCTCGGACCTTGTGCCGCTGTCCACGGGCGTGGACTACGTGCGCGCGGTCATCGACGTCGCCTGCGGCCTGGAGCCCGATCTCACCCCCGCGGGAGACGGCTGCGTCAGCGCGGTGCGCTTCCTGTTCTCGAAGGCCGACCTCGACGCGCTTGAACGCATCCGGCGGGAAAACCCCGAGGCCCTGTACCGCGTCAGCGAGATCCTGCCCATCGACGGGCATGAGATCCGCGACAGCTCCACCCGCTACGGCTATTACATCCTCACCACCGACACCCCCGGCGAGATGCACGTCCTCCTCCAAAAGGCGGGGCTGTGAAAAAAGGGCTGTCTTAAAACGAATATGCATGCAAAATCGTAGGGGTCGATCCCCAGATCGACCCGCCAAAAACCGCAGAATGCTGCGAAACGGCGGGCCGATGAGGGCATCGGCCCCTACGGCATTCATTTATGCAGGGATTGCCCTGTTTTGAGACAGCCCTTTTATAAATCGCCGCGGGAGGGGACGCGGCCCGGTTCCCGCGGCGACGAGGGGATGCTCAGCGTAAATCCTCACCGCGCAGGTATTTGCCCATGGGCCTGTACAGCAGGGCGCCGACGAGCAGGCAGAGGCAGGTGTTGACGAGGATGAAGCTGCCGTTATAGAGCAGGGAGTAGAACCAGGGGGAGGTCATGGTCATGCCGAAGAAGGTCTCGGGCATATACTCGGCCCAGACGGTGGCGCCCACCACATAGTGTGCCAGAAAACGCGCGAAGGCGCCGACGACCATACCGATGAAGAAGCCGCCCTTTTTCCCGCGGAAGAGGCCCGCAAGCCCCAGCAGGGTGAAGGCGACAAGATAGTCCCCCAGCATGGACTGCCAGCCCCAGGCATAGGCGCCGTCCAGCGTGAGCTGCAAAAGGCCGAACACCAGGCCCGCAAGGATGCCGGGCACGAAGCCCCAGCGCGCGCAGAAAATAAAGATCGGCAGCATTGCGAGGTCGACCGCCCCACCCTGCGGCAGCTCAAAGAGCTTGATGTAGCCAAGCACCTGGGCCAGCGCCACAAGGATGGCGCCCTCTGTCAGACAGCGAAGTGTGAATCTGGATTTTTTCATGCTTTTCTCCTCCTCAGACTTTGCGCAAAAGCAAAAACCGCAAGCTCAAAAAAGAACCTGCGGCAACTTGCGCACACTGTTTCCTACGCCGGCATTATCCGGATCAGGTTCCTGGGTTTCAGGGCTCGATTACCCTGTCTCAGCCGGAAGAATCCAGCGCCCCTTCAATTGCGCCTGTATTGTAGCACCGGCGCGGCTGCTTGTCAAGAAAGGTCTTTGCAAGGGCGCGGACTTATGTTATACTCATAAAACGATTGACAACCAGGCGTTTTATTCAGGATCTGGTAACGATTCAGCCCCGCCTGTCATCCTGAGCGCAAGCGAAGGATCCTTTGTTGTATTTGTGAAAAAGGATAAGGGCAGCACCGCATAATGCGGCGAGAGCAAATCCTGAGAAAAATTGGGTTCTGGCGATGGCAGTTTTTCGCAGGAATACTTTGTGTATTGCAAGAAAAAGGCTCGAAGTCAGGGCACTATTATTCCAGGAGGCGCCGATGGCGGATTGTGCGGTGTTGCCTAAGATTCTTCGTCGCTTCGCTCCTCAGAATGACGGCGGCTGAATCGTTACAGGATCGGTATTATCGCTGAGAAAACGGGTGTATCCAGGAAAGGAGACGTCCCCATGCTCGACCATATGCTCACGGCGGTCAACGCGGTGCTGCCGTGCTTTCTGATCATCGCCCTCGGCCTTTTCACGCGGATGCGCGGCATGGTGGAGGACAAGGCCCTCGGCAAGTTCAACTCCATCGCCTTCCGGGTGTTTCTGCCGATCCAGATTTTTAAAAATGTATACGACGCCCCCATCGGGGAGATCTTTGATCCGAGGCTCATGATCTTCTGCCTCGTCGGGCTTGTGGTCTCGGGCGGCTTCGCGCTGCTGACCGTGACGCTTCTGGAGCCCCGGCCCGACCGGCGCGGCGTCATGGCCCAGGGCATGTTCCGCGCAAACTACGTGCTCATGGGCATCCCCCTGGTCGAATCCCTCTTCGGCGAGAAAGGCATCGGCATGGCCGCCATGCTCATCGCCATCAACATCCCGGTATACAACGTCCTGTCCGTGGTCTTTCTCGAGCTCTACGCGGGCGGGAAGATTCAAAAGCGCAAGATGCTGCACGACATCGTGACAAACCCGCTCATCGACGCGACGCTCGCAGCCCTGCTGGCCAAGGCCGTGCATTTCCCGATCTATACGATCGTCCCGCTCGCCAGCGCCTTCCGCTCCCTCGCCGGCGTGGCGACGCCGCTGTGCCTCTACATCCTCGGCGCGTCCTTCGCCCCGGCGGGCGTGCGCAGCTACGCGCGCAGCCTCTGGATCACGGTGCTCTTCAAGCTCGTCGTGATCCCCGGTCTCGCCCTCGCGGCGGCGGCCGCCGTCGGCATACGCGGCATCCCGCTGGCTGTGGTGATGATGAGCTTCGGCGCGCCCACGGCGGTCAACTCCTACACCATGGCGCGCGAGCTCGGCGGCGACAGCGAGCTGGCCGCGGGCATCGTGGTGGTCTGCACGGCGCTGTCCTGCCTGTCGCTTTTCGGCTGGATCGTGCTGCTGCGCGCTCTGGGCCTGTTCTGATGCGGGGGTGCGCCATGCAGGAGACGTTCTATACCGTCCCGGGCTGCCCGCTGCGCCTCGCGCTGGTGACCGATCTGCACGAGCGGCCCTTTGACGCGGTGCTGGACTCGCTGCGCCGGAACAGGCCGGCGCTCATCTGCGCGGCGGGGGATTTCGTCTATGCGAGGCCCGCGCGCTCCGGCTCCAAGCTGCGTGAGGCGGGCGTGCTGCCCTTCTTCCGGGTCTGCTCGGAGCTGGCCCCCTGCTTTGTCTCCCTCGGCAACCACGAATGGATGATCGGCGCGGAGGACGCCGCGCTGCTGGAGGAGACGGGCGCGCACCTGCTGGACGACGCCTATGCCGTACAGGAGCTCGGCGGCGCGCGCCTCGTCCTCGGCGGACTGAGCTCCGCCCGCGTGAGCGAGTACCGCCGCCTGCGCGCCGCGGGCTGCGGCATGGACAAGGCGCTCGAGCTCGCCTTTGCCGACAGGCTTCTCCCGCCGCGCCTTTCGTGGCTGGACGCCTTCTGCGCGGAAGAGGGCTTCCATATCCTGCTCTGCCACCACCCGGAGTATTACCCCCGGTATCTGCGGGCGCGTCCGATCGAGCTCGTCCTCAGCGGCCACGCCCACGGCGGACAGGTCCGCGTCTGCGGACAGGGGCTGTTCGCTCCGGGGCAGGGCTTTTTCCCGAAGCTCACAAGCGGCGTCACGGACGGCCGCCTCGTCATCAGCCGCGGCCTCGCCAACTGCCAGCTCGTCCCGCGCCTGTTCAACCCGCCGGAGATCGTGTATATCGGCTGATGCCGCCCTGTTCGTTTCACAGACATGCGCTGATGGCATTTTTGCAAAACGGCAGGAGCTCTTAGGCAACACCCATGCTGACTCATGGCAGAAAACAGGTACAAAAAGCAAAAGCTATGGTATAATACCATATACTGTGCGCGGAGGCCGCAGGAGCGAGAGTGATTATTTCAACAGGCTTGACGACAGTAGCCCAAAAAGGGGAGGAAGGACATAACATGGAAAACAAAAAGGGCTTATTCGCGGGAATCCATCGGGACGGCTATACCTGGAAGGATTCGCTGATCGTTTCGATTCTCATTTTCTTCATGATGTTTTTTATGGGATCGGGCATCGGCCTGGCCATAGGAACGATTATCAAGCTGTTCTCAAACGAGGGGAACGCGGAGTTTCTGGAGATTCTGGGGGACAACTTCGCATTTCTGGGATATTGGATCATTGCGGTCATCTACCTTCTCCTCGTCAAATCCGATAAGCCGATCCTGCGCGCGTTCGGCAGGGAGCCGCGGGGAAACACCGTGAAAATGGCGCTGTGGGGTCTTCTCATCGGCCTGTGCCTGAACGCTCTGTGCATCGGCATCGCTGTTTTTCACGGGGATATTCAGCTCAGCTTTTCATCGTTCCCGGTGCTGAAGTTCCTGCTTGTCTTTTTGTCGGTGTTTGTGCAGTCCGGCGGAGAGGAACTCCTCTGCCGCGGCGTGCTGTATCAGCGGCTCAGAAAGGGGTACAGGAATCCGTGGGTTGCCATTCTGGTAAATCCCATCGTTTTTGTGCTCATGCATATGCTGCTCCCCGGGATTTCGGTCTGGGCGGTGCTCAGTATCTATCTGGTAGGCGTGATGTTCAGCCTCATGGTCTATTACCTTGACTCGCTGTGGATGGCGATGGCGGCGCACGCGGCATGGAACTTCACGCAGAATTTCATCTTCGGATTGCCGAACAGCGGCACGGTTTATGACTTCTCCATCTTCAAGCTCAATTCCGCCACAGCCAGAACCAGTCTCTGCTATAACGTGAGATTCGGCGTGGAAGCCTCCGTGACCGCGGTTCTCGCATTCGCGTTCGCGTCGGCAATTCTTCTCTGCCTGGGAAAAAAGAAGAACCTGAAATCCCTGGACGTCTGGGAAAGCTGATACAATCAGGGCTCTGCTTTCACGCAATCTGCGCCCTTTCGCGGATAACTTGCATGGCCTTCCCCTGCGTCTTTCCTGCGCGTACTTTTTAGCAGGCAAGTTTCACGGATTCAGGTAATGCATGTTTTTAATAATTAAAAAATATAAAATTGGAAAGAGATTATCATGAAAAAACTATTCAGCATCCTGCTGGCATTGGCAATGACGGTTTCCCTGACCGTCCCCGCCTTTGCCGACGAGCCGGATTACACCACCGGCACCCCCTGGCCCTGCATCGACCTTGACGGCGTCGTGACTGAGGAAACGACTGCCGAATTGAAGGACAACTTTGCCCTTGCCGTGAACAAGGACAAAATCCTGGCCCTGGAGATTCCGGAGGGCTACTCCAGCGCCGGCGCCACGGTGGACCTGGCCATTCAGGCAGCGGAGGATCTGAAGAATATGTTCCTCGGCAACGCGCCGGAGGGACACGACGCGCGCCTGGCCTATGATTACTTCCAGCTCCTGATGGACTGGGACAGCCGCAACGCTGTGGGCGTGGCCCCGCTGAAAGCACAGACGGAACAGGTGGAGGCCATCGGCTCTATCGAAGAGCTGAGCGCCTACCTTTCCGCGACGCCCCCGGAGGATCAGCTGAGCGCCGTCTGGATGTGCGACTCGGGGGAGGATCTTTTGGATTCCAGCCACCGCATCCTGCTCGTCGCGGAAGCGGAACTGCTGCTGGGCGATTCCGCTGAGTACGCGGCGCTTACCCCCTACGGCGAAACCGGCAAGCAGGCCATTACGGAGCTTGCGGAAAAGATGCTCCGGAAGCTCGGCTATTCCGAGGGTGAGGCCGCGCAGAAGATCGACAACTGCTTTGCCTTTGAGACCATGCTTGCCCCCGCGATTTACACCAGCGAGGAGAAACATCGTCCCGACTATTATGGCCGCGTTCTCAACTATGTGGGCCTGGACGATCTCAAGCAGATGCAGGGCAGCCTCCCCATCCTTGAGACCTTCGCCAATATGGGATATCCGGAGGCCGAGGCGTATCTGGTCCTGAATCCCGCCGGCCTTGAAAAGCTCAGTGCGCTGTACACCGAAGAAAATCTGCCCCTGCTGAAGGATTATATCATTGTACACGGCGTTATCAGCAAATCGGCGGACCTGGACCGCGAGTGCTATGAGTGGCGCAATGCCTACCGCAACGCGGTTACCGGCGCCACCGGCATGCTGGATGACGCGACGGTCTTCTCCTCCAAGGTCTCCGAGGCGCTGAAATGGCCCACGGCGGAAATGTACGCGGCGACTTACCTCAAGCAGGAGGACAAGGACCGTATCGCCGTTATGATCGACGAAATCCTGGAGGCTTATCACGGGATCATCGAAGAGGCGGACTTCCTCTCCGACGAGACCCGCGCCCGGGCCATCGAGAAGCTCGACGCCATCACCCCCAACGTCCTCTATCCGGACAGCTGGGAGAAATACAGCTGTGAGGAGCTGAATTTTGCGGGCCCCGAAGACGGCGGAACGCTGTGGGAGGCCAATCGCCGGATCGCCGGATATACGCTTGCCGAGAGTGTAAAAGAATATTCCGAGCCGGTGGATAAGGAGAAGTGGGGCGATGTGCCTCAGACTGTCAACTGCTTCTACAATCCCCTCAACAACAGCCTCTACATCCTCGGTGCTTATGCACAGGGCGGCATGTATAACAGTGAAATGAGCGATGAGGAGCTGCTCGCCAAGCTCGGCACAGTGATCGGGCACGAGATTTCCCACGCCTTTGACTCCACCGGCGCGCAGTTCGACAAGGACGGCAACATGGCCAACTGGTGGACCGAGGAAGACCAGGCGGCCTTCCTGGAGCGCAACCAGAAGATGGCGGACTACTACAACGCCATGCACCCCTGGGAGGGCCAGGACTTCTACGGCAGCATCATGACCGGTGAGGCCGGGGCCGATATGGCGGGCCTGAAGGTGGCGCTGCGTATTGCCGCCGGGATGGAGGACTTCGATTATGACGCCTTCTTCCGCGCCTTTGCCGATGCGTGGCTCGCCAAGGATACTCTCCAGATGGCCTATGCCCTCATCAGTGATGTGCACCCGCTGTCCTATCTGCGCATCAACTGCACGCTCCAGCAGTTTGATGAGTTTTTGGACTTCTACGGCATTACCGAGGGCGACGGCATGTACCTCGCCCCTGCCGACCGCGTGATTATCTGGTAACGCGCCTTGCAGTACAATATTCACGGAGACAACATGCCGGTGGTGATCTGCTCGCTCGACGATGGGGAGTCCATGATCTGCGAGGCCGGCGCCATGAGCTGGATGACCTGAATCTGGAGGTACGGTATCGGACGCTGCTGGCCGACAGCGTGGGCTATATGTTGCTGGCACGCTGCGGAATTGATCCGTCTCCCTACTTTTCGGATGAGGATTTTCGCGGTGTTGTGGATTTCAATACCGCGGAAACGCTGAATACCCTGGGTGTGGCGACGAGCGACATCAGCCAGATGTGTCTGTCCGAGATCGCCCGCACGGTACGGGCTCAGGAGCGGCAGCCGCAGACCGCCGAACAAAAAAACTTTACTTCTTTTCTCCTTTGTTTTATAATCTCCGAGTTGTAAAAAATCTGTGCCGTTTGGCAGAAGGAGTCTTTCATCTATGAGAACCATCGGAACAGTCGTGCGCGGAGTCCGCGCGCCCATCATCCGCCAGGGGGACGACATCGCGCGCATCGCGGCGGACGCCGTCATGGCCGCCTGGGATGAGGCCGGCTTCAAGCCCTGCGACCGCGACGTCGTCGCCGTGACCGAATCCGTCGTGGCCCGCGCCCAGGGCAACTACGCCACCGTGGATCAGATCGCCGCGGATCTGCGCGCGAAAACCGGCGGCGGCACCGTCGGCGTGGCCTTCCCGATCCTCAGCCGCAACCGCTTCTCTCTGCTGCTCAAGGGCTTTGCCCGCGGCTGCAGAAAGATCGTGCTGCTGCTCTCCTACCCCTCGGACGAGGTGGGCAACCACCTGGTCGACTGGGACAGCCTCGACGCCGCCGGGGTCAACCCGTACAGCGACGTGCTCACCCTTACCCAGTTCCGGGAGAAGTTCGGCCACATCGTCCATCCCTTTACCGGCGTGGACTACATAGACTTCTACACCGACCTGATCCGCGCGGAGGGCTGCGAGGCCGAGGTCATCTTCGGCAACAAGGTCACGACGCTGCTGGACTATACCGACACGGTGCTCACCTGCGATATCCACACGCGCGAGCGCTCGAAGCGCCTGCTGCGCGCCGCCGGGGCCAAAACCGTCCTCGGCATGGACGACATTCTCACCGCCCCCGTCGACGGCAGCGGCTATAACGAGACCTACGGCCTGCTGGGCTCCAACAAGGCCACCGAGGAGACCGTCAAGCTCTTCCCCCGCGACTGCACAAAGGTCGCCGGGGAGCTGGCGCGTATCCTGCGCGAGGCCTCCGGCAAGCGTATCGAGGCCATGGTCTACGGCGACGGCGCGTTCAAGGACCCCGTCGGCAAGATCTGGGAGCTGGCAGACCCCGTCGTCTCCCCCGGCTACACCGAGGGCCTCGTCGGCACGCCGAACGAGCTCAAGCTCAAGTACCTTGCGGACAACGACTTCGGCGACCTCAGCGGCGACGCGCTCAAAGCCGCCATCGAGGAGCGTATCCGCGCCAAGACCGGCGACAGCCTCGTGGGCAATATGGTCTCCGAGGGCACCACGCCCCGCCGCCTGACGGACCTGATCGGCTCCCTCTGCGACCTGACCTCCGGCTCCGGTGACAAGGGCACCCCCATCGTCTATATCCAGGGCTACTTCGACAACTACACCAACGAGTAAGACAATCGGGGCTGTAAAAAGTCCAGGCAGTCGCAGTAGCGTGTTTCCGTGACAACTGTACGTTTTTCCGTAGGGGCGGCTGTCAGCCGCCCCTACGGCGGTGCACCAAGCTTTATGAGAAGCAACGCAGCAGGGGAGGGGCTTGCCCCTCCCGGAAACGTTGTTGCAGCGTTTCTGTGGAATATGCGGCGCAATCTCGCCCGGTGTGATTGTAAATGTGCAGGCGTGCGCCGCCGGGAGCGGCAAGCCCCTCTCCACGGCATCATGGACGTTTCTATAATTACAGCATGTCATCGCTTCAAGAATCCCGTACCCGGCTGCAGAGGGCACGGGATTTTTCGTCAGCTTGCATAAAGCGGGGGCCGAACATTTGGCTTGTTTACTAGTAGACAAGTTCGGGAAAAAGGCTTAAAATGGAAGCAACTTCGGGGCGGGGCCGCAATCCCCGCAAATAATAAGGAGGCTATTCTTATGAAAAAGATCCTTGCGCTTGTTCTCGTCACCAGCGGACAAGACCTATGAACTCAAGCTCTCCACCACCCAGACCGACACCTCCATGATCTACGCCGGCATGAAGGCCGCCGCCGACAGGATCTATGCCGACACCGACGGACACGTCAAGGTCACCATCTACCCCTCCGGCCAGCTTGGCGTTGAGGAAGACATGATCGACCAGGCCCTCCAGGGCATGGGCATCGCCGTTCTGACCGACGCGGGCCGTATGTCCAGCTACGTCAACGACATGGGCATCCTGAACATGGCCTACTTCGTGGACAACTACGAGGACGGCGTCAAGGTCATGGAGACCGCCACCTTCCAGGCATGGGATGACGAGCTGAACAAGCAGGGCCTGCACCCCCTGTGCTACAACTACTTTGACGGCTCCCGCTCCTTCATGGGCCACCAGGCCTTCAAGACCCCCGCTGACCTGAAGGGCGTTGTCATCCGCACCCCCGGTGCCGCCCCCTACTCCAAGAGCATTGAAGCCCTGGGCGCCACCCCCTACAACATCGCATGGGGCGAGGTTTACAACGGAATCCAGACCAAGGCCATCGACGGCTGCGAGGTTCAGAACACCTCCGCTGTGTCCTCCAAGATCTATGAGGTCTGCGAGGTCGCTTCCATGACCGAGCACATCAACCTTTTCAACTTCGTCGTCTGCGGCCAGGCCTGGTTCGACAAGCTCCCCGCCGAGTATCAGGAGATCGTGGAGCGCGATTTCCAGGAGTGCGCCTACCAGAGCGCCCAGGAAGTCATCGCCGCCCAGGCTGACCTCATCAAGACCCTGACCGACAACGGCATGGAGATTGTCGAAGTCGACAAGGAAGCGTTTAAGGACGCCGCCAAGAGCGCTTACGAGGCACTCGGCTGGACCGAACTGCGCGAGCAGCTCTACGTCGAAGCCGGCCTGCAGTAAGAAACCGCCTTGCCGTAATCCGGGCATATAAAAAAGCGCAGGGCGTAAACCGCCCTGCGCTTTTGAATCTGTTGAAAAGGAAACAGAGGGTATGAAAAAAATCTATCAAAAGTTTTGCCGCTTTGAGGAGCAGCTTGCCCTGGTGCTTCTGGCGGGGCTCACGCTGCTGGTGTTCGTGTCGGCCCTGATGCGCACGATCAAGCACCCGCTCAACTGGGCGCAGGACGTGGCGCTGGTCGCCTTCGCGTGGCTCATCTTCATCGGCGGCGACGTGGCCGTGCGCGGCACGGGGCTCATCGGTGTGGACCTGCTGGTCAACAAATTCCCCAAAAGCGTCCAGAAGTGGCTGGACGTGTTCTATAAGATCCTGATCATCGCGTTTTTGAGCGTTCTGGTATTTTACGGCACGCGCATGGTCTCCCAGGGCTGGAGCCGTCAGATCACCGCGCTCGGCATCAGCTACGGCTGGGTCACGATGGCGGTGCCGGTCGGGTCCTTCCTGATGATCATTTCCACCGTCATCAGCCTGATCAAGCGCATCAGGACGCCCGCCGACCAGGCCGTCACGACGGAGAAAGCGAGGGACATCGGATAATGTATATCGCCATTGTTGTCTTTCTCATCCTGCTTCTGACAGGAATGCCGGTGGCCTTTTCCATCGGTCTGTCCGGTTTCACCTTCTTCATGGTGCGCGATCTGCCCATGACGGTGCTGGTGCAGAAGTCCATCTCCACCTCCCAGAGCTTTACGATGCTCGCGATCCCGCTCTTCATCCTCGCGGGCAACCTGATGAACTCCTGCGGCATCACAAAGCGCCTTTTGAAATTCTGCAACGCCTGCACCGGCCACATGTACGGGAACATCGGCCAGGTCTCCTGCCTCATGTCCACCCTGATGGGCGGCGTGTCCGGCTCCGCCGTGGCGGACGCCTCGATGGAGTGCCGCGTCCTCGGGCCCGAGATGACCCGTCTCGGCTACCGCAGGGGCTGGTCCGCCGCCATCAACGGCATCTCCGGCCTCATCGTCGCCACCATCCCGCCCTCCATGGGCCTCATCATCTACGGCACCGTGGGAGAGGTCTCCATCGGCCGCCTCTTCATGGCCGGCTGGGTGCCGGGCATCCTGATGTGCGTGCTGCTGATGCTGGCCGTCACCTGGTCGGCCCGCAAGTACGGCTATCAGCCCGAGCATGACAGGCCCGCGCCCTTCAAGGTGGTCATCAAGACCTTCTTTGAGTGCATCTGGGCCATGCTTTTCCCCATCCTTCTCATCGTGCTGATCCGCTTCGGCATCATGAGCCCGACGGAGTCCGGCGCCTTTGCCTGCGCCTACGCGCTCTTTGTGGGCATCGTGATCTACAAGGAGCTCAACTGGAAGACCATGATGGACACCCTGCGCTCCTCCGTGAAGGACATCACCGTCATCACCATCATCCTCGCCTTCTCCGGCGTGTTCGGCTACGGCATCGTGTATGACGATATCACGGTCTCCATCGCAAACGCCCTCGTCCAGGTCACGTCCAATCCCTACCTGCTGCTGGGCCTTGTGGTCATCTTCCTTCTGATCTGCGGCATGTTCATGGAGACTACCGTCATCGCCCTGATCCTCACGCCCATCCTCCTGCCCGTCATGCGCAGTGTGGGCGTCAACGAGGTCGTGTTCGGCATGATCATGATGACCACCGTCACCTTCGGCGTCATGACCCCGCCGGTGGGCGTCGCGCTCTACGCCACCTCCGACATCATGGGCTGCTCCATCCAGGACACCTTCCGCGACGGCTGGCCCTTCTATGCCGCGGTGGTGCTGGTCATCCTGTTCATGATCTTCTTCCCGCAGGCCGTGCTGTGGCTGCCGAACCTGGTGTACGGCGTGGCCGCCTGAACGCCCAAAAAAACGGTTTTGGAGTGAGATTCTTGAAGCTCTCTCAAGCGCTGCCCCGTGAGACAGGCAAAAACTACGCCCTGCGCGTACTCAAAGAGAATATCGTCGGGCTGGAGCTGCCGCCCGGGAGTCAGATCAGCGAGAACGAGCTCTCCGCCGCCCTCGGCATCTCCCGCACACCGATCCGCGAGGCCCTGTCAGAGCTGGAGGTGATCGGCCTTGTGGAGATCGTCCCCCAGAAGAAGACCTCCATCTCCCTCATCGACTACGGCCTTGTGGAGGAGGCGAGCTTTCTGCGCTTCACGCTGGAGTACGCCGTCATCGAACAGGTCTGCCGGGAGCGGACAGAGGAGGATCTGCTCCGCTTCGGGCAGAACATCGAGCTGCAGCGCCTGCTTTTCCGCACCGGCGATCTCGACGGGGTGATGGAGAAGGACAACGAGTTTCACCGCGCCTTTTTTGAGATCACCCGCAAGATGGAGATCTACCAGCTCATGCAGAAGCTCCAGGTCCACTTCGACAGGGTGCGCAATCTCTCCCTCAGCACCATTACGGACGCCGCGATCATCGACGAGCACGAGGCCATCTTTGCGAGCATCCGGGCGCGCGACGCCGAAAAGGCCCGCGCCCAGCTCCGGGCGCATCTGGCCCGCTACCGCATCGACGCGGACATCATCCGCAGCGCATGCCCCCAGTACTTCAAGCAAAAAAAATAATTTACGGAGGTAAAACACATGCCGATGCAAATGGGCTTTCGCTGGTACGGCGAAGGCAACGACAGGATCAAGCTCTCCGACATCCGTCAGATCCCCGGCGTGAGCACCATCGTCTGGGCCCTGCACGACAAGATGCCCGGTGAAATCTGGCAGCCCGAGGAGATCAAAAAGGTAGTCGACCAGATCACCGCCGCCGGCTTCAACGCCGAGGTGGTCGAGTCCGTCAACGTCCACGACGACATCAAGATCGGTCTTCCCACCCGTGATCAGTACATCGAAAACTACATCCAGACCATCCGCAACCTGGCCCCCTTCGGCGTGAAGGTCATCTGCTACAACTTCATGCCCATTTTCGACTGGACCCGCTCCGACATGTTCCACCCCGTGGGCGACGGCTCCACCGCGCTCTTCTACCAGAAGGACATGATCCAGGATGACCCCCGGCAGATGGCGGACTACGTGATGGGCCTCACCGAGAAGTACCACATGACCTTCCCCGGCTGGGAGCCGGAGCGCATGGCAAAGCTCGACGAGCTCTTTGAGAAGTACAAGCCCGTCACCAAGGAAGTCCTGTGGACCAACTTCAAGTACTTCCTCGAAAAGCTCATGCCCGTCTGCCACGAGTGCGACATCAAGATGGCCGTCCACATGGACGATCCCCCCTGGGACATCTTCGGCCTGCCGCGCCTGCTCATTGACGCCGAGAGCATCGACCGCTTCCTCAAGATGGTGGACGATCCCTACAACTGCCTGACGCTCTGCTCCGGCTCTCTCAACGCCAACCCCAACAATAACGTGGCCGCGATCGTGCGCAGGCACTGCGACCGCATCGCCTTTGCCCACATCCGCAACGTGAAGCACTTCCCGAACGGCGACTTCTCCGAGGCTTCCCACCGCGACTGCGACGGCGAGACCGGCATCCTCGAGATCCTCAGGGCCTACCACGACGGCGGCTTCGAGGGCTACATCCGCCCGGACCACGGCCGTCACCTCTGGGACGAGAAGGCCGGCAACGTCCGCCCCGGCTACGGCCTCTACGACCGCGCCCTCGGCATCATGTACATGCTGGGCTGCTGGGACTACATGGACAAATTCGGAACCTGACGGCATAATCCAAAAACGTATGGCGGATTCGCAAAAGCAGCGAATCCGCCATACGTTTTCTTCATTTTTATGCTTCCACGCCGGGCGCGCTCAGTCGAACGAGAGGTTCCACACGCAGTCGGGCGGGATCGTCCCCGGAGGGGCGGCGATATAGGGCTCCCCCTCGCGGGCGGGGAGCAGATATTCGCAGCGCTTCGCGCCCAGGAGCGCGCCGACCGAGGCTGCGATTTTTTCGCAGTCCTCCGGCACGGGGGTGACAAGCTCCTTGATGACGCAGACGTCCCCGTCCAGCTCCGCCGCGCAGACGCCGCTGCCGCAGGCGTAGAGACCGCCGCCGAAGAATTTGCAGAAGCGGCGCAGGAACTCCACCGTCGGCTGCGAGGGGCGCAGGTGACAGCTTCCCTCGAGCAGCCGCTCCCGCCAGAGCAGATACTCCGTCGCGCTCAGCTCCCCCGCGACCTCCAGCGGGGCGCAGTCCGTGACATGGCTCTGCCGGTACAGGGCGCAGTCCACGCCGAGGAGCCGGTGATACCAGCCGTAGAGCGGCGTGTCCGCCGGGAGCGTGCAGAGGAAGGCCGACTCCCGCCGCTTTGCGAGGGCCGCGGCCTCCAACGTCAGTGCCTTGCCGATGCCGAGACTGCGGTACGCCGGCGCGACCATCACCGCGTAGAGATAGCCCGCCACCGGGGGCTTTTTCTTTTTGCCGACCAGCTCGAAGCCGTTGAGTACGTGCGCCGCGCCGACAAGCCTGCCCTCCGCCTCCGCCACGACCGCCGAGCCCATGTCCGGCAGCATGGCGTAAAACGCCGCCGTGAAGCCCAGCGGGTCGCCGAACACGTCCCGCCAGAGCAGCGACAGCGCAGGCACATCGCCCGCGCGGTATTCCCGAAGCGTAAAGTCCGTCATGGTCATTCTCCGATCCAGTGCGCCGCGTATTTTTGCAGCAGGTATGCGGGCTTGTAGGACTCCTTGGATTTACGCAGTGCCTCCAGGCCCATGTCGTCCTCGCGATTCATCCATTTGAGCGCGGGGTGGGTCCGCATGAGCATACGGGTCAGTTCCCGGCATACCATGGGGTAGGCCCCGTTTACGTCCGCCTCCGCCTTTTCGACGTGGACGTTGAAGGTGTCGCCGCTGGTCATCTCGCCGAAGCTGAAGCCCAGGACCTTCCCCTCTGCCAGCAGGACGCCGCCCTCGAGTTCCAGCTCCTCGTAGTGGTCGAAGGCGCGGATGATGGCCGCGCGCTCGAAGGTGATGCTGGGGTCGAGACGGGCGGCGTTGTCCCGCGTCCAGGCGTCCAGCATAGCCTCGCAGGCGGGGATGTACGGCCTCGTCAGCGGCACGAAGGCCCAGTCATGCTCGGCCTCAAAACGGTTGCAGTGGTTCTTCTTGCCGTGCAGCGCCTTGCCCGCGTAGGTGGCGAGCTTTTCGGCCTCGTAGACATAGTCGGCGTATTCCTCCCCGAGGCGGTAGTCGAAGCAGCCGGGGTACTCCGTCTCCAGCTGCGCCCTCTGCTTTTCGGTGACGCCGTAGAGCACGAGGGGGATGCCGCGCCTGGCCGCATATTCCCGCAGCGCCTCCACCGCGGGGCGCACGGGTCCGGAGCCGACGGGGTAGGCGAAGAACGTCCCGCCGTTCTGGCGCCCCTCGGTCAGGGTGCGTCCGTTCAGGTCGCACACGAGCTGGCGGTACTCCTCGTCCCAGATGTACATGTTGCCGAAATTGAAATCCGCGCTGGGGGAGTCCTCCATCCGCAGGTTGCGGTCGATCCACTCCTTGTCCAGCATGGAGATGGCGTGTAACTCAATCATATCTATATGCTGTCGCAGACAGCTCTGATTTCCTTTCTCAAGCTGCGAAGATCCATGAACGCCTCCGGCCGCTTGCCCGCGTCGCGCAGCAGGGCCGAGGGGTGATAAGTTGCCATGCAGCGGCGGCCGCCGACGTCGTACCAGACGCCGTGATCGCGCGTGATGCGAAACTCCGGGTCGATGATCGCCTTGGCGGCGATGCGGCCGAGGCAGACGATGAGCTTCGGGCTGCACAGCGCGATCTGCCGCCCGAGCCACTCGGCGCACGCCTCCTGCTCCACGCCGAGGGGGTCGCGGTTCCCGGGCGGGCGGCACTTGACGATGTTCGCGATATAGACCATGCTGCGGTCCAGGTCGATCATCCGGAGCATGTCGTCCAGGAGCTTCCCCGCGGGGCCGACGAAAGGCTCGCCCTTCAGGTCCTCCTGCTCGCCGGGGCCCTCGCCGATGAACATGAGCTCGGCGTCTTCCCTGCCGACGCCGAAGACCAGATTGTGCCGCGTGCCGCAGAGCGAGCAGCGCCGGCAGTCCGCGCAATCGCTTTTCAAAGCCTGCCAGGAATCCATGGTCACCCCTCCTCCGCCGCCCGGAAAGTAGCACTTGCAAGCAGCCCGGCCGCGTATTATAATGGCGGTGAAATACTGCGGCGAGACTGTCATTCTGCGCGCGGCGAGGGATCTGAACGATTCTTCGCCGCCGGCAGCGCCGGGAATGCCGCGCGTCAGTATGCGCCCCGGTCTGACAGCCTGTGATATTCTATCATCTTTTCCCCGCGCCCGCAACTGCTTTGCGCGGAGATTGACCCGATTTATGGAGTTGTATTATGGCTGAATTTGAGAACTATCTGTCCCCCGGCAGGAAGGGGCATCTGATCGGCGTCGGCGGCGTGTCCATGTCCTCCCTGGCGGAGGTGCTGGTCGGCATGGGCCTCTGCATCACGGGCTCGGACATGAACGAGGGCGCGAACATCGAGGCGCTGCGCCAAAAGGGCGTGCTCGTGCACATCGGCCACCGCCCGGAGAACATCGCGGATGACGTGGAGTTCGTCGTGCGCACCGCCGCCGTCCATGACGACAATCCCGAGATCTGCTCCGCCCGGGAGCGCGGCATCCCGGTCTTTGAGCGCACCCAGGCCTGGGGCGCGATCTCAAAGGACTACGCCAACGCCCTGTGCATCTGCGGTACCCACGGGAAGACGACCACCACCTCCATGTGCACGCACATCATGATGGCCGCCGACAAGGACCCCACCGTCATGATCGGCGGGACCCTGCCGCTTCTCAAGGCCGGGCACCGCGTGGGCCACGGCAGCACCATCATCATGGAAGCCTGCGAGTACTATAACTCCTTCCTCTCCTTCCACCCCACCGTCGCCGTCATCCTGAACGTCGAGGCCGACCACCTGGACTTCTTCAAGGACCTGGACGACGTGAAGCGCTCCTTCCACAAGTTCGCCCTGCGCGTGCCGAAGGACGGCTATGTGATCGCAAATCTGGACGACGCCAACACCATGGACGTGGTGCGGGACATCGAGGGGCGCGTCATCACCTTCGGCCTCAGCGAAGGCGCGGACGTGACCGCTGCGAACATTCAGTTCCGGGGCGCGAATTCCCACTTTGACATCTTCTACAAGGGCCGCCTCTTCACCGACGTGACCCTGCATGTGCCGGGCATCCACAACGTCAAGAACGCCCTGGCCGCCACCGCCGCCTGCATCAGCCTCGGCGTGCGCCCCGTCGCCGTCAAGTACGGTCTGGCAGGCTTCAACGGCGCGGGCCGCCGCTTTGAGTTCAAGGGCAAGTACAACGGCGCGGACGTGTATGACGACTACGCCCACCACCCTGGCGAGCTCAAGGTCCTGCTCGACGCGGTGGAGCAGCTCAACTACAAGCGCACCGTGCTGGTCTTCCAGCCGCACACCTACTCCCGCACCGCCGCGCTGTTCGAGGATTTCGTCGAACAGCTCAAAAGGCCCGATGTGGTGTTTCTGGCCGAGATCTTCGCCGCGCGCGAGCAGAACACCATCGGCATCTCCTCGGCGGACCTGGCAAAGCAGGTGGACGGCTCCATCTTCTGCCAGACCTTCGACGTGATCGAGGACGCCCTGCGCGCCATCGCCCACCCGGGCGACATCGTCCTCACCGTCGGTGCCGGCGACGTCTACAAGATCGGGGAGCGCCTCGTGGACGAGGGCAGATAAGACGCGGCTCCCCCCATTCCCGCAGGGCGGCTGACAGCAGTCCTGCGGCAGAACTTGGAAATCTATATAAGGAGGAACGCCCCATGCATGAAGTTTTGAAAACCATCTCCAAAATCGGCATCGTGCCGGTCATCGCCATCGACGACGCGAAGAAGGCCGTGCCCCTCGCAAAGGCTCTTGTGGCCGGCGGTCTGCCCGCGGCGGAAGTCACCTTCCGCACCGCCGCGGCCGAGGAGGCCATCCGCGCCATCAAGGCGGAGGTCCCCGAGATGCTGGTCGGCGCCGGCACCGTCACGAGCCGCGAGCGCCTTGACCGCGCGCTCAACGCGGGCTCCGCGTTCATCGTCACCCCCGGCTTCAACCCCGACACCGTGAAATACGGTCTCGACAAGGGCGCACTCATGCTCCCCGGCACCGCCACCGGCGGCGAAATGGAACAGGCCATGGCCCTGGGGCTCGAGGCGGTCAAGTTCTTCCCCGCCGAGGACAACGGCGGCATCAAAAAGCTCAAGGCCCTCGCCGGTCCGTACCGCGAGCTCATGTGGATGCCCACCGGCGGCGTCAACACCAAAAACATGATGGACTACCTCTCCTTCCCCCAGATTCTCGCCTGCGGCGGTACCTGGATGGTGAAGAAGGATCTCATCGAGGGCGAGTGCTGGGACGAGATCACCGCCATCTGCAGAGAGGCCGTCAAGGTCATGCTCGGCATCGAGCTTGCGCACGTCGGCGTCAACACCGAGAGCCGCGAGGAGGCCGAGCGCCTCGCAAAGCTCGTAAGCTCCATGATGGGCCTCTCCCCGCGCGACACCGGCAAGTCCTGGTTTGCCTCGGACAACACCATCGAGTTCATGAGCCACAAGGGCCCCGGCACGAACGGCCACATCGGTTTCCGCACCAACAGCGTCGAGCGCGCCATGTATCACCTTGGCCTGCAGGGCATCGCGTTCAACGAGAGCTCCATCACTTACAACGAGAAGGGCGCACCCAAGTTCGTCTACTTCCAGGGTGAGTTCGGCGGCTTTGCTATCCACCTCGTCAACAAGTAAGCTGCGCGTATGATACTCGCCATTGACGTCGGCAACACCCATATCGTGATCGGCATGATCGAGGACGGCGTCGTGCGGAACACGGTGCGCGTCCATACCGACCCGCGGGAGACCGCCACCGAGCACATCATCAAGCTGCGCCAGATCACGGAGTTCTACGGTCTCGACCCCACGGCCTTCGAGGGCAGCATCCTCTCCTCCGTCGTGCCGAGGGTGACCGAGGCGCTCAAGACCGCGCTGGAAAAGCTCACCGGCAAAAAGCCCATGGTCGTCGGCCCCGGTATCAAGACCGGGCTGAACCTGCGCGTGGACGAGCCGGGCAGCGTCGCTGCGGACCTCATCGTCGGCGGCGTGGCGGCTTCGGCGTACTACGGCACGCCCGTCATCATTATCGACATGGGCACCGCCACGACGCTCACCGTCGTGGACAAGAACAACTGCTTTCGCGGCGGGGCGATCTATCCCGGCGTGAAGCTCTCCTACGGGGCTCTCGCCGCGGGGACGAGCCTGCTGCCCGAAATCGCCGTCCTGCCGCCGAAAAAGGTTGTGAGCGCCAACACTGTGGACTGTATGCGCTCCGGCGCGGTCTTCGGCACGGCCGCCATGCTTGACGGCATGATCGAGCGCATGGAGGAGGAGCTGGGCTATCCCTGCACTGTGGTCGCGACGGGCGGGCTTGCCCGGCACGTCGTCCCCTGCTGCCGCCGCCCCGGCATCACCGTCGACCGCGAGCTGCTCCTGAAGGGTCTCTGGCTGCTGTACCGGAAAAACAGCTGAGCGCATTTTGCAGAGGACGCAGAAAAACATGGAATACTATGCCATAATAGGAATCTGACAGTCCTTCCGGCAGAGCTTGTGCCATACGGCGTTGGCTTTCTTGACCACATATCTCCATCATGCGCTGCGAAAGCCGCCTTGTCCGGCGCAATTTCTGCTCGAAACGCCAAGTCAGCTTTCTGCCAGGGAATCGTATAACACCGAATGGGAGGGGCCGGCCCCTCCCATTCTTCCTGTTTTCCGGCATCAAAAAACCCGGATCGCCCCCGTCGAAAGGCAGGGGGCGATCCGGTGCGGCAGTGTAAGAGAGGGGCTTCTTCGCCGGAAGGCTCATAAAGTGCCGGTCGGACCCCGGCGGCATCACGTCCGACAAAGCCGCGGGGAGCGGCAAAGCAGACGGCGGTATTATTTATGGTACAGCTTTTTGGCCTGGTACTTCGGCTCAAAGGAGATATTGACGCCGAGCTTTTTGAAGAGGTCCTCGTCCACATGGGAGAGGATGACGGTGGAGTGGGCCTCGCAGCCCTTGAGCCTGGAGAGCTGGTCGATGGCGAGGTCGGCCATCGGGTTTGTGACCGCGCAGATGGTCAGGGCGATCAAAAGCTCGTCCGTATGCAGACGGGGGTTGTGGTTGCCCAGGTGCTCCACCTTCAGATGCTGGATGGGCTTGATCACCCCCGGGGCGATCAGGGGGAGCTTCTTGTCGATCCCCGCGAGGGCCTTGAGCGCATTGATGAGGCAGGCCGAGGACGCGCCCAGCAGGGAAGTGGTCTTGCCCGTGACGATGGTCCCGTCGTTGAGCTCGAGGGCAACGGCGGGGCCGCCGCTCTCCTCGGCCTTTTTGAGCGCCGCGTCCACCACCGGGCGGTCGGCGGAGGAGATGTCGAGCGATTTCATGATAAGCTCGATCTTGCGAAGCTCGTTTGCGTCTCCGAGACCCTTGCGCATGGCCACCGCCGCGGCGTAAAAGCGGCGTATGATCTCCTGCTTCGACGCCTCGCAGCAGACCGTGTCGTCCGAAATGCAGAAGCCCACCATGTTCACGCCCATATCCGTGGGGCTCTTGTAGGGGCTCTCGCCGTAGATGGACTTGAAGATTGCCTCGAGCACGGGGAAGATCTCCACGTCGCGGTTGTAGTTGACGGTGGTGGTTCCGTAGGCCTCGAGATGGTAGGGGTCGATCATGTTCACGTCGTCGAGGTCGGCGGTGGCCGCCTCGTAGGCGAGGTTGACCGGGTGCTTGAGCGGCAGGTTCCAGACCGGGAAGGTCTCAAACTTGGCGTAGCCCGCGCTGATGCCGCGCTTGTGCTCATGGTAGAGCTGGCTGAGACAGGTGGCCATCTTGCCGCTGCCGGGGCCGGGCGCGGTGACCACGATGAGGCTGCGCTCGGTCTCAATATAGTCGTTGCGGCCGAAGCCCTCCTCCGACACGATGAGCGGGATGTTGGAGGGGTACTCCGGGATGATGTAGTGCAGATAGGTGCGCACGCCCAGGGCCTCGAGACGCTTGCGGAACGTGTCGGCGATGCTCTGCCCCCGGTAGTGGGTGATGACCACGCTGCCGATGTAGAGCCCGATGCCGCGGAAGGCGTCGATGAGGCGCAGGGTGTCGTCCTCGTAGGTGATGCCGAGGTCGCCGCGGCGCTTCGAGCGCTCAATATCGTCGGCCGAGATGGCGATGACGATCTCCGCCTCGTCCTTCATCTCAAGGAGCATACGGACCTTGCTGTCCGGCTCGAAGCCCGGCAGCACGCGCGCGGCGTGATAATCGTCAAAGAGCTTGCCGCCGAATTCCAGGTACAGCTTGCCGCCGAATTTCCCGATGCGGTCGCGGATGTTCTGGGACTGTAGCTTGAGATACTTCCCGTTGTCAAACCCAATGCTGTTCATGCTGCTTCCCTCTCCTCAAATCAAATGCGGTGCGTCGGACGCGGTCCGCCGGAACGCACCAATACCCGCAATAGCATTTAGGCAATTTTTTCGCAGATGTACTTTGTGTACCTCAAGAAAAAGGCTCGAAATCAGGGCGCAAATTTTCCAGGAGATGCCGCAGGCGGATTGTGCGGTGTTGCCTTTACAGCCTGACATTGTATCACAACCCGCGCCCGAGGACAAGATGACAAGATTAGACTTTTTTTCTTCATATTCTTGTGATAATATAGAAACGATACCGCAGCTTTGCTCTCCAGACGCAACGCTCCACTCTGAACAGAAAGGCAAAATATTATGGGACTTTTCACCAGGCTTTTCGGAAGCTACTCCGATCGGGAGCTCAAACGCATCAACCCGATCGCGGATCAGATAGAGGCCCTGGCCGACAGCACCGCCGCTCTCACGGACGAACAGCTTCGCGCCAGGACCGACGAATTCAAAGCCCGCTGTCAGAACGGCGAGACGCTGGACGAGCTGCTGCCCGAGGCGTTCGCTGTCGCGCGGGAGGCGTGCTGGCGCGTGCTGGGGATGCGCCCCTTCCACGTGCAGCTCATCGGCGGCATCGTGCTGCACCAGGGCCGCATCGCCGAGATGAAGACCGGCGAGGGCAAGACCCTCGTGGCCGTGCTGCCCGCCTATCTCAACGCCCTCACCGGCGAGGGGGTACATATTGTCACGGTCAACGACTACCTGGCGAGGCGCGACAGCGAGTGGATGGGCAAGGTGCACCGCTTCCTCGGCCTTTCGGTGGGCCTGATCGTCCACGGGCTCGAGAACGACGAGCGCCGCGCCGCCTACAACTGCGACATCACCTACGGCACCAACAACGAGATGGGCTTTGACTATCTGCGCGACAACATGGCCCTGTATAAATCCGACATGGTCCAGCGCGGCCACGCCTTCGCCATCGTGGACGAGGTTGACTCCATCCTCATCGACGAGGCCAGGACCCCCCTCATCATCTCCGGCCAGGGGGACGAGAGCACCGATCTCTACCGCCAGGCGGACGACTTCGTCTCGCGCCTCAAAAAGATCGTCTATGCCAGCGTGGACGAGAAGGAGGAGGAGAGCGAGGATCTCGATGCCGACTATGTGGTCGACGAGAAGGCCCGCACCGCCACGCTCACCGCCCGCGGCATCGCCAAGGCCGAGCGCGCCTTCGGACTCGAAAACCTCGCCGACATTGAAAACGCCACGCTGTCCCACCACATCAACCAGGCGCTCAAGGCCCACGGCATCATGAAGCGCGATATCGACTACATCGTCAAGGACGGCGAGATCATCATCGTCGACGAGTTCACGGGCCGCCTCATGCTGGGCCGCCGCTATTCCGAGGGCCTGCACCAGGCAATCGAGGCCAAGGAGCATGTGGACGTCCAGCAGGAGAACAAGACACTTGCGACCATCACCTTCCAGAACTACTTCCGTCTCTACGGCAAGCTCTCCGGCATGACCGGCACCGCCGTCACGGAGGCGGAGGAGTTCAGCGCCATCTACAAGCTGGACATCATCGAGATCCCCACCAACAAGCCTGTCATCCGTCTGGACCACCCGGACGTGGTGTACAAGAACGACCTCGGCAAGAACCACGCCATCGTGGAGCAGATCGTCGCCTGCCACGAGAAGGGCCAGCCCGTGCTGGTGGGCACCGTGTCCATCGAGAAGAGCGAGTTCATCTCCTCTCTCCTCAAGCGCAAGGGCATCCCCCACACGGTCCTCAACGCCAAGTACCACGAGAAGGAGGCCGAGATCGTCGCACAGGCCGGCAAGCTCGGCGCGGTCACCATCGCCACCAACATGGCCGGCCGCGGTACCGACATCACCCTCGGCGGCAACGCGGAATTTCTGTCCAAGGCCGACCTCCGGAAGGCGGGCTTTGACGACGCCGTGATCGCCGAGGCCACCGGCTACGCCGAGACCGGAGACGAGACCGTCCTCGCCGCCCGCGCGCTCTACCGGGAGCGCATGGACGCCCATAAGAAGGACACCGACGCGGAGGCCGAGAAGGTCCGCGCCGTCGGCGGCCTCTTCATCCTGGGCACCGAGCGGCACGAGTCCAGACGTATCGACAACCAGCTGCGCGGCCGCGCCGGCCGCCAGGGCGACCCGGGCGAGAGCCGCTTCTTCCTCGCCATGACGGACGACGTCATGCGCCTGTTCGGCTCCGAGCGCGTCATGAACATGATGGACACGCTCAAGGTCGAGGATGACACCCCGCTGGACGCGAAGTTGCTCTCCGGCGCGATCGAGCAGGCGCAGAAGACCGTCGAAAGCCGCAACTTCCAGACCCGCAAGGCCGTGCTGGAATACGACGACGTGATGAACAAGCAGCGCGAGATCATCTACGGCGAGCGCCGCAAGGTGCTTGACGGGGAGGACGTGCACGGGCAGATCATGAGCATGGTGTCGGAGTTCATCACCTCCACCGTCACGGACGGTCTCGCGGGCTCCGCCTGCGAGAGTCAGCAGCAGCTTGACGATGCGCTGCAGCCCTTTGAAAAGCTCTTTATGCCGCGCGGGACCTTCCGGCTCGAGAGCTTCGGCGGCTCCGTGAAGCCGGACAGGCTCTCGAAGGCCGTGGACGAGCTGGCCGAAAAGGTCTACGCCGCGCGCGAGGAGGCCTTCGGCACAGCTCCGAACGGCGCGCCCCTCATGCGCGAGCTCGAGCGCGTGGTCATGCTGCGCGTGGTAGACGAGTACTGGATGGACCACATCGACGCGATGGATGAATTAAAGCGCGGCATCGGCCTCAGGGGCTACGGCTCCGTCAAGCCCATCGACGCCTACAAGCAGGAGGGCTTCGACATGTTTGAGGCCATGGTCCACGGCATCCGCGAGGAGACCGTGCGCCGCCTCTACACCGTCCGCATCCGCCGGGAGGCCCCCATCGAGCGCAAGGCCGTCGCCAAAAACGCCGCCGCCAACGTGGGCGGTGAGCCGGTCAAAAAGCAGCCGGTGAAGAAGCTCCCCAAGCCCGGCCGCAACGACCCCTGCCCCTGCGGAAAGATGAAGGCCGACGGCAGCCGGAGACTCAAATACAAGGAGTGCTGCGGGCGGAACGAAAAATAAGTGTGAAGAGTGGAGAGTGAAGTTGAGGTATCCGCTTCGCGGATGATTTTAAAATGCGCCGAAGGCGCACAATAACTCCACTCTTCACTCTCCACACTCCAAACTCCCAAGAGGTAGCTATGTTTATCGAAGAAAACGAAAACGGTCTTGTGTATATGCGCTCGACCCTCATCGGCGCGAAGCACGCCTTCACCACCCGCTTCGGCGGGGTGAGCGAGGGGGAATTTGCCACGCTCAATCTCGGGTCCAGCCGGGGGGACGCGCTCGAAAACGTGCGCGAGAACTACCGCCGCGTCTGCGCCCTCTTCGGGGTAGACGAGAACGGGGCCTGCGTGACCAATCAGGTCCACGAGAACACCGTCCGCACCGTGACCATGGCGGACAGGCACGGCTGTCTGACCCGGACGCCCTACGTGGCCGACGGGCTTGTGACAGGGGACAGGGGCCTGCCCATCTTCTGCTTCACCGCCGACTGCGTGCCCGTGCTGCTCTGGGACGCGGAGGGCCATGCCGCCGGCGCCGTGCACTGCGGCTGGCGCAGCTCGGTCGCGGACATCCTCAAAAACGCCCTCGACGCGATGTCCGCCCTCGGCGCGAGACCCGAAAACATCCGCGCCGCCATCGGCCCCTCCATCGGCCGCTGCTGCTTCGAGACCGACGACGACGTGCCGAACGCGGTCTCGGCCTGGCTCCGCGGCGACACGGACGGCCTCTTCGACCGGCGCGCGGACGGCAAGACCATGGTGGACCTGCGCGCGGCGAACGCCCGGCGGCTCATGACTCTCGGCGTGCCGGAGAACAACATCGACATCTCGGACGAGTGTACCTTCTGCCGCCACGACAAGTACTGGTCCCACCGCTACACCGCGGGCAGACGCGGCACCCAGGCTTCCGGCATCATGCTCTGAGGTGGCGGCATGAGAAAGAAAAAAGCGCTCTGCCTGCTGCTCGCGGCGGCGATGCTGTTTCTCACGGGCTGCGGAGGCCGCGCCGCGTCGGACCCGGACTCGCTCATCCCCAAATCCACCAAGGGCAAGGACGTGACCCGCGCCCGCGCGGCGGACAATGTCTTCTCTCTCAACTACAACGAGGACTACAGCCTCAACCCCATCCTCGCCACAAACCACTCCAACCAGCTTGTCTGCGATCTCGTGTACGAGAACATGGTCGAGCTGGACGACAACTTCAACGTCATCCCCAACATCCTGGACGAGGGGATGCCCAACGCGGACGCCACCTACTGGATCTTCAACATCGAGGAGGGCCACGTCTTTCACGACGGGACCCCCGTCACCGGCCAGGACATCCGCTATTCGCTCGAGCGCGCAGTCGCCACGCAGGACCGCTTCAAGGGCCGCTTCGCGAGCTACCAGGGCTCCGGCTATGACGAGGCCCACTTCTACGTGACTCTCGGCATCGGCAACACCCAGTTTGCCAAGCTCCTGAACATCCCGATCATCAAGTCCGGCACCATGGACGAGAAGCCGCCCATCGGCTCCGGCCCCTATACCTACAACGAGGACCACACCGCCCTTGTGGCCTACGAGGGCTACCCCGGCTACAAAGACCTGCCCATCGACGAGATCCACCTCGTCAGCTACAACACCGCCGACGAGATCCTGGAGAACTTTGAGGACGGCATCATCGACGCCGTCACCAACGACCCCTCGAGCTATACCTACCTGGGCTACTCCTCCTCCAACGAGATCCGCAACTTCAACACCACGAACCTCCACTACATCATGTTCAACGAGGAGGGCCTGATCGGGCGCTACAGCGGCTTCCGCCAGGCGATGATCTACGCCTTCGACCGGCAGAACTTCGCCAACAACCTCATGCACGGCAACGCGGTCGCGGCCGCGCTCCCCATGCACCCGGCCTGTCCGGACTACCCCGCGGACTACGCCGCCGCCCTCAGCTATAACCTCGACACCTGCCGCGTCGTGCTGGAAAACGCCGGCATACGCGACTATGACGACGACGGGATGCTGGAATACATGTCGGGCTCTGCGCAGGACATCGACGTAAACCTCATCGTCTGCTCTGACTCCAGCGCCAAGACCGGCGTGTGCCGCCGCTTCGCCCAGGATATGGCCACCATCGGCCTCAAGGTCACGGTGCGGGAGCTGACCTGGTCGGAATACCTCACCGCTCTCGAGGAGGGCGACTTCGACATGTACTACGGCGAGGTCAAGCTGCGCAGCGACTTTGACCTGACGGAGCTTCTGGACCCGGACAGCGACCTCAACTACTCCCGCAGTACGAACACCGGCTACATCACCATGATCAACAACTACCTGTCCTGCGCCGCCGCCCAGCGCATGGCGATCTACCAGCAGCTGTGCGACTATATCAACCAGAGCGGCGCCCTCATCGCCATCGGCTTTGAGAGCCAGCAGCTCATCGTCCATCGCGGCGTCATCCGCGGCCTCGCCCCGAACATCGGCAACCCGCTCTACAATTTCGCAAAATGGGAGATCATGCTGGACTGAGAATCAGCGCGGAGAGAGGAGAGCCGCGGCGTCCCCTTCGGGGACGGATTGAGATGGAATTGTGCGAAGCCGCTACATAACGCCACGCTCTCCACACTCCAAACTGAATATAAACTGGGAGGAAAGAACATGACAGACAGAGAACTTCTCTCGCGGGCGAAAGCGGCCTCGCTGAACGCCTACGTCCCCTATTCCCGCTTCGCCGTGGGCGCCGCGCTGGAGTGTACGGACGGCACGGTCTTCACCGGCTGCAATGTGGAAAACGCCGCCCTCGGCAGCACCATCTGCGCCGAGCGCACCGCCTGCTGCAAGGCGGTCAGCGAGGGCCACCGCGAGTTTCGCCGCATCGCCATCTACGCCGACAGCGAAAACTGGTGCACCCCCTGCGGCGCGTGCCGGCAGTTTCTGGCCGAATTCTCGCCGGAGATGGAGGTCCTGTGCGCCAAGGCCGGCGACCGCTACGTCAGCTACAGGCTCTCCGAGCTTCTGCCGCACACGTTTAATTACTGATGTTTCGCTGTCATCCTGAGCGGAGCGAAGCGGAGTCGAAGGATCTTTGTTTCCGCAGATACGGGGGAAAAAATCCTTCGCTCCGCTCAGGATGACAGGATAAAGGAGCAATTCATGAACGACATCATTCTCATCAAGGTGGGCGAGATCATCCTCAAGGGGCTCAACCGCCGCCGCTTCGAGCAGAAGCTTTTGGGCAACATCCGCTGGCGGCTGAGCCGCATCGGAAAATTCCGGGTCTACATCCTCCAGTCCGCCATCTATGTGGAGGGCGACGCGGACGCCGACATGGACGCCGCCTTCGAGGAGCTGCAGAAGGTCTTCGGCATCGTGGCCATCTCCCGCGCCGCCGCCTGCGAAAAGGACAAGGACGCCATCGCGGCCCTGGCGAAGAGCTATCTGCGCGAGGATATGCTGCGCGCCAAAAGCTTCAAGGTGGAATCCAAGCGCTCGGACAAGGCCTTCCCCATGACCAGCGTCGAGCTCAGCCAGTACGTCGGCGGGGAGCTGAGCGAGGCCTTCCCCGACTGCGCCGTCGACGTGCACGAGCCGGAGCTCGTCGTCCACATTGAGATCCGCGACCTCGCCGCCTACGTCCATGCGGCCCCGGTGCCGGGCGCGGGCGGGATGCCCGTGGGCTCCAACGGCGTGGCGGTCAGTCTTCTGTCCGGCGGCATCGACAGCCCCGTCTCCACCTGGATGATCGCCCGGCGCGGCGTGCGCCCCATCCCGGTCCACTTTTTCTCCTTCCCCTATACCTCGCAGCAGGCAAAGGAGAAGGTCGTGGAGCTGGCGGAGCTGCTCACGCCCTGGTGCGGTCGGATGCGCATGGAGGTCGTGCCCTTCACCCACATTCAGGAGGAGATCCGCGACAAGTGCCCCGAGGAGTATTTCACGCTCATCATGCGCCGCTTCATGATGCGCATTGCCGAGCGCATCGCCCTGGATAACGGCGCGAAGGCCATCGTCACCGGCGAAAATCTCGGCCAGGTGGCGAGCCAGACCATGGAGGCCATGGCCTCCACCCAGGCGGTGCTGTCGCTGCCCGTCCTCCAGCCCCTCATCGGCATGGACAAGAGCGAGATTGTCGCCATGGCGCGCAGGATCGGCACCTTCGACACCTCCATTCTGCCCTATGAGGACTGCTGCACGGTCTTTACCCCGCGCCATCCGCGCACCCACCCTACGGTCGCGGAGGTGGAGGAGGCCGAGGCCGCTCTCGACGTTCAGGCCCTTGTAGACGAGGCCATCCGGGGCCTCGAGCGCGTCCCGGTCGGTTACGACAGCGAGGCGTGATCCCGCGCGGCCGATGTTTTCGTTGACATTTTCCGGCCGCAGGCTTATCATAGTTCACGGAAACCCCAATATTCGAAAGGATGGTTACAAGCATGAAAATGGCAAAACGCGTTCTCGCCTTCGCAATGATTCTGGCTCTGCTCGTCAGTCTCGGCGCTCCCGCCTTTGCCGAGGAGGCCCAGTACGCAACCACCAAGTCCTTCCTTGAGCAAATCGCCGAGGTCGATGGCTTCGAGTGCGAAGTCAAGCGCATCATCGAGGGCGATACCGAAAAGTATGAGATGGTCAGCGTCAAGTATGAGGGCGATATGTCCGACTACAAGACCAACATCCAGCTCCTCTTCTCCGAGAATCTCGATGAGGTCCAGATCTATGTCTACAATCTCATCAACTTCGACGCCGCCAACTATGCCGACGTCCTTGATGCCGTCAACAGCATCAACGCCAGCGGCACCGGCGTGAAGCTGTTTGTCGACAAGTCCGACAACAGCGTCACCGCCGAGATGTACCAGATCCTCTGCGAGAACGACGCTGCCGACATCACCCTGATGGCGGTCGGCTTCATGATCGGCTACACCGACTCTGTCTTCGAAATGCTCGAGGACTACGCCGTCTGATTTGACGGACGCACCAAAAACGCACGACAGCGATGCCGTGCGTTTTTGACTGTCAGAAAACCAAAGGAGGACTCCCTGTGGAAAATCGGATCCCGCAGGCCGCGCAGGCGCGCATCGTCGGCTTTGCGGCCTACTGCGGATATGAGCTGACGCGCTGCGGCCAGGACGGCGTCGAAGCGCGCATCCAGGTCCAGCCGCACCATCTGAACTACTATGGCAAGGTCCACGGCGGGCTTATCAGCACCGTCATGGACGCCACCGCCGGCCTCACGGCGAGCTTTGCCGAGGCCGAGCAGCGCCCCGCCGTGACCCGCAGCGCAGACATTCACTACTTTCTGCCCGTCTCCGGGACCACGATCTACGCCCAGGGCCACCTGATCCGTGCCGGCAAGACCATGGCCCTGGTCTATGTCGACGTGCTGGACGATGCCGGCACCGTCTGCGCCACCGGCGCCTTCGAGTACTTCTACGTCGATCACCGCTGACCCCGCACGGAGCGGCTGCGCACCCTGCAAAAAATATTTTAAAAAAGACTTGCAAATCCAGCCAGACTGTGCTATTATTCATAAGCTGTCAATAAGACATGCGCGATTAGCTCAGCTGGATAGAGCGTCTGGCTACGGACCAGAAGGTCAGGGGTTCGAATCCCTTATCGCGTGCCACAGAAAACCGCTTGATTTGAAAAAATCGGGCGGTTTTTGGTATTTATTTGCTATGATTGAACAAAGGTAAATTTACCGGGTAAACAGAAAAGGTAAACATTATTGTGAAAAACGTCAAAAAAGCCCTTCCAGCCGGTAAACTGGAAAGGCTTTCTTGCTGTGTATATGTACCGGAATTGTACCGGGATCGTTCCGCCCTTTTTAGGGCCTCTGAAATGTCGGGATATATGATTTTCTTTTTTAGGGGCGGAAAAATCGGAGAAATCCTTTTTATGGACTGCCGAATGTGCCGGATCGCAGATAACGATAACACAGCGATTTGACGCCCTCGGTGCTGTTCTTGCCGCCGATGATCTCCGCCACTTGCTCCCATGAGTAGCCGTCAACGAATCGGAGACTGAAAACAAAAGCGGTTCGTCTGTCCGGGATTGTGTCAATAAACGCCTGTATTCTGCCCTCTGAGGCTTTCACGGCTTTTTGTAGGCCGTCTATCTCACTTTCCAGCTCCGCACGCCTGACAGCAAGGCTTTGTGTCCTGTCGCGGATCGTGTACGGTGAGCGGGGCATCCCGTCAAAGCTGGACGCATGGAGGGCCGACGCCTTCACCGCTTCAAGCAGCTCCCGCGCGTTTATCAGATCGCCGACCATGAGCCGGTGCAAGTTCAATTCTTCCAGTGTCATGCCCTGCCCCCATGCGGTGCAGGGCCGCTTTTTGATCGCGGTCCCGCTGTTTCATTATGCGTTTACTGTTTTTCGCCTGTTTCGCCGCTGTTTCGCCGCTCGCGTGTCTACCATTTGTCTACCATCTGACTTTTCTGTAAACACTCAGACGGGGGCCAAATACAGTTGTCCAGCTTGCGGCGCAATCTCCCCGCTTGTATTCATAATTTCCGAATGATTCAGCGGAAAAGGGGGACATTGCCGGGCCGTCCGGTGCTTCATATCGTTCGCGCCATTCCTTGATTTCCGCTACAAGCTGTATGAAGTCTTGCGGCAGCTCCATGACAAGAATATCGCCCGTGAATGATTCATTCCGTAAATCGCGGGCCGGGTACAGGTGTACACCGTCATTGAAAAACGAATTGCAGATGCAGAAATACTGTCCGGGCTTCAGAAAAGGCGCTGTGATCGTGCCGCCCTTTATCTCAAACGTACCAGAATGACGGGCAGCAACAAAATAATTGCGGATCGCCTGACAAATCTCTGTGATCGTGTTTTCCATTCGTTCAATCCACGGCAGCAGAGAAAGCGGAAAGCGAAATATTCATCTGCTTGTAAAAATCGTCTTCATCCTTAAAGGGATCTTCCTGGGGCAGCTCGAAGGGGTCAAATTCCCCGCCGTGTCTGGCCGCGTGCCATTCTTTGGCCAGCAGCGCGGGCCTGCTTGCGCCGGAAGCGTTGTTGACGATTGAATAGCAGGATTCCCCCAATTCCTTGATGGTCAATCTCGCCGTTTCCGGGGAATAGGCTTTCACGGCAAGGCTGTTTGCAAAGGACGTGTGAAGCACTCCGCTTTTCCTGGCCATTTCATCCAGCAGGGCCAGCGCCGCCGCGTTGCCGTCCATAGCGTTTGCCGCGCCGGTACACTCGGCCTCGGTGAGCTTTTCTTTCATTTTAAGCATCTGCAGAATACGAAGCTGTTCCTCGGTGGGCGGCTGCATCTTGATCTTGTCGGCCTTTTCGGCCATAGCCTGCAGCGTTTCCCGGATCTCCTGCCTTGCGATAAACTGTGCGTCGGAAATGGTTTTGTCGCGCTTCTTCCTGGCCTTGTCCATTTCGTCAATGTACATCTGACTTCCTTTTGCCGAGGCATAACGCTTGACGGCGTTCTGGTATTCCTCACGGGCTTCTGATCTTGCCTGCATAAAGGCTGCAACAGTGTGGTAAAGACGAGTTGTATTCATTTTTATTTCCTTTCCGGGCTATGCCCTTTTTTTAGTGTCCGATTTGTTAGGTAAGATTTCTGATAATCTACAGGTTAAGGCAATAGCATTGCATCTTAAAACAATACAATACATGGGCCGTTAACGGGTGTTAACGAGTGTTGACGGCTGTTTCCTCATTCGAATAAATCAGGATCGCGTTCTTTGGCTCTTTCCCGCCAGAATTTGTATTCTTCAAATTCCATCGGGGTTTCCCCCTTGCGGTTGCATCCGCTCACATAGCCCGCATATTGCTTTTGCATAACAGTACCGGCCCATGATTCGCCGTCGCTGTCAATCGCTGGGGCCGCAACTGTCCAGAGTGTTTCAAGCCTGATTTCGTCTTGAATATCAAGGCCGGACAAATCCGGTTCAAAGGTGGGATCGCGGCCCCGGTGAAGTGCCGCCATGATGAAACGCGCCTTTCCCTCGCTGCTCATCTTTTCCAGCGTGGGAATCCAGTCGAAGCGAAAAATAACGCCGGGCCTCTCTTTGTTCTTGTTCTTCGCCATGCGTTATCCCTCAGTCTTTGTTCTGTGCCGAAAACTCGGTAGCTACGTCGGGTTTTTCTGTTGTCTCGCCGCTGCCGGGTGTAGTTGGACGTTTGCCCATGCGATAGGGCCATAGCTGGCAGTTTTGGCAGGGACAAAGCCGGACTTCTCTGAGCTGCCCACACATGCAATGATTGACGCAGAAAGCGCGGATGCTCTTAATCGGTGTCATTCCGTTCGCCTCCCTCCGTGTCAAGATCAAGGCGCTGTTGCCCTGTCCATTCGTCACGCGCCCTCTCCAACCCGTCAATCGTTGCGGATATAGCACGGCGGCGGTTATGAAGTGATCCGATATAGGCGTCCAGTTCCTTCACCGTGCTGGGCCAAAAATAGCCGGGATCGCTACCACAGCTTGCGCAGATGGGGGCGCTGCTTTGTCTTTCACGTTCAACTTGCCGGGTGATTACTCGCGGGTCTGATACTCCGATGGCCTGCGCAAGCTCTTTCGCGGTGATACGTGCGCCGCTTGACTTCAAAAGGCTTGCCAGCGGCCCGCTGGGTGTGATAAAATCGCCTTTGGAAGAGGGTGTGCCGGTCAAAGCCGTCTTTTCCGCCTGTTCCCGTTCACGGTTGCCGCCGTGGGCGGGATTTTCCTTTTCGTTCATGCCGTCTGTCCTCCGTTTTTCTGAATCCGGCTCTCCTGCCTTATCTGCTCCAGAAGCGCGTCATAGTCAAGGTAAAAACGGTTTCCGGAAAAGAAGCCCGCAAGGTTCCCGGCCTTCTGCATCTGTCTGAGGCGATATGCCGGAATAGGGCCGCGCCTCCCGGCTTCGTTGACGGTGACAAAATCCACGGTATCAACTCCTTTCAAGTTCTGTGGTGATCTTCCACGGTCGTGATTATACTTGAAATATCTTTTGACAATGCACTAATTTTCAGGTATTATTACAGATAGAAATTCCGGAAACTTTCGAGAGGGTGGTAGTGTGGAACTTTTCATTGACCTCGAAAAAAACAGGGTGCATATTCAAGATCAGTCGTTGAAGCGGGTTTGGATATTGGGAACAATCGAAATATGCTTCGGAGATTGTGTTGACTTTTTGAATAAAGAATTTCCAAAAGCGGCGGGAGACAATGCGGACTTTTGGGTTTCTGATTTTTTGAAAGGTTTTTCCAATGGCTTTTCGGGCAAAAAAATAATATGGAGCTTTCACGAAAACGGTCTTTCAATATGGCATATAAATCAGTTTCTGAAAGAGCATGCCAGCAGGGGAATATATTACGTTGATTCCCGAGATATAGAGGAATTGCGCATTTCCCACAATATCACCTTTGCACCGTTGCCGCTTTCCGGTGGCTCTGGATTGCATTTTCCCAAAATATCAAGCCCGTTCCAAATTCTCTATGGCATGTTGTACTTTTATGGCTTGCAGAAATATGCTTTGAAACGCTGTAAATTCTGTGGGCGCTGGTTCGCGGTTCGGGCCTCCAGTGCGCAGAAAGCATATTGCGGGCGCAAGGTTTTATATACGGACTGGAGCGGAAAATCGACAGAATATTCCTCCTGTCAGGAAGCTGTGGAAACAATAACAGGGCGGTGCAATAAGCGTTATAAGCAAATCAAGAACAATCTTGACCGGCGATTAGGCAGCACAAGCCCTGAATATCACGCTTTTTGTAATGCCGGGGATAATTTGAAAGCTGCCATAAATAAGAAAAACGGAAATCCATCTATCGCCAATTTACAAGCCTTTGAGCGCTTTTTATACGTTGAATCAGACTCTTTAAGCAAGCGCTATGAGCGCAAGAAAAGCCCGTCCCCATGATCCGGGGGCGGGCCTATTCATGCGTTTTTTATTTTCCTGCAAGATAATGATAAGATCGGCTGATAAACTCGCCGTTTGAGGGCCTGCCCCTCGTTCGGGAGTATGAATACCCAAATACTTTCTCGTGGAAATCGTCGTCGCCTCTATCCCATGCGGTTTCGATTGCAAAGCGGATTCCTCTTTCGACGTGTTGCCATGTTGTGCCGTTTTTTTCTGCAATTTGCGGATAAAGCTCTTTTGTCAGCTTTCGGAGAAGGGTAACATCATTGTTTGCCAGCTCCATTGCATCCATGAGAAAGTCAAAGCCTACAATGAAGTCAGGGATCCCCATTCGCAGGAAATAGTTTGTTGCATCGGACATGATTATACCTCCTTGATTCTGTTGTGGAGGTCGTGCTATAATCTGCGCGGCCTCCGTTGTGGCGGTCGTGGCTGCATCCCTGTTTGCTTTGGTCGGCGGTAGGGGTGCAGCCTTTTATTTTATCGGCGCTGTCCGGTTTTGTCCGGTTTTTGCCGGTAAAATCGTTGTTATGCGTTCTTGGTGATAAGACTTTCAATGCCCTCGACGGTGCGGCGCTTCTTTTCCTCGCTCACGCCGGTGTAAAATTTGAGGGTTGTGCTGGGGTCTTTGTGTCCCAAAAGGGTTTGAACGTCTTTCAGATCGGCCCCGGCCTCAAGTGCCAGCGTTGCCGCGCTGTGTCTCAGATCGTGCGGTGAAACGTCCTTGAGCTTGTTCCGGGCCACAAAGCGCTTTACATGCTGGGTGATGCTGTCCGGCCTGATTGGTCTGTATGGATCGGCGTCGTTGGCGAATATGTACGCCGTGGGCAGCAGCAGGATTTGAAAGCGCTCTTGCTGTTCCTGCTTGAATCTGAGAAGCATTCCGCACAGTCTGGAGGACACGGGAACAGTTCGGGCCTCGCCGGTCTTGGTCTTGCCGACGTGCAGGCCGTTTTCCGCTTCTTTGTCGTGCGTGACGTTGCGCTCAACGTGCAGCTCCAGCTTTTTCGGGTCAAGGTCGCCCCATTGAAGCCCGGCAGCCTCGCCGCGCCGAAGCCCGGTCGTTATCAGCACATTGACCAAACATTGCCAGTATAGCGGCTCCTGCTCCAGACAGGAAAGAAACTCGACGGCCTGTGCAGGCTCCAGAAAATCAATTCCTTTCTTTTCCCGGTGCGGCTTCTCTTTCTGTGATAAATCCTCGGTCGGGTCATACTCAATGTAGTGCATCCGCTTGGCATAACGGAGAATGTTTTTCAGCGTGCCGTAAAAGTGCTTGATGCTGGACGCGCCGAAAAGCTCCCCGGTCGTTTTCGTCGGCGTGGTCTTGAGGAAATTGATATACTTCTTTATTGCCTCGGTGTCTATCTCTTTGAGGCGCTTCTTCTCTCCGAAGTAGTCAATCGCCATCTGTGACGTATACTCGAAAAACTCGACGCTGCTGGGCGTGTGGTCGGCGGTCTTGACATGATCCTTCATCCAGTGATCTTCCACAAACTGCTTGAAGGTGATCTTGGTCTTGTCGGCTTTGGCGTGCGTGCGGTCATACTCGGCCTTTTGCGCCTCGGCCCATGCGTCGGCCTGCCGTTCAACCTCTTTCCTTTCCTTTGCCGGGGTCAGGCCCTCGGGCCTCTTGATCGTGCAGGTTCTCCATATCTGCTTATTGGCTTCATCCCTGCCGACACACAGCGTCACTTTGTAGCCGGTGACGTTTCCGGCCTTGTCTTTCTTCGTCGTGATCGTTGCCATTTTTGCGCCCTCCATCTGGTAAACATTCGGGTAAACAACTGCCGGGGTAAACAATCAGGTAAACAAATTTATTGAACGATGCTTTAATTTCTATAACGATAATACAGCATATTTCTAATTAAATCAACAATTATTTCACCTTTTACAACGATATTTCACAATCATCCTTTAACTACGGACCAGAAGGTCAGGGGTTCGAATCCCTTATCGCGTGCCAAAAAGTTCCCGGTTTCGTAAGAAAACGGGAACTTTTTGTATCTTCTTGGACGGTTACTTTTACACAAACTCTACTGACCCATACGCCGACCCATACCGCGAAAGAATTAAAAAGTATTTTATAAAATGGATTTTTTGGAGATCATGGTTTAATCATAAGATTTTTCTAACTTTTCAGGTTTTATTTTTCTCTGAATGCAATTTGGTTTGATACCCGTATGGGTCAGGTCCTGTACCCATGAGAGCTGTCATATCAAGGCTTTGCCGTTTTTCCAGAAATCCCGTATGGGTCAATAATTGCTAGTTTCTAGAATAGCCTTCGTCGGGGGAGAATCATCTCCGTTGCTCCTCCGGTGCTTTTCTTTGTATTCTGCGGCGCAGAATTTGCGTATCGTGAACGAGAAATACTTTTATGGTATAGTATAGCCAATAAAACTGCAGAGGAGGGAACTGTCGTGACCGCAAAAATGTTCCTAATATAACGATTACTGCATAATTGACTGCTTGTCAAAAGAGATGTCTGCAGAGGGCGGGAGTACGTTTGCAATCGGTTTTAAATGATTTTCAACGAATAAGTAGGAGGTTAAGAGTTGGTCCCTTCCGTTTGAAACTGTGCTGCAATGATCGAAGCTGACACTGTCAAAAAAGCACATTGAGAAAGTACTTTCCCGAAAAGAGCAGTTTCGGAAAACCACATTTTGAAATTTCCAACCGGAAAACTGTGTCTGATCAAAGAAACAACTTTCAAAAACAAGCCGATAGAATCCGCCGTTTTCTGCACAGGAAAATATGCTGCCATTGAATGTGCAGCATTGAACCTCTGACTCTGCTGAATCAAAAACACAGTCCGCAAACTTTATTCGGCTGAAATCCGTCTGGTTCAGCCGGCACTGCTTAAACATAAGGTCTGTTGCGGCTGAGTCGGACAAATCTGCCCCGGTGAAATCACAGCTTTTAAAAATGGATCCCGAAAAGCTGCAATCCGTCATGGAAGTGTATTGGAAACAGGATTCCTCGCATTTTGCGGATGTGAATTGTACATGATCGGCCAAGGCGCTTTTGAACCAGCACCCGTTAATCTCTGCCCAATCAAATGTGGCATTATAAAGTCTTGCATTCTCAAATGAGGTCTTAATTACTGTCGCCCCGCGGAAATATGCCTCGGCGCAATCCCCATTCATAATGATGCAAGACTCAAATTTCGTGTAGCTTGCATTGGCTCGGAAGAATGAAGAGTACTGCATATCGCAGCATTCAAAGTTCGCCCCATATAAGTTGGCCTCTACAAAGGAACTACGGCAGAGCTTTTCGCAGTTGATGAATTCCGCATATGCCAACTGGCATTTCCGAAATAATGCCTCTGTCAGATTCACTTCAAAAAAGAAAGTGAACGGCATGGCCGCTTCATTAAAAACGCTGTTAGACAGATCCGCGATAGCAATGTCCATATTTTCCCACGCGCTGGAGGTGAATATGCAGTTTTTCAAACAGATATCTGCTTTTCTATTTTTCCATACCCAGTTTTTAAGATTGGCGTCGGAAAAGTCGCAGCCTGTAAGCGAGGTGCCCTCTATTATAATATTTTCCAGCTTGGATTGACTAAAAACTGATGCGCTTAATTGAGAGTCATGAAACAAACTCCCGTTGAAAATATTGTTGGTCAAATTGCTGTTAGTGATGCTACAATTTGTAAATATGCAGATACTCAGATCGCAATTCTGCATCTGAATGTTCTCAAAATTTACATTTGAAAATTCCGTGTTGCTCAGCGATGTGTCAGTCAGTCTTGTATAGTAAAAAAACACATTATCGATTTTGGACAAGTCCATAGAGACATTTATTAACTTTGTGCGTGCAAAGATTGTATGGTAAAACTCTGCGGCATAGAAGGAGACGTTTTCCAGAGTAGAGTTATAGAAGTTGGCAAAATTAAGGACATTCCCGTTAAAAGTAAAATCCTTAATCGTAACGGCGCTGACAAAAAGGCCAAGAACACGCAGGAAAAAATAATACATTCCTAAACCCAGAGTATTATCTAGTTCGATCCCAGATTCCTGCTGAGAGTTGACACTTTTCTGCGAGTTCTGAAACTGCCTGCTATTGGTGATGCTGATATCCTCCACATAGCGTTCCGATATGATTAAGTCGCGATATTCTTTGAGTGTTAAGTAAAGGGATTTTGTGGATTGAAAAAAATGAGGTTTTTTGCATGCGTTGATTCATTTTCCCTGGAAAACCCAATTTGTGAACGGAAGGAATCTATATACTGCAGCACCTTACCAGCACTCCTGTACTTTAGACTTTTCATATCCTTATTTTCTACTCTAATTGTGGGAGTCGAGATATCCGAGCGCTCTTGAATAACCGTGATGATATCACTTTCACTGTATTTTCGAGAGGAGCTGTTTTCAAAACCGCCAACGCCAGACATCAGCAGAACTTCGATTCGTGAAAAAAGATTAATATACTGGTCTGTCGTCAGGTTGTTACAATAAGCTTGCCCTTTGGTTATAAGCCCTTCGATATCTTTAGTATCTTCCTTTGCAAGATCAGGAAAGTTCCCACTGCTCAGTGCAATAATATCATCTACCCGAGAAGTTTCCCATTCACTCCAGTAGCCGATGAGAAAGTATATGTTATCTTTTTTCTTAAAAAAAGAATCTAATCTATTGGAACATTCACACTTCATTTCTTCTATTAGTTGGGACAGCCTTTTTCGCATATTAAGGCAGCGTACCCAAAAATTTGCAGTGTCTGTAAGTGCGAGAATAAAAAATGGAATAAAGAAACATGTACATACTTTCAGCAGTTTATAATCCTGCCCATTTAATACTTTTTGGAATCGTAGAATAGAGTAGCATAAAAGCTCGAAGAATAAGGAAAGGCAACTGAACAGCGTCGTCTTAAACAGTTCCTTTGACGTTTTGTCCTGGTATGTTCTGGCAACAAAAGTAATATATGAATTTTCATCAATAATTCGATCTAAGGCAGATTTCAAAAAGACATACATCGTAATAGTAATACTCAGCAAGGCCACAATTATAGATGAAATAACCGCCACCAGAATATCAGAATATGCAACTGTAGTTTCCTGAACCTCATTAGCTTTCAAATTAACCTTTTTTATGAGAGAGATTGTAGAGTCAATCGACTTCCAGCTTATTACAAACAAAACAACAAATAAAATCACAAGGAGAACTATTTTTGTACATAGGGACATGTTCTTGCGGCTTCTGTGCTTGGGAGATGTCATGTTGGGCTTTTGGCTTGTCATATCTTTACCCTCCACTTATGTTTTGAAAAACCTATCTCAGAATAGAATATCATAATTTTTAAATATGTGCTACTATTATTTTTTTTGCGCTGTCTTTTCATTCAAAGCAACACCGCTTAGCTATAGAAAAGGGGCTTGAAGAAAACGATGCTCCCATGCCGTCGGAATGTGTGGTCGATGCTATTGAGAAACTCTTGAAAGTGGTATTGTGATGTGATATATTATGCTTAAATTACAGTCGACTGGTCGAGCAAACTATCGTCCGACCCCATAAGAGGTTTTTTATGCAAAATTGTTTTTGGGTTGGCATCCGCGAATCCGATATTGCGGACACAAAGGGTATTTATACCGGGTCGATTACCATTTTCGGATCGGGGGAAAACGGTAATCTCTCCATGGAGAAGGACTATCATCAACGCATTGATCATAATGGAAGCTGCCCACACTATGACGAGTTTTTCCAGCAGTCAATGCAGAGAATCATCGACCGGTGCCCCGATGCCCGCTTTGTACAATATGACGCGTTAGACGGCGCTCTTTTTCCGGAACAGTTTCAAAAGCAATTTATCTTCCAGAATCCCTACGAACTTTTGAGCAAAATAAACAGCAAGTTTTATCAAAAAAAGACGTTGGAAAACATCGTCCCCGTCTTGCCATACCATGTTCTGCCTGCACAGGAATGCAGGAGCGAAACTCTGAAAACCTTGTTCCCTACGGCACGCAGAGCAGTTATTCAGAGGGATTTTTCCTGCGGCGGCTCTGGAACCTTTCAGCTCTGGCTTTCAGATTCGCGTTCCTCTGCTCTGCCTGTTCCGGAAAATGAATTCTGCATGGTGACTGCGTTTGAGGAGCACAGTATCTCTGTCAATCTTCACTGCGTGATATATGCTGAAGATTTTCTCCTTTTTGCGCCCTCTGTCCAGATCATTAATCAGGACGGGCAGAGGCTGGAATATATTGGAAGCGACTATTCGGCATTCCAGAGCATTTCACAGGCCGAACAGATACTGGTCAGCAAAACGGCAGAAACGATCTGTCAGTTTCTCCAGGCGCAGAGGTATTTGGGCGTATGTGGGATTGATCTGCTGCTGTCAGACGGGAAGTGCTATTTGATGGAGATCAATCCCCGCTTTCAGGCATCCTCGGCGCTACTGAATCGCAGCCTGGTGTGTGTGGGCTTCCCGTCTTTACAGGAATACCATCAGGATTCTTTCTGCAATCCAGCCTGCTCTTTGCCGCGGCCGCCGCATTTGGCAAGTGGAAGTTTAATTGTTTACCATTTTCATCAGGAGGTGGCAGCCCGATTACATTGGCTTTGGAATGCGGTCGGCCAATCGCATTCCTTTACGCTTTGCGATGACAACCTGCACTGGAACTGGAAAATGGAAGACGGATGCTATGCTTTCCAAATCCGAAGCGACTTTGCGCTGTCTTCCCCAACCTTCCAGCATACGCTTCGACTGCATCCCAACGTGTGTCTGAGTCCTTTTGAGATCAGTTCGGAGATCTGTTACGGAAACCTTCTGAAGTTGAAGCTCCTTTTGCTGTCGCGTGGGGTATCTATTACGCGAAAAGCATGGTGCGCAGCGCAGCGTAACGGCGGCGTTGACTGGGAGGAATTCTGCGCGGTTACCATTAAAATCGCCAGGGATGTCTGGATTACCTCTCCCTGTATGGAGAAATGGCAGGAATTATCGCCATTGCAGATTGACATGGAGCCCGATGACGGGACGTTTTTCCTTCGCTTCTACGGTGAACGTCTCATGGATATTGAGATCATGCAGGCGGATCCGCGCGGAAATTGGATCACGCGAGAAGGAAACGCCTATCGTGATATTGCCTACTTAAATCCTGACAGATTGCGTATTTATCATAGGGACGGCTGTGTTCTGCAAAGCTGCGGAAAGGGTTGCCAGTTCTGCGATCTGTTCGGAACTGGCAAATCTATCTCGCTTTCCGAGATCTTTGAGGTCTTGGATGCCTACAGGGATGAGCCCCGCGTTTCCCATTATCTGATCGGAGGCGGGTCCGGTCAGCCGAAAGAGGAGTACCAGACCATCTTGTCTATTGCTGCACATATACATTCCGTCAGCAGGAAGCATATCTATGTAATGTCTCAGCCCATTGAGGGGCAGAGCGCTTTGCGGCAGCTTTCAGAGCAAGGCGTCACGGAGATCGCCTTTAACGTCGAGGTCTTTGATGAAACTATCGCAAAAAGAATCATGCCTGGTAAATCCAGACACTCTGTGGATGACTATATGCGTTGTCTGGAGAATGCGGCAGCTGTATTTGGCTCGGGAGGCGAGGTAAGATGCGCTGTTCTGGTGGGCTTTGACGAGCTGGAACAGTTTAAGGCAGGTATACGCCGGATTTGTAAAACAGGAGCTGTTCCCATGCTTTCCCTGTTTCGCCCCTGCGCGGATACGCCGCTGGAGAACTTTATGCCCGTGAATGAAGCGGATGCTATGGCCTATTATCAGGCGGCGAAAAGCATTTGCGATTCGTTCTATGTTCGTTTGGGCCCATCGTGCAGGGCTTGCCAAAACAATGTTATTGCTCTCGATGCCGACTGAGATAATTTCTTTTTGAAGAGGTGTTGAACGTGCAAAAGCTTCCAACTCCTTGCCATATCATTGATGTTGATCGGCTCAAAGAGAATTTGGAGCGAATCCGGCTTCTAAAGGAAGCTGCAGGCTGTAAAATTCTTTTAGCGGTGAAGGGGTTTTCTGCTCCGTACTTTTTTGAACCAATGCAGGCGGTTCTTGATGGCGTGAGCGCGAGCGGCCCTTATGAGGCGCGGCTTGGAAGAGAAACATTTGGCGGATATGTGCAGACATATTCCCCAGCGTTTCGGGAAGAGGATATCACGGATATTGCAAAGTACAGCGATACCGTCATCTTTAACTCGCCCAAGCAGCTGGAGCTGTTCAGTTTTCAGGTCCGGCAGGTCGGATGTATGTGCGGCGTGCGTATTAACCCAATGAAGTCCAGCATCTGGAAAGAAGATGCAGACCCCTGCAGGGCATATTCCCGCCTAGGAATACCGATGGACGAGGTAACGCCGGAAATTCTGAAGCAGGTAGATGGCATCCACTTTCATGCGATGTGCGAGCAATATACCGAGGCGCTAGAAGAGCTGGGAGAGTTACTCGTTTCACGGCTTGGCGACATGATCCGATCCCAAAAGAATATAAAATGGGTTAACCTTGGCGGCGGACAGCTGATTGGTCGGCAGGATTATGACATTGTCGCTGCAGCGAGGATTCTGACGGCCTTACATGATAAACTCGGTGTAGATATTATACTGGAGCCATGTGAGGGAATTGTAACGGAGTGTGGTTCTTTTGCCACAAAAGTCTGCGACATTGTCAGCAATGGCCGCGCGACCGCTATCCTGGATGCCTCTCCATGTTGTCATATGCCGGATGCGGTATTTCGAGACTGGCGTCATGATGTCCGCGGAGAACTGCGGGATGGTCAGGAAGGCTATGGATACTATCTATCAGGCCCTACCTGTTTTGCCGGAGATACATTTGGCTATTATGTTTTTGCCAAGCCCCTGCATATTGGTGACATAATTATTTTTGAGGATACTGCCGCCTATACATGGGTAAAAAACAACACGTTTAACGGAATCCCTGCTCCGATGATTTGCGAATACAGTAAGGAGAAGGGGTTAGTCATTAAAAAAACCTATTCATATGATACTTTTTTTGAAAAGCTGTAGTGCAGCCTTTGTATGATTACACCGACGCTTTATTCAGATAGGCTGATCCTTCGACCATTTCAGGCGAAAGACCTTGTACCTGCTTATCAGATCTGGTTTAGTCAGCCCGATGTAGCCAAATATATGTTTTGGAAAAGGCATGATAGCCTTCAAGAGACACAGGCGTGGCTTTCAGAGGAACTGTCGTCAGTTAAAGACGCTGACTGGTATCGGTTTGCGGTTGAGAATCATGTCACTCATCAATTGCTTGGTACAATCTTACTCTACTATGAAGAGGAACTTTCTGAGTGGGAAATAGCATATTGCTTTGGCCGATGCTATTGGAATCAAGGATTTGCAACGGAGTCTTTAAATCGTGTGATTACATTTGCAAAAGAGAGCCTGCATCTTGAGAAGATTGTCGCGCGGTATGCGACAGAAAACACAGCCTCTGGCAGAGTGCTAGAGAAGCTCGGTTTTTGCTTTGAGAAAAGCATCGCGTATTATTGCAATGGCGGAACAACCCTTTTGCCAGGGGCATTGTGCAGTTTAACACTGCGATAAAGCGCAGCTATTATATGGAACTGGTCATTAGTTTAAATGTATCTGTGTATTCGCATGTCATAGCAAAAGATATGATTGGTATTCCGGCATCTTTAGTGTAAAGGTTAGGCAAAAAGTTCCCTGTTTTGTAAGATACCGGAAACTTTTTGCGTTTTCTGAAGCAAATTATTTTTTTGCCCGCGCTGTTTACCCATACGCCGCCCCATACCGTGAAGAAACAGGAAAGTAGCCTCCTGATGTTTCTCTTTGTATACTGCTGCGCTGTATTTGCTCATCTTGAATGAGGACCCTTTTTATGGTATAGTGCTGCTGACAACATCGCAGTTGGAGGACCTGTCATGACGCAAAAAGAAACCGTTGAAAAAACTGTCGCCAATGCAGTGGCCTCCGTTGAAATGGAAGGTTACCATGTGGATGCGGAATGCAGGGATTGGTGCCGCATGCTTCTTCTGGGGGAAATCACTTTTGACCAGTACCTTGCCCTTGCCAAAAAGAAAGCGGGCGTTTCTGCTTCATGAGCTACAGTATTGATCCACTCACATCAGATTGCTATCCCGGTACAAGCTGTCTCATCAATAAACTGGGCATTCGCGATGAAGAGACGCTGGCAGAATACGAGGCCATGGTGACGACCGCGAAAGTGGCATTGCTGGAGCAAAATCCCTTGACCGGTAACTTCGATTTCGATCATTATAGAGCAATTCACCAATTCCTGTTTGAAGATCTCTATGCCTGGGCGGGACAGCTTCGCACAATAGATATGTCGAAGAAGGGCACCGCTTTCGTGAAAGCCGGGGAGATCAAAA
>CACZDN010000018.1 GCA_902779945.1 Oscillospiraceae bacterium | reverse complement strand
CATTTTCAAGTAAAAGATTTCTATAATGCAAAATACCAGGCAATTAAAAAGCTCCGCGAGATCCTTAAGGAAGAGGAGGCTGCTACTCATGAACCGTGAGGATTTCAGGATTGCCCTTACTGCCGCCATCGCCGGCAATCACGATGCTCTGGAGATCATTTTGGAGCTCTATGCTCCTCTTATAGATCGAAACAGCATTGTGGACGGTCAGTTGGATGAGGATCTCCGGCAGTATATACTGATACATATAGCGCAGAACATATCCAAATTTCCCATATAGTTCTAAAATCCGTCATTATTCTTCATAATGGCGGATTTTGTCGATAAAATTATTCCTTCTATTTAAGAAAAAGTCATATCTCCTCGGCTCTTTATTTAATGAAGACCTCCCATGCGCCTGAACCTTGCCAATCAAATATGAACTCACCTCCACAGTCCCGGATCTGACAGCGGCCACTCCTTTCGTCCGGCAAGCGAGAAGACGGCAAAAATGGGCAGACGGCACCTGCCCTCCGCGATGACCTCTCCGGGGACAATGAGACTTCCGTAACTCGCGGCCCGGCCATAAAGAAGGCGGGGAGATGAAAATCTATGGACCTGCAGCCACAGGCGGAGGTGAAATCAAAATAATTTGCTCTTTATGTTTCGTTTCTTGTCGTAAAATGGTGTAATGAGGATAGCAAAGAATTACACTTTATGATTTCTTTGCTATCACTCTTTTCACCTTGTCTTTGCATGTTGGTGATGAGGGTAAAAACAGTCCGATTTGTAATTTAATCATTATCCATAATGCAAATTACATACGATCTATTTAGGCCCACCGCAGAACAATAATTAAATAAACTACATATCTTTTTTTCTCAACAGCCTTCTATCTTGGGATAAAGAACAATGGGCTCCCTTTTTGGGATGGATAAAGCTTCTACGTATATCAGTCAAGCTTACAAACATAGCTTGATAAACACGGAGGTGTTGCCCATTGTCCCATAAGGACTATTCATATGTCGGTGATCAAATTCCGCAGCTTTCTATGAAAGACAACCCGGATTTTTTTCTGATTTTTCAGAAGGCCGTGATATATTCATTAAAAAAGAGGAATCTGCTCACAGATTCGCAGTGTGACCTGTGTATTGAGAGACTCGAGCGCCAGTATCGCGAAGCATCCTTCGGTAATAAGCCAATATAGCTTCATGTTTTGAGTGTTGAAAACCGAACGCCTGTTTTATAGTTGATTATAATCTGATTATCCATCATAAGAGGTTAAGGTAAGACAGCGAGGAGTATGTGATATGAACAGATACGAGCAGATGAATCAGGACCGAAAAATCATTGAAACGAGAAAACGTGTGGCCGCGTACTGCAGAGTATCAACGGATAAGGATGACCAGGCTAATTCATTTGAAAGCCAACAGCGCTACTTCCGGCAGTTCATTGAACATCACCCCGACTGGGAGTTGTTTGGTATTTTTGCAGACGAAGGCCTCTCGGGTACAAACACCAAGAAGCGCAAAGAGTTTAACCGTATGATCGATTGTGCAAGGCAAGGCGCCTTCGATCTGATCATTACAAAGGAAATCTCACGCTTTGCACGCAACACGCTGGATAGCATCTTCTATACAAGGGAGTTAAAGCGTATAGGTATTGGCGTCATCTTTATGAACGACGGTATCAACACGTTAGATGGCGATGCAGAGCTTCGACTGGCGATTATGGCATCCATTGCGCAGGAGGAAAGCCGGAAGACTTCGGAACGCGTAAAATGGGGCCAGAAAAGGCAAATGGAGCAGGGAGTCGTCTTTGGGCGAAGCATGCTCGGGTATGACGTCAAAGATGGACAAATGACCATCAATGAAGAAGGCGCCAAAATAGTCAGACTCATCTTCCAAAAATTTGTCACTGAGAATAAAGGCACCCACGTTATAGCCCGTGAGCTCAAAGAAGAAGGGATCCACCCTATGCGTGTGAAAAAATGGAGCAACACCGTTATTCTGAGAATTATTCGGAACGAAAAATACTGTGGCGACCTTGTTCAAAAGAAAACTTATACGCCGGATTTTCTTTCACACGAGAAGAAATACAACCGCGGCCAGGAAGAATTTGTTATCCTAAAAAACCATCATGCGCCCATCATTTCCCGCGAACTGTTTGATGAGGCAAATCGAATTCTCGACGCTAAATCTCTCTCCCCGGAAGGAAAAGCGAAGCATAGCAACCGCTATCCATTTTCGGGTAAAATCAAATGCGGGCGCTGCGGCGCAAGCTATGTTTCGCGATACAAGACCCGTCAGGACGGCACTCGGTATAAGTCGTGGCGCTGTTATAATGCCGCCAAATATGGAAGCGAGCACAAGGATCAGACCGGCGAGACCGTTGGCTGCACCTCACGCAGTATTCGTAACGAGGCAGCGGAACACATCATGTCCCTTGTCACCAATGAACTCAACTACAATCGCAGCGAGGTAAAGAAAAACCTGGTTTCTGTCGTCCAGTCCATCATTGCATCGGACAACGGTTCAGCAAGCGTCAGCGACCTTCGCGAGCAAATGCTGGGCGTTCAAGAAAAGCAGAAAAAACTGATCGATCTTTATACTTCTTCTGCTATTTCCAAAGATGAGTTCTATGAAGCCAGAGCGCGGTATGATAAAGACTTGACATCTATACAGAACGCGATCGTAAATTTGGACAAACAAAAAGAGATCAAAGAAAAACAGCAACAATTGATCTTCGATATTGGGAAAGCGATTCAGGAGATCCTGGACGGCGCTGTTTACGATGAAGCGTTTTACAGTATGCTTCTGGATAAAATGGTCATTGTAGATGATGATACGATCGATGTATTCCTGAATTTGCTCCCAATGCGTTGGCGTTACACCGTTTCAAAAGGCTATTTTGCCAGTTCTGAGGGCAAGCGGAGCATTTTAGATGCTTCCGTACCGATGTCGGTCAAAAGCCCCTTGAGCTCGGGGTACGGCATGGAATAGCGCTGACTCAGATAGCGCAGGGATGCGCCGAGCTCGCCGTCCGGGCCGCCGTACTGGCTGATAATGAACTTCGCCAGGGCGGGGTTCGTGTTGCGGATGCGGACGGGATATTGCAGCTTCTTTTCATAGACAAACATCTTCAGCGCTCCCTCCTTGTCTGAAACTCCCAGGGCCACGGGTCTCTGAGCCAGGTGAAGCTCTCCCCGCCGAGCTGGTCGCACTGAGTGACGGGGCCGTAGCGCGCGGTATAGCGCTCGCGCGCCTCCCTGCGCAGGGCGAGGAAGCTCTGATAGAGCGCGAAGGCTTCCCGGTCTCCGGCATGGGTGTCGAGGTACAGCTCCAGTTCGTCCGTGACGAAGTCGATCGCCATCAGCTCCGCCGTCGGCACATCCGGCGCCTTCTCGTTGACGATATTCATAAACGGCAGGTCCAGCCCGGGGAACAGCGTCCCCCGCGCCAGCGCCTCCGACGCCTCATAGCTCGGCGCGGACGAGACCTGCATCGGCACGTAGGACACGGCCAGCGGCGCAAATGCCCCGGGCAGACTGCCGTCGCGATAGGATTGATCCGGTTTGTTGCAGCTCAAATGAATTCCTCCTTGAAGCGTTCGCTTCGATCCATTCTATTCACAGACCGCCCGGATGTGAAAAAAGGTCACCATGAGCAAAGCGAAGGATCTCCCCCGCAAGCTCAACGGGAGAGATCCTTTGTCTTGTTCAGGATGACATGGGGGAAGCGCTGTTTCTGTCTTACAGCTCTTCGACCGTGAGCACGTCTTCGATCTTGTCGAAGCGCTCAATGATCTCCTTTTCCATGGTCTGCTGGCTGACGCGGATGGTGAGGATGGCGCTGTAGCGGAATTTGTCGTCGCCCTCTGCGATGCGGTTGACCTCCATGTCGTTCATCGGGACCTTGAGCGTGCGCAGGATACGTACCAGAAGCTGGATCGTGGAGGGCTTGGTATACTCGATGTAGATGTTCACGTCACTGGTTCGGTCGACCAGGCGGTACTCCAGCCGGACCAGGAAGACCTCGGACAGCATGACGAGCAGCGTTGCGAAGATGGCGCACTCGGCATAGCCCGCCCCGCAGGCAAGACCGATGATCGCGGCGGTCCAGAGGCCCGCCGCCGTGGTCAGGCCCTTGATGTGCTGGCGGCGCGTGACGATGATCGTGCCCGCGCCCACGAAGCTGACGCCCGCGATGACCTGCGCGCCCATACGCGCAATATCGGTATACAGGTGCATGACCTGATAAAGATAGAGGTTTGTGAGAATGGTAATGGCCGCACCCATGCAGATCAGGATGTGCGTGCGAAAGCCCGCGGGCCTGCGCTTTATCTCGCGCTCGATGCCGATGATGCCGCCGCAGAGTACCGCCAGCACCAGGCGGCAGGTGATGGCGAGCAGATTCATCTGGCGGAAAAAGTCAAAGCAATGCAGCATGATCCGTCCCTCCCCTCTCAGACCTCGTCGATGCTGATGACGCCGTCGAGCGTCGAGAGCGCCGCGATCAGCTCCGCGTGATAGAGCTGCATCGGCAGGCGCATGTCGATGATGGCGGCGATGCAGTCCATATGCTCGGGCGTCTCCTTGTCGATCTCCAGCGAGTAGACGCGGATGTCCTCGCGCTTGATGAAGTTGACGACGCTGGAGAGCTGGAGGATGTTCTCCGTCTCCAGGTAGACGATCATGTTGCGCGAGCGGTTGAGGATAGCCGTCTGGATGCTGGGAAAAACGCGCATACAGAGCACGACCAGCAAAAAGCTCACCACCACGCATTCCAGAAAGCCCGCGCCGCAGGCAAGCCCCATGCAGGCCGAGGCCCAGAGGCCCGCCGCCGTGGTCAGGCCCTTGACCTCCTGCTTGCCAGTGACGAGGATGGTGCCGGCGGCGAGAAAGCCCGTGCCGCTGATGACCTGCGTGCCGAGGCGCACCACGTCCGTCCGGTTGCCCATGGTCTTCAGTGCGTCCGCCATGAAGGTGTCAAGCATGATGTCGAGATACTGGCTCACGATCATGGTCACGGCCGCGCCGAGCGCCACCAGCATATAGGTGCGAAAGCCCGCGGCCCTGCCCTTGCGTTCGCGCTCCAGGCCGATCACGCCCCCCATCGCCATGGCCAGGACGATGCGCATGATCATGGAGAAAAAGTTCAGCTCACGAAAAAGCTGAAAGGTTCCGTCCATATTCATCCCCCCGGATAAGACAGACGGAGCGTCGAACTGATCAACGCTCCGTAATTATTTGAAAAAATTATAACATTTGAAAGCTAAAAAGCAAGGGGCCAAAACGCCAAAAAGGACGCCCCGTTTTTGTGCTTTTTATCCGAATACGCGGCGAAGCAGGGGTTCAAACTCCGCAAGCGTCTCGATCTCGTCATCCGGAAAGACGGGGCCGGGATTCGGCTTTTTCCCGGGGTTATACCAGCAGGTGCGTATCCCCGCGTTCCTGCCGCCGCGGATGTCGGAGCTCAGGCTGTCGCCCAGGAGGATGGCGCGCGACCGGTCAAAATCCGGGATTGCGGCAAAGCAGAGCTCGAAATAGCGCGCGTCCGGCTTGTTGCAGCCCATGTGCTCCGAAATGAAGATCCTCTCAAAATAATGCGCGATCCCGGCGCTCGCGATCCGCCCGTCCTGCACGCGCTGGCTGCCGTTGGAGCAGATGAAGAGGCGGCAATCCCGGCTGAGCGCTTCGAGCATTGCCTCCGCCCCGGGCATGAACCAGTGCCCCTCGGCAAGCATACTCTCATACAGCGCCTGCGTCCGGTCCGCGTCCCCCTCGATGCCGAGGGCGCCGAACAGGGCCTCAAAGCGCTTTACCAGGACCTCCTCGCGCGTGAGCAGGCCGTCCTCCAGCATTTCCCAGTGCTGGATGTTGATCCGGTTGTAGCGCGCCGCGATCTCTGCGTCGAAGGGCAGGCCCAGCTCCGCGAAGGCGCGGCCGAGTGCGCTGCGCTCCGCGGTGTTGAAGTCGAGGATCGTGTTGTCGAGATCGAGGAGGATGATCGGCCTTGTGTCTCTCTGTTCTGTTTTCATGGCAGTTTCAGCTCCTTGATCGCGTCCGCCGTCTCGCCCATTTTCATGCCGAGCGAGGCTTTGACAAGCACGTTGTCGCCGCGCTTCAGGACGGACGGCAGCGCTTCGATGAGCGCCTGCTTATCGGGGAACCACCGCCCGATGTCCCCCGCGCCCTCGGCGATCAGCCTGCCGTGCGGGCCGCAGGCGACGACAAGGTCCACGCCCTGCTCCCGGCAGTACGCGCCGAGCTCCCGGTGGAGCCGCGGCGAATCCGGGCCCAGCTCCAGCATATCCGCGAGTACGCAGACACGCCTGCCGTCCAGTCTGACAAGAGAGTCCACCGCGCAGCGCATGGACTCGGGATTGGCGTTATAGCAGTCGTCGATCAGGGTGACGCTGCCGGTGTTCGTGACGGCGTTGCGCCTGCCGACGGTGGCAAAGTCGGCAATGCCCTCCTCGATCTCCCTGTCCGTGAGCCCCAGGACAAATCCGACCGCGGCCCCCTCCAGCGCGGCATAGACCATCTGGCGCCCGAAGGCCGGGATGTCCGCCCGGACCACACGGCCGTCGTAGTCGATGCGGCAGCGGGTGCGGCCCTCCGGCAGCAGCTCGATCCTGCTTGCGCGGACCTCGCAGTTTTCCCCGGTGCCGAAGCGCAGGACGCGCCGGGAGCAGCGCAGCTTTGCGAGCATCGCGTCGTCCCCGTTGCAGATGACGACGCCGTCCTCCGGCAGAAAGTCCAGCATCTCCGTCTTCGCGCGGAAGACGCCCTCAAGGTCGTGCAAGAATTCCAGGTGCGCCCTGCCGATCACGGTGAAGACCGCGACCGTCGGCCTTGCGATCCCGGCGAGCGCCGTCATCTCGCCGAAGTTTGAAATGCCCATCTCCACGACCGCGGCCTCATGCTCCTTCTCAATGCCGGAGACCGTCATGGGGACGCCGATCAGGTTGTTGTGGTTGCCCTCCGTCTTCCACACGCGCAGGCGCCGGGACAGGACGGCCGCGATCATCTCCTTCGCCGTCGTCTTGCCGACGCTGCCCGTGACGCCGACGACGGGGATGTCGAGCGTGTGGCGGTAGGCGGCACAGATCTCCTCCAGGGCGCGCTGTACGTCCGGGACAAGAATGACCGGGCCCGCCGCATCCTCCGGCCGGTACTGCGCCAGCGCGCAGACCGCGCCCTTTTCAAAGGCGGTCCGGATATAGAGGTGACCGTCCGTCTTCTCGCCGCGATAGGCGACGAAGAGATCGCCCTCCCGGACCTCCCGGCTGTCGACCACAGCCCGGCCTGCAGGCAGCGTTTCATCCCCGCAGCCGGTCAGTTTCCCCCCGCAGAGCGTGCAGATATCTCTGATTGTCAAAGTTTTCATGTTGACCAACTCCTCTGTCGCCCCACAGTATATCACAAAACGGAGCGGAGCGAAAGAAATTCTTATAAAAAAGTAGTGCACACCGGAAAAAGATATGCTATAATAATAAAGCTTATTTTTTAGACAAAGGATTATTGCTATGAACTATGTGGTGGTGGATCTGGAATGGAATCAGGCGATGAGTTCCAAATCCTCCGTATTCAACAAGCTGCCGATCCATCTCGGCGGCGAAATTATTGAAATCGGCGCGGTCAGGCTCACGGAGGACATGCGCCCCGGCGAGGAGTTCACCGTCGACGTCAAGCCCGTGTACTTCCGCCGTATGCATTATAAGGTAAAGAAGATCACCGGCTTCGACAAGGAGCGGCTGTCCCACGGGCTCTCCTTCCCGGACGCGCTGGACAAATTCCGCGAGTTCTGCGGCGAGGACGTCACCTTCATCACCTGGGGCTGTGACGACCAGCGTATCCTGGAGCAGAACATCATCATCCACGATCTGGACTGGGACTGGATCGCGGGGTGGATCAACCTCCAGCTCATCTACAACCTGCAGACCGGAGGCGACAAGAATCAGAAGTCCCTCGCCAGCGCTATGGAGCACTTTGAGATTGAGCAGACCCGCGTCGCCCATGACGCGCTGGGAGACGCCTACAACACCGCCATTGTCGCAAGCCGTCTCGACATGGGCGAGGGGCTGCGCATGTATGACGAGGCGGCCGGTATCCTCGCCTCCCGTATGCCGAACTACAAGGCTCCCGCGGAATCCGACGGGCCCGAGGCGCTGTGCCACGACAGCTTTGACGGCTTTGACAGCAAGGCCGATGCTTTCGCCGACGAGCGGATGCGCGTGCTGCGCTGCCCCGCCTGCGGGACGGAGATGACGGCGCTCAAATGGGTCAATCAGGGCGACCAGCGCTATATGAACATCTATTCCTGCCCGGAGCACGGCAGCTATCTCGTGCGCGCAAAATTCCGCAAGGACAAGGATGAGAACACCTGGCTTGCCAACCGCCTGGTCTATGAGGCGGATGAGGACATGCTCTCCTTCTACAAGACCAAGGCCGCGCAGTCGAGAAGGCGCAGCCGCGGCCATGGCCGCAGGAGAGGCCAGTGACGCGCGGGGCCTGCCCGCCCGGCAGCGTCAGGATACGGAGCACGAAAAACGTGCCGGCGAGAGCGAATCCTGAGAAAATTTGGGTTCTGATGAAGGCAGTTTTTTGCAGGAATACTTTGTGTATTGCAAGAAAAAGTGACAAAATCAGAGCGCTAATTTTCCAGGAGGCGCCGAAGGCGGATTGTGCGGTGTTGCCTTTGATTCACGACCCTGCGGATCTGTGGGGTACAGCGCCGTCCGGCAGAGCTCGTGCTCACTTCGTCTCGGCCGCGACCGGAGTCGGCGGGATCACATCGTCTCCGAAGGTCTCCAGGTCCTCCACATGGAAGCCGGACATCTTCCAGCCCAGGATCTCGCCGTCGGCGGCGCTGACGATATACTCGTAGCTGATCTCTCCGACCTTGAAGGCGACCTCATAGACGTTTTGCCCGTCCTCGTCCTTCAGGCGGTATACGCCTGTGACCTCCGCGTCCTTCTTCTCGACCTTTGCATAGCTGAGCGCAGCGTCGAGCGCGGCGTCAACGCCGATGCTCTTCGCGGGCGCGCTCTCAAAGCGCGCGGTGTCGCTGACCGCGGGTCCGACGGACTCGACGATTTCGACCTCGGGCTCCGCCTCCGGCTGCGTGAGCTCATCCGCCGGGATGGGCGGCAGGTCCAATGCCGCGGGCATCGCAGCGGGTGCGGGCGTCTCGGCAGCGGGCGCGGGCGTCTCGACAGGCGCAGGTGTCTCCGCGGGCGCGGGCGCGGGCGTCACGACAGGGGCGGGCGCCGCCTGCTGCGGGCGGGCTGTGGTGGAACCGGGGATGATGGCCTCGAGTACCGGATACAGCCTGTTCTGCACATCATTGGGCAGCGGCAGGGTGTTCAGCTTCAGTCCCAGCACGATGCCGGCTGTGAAGGCGGCCAGGATCATCAGTATCCAGAGCCACAAAAAAGAGCGCCGTTTTCTGGGGGCACGCGCGGCAGGATTCACTTCGTTCATGGTTTTCTCCTCTCTGAATCAAGACAAATTCTCTTTTTCCGCCGCGTGCCGGAAATACTCTCTGGCCTCGTCGGCGTCATGCCGGATCTGTGCGGAAAGCGCCTCATAATCCGTGAATTTCCTCTCGGGTCTGAGGAATCTGAAAAACTCCACCCGGGCCTGGCGGCCGTAGAGATTGCCGGAGAACGAGAGCAGGTGGGTCTCCACGTTCACGCGCTCCCCGTCGCTCACGGTGGGGCGGACGCCGACGTTTGCGACCGCGATATGCCCGGACCCGTCCTCCAGGAACACCTTTGCCGCGTATACGCCGTGGCGTGGCACGATGACCCCGTCCGGAAAGCGCATGTTGATGGTCGGCGCGCCGAGCTTGGTGCCGAGGTGATAGCCGGAGTGCACGGTGTCCTGCAGGGTGTGCGGGTGGCCCAGATAGCGGGCGGCCTCCTCCATGTCCCCGTCGGCGATGAGGGTGCGGATATAGGTGGAGCTCACGATCCTGCCGTTCAGGCGCACGGCCTCGATGACGTCGCAGCCGATGCCCCTCTCCTCACAGTATGCCTTGAGCTTTTCCGCCGTACCCTCGCCCCGGTAGCCGAAGCAGAAATCGTGCCCCACCACGATCCAGACGAGGCCCAGCTCCCGGATGATGGTATCCGCAAAGCTCTGCCACGGCATCTGCATCGTGTGGCGGTTGAAGTGGATGAAGACCACGTCCTCGATCCCGTAGCAGCGGCGTATGATTTCCTCGCGGCCGAGAGCGCTGTTGATCAGGGGGACGTCCTTCCCGAACACGAGCTTGTCGGGATGCACGTCAAAGGATAATACGGACGGCTCAGCTCCGGTCTCCGCAGCGCGCTCCTGCGTCTTGCGGAGCAGCGCGCCGTGACCGATATGTACGCCGTCGAAAAAACCGAGGGCGATGGCGCGCCTGATTTCAGCCATATCGTCTCATACCTCGAAAAAGCTTTTTATCGTATGCATCACGCCGTTCTCCGCTCTCCCGAGCATGAGAAAGGCGCTTTTTTCATTGTATACCCGGTAGGTCCCGTCCGGGAGTGCGGTCCCGTAATCCGCGCCGCAGCGGATGCGCGCCTCCTCTCTGTCCGAGGCGGTGCAGCGCATCTCCCGGGAGAAGAGACTGTCGACCGGGAGCAGGCAGCTCTCGACGGTTCCCTCGTCTCTCAGGCGCTGTACAGTCTCAAGCGTGTACGCATCCTCGAGTGAGAAGCCGCCTGCACCTGTCCGCCGCAGCGCGCTCATGCAGCCGCCGCAGCCGAGGCTCTGCCCGATGTCGTGGCAGAGGGTGCGGATATAGGTGCCCTTGGAGCACGTCACGTCCAGAAGCCAGTCCTCCCCTTCCCGCCCCGCCAGCGCAAGCGCATGGATCGTGACGGGGCGCGGCGCGCGCTCCACCTCGCCGCCCTTGCGGGCGATGTCGTACAGGCGCTTTCCCTGTACACGGATCGCGGAGTACATGGGGGGAAGCTGCATCTGCTCTCCCCGAAAGCGGGTGAGCGTATCCTCCAATTGCTCCTCGGTGATCTGGACGGATTTCGTCTCCAGGATGTTCCCGGTGATATCCTGGGTGTCGGTGGTCAGGCCCAGGCGCAGAGAAGCGCGGTAGCGCTTTTTGTCGTGCTCGGCAAACTCGACCGCGCGGGTCGCCCGGCCGACGAACACCACCAGCAGCCCGGTCGCCATGGGGTCCAGGGTCCCGGAGTGGCCGATGCGCCGCTCATGCAGGATGCCCTTGAGCTTGACGACAACGTCGCTGCTCGTCCAGCCGGCTGCCTTGTCGATCAGCAGGATGCCGTTCACTTCCAGACCTCTTCCGCCACGCCTGCCAGGAGCCTGCTCACATGCTCCGGCGCGCCCTCCACCGTACAGCCCGCCGCCATGGCGTGGCCGCCGCCGCCGAAGACCGCACAGATCGCGCTGCTGTCCACCTCCGGCGTGGAGCGCACGGAGACGCGGCAGCTCCCGTCCTCCTTCTCGCGGACGGTGATGTTTACGACGCTGCCCTCGCAGCGCCCGGCGAGACCCGCGAGATCGTCAAGATCGTCCTCCTTCGCGCCGGCCTGTCTGAGCATCTCCTGCGTCACCACGGCGACGGCGATTTTCCCGTCCCGGTAGAAGCGCAGCCCGTTATAGATCATGCTCTCAAGCCGCAGCCTCGCGGGTGTGACCTTGCGGAAAAACACCGTGTTGACGGTCATGACGTCCGCGCCGCAGCGCACGAGCTCCGCCGCCGCCTCAAAGGCTGCGGCGTTGGTGTTGCCGTACTGAAAGCAGCCCGTGTCCGTCGAGAGGCCGATGTACAGCAGCGTCGCCTCCTCGGGCGTCAGGTCCGCGTTGATGCTCTGAATGAGCTCCAGCACGATCTCGGCGCACGAGGCCTTCTCGCCGCGGATATAGGACTCCGCCGCGAAATGCGTGTTGGACGGGTGGTGGTCGATGCAGAGATCCGCCTTCCCCTCGTAGCCCTGGCAGAAGAGCCTGTCGTCCGCGATGTCTACGGAGACGACGTAGCGCGGCCTGAAGTCCGCCGGCGCAAAATACTGCCCGCAGTAAGGGAGCAGCTTGCGGCCCATCTCGCGGTTCGGAAAGAGCCAGGCCGTACGCCCGCCCCGTCTCAGCGCGCTGCACAGGGCGGCGGCGCTGCCGGCGGTGTCCCCGTCCGGGTTTTTGTGGGTCAGGATCAGGATGTTCTCATGCGTCAGCAGGAGCTTTGCGCAGCTATTCGTGTCCATCTTCCGGCTCCATATCTCTCCTGATGTCCAGGGAATTGATGACCTCGTTGATATGCGCGCCGTATTCGATGCTGTGGTCCAGCTCGAACACAAGCTCCGGCGTATAGCGCAGATTCAGCACGGAGCCGAGCTCCCTGCGCAGCCAGCCGCCGGCGGATTTGATGCCCCGGCGAAATTCCTTCTCGTTCCGGAGCCCCATCACCGAGAGCCAGACCTTGCAGTAGCGCAGATCCCCCGTGGTCTCCACGCGGGTGACGCTGATCATGCCCTGCTGTACCCGCGGGTCCTTGATGTCCCGGAGCCTGGCCGAGAGGACGCGCTGAATATCATCGTTGATTCTTGCGATTTTGTTGGAAGCCATTGTCTTTTCTCCATATAAACGGGCGCCGCATCAATGGGATCGGCGCCCATGCCATATCGCTCGACGCCCCATGTGGCGGCGTGTTCTTGCAAGCGAGGTGATTATACCATCTCTTTGCGGATACCGCAAGTGGCAAGCTTATCCGTTTGCGAGAAAGTGAAAAGCGCCTTTTTGTCCGGCGTTCTGCCTGTCTTTACGCCTGCTTTTTCTCTATCTCGGCGGCGCGCTCCCGGCAGATTTCCTCCCAGCTCTTGTGGGCGGACATGAGCGCGTCGAGCTTTTTCATCTGCTCCGGCACGTCGATCTTCTGAGGACAGGCGGCGCTGCACTGACCGCAGCCGATGCAGGCCCCGGCGCCCTTCCCGGGGCCGAGCGCCGTGTAGCGGGCGACGGTATTGAAGCTGTCGGAGACGGCCATGTCGTTCGCCATGCTCAAAAGCAGCGGGATGTCCAGCCCCATCGGGCAGCCCGCGCAGCAGTAACGGCAGCCGGTGCAGGGGATCATGCTGCAGAGACGGGCGGCGATCTTCTCGAGCTCGCGGAGCTCTTCGCCGTTCAGCGGCTCGTGCGTCGAGAAGGTTTTGAGGTTATCCTCCATCTGGGCGAGACTGGACATGCCGCTGAGGATCATGGTCGGCTGCGGCACCGTGCGCAGCCAGCGGAAGGCCCAGGCCGGGATGCTGTCGTGCGGGCGCAGAGTGCGAAGGCGCGCCTCGGTCTCCCCGTCAAAGGCGGCGAGCCTGCCGCCGCGCACCGGCTCCATGACCCAGACGGGGATGCCGGCCTGCCTCAGTATGTCCACCTTGGTCTTCGCGTCCTGCAGCGTCCAGTCGACGTAGTTGAGCTGGATCTGGCAAAACTCCATATGCCCCCCGTACAGCGCGAGAAACTGCTTCAGCCCCTCGGGCGCGGCGTGACAGGAGAAGCCCAGATGGCGAATGCGGCCCTTCTCCTTCTGCTCCAGAAAATACTCGAGAAAGCGGTTCTCCGGGTTTCCGTAGTAGGATGCAAGGGAGTTTTCGTTCACGTTGTGCAGGAGGTAAAAATCGAAGTACTCCACGCCGCAGCGGCGGAGCTGTTCTTCAAATACCTCCGCGGGCACAAGCGGCCGCACGCCCTTTACATTCTGGTGCCCGGGGAACTTGTCCGCCAGGTTCCAGCGCTCGCGCGGATAGCGGCTCAGGGATTTGCCGAGGCAGACCTCCGACTTCCCGCCGTGATAGGGGTGGGCGGTGTCGAAGTAGTTGACGCCGGCCGCGATCGCCGCATCTACCATGCGGTCGAGCTCGTCCTGGTCGATCGTGCCGTCGGAGAGCAGCGGCAGACGCATCGCGCCGAAGCCGAGGGCGGAGAGCTTTTCGTTCCGGAATTCGTTGAATAACATAAAGATCACACCTTTTGTAAGATTTTTTGATTCAGGCGGCGCCGTGCTCCGCGCCGTCGGTGTCTACCGGCCGAGATAGTCCCGCACGTTCAGACGCTCGTCCGTCCGCTCCTCCTCGGGGGTTATCCCGGGGACAAACTCGGTGACATAGGTCTCCCCCGAATCCGGGTCGATGTAATAGCGGAGCATCGCCCCGGTATAGGACCTGTACAGCACCACAAGCTCACGCCCGCCGCCGTCTGAGAGCTCCCAATAGACCGGGTACTCTCCGGCGTCCACAATGCTCTGCAGCGCGGGATCATTGCTCAGGCAATAGCGTTTGACTGCGGAGAGCGCCTGTTCCTCCGTCAGCGCTTTTTTCCCGCAGGCCGCCAGGAATACGCTGAGCAGCAGGCACAGCGCGATCGTCGTTTTTCTCATGTCCATCCTCCCTTTTCCGGCGCGCTCAGCCGTCGCAGTCGAAGATCGCCTTCGCCGCGATGAAAGGACCGTACTCGGTCTTCCAGCGCAGATGCGGCTCGGACACGTCGTAGGCGGGCAGCGCCTCCTTGTCCATATCCATGACGATCATCATGTCATAGCGGTTCGGCCTGTCCGAGTTGGAGAGCCTGAGCTCCACGCCGTGCACGCCCGGGATCGCCAGCGTCTTCTCAAAGATGCTGCGCACCGGGCCCTCCAGAGCGCGGCCGTCCGTCCCTTCCGCGAATTTGACGATAATATAGTGTTTCATGCTTATGCCTCCCTGTTTTTCTGTTTTAAAAATCTTACCACATTCCGACGCGAAATGCAAACCCTGTGCGTTTTTTACCTATTGACTATGTAGGTCGATAGGTTTATAATCTCCGTGAAAAAGCAGGAAAGGAGCAACTTGCCATGATCTACGCCGATAACGCCGCCACGACCAGGATGAGCCGGACGGCTGTTGATACCATGATCTCTGCCGCGCAGGAGAACTGGGGCAACCCGTCGAGCCTGTACGCCCACGGACAGAGAGCAAAAGAAGCCCTTGAGGAGGCCAGAAAGGACGTCGCCGCCGTCATCGGGGCCACCCCGCGGGAGATCTACTTCACCTCCGGCGGCAGCGAGGCCGACAACCAGGCGATCCTCTCCGCCGCGGCGCTGGGCCGGAAGACAGGAAAGCTGCACATCATCTCCACCGCCTTTGAGCACCACGCGGTGCTGCACACTCTGGAGAAGCTGAAAAAGGAGGGCTTTGACGTCACCCTGCTGGATGTACACGAAAACGGCATCGTGAGACCCGAGGAGCTCCGGGCCGCGATCCGGGACGACACCTGTCTCGTCACGATTATGTACGCCAACAACGAGATCGGCACCATCCAGCCCATCCGCGAGATCGGCGCGATCTGCCGTGAAAAGGGCGTCCTTTTTCACACGGACGCCGTACAGGCCATTGCGCACATCCCGGTCAACGTCGCGGACGACAACATTGATCTGCTCTCCTCCTCGGCGCACAAGTTCCACGGGCCGAAGGGCGTCGGCTTCCTGTACGCCAAAAAGAGCGTCCCGCTGACAAGCCTGATCTCGGGCGGCGCCCAGGAGCGCGGTAAGCGCGCCGGGACCGAGAACGTGCCCGGCATCGTCGCCATGGCAGCGGCGCTCAAGGAGACTTACGCCGGCATGGCGGAGAACGCCCCCCGCGTCGCAAGGCTGCGGGACAGGCTCATCGAGGGCATCACGCAGATCCCGCACTCCGCCCTGAACGGGGACGCAGTACACAGGCTGCCCGGCAACGCGAACTTCTGCTTTGAGGGGATCGAGGGCGAATCCCTGCTCCTGCTGCTGGACGACAGGGGGATTCAGGCCTCCTCCGGCAGTGCCTGCACCTCCGGCTCACTCGACCCCAGCCATGTGCTGCTGGCCATCGGCCGGGTACACGACGTGGCCCACGGCTCCCTGCGCCTGAGTATCGGGGAGGACATCACCGAGGAGCAGGTGGAGGAGCTCATTCAGAGCGTCAGTGAGGTTGTGGAATATCTGCGCAGCTTCTCCCCGATCTGGAGGGATCTCCTGGCCGGCAAGAAACAATTCATACTGTGAGGAGGCAATCGGCATGGCTTTATACAGCGAAAAAGTGATGGATCATTTCCGCAACCCGCGCAATGTCGGCGTGCTCGAGGACGCAAACGGCGTCGGCGAGGTCGGCAACGCCAAGTGCGGCGATATTATGAAGATGTACCTCAAAATCGAGGACGACGTCGTACAGGACGTGAAGTTCGAGACCTTCGGCTGCGGCAGTGCGATCGCGTCCAGCTCCATGGCGACGGAGCTCATCAAGGGCCAGCCGGTCAGCGAGGTGAAAAAGCTGACCAATCAGGCCGTCGCCGAGGCGCTGGACGGACTGCCCGCCCATAAGATGCACTGCAGCGTTCTGGCCGAGGAGGCCATTCAGGCCGCGCTGGACGACTACCAGAAGCGGACCGGGAAGACTATTCCTTGAAGTGCCAATGAATTCTTGAATCAAGATGCGGCCCGATGCCCGCGCATCAATCCTGATTTGATTGCCGTTTCACTCGCCCCTTGACGGGAAGCGAAACATGGCAAAACTGCACCTCAACAGCTTCGGGAATTGATTGGGGGAGCAATAGACACGCTCTGTCTCAAAACAAAACGCTGCCTGTTTGCAGCATATGTCCGGCCCGCGCGGCAGGATGCAGATAAGAAAAACGTATGGCAAATCGGAAGTGGATTTGCCATATGTTTTATGCACTTTTTGTTATGCGGATCAGCACCGTCGCCTCCTCGGACGTGCCGCCCCGGTCGTCGCGTACCCGGTAGCCGAAATAGTCTCTTCCCTTCCGGTTCTCTTTCGGCGTGTACACGAAGCGCCCGTCCGCGGAAAGAAGGAGCTCTCCCCGGATCGGCTTTGTGGTCAGATAAAAAGTCAGCTCTGCGTCCTCCCCGGCGCGCGCGTTCAGGAAGCCCTCGAGCGGCGTGTTGATCTGCGTCGTGAGCTCCAGGTTTTCGCCGACCGGGACCGCCGGGCCTGCGTACGCCGCGGCGCCGATTCCGCATAAGACAGCCAGCGCAAGGCAGCGCGCCGCGGCGTTCCGGGTTTTCTCTCTCACGATGATTCCCCCCTTTTGTCGTATCTTCTGCGCTTTTTTGCCCGATATGCAATTAACGCTGGCAATCCGGTGAATCTTGTGTTAGAATAAAGAAAAATAAGGCAACACGGGTTCTGATGAAGGCATTTTTTTGCAGGAATACTTTGTGTATTTCAAGAAAAAGGCTCAAAATCAGAGCGCGAATTTTCCAGGAGGCGCCGATGGCGGGTTGTGCGGTGTTGCCATAAAGAAAACAGAGGGAACTGTCATGGAACTTACTGCGTCCGCGGCGTGGATCAACCAGACCTTCGCCGGCTTTGACGAGAGCATCACCACCGCCGTTCACTCCCTGTATGAGGTGGCGGGCGGCTTCTTCACCCCGTTTTTTGAGGGGGTCTCCCTTTTCGGGAAGGGCGGCATCTTTCTGATTCTGCTGGGTCTGGTCCTGCTGTTCGTGCGCCCGACCCGGCGCTTCGGCACCGCAATGCTGCTGGGCCTTGCGATCGGCTTTGCGTTCACCAACCTCTTCTTGAAGGTCTACATTGCCCGGCCCCGCCCTTATGCCGATCAGGCCGGTATATTCTACCAGTACTGGCTCACTGTCGGGCAGAATGTGGAGAGCGATATGAGCTTTCCCTCCGGGCACGTTACCGCCGCCTTTGACAGCATGACGCCGATGTTCATCCTCGGCAACCGGCGTTTGAAAACGGTCGCCGTGCTGTTCTGCCTGTGCATGTGCGTCGCCCGCATCTACCTCTGCGTCCATTATCCGAGCGACGTGCTGGGCGGCATCGTCATCGGCATCGCCGCGGGCTGCCTCGGCACGCTGATCGCCTCGAAGCTTCCGCGGAAATGGTACCGCTGGGACCTCCGGAAAACGAACACCGGGCGGCACGAGATCGGCTGAATTCATACGCCCTTCGTATCCTGAGACTCCCCTGTCATCCTGAGGAACAAAGTGACGAAGGATCTTTCCTTTCGGGCTTCCATAGCCTTCGGGGAAAGATCCTTCGCTTTGCTCAGGATGTTTATTTTGGGACGAGGGTTTTATCCTTTTACGCGCAGGCGGTTGACAAGCTCCTCGTCGCTCTGGACCGTGACGGTTTTGTAGTCCGTATAGATCACCTTGCCCGGCAGGGCGCCGGAGGGCTTGCGGACATTTTTCAGAATGGTATAGTCCACCGGGATTTTCCCCGCGCCGCGGCCCTGGGAGTAGTAGGCCGCGATGATCGCCGCCTCCTCGATGCAGCGCTCGTCCGGCGTCTCCCCCTCGCAGCGGATCAGGACGTGGCTGCCGTGGATCTTCTGGGTATGGAGCCAGAGGTCGCTGCGCCGGCCGAGTCTGGTGCTGAGCTCGTCGTTTTGCAGGTTGCTGCGGCCGACCAGGATCTCCCTCCCGTCGGAGGAGCGGAAGCGGAGCGGCGCCTGCGGCCTGAGCTTCTCCTTTTTTCTGCCGCCGCCGCTTTTGAGATAACCGGTATCCGCAAGCTCCCGCCGCAGGTCGCTCACGTCCTTCTCGGACTCCGCCGCGCCGATGAGCTCGAGCACGCTGTTGAGATAGTCGAGCCGGGCCTCCCCCTCCGCGATGAGCTTTGTCAGATGCTCGGACGCAGCCTTGCGCTTGTTGTAATCCCTGAACATTGCCGCCGCGTTCTGCTGCGGGGTTTTGAGCGGGTCGAGGGCGATCTCGATCTCGGGGCATTCGTCCTGATAGTAGTCCTGGCAGCGCAGAACGCTGTCCCCTTTCCTGAGCCGGTAGAGATTGGCCGTGATGAGCTCCGCCGTTTTGCGCAGACTCTCCCGGTCCTCGCTCTTTTCGAGCTCTGCGCGCTGGGAGATGAGCTTGCGCTGCTGGCGGTCACGCAGGGTACGGACCGTCTTCATGAGCTCGTGGCTGCGCCGCCGCTGCTGTTCGAGCCTGTCGCGTCCGGAATAGAAGCGGTCGAGCAGCCCGGAGAAGCTCTCCGCCTCCTCGCAGCGCAGCGCGTCCCCGTATTGGGTCAGCCGCAGGAAGCTGAAATCCTGCGGCTTTTTGCCGTCGAAGAAGAGGCAGGGCCGCAGCTCGCCGGCCTCGACGCTCTCCTGAAAGGCGTCCAGCAGCGCCGGAAGCAGGCCCCAGTCTCCTCCGCAGCGATACGCGAGCTCCCGGCACACGACGGGAGACAGGCCCGCAAAGCTCTCGAGCAGCCATTTATCGACGGGTCTGCTGCGGTCCGCGCTCTCGAGCATGGCGCGGCGCTTTTCAGAGCCGCAGGCCAGAAAAGCCGGCTTCGCCTGAGGCGGCGGGTCGCGGTAATACATGCCCGGCAGCATCCGCCGCAGCTCGTCCCCGGCAAAGTCCGTGCGCCGCATACAGTCGAGGATGCGGCCGTCGGCGTCCACCAGGATCAGATTGGCGCTGCGGCCGATGAGCTCGGCGATCAGGGTCTTGCGGCCTTCAAGCCCCAGCTCGTCCCGCGTCTCGAGTTTGAGCTTCAACACGCGCTCGAAGGCGGGCTGTGTGACCGAAAGGATGCGCGCGCCGAGAAGGTGCTTTCGCAGCAGCATACAGAACATGGGCGGCTCTGCGGGGTTTTCAAAGGCCGAGGCCGTGATGTGGACGCGGGCGCTGCCGGTCCCGGCGGAGAGCAGGAGCTTCACATTCTCCCGCTTCGCCCGCAGGGAGAGCAGGACCATGTCGCGCTCCGGCTGTTGGACCCTGTCGATCTTTGCGCCCTCGAGCCTCTCGGCAAGCTCGTCGCGCAGCGCGGACAAAAAGATGGCGTCAAGCGGCATGGCTCAGTCCTCCGTGACAGCGGCAAAAAGCTCCGCGATCCTCTCCGTTCTCCCCTGCAGGTACAGCCAGCCGAACAGGGCCTCGAGCCCCGTCGCCGCGTGGTACTGGGAGACGTCGGCATGGTGGGGCACAGAGTTGACCTTGGCGTTGCGCCCGCGCCTGTAGACGGCAAGCTCGTCCTCGGTAAAACACGGCAGGAGCTTTTCGACCGCCTGCGCCTGGGCCTCCGCTCTGACTCTCTCAACCGTCAGCCTGTGCAGCTGCATGACCGGGGCGTTTTTCCGGCAGCAGAGCATACCGCGCACCAGCAGCTCATACACTGCGTCTCCGACATGGGCGAGGGCGAGCATGTTCATCTGATTCACTTCTCTCTCCGACAGCCGGGGAGCGAGTATGTCCATAAAAAACCCTCCATCGGGATCGTTCTCAAAAATGCGGCGTCATCCTGAGCGAAGCGGAAGGAAGACTCCTCCGCCGCTTCGTTTCTCAGGATGACAAGGCAGAAGTCAGTTGTCGCAGTCGTTCGCCGCGTCCTCGCTCATCTCGGCGGCGAGGGCCATATCGTCCCCGCCGAGGCCGTACTGGGCGCGGATGGCCTCCCAGCCCTCGCGGTCCACGACGACGGAGCGGGGCTTTGCCCCCTCGTAGGGGCCGACGACGCCCAGCTCCTCCATCTGGTCCACGATACGGGCGGCCCGCGAGTAGCCGAGCTTGATGCGTCTTTGCAGCATGGACACGGAGCAGGATTTGGTCTCCAGCACGACCTCCACCGCCTGGGGCAGCATCTCGTCATAGCCGGAGCCGCCGCCCTTCTCCTCCTTGGGGGAGGCGCCGGAGTCGCTCCCGTTCTTGTCCTCGGCGGCCTTGTTCATGAAGTCCTCGATTTCGGAATTGCGCTGGGACTCGCCCGTGTTCTCCTTGATGAACTGGATGACGTCTTCCCTCTCCTCGTCCGAGACATAGGCGCCCTGGATGCGAATGGGCTTGCCCACGCCGACGGGAGAGAACAGCATGTCGCCCATGCCGATGAGCTTTTCCGCGCCGCCCTGGTCGAGGATGATACGGCTTTCAAGCGTGGACGAGACGGCGAAGGCGATGCGGGAGGGGATGTTCGCCTTCATGAGACCGGTGATGACGTCCGCTGAGGGGCGCTGCGTCGCGATGACGAGATGCATACCGGCCGCGCGGCCCATCTGGGCGACGCGGCAGATGCTCTCCTCCACCTCCTTGGAGGCGATCATCATGAGGTCGGCCAGCTCGTCGATCACGATGACGACCTGGGGCAGCGTCGGCTCCCCCTTTGTGCGGCAGTGGCGGTTGTAGTTTTCCAGGTCTCGCACGCCGATCTCGGAGAAGAGGCGGTAGCGCTTGAGCATTTCGACCACGGACCACTGCAGCGCGCCGGCGGCCTTCTTCGGGTCGGTCACCACGGGTACATAGAGGTGCGGGATGCCGTTGTAGATGCCGAGCTCCACCATCTTCGGGTCGATCATGATGAGCTTGACCTCGTCCGGTCCCGCCTTGTAGAGCAGGGACAGGATCAGCGAATTCATGCACACCGATTTGCCGGAGCCGGTGGTGCCGGCGATCAGCAGGTGCGGGAGCTTCGCGATGTTGCCGATGATGCCCTCGCCGCTGATGTCCTTGCCGAGAGCGAAGCTGAGCTTCGATTTTGCGCTTGCAAACTTCGGCGTGTCGATGATGTCGCGCAGGCAGACGGTGCTGACGATCTTGTTCGGAACCTCGATGCCCACGGTCGAAATCTTCTCCGGGATCGGGGCGATGCGGACATTCACGACGCCGAGAGCCAGCGCCAGGTCGCCCGCCAGATTGGTCACCCGCGAGAGCTTGACGCCCTGCTCGAGCTCAATGTCGTAGCGCGTGACCGTGGGGCCGCGGATCACGCCGACGATGGAGGCGGCGATGCCGAAGCTGTGGAGCGCCCCCTCGAGCCGCTCCTTGTTGACCAGGATCTCTTCCCGGCTGTCGCCCGTTGCGGCGGTACCGCTGCGGAGCATTTCGACCGGCGGGAAAACGTAGTCGGGCGCGTCCTCGGTGGCATTGATCGCCGCGGCGACCGCCTGGGTCTCGGCATGCAGCTCGTCCCGGCTGAGGCGCTGGATTTTGGGGGGATCGGAGATCTCCGCCGAGACCGTCGTCCCCCGCGCAGAGGGCTTCACGCTGACGGGCTTTTCCGGCTTCTTCGCGCGTCCCGCCGATTTAGCCTCGTCGAAGCTCTTGATGTCGACGCCGGCGATGGCGGCGGCCTCCTCCTCGCTCAGCGGGGCGACGTTTGCCGTCTTCTTCTCGTTGACGACGGTGATCTTCGGCTTGCGGCGCGGTTTGCTCTCCGGCAGGTCCGTGCCGAGGGGGATGTCGTTCTTCCCCAGAAGGCTCATCGCGTCGTCATCCCCGAGGGGGATGTCCGTGCTGTAGGCGGAGCGCTCCACGCGCTCGATCTTTCTCGCCTTGGTCTGCGCAAGATTCTGCGTGACCGCCTCGATGGGCGTGAGTGCGTTTTCGTACAGGGAGGGATCGTACTGCGCCTGCATCTGGATCTTCACCCGGTCGGCGGTCTTCTTGACGCTGCCGCTGAAGGCGTAGATCGCGCAGGCCAGAATCAGGACGACGAGCACAGGGATCGCGCCCCAGATGCTCAGTGCGCTCTCCAGCCCGATGGCGAGAAAGCCGCCGAAGACGCCGGCGCTGTCCAGGGACTTGCCGTGCTCAAAGAGCAGATCCGCCATCTCCGCGAGGTCTCTGTCGCTGAAAACATAGCTCTTTTCAAAAATGCTGACGATGGCGGCGACGAAGATCGGGATCATGAACGCGCAGAAGCTGCGCAGCGCCACCGGTCTGCCCCGGTGAAACAGCAGAATGTAGGAGATCAGCAGAAACACGGGCGCGGTGATCCAGTAGCCCCAGCCCGCGAAGCCCTTCACAAGCCCGGAGAAGAACTGCACAAAGGCCCCCTCGTCCCGGAAATAGCTGATCGCGATGACGAGCGTGAGGAAGAGGAAAAACACGCCGCCGAGCTCGCGCCGGATCGGGACCACGGGCTCCGGCGGCATCATGGGCTGCTGTCTTGCGCTTTTTCTCTTCGCGGGCGCGCTTTTGGACTTGCCTGTCTTTTTTGCGGTACTTTTTTGTGCCATGAGTATTGTTCCTTTCAGGAGCTCAGAATATCAGATGCAGGATGACGGACAGGACGCCGACGACCCAGCAGTAGTACGCGAAGCCGCCGAACCTGGCCTTTTTGCTTATGTATCGCATGATGTGGATGATGGCGACGCTTGTGAGCAGGGCGACCGCCATGCCGACCAGATACGCGGGGACGCTGTGCCAGTCGATCCCGTCCCGCACGGCCTTGCCGAAGGACAGGACCGCCGCGCCGAAGATCGCCGGGATGCACAGCAGAAACGAGTAGTTCACCGCGAAATCCCGCCGCAGGCCCACCGCGACGCCGGCTGTGATGGTCACGGCCGAGCGGGACAGCCCCGGTATCGTCGAAACGCTCTGGCACAGGCCGACGAGCAGCGCGTCCGTCACCGTCATGGTGTTCGCGTTCTTCTTTCCGGGGATCATCCTGTCGGAGACGTAGAGGAGGCAGCCTGTCAGAATCAGCATGACGCCGATGAAGATGTCCCGGTCGTTCAGCGCCTCGATGCGGCTGTTGAAGGGCAGGGCCAGAAGCAGCGGCAGCGTGCCCAGCACGAGCATGAAAAAGCAGCGGGCCGCGGGATAGCGCGCACGCTCCTGCCCGGCCAGCGGGCCGAGATCGGCAAAGGACAGCACCTCAAACACCATGGCGCGTATCTCCGGCCAGTAGACGATGCAGACGGAGAGCAGCGACGCCAGATACAGCAGCGACTGGAAAAGCGCGTGCCCCTCCGAGATGTCCGAGAGCTTGAACAGGTTGTTGACAACGGAGAAGTGCCCCGAGCTGGAGATCGGCAAGAACTCGGCAATCCCCTGAATCAGGCCCAGCAAGACAGCGTTCCAAATCGACATTGCCATGACCTCCACAATTATCGTAAACTAAATTATAGCACAAGTTCGCCATAAAAACAAGGGATTAACGCAGATCTCCGCGGCAAATGCATGTATGGAGAAAGCGCAGGCAAGGGTCCTTGTCTCTCCCTCCGGGGAGATGTGCCCCAGTGCGCACCCTGGGGCGGAGAGGGTCTTTGCCGCCATAGATGCCCTCTCAGTCACGGCCTCGCGTGAGATTGGCCATGACAGCTCCCCCGGAGGGGGAGCCAAGCGAAAAAACCGGCTTGTTTTACAAATTGTTTACTCTTGCGCTTGTCGCGGCAGTTCGCACGCACGCCCGTGCAGATAGCGCAGGGCGTCGGACAGGGTGCCGATGCCGTCGATCAGGCCCTCCTTCACCGCCTCCTGGCCCGAGAGGATGCTGCCCACGTCGTTTGCAAGCTGCGTGGTGTCGGACATGAGGCGCAGGAAGCGCCCCTCCGGGATGCGGGAGTGGGCCGTCACAAAGGCCGTGATGCGCTCCTGCATCCGCGCGAGATAGTCGTAGGTCTGGGCGGCGCCGATCACGACGCCGCTGATGCGCACGGGATGGATGGTCATAGAGGCGGAGGCCGCGATGAAGCTCCTGTCCGCGCTGACGGCGAGCGGGACGCCGATCGAATGTCCCCCGCCCAGGACGAGGGAGGCCGTTGGCTTTCTCATGCCCGCGATCATCTCCGCGATGGCAAGGCCCGCCTCCACGTCGCCGCCGGCCGTGTTGAGCAGGATCAGCAGCGCCGTCACCTCCGGCGACTCCTCAATGGCCGCGATGGTGGGCAGGATATGCTCATACTTTGTGGCCTTCACGTCGTCCGGCAGGATCTGGTGCCCCTCGATCTGTCCGATGATGGTCAGGCAGTGGATGCTCCCCGGCCTTGCCTGTCCGAGCTCTCTGATTTCCTCCACACGGATCACCCCCTGTCCCCTATTCTTGACGGAAGCGGGACGGAATAACCGCCCGGAGAAGGGGGCCAGCCCCCCCGAGCGAAAGCGAAGGATCAATTCGGCAAGAGCAGATCCTGAGAAAAATTGGGTTCTGATAAAGGCACTTTTTCGCAGATGTACTTTGTGTACCTCAAGAAAAAGGCTCGAAATCAGGACGCAAATTTTCCAGGAGATGCCGCAGGCGAATTGTGCGGTGTTGCCTGAAAGAAAGATCCTTCGTCGCTTCGCTCCTCAGGATGACAAGCGGGTTTTCTGTTTTGCGGGCGTCGTTCAGTCGTCGCTGTAGGCCGCCAGGACGCCCTTGTAGGTCATGTAGCAGTCGAGCTTGGCCACCAGCTCGAAGGGGGCGTGCATGCTCAAAACCGGAACGCCGGCGTCGATGGTGTCGATGTTGCGGTTTGCCATGTAGAGTGCGATGGTGCCGCCGCCCCCCTGGTCGACCTTGCCGAGCTCGGCCATCTGCCAGACAACGCCCGCCTTGTCAAAGAGGCGGCGGAGATAGGACACGACCTCGGCCGAGGCGTCGCTGGTGCCGGACTTGCCGCGGGCGCCGGTGAACTTGCTGATGCCCATGCCGTAGTTCAGCTTGGCCTCGCTGCGCTTCTCGGACACGTCCGGGTACAGCGGGTCAAACGCCGCGGTCACATCCGCGGAGAGGCAGAAGCTCTTTTCAAAGCAGCGCCTGAGCTCGACCCCCTGGGCGGCGCAGAGATCCTGCATGAAGGTATCGAAGGCGTGGCTCTGCATCCCGCTCACACCGTCGGAGCCGGTCTCCTCCTTGTCCGCCAGGATGCAGACGCAGGTGCGGACGGGGTCCTTCACGTCGAAGATGGCCTTGAGCTCCGCGTAGGCGCAGACCCGGTCGTCGTGGCCGTAGCCGCCGATCATGCTGCGGTCAAGGCCGATCTCGCACACGTCGAAGGCCGGCACCGCGGTCAGCTCCGCCGAGAGAAAGTCCTCCTCGGTGATGCCGTACATGTCGTTCAGCACACTGAGCACGGCGAGCTTCACGCGGTCCTTGCCCTCGTCCGCGTAGGGGACGGAGCCGATGAGGATGTTCAGCGCCTCGCCGGTGATACCCTCGGCCATGGTCTTCTTCATCTGGTCCTTCGCCAGATGCGGCAGCAGGTCGGTGATGACAAAGCGGGGATCGCCGGCCTCGCGCCCGATGCAGACGTCGACCCGCTCCCCGTTTTTCAACATGACGACGCCGTGCAGCTCCAGCGGGATCGTGACCCACTGGTACTTCTTGATGCCGCCGTAGTAGTGGGTGCGGAAGTAGCAGAGCTCGTCGCTCTCGTACACCGGGATCTGTTTGAGATCGAGGCGCGGGGAGTCGATGTGCGCGCCGGCGATGACGACGCCGTCCTCGAGACTTCTCTGTCCGATGACCGCAAGCATCAGCGCCTTGCCGCGGTTGCAGCTGTAGAGCTTCATGCCCGGGTGGAGCTCCATCCCGGGCCGGTATTCGATAAAGCCCTGCTCGCGGGCAAGCCCGATGGCGTTGATCACGGCCTCGCGCTCGGTGCGGGAGTCGTTCAGGAAGGACATGTAGCCCCGGCAGTACTCCTCGGCCGCGATATGCTCGTCCCGGTCGATGCAGTCATAGCCGTTTTTCTGTTCATAAAAGAGGTTCTTTCTCAGTTCATCCATGGTTCAATATCTCCTTAAAAAGCTGGCGGCAGGCCTTTTCAAAGCTCTCCCGGTCAGCGTTATTCACAAGAATGTGGGTGCAGCGCTCTCTGTAGTATTCGTCCGGTCTCTGGGCCCGGAGTCTTCTCTCTGCGTCCTCTGCGCCGAGCGCGTCCCGCGCCATGATGCGGGCGATGCGCCGCTCTCTGTCGGCCAGTACGCCGACGGTTGCGGTACAGCGCCGCGAGAGCCCCGCGGAGATGAGCTCCACCGCGTCGACCGCGGCGAGGGTCCCGCCCTCCATCGCGAAATCCCGCAGCCGCTCCTCCACGGCGAGGCAGACATGGCGGTGCGTGATGCGGTTCAGAAGCGAGAGCTTTTCCGCCGACGCGAAGACCAGCCTGCCGAGAGCCTTCCGGTCGAGAACGCCGTCCCGGACAGTGCCGGGGAAGGCCGCGTCCAATTCGTCCAGCAGCACCCGGTCCGTCTCCAGGAGCGCATGATACAGCGCGTCGCAGTCGATGACCAGCGCGCCCAGCTTCTCAAGCTCCGCGAGCGCGGTGGTCTTGCCGACGCCGGAGCCGCCCGTGATGCCGATGAGCGTGAGCTCCTCCGCGAGAGCCTCGCGTATCGTCTCCCCGGGCAGCGCCCCCTCGCGCAGAATGCGGTAAGGCCGCCGCGTCAGGTCGATCAGGGTCGACTCCCTGCCGATGCCGCAGGGGCCGCCGTCGATCACCGCGTCGATCCTGCCGTCAAAGTAGCCCATGACCTGCTCCGCCGTTTTGGGACTGGCCTCCCCCGAGGGGTTTGCCGACGGGGCAGCCAGCGGCAGCCCGCAGGAGCGCAGCAGCTCGAGCGTCAGCGGATGGTCCGGGCAGCGCAGGCCGACGGTCTCGCCGCCCGCGAGGACAATAGACGGGATCTCCGCCCCGGCTTTCAGCACGATCGTGAGCGGCCCCGGCCAGAAGCGCCGCGCAAGGGCGTGGGCCTGCGCAGGCACTTCGAGACAATAGCGCTCCATCGCGCCCTCATCCGGTACCATGAGCGAGAGTGGCTTGACCGAAGGGCGGCCCTTGATCTCATAGATCTGCGTGACCGCGGCCTCGTCCAGTCCGTTCCCGGCGAGGCCGTAGACCGTCTCTGTCGGGACGGCAACGAGGCCGCCGTTTTGCAGGATGCGGGCCGCCGCGTCCATATTTTCTGTAAGCAGAAGCGTCTCCATTCAGGCCTCCGTCTGCGCCTGCAAAAGCGCCGCCTGATCGGCGGTGACAAGGCTGTCGATCAGTGCGTCGAGATCACCGTTCAGGATGGGCTGGAGGTTGAAGTTTTTCACCTCGCCGCTGAGGCGGTGATCCGTCACGCGGTTTTGCGGAAAGTTATAGGTGCGCACGCGCTCGCTCCTGTCGCCGGAGCCGATCTGACTGCGGCGCTCGCTGGCGATGGCGGCGTGCTGTCTGGCGCGCTCCGCCTCGTAGAGCTTGGCGCGCAGGATCTGCATGGCGCGGTCCTTGTTTTTGTACTGGCTGCGCTCGTCCTGGCATTCGACGACAAGGCCCGTGGGCAGGTGGGTGATGCGGATGGCGCTCTCCGTCTTGTTGACGTGCTGGCCGCCCGCGCCCGAGGAGCGGTAGGTGTCGATCTTCAAATCGCCGGGGTCGAGGCGGAAGTCGATCTCCTCCACCTCCGGCAGAACCGCCACCGTTGCGGCCGAGGTGTGGATGCGGCCGCCGGACTCCGTGACCGGGACGCGCTGGACGCGGTGCCCGCCGGCCTCGAATTTCAGGCGGGAATATGCCCCTTCGCCCTCAATGACGAAGCTGATCTCCTTGATGCCGCCGAGCTCCGTCTCGCTGACGTTGGCGACGTCGATCTTCCAGCCCTTCGACTCGGCGTACATGGAGTACATGCGGAAGAGGTCGGCCGCGAAGAGCATCCCCTCTTCCCCGCCGACGCCGCCGCGTATCTCCATGATGACGTTCTTCCCGTCGTTCGGGTCCCTGGGCAGAAGCAGGATCCTGATTTCCTGCTCCAGGCGCTCCCTGTCGGCCTTTGCGGAGGCGTATTCCTCCTGGGCAAGCTCCTTCATCTCGCTGTCGGACATGAGGGCCAGGGCCTCGTCCATGCTTTCGCAGGCGCGTCTGTAGCTGCGCCAGGCGGTGATCAGCGGCTCCAGCTCCCGCGCCTCGCGCTCGTACTTCGCGTAGACGGCGGGGTCGGAATAGGTCGCAGGCTCCTCCATCCGGGCGCAGAGAAGCTCGTATTTCTTTTCAAGCTGTCGGAGTTTGTCAAACATGATGATCTCCCTCAAAACGATGGGACATTATACCACGCGGCGGCCGGAAAGTAAATCCCCATGCGGCAAGCCTGCTCATAATAACTACATGGGGATTTCGTACGCTCAAAAATGACTAAATGGGTATCGGCTTTAATCAGCAAACCGCCCATTTCGTAGGGGTCGATCCCCAGAGGTTTCGGGCTGATGAGGGCATCAGCCCCTACGGAGCACACTTTTAAGCTGTCATTGTTGATTTTGCAAAGATAGCTGAGTTAAGCCGATACGCATAAATGACTATATAAGCGTCAACTTTTATCGTAAACATGCAAAAGGAGCCGCAGGGCGGCTCCTTTCGGGATTATACGCGGGGCGGTACGGCGCTTTCAGCTTCCGAGGTACGCTCTCTTGACGTCCTCGTTGACCAGCAGCTCCCTGCCGGTGCCGGAGAGGGTGATGAGGCCGGTCTCGAGCACATAGGCGTAGTCCGCGGTCTTGAGGGCCATGTTGGCGTTCTGCTCGATCAGCAGGACCGTGACGCCCTGGGCGTTGATCTCACGGATGATCTCAAAGATGCCCTTGACGACCAGCGGCGCAAGCCCCAGCGAGGGCTCGTCCATCATCATCAGGCGCGGGCGGCTCATGAGTGCGCGGCCCACGGCCAGCATCTGCTGCTCGCCGCCGGAGAGCGTGCCGGCGAGCTGCCAGTCGCGCTCCTTGAGGCGCGGGAAGAGGGAGTAGACCCAGTTGAGGTCCTTTTCGATCTCCGCCTTGTCCTTGCGAAGATACGCGCCGATCTTGAGATTTTCGCGCACGGTGAGGTTTGTGAAGACGCGCCGCCCCTCGGGCACCTGGGCGATGCCCTTTTCGAGGATCTTGTAGATCGGCTGGCCCAGAAGCTCCTCGCCGTCGTAGGTGATGGAGCCGCTGTCGGCCTTGATGAGACCGGAGATCGTGCGCAGCGTGGTGGACTTGCCCGCGCCGTTGGCGCCGATCAGGGTCACGATCTTGCCGTCCGGCACCTCGAGACTGATGCCGCGCAGCGCGTGGATGCCGCCGTAGGACACATGCAGGTTTTCAATTTTCAGCATCGTCTACCACCCCCAGATAGGCGTCGATGACCTTCTCGTTCTTCTGGATCTCGTCCGGTGTGCCGTGGGCGATCAGGCGGCCGAAGTCCAGAACATAGATGCGGTCGGAGATGTCCATGACCAGATCCATGTGGTGCTCGATGAGCAGGATGGTCACGCCGAAGTCCTTGCGGATCTGCCCGATAAACTGGGTCAGCTCCTGCGTCTCCTGCGGGTTCATGCCCGCGGCGGGCTCGTCGAGCAGGAGAAGCTTCGGTTTCGTCGCAAGCGCCCTGGCGATCTCGAGTCTGCGCTGCTTGCCGTAGGGCAGCGAGGTCGCAGGCTCGTCCTTCACGTCGCCGAGTCCCACGATCTCCAGAAGCTCCATGGTCTCGCCGCGCTGGCGCTGCTCCTCCTCGCGGTTGAGGCGGAAGGCGGCGGAGAAGAGATTGCTGCTGCGCTTGAGGTGCTTTGCCACCAGGATGTTGTCGAACACCGTCATGCTCTTCCACAGGCGGATGTTCTGGAAGGTGCGCGCCATGCCGAGCTTCGTCAGCTCGTCGGGCGTAGGCTCCTTGCTCTGTTTGTAGAGACCCGCATTTTCGCCCTGGTAGGCTTTTTTCATTTTGCCGCGGGGGTAGTTTTCCACGACGCACACCCCGTCGAAGCTGACGCGGCCGTTTGTCGGCGCGTACACGCCGGTGATGACGTTGAAGGCGGTGGTCTTGCCCGCGCCGTTCGGTCCGATGATGGCGACGATCTCGCCCTCGCGGACCTCCATGCTCAGGTTGTTGACAGCCACGACGCCGCCGAACTGCATGGTGACGTTCTCCACCTGCAGGATGACCTTCCGTTCACTCATGACTGCGCCTCCTTTGCCGGGGCCTTTTTCTTCCGGAACAGGTCAGGCAGCTCCTTCTCGCCCATGATGCCCTTGCGGAAGAAGAGGACCACGATCATGATGATGACTGAGAAGACCACCAGACGGAAGCCGTTGCGAAAGATGTTCGGCGCCTCGATGCCGAGGAACTTGCCGGAGTCCAGACCGCGCAGCCACCACTCCGAGGCGGCCACGAACAGCAGCGAGCCGATGACCGAGCCTGTGATGGACCCGATGCCGCCCAGGACCACCATGAGCAGGATCTCATAGGTCATGGCGGATTTGAAGTTGTTGGCCTGCGCGATGGAGAGGACCATCGCAAGCGTCGCCCCCGCCACGCCGGCGAAGAACGAGCTTGTCACGAAGGCGATCATCTTGTGCTTTGCGAGGTTGATGCCCATGGCCTCCGCCGCGATCTCATCGTCGCGGATGGACTTGAAGGCGCGGCCGTAGGTGGAATTCACGATCAGCACGATCAGGGTGATCGAGACCGTGGCGATCAGCACCGGGACAAAGGTCGAAAGACTCAGCTTCATGCCGGCGAGCTCCACCTTGAATTTGCTGGCGCGGGCAAAGTTTTTCAGCAGGTTCGAGCCGTTTGTGACGGGGCCAAGCTTGCTCCACTGGAAGAGGGCGCGGATGATCTCCGCAAAGCCCAGGGTCGCGATGGCGAGATAGTCGGACTTGAGGCGCAGGACCGGCAGGCCGATCAGCCACGCGAGGAGCGCGGCCACAAGCCCCGCCAGCAGCAGCGCGATGAGGATGCCCAGGGCCGTACCGAAGCCGCCCATGTGGTTTGAAAGCTGCTCGGGGATGGAGAAGCGGATCGCGGCGTCAAAATACTGATAGACCGCGTCGCGGGATTTGTCGGGGATGGTGAAGATCGCGTAGGTATACGCGCCGAGGAGCATGAAGCCCGCGTGGCCCAGGGAGAAGAGGCCCGTGTAGCCGTTGAGCAGGTTCATGGACACGGCAGCCAGGGCATATACGGAGCCCTTCTGCAGCACGATGAGCAGCATACCCAGCCTGTCGGTCGGCTTGATGAGCTGATCGAGGGCGAAGACCAGTCCGAGGAAGGCCAGGACCGCGATAAAGGCGATCCACGCGCCCTTTTTGTTTTTTGTTTCGCTCATGTCCGTCCTCCTCTCAGACCTTGTCGGTGCTCTTCTCGCCGAAGAGACCCGTGGGCTTGAAGACCAGTATGACAATCAGCAGCACGAAGGTGAAGGCGTCGGAGAAGGTGGCGAGACCGATCTGCTCACCGATGGCGCCGTTGACGATCAGGATCGTGTCAAGGCCCTTGATGACGCTCTCCGCGATGCCGATGATGAACGCGCCGATCACCGCGCCGGGGATGGAGCCGATGCCGCCGAACACCGCCGCGACGAAGGCCTTGAGGCCGGGCATGGCGCCCGAGGTGGGCACGACGCCGGGGTAGTTCGTGAAGAAGAGGATGGAGCCGACCGCGGCGAGGAAGGTTCCGATGATAAAGGTGGCGGAGATCACGCGGTTGATCTGGATGCCCATGAGCTGCGACGTCTCAAAATCGCGGGAGACCGCGCGCATCGCCATGCCGATCCTGGTGTGGTTGATGAGCTGGACAAGGGCGAAGACCAGCAGGATGGTCAGAAACGGGGTGATGACCGTGACCCGCGAGGTCTCCATGCCGAACAGGGTGATCCGGTCCGAGATCCAGGGGATCTGCGGATAGTTCTTGTTCAGACCGCCGGTGATGTAAAGGGCAAGGTTCTGCAGAAGATAGCTCACGCCGATGGCCGAGATCATGACGGACATGCGCGGCGCGGTGCGCAGCGGCTTATAGGCGACGCGCTCGATCGTGAAGCCGAGCAGGACCGTCAGGATGATGACCAGGGGGATCGCAAGATAAAGCGGCAGGGACGCCGCAAGATAGACCATGATCAGACCGGCGACCATGAAGACGTCGCCGTGCGCGAAGTTGATGAGGCGGAGGATGCCGTATACCATGGTGTAGCCGATAGCAATGAGCGCGTACTGGCCGCCGACTGAGATTCCGGAGATAATATACGGCAGGGTCGTTTTCAAAACATCCATATAGAGGCTTCCTTCCTGCAGGAATTATCGGAACATACCAATTGCTGGCGGGAGCTGTGGCCCCCGCCAGCAACGAAATTTTGGCTTATTGGAATTCTCAGCCGACGGTGGCCACGGCCACGAAGTCCCAAGTGCCGGTCTCGGTGTTGCAGGACTTGACAAACGCGCTGTCGCGCAGGGCGTCGCCGATGTCGTCGAAGGCGATCGCGCCGGTCACGCCCTCATAGGTGACGCTCGGCAGAACCTCGAGCACGTCGGCAGGATCGGTGGAGCCCGCGGCCTTCAGAGCCTCGAGGGCGACGTAGTAGGCGTCGAAGCCCATGACGGTGACGGCAGCCAGCTCGTCATTGCCGCCGTTGTTCGCAAGAGCGGTGGGATTGTTGTTGATCCAGGACTTGATGCCGTAGTCGAAGTCGGCGTCAGCGCCTTCCTGGTAGAAGGTGGTCACGTTGATATTCACGCCGGTGCCCTTGGCGGCCTGGAGGATGACGTTGGAGTCCCAGGTGTCGCCGGCCAGGATGGGCATGCCCAGAGCCTGGGTGTCAGCCTTGGCGATGATCTGGGCGGCAGCCTCGGTGGACACGGGGGAGAAGAACACGTCGCAGCCCTGATTCTGGGCGTTGGTGATGTAGGTGGAGTAGTCGGAGGTGCCTTCCGGGAACTGCTCGTACACGCAGTTGTCCTTGCCGAAGGCTTCGATGAAGTAGTTGCAGAGACCGCCGGAATAGTCGTCGCCCTGCTTGGCAAGGCAGTAGGCCTTGGAGGCGCCGAGCTCATTCTTGGCGAAGTTCGCCAGGACGGTGCCCTGGAACGGGTCGAGGAAGCAGATGCGGAAGTACACGTCGCAGCCCGCAGTCACCTGGGGGTTGGTGCAGGTCACGCCGATGGCGGGCACGCCGGCCGCATCGAAGGTATCGCTCGCCGCGATGGAGACGCCGGAGCCGTAGGAGCCGAGGACCACGGAGACGCCGCTGGAGATCAGGGTCTGGGCGGCGGTGGGAGCCTTGTCGTTGGAGGAGGCGTTGTCGGCATAGACGAGCTCAACATCATAGACGGTGCCGCCGATCTCGACGGTCGGGGTCAGGCTGTTGGCGTACTGCATACCGAGGACCTCCTGCTTGCCGCCGGCGCCGTTGTCGCCGGACTGGGGCTCAAACACACCGATTTTGACAACCGGATTATCGGCATAGGCGACGCCGACAGAGCAGAGGGCAAAGGCCATAACGAGGACCAGTGCCAGGGATACAAGCTTTTTCATTTGGATTTCCTCCTGTTTCGCGTCCGTATTTCAAGGACAACTGTCCTTGATTTAGATAGCTTTATTATGTACTGTCACAAGCTAAATTGCAATTGTGGATTTTTTGAAAAAAAAGAAGCATATTGAAATCGCTTTCGGCATTTTAGACAATGGCCGGAGCCTTTCGCCAGTCCTCGTCCGGCCTGATTTGCGCTCCGCCGGGCATGGCGAGGCAGGCAAAATCGTGGGCGCGTGCACCCAGCGTGAAAATCTCCGCGGCCCGTGTATCCAGCTCACGCACAGCGGCGGGCTTTGTCAGGATCGGGACCGTGCTCCGCTCCCCCGCCGCGCGCAGAAACGCTCTCCCGCGCGCGTTGAGGGCGAGCACGCGCGCATAGGGCGGCAGGCCCGCGCTCATCCCCTCCCTGACCTCGAGACAGGCGCACAGCAGCATACGGCGGATGCGGGCGAGGGCGTAGCGCCTGGTCGCCGCGGCGGCGCAGATTTCATCCGGGCTGCCGTTCTCCCGTATGGCGCGGTACAGGCGTCTCCCCAGACCGTCGGCGGCGTCGGGGAGAAGCAGGCAGTCCTCCTCATGCAGCAGCCGGAGCCTTGCGAGCATGGCGGTCTCCAGAGCGCGCCTGTCCGTCATTCCGCGCCCGCGCGCGCTCTCCGTCTCATATACGGCGAAGGCCTCGGGCGGGATGTCGTTCTCCACCCGCCCGCCCGCGGCCATGCGGCGTCGGATCTCGGACGCCGAGCGCAGCTCGCCCTGCTCCGCGTCCCGGTCGTGGGCGCTCCCCTGCCGCCTGATCGCGACGGGCTGCACGTCAAGCCCCAGCGTCCGGATCGCCTTGAGGTATTCGACGGCAAGGATGTTGTTCGGCTGTCCCAGCAGCGCGGCCCGGTCGCCGCAGATACATGCCGCCTCCGCCTGCCTGGCGGAGGCGTAGGAGAGCTTCGGTTCACGGGTCAGGCGGGCCCTGACGCGCTCCTGAAAGGCCGGATCCGTCAGCAGGGCCGCAAGCGCCTGCAGGGGCTCGAGCTCTCCCGTCTCGCTGCCGAAGCAGAGCTCCGATACCCCCAGCGCGCCCAGCAGGCCGACGCCGCCGCGGGCAAAGCCCTCCGCGGAGCTCAGGCACCAGGGCATAGGCAGTTCGAGCACGAGATCCGCACCGCAGCGGCAGGCGGCCTCCGCACGGGCAAACTTGTCGAACACAGCCGCCTCCCCGCGCTGGACAAAGTCGCCGGACAGGGCGCAGACGACGGCGGTATCCGCGCCGAGCAGCTCCCTGCACGTTTTGAGCAGATACTGATGCCCCCGGTGAAAGGGGTTATATTCACAGACGACGCCGACTGCACGCAACGCAATCACGCTCCTTAAAAAAGCCTTGCTTTTTCCCGCAAATGTATTAGAATAGCTACAGGCATATTTTAGTTGACAAACGCAGTAATTACAATAGGAAGGGAAAGAAACATGAAAATTTTAGTCATCAACGCCGGCAGCTCCTCTCTCAAGTACCAGCTCATCGACATGGAGACCGAACAGGTCCTCGCAAAGGGCCTCTGCGAGAGGATCGGCATCGACGGCCACCTCAAGCACAGCCCCCTCGTCGGCGGCAAGCCCGTCTTCAATGAGGACGTCGCCATGCCCACGCACTCCGAGGCGATCGCGGCGGTCATTGAGAAGCTCACCAGCGCGGAATACGGCGTCGTCGGCTCCATGAAGGAGATCGACGCGGTGGGTCACCGTGTCGTCCACGGCGGCGAGAAGTTTGCAAGCTCCGTGAAGATCGACGACAGCGTCATGGCCGCCATTGAGGAGTGCATCCCCTTCGCGCCCCTGCACAACCCCGCCAACATCACCGGCATCAAGGCCTGCCGCGACGTGATGGGCGATGTGCCCATGGTCGCCGTGTTCGACACCGCCTTCCACCAGACCATGCCCGGCAAGGCCTTCATGTACGCCGTCCCCTATGAGTACTACAAGAACGACGGCATCCGCCGCTACGGCTTCCACGGCACCTCCCACCGCTACGTCTCCGGCCGCTGCGCCGAGATCATGGGCAGGCCCATCGAGGAGCTCAAGCTGGTCTCCTGCCACATGGGCAACGGCTCCTCCATCTGCGCCATCGACGGCGGCAAGTGTGTGGACACCTCCATGGGCTTCACGCCTCTGGTCGGCCTGCCCATGGGCACCCGCTGCGGCGATCTCGACGCGGGCGTCATCCAGTTTCTCATGAACAAGTACGGCTTCAGTATTGACGAGATGCTGAACATCCTCAACAAGAAGTCCGGCGTGCTCGGCGTGTCCGGCGTCTCCTCCGACTTCCGCGATCTGACGACCGCCGCCGAGGAGGGCAACGAACGCGCGCAGCTCGCTCTCGACATGTTCAGCTACTGGGTCGCCAAGGTCGCCGGCTCCTACGTCGCCGCGATGAACGGTGTCGACGCCATCATCTTCACCGCCGGCGTCGGCGAAAACGACGCGCTGACCCGCGCCGCCATCGCCAAATACTTCGGCTACCTCGGCGTCAAAATCGACGAGCAGGCCAATTCCAGGCGCGGCGAAGACATCATGATCTCCACCCCCGACTCCAGGGTCAAGGTCTTCGTCATCCCCACGAACGAGGAGCTTGTCATCGCCAGGGACACCAAGGCCATCGTCGGCTGATTTTCACAACACGCAGGCCGCACCGGATCGGTGCGGCCTTTTCTGAAAAGGAGGTTTTGACATGCCCGTTTTTGAGGATTTCAGCTTTGCATCCAGTACCGGGAAAAATACCATTCACGCCCTGCGGTGTCAGCCCGAGGGGGAGCCGAAGGCCATCGTCCAGATCGCCCACGGCATCGCCGAGCATATCGAACGCTACCGCCCCTTCATGGCCTTCCTCGCGGAAAACGGCTGTCTTGCCGTCGGCAACGACCACCTGGGCCACGGCAAATCCATCGCCTCCCCCGCCGAACAGGGCTTCTTTGCCGAGAAGGACGGCTGGGACTGCGTGGTCACCGACATGGACAGGCTGCATGATCTCATGCGGGAGCAGTACCCCGCTGTGCCCTATGTGTTTTTCGGCCACAGCATGGGGAGCTTTCTCACCCGCACCTATCTGATCGAGCACCCCGACAAGTATGACGCCGCCATCATCAGCGGCACCGGCCACCAGGCGCGGGCCATGGTCCTCGGCGGCTGCGCCGCGGCGAGCTTCTTTGTGAAGAAGGAGGGCGCGCACGCCGTCGGCACCACGCTCAACAACATCGCCTTCGGCTCCTACAACAAGGGCTACGAAAACCCCCGCACGATCTACGACTGGCTCAGCCGCGATCCCGCCGTTGCAGACGCCTACGCCGCCGATCCTCTCTGCGGCTTCATCGCGACGAACGGCCTGTTCCGCGACATGATGTACGGTATCAGGTTCATCACCGATCAGAAGAATATCGAGCGCATGAACAAGGAGAAGCCGATTTACTTCATGTCCGGCGACGCCGACCCCGTCGGCGAAAACGGCAGGGGCGTCACACGCGCCTACAAGGCCTTCTGCAGGGCCGGCCTGCACGACGTGACCCTCCGCCTCTACCCCGGCGGCCGGCACGAAATGCTCAACGAGACCAACAAGGAGACAGTCTTTCAGGACATCCTCAACTGGCTCAGGGAAAAGATCGGCTGACGAACGCCAAAAACACCCGCCTGACGGCGGGTGTTTTTTTGGATGGATGGGATTACGCCTCTTCGTTCTCCTCGGGAGCTATGCCGGAGGCTACGCCGTCTGCGGAGACCTCGTAGACGAGGGCGTCCTCCTCGGCGGCGGGCTCTTCCTCGTACTCCTCGGGCTCGTCCGCCTTGACGGGGGCGGGCTCGCTCATGGCGCGGATGGAGAGGGAGATCTTGTGCTTCTCTTCGTCCACAGCGGTGATCTTGGCGTCGACCACATCACCCACGGTGAGCACGTCCTCGGGCTTGCCGATGCGGCGGTTCGCGATCTGGGAGATATGGATCAGGCCGTCCACGCCGGGCAGAACCTCGGCGAAGGCGCCGAAGGGCATGAGCTTGACGATCTTGACGGAGGCCACGTCGCCCACCTGGTAGCGGTTGGTGAACTGGGTCCAGGGGTTGCCGTCCGGGTCCTTGTAGCCGAGGGAGATCTTGCGCTTCTCCTTGTCGAAGGAGATGACATAGACCTCGATCTCGTCGCCGACCGCGACGACCTCGGAGGGCTGGTGGATGCGGCCCCAGCTCAGCTCGGAGACATGGACCATGCCGTCGATGCCGCCGATGTCGACGAAGGCGCCGTAGCTGGTGAGGGACTTGACAACGCCCTTGTACTTCTTGCCGACCTCGATCTCGTTCCAGATGTTTTCGATGCGCTCGCGGCGCTCGGCCTGGGCGACGCGGCGGATGGAGCCGACGACGCGCTTGCGGGCCTTGTTGACCTCGGTGATCTTGAGGCGGACGGTCTGCTTCAGAAGCTGCGAAAGCTCAGCCTCGCGGGGCAGATCAGTCTGGGAGGCGGGGACGAAGACGCGCACGCCCTTGACGTTGACGACGATGCCGCCCTTGTTCTCCTCGGTGACAACGCCCTCAAGGATGGCGCCGCTCTCGACGGCCTCTTCGATATCGTTCCACATCTTGGCGGCGTCAAGGCGCTTCTTGGAGAGCATCGCGGTGCCCTCCACGTCGTTCACGCGGACCACGACGGCTTCGATGGTATCGCCGACCTTGACGGCGTCCTCAACCTTGATGCCGTCGTCGGTAAACTCGGACGTGGGGATAAAGCCGGAATACTTGGTGCCGAGGTCGACACTGATTTCCGTGCCGGTGATCGCAACCACAAGGCCGGTTACCTTATCTCCGTTATATATTGTTTTCAGAGTTTCCTCCAACATTTCATCGAAGGACATCTCCTTGTCAACTGTGGTTTCTTCAACTTTGATCTCGTCGCTCATTTTGTTTCTTACCTCCTTAATTATCCACGCCGGGGTCGATGCGCCGGCGGTGAGGCCAACCGTGTCTGCGGCCTTAAGCCTGTCCAAATCAAGTTCCTGCGTCCTCTCAATGAACTGTACGTTGGAGCAATGCATCCGACAGATCTCCGCCAGATGCACGCTGTTCGCGCTGTGCTTTCCGCCGATGACGACCATTGCGTCACACTCCGAAGCAATCTTCGCCGCTTCTTCCTGCCGCGTGGACGTAGCAAGACATATTGTATCAGATATTTTTAGATTTGTACATCTTTTTTTTATGAAATCACAACATTCGTGAAAATTACTGTGTGTCTGCGTCGTCTGTACTACCACTGTTATAGGCTTTTCCCAAGGAGACGGCTTGTCTTCGAGCCATTTTTCCAATTCTCCCGCGTTTTCGAACACGGCATGTTCCCCGCACCAGCCGCAGATGGCAAGGACCTCCGGGTGATTGCGCATCCCGATCACGACGGTGAAGCGGCCCTCCTGCTTCGCGTTGGCGACGATCCTGTGGATCGCGCGGACCTTCGGGCAGGTCGCGTCCGCGATCTCGGCCCCGGTCTTTTCCAGCGCGGCGTAGACCTCCGGCGCCTCCCCGTGGGCGCGGACAAGGACATGCTCGCCCGCTTTGAGCTCATCGGGGCTCTGGATGACGCGCATTCCCCTCTTCGTCAGCGTCCTGATGACATCCTCGTTATGAATGAGCTCGCCGAGGCTTGCACAGCTTCCGTGCTCCCGCAGGAGCTCTTCCGCCATATCGACGGAGCGCCTGACGCCGAAGCAGAACCCGGCGCTCTGGGCGACGATCAGCTTTTTCACACGCTCTCCTCCGGGCTCAGGGCCAGTCTCGTGATCACGATCTCGCACAGCAGGGCGAAGGTCTCCTCCTCGCTCAGCTCGCTCGAATCCAGCTCCACCGCGTCCGCGGCCTTTCTCAGCGGGGCCGCCGCGCGGTTGATGTCCTGCTCGTCGCGGTAGCTGATATCCCGCAGGACCTCCTCGTAGTCCACATTGCTCCCTTTCTCCCGAAGCTCCGCGAGGCGCCGTGCTGCCCGGGCCTCGGGGCTCGCGGTGAGGAAGATCTTGAGCTCCGCGTCCGGCAAGACCACGGTCCCGATGTCGCGCCCGTCCATGACAACGTTGTTTTCGCGCGCAAATTTCCGCTGCATCTCCAGCAGGAAGCGCCGTACCTCGGGCAGCGCGGACACGTCGGACGCGCAGAGGGAGATCTCCGGCAGGCGGATTTCCCGGGAAACGTCCTCTCCGTTCAGGATCATGCACTGCACGCCCTGTTCGTTGTAGCGGATCGAAATGTCGAGCGTCTCAAGCAGCGCCATGACCGCGGAGACGTCCCGCCGGTCGATCCCGGCGCGGCAGCAGGCCAGGCCCAGGGTGCGGTAGATCGCGCCCGTGTCCACATAGAGGAAGGAGAAGGCCCCGGCGAGCCGTTTTGCCATGGAGCTCTTGCCCGCTCCGCTGGGGCCGTCGATGGCGATGGCGTTAAATCCGTTCATATTTTTACACCTTTCAGACAGAATTTCCGGCCACGAAGCCGGTTGACCAGGCGATCTGCAGATTGAAGCCGCCGGTATAGGCGTCCAGGTCCAGAACCTCCCCCGCGAAATACAGGCCATGCACGAGCCTGGATTCCATCGTGCGCGGGTTGACCTCCTTTGTGGAGACGCCGCCGGCGGTGACGATGGCCTCGTCGATGGGCCGGAAGCCGGAGACCGAGACCGGGAAAGCTTTCAAAAGACTCACGAGGCGCCGCCGCTCCTCGCGCGTGATCTCCCGGACGGGCTTGTCCTCCGGGATTTCGGACAGGCGCAGCACCACGGGGATCATGGAGCGGCCGAGCAGATCGCCGAGGGCGTTTTTGTATTCGCGGTTTGCGTATTTTGCGAAGTCCCGCAGGACGCGGGCGTCGAGCTTTTTCTCATCGAGCCCCGGCTTGAGGTCGATCGAAAGCCTGTAGTCGGCGCTGCCCATCCTGCGCATGTGGGCGCTGGCGGAGAGCACCAGCGGGCCCGAGACGCCGAAGTGGGTGAACAGCATCTCCCCCAGCTCCCGATAGAGGAGCTTTCCGTCCTCGTAGGCCGAGAGCGTCACATTTTTCAGGCTGAAGCCCTGCATCTCGGCACAGTATGCGTCCGGGCTTTCCAGCGGGACGAGCGAGGGTCTGAACGGGACGAGCGTATGCCCGAGCTGTTCGGCAAAGCGAAAGCCCGCGCCGGTCGAGCCGGTCAGCGGATAGGAGAGGCCGCCCGTACACACAGCGGCGGCGCTGCACGGGATATAGCCCTCCCCCGTGGCGACGCCGGCGACCGCCCCGTCCTCCGTGACGATCTGCTTTGCCCCGGTCTTCACCACGTTCACGCCGGCGCTGCGGCAGAGCCTTGTCAGAAGCTGCGCCACGTCGTTGGCGTTGTCCGACTGCGGGAAGACGCGATTGCCGCGCTCGGTCTTGAGCGGCAGGCCGCTGCCCTCGAAAAAGGCCATCGTTTCGGCCGGCGGGAAGCGGCTGAGGGCGCTGTAGAGAAAGCGCCCGTCTCCCGGGATGTTGTCCATGATGGTTTTGACGTCGCAGTTGTTCGTCAGGTTGCAGCGGCCCTTGCCCGTGATGCGCAGCTTGCGGCCCAGCTTTTCGTTCGGCTCCAGCAGGACCGTCTTTACGCCCCGCGACGCCGCCTGGATCGCACACATCATGCCCGCCGGGCCGCCGCCGATCACGACCAGTCCGGTCTCCTGAAACAGCATATGTATCACTTCTCCTCTTCTCCGAGAAGTCTTCTGATCTCATCCTTTGTGAGCTTGCGCCAGCAGCCCGTTTTCAGGCTGCCGAGCTGTACGCCGCCCTCCTCCACGCGCACAAGGCGCGTCACTCTGAGACCGGCCCGCTCGCACATCTTGCGGACCTGGCGGTTGCGCCCCTCGCCGATGGTGACGGACAGCAGCGCCCCGCCCGGAAAGCACTGGACGATGTCGACTCCCTTTGCGCAGACCGTGCAGCCGTCGAGCTCCATCGGGCGGCGCAGGGTGCGGACGGCCTTCTCGATCTCCGCGCCCGTGACCCAGGTGTGGTAGACCTTGCTGACCTCATGCCGGGGGTGCATGACGCGGTTTGCAAAGTCCCCGTCGTTGGTCAGAAGCAGCAGGCCCTCCGAATACATATCCAGCCGCCCGACCGGGTAGACGCGCTCTTCCGGCAGATCGACAAGCTCTGTCACGTTTTTGCGCCCCTTCTCGTCGTGCAGGGTGGTGACGTAGCCGCGGGGCTTGTTGAGCATGAGATAGCGCTTCTCCGTCCCGCGCGACAGCTTCCGCCCGTCGACGGTGATCGTGTCCTGCGCCGGGTCCGCCCGGTCGCCGAGTCCGGCTCTCTCGCCGTTGACGAGAACGCGCCCGGACCTGATCGCCTCCTCCGCATCCCTGCGGGACATGAGCCCCGCGCCGGAGATCAGCTTTTGTATCCTTTCGCTCATGGGATTGCAACCTCGGTTTCATCAGAATAGACAGGCTCGGCGAGGGCGGCCCCCTCCGCGTAGACCAGCGGGAAAGAGACCGGCACGCCGTCCGCGCGCGTCCCCCGGAGGACGCCCGCCTGCCCGCCCCTGTCCACGGGCGCGAACACGAAGGGCGGCAGCTCCGCCTCGAAGCGCGCCTCCTCACGGCGCGGCAGCACCACGCGCGCGCCCTGTTCCGGGACCACACGCAGCGTCAGGGCGCTGCCCGATACGGCCGGGACCTCGAACGACAGCTCCGCGGACAGGTCGTGCAGGGCGAAGCGATCATAAGCCCAGTCGTACAGGCGCATGTGGTCGTTCCAGTCGTCCGGGTCCGAGAGCGTCACGCAGACGGTGCGCAGGCCGTCCCTCTCGCAGCAGCTCACGAGACAGCGGCCCGCCGCCGCGGTATAGCCGGTCTTGCCGCCGACGCAGCCGGGGCAGCTCGTGAGAAGCCTGTTGTGGTTCAGCAGCGTGAGACCCCCTGCCTCGGCCGTGCGCCGGCTGTCCAGCTCGCGGAAGGCCGGGTTCTCCATGCAGCACAGCATGAGCCGCGCCAGATCGCGGGCGCTGCCGTAGTGCGCGGCGGCGTCCAGCCCGTGGGGGTTCTCAAAATGGGTATTTTCAAGGCCAAGCTCCTCCGCCTTCCGGTTCATGAGGCGCACGAAGGCCTCCTCGCTGCCGGCCGTATGCCCGGCAAGGGCGAGGGCCGCGTCGTTCCCGGAGGCCAGGAGCAGCCCCAGCAGCAGCTCGCGCACCGTGTAGCGCTCCCCCGGACGGAGATACATGGAGGAGCCCTCCACCGCGCAGTGACTCTCCTGCGCGGTCACGGTTTCGTCAAGTCCCGCATGTTCGAGGCAGACGAGAGCCGTCATGAGCTTGGTCGTGCTGGCGATGAGACAGCGCCTGTCCGCGTTTTTCTCACAGAGGACCGTGCCGTCCTCACAGAGCAGGACAACGGCCTCCGCCTGCGTGTCGACCGCGGTCTCCGCACAGGCGGGACAGGCGCGGAACAGGAACAGGACCGCCAGCGATATGGTCAAAAGAGCAGACCGAATAATAAGCACCACCCCGCAAACAATCTGGGCAGTGCTTATTATGGTCCGTTCCGGCTGCGATTATTTGCTCTTCTGCTTGTCGATAAAGGCGTCCACCCGGTCCAGCACCTGCGGGACCAGCTCGATCACGCGGTCGACGGTGTTGTTTGCGGGCGGGGTGACGTTGACCATGCGCACGGTCCCGTCCTTGATGACGAGAAAGCCGATGGGCTCGATCTTCACGCCGGTGGCATTGCCGCCGCCGTAGGGCCGCACGTCGCCGCCCTTCTTGTCGCCAAACTCGACGCCGCCTCCGCCGAAGCCAACGCTGATTTTGGAGATGGGCACGAGCGTGATCCCGTCGGGCGTGTAGATGGGATCTCCCACAACCGTGTCAACCTTGAGAATGTTCTTCACATTCTCCATCGTGTTCTGCATCAGTTCGCCGATCGGATTCTTATCCATGCAAGTCATTCCTTTCCTCAGCCTGTATTTCGATATCCATGGAGTCCGTTGTCTCCCGTTCATCGGGGGCAGCGCCGTTCTTTCCGGCAAGGCGCGCCTCTCTGCGCAGCCTGAGCCTGTTTTTGATCAGCACGCCGAGAGCGCCCACCGCCACGGCGAGGGCCGCATGCACCACCTGGATAAGGCGGATCGTCAGGCTCGCCTCGGCGTCGATGCGCGTTTTGTCGGTCGTGAAGTCCACCTCCGTCCGCACATCCACACTGCCGGTGACGCGGAATTTCCGCGCGCAGACAGGGGCCAGGGAGCTGAGCGCCGCGTTCACATAGTTGAAGGTCATGGCGGTGTTGCAGGGGTCCTCCCCCGCCGCCGCATAGTGGAGCATAAAGCTGCGTACCGTGATCTTTCCGAACTTCCCGAGTCCGTTCAGCGCCTTTTTGACAAGCTCAAAAAGCTCTTCCTTCGTAAAGCTGAAATGCAGCCTTCGTCTGGGCTTTGCCTCCTGTTGGGGCTCCCCGGACGCTTCCTTTTTCTCTTTTTCCTTCCGGGGCTTTTTCTCCCTGGGCTTTTTGTCCGGGTCCGGCGGCTTTCTCGGGATGAGCTGCACGGCAAAGCCGTCCACCCGCGCGGCAAGGCGAAACTCCCCTGCGATATAGGCGACGTCCGCGCCGACGGGGACAAGCAGAACCACCGCGAGGATCAGCACCACGAGCCCGACCAGAATCCAGGCCACGACGGGCAGGAAGACAAAGAGCAGCACCAGGGCGGCAAGCGCGCCGAGGGCTATCCATTTGATCAAGCTCATCCCTCCCCGCGGTTTTCATCGGTGATCTCGCCGATGCTGATCTGCTCGGGCTGCGTTTTTCCGCTCAGGCGGTCGATGGCGCTCTGGAGCTTTTCAAGCCCCTCGCCGCCGCTGACCTCCGGCAGGACCGGAAGCTCGGACAGCGCGTGCACGCCCATGACGCGCAAAAACGCGTCCGTCGTGCGGAAGATGGCCGGGCGGCCGGGCGCCTCCAGTCTGCCGCATTCCTTGATCAGGCCGCGCTCCGTGAGAACGCTCACCGTGTAGGAGCTGTCCACGCCGCGCACCTGCTCGATATACGCGCGGGTCACGGGCTGGAAATAGGCCACCACCGCGAGTGTCTCCAGCGCGGACTGGGAGAGCATGGGCGGCTTGCGCTGCTCCAGGCAGCGGCTGATCTCGCCGGCGTATTCGGGCGCGGAGCACATCTGCACCTTGTCGTCCAGACGGAGGATGCGCATCCCGCGGCCCTCGGATTCGTAAAGCGCGGCAAGTGCGTCCACCGCGTCGGATATGCGCTTCTCGTCCACGCCGAGGATGAGGGACAGGCGCGCCAGCGGCACGCTCTCGCCCGCGGCGAACAGTATGGCCTCGATGGCCGGAGTAAAAGCTTCCATACTCATTCCACGATCTTTTCCATAATCTCATCCACATTGCCGCCGATAAAGCGGATGGTATAGCTGTCCTCCGACTGCTCGATATGGACGCTGCCGATGCTGCACAGCTCGAGCACGGACACAAAGGTCGCCACGATCTCGGAGCGGGAGCCGCACTCCCGGTAGAGCTGCGCGAGCGTCACCGTCCCCTCGCGGAGGCGGTTCAGGATCTGCAGGCTCTTGTCCCGGACGCTGTAGACGATGCGTCTAGGGACCTTTTCGAGCATGTCCGGCGGCGAGGGCTTGCCGCCGCGCGAATAGATGCGGTACATGGCGCGCAGGAGATCGACCGGCTCGTGCCGGTATTCATATTCCTTCGAGGTCTTCGGCAGCGGCTCCGGGGGCTTGACGCCGTAGAGGAGCCCGCGCTCCGACGCTTTTTTCAGCTCCGGCACGATCTTCTGCACGGACGCGAACACGTCGCGCGCCTTGAGCTGCTCGAGCGAGCTCATCAGAAGCTCGAGCTCGGACACCTCCTCGTCTCCGGCGAGGAGGGTGCGGGTCTTGATATACAGCAGATGGGCTGCCATCTGGACAAATTCGCTTGCGATCTCAAGGTCCATGCTCTGCATCTCATCCAGCCACGCAAGGTACTGGTCCAGGATCTCGGAGATGCTGATGTCCCGGATCTCGATCTTGTTTTTGGAGAGCAGCTGCAAAATCAGGCTCAGCGGGCCCTCAAAGTCCTGCATCTCATCCTTGTCGTGGATGACGCCTTCCAGATAAAAATTGGGATTTTCCATGGAGTTTCCCTTAAGCAAACAGTTTTGTGACCGCGTCATAGGCCCACCATGCGATGGGGACAAGCTGCCTGAAGGCCCACTGGATCGCCGCCGACAGCGGCCTTGAAAGCAGGCCCGACCAGCTCAGCGCCATCAGGGCGATGCCGCCGTAGCGCTCATAGCGCATGAGACCGCGGTAGCTCCCCTCGTCCATCACGGAGAAGAGGACCTTTGACCCGTCCAGAGGCGGGATGGGGAGCATGTTGAAGATGGCGAGACCCAGGCTCATATACGCGGTGAGCAGGATCATTTCCAGCACATATTCCCCGGCCGCGGGGCCGCCGTCCAGAAACGGGAGCAGGACCCCGTACAAAAGCAGAAACACGATCGTGATAAGCACATTGCTGACCGGTCCCGCGAGGGCTGTGACAGCCATGCCGCGCTTTGGGTTTTTGAAGCGGTACATGTTCACCGGCACGGGCTTTGCCCAGCCGAAGTGCACCGTCAGCATCATGAGAAGGCCGATGGGGTCCAGGTGCTTCAGGGGGTTGAGCGTGAGCCGTCCGGCGCGCTTTGCCGTATCGTCCCCGAGCTTATAGGCAACAAAACCATGGCTCAGCTCATGGAGTGTGATGCAGATGAGAGACGGGATCACGCCGCTCAGGAGCTCCAGGATATAGCTGAAATCGAAGCCGTTTTTGATGATTTCCCAGTCGCTGATCGTATTCACCCCCAAGATATTGGTATTTTACCAAAATTCTCAACAAAATACAAGAGCGGTCCGGGAAAAAGTATACCCGAACCGCATTCTTTCATATGAGTTTGTTGATCTCCGCCAGCAGCGCGTCCCGGCCCTGGCCCTTTTCCGCGGAAAACGGGATGATCGGGACCTCCTCCGGCAGACCGAGCGTCTCACGGATGAGGGCAAGATTCGGCTCGATCTCGCTCTTTCTGAGCTTGTCGAGCTTGTTCGCCACCACCACGAAGGCGCGGCCGGAATTCTTGAACCACGCAGCCATCGTCTCGTCGTCCGCGGTGGGCCTGTGGCGCGCGTCGACGATCATGACGCCGAGGCTGAAAAGCCCCGCGGCGAAGAAATCCTCCATCAGCCTTCCCCAGCGCTCGCGCTCCGCCTGCGAGACCTTCGCGTAGCCGTAGCCCGGCAGGTCGATGAGGTAGAGCCGCCCGTCGATCAGAAAATAGTTGACGTGTATCGTCTTCCCGGGCTCCGCGCCGACGCGGGCGAAGTTTTTGCGGTTGAGCAGGCGGTTGATGACCGAGGACTTGCCGACGTTGGATTTCCCCGCGAAGGCCGCCGCCGGCAGGCTGCTGTTCACAAACTGCGCGGGAGCCGCGGCGGATTTCACAAACTCCGCCTTTTGGACGTTCAAAGCTTTCATATCACTGTCTCACGGCCAGATGGTCCTGGCCCGGTATGGGGATCGCGGCGGCGGCCGCCGTGTCCGCCGTCTTGCGCACGAGGGCGACGTCCAGGATGTCGTCGATGTTCTCGGCGCTCACGAACGCGAGCTTTGCGCGCACCGTCTGGTCGATGTCCTCGAGATCCGGCACGTTGTCGGCCGGGATGATGACGGTCCTGACACCGGCGCGCAGCGCGCCCATGGTCTTCTCCCGCAGGCCGCCGATGGGCAGCACGCGGCCGCGCAGCGTGACCTCGCCGGTCATGGCGACGTCGCGGCGGACCGGAGTGCCGGTCAGTGCGGAGATCAGCGCGACGGTCATGGTAATGCCGGCCGAGGGGCCGTCCTTCGGCACGGCGCCCTCCGGGAAGTGGATGTGGATATCCCGGTTCCGGTAAAAATCGGGGTCGATGCCGAGCAGGGAGCTGCGGCTGCGGATGTAGGTGATGGCCGCCTTGGCAGACTCCTTCATCACGTCGCCGAGGTTGCCGGTCAGCTCCAGCTTGCCGGTCCCGCTGACGACGGCGGCCTCCACGTCCAGGACCTCCCCGCCGACCTGGGTCCAGGCGAGGCCGCGCACAAGGCCGATCTCATCGCGGGGATGCTGCGTGTCAGGTTTGAACTTCGCCGGCCCCAGCAGGTCCTGAACGGCGGCGGCATGGAGATTGAGGCTTTTGAACTTCTCCTCCGCAACGCCGCTTGCCGCCTTGCGGCAGACGTTTGCGATCTCGCGCTCGAGACTGCGGACGCCGGATTCTCTGGTGTAGGCGCGTATGATCTCCCGGATCGCGTCATCCTGGATCTTGAGCTGGGCTGGCTTGAGACCGTGCTTTCTGCGCTGCTTGGGGATCAGGTGGCGCTTTGCGATCTGCAGCTTCTCCTCGTCGGTATAGCTTGAGAGCTCGATCACCTCCATGCGGTCGAGAAGGGCGCGCGGGATGGTGGAGGTGGTGTTGGCCGTGGTGATGAAGAACACGCCGGACAGGTCGAAGGGCAGCTCGAGGAAGTTGTCGCGGAAGGAGCTGTTCTGCTCCCCGTCCAGCGCCTCCAGAAGGGCCGCCGCCGGATCGCCCCGGTAGTCGGAGCCCAGCTTGTCGATCTCGTCGAGCACCATGAGCGGGTTGCAGGAGCCGGCCTGAATGACGCCGCTGATGATCCTGCCCGGCATGGAGCCGATGTATGTACGGCGGTGGCCGCGTATCTCCGCCTCGTCGTGCACGCCGCCGAGGGAGATGCGCACGAGCTTGCGGTTCGTGGCCGCCGCGATGCTCTGCGCGATGCTGGTCTTGCCGGTCCCCGGAGGGCCGACAAGGCACAGGAGCCCGCCCTTGATATCGGGGCTGAGCTGCTTGACCGCAAGGTATTCGAGAATGCGCTCCTTGACTTTTTCAAGCCCGTAGTGGTCGTCGTCCAGCTTTTTGCGGGCGCGCGCGATCTGAATGGTCTCCTTCGTCGTGACGCCCCAGGGGATCTCGAGACACACGTCCAGATAGTTTCGCAGCACGGCGGCCTCCGAGGAGCCGAAGGGCTGCTTGGCAAGGCGGCCCAGCTCCTTCATGAGCTTTTCGCGGATCTCCTCGCTCACCGGCAGGGCGGCGAGCTTTTCGCGGTAGAGCTCGATATCGTCGTCCTCGCCGAGCTCCGCCTGGATGATCTTCATCTCCTCGCGCAGATAGTAGTCGCGCTGGTTGCGGTTCATGGCCTCCTGCGTCTGGTCGGACAGCTCCTTCTCGATGCTGAGGATGGACAGCTCCCGCGTCAGCATACGGTTGATGAGGGCGAGGCGACGCGTCGGGTAGCGCTCCTCCAGGAGAAGCTGGCGGTCCTCGATGCTCAGGCGCACGTTCTGGGCCAAATAGTTGGAGACATAGGCGGGGTCGGGATTTGCCAGCAGGTTGATGATCTGCTCGCCGATCATGTCGCTGTTAAACTGAACGTACTCCTCAAACTGGGACAGGCAGCTCCGGAGCAGGGCCTCCCGCCGTTCGGAGCTGACGCGCTCTGCCTTGTCCGGAAGGTCCTCGATAAACGCGGAATAGCCCTTGGGGTCGCAGTTCATGCTCTCCGCCCTTGCGCGGTACAGCCCCTCGACCATCACGCGGCAGATGTTGCCCCGCGGCTGTCTCAGCTGCTGCCGGATGCGGCAGACGGTGCCGACGGCGTAGATCTCCTCCTCCTTCGGCATATCCGCGCCGAGGTCCCGCTGCGCCGTCAGGAAGATGAGCTGATCCGCGCGCACGGCGTTGTTCAGCGCCGCGATGGAGGCCGGGCGCTCCACGTCAAAGGTGAGCAGCATGCCCGGGAACACATGCAGGCCGCGCAGGGCGAGCATCGGCATTTTGATTGTTTCCTTTTCGTACTGAGGCATTCTCTATCCTCCCTTCCGTGAAAACGTACTTTCAGGCTTCCAGCTTTTTGTGCGTTTTTGTCTTCTTCTCCGCGGGGGCGTTCAGGGCCTTCTGCGGGGCGGCCTCACCCATGTCGGGGAGAGACTCCTCCCGGTGCAGGACCAGCGGAGTGGTGCCCTCTTTCACGCACTTTTCGGTCACGATGACCTTTTTGGCGCTCTTGTCGGAGGGCACGGTGTACATGATGTCGGTCATGACGCCCTCAATGACGCTGCGCAGGCCGCGCGCGCCGATCTTCATTTTGACCGCCTTGTCGGCGATGGCCTCAAGCGCGGCCGGGTCGTATTCCAGCTCGACGCCGTCGTAGGACATGAGAGCCTGATACTGCCGCGTGATGGCGTTCTTCGGCTCGGTCAGGATGCGCACGAGGTCGTCGCGCTTGAGGCTTTCCAGCGTCGCGACCACCGGAAGCCTGCCGATGAGCTCGGGGATGATGCCGAACTGCAGAAGGTCGTGCTGCTGCACCTCGGCCATGATCTGGCCCACGTCGCGCTCGGCCTTGCTGGTGATGTCCGCGCCGAAGCCCATGGACTTTCTGTCCGTGCGCTTCTCGATGATCTTGTCGAGCCCGTCGAACGCGCCGCCGCAGATGAAGAGGATGTTCGTCGTGTCAACGTGGATGAACTCCTGCTGCGGGTGCTTTCTGCCGCCGTTGGGCGGGACGTTCGCGATCGTACCCTCCAGGAGCTTGAGCATGGCCTGCTGCACGCCCTCGCCGGACACGTCGCGGGTGATGGATGTATTCTCGCTCTTGCGGGCGATCTTGTCGATCTCGTCGATGTAGATGATGCCCTTCTGCGCGCGCTCCACGTCGAAGTCCGCGGCCTGCAGGAGCTTGAGGATCACGTTCTCCACATCTTCGCCCACATAGCCGGCCTCGGTCAGCGTGGTGGCGTCCGCGATGGCGAAGGGCACGTCGAGCATTTTGGCCATGGTCTGGGCAAAGAGGGTCTTGCCGCTGCCGGTGGGGCCGATGAGCAGGATGTTGCTCTTTTGCAGCTCCACGTCGTTCCTGCCGCCGTGGAGGATGCGCTTGTAGTGGTTGTACACCGCGACGGACAGGACGATCTTGGCCCTCTCCTGGCCGACGACGTACTCGTCGAGCCGCGCCTTGATCTGCATGGGCTTGGGGAGCCTGCTCAGCTCCAGGGGGAGGCCGTCGTCACCCATGACCTTCGGGACGTCGATCTCCTCTTCCTCGCCGATGATGCTGGCGCACATGCGCACGCAGTCGTCGCAGATGTAGCAGTTGTTGCCGGCGATCAGATGCTCGACCAGAGACTGCGGTTTCCCGCAGAAGGAGCAGCGGATGCTGCGTCTGTCTTCATTTCTTGCCATAGTTACTCCTTAAAAAGAAAGAGGGAACGCTTGACGGTCCCCTCTTCCGCAGATATCAGCGCTTGTAGATAACCTTGTCGATCAGGCCGTATTCCTTTGCCTCTTCCGCCGACATGAAGTAGTCGCGCTCGCAGTCCGCCGTGATCTGCTCCACCGGCTTGCCGGTGTTCTCCGCAAGGATCGCGTTGAGCCTTTTCTTGGTCTTCAGGATCTGCTCGGCCTGGATCTGAATGTCGGTGGCCTGGCCGCGGCTGCCGCCGGAGGGCTGGTGGATCATGATCTCCGCGTTGGGAAGGGCGATACGCTTGCCCTTCGCGCCGGAGGAGAGCAGGAACGCGCCCATGGAGGCCGCCATGCCGATGCAGATGGTCGAGACGTCCGGCTTGATATACTGCATGGTGTCGTAGATCGCGAGACCCGCGGATACGACGCCGCCGGGGCTGTTGATGTAAAACTGGATGTCCTTGTCGGGGTCCTGTGCCTCCAGATACAGAAGCTGGGCGACGATAAGGCTCGCCGTCGTGTCGTTGACCTCCTCGGACAGCATCACGATACGGTCGTTGAGCAGGCGGGAGAAGATGTCGTAGGACCGCTCTCCGCGGCTGGTCTGCTCGACTACATAGGGTACTAAACTCATTTGAAAACGCTCCTAAATATTACCATGAAAGCTTCGTTTCCATAGTAAAAGATTTGATTCAAGCGTCCGTTCCTCACCCCTGTCGGGGCAAGCGGAACGGATGCGCAAAAAATCCCATGCTTGTTCTGCTTTCATTCATGGTGGTGCTGATTTCCGCATGGTCTTTTATTCAGCATCCAGGAGAGCATATCCTGATCCCGATGTTTTTATTCCGCGGCGGCCGCCTTTTCGACGGCGCTGTCCAGAATCAGATTCGTGGCCAGCTCCCTGCGGTATTCATGTCTCATAAACTCTTCGCCGAAGTACTGCTTGAGCTGATCGACACCGGCGTTGACCTCGCCGGCGACTTTGGCGACATAGGCTTCGAAGCCCTCGTCGCTCTCCTGGAGCTCCTCCGCCTCCATGACGGCGTCGAGCAGCAGATCGGTCCTGACCTGGGCGACGGCGGCGGGACGGAAGCTGACGTCCATCATCTCGTCGGTGACGCCGAGGAGCTTCTTGATGTCGTCAAGGGAGACGCTGCGGTCGCGCAGGCCGAACTGTCCGGCGTAATTGCGGAGGATATCCTCCAGCTTCTCCTCGATCATGACATCGGGGATATCGGCGGTGATGTTCTCCGCGGCCTGACGCATGATCTCGTTTTTAAACGCGGCATCGGCGCGCTCCTGACGGGTCTTCCGCAGGTTTTCGCGGATGCTGTTTTTATACTCCTCGAGCGTGTCGAACTCGGACACGTCCTTGGCAAACTCATCGTCCAGCTCGGGCAGCTCGGGCGTGGTGAGGCTGTTGAGCTTTACCTTGAAGACGACGTCCTTACCGGCAAGCTCCGGGGTGTAGTCCTCGGGGAAGGTGATGGGGATCTCCTTCTCCTCACCGATCTTCATGCCGGCGACCTGGTCCTCAAAGCCGGGAACGAAGCTGTTGGAGCCGAGCTCGAGCGCGTAGCCCTCGGCCTTGCCGCCCTCGAAGCGCTCGCCGTTGAGATAGCCGTCGAAGTCGATGTTGGCGGTGTCGCCCGTCTGCGCCTCGCGGTCGTCGATGTCCAGCATACGCGCATTGCGCTTGCGGGTGGCGTTGAGCTCCGTCTCCACGTCGGCGTCGCTGACCTCGACGGCGGACTTCTCCGCCTCAAGGCCCTTGTACTGGCCGAGCGTGACCTCGGGATACACGGTCACGGCGAAGGTGAAGGCAACGGTGCGCTCGTCCGTGACGTCCGCGTCGGAGATGGCGGGAGCGCCGACGATCTTCAGGCCGGACTCCTTGACGCCGAACTCATAGGCCGCGGGGGCCAGCTCGTCCATGGCGTCCTGATAGAAAACCTCGGGCCCGTACATGCCCTCGATCACGGCGCGCGGGGCCTTGCCCTTGCGGAAGCCGGGGATGCTTATCGAAGATCTGTTCTTGAGGTAGGCGTCATTCACGGCCTTTGCAAACTCGGCCTTGTCAGACTCCACCACAAAAGCAGCGGTGTTTTTTTCTTTCTTTTCGACATTCTTCAGAATCATTGTTGATTTCCTCCTCTGTATGTTTGCACGCACTCGGTTATGATAGCAGATAATTCCGGTAAAATCAATGACTTTTTCTTAAACATCACGGCCGTTTCATAAATTCCTCGTAGGGGGAGTTCAGAGGGGGAACGCCTCTGATTTTTCGCCTCGCAAGGCGAAAAACAAATCAAATCCGTTTTTGA
>CACZDN010000017.1 GCA_902779945.1 Oscillospiraceae bacterium | reverse complement strand
ATTTCTGACATAACGGGATTTGAGGAGATGCAATATGGATAGACCAATACTGTACGTGAATGCCTGTGTGCGAAAAGAGTCCAGAACCAAGAGGCTGGCAGAAAAACTTCTCTCCAAGCTGGCCGAGCCCTATGAAGAGCTCTGCCTGGAGAAGATCGCTTTCCCCCTTGTTAACGAAGAATATCTGAATAAGCGTGATCAACTGATTTCCTCAGGCAACTTTCAAAGCCCGATGTTTGACCTCGCCCGGCAGTTTTCGGAAGCGGAAACCATCGTGATTGCGGCTCCGTATTGGGATCTTTCCTTCCCCGCTATGCTTAAGCAATATTTGGAGCAGATCAATGTCGTCGGTATTGCTTTTCGATACTCGGAAGAGGGAGTACCTGTTGCTCTTTGCCGGGCAAAAAGGCTGTTTTATGTGACCACATCCGGAGGGCTTTATGTTCCGGAGGAATATGGCTTCGGATATGTGAAAGCACTGGCGCAAAATTACTATGGGATTCAGGATGTCAGGAAAATTGAGGCACTCGGGCTCGACATCTACGGAGCCGATGTCCATGCAATTATGACGACTGCGACAGACCGGTTGGAAGACATGAACCTGGACTAACAAATCTTGCCAGTTTATCTCCCCGTGTTTCCCTTTCACCTGACGGTAGTAAACCACCCCGATTTTTACTACCATTTGACTACCATTGACGGCATTGACTTGCCGCATTTTGCTGTATTTTGCTTTTTCCATGACTTAAGTCACAGATTATTCACAACTTTTTCTGCCCGGCAAATCGCGGCAAACTGCGGCAGAATACGGCTTTTCAGGAGGCTGATCGCATTCGACTAAGATACTTTTTGTGTGCCACGGCAAGCCGAGATGGCAAACAAACATTTTCAGGTAAAACGCAGCATATTGCGGCAAATCTTTGCAAGATAAAAACCTTGTTACTACTATTCTACTACCGTTTTACTACCTCTTTTTTCGGTTCAAAAAACATACTGTCCATAATGCAGTAAAACGCGGCAAATCGTGGCATTTCATTCCATTGATACAAAAAATGTTTGTTTGCTATCCGGGTATGTGCCGAGTTCGCATGGCGAAAAGCTGAAAGAGATGAACAGGAAAATGTTTCTTTGCTGTCTGGTTATGTGCAGCGGTGTTACCTCATAGCCTCGGGCAAGAAAATGATTTCAAATTGTTTTTGCATTGTGGCCTCCACTTGCTTACAATAATGAAAAGAGATGGCAGAAACGTCAGCTTGAGGCTGGTCGAAAGACCCTGGTCCACCGAACGGCGGGGGAATCCCCCCGTCATTTATTTTTGCCCAGAGCGGTGAGGAAGCTTTTTTGGCAGAAAGGATCCTCATCTGCTTTAATTATCATATTCCCCTGTAACCTTTTTTCTTTTCCTGCGTCCTTTTAACAGGATTATTCAGAAAGATGTGAAGCCGGCCTTATGAAATCAGATGTAATAGATCAACTGTTTTCTCAGTATTATAACGAGGCGCTGCTGTATACAATCTCTTTGTGCCGAAATCGAACCGTTGCAGAGGACATCGTATCTAACGCGTTTTTCAAGGCGCTGACGCTTTCTGAGGACTCGATTCGGGACTTCAAGCCATGGTTGCTGACCGTCTGCCGAAATGAGTTCATCAGCATATGCCGGAAAAACAGCAGGTTTACCGGGGAGGAAATACCCGAGGATCTGGCAGACGACCAGGAGGAAGTAATAGAGGGCATTATTCGCAAGGAAGAATACCGTTCCTTATACAGGGCAATCGGCTTGCTGCCTGATACACAGAAGGAAGTCGTAACCCTTTTTTATTTTTCCAGGCTCTCGATCAAAAGCATTTCGGAAATCACGGGAAAAAGCGAAACAAATGTTAAGGTTCTGCTCTGCAGGGCTCGTGACAAACTCAGGAGTATCATGGAGGAAGACAAATGAATTTTGAAGAAGCTTATCAGAAACTGCGAGAAGGAACAGCAACGGATGAGGAAGCCGCCTTTGTTGCACGTGAGCTCGAAAACGTCCGAAAAATCAGCGCGATTCTGGATAATCCCGCAATGTTCTCTCCGGAGATAGGACAGGCAGAAAAAGAGACTGTCCAGAGGGCAAGAAAAGCTTTTAATAAGAAAACCCTTGTGCGCACGATTATCATCGTCTTATGCAGTTTGCTTGCAATTGCCGCAATCGTCTGCGCAATCCTATTTATTCCTTCAAATATCTCTGCCTCCGGCAAGTTGAAAATGACAAAGGAGCAGGCCGTTGAAGCCGCGTATTCCTGTCTTGTCGAACAGGTCGGAGCGGAACGGGCCAATACATTCTTTGTTGATTACGCCTATCGCCATCTTCGGTATACAGGCAGTATTTTTGACGCTATTTATGTGTATAAAATTGAGTTTGAGGACGCCTTTGGCAGTGAGTATGAGATCGAGGTGAACGGGAACTCGGGGTATACTGTAATTCGCGATATTGATCTGAGATAAGGAAGTTATGTCTGGAAGAGCGCTCACAAACCGCTCTTCCATTTTTTATGTGTAACCTTTTTCGTGCTCATGCGTCATCTGTATGAAAACGATAAATGAAAAGGAGATTGAACAATGAACACTAATACTTGCATTACGAAAGAGCAGGCTTTGAGCATCGCTCTTCGGAACGTCGGAATTGAGAACAGCGAATATCACTGTCTGAGCAACAATTATGATAGCGGTTTCTACCGGATCATAGTATGGACGCCCTATCTGAAATACGAGATCTATGTCGATGCCGGGGAGGGAGAGGTCGCAGGGATCGACACTGTGCCGGTACTGTATCCGGAAACACTCTGCTTCTGCGACAGCGATGAAGACAGTCTGACAGACGCTGCCTGACAGCTGGTCAAAAAAAGCTTTTTGTAAGGAGAAAGTACATGAATAAAATCAGAAAATGCGGTCTGCTTGTCATCATACTTGCTGTGATGTTTTCCGGTTGTGCACTCGGCGGAGAGAAAATGATAGGAAAAGATGCTGCAATGCAAGCGGCATTGACAGATGCTGGATTGACGGCGGATCAGGCTGTGGACATTGACATCGAATTGGAACGGGACCTTCGTTCCGCCTGGTATGAGATAGATTTCGAATGCGGCAGAACGGAATATGAGTATAAAGTCAATGCGTACAGCGGAGAGATCCTCTCCGCAAGAACGGATTAATAAAAAAGAGGAACTGAGGCGCCGGGTTTCTAAAGTGAACCCCGGTGCCGTTTTTTTATAGTGGAAAAATCCGTGGTGATGGTGTATAATAAACTACTAAATTTAGCGGGTGCGACTGGAGATCCCGGCATGTTGTGATTTAGTGGGAGCTTATACAAATGAAGTACGATGTATCTATCGACAAAAATCTGTTCAGCGTATATTCGGATATCCGACTTGGGCTCTTACGATTCCATGCAGATGTGAATGCGTCGGATGACCATTTCTGGGATTATATGAATACGGAAGTTCTGCCGCAGGTGAGAAGCAGAATTGAAGGAAAAGAATGGAGCGAGATCCCTGGAATAAAGGGAAGTCGTGCCGCATACAAGGCTTTTGGCAGAAACCCCGGCAGGTACCGAGTATCATCCGAATCTTTGATTCGCCGAGTTCGCCGTGGTGATGAATTGTATCATATCAATTCAGTAGTCGATGTGAACAATCTCATTTCTGTGAAAAGCGGATTGTCTGTCGGTTCATATGATCTTAATCAGGTTCATGGAGCGATCAGACTGCGCAAAGCTGAACACGGTGAGGGCTATACCGGTATTGGCAAGGATTTTCTGGATATGGAAAACATGCTCGTATTGGCAGATGATGATGGAATCTTCGGGTCTTCCATGTCTGATTCCACACGGGCGATGGTCACAGACTCTGCAGCTGACACTCTTGTCGTAATCTACTGTTTTGAGAATGACATTGATCTTGACGCACTGCTCAGTGAAGCAGGAAATGCATTTAAAAGATTTGCCGGGGCAGAGGATGTAGAGCATTGGATTGTATAAACCCTAGTTTATCTATCTGGTTTTCCCCTTCACCCGACGGTAGTAACCCACCCCGCCCCGATTTTTACTACCATTTGACTACCATTGACGGCATTGACTTGCCGCATTTTGCCGTATTTTGCTTTTTCCGTGACTTAAGTCACAGATTATTCACAAGTCTTTCTGCCCGGCAAATCGCGGCAAACTGCGGCAGAAACCGGCTTTTCAGGAGGCTGATCGCATTTGACTAAGATACTTTTTGTGTGCCACGGCAATATCTGTACAAAACCCGCAAAGCCTTGAAAACACTGGGGTTTTGAGCTCTGTTTTTCAAAAGTACACCAATTTTACACCAACGTGAGTTTTTAAAGTGCCTGATATGACGAAAATGGTGTCGAAAATGGCCTCAAAAAGTTCTGGAAAATTTGAGAGGTTTCAAAATGAATAAATTGATAAAGTGTGAATATAACATGGATACGGCCTGCGTTGAGTTGTGTTATTCTGACGGCAGCATGATCGCTATTGACTGCCTCGCCGTAGAAAACGAATACGCATGCTGCCTCAGCCATATCACCGAGTTGGATTATCTGATCTACAACGATCCTCTTGCCTATGCAGATCTTGTCCTGACCGGAGATGTGGAGGAATACCTGCGAACGGTAACGCAGAAAACTTATCTTGATTAGTGGAAGGACGCCCGGAATCACTTGCGCCGCCCGATAATGGCGTACAGTGATTCCGGGCCTTTTTGTATTTTTAGTCGGTTTTTACATACTTTTGGTTCTTACTGTTAGGCTTATCAGGAATGGTCATTTTGAGCTTTCCCGCGTCAAGCAGCGGACGAATGTAGTTTTCCCTAAAATATCGCTTACTCGCGACAGTAACGTATTCCATCATTTCTTCCCTGGTGCGGGGATTTTCGCAAAAGTCTATCAGCAAGTCTCGTTTGGCCTCGACAGAAAAGACTTGGTCATTAACTTGATCACCGTCTTGGTCACTATCTTGGTCACCAGTGACCAAGTTGTAGTTCACGTTTTTCAGCACAACACGAAAATCAGTACCGGAGGAATGGAATTCAGGGTGTAGCTCCTTGTTGTAACCGGGGAGCTTTTCCGTCTCGTTGACGATTTTGCGCAGACCACTTCCGCGGCGCTCCATGAATTTCATACGGTGGAACAGATCAGCGATCACGGGATTGCGGCGTACAGAGCCGACCGTGTTGATGTTGCAGTCCTGAATAGGCTTCCCCTCGAACATGCCGCCCGGCGACTGAATCTCCAGCCGGTCGTCGTACATATCAATGTGGATCTCACTGCCGCGCACAATATAGTCCCGGTGGATCAGGGCATTGACCAGCGCCTCAGTCACGGCGCGATCTGCATAATCAGGCTTGTCTACACGGTACTGAGCTTTCTTCTCAAAGCGCACCTTAGAATTGTTGCGGATGAAATCACTGCCGTTTTGCAGCAGATAAATCAGGTTCCCCTCAAATTCTTTGTCATCCAGCGCATCGTCAAAGATGGAGCCCTTTTCGAGCCCGTTCCAGCGGGTACAAAAGATACGGGAGTTATACACGATATGCTGGTCGGCCAGCAGGCGGCCCGCATTGGTGAGAAACCCATTCTTGTCCGTGAGGCCAAAGGAAAAGTAATCCGAGGGCTCGAAGCGCAGTCCTGTCCGCTCGCGGTAGGTGGCCTCCAGCAGCGTAAAGCTGTAATCCTCCTTACGCTCGTCAGTTACCAGCGCGTCAAAGGAGCGATTTGTGCCTTTCAGGATCAGCTCATTAAGCACATAGTCCGGCGCGGGGATGCTCTCATTCCCAACGCGGATATATGCCTCCGTCACGCCATCCGCCTTGTAGTAATAGGGCGTTGATCTCCCAGCTGCAACTTCCAGCGCAAGGAGTGCCTTGTCCTTTTCCTCTATGCCGCGAAGGACAAACTGCGGCAGCGGCGTGATGCGTTCTTTAATCAGGCGGCTTATTGTCTCCGCGTCCTCCTGCGGGTGCTCAAGGCCGACAATGTTCCGGTCATTATCCACGCCGAACAGCAGCACCCCGCCGATGCCATTGGCAAAAGCGCTGACGCTCTTGAGCCAGCTTTTCGGTTTTTTCTCTTCCAAAGCGACCTTGAAATCAATATCCGTCGCCTCGGCGATCAGTCTGTCAAGCATAAGGACCTCCCATAAAATGGAATGGAAAGAGGATATAAAAGCTGTTTTTCAATTCCGAATATAAACATAAGATTGTGGAGCAGACTTAATCCCATAATATTCAAGTGTTTGCGGCGTTTTAAAACGATGTACTTTTCCTAAGACATATGCCACAGCGAACGATCTTCCAGCATAGTATTTATCGAAAAAGCTCTTATCTATTCCAGCAGCAGAAGCGGTTTTACTCCAAACAGCGTTTGGTGAGTCCTTAATGATTCCTTTTACTTCCACTTCACCGACAATTTTCATTACTGGTGAGGTTGAATAAATCAAGATCGTGTCAACATGTTCCTTGCACCTGGTTTTTCTAAATTCATACCGTTTCTCACCGGATAGAATGTTTTCCACATGCTTAGGATTAATTGACATTAGTAACTTACACATTTTCCATTTCTCCTTTAAGGAGTGGCACTACATACACTTTATTAATTCTGCCGACTACCTTCACATTTTAAATCTGGTCTATAAGAAATGTTTCATCTGCTTCTGAATACTGCATCTCATACTTGATCAACGGGATGCCTAACCGCTCCGATGCGTCCTGTGCTGCTTCTCTTTCTGTAATAAGCATGGACTGAATCAAATCTTGTGAATAGCATTTACCGTCGCGCACGTTTAAATGTGTAATTATCGTTTCCGCTGGAGCTTCTAATAGGATTATCTTTTCCAGACTGATTTCATCAAATACGTAGCTCGGTAGTTCCTCTATTTTCCCTAATTTGTTGATTATGCAGAAATGGCCGGCAAGAAGGATCTTCTTATTTCTTTCCAGCAGTTCCGCAACACGTTGAATTAGTATTCTTTGATTGTGATCTTTATTGGAAACTCCTTTATTAGCGCCGTATAATTCTCCATTCTTCTCGCTTATCAAATCCCCAGCAGAGTAAGCTCTGACGCCAGTCATATTTGAAATTTTGTCAATTACGGTACTTTTACCGACTCCATATATTCCAGCGAAGAAAACTGTACCCAATAGATTCCCTCTCCTAACGCCAATATTCTCATTGCTGGATAAGCAACAGAATGGTACTTAAACAGGGGGCTATCTTCATATGATAGTCCCCTGTAAGAACCGTTAATAAAGGTTTTGCCCCAAAATTTCTTAATCATGAAGAAGTATTATATACTATTCTTGAAACAAAATGAGAATTGCGCATACATCAAGCGCAGCAATGATTGTTTCCCTCATCTTCATTCAATACCCCATTGAAACAATACTCAATAGAGTTTTGAGTGTAATAATCAGGGTATACTTTTTGAAGGCTAAAATGATATTTTTGGAAAAGGCGAGCAAAATCCGAAATATGTGACTCGGGTACAGTAACTAGCGGGAAAGCAGTGCGTAACTCATGACAAGCTAACACTAGAAGCTGTGCCCCAATTCCCTTATTACGGTATTTTTCTGAAACACGGAGCGTGCATATTTTTTTCTCATCAGAGTCCTTCAGAATAAGTGTTGCAGCTATTGTATCACCGTCTAAAACGACAAAAATACGTCTTGTGCCTTCAGCAATACCAGGAACAACTTTCGCAAAAAACCACTGCTTAAATCCTGGATATTCAAATTCAAGGTGTTTCAATACAGAATATACGTGAAAAATGCAACTTTTATTTGATTCTTTTAGTTCCCTCAGTTCCATAAAGTACTCCCCTTCCGCTGCATCATATGTTATTACACTATGCTCTTGATACTACTTTTTTCCCTGTTGACGTAGAGCAATCCATATAATTACAGCCCCCAAAACGACAACCAGGATCTTTTTCCATATGAGATTTATTGCAGGAAACAGCTCTGAAAGAAAATATAAAACGATGTCTGTCAAAACATTAAATGAGATTGAAAAAATAGCTAATAATAAAATATACGGAATAATGTCCTGAATGCTAAATTTTCCTGCTTTCATCCTAGCGAAAAACTCCCAAGAGCCGATTCCAGAAGCAACATCTTCAGAGCTTGATTTTGCATGATAAGCGATAATATCTTTTGGCGGTTTCTTCCCAGATATTTCTTCAACATATTTATTCCAAATGTTTTCTTCTATTGCCCGGGAAGACTTAAAAGATGACGAGTCTACATCAACATATACTTTTGTCATCAAAAGCATATGTAAGCTTTGAATCGGGGCAAGCTGATATCCATCTCGTGATGTTAACTTTTCGACCAAAGTACAATTCATGCTACGGGTGTTATTAAAACGGAGTTCCACCATATAGGTAGAGTTTACAATTGTTTCAAAGAAACGGTTTGGAGCTTTGTATTCTCTCACGCAGTTAGCTAACTGTGGAGATTGGATACGGAATCTAAGATAATAATTTGTTTTCTTTGTAGTCGTGCCTGCTACCTTCTCATCAACAATTGATGCGACACTGATATTTGCAAAGGTTCCTTTTACGTCTACTCCTGCCGTATTTCCTGTAAATGTCTCTAACTTTATATCATTTTTCGGATCAAGACTATATAAAACGAAGGGTGAATCCGACTTTTTCGGCGGATTCTGCCCGGGGACAAGTTCGACCCGTGCTTTCTTTGGTGCGCTTGGGTCAATGTGTATGGAATATGGTTCGTTAAAGACTGCTCCGGTTAAGTCATTGTCATGGGCAAGCAAATCACATAAGTCAGTGATTTCTTCCACATTTAGTTCAAACGGAAAGTAAAGTCGTAGTTCATCGACAAGTGATAGATTGTATAGCATCAAGCCAATATCCAGCACAGGGAGTTCACTCTCCCAGCCGCATTGTGTCCATAAGTTAATATTTACTTTGACAGAGAAGGAATCATTCGGGGTGCTGGGTTTCCCGGGTTTTGGCTTATAAGCCAAGGCCATGCTATCCATATGCAGTGTCCTTTCTATCTAATTTAATAAATAGTATAGTACACTATTCCACATTAATCAATACTTTACTCGACCCTTTTCTCCATTGATAGTCTCCCCAAGATTTCTAATTTGTACAGTTGATAATCGTGGATTGCCAGCTTTCATCCTGTAATCTCTTTGTCCAGAACTCACTCGACACCCAGAGCCTTAAAAATTGCGTCTTCAGCGCTATTGTAGAAGATCAAGTTAAAGCAACCGATAAGCTCCGGTGGAACAGTGCCGAGATCTGCCGCGGAGGTGATCGGGAGAAGGACTTTCTTTGCCCCGCTGTCTAGGCAGACCTGCAAGGTGTTGGCAAGTTCCTCTGCCTTAATCATGGTTCCGCTGATACTGATTTCGCCGAGGACCGCCATGGAACTCAGCAAAGGTTTGCCAAGAGCAATCGAGCACAGGGATATCAAGGTTGGCAACGCCAGTCTGGAGGTCATTCCGATCCCTTGCAGATCTTGATAATTGATAATATAGTCCTTCGATGTGGTACTGATGGAAGCGCTGATTCGATTTCCGTTTGCTTTCAAATAGTGGAAAGCCGTATTGGTTGCTTCCCGCGCCTCCCTGTCCGAGCCGATACCGGTACGGTCAAACCTCCCATTCCCCGGCAGCATCTGTGCTTCCAGACGAAAGACACCAATCATGCCACTTTTCCCCTGGCCGATTGTATAAACCTGACCAGAATTTCCCATACCCTCCGGGATCAGCTTTCCTCCGCCCTGCTCAGGAACCGACACAAAGTGTTCTTCAAAGGTATCCTGATCTATATATGAGAAGTTTACATCATAGAACTCCATACCGCCTAGTTTTTTCAACTGCTCTTTTACACGGCGGCGCATTTCAAGGGCCAGTTTCAAAATCTCCTCGAGTTGCTCTTTTGTATATACACTATCCGGGTAAAGAAGTTTAACCATACCGCCAACCATTTTTCTGACTGCGATAGTATCTCTCTGATTGAGGTTTTTCCCCAGCTTAAAATACTGATCCAGAGCATCACCATGCTGCTCCTTACGCAGCTCACGCAGAAATTCTGCGAGGTAGTCGGTGATGAAACCGTAACCATCTGTAAAGTGTTCCGGACGGAACTTCGGAATCTCCCAGCCAGGAAGATAGCAATGCATACGATCCAGAAACGCGGTGTCTGTTCCCATTTCAGGTGGGAACGGGTCAAAAAGGCTGGAAGTTTTCAGCAGAACATCCACGCTCTGATTGATATTTCCGACGAAAACCATGGAGGCGGAAGCAGCTTTCTCTTCCTTACCCCGAGCAAATGAGCCAGAAGCCATATAGTCCTTCATGATTTGAATGCCATCTTTATCCTTGAAGTTGATTCCAGCGACTTCATCGAACGCCACACAGTCCCAAAGGCCTACAAGGCCAACTGTTTTCCGGGCCATATTGTAAAACAGATTCGCAACGGTTGTCTGACCGCCGGAAACCAAGATGCTGTTTGGCGAAATCTCCTTGAACAGGTGAGATTTTCCTGTGCTTCTGGGTCCAAGTTCGCAGAGATTGAAATTGTTCTCCACCAAAGGCAACATACGACATAGCAGCAGCCATTTCTCGCGTTCTGTCAGCCTGTCAGGTTCCATGCCGATTGAACGCAACATAACATCTATCCACTCTTCTTTTGTGAAAGCTTTTCTGCCGCGTTTCAGCTCTTCGATATCCACATGTGGCATTTGGATCGGTGTGAGCTTTCTGATGGAAATGAGCGTCTGAGGCTTTTTTGCCTTTTTATCCATGAGAATAATGCCGCTGTCAGCAGATTCGGTATTGTATTCCAATTGGACAATACACCAAATGCCCCCGCAGAGGAGTCGATCATATTTTTCCGCGTAAAACTCATCAATCGGAATGCCCTTGACTCCCAGATTGGAAAACTCAGCTTCATACTCGTCAAAACGCAGATTCAGGGACATTGTTATCTTATCAATGACAGTATAAGAACCGCGCTGCCGAAGCCGCGACAGTACTTTCTCCGCCTCATCCGGTCGCACGAAATTATCCGCAAGGATCTTTTTTACACTGTTTACACCCTGCGCAATAACCTCTTCATCGTCCGAGCTGCAATACTGCCCAAGAAGAAACTCCAACACATAGACCGGTACATTCGCACCCTCTTTGATCTTTTTAGTAAGGTCTTTCCGCACGATCCTGCCGTCAAAATACTGGCGCAGCTTTATCTTTTCCTGTTCCTGCAAGCTCATTTCCTCAGTGACGATATTCATATTATCACCAGCTCTTTCGGTTTCCTGTCTCGTATTATTTACATCGGATTTCAGCATGAGGTCGTGTTCTTCCATCTCCTGCATTACATCTTCACAAGCAGCAAGCGCTTGTTCAGCCAAGTACAGGGATGCTTCGTTTGAGAAGCCGTCATTGGGATGGCTCTCATTCATTTTTGCGCTCAGACATAAGAGCAGGTCACTGCCAAGTCGAACCATCTCGAGAAAAAGGCGGCTCTCTTTGCTGTGACTGTCTCCTGCAATATACGTTCTCAGCAACTGCTTGACGGCTCCCTCGAGCAGTTCTTCCCCGACTCCCTGATGAAAAACCATGTCACCGCTGTATTCCCGATTCAGTTGAAGACTTCGGGAAGCCTCATCATAGAACGACACCTTGGCCGATTCCGAAACAGGCAAAGTATCTATCATATGATATAAGCATCCGCAAAGCAGGAGATCAATACTTGCCTCTATATCAAAATCGGATTCAGTATTACATGCCTTGTCTGCATTTCGGATGATCTGATTTGCAATGTCGATCATCTTTCTTTTTCCGTCATGCAAAATAACGCCCCGATGAATCGACACACGCTTTTCAGACTCAACCTCCCGCATTTGCCGGTTCAGATCGCGCAAATAGCCGTCAAGCGTCAGTATTGTGGCAATGGCAAGATTATTCATGAAGCTGTTCAAGGTGTGCGCCCTCCTTAAAAGAAGTCGAACTCATCCACTGCAAAGGCAATATCAATCTGAAACTCAATACGCTGAGGAGCTTGAAGCCCGGATTCATCTGCGATGACGAGATAGTATGTGTCCAGGCCGCTGTATTTCAGGGATTTCAAGTTGAATCCCGCACGGAAAATCCTCTCCTGCTCATTGCTGCTTGTTTTATCCGCGATGATCTTACAAGTATCACTGATCTGCTTGCCGTTGGAATCGGTAAAATACAGAAGATAGCTTGCCGTTTCCCGGATGCCGCCGACCGGCTCCCGCTGGAACAGGTTCAGAGAGAAAATCATATTGCTGATTTTCCGGCTGGCGGAAATAAGGCTAAGTGTAACGGGCTTGGTATCAAAGCTGTCTTTATGACGCTGGTAGGTTTTATTGGCATTGCGCAGAAACTGATACTCCACAATCGGCACGACTATTTCCTGAAGACTGATGCCGCCATGCACGAAGTTAAGCCCGCTGCCGCTTTTCTTGATGCGAGTATTCTCCCGTGGCGTGAAAGCATGGTAGTCTGTTTTCCCATCCATAAACATTACAGGGAGAAGATGCATAGGCTCCACGCCAGAACATGTGATCATATATCTGCGATCGTATTCTACTGTCAAGTCGCCGGTAGCGTCTTTATCCACCTTGGCTGATTCCTTCAACGGTTCGTATGTATACAGGAAACCGTGGTCGGCTGTGATATAAATCGTAGTGCCGCCAAAATCGCTGACAATGCTGCGAATCATCGTCATGATCTGGCGGATCGCGTTCTCACATGCGGGAAATACCATCATATCGGAAATATGACTTGCCTCGTCAATCATATTGTGATAGATGTAAACGACATCCATTCCCTTGACCAGAGCCTGACGCTCTGCCCGCTTCATCTGTACCAGATCTTCATATTTAAGGGCAACGCTGGCCTTGTTCGCCGCTTTCAGGCACCTGTCCCGTGCGGGTGCTTCCGTGCTTTGCCCATCTGCCAGTATCGCCAAATCCCCGGCGCTTGTTTCCTTCACGCTGAGTTCCCGGTGCGGTAGGAGCGCCGCCATACCGAACTTGGTGATGGTTGGGAAGATGCCCTCGCAACTGTCCAATTCCACCTTGCACTGTGTCTCAAGGCGAAGCCTGTCCACAAGGGACGCTGCCACCTCATAGCGCAGTGCGTCGGAGATAATCACATAGGCGCGGTTATTGCTGTTTCTGATCCGATTTCGGTAAAAATCTGTCTGTTGAGGCAATCCCCGGATGCAACCGTAATCCGCCAGCTCCTGTGCGCAGGCGTCTGACCAGTTTGCACCGAGTTGATTAAGAAACCAATGAGAATACAGGCCCTCCGCTTTCTCTGCAATATGTTTGAACAGATCATCCAGAAGTGGATTGGATGCCTCTATGCTACGCTGAAAGCTGAGATGGAACTGCCGGTAATAGCTGTCCATCCGATAATAATCCGTTGTGTAGCAGTGCCAGAGCTTTTCAGGCTCCACAACATGGAAACCGTCAGCGTGTTCCAGATAAAAGCCCTGCATGTTTCCGAGCTGGAGCAGTCCCTCATAATAGGGCTCTGCCTTTTCATACCAGGCAGTTGAGCGCCGTTTTTCAACGGTGTTTCTGATTTTTTCAGGCTGGATAAGTTCGTGTTCGCATATCTCCGTCATCAGCGCGCTCAAAATACACTCATCAATACAGGGGAAGCATTCAGTATCCTCCAGCTCCTCCGAGGGGAGCTTGGAGAAGCGCTGCCAAAGTCTAACAGCGTGCTCTACATCTCTTGCAATAATGTAAAGCGCTGCATTGTCTGAACTGCGCATCCAGTCCGAAACAAGGTCATAACAATAGGATTGATGAGGAGCGGAATAATAAGCGTCCAGGCCAGCCAGGCATTCGGGAGTCATAGTTCTGGAGGCGGCCGTGAGCAGCGTGTGAATGGCAAGCGCCTTCAGCTCCGGCTCATCGACCGGGCTGTAACCGGTAAATCGTGCGGCAAGGGCCCAGAAAGCAGTATCCGCACCATACTGGACAAGGCGTTGATAAACGCGGTTGCTTTCCTTTTCAAGTCCCGCACACAGAACGGCACGAAGGATGCCTGCCGGCTCCATATTCTGAAGATTGCACAGTGCAGCCATCACTGCAAGATGCATCTGCGGCGCAGTAGCGATGCTTTTGCTGTTGCGTGAAACGGCGGAGCGATTGGGCTCTTCCATAAAGAATTTTCGGTAGACTTTGACTTGTCGTCGGATTTCCGGCGTATTGGAAAGACCCATTTCTCGGATCCAAATGGAGTTTCGGTCCGCCCGGAATTCCTCGCTGTAGAGCTCCACATTGACGAGCCAGTTGTCATCATCGCGTGAAAAGCTCCGGGGGTCATAGATCAGATAATTGCTGTTCGGGTCGTCCGCGCAGAGGAGCTTTTTGACAGCAAAGGTGTTGCTCCCGGTAAGCTCCACCAGCTTCACGTTATCCAGCCGGATCAGTTCCAACTGATCGGCAAACTCCCGTTCCTCGTCATGCCAGAAGATGATCCGACGTTTATAGAACTCCTTTAGTGGTTCTGCAAACCGCCTGTTCAATTCCTGTATGATATTCTCGGCATCCATAACGGTGTCTCCTATTTATGTTGATTGGATCTTTTTGTATTCACGTTTCCAAAAAAAGTCCATGCTGTCATCTTCAGAACGGGTATCAGCCTGGGGATGCGTATTACGATCCGGTCTTACTCATAAAATGTCTTATTTTTTCTAATGCTAAATCACGATAATACGCGATCCCCTCTCGTTTCAGAAAGTTATTTTCCAAAACGCCCTGCTTTCTCATAATTTGGAAGAGAGTCTTTCCGTCTTTTGAGTGGGCAATTTCCCGCCTGTTTTTTTCTTCAATGATTGAATCAAATGAGTCACGGTTTTTTGGGCAAAGGCTCAAAAGAATCTCTATTTCCTCAATGGTTACAAGCCAAAAATGATTATCCGATTCAGTGTCACATTCTTTCATCGTAAAGACCTGCTCCAGTATTTCAGGATTAAGATAGTCGTCATACAGCAAAATAATTTTTATGAATTGCCCCTCTGCGAATTCTTTTTCAGTGGTATCCAACTGACCTATTGCTTTAATGAGTGTTTGCTTTGCAAAATATTCTATATCGCCGATACTCGGTGCTTGCTGCTTGGCATTCAATCGGATGAGAGTTGATTTCTGCTCGACGAGGAATCTATACCCATCTATCTTCATTTTCCAATCTGCGCGGCGATTCGTTGCCTCTGGAATCTTTTCGTATTCATCCTCTCTGAGAGAACAGTTCAGCAATTCTTCAAAATATTTTTCAAAACACTTTCCAAAGTATGACGTAAACCACTGATCCTGCTCTTTTTTATAATTGAAATAATCTCTTACAATCCATAAGATGGCATGCTCATATAGGCAAAGATTCAAAAAGGGTATCATACCAAGAGTTTCATTCTTTTGCGTAATAATATACGGTTTTGTGTAAAGAGCTTGTCTTTTTAGCTTGGACTTCCGAAGCATCTCATAAGTAATGGAATAGTGTGAGATCACTTTCAAATATTCTTCTCTACTGATCAATTCTGGATCATTGAATGGGCACGTCGTTTTTGTTACACAGCAATTCATAGTCGAGAAAACCCATCCTAGCATAAGACCACACAGAACCTTTTCCCAAGTCATGCCGATCTCGTTTTGGACAATTGAGGAGATATCTATTGACGCGTCTGGCACTTTTTTAGATGATTCAAAAAGGATATACAGCTCTCTTCCAGCACTCTCAAAGATAATGTTTTGCTCTTGTACTTTGAACTGTTCGCCCGAAAATCCCCATAGGTACATCAGAAGTTCTCTACTTCCAACCGTCTCTGCATCAAGAAACTCTTTTTCTTTTTTCTGCTTCATGCTTTCAACTGCATCGAAAAGCATATAGAATTCTTCGCCTGTAATTGTTCTTTTCCCGCGATAATCATTCGATACCACAACAGTATAATACGCCAGGTCGATCAGGCCCCATAATGTGATGACTGATTTCTTTTTCTTTGAAGTTCGTCTGACCGTATCAAAAAGGTCATATTCAACCCATTTTACGCCATGGGATTCTTTCTGCAACGCAATTGCCGCCGTGCTAATTCGCTTTAATATTGTGTCTGTGGAGAAGCAGCGGAGAACATGACAAACATCTGCCCATTCTCCAGAATAATTAAAAGATAAATTTGCCAAGTTCTCCACCCTCCTCACTTAATCTTCGCCAGTACGTCCTCGAACCTGGCGTAGTTTGCTTTCACGCCGTCATCCAGATCGATCTTGATCATCTGATCGGCCAGATGGTGGATCTTTTCTTCATAGGTGCGGAGCTCATCGTCCTGATCCTGGAGCTTTTTGAGCTGCTTGGAGAGCTTGACCCGCTCGGAGGTGGAGGCGTCGGCCATTCGCTGATTCAGGCCCTCAATAGCGGTGCGGTAGCGGGACTGCTGCTCATGGACGTAGTCCGTGCGGATGCGGGCGATAGTGTCAGGCTGATAACGGTGCATATAGATCAGGCATTTAAAGCCGTTTTTCTTGCCGCTGTCAAAGAGCCAGTAGATCGGGCGCTTCTGGTAGACCTTCAAATGGTCGGCGTAGAAGTCGTTGAGGAAATAGCTGCGGATAACCTCGCGCGGGGAGCCCTTGCCGCCCAGCGCGTCGGCGACAAATTTCAGGTTTTCCTCCAGCGTGTCCCTGCCATAGACCACTTCCACAAAGCGCACGAATTTGCTGACAATATCATCCTCAAAATACTCGTCGTCGCAGATGGGAATGATGTTGTCGGGATCGGGGCAGAAGGAAAGCATCGTCGCGTCTTCCGGGTTTTCGGCATCCCGGAGCTTTGGATAGTGATACTTTGCAAGGCTGACCCCCGCGTAACCTCCGCCGGGCAGGAGATTTCCCTGCGCATCGAGCGGGGCTTGTCCTTTGTATTTCCAGTATACGGCGTCAAAGTCACCGCCGGCGAAGATCAGGCCGTCCTTTACCAGACAGTAGCGCCCGAACATGCAGCCCACGGCGTAGGAGATCAGGCTTTTGATCTCCCGCTGTAGATCCGCCTTGCGGACGGTCACATCTTTATCCTCGACCTCCGGCGTCAGCTCATCCTGCAGGCCATAGATTTCAATGAAGATGCGGTTCAGTTCTTCCTCGTTGGCCTTGAGCTGCCGGAAGCGGGCTTCGCACTCCGCTTCCCATTCCTTGTATTTATCAGATATCAGGCTTCCCATGATTTCCTCTTTCCTTTTTCTACCCCAAGTTAGGGCAGGTTTTCAAAAATACAGGTATTTCAAATCGTCCCCAACTTGGGGACGGTTATTATGTTATTCAGGATAACGAAAATAACGCAAAAGAGGCTTCACTTGACAAGGCCAAAGTCAAGAATCTTTGTTTCACTGATAAACGCCTGATAACAATCACAGTGTAAAGAGTTCGTGCAAATATCTTTGAGCTTCTTTTTATACTTTTCGCAGCAATTCATCCCAATAAACAGGGCATCAGGCACAACGCCAATCAGTTCGTTGTCTATGTTCATTCCGTGATCAGACTCTGCCGGGAACAAAACGCGATACTCTTTTTCTTGTTTCCAAGAAGTATGTTTTGCACACATTAGCATCAAGAGATAGTGTCTGTATATTTGTAATCCGAAAGTTTCCTTTCCTGCTTTATCTGATTCTTTCATCTCTTGAATCAAGTTGAGCGGAATTGATAAGACGGGCAATCTATCTCTATTATACATTACTTTCCAGAATACATGCTTTTTTGTTATTTTGTATCTAATGCAGTATCCTTGATGAGCGTTAGCATAAAATTGCCACATAGGTAAATCGTATTCATCTGTTTCGCCAAAGCTTGAAAGCAGGAAACAATCTCGAGATTTTGATAGTAACTCTCTTGCTAAATCGATTTGAGAACAATCTACATCCTCTCTTTCATCAACGTAGGCCATTCTCATATCTAATGGATCGTTCTGATTTTTTGATAGATCAAACCATGATTGGTTTCTTTCCAATGTCAGCAGCTTTTTCTTGTCAAGCCGCTTCGATTTACAAGACTTTCCATCTGAAAGAGAGTAAAATTTGTAAAGATAATCGGGGGTATGCTCAATTGCATATTTCTGTGCCCCATATAGATCACTTTTTTCAATGAAGGAAAAATATTCTCTATCTTCAAACATGATAATACCTCACACCAGCGGATGCCGCTTGAAATCCCAAGAGGTTTCAAAAGAATCCCAATCTGCTTTACAAGCTCCTATATTGGCTAACGCCAGAGAGTTTATCGCCTCAATTCTGCCATCAACGATCATGGGGAGTGCTCCGATATTCCCGGATTGAAAAGATACAGTTGGATTTAATATAGAAAGCAAATAGTTCCCGACAGTCGAGTTTATTAAGCTCAAAACATAGTAATGATATTTCGTGGGTAAAAAACAGCTTGATCCTTTATCGTCGAATAAATGTCCACATTCAGAATGCCGACATGAAATCATCCCTGTAGTTAATGTCGCCCAAGTGATGGCTTCCTTAAAATACAGTCTTTCACTTCTTACGCTCGCAATTTTTCGACCTTTCTCCGTAGCATTTTTTATTTCATACCCGTCGTTTTCCCATAGAACAACATAGTCATTTAAGCCATACCATTTTCTAAACCCTCCACCTTTATTATACGGGAACCATTTTTTCCTCGACAGCCGGGCTTCCTCGCTCGTTCTCATGCCATATCCGATTTTTGGATGGCATACTTCACTCCACAATCTAAGGAAACGATTATTATCCCCAGTCGTCATGCCCGCTTTCGCTTCCCCGTAAAAAGCTATGTTTTTATAGTTTTCAAAAACATAAAATACAGCTTTACTTACCCAATATGCCACCGGAGAGCCGGGGATTTTTGAGAAGTTATCCTGCTGCGCTGTATATCGGCTTTCGCCTGCAAGGAACATGTTCTCTTTGCTTTGTTGTGTTGTCGGCACAACCAAGCGACAAAACGTTCCAGCATATCCATGTATATGGCTACATCTCATTACAAAGGTAGTAGTTTGTACTACCTCGCCGCCAATTTCTTCAAAGGCTCTTGCTCCAAGATGTGCCATGTTTACAGTATCAACCTTCTGCAACTTTATACGCAGTTTTTCAAAGCTGCTGAGGAACATCCACGCATGCTGCGTAATCATAGCCTGATAGCCGTCTTTCTTCGTCATCTGCCCACAGCGCTCAATAAATACTGCAAACAAATCGCTCTTGCTATCAGGATAGTTTTTCTTCACATAGTCGCTCAGCTTCCCGCTCATGCCGCTGTTTCCCATATACGGCGGGTTCGTTACGACCACGTCATACTTCTGTGACAGAGCCTCGGCGGTCTGGACGAGCGGCAGCAGGTCGAGCGCGTCGGCGCGGTGCATGGAAATGTCGTCATAAACCTCGTCAAAGCGCGCATAGAGTGCATCCCAATTCTGCGTCGAGCAAGTGAGGATCGACCCGTATTCCTTTGCGTCATACAGCTCGTTCAGAATGGTCTGCATGGACATGGTAAGAACGGCGTCATCCTTGCAGAAATAAGCCACGGCCTCCTTGCTGACGTGGTTGCTCTCCGCGACGGCAAGGACGTGCGGCTGCACCCCGCGGCGGAAAAAGCGGCTGTCATACTGCCGTGCTTTCATCATCACGGTAAAATAGGATAGCTGCGCGGCGCGCTCGTCGATATCCAGGCCCCAGAGATTATGCAGCAGAATGTTCTGCACGGCATCCCGCGCGCTGTAGCCCTGGCTCTCGTAAATCTGCATGAGTACATCGAAGAGATAGCAGAGGATATGCCCGCTGCCGCAGCAGGGGTCGATAACACGGAGATCGGTCGGGTTCAGCGCGGCATAGCCCTTGCGGATTTCAGCAAGCTGCGCTTGTACCTCCGGCTCCTGCTCGGCTTCCTCCAGATAATAGCGCCATGTGGCTTTCAATTCCTCGTTGGGGTGACCCTCTACCCAGAGACGGCCCAGCGAGTTTTCCACCATATACCGCACGATCCAGTCCGGGGTAAAAAGCTGGGTAGCGGCGGGGATTTTCTCTTTGCTGATCTTGATATTCTTTTTCAGATCGGCAAAGACCTTGTCTTTGGGCTCGGTATTGTAGTACTGATACAGCCAGCCGATGATCTGCACCTGATCGGTCCAGTCCTCCTCCGGGATCGCGCTGACCATCTGCTCCAGAACGCTGCCCTCGCGCAGAAGGTTCTCGGGGAAAAGCAGCTCGGTATAATCTGCAATGCGCTGGAACATACCGGGCAGAATGGCGGAGAGCGCGTTGCACTGCGTAATCAGCAGGTATTTATACAGCTCCTCATCCCGGTTTGCGGTTTTCAGGGCATAAACCCGGTCCATGTCAAGACCGTCCAGCTCCAAATTGATCGCCTCGGTCAGAATCTGGGGCTTGAACGCTCCTTCCTCATTGGAAAAAACGCGGACATGCGTGGGCAGATAGCCGTTGACCTCCATAAAGCGCAGGGCAATGAAGCGGTTGAACCAGGTATAGGCAGCTTCCTCCATCACCTGCTCATAGCTCTTTTCACGCAGCTGCGCCACCAGCGCGCGCCGCTGGCCGCGTTCCGCCGCGGAGAGCACAAGATCGCCGACGCTGGCGGGGTCGGCCTCGCCATACCCTTCGCTCGTAACGCCAAAGAGCGCCGCGCGCTGGCTCACGCGGGCGATCAGCTCTCGCCGCGCCCAAACCGCATATTTCTTTATCGCGTTCTTATCCATTATTTTACCTTGCCTTGTTCATTGTCAATCCATGCCTTCAGTTCTTCCACCGTCATGATTGCGCCTTGTTTTTTATGTATGATTCTGTGACAGTTCGCACACAAGCATGCAAAATAATCTTGATTTGGATAAACTACCTGTTCCTCACCATTTACTGAAAGGGGCATCTTATGATGGACTTCGATTACATCCCTGCCCAGACTTCCGTAAACACTCTCAAAATCCATTCCGCAGGCTTCGCACCTATATGGTTTTATTTGAGTTTTCAAAAACTCTCGCCGTACTTTTGAATTACGTTCATATTTGGTGCCATATACTTCAATTCTCTTTCCTTCCTTATATCCGAAAGTGGGTTTCTCAATTATTGTCTCATATGGATCATCGCAATTCTTGAATTCCGGTGTTTCACTGGTTACCATCCATAACATCCAAAGGAAAGACTGCGCGTCAAGGAGACTTACCTCTAAGCCCTGTTCGGCAAGAAAGCCATGTAGTTCCTTGATAACATCCATATAGATCATGTAGTTTTTCCAATTACATGGGTTCATACAAGACGGACTCACACCAATTTGATTTAACCGGTTTGTATCCGCTTTTCGTCTCACGGGCGCATACTCGTTCATGTTTTTGAGAAAGAAGAAGTAAGCCACATAAGAATAGCCGTCATATATCTTTTTCAATATATCGGCAAGTAAGTCAAAATATATTCCATCTTTTCCAAGACTCTCTGTAGAGAAAATTCCAAATAATGCTTCTGCCGTTCTTTCCAAGTTTTCGAGAAGCGCCACAACAACTTTATTGTACGTGGAAATATAGGCTTGCTGTGCCTCCTGGGAATGATCTGTTGCCAGAAGGTTTTCACAAGCGTCAATGGCGTCGACTGCACGATCAAAAATATATCGCGGGTCATCCTTATGCGTTTTCCACGTTTCTAACTTCAATGCCGCCCTTGCCCGCTTCCAAACGTCATATTTGTAGAACTCCTCATCTTTCCACAGCCCGGTTGTGAAGCTTGGCTCAACATCTGGATATCTGGAATATGTCACATATAAAAGCTGTCTATAAACATGCTCAACTTTTGATTTATCGATCATAGTACAAACACCCTCTCAAATTATGGACGTTGTTCATCACTTCAATTGTATTCCATCACAGTTTTTTAGCAGCTGTTTCATATTATCCCGAATCTTATCGACATAAGCATCTATCTCTTCGTCTGAACTCAGCGTACTGGACGGAAACAGAATCTGCCTGTTATATGTCTTGATAATTTTCTTTACAGGTTTTGGAGCCTCAGGCTTCTTTTCCGGTTCTGGCTGTGGCTTTGGAGGTTCAAGCAGGGCTTCGATACGGGTGCAGCACTGATCCTTGTATTGCAGCATTGGCGGCACAAGCCCGTCTAGAAGAGCGAGACTCTTATGCTCACGGATTGCTTCCCGCTTCTGCCGGTAGTATTCATCCGCACGTGCCACGACATCTTTTGTATGGATACTTTCGCCGCTTGCCTGGTGGATCATACTCATGCACTGTGCAGCGATATCCTGTACCTCGCCGCGTTTTTCTTCCAAAAGTCGGTCATGCCCCTGCCGCACGATCGCGATCAGCCCGCTCAGCTCAGGCACTTTCTTGTAACTGAAACCTCCCGGTACGAAGGTAATCAGGCGAATTTTGTTCAAGGCTTCGTTGGACTCCGGCTCGCGGCTGAGATAGTCCAGCTCGTTCCGCAGATCTTCTTCCAACTGCGCTGCAGCGTCAAAAAGCTGCACCTGGTTCTTAAAGAAACTTTCTACGTTCTGGAGGTCTTCCTTACTGTCAAGAAGATCGTCCTCGAGCCGGATCAGGCGATCGATCAGGGCTATATTATCCTTTCGCTGGGAAAGCACATCCTCGGTCAGCTTGATCGCCTGCTGCACTTTCGCGCGGTCAGGGTAATGGCGGCCGTTGTTATAGCGCTCGTCCAAAGCATCGTAATGCGATTTCTGCGTCTCAAATTTTTCGGAGATAAAAGCCACAAGCCCGTCCTCATCGCTGGGGACATCCATCACGTCGAAGTATTCTCGCAGAAGCTCCCGGGCTTTTTTCATCTTTGCCACATTCACAACCTGACGGATGGAGACAACGGTTCTGCCGATCTCATTCCTTTTGCGCAGCATGTCCGGCAGACGCGGGTTATCTGGCTGGACAGTCGCACCGCCGTATTTGATGGTCACGCGCTGCTGGAAAATGAGCAGCGCCACGACCGCTGCAATGTCGATCTCGCGCCAGCCGTAGGGCGCGCTCTGATAGCGGCTCTGGACATCGGCCATGGAAGTCGGCAGCTTTTTGCGGTCCTGCATGATCAAGTATTCTTCGACTGCCGCGGCAGCGTCTCGGTTCGGTTCAAAGCCGGGCATGGGGGCATTTGCGCCGGAGAGGATTTCCGTGATCTCCGCGTCCGTCTCTATATTCTTTGAAATACGTCCGAGCTCGCTGTAAACATGAGTGACAAGATAATTCAGCGCCTGGTCGATCCGTGCTTTGGCATCACCGCCCTTGATCTCTATACGCTCACCGTCAACATAGAACTGCGCGTCTTGTATCGCCTTTTTCAGCTCTTCCAAGGAAGCGGTCTCCAGCTTTCCGGCCTCGGCAAGCTGGTCACGAATAATGGTCTGGACGGAATTGGGCAGCTGTACCACATTCTTCTGCTTGACATATTTACGGATCTTCATGGCGCTTTCCAGCGAATCATAATAGGGTGTATCAGCAAGCGCGACAACAGCCTGCCCCTTTGATTCTGTCATCAGGCGCAGCTCGCTTTTGTCGATGGCATCGGTTGCAACGCTCAGGAAGCGAAGTCTCATGCCGCCGGTGACAGCGCCGATGGTCACGCTGTCCACCATCTTGTCGAAATCAAAGGGATATTTGCCGTACTGATATTTCTTGGAAGTATAGATATCCGCATAGATCATCTTTGCGATCTGTTCGACAATGCTTGCGGTGTCCACATTGGTATTGCGGATATCGCGCTGAATATCCTGCTCTTCGTCTGTGAGGAAGTTATAAATCTCACCCGTGCGCCCGATATAGTTCTGACTCAATAGGCGATTAAGTGAAGCACGCACCTTTTCGCGTAATGCAATCTTATCTGTGCGGATATCGTCTGCCATCAGAATGACCAAATTGTCCACATTTGCTGGAACGTCATCCACATAGCGGATCAGGTAAAGCAACTTCAGCAGCGCGACGTCCTCTGTTTCGATTCCGGCGCCTATCTCGGCGGCTTTCTGGCTGCGCTCAATCACTCGGCGGATTGAGCTGTCCAGGAAGGAGCAGACCGTATCATAGAAGCGGAAGAATGGAACCAGCGCGTGTTCATCTTTGTCTTGTATCTTCTGCGCTGCTTCCTGGAAACCGGAGAGCATGGAACGCTCGCCGCCGGACATGTGTTTGCCCGCGTTGCCGCGCTTGCGGATCTCGCTGAACACGTTCTGGATCAGTGTAAATTGATAGGGGCTGAAAGGATAATTGTCCGCGAAGTCCTTTGGGCTGCTGAAGCCCTTCATATCAAGGCGCGCGCCGTCAAAGGTGAAAAGATTACGCAGCTCGGCATCCGTCGAACCCGTGCTGTACAGGTTTTCCAGCTTCACCTGATATTCCGGCTTTTTCTTCAGGATACGTTTCTGAATCACCTCGTCCACAGACGAAGAGGACAAGCTGAGACGCGTTTTGAAGCGGGCCTGAATTCGAGAGAACTCATCGGCGCGCACCTTGATGATCTCATCAATGGCTTCCTGCCCGGTGCAAACTATCCACACTTTGCCGCCACATTCGCTTCCGATCTTTTCAGTGAGAGACTGCAAATTCAGCAACATGTCCGTATCTGTCCCGACGTACTGTCCGACCTCATCTACCATAAACAGCAGGCGGAAATCGCACGGCTTTTTCTCGACGTAAGCTCTGATGTCTTCCACGAGACGGGCGATAGAGAACTCGACCGCCGTCTTGTCATGGAACCAGCTTTTCGCGTCCTCCTCGCTCATGTCCAGAACTTCCATCAACGTCGGAATAATCGCTTTCCCATTGAAGGCAAAGGCTTTGCGCTGCTCAAGCCAGGGCTTTCCCTTCTTCTGCTCAAATACGCGACGGAATTCCTCCGTCTTGCCGAGTTGATCAATATACTGCTCCAGCATGGCGACTTTCAGGTTTTCTCCATAGAACCCGAGGTGGTTATAAAACATCTTGGCAAAAACCCGGAGAACGGCCGTCTTGTCCTTGACGATGGAACCTTCGATGTCAATATTGAAAAGGATGGTCTCAGCCTTCCGGCGGGTCGCCCGATCAATATACATGAAAGTACCGGAATCTTCGGCAAATTTGCCGCGGAAGAGTTCTACTGTAGTAGTGTCCCCAACCTGCCGGTTCTCCAAAAGATAGGATAGCATTTTAAGAAAGTGAGATTTACCACTGCCAAAGAAGCCCGAGATCCACACACCGATGTCGGCGGTTGGCTTGTCCAGTGCCTCGCAGTAGTCGTCAAAGAAACTGAAGAAATGTCGTTTTAATTCTTTTGTGATAACATATTCTCGTATTTCCTGTGCCACAACATCCGTTGCGTTTTGATCCACCTTGATGACGCCATTGATCGGCCTGTTGATATCCTCGGCAAAGATTTCTCTAATCAGCACGCTTGCGTCCTCCTCATTTCAGCTTAAACGCGCGGTAATAATCATTGGGCTGGAGTCTGCTGAACAGCTTCAAATGATAACCGTCAAAAGTCCCCGGATAGAAAATCAATATCGGAATATCTGAGAAATAAGGCTGCATTGCTTCCAGAAGTACATGCACCCGCATGAAAGGAAAAACGTCTCCCACTCCGGTCAGCATCAACACATCTCCTTCCACATGGGGATTGTATTGCATTTTTTCTATAAACTCGGTCTTGCTGATCGTAGTGTGCAGTTCGTTGAGGAGGTTCTGCCCGCCGTCAGCCTCTTCCATTTCCGGAATGGCTTCCGTGATGTCCAGATCATCGCAGATTTTCAGAAAGATTTGGTACAGGTTCTGCTCGATCAAACGGCAGTTGAGCGACTGATCTGTTTTCAGCATCTGAACAAAATGTCTGACGGTCATCTCCTCTGAGGCGTCGTAGGCAAAAATATGGATATTAACCTCATTGCTGAGCCCCTTGCCTTCCAAAAACTCCGGCTTTTGGATTTCCCGCTTTAGTGCATCCAAACGCTCTTTTATATCGCTCATAACTATTCTCCTTATGGGAAGCAGTTAAAGGCAGGCAGCGCGGCGTCTTCACCATTGACTCGGAGCGCAGCCTCCAGCGTCCCGCAAATCAGCACAGGATTCAACTGGGTTGATTTGCCGTTATTTATATACTCGTTCTCAATCAGAATACGAGAGATGACTGATTCGATTTTCTGGATAGTATTACCCGACCAGGATGCCACAAGATCGTCCTGTTCTTGAAGGCGGAGGCAAAAGGCGTTGATGTCCCGGCGGTTGAAGGTGTAATCCTGTTGCTGGTATTTCGCGCCGATGACCGTGATCATAAAATCCCAGATCATGCGATATTGCTTCATCATTGCATAAAGGCAGATTTGCTTTGCGGTATAGGAATCCTGTGTAGCCACTGCTTCAATCAACCCAGCATCCTCCAAAGCATGAAGTCTGGAAAGACAGGCACGCGCTGTCTGTTTTACGGTCTTTTCGGTCGGATACTGGAAAAGATTCTCCAAAAGGATCTGATCAACGACTTCCTGGTCCGTGAGACCTTCTTGAAGTAGCCTTGCTGTTGTGCGCATCTCATAGAAAAGAAATTGCTCTCGTGTCAGCTGCCCGGAGCCTTTGTAGGGACTGTCGCTGTCAAGAATTGCCATGCTGCGCCTCCGGATCATTTTCCGTGCCTGTCTCGTCAGGCAGGATGTCCATGATGTCGCCTATATTACAGTTAAAGGCAGCACATATTTTCATCAGCATATCCATGCTGACTTTTTCGTTCTTTGACATCTTTGTGATTGTCGTCCAGCTGATATCTGCGACTGACTGAAGATCCTTTTTCTTCATGTCTTTATCAATCAGCAGCTTCCAGAGCTTTTTGTAACTTACTCGCATGCTGCACCTCGCTTTTGATCGGGTATGAAATCCTAAAACCAATACAGGAAAAGCATACCATAGATCTAAGAAAAGTACAACAAAAAACTAAGACTTTGCGGGAATAATTCCATTGTCTAAATGTGGTCAATCTTTCGTACTAAACAAATTGCCCTTGGATAAAACGGCCCTGATTCTCTAACGCAAAGCTCCCGTCGCGTCCCCGTTTTCATGCAAGTGTGTGTCTTTGACATAGTTCCTCGCGTTCCACACTTGCATGAAAACAGATGGCGGCAGCGACCATGTTGCCCCGCAATGAACATGGCACTGTCGGCATCCGGGAGGGTTCCATGGGAGGGCAGAGTCCTCCTTTGGTGAACGACCTTGCTTGCAAGGTCTAGTGAGTTATACCTTCCGGCGCACGGCGGACGCGAAAGGTGGATGCGGCTTATGGGCAGCCAGCTTTCACGTCAGCCAGGGCGGAGGATTCCGCGAGCTGCAGCGAGCGGAATGCTTCGCCCGATGAAGTCCGGGGACGATCTGACCGCAGTCAGATTGTTCCCCGGACGGTGCGCCGGGAGGTATATAAAGAACGTCGCCAAGGCTCCGCTCTTTATATCTCATGCCGTTTTTCTCGCCCCTCACGGGGCAACCGAAAAACATGGCTGAATTTCAAGCGCCACGCAATGGCGTTTGAAATATGGCCCGTCCCTCCGCAGCGACCGCACCGTCCTGGCTATCGCATACTGTTTCCCGCGTTGGTATCAAAGCTGCCCCTTGCTGATGGCAGTTTTCCCGCAAGTGATACCAAAACCGTGTTCAAGTGATATCACGCTTCTTGACCACTGCGGCTATGACACCAAACCGAACCTTCGTTGATACCACGTTGGTATCATTCTTCCTCGTGTTCGACATCAATCCAGTAATCAAGCGTGTCCCAGTGCAGCCCGGCTCTGAAATGGCGCAGCGCTTCCTGTTCAAGCTCATTCGCACGGGTATGGGTTATAAGGAAGTGTTCGGCAGCTTTCTTTTGGCGCACTTCATCATCAAACGGATAACCAAAGCGATAGCACAGGTACTTCTTTTCACGCGGTTCAAGAGAATTGACCGAGCGGCAGATTTCTTCCGATGTTTCTCGTGCGATTACCTTCGGCTCAGGGCGCTTCTTATATTCATCGGGGTACAGCTCCAAGACTGGCTCTTCGGATTCTTCATCTTCCTGCGCCTTATCTTCCACTCGAAAGCCCATACGTTCCATTTTGGTCGCTGTTTTGTATTTGCCTCGGAAGTCTTTAAGGCTGTTCTCGATACATTTCCCGGCATATGTTGTCAGCTTTATATTTCGCTCCGGGTCATATGTCTTGATTGCTCTCCAAAATGCCACTCTCGCAGCCTGCATGAGATCATCAAAATCAACAGAATATTCTTGCCTGTTGCGAAAAGACTTTTCATAAATGTCATGTACCTTGTCCGCGAGAAAGCTCTCGTTTCGCCAAATTAAAACATCCATCGCATGCTTATTCTTAGCCTTTGCCAGCGCGCATAATGCCTCGTTGCTGATTGCCTTCCACTCCGGCGGGACATACGGTTTTATTTTCAGATCGCTCATTCTTTTTTCTGCGCGGCTATACGCGCGATGCTGATGAAAGCGGACAGCAGCTCATCCGAAATCCGGTCACTGATCTCCGGGAGATAGGCAAGGCTCTGCCTGAATCTCTCGGCAAATTCCTCCTCGGAGACTTGCATGAGCTGCGAAGCCTCTCCGCCCTTGGTGAAATGCTCGACTGTGTTTTGAAAAGCCTCCCGCGTCAGCTTTTTCATTTCCTCTACCCGTGACGGGAATTCCTTTTTCAGCCGTATAATGATACTCCGAAACTCCGATTGCATTTGCGTGAGTTCCGTTTCATAGAGCGGTGTGGTCATGCCGGAAACGATCTTGCTCGTCTTTTTCGCCGCGCCCCGCAGCTTGGCGTCTTCTTTTCCGATGCGTCCCACCACCTCGCTGATAGATGCATACAGCTGATTGCGTGCGGCATATCCGGCCGCCATGGTTTCGTCAAAGAAGTCCGCAACATGGTTGCTCAGAACTGCGAACTGTGGATCTTCCAGCAACAGGTTGACCACCTGAACATTGACAGCACCGGTGTACAGGTTTCGGGCAGCCTGAATGGAAAGTCCCAGCTCTTCAATATCGTAATTCTTCCGGTCGGGAATGTCCGTCAGACCGAGAAGAAAATCTGTGGACACGGAGAAAAATTTTGCCAAAGCCTGTACCGCCTCGTCCGAGACCTTCTTGTTTTTGTTGTTCTCGATGCGTCCAAGCAGGCTTTCATCGACGCCGCTTCGTTCAGCAAGCTCCTTTCGCGTCAGCCCCCATTCCTCGCGCAGATCGCGCACTCGGTCGCAGAGTTTCCCGGGCAGATATGTTTTCTGCTTCATTCGATTCGCCTCCTCTCGACAGCCGGAAGTATCCTGCTGTCATCTTCTATTATACAAGAAAACTTGTCCCAAAAGTTTCCCTTGATTCGGCGCCATTCGGCAACCGGGGGAAACTTTTGGGACAAGTTTTTTGTTAGACTGTGCACAGAAAGAAAAAAGGAGGCGCGCAAAAATGAAAGGATATTATGCGGGAAACGGGTATTACGGCTATGTGGATGGGCGCTATGTGCTGTTCAGCAGCGAGAGCGATTATTACGAGATGATGGAAGACGAAGCCGCATAAGGTTTATGGATACAGCTCGGTAAGGCGCTTTGCCTCGGCGCGCATATCCTCCACCAGCGATTTGGGGCCGGTGATGCGCACGCCGTCGCCCAGCGCGATGATCCAGGCGATAAAATGGCGGCTTGCGCTGACCTCGACCGATGCGGTGAAGGTATCGTCGTCGATCGGCTGGATCGTGATGTCTTTGCCGAAACGGTCGATCAGCGGGCCGACCATGTTGCTGCGCCCCTCGAGGGTCACGCGCGTGAGCTTGCCGCCGTACATGCCGAAGAGGCTGCGTGTGTATTTCGCTGCGTCGAACTCCTTGAACTGCTGCTTGCCCTCGCGGGGCTTGTCGGTGATGGACAAACGCAGGATCTTGTCCACGCGGTAGTGCTTGATCTTCCGGTCGTTTGCGTCATAGGCAACAAGGTAGTAGTTTTCATCGTCCCACAGCAGGCACCAGGGGCTGATGCGATACCACTCCCCGCCGTGGCGCAGCTCCTGCTCCCTGCGGACGTTCCACTGGAAGTACTGGAAACGGATCTGACGGTCGGCATTGATTGCCTCGTGCAGCATGTCCACGTTGTAGAAGATGCTCTCATTCATGGCCTTGATGCGTCCGGTGATCAGCACCTGCCTTTGGAGGCGCTGCGCCTCATGAACGCTGGCGAGAGATTCGAGTTTCTTGATGAGCTGGCGGGACTTTTTCTCCGTGATGAAGCGGGAGCCCTGCACGGCGTCCACCAGCAATTTCAGCTCCGGCAGCTCAAAACGGCGCGTGGCGAGATGATAGAGCACATTCCGCCCCGACTGTTCACTGAGGATTTCGAGGCCGAATTTCTCCAGTTCGCCGAAGTCCTTGTACAGCGTCTTGCGCTCGGCGTTCACGCCATAGGCCTCGAGCCGATCGACGATCTCCTGCAGGGACAGGGCATGGGAATCGTCCGTCTCTTCGGCGAAGATTTTGACGAGATAGAGCATTTTGAGCTTCTGGTTATCTCCCGCGGCCATGGGCATCCCTCGCTTTCTGATGTCAGTATAGCAAAAGAAGCGGCAGGGCGAAAGGGGTATGAGATATGGGAATTCAGACACAGGCGGAGAGCATGGGCTTTCGCATCGTGGGGACGCTGGTTCGGCACAGGGAGCTGGAGCCGACGCATGTGTATCAATGCTTCCTCGATGAGGCGGAAAATGAGTACATCCTGCGGCGGGGTATTCTGACGATCATCGCCGCCGATGGAAGGGTGTACTGACATGAAAAGCGGCCCAAATCCGAGAGCTTGATTTCCTCGGATTCGGGCCGGTACTATTATATGATTTTGGTCAGATCACGTCTGCCATAAACAAGCGTTCGCACTTCCATCACATGTCCGATTACCACATAAAACACGAGATAGTTCTTGACCGGGATAGCATAATATACATGCTTGCGATCTTTCTTTGACCGGTACGGCTCAAAAGCCTCAGGTACTTTCAGGCGTTCATGAATGGCCGCCTCCACAGCATCAACGAAATCGTCGGCTGCAATTGGATTGCGCAGGCGAAACGCGATATAGTCAGCAGTCTCCTGGAGCTTCTCTTCAAAGAGTGGCAGGATTCTCAGCTCATAGCGCTTTTCTTCCATAAATGTTCTTCCTTACGCGGCCAAATACCTCGTCGGCAGAATAGCGAACATCGGAAGAAACCGCCGCGCGATCCGCTTCATCCAAGGCAAGCTCGATCCCGTCTGTCAGGGCGGAATATTGCTCCAGACTCATGACGACCATGGAGCCATAGCCGTTTTTTGTCAGGAAGACCGGCTCCCCGCTTTTCAAGACAGCTTCTTCGATCTCGGGGTATTTGTTTCTCAAATCCGATACCGGGCGAATGTTCAGCATGATGCGCCCTCCTTTCTGTCGCTATCAAAATTCTATCACAATATTATCATATTCGCAAGGGAAAGTTTTTATCCCGGAAAGCGAGCTGCCCAGCCGACATAGCAGCCGCCCTCCGGCATGACCAATATCCCGTCGCTGCATCCGCGCTGTCGAACCAGGAGACATTGCCAGACATCGCCCCGCGAGCACAGCGCTGCATTCTCCCCAATAAACTGACGATCAGCCAGCATGTCCGTGATGAAGTTTTCATAGTCCATCTTTCCCAGCTCGATTGTTTTCACGATCCGGTATTCCCACTCGTGTTTATGCAAGTGAGGCTGCATCAGATCGCCGATCGTTCGCGGGTGTCGAATAAAGCAGACGCTTCCACTCTTCTCCATAGATAGCACTCCTATTCTATATAGGCATTATTGCCTATAACACTTTATCACCATTATAGGCAATAATGATGATAATGCAAGTGCTTTGAGAAGGGAGGGTGCTGTATGATCTCCTACGATCCGTTGTGGAAAACGATGAAGGAACGCGGAGCGACAACCTATACACTTCAGGTCAAAGGCCAGATCAGCAGTTCCACAATTCGCCGCCTCAAAGCCGGAGACTCTGTCTCAACAAATACCCTGGACGCGCTGTGCAAGATTCTCCAGTGTAATCTTGCGGATATCGTGCTTTATCTCCCCGATGAAATTCAGAAGTGACCCGAAGCCATGGTTCATGCGCTTCGGGTTTTATCTTTTCCGAGTCAAATGCAAATTTGCATTTGGAACACCGATTCTTCACTTTCAAATGCAAAAGTGGTCAAAAAAGGCCATTTTTGCATTTTCTTCCGTATAATAAATATAGAAGGGTAAAACCTCAACAAATAAAATAGCGTGGTGTATGACAAGCCGCCGGAAGCACGAGTTGATCGTGTACCCGGCGGCTTTTGCTTTACGGCTGCGCAAATCGAAGAAAGGAGAAAACAAAATGAATCTTACCAACACCAAGCCCGTAATCATCGCTCTCGACCATGGTTACGGCAACATCAAAACCGCGCACGCCATCTTCAAGACCGGCGTGACAGTCTGCGAAAAGGAACCAACCTTTTCACGCAATCTGCTCATCTATGAGGGGAAGTATTATCTCATCGGGGACGAGCACAAGGAGTTCACCGCCGCAAAGATGAATGATCAGGATTATTACATCCTCACGCTCGCGGCCATCGGAATTGAACTGACACTGCTTGGCCTGGACAGTGCCCGCGTCCACCTCGCGGTGGGGCTTCCCCTCACTTGGGTCAGTGAACAGAAGGAAGAATTCAAAGCCTATCTGCTCCAGAACAAGGAGGTGGATTTCACCTTCCGCGGGACAGATTTTCATGTGGAGTTTACCGGGGCGGAGGTGTTCGCACAGGGCTTTTCCGCTGTGGCGGACCGGCTGCGCGAGTTCAAGGGTGTAAACATGCTCTGCGATATCGGCAACGGCACCATGAACATCATGTACATCAACAACGGCAGAGCTGTCCAGAGCAAGTGCTTCACCGAGAAATACGGCACCTATCAGTGTGTGCTTGCCGTCCGCGAAAAGCTGATGCAGAAATTCGGCGTCGCGGTGGATGACGCCGTGATTGAAGACGTCCTTCGTTTCGGGGAAGCGGACATCGGTGGAAAGTATCTGGACGCGATCCGGGATGTGGCAAAGGAGTACGCTGCCGGCATCATGCGCCGCCTGCGCGAGCATGAGTATAACCCGGAGCTCATGAAGCTCTATGTCGTGGGAGGCGGAGGCTGCCTGATCCGTAACTTTGCGGACTACGATCCCGAACGGGTCACGATCAACGACGACATCTGCGCGACCGCCAAAGGATACGAGCGTCTGGCGCAGTGGAAGCTGGAAGGGCAGGTATGAGCAGGCTTTTCAAGACCACCCTGCGCGTTAGGCTCGACACGCCGGAGGGCCGCAAAGCGTGGGGCTATCTCGTCAGCCGGGACAAGAGCAGGTACCGTTCCTACAGCGACGCGATCATTGCGGCGGTAAACGGGTACTTTGACCGGGAGCGGCAGCTTGCCGACGATCCTTACCTGGAAACGCGGGAGAAGGAGGACGCTTTCCTGCAAAGAGTCCTTGAAACCGTGGAGCGCGGCGCGCAGGCAAATCCCTTGAACGGCCTCGCCGCCCTGCTTCAAAACGCGCAGCCCGCACCGGATACCAAGGCCATCAGAGACGATCTGGACGCGGCGATGGACTTCATGGACAGCCTGTGAAAAGAGGTCATTCACGTTTCCGTGAAAAAGGATTCAAAAACATGCAGAAACTTCACCATTCGGCGCTGTTCCGAACGGTGAACAGGATTCACGAGAATGTGGGGCTTTTTACGGAATGATAAAAAGTCCCGCGAAACCGAAAAGCCCGATAAAGGCTCCGCGGAGTCTCCATCGGGCTTTCTTCATGCAATCAACTGAGAAAGGAGCTTTTATGAACACGACAAAAAATGAGATCAAGGCGCAGATCATCCGCGCCGGTTTTACCATGCAGGAGGTATGTGACCGGCTGCATGACGACTATGGTTGGAGCGACAGTGTCTCCAATTTTTCCAACAAGCTCAGGCGCGAATCGCTCCGTTTCCGTGAGGTAGTGGAGCTGGCCGATGTGCTGGGTTATGACATTGTATGGCAAAGGAGGAAAGAAAGATAAGCGATAACGCCCAATATGCCATTCTGCGATTCAAAAAATACAAGGGGCCGGAAATTGGCAGAATCGAAGCCCACAACGAGCGCACAAAAGAGAAATATGACAGCAATCCCGACATTGACCTGAGCCGGACTCAGAACAATTTTCATATTATCAAACCCACCGACAGATACCGCAAAATGTCCGAGGCTCTGATCAAGCAGTATGACTGCCCCAGGGTGCGCAGCGACAGTGTGAGGATCGTGGAGACGCTGATCACCGCAAGCCCTGAGTTTTTCGAGGACAAGAGCGAGCAGGAAATTCGCGCATTCTTCCAGCATGCTGTTGACTTTCTGAAGAATGAGCTGGGCGAGGATAGGCTGATAGCCGCCCCGGTCCACATGGACGAGAAGACGCCGCACATGCATCTCTCTTTCGTCCCGATCACGAAGGACGGACGGCTCTCGGCCAAAGACATCATCGGCAACCGGAAAAGCCTGACCGCATGGCAGGACAGATATTGGCAGCACATGGTCAGTAAATACCCCGATCTGGAGCGCGGGGAGAGCGCCAGCAAAACCGGGCGCGAGCATATCCCGCCGCGCATCTTCAAGCAGGCGGCGAATCTGAACAAACAGGCCAAGGCGATTCTGGAACTGCTCTCCGACACCAACGCTTTCAACGTGAAGAAGACTACCGCGGCGCTGGAGGCAATGCTGAAGAAATTCTTCCCGGAGCTGGGGAAGTTTCTCACGAAGACCAGAAAATATGACCAGGCGATCCGCAGTCTGAAAGCCGAAAACGCAGATTTGAAGCAGGATTTGAAGGAGGTCGTGGACGGCGACACAAAGCGCCGCTTGGCAGAGGCCCAGCTCAAATCCGATTATATAGAACTGGAGCGTACGCTCCGGAAGATTCCGCCGGAGATCGTCTTTCGTTACTCCGGCAAAACTATTGATCAGGAAAGGGGGAATGCGAATGAAGTGTGAGGTCCCGGTATGGGAAAAGGCAACTCTTACTCTGGAAGAGGCGGCAGCCTACAGCAATGTGGGCGTCAACCGCCTGCGCGAAATCAGCGACGCGGAGAACTGCAACTTTGTTCTCTGGGTGGGCAAGAAGCGCCTCATCAAGCGCAAGCTCTTTGAAGCGTTCTTAGAGAAAAGCTACTCAATTTAAATCATAAAACAATACTATGCAAAGGCGCCTGATTATGATATACTTTGACTATCATATCAGGCGCTTTTCGATTTGTAAGGAGGTTATCATGTCAGAAAAGCGCAAAGATAAAAAAGGAAGAGTATTGAAATCCGGCGAGAGCCAGCGGGCAAACGGTGGCTATCAGTATCGTTACACCGACATCAAGGGCAAGCGGAAATACATTTATGCCTCAACGCTTGAAGACCTGCGCGACCGGGAAGCGGAGATCCAGAAGGTCGTTTTCAACGATGGTTTGGACTACTGCGCCGGCGAGATCACGGTTCTGGAGCTTGTCGAAAAGTATCTGAAGCTGAAGCAGGGGATGCGGTATAATACACAGATCAGCTATGAGTTTGTACTCGGCATTTTGAAGGACGAGGATTTCTCCTATCGGCAGATCAAGACGATCAAGAAGTCCGATGCCAAGGAATGGTTCATCAAGCTCAGAAACGACGGCAGACGCTACAGCAGCATCCAAAGTGTGCGCGGTGTCGTACGTCCGGCTTTCGAGATGGCGGTGGATGAGGACATCTTGAAAAAGAATCCCTTCGCGTTTAAGCTCACCGACATCGTCCCGGACGACACTATTGAGCGTGTCCCCCTGACGGAGGAGGAAGAGAAAAGGTTTCTCGACTATCTGAAAGAGGACAAATGCAGAATCCGGTACTATGATCCGGTGGTGATCCTGCTGGGAACCGGGATGCGCATCAGCGAGCTGTGCGGCCTGACGATCTTTGATCTGGACTTTGCCAGACGGCGGGTACATGTGGAGCACCAGCTTGTGCGGACGAAGCACTGCGAGTATTATCTGGAAAAGCCCAAGACCGAGAGCGGCGAGCGCTACATCCCCATGAGCGACGAGGTGTATCAGGCTTTCAAGCGGGTGCTTCGGGATCGGGTCAAGCCCAAGGTCGAGGTCGTTGTCGACGGCAAGAGCGGGTTCCTGTTTCTGGACAAGGACGAAAAACCGAAGGTCGCCGGACACTTTGAACACGCGATCAAGCGCATCGTGGACAAGTACAACGAGACGCATTTCGACCAGCTTACGGTCACGCCGCATATTCTCCGTCATACTTTCTGTACCAAGCTTGCCAGAGCCGGGATGCCTGTCAAAGAACTGCAATACATTATGGGTCATTCAGATGTGGGTACAACACTGAGAATTTATACACATCTTGACTACGATGCCGCAGCTCAATCCTTCCAGAAATTTTCCGCAATTGCGGGAATTTGATCCATTGTGGTGTACACCAACGATACACCATTTTCGCAGGATAAAATGGAGAATTATGGAGATTTACACCATTTTAATTTTCCTAAATAGTTCAAGAAAATCAATTTTAAAGGCTTATAAAGGGTTTTAAATGATGATAAAAGTGCTTTTTGTGTGCCACGGCAATATCTGCCGGTCGCCTATGGCGGAGTTTGTTTTGAAGGATATGGTTTCGCGCGCGGGGCTGGGGGATCGGTTTGTGATCGCCTCAGCGGCGACGAGCTCGGAGGAGCTGGGGAATCCCGTCTATCCGCCGGCGCGGCGAAAGCTCAGGGAGCACGGGATCGCCTGCGAGGGCAAGACCGCGCGGCGCATCCGGCGGGACGACTATGAGGACTGGGACCTGCTCATCGGCTTCGACGGGGCCAACCTCCGCAATATGGAGCGCTGCTTCGGCGGCGACCCGGAGGGCAAGCTGCACCTGCTGACCGAGTATGCCGGGCGGCCCGGGGACATCATCGACGACCCCTGGTACACGCGCGACTTTGACGCCGCCTGGAAGGACATCCATGAGGGCTGTCTCGGGCTTCTCAACGCGCTGATCCCGGAGCTCACGCTGGACCTCTCAGCCTGCCGCGAGCGCACGGAGCTCTACGACGTGCTGGCGGCGCGTATGCTCTGGCAGGCGGACTACGGCCGGAATCTCGACGCGCTGTACGACATTCTCACGGGCCTGCCCCACCTCGGGCGGCGCTTTCGCATCCTGCTCCCGGCGGAGGACGCCCCCTGCCGCGGCTATGCCGAGATCATGGTCCAGGTCTTTGAGGATGCCGGGGCCGCGCTTGTCGAAGAATAAACCTTGCAGGAGAGGGGCTTAGCCCTCCCGGCGGTACAAAAGTACGATGGGGCTGTGAAAACAGTCCGGCAAATCCGTAGGGGCGGCTATCAGCCGCCCGCGCGGTAAACAATTAAGACCGAAAAAAAGCTGGGCAAATCCGTCGTGTCATTGACACTGCAGATTTGCCCAGTTTTGTCTATGGCAACACCGCACAATCCGCCCTTTTTCTTGAGGTACACAAAGTACATCTGCGAAAAACTGCCTTTATCAGAACCCAAATTTTCTCAGGATCTGCTCTTGCCGAATTATGCGGTATTGCCCTATCAATCATTCGGCCCTCTGTCGGGCGGCTGATAGCCGCCCCTACAGAGAGGAAGCGCATAAGGTGACTTTCTTCACAGCCTCTTGTGAATCGCGCCGGCTTACTCCTCCTCGAATGCGACGATCAGCAGGCGGTTGTCGTGCATGTCGGTGATGCAGGTGGAGAGCGTGACGATGTGGCCGTCAATGTCCACCGGCACGTCGTTGAGCAGGATGGAGCCGTCCCAGGAATCCTCGCGCAGGGAGTCGAGGAAGGCCTGGCGATCGGCCAGCTTTTCGTCCGGGAAGAAGTCCGTGATGCGCTTTTCGTTGTAGATCACGACCGCGAAAATGTCATAGACGTGCATCTTGTCCAGGGCGAAAATGCGGATCTGCCGGTGCTCGGCCAGAAAGTCCGGGTCCAGGAAGTACTTCAGCGAGCCGAAATAGCTGCCGTCGCGCATGTTGTGGCCGTAGATCACCGTGTTGAAGGTGTCGAAGAACTTGCCCTCCATGCTGTTGGTGTAGATCGACCCGGGGTAGCCCTCCGTCCCGTCGATGCAGACGTTGAGATAATAGTCGTCGATCGTGGGATGCTCCAATATGGGGTACATGATGTCGGTGCCGGGGATCGCGAGGCCTCCGATCACGTGGTTGTTCTGCTTCCAGGCCTCGATCAGGGCCCCGGGCGGCGTGTAGTCCGCGTAGGCGTAAAGGCCGACGCAGCAGGCCAGCGTCACCAGCGCGCACAGCAGCGATGCGATCAGCCGCAGCGCCCTGATTGCCGTATTGCGATTCATACTGTCTCCTCCTTTTTTCGTCTGTTGGAGACAGTATAACACAAGTTTCAAAAAATTGCGAGGGGGTTACAAAATTTTTTCAAAAAATTTTCAATTTCTCCTTTCTTTTCCTTGTCGGGGGGAAGGAACGGCCGCCGCGGCGCTGTAGTCGCCCGGCGCGGGGACGGCGATTTCCTCCGGGGCGGACGGCTCCGGAGGCGCGCTTTGGACCGGCGGGGCCGGCTCAGAGCGCACGGCGAGGATGAGCAGGCGGTTGTTCGGCATTCCGCCGATGCAGGTGGAGAGCGTGAGGATGTGGCTGTCGGGGTTGACGCTCACATCGTCGTAAACCACGGGGCTGAAGTCCATAAGTGAGCGCAGGAAAGCCCTCCGGTCCGCCGGGTTTGTGTCGTCATAGCTCGCGGTGATGTAGCGGTCGTCATAGGTCACGACGGCAAAGAGCGTGTAGCGGTATTTTGTCTTGAGGGTGTAGACGTCGAGCTCGCGGTGGGCGTTTCGGAAGTCCTCGTCGTTATAGTATTTCAGGCTGCCGAAGAAGGTCTCGTTTGCCATGTTGTGGCCGTAGATCACCGTGTTGAAGGTGTCAAAGTCCTGCCCCTCCATGCTGTTGGTGTAGATCGACCCGGGGTAGCCGTAGCCGCCCTCGATGGTAATGTCCAGGTAGTGGTTGTCCTCCGTCGGGTGCTGGAGGATGGGATACGACACGTCGGTGCCCGGGATGTCCAGCCAGCCGATCACGTGCGGGTTGATCTCCAGGCTTTGCAGCAGCTCCTCCGGCGGATCGTAGGGCGTCGGCGTCGGCGTGGGGACCGGCGTCGGACTCGGGCTCGGCGTGGGCACGGCCGTGGGCGTGGGCGTCGGCACAGGCGTCGGTGCGGGCGTCTCCGCCGCCGGGGCGGGGCGGCCGCGCGCCGAGAGCGTGAGCAGCACCACGCAGATCATGATGAGCGTGATGCACATACAGACAAGGACCGTAATAAACACCTTGTCGGCAAACAGTTTTTTCATGGCGCGTCCTCCCTGTTTCTATGGATGCGTGTCGCTTTCTTTATTACAGAAACGGCCCCCCGGGACATCCCGGGGAGCCGTGTTTTTGATGCTGCCGGCCGGGCCCTCACTTGACGAGGGGCCTGCTGACATACTCGGAATAATCGAAGGTGCAGGAGAGAACGCAGTAATCGCTGTCCTCGCAGACGTAGGCCCCGGGCACCAGACCGCTCCTGCCGGGGAAGACGAAGGTGTGGTAGAGCACGCCCTCCGGCTCGATCTCAAACTTGTCGATGGTCCCGAAGTAGCCGGAGGCGATCAGGTAGCCGTCCATGTACACGTCGAGACTGAAATCGCGGAAGTTGGAGACGAAACAGTCGCCGTTGAGGTTCGTGAAGTAGCCGTACACCTGTACTGCGGAGTCCGTGACTGCGACACCGACAGGGATGTAGCGCAGGAAATCGCCGGGCGTCAGCACCGCGGCACAGGCCCCGGGCGTGATGATTCCGAAGGCGAGGATGATCGCGAGCGTCAGCGCAAGCAGGCGCGCCGCTCTGCCAAAGGTTCTCTTTCTATTCCAAGTTGTTGAGCGCATGATCTGAGCCCTCCTGTCCGGTTACCATAATCCAGACTTATTTAATCACACCTGTGCCCCGTTGTCAAGGCATTCCATTACAAATTATTGATGGAATCCGGAGAAAAATCTGGAAAAAACACAGGATACAGGGCTCAGGGGTAGAGCTCCAGGCGGTCGCTGAGACAGAAATAGGTGCTGCCTAGCTGGCGGTCGGGGTACATGGTGAAAAGCTCGCCCTGGATATAGTCGGCCTGATAGACCACGGCGGGCACCATGTGCCGCTCCCCCTGCAGCAGACGCAGGGCGGCGTCGACGCATTCGCGCCGCGGGACGAGCGAGGCAAAGCGCGGGCTGCTCGCCACGCTGTACTGGCCGCGCTGGTAGATCACCTCCCGCAGGGTGTTCGGAAACTCCGGAGAGGCCACGCGGTTGAGCGCGACCTCGCCCACGCACATTCGGAAATCGTCGGTCAGCCAGTCGCTGCCGGCCATGGCGTCGATGAGGCGGGCCAGGAGCAGCAGCTCGTCAAAGCGCAGGGGCTCCCCCTTTCCGCCGGCCGCGAGAGCCGCGTCGCGGCAGCGCTCCGCCTCCTGTCCGGCGTACTGGTCGCCCGCCGCCGCGGCCTCCGCCATCTCGCCGAGGTAATAGCCGGCCATGTCGAGGGGCGTGACCGCCGTGCGGTGGCCCATCAGGGCAAAGTTCCCCTCCTCCGGCACGGGTGTCGGCGCGGGGGACGGCGGGGCGCCCGCCCGCGCTTCGTCCGGGGCGTCGTCCTGCGGCGCGTCGGGTGCGGGGGACGTCTCACGCAGCTCGCGGACATACAGCGTCTCCGGCAGCAGGCTCTGCTCGGCGAAGCCGTGCAGCGGCATACTCATCACAAGGCAGAGCGCGGCCAGCATCCAGCCCTGTTTTTTCATCATTTCCCACCTCCTGCGCCCCATTATAGCCGGGCTCCGACGCGGATGCTGTCGCATTCTGCGGAGAAAGGAGGCCCCGCAATTTTCTTGACAGCCTGTGCGCGAGCCGTTATAATTCAGGCGATAATACCGCTGCCGGCTTGCAGCCTGCGGAGCCCGCCGCAAAGGCAACACCGCATAATTCGGCAAGAGCAGATCCTGAGGAAATTTGGGTTCTGATAAACTTTTTCGCAGATGTACTTTGTGTACCTCAAGGAAAAGTGACGAAATCAGAGCGCAATTTTTCCAGGAGATGCCGAAGGCGGATTGTGCGGTGTTGCCCAAAGCGTAATGCCATCCTGAGCGAAGCGAAGGATCTTTCCTTGGAAGTTCAAAAGGAAAGGTCCTTTGTCGCTTCGTTCCTCAGAATGACGGGAAGGACCGGGCCGGCCCGCGGATGTGACCGCTTTTTCGGAGGGAATCGGATGATCGACGGCATCATTTTTGATCTGGATGGGACGCTGTGGGACTCCTGCCGCGTCGTGTCGGAAAGCTGGGGACTGGTCCTGCGCGAATGCTACGGCGCGGAGCGCACGCCGACGCCGCAGGACGTGAAGCGCATCATGGGCATGACCGCGGACGAGATCTCCCGGACGCTCTTTTCAGCCTACGGCGAGCGGGCGGACGAGGTCTGCCGCCGCTGCATCCGCGGCGAGAACGCCTATATCGCGCGGCACGGCGGGGACCTCTACCCCGGGGTGCGCGATATGCTCGAGACGCTCTCCGCCCGATATCCGCTCTTCATCGTCTCCAACTGTCTGGACGGCTATATCGAATGCTTTCTCAAGAGCAGCGGCCTCGGCCCCTGCTTCCGGGACTACGCCTGCGAGGGGACGACGGGGCTCAGGAAGGCCGGCAACATCGCCCTGATCGCAAAGCGAGGCGGGCTGCGCGCGCCCGTCTATGTCGGCGACACCGACATGGACGAGAGGAGTGCGCGCGAGGCGGGCTGCCCCTTTGTCTTCGCCGCCTACGGCTTCGGCCGCGCGGAGAGTCCGGACGCGGTGATCGCCGCGCCCATGGAGCTGCCCGCGCTGATCGAAGGCTGGGAAGGGGGCGCGCAGGATGCCTGACACCATCGCCGCCGTCGCCACCGGGGCGCAGGTGGCCGCCATCGGGATCGTGCGCCTGTCCGGCGATCGGGCGCATGAGATCGCGGATACGCTGTTTCGTCCGGGCTCCGGGCGCTCCGTGCGCACCTGCGGGGACCGCCGGCTCGTCTATGGCGGGCTGTACGACGCGGAGGGGGCGCTGCTCGATCTGTGCATGTGTACGCTCAGCCGCGCGCCGCACAGCTATACCGGCGAGGATACCGCGGAATTTCAGTGCCACGGCTCGCCCACGCTGCTGCGCGCCGTGCTGGAGGAGTGCTTCCGTCTCGGCGCGCGCCAGGCCCGCGCGGGGGAGTTCACAAAGCGCGCCTTTCTGAACGGCCGCATGGAGCTCAGCGCCGCCGAGGCCGTCGCCGACCTCATCGACGCGGAGAGTCTGGAGTGCGCCAAAAACGCAGCCGCCCAGCTCTCCGGGGCCATCGCCCGGAAGACCGAGGCGGTCTACGGCTCCCTCGCGGACATCAGCGCCCACTACCACGCGGTGCTGGATTACCCCGACGAGGACATCGAGGACTTCCGTCTCGAGGGCTACAGGCAAAGCCTGCGGGAGGCGGAGCGCTCTCTCGCCGCGCTGCTCGGAAGCTTTGAGCGCGGCAGGCTCATGACCGCGGGCATCCCCGCGGCTATCGTCGGCCGGCCCAACGCGGGCAAGAGCTCGCTGCTCAACGCGCTCCTGGGCTACGAGCGCGCCATTGTCACCGACGTGCCCGGCACCACGCGGGACACGATCGAGGAAAAGCTTCGCCTCGGCTCCCTTCTGCTGCGGCTGACGGACACCGCCGGCATCCGCGACACCGAGGACGCCGTGGAGCGCCTGGGGGTCGAGCGAAGCCGTCTCGCCATGCAATCTGCCCGGCTCGTGATCGACGTGCTGGACGGCAGCGCGGAGATCGGCGGGGAAGATCTCGCCCTGCTGCGGGAGGCGGAGCGCTGCCCGCACGCGGTGCTGGTCCTGTCCAAGTCCGACCTCGGCGCGGTCAGCGCGCCGCCGGAGACGAGCCTGCCCGTCGTCGTTCTCTCCGCCCGCACGGGCGAGGGGCTGGACGAGCTGGAGCGCGTGATCCGCTCGCTCTTCCCCCTGCCGGAGGCGCCGGCCGGGGAAATCCTCACCAACGCCCGCCAGGCCGAGGCCGTCGCCCGGGCGCTCGAGAGCGTGCGCGCCGCCCTGCGGGCCATGGAGGAGGGCTGTACGCCCGACATCGTCCTCACCGAGAGCGAGACCGCCATGGCCGCCCTCGGCGAGCTCAGCGGCCGCAGCATCCGCGAGGATGTGACCGAGCGCATCTTCCGCCGCTTCTGCGTGGGAAAGTGAGGCAGCCATGAAAATCATCTGCTACGGCGATTCCAATACCTACGGCTACGACGGGGACGCGGTCTTCGGAGGCCGCTTCCCGCCGGAGGCGCGCTGGCCGGAGCTGCTGGGCCGGGCGCTCGGCTGCGAGGTCGTCAACCGCGGGCTCAACGGGCGGCGCGTCCCGCGCTTCCGACGCAGCGCGGAGGCGGATCTCGCCCTTTTGAAAAGTACGGGGGACAGGGCGCTGATCCTCGTCATGCTCGGCACGAACGACATACTGGCGGAGGCCGGGGCACAGGACGTCGCCGCCCACATGCGCGGCTTTCTCACGGCGCTTGTCGGCGCCATGCCGGAGAGCGCCGTGCTGCTCTGCGCGCCGCCGCCGCTCACCCTGCCCGGCGAGGGCTTTGAGCAGCGCTTTGCGGAGCTTGCGGAGGAATATGCGGCGGTCGCGGCGGAGCTCGGCGTGCTGTTTGTCGACACGGCCCCCTGGCAGATCCCGACCGGGGGCGACGGCATCCACTTTTCCGCGCGGGGCCACCGCCTCTTTGCGCTCAAAATGGGCCAGACGATCCGCAAAATGCTGCAATAAAGGTCGATATTGCCAATTGCCATCGGGGCATTTGCCTGTTATAATGGAAAAAAAGCGTAGCTTACGCTCGGGGGGTTATGGAATATGGCAGCTGATGCAGAGAGAACGCCAGGGAATGCGTGGCAGCTCAGTCAGGAGGAGCAGGCGGAGATCGGTGATATTCTGGTCTCGGCGCGCGCGGTCGCCCGCCAGATGGTCGCGCAGGCGAAGGAGCAGGCTGACGGCATCTTAAAGAGCGCCAGGGACCAGGCCGATCTGATCACCCGCGGCGCGGAGGAGGAAAAGGCCGCGCTGCTGCGGGAGATGCGGGAAAAGGTCGACACGCTGCTGCGGGAGGCGGAGGAGGAAAAGACCGCCATTCTGCAGGAGGCCGAGGAGAAGGCCGCCGCGCTCAGGCGGGAGGCGGAGGAGGAGAAGACCGCCGTCCTCCGGGATGCGAAGGAGAGGGCCGAAGCCCTCCAGCAGGCCGCGGAGGAGGAGAAGGCCGCCGTCCTGAAGGACACGGCGGAGCGGGCCAGCGCGCTCCGGCAGGAGGCCGAGGACGAAAAGGCCGCCATTCTGAAAGACACGGCGGAGCGGGCCAGCGCACTCCGGCAGGAGGCCGAGGACGAAAAGGCCGCCATTCTGAAGGAGACGGCAGAACGGGCCAGCGCGCTCCGGCAGGAGGCCGAGGACGAGAAGGCCGCCATTCTGCGCGAGGCCGAGGGCAGGGCCGCCGTCCTGCTGCGCCGGACGGAGGACGTCGCCGCCGCCCCGGCCGGGGAGTCCGCCCAGCCGGAGATCCCGGACGATATGCAGGAGTATGTGGTCCGCTATGTGGGGGACTGCTTCTCCAGACTGCGCCGCCAGCAGCTCGAGGCGGCGGAGGCGCTCAACGAGCAGTGGCGAAGCTTCCTGTGCGGTCTCACGCTCACGGACGAAGCAAAGCCCGTCCCGCAGCCCAGACAGGCCGACGAGATCAGCCTCCAGGAGATCGAGTCCCGCGTCAGCGCCATCGCCCAGGAGCTCAGGGAGATCCTCGGCAAGTAGGAACAGACGCGGACGTCGCGCGTTTTTTCCACGTTCGTTTCGGAAAAATGCCTTTGGGCATTTTTGCGAAACGAGAAGGCTTGCAGCCTGCTGCGCGCACTCGCTTGCGGGGGACGCTCGCACACTTGCAGGCTGAGCGGTGTTTTTTGCGAGGTACACGCCCCCGCAAAAAACGGATTGCATTGGTTTTTCGCCTTGCGAGGCGAAAAATCAGAGGGGGTCCCCTCTGAACTCCCCGGCGGGTTTCATGAAACAGCCGCGCGTTTTTTCAAGTTTTCATTGCCACACGGTGAGAATCATGCTATACTCCCGTATGAAATTCCGCATGTCCGCAAGTTATATTGTAAAAGGAGAATATCAATGAGCAAAGTTTGCGTGTTCGACCATCCGCTGATCCAGCACAAGCTGTCCATTCTCCGCGACAAGAACACCAGCGTCAAGGAATTCCGGGAGCTCATCTCCGAGATCGCCATGCTGATGTGCTATGAGGCGACCCGCGACCTGCCCCTGGAGGAAATCACGATCGAGACGCCCGTCGCCCCCGCCGTGTGCAGACGCATCTCCGGCAAAAAGCTGGCCGTCGTCCCCATCCTTCGCGCCGGTCTCGGCATGGTCGACGGCATGGTCAGCATGATGCCGAACGTCAAGGTCGGCCATATCGGTCTCTTCCGCGACCCCGCCACGCTCGAGCCTGTCAAGTACTACTTCAAGATGCCCCCCGACATTGAGGAGCGCGACGTCATCGTCGTCGATCCCATGCTCGCCACCGGCGGCTCCGCCTCCGCGGCGGTCACCTTCCTCAAGGAGGTCGGCGTCAGGCACATCAAGCTCATGAGCATCATCGGCGCGCCCGAGGGCGTCCGGCGGATGCAGGAGGACCACCCGGATGTCGACATCTTCGTCGCCGCGCTGGACGACCACCTCAACGACCACGGCTACATCGTCCCCGGTCTCGGCGACGCCGGCGACCGCATCTTCGGGACAAAGTAAAACCCCCCGCCGCAGCAGGCGACAGGGGCCGGCTCAAAACGTTTTTTTGTCATCCTGCGGAACAAAGTGACGAAGGATCTTTCTTTTCGAGGTTTCCGAGAACCTCCGGAGAAAGATCCTTCGACTCCGCTTCGTTCCGCTCAGCATGACGCGGTGTGTTTTGAGCCGGCCCCCGTTTTTTCGCAATCGGCGCTTGAATCCGGTTTCCTTTTGTATTATACTATTATGGATACTCGCTGCTCCCCAATAAAAAGTGCCCGCTTTTTGTTGGGGAATCGTATTTTTGCTTATGGAGGGGGATGCCCTGTGTTTTTGATCCTGCTGGCCCTGTGGCTGGTGTTCGCCGGGAGTGTGAGCGTCTCGAACCTGCTGCTCGGCGCGGTGGTGAGCGGGCTCATCACGCTGCTGTGCACACGGTTCATGGGCTACGATCCGCGGCGCTTTTACGGCTCGGCGCGCAAGCTGCCGGCGCTGCTGCGGTATATCGCGTATCTTCTCCGGGAAATCGTGCGCGAAAATTTTGACGTGCTGCGCTTCATCTACCGCAGGGGGCAGCCGCAGTCCATGCTCGTCCGCTTTAAGAGCGAGCTGAAGTCCGAGCCGCTGCGCGTGCTGGTGGCAAACTCCATCACGCTGACCCCCGGCACCTACACCGTCCGGCTCGAAGGGGACGAGTTTGCCGTCCACGCGCTGGACGAGTATTTCCAGATCGACATTGAGCACAGCGCCTTTGCCGGGATGGCGCGGAAGGTGGAGGAAGCCTGATGGAAGACAAGCTGCTCACGGGCGTGCTTCTGCTGCTCGCCCTCTTCATGCTGGCGCTGATGCCGCGGGTCGTGAAGGGCCCGCGCTTTACGGACCGCATCGTCGCCGTCAACGCGATCAACACGATGGTCACGGCCTCGATCTGCATTCTCTCCCGCCTGCACCGGGCGGGGTATCTGCTGGACGTGGCCCTTATTTACGCCCTGCTGGGCTTCACCGCGACGACGCTTTTGACGAGACTTCTGGCCGCCGACCGGCAGAAGGAGGAAAAAAAGAAATGACGATTCGCGTGATCCTCGCGATCCCCTTCCTGGCCCTTGCGGTCTTTGTCTTTTTCTCCGAGGTGCTGGGCTTTTACAAGTTCCGGTACGTGATGAACCGTATGCACGCCGCCGCCATGGGCGACACGCTGGGCATCGGCTGCGTTCTGATCGCGGTGGCGATCCTGACAGGGGAGCTTGTCCCCATTTTGAAGCTTGCGCTGATTCTGGTGTTCATGTTTCTCACCGGCCCCGTGGTCACGCACCTTATCGCCGGGGCCGAGGTTGCGACGCACCGGAACGCCGGGCAGGAATACCGGGAGGTGGACAGACGGTGAAAATTGTGGAATGCGTTTTGCTGCTGATCCTGCTTGTCACGGGCGTCAGTGCGCCCCTGCAGAAGCACCCGCTGCTCATGATCATCAGCTTCACGACCTTCGGGCTCGTGATGAGCGTGATCTGGATGCTGCTGCAGGCCCCGGATCTCGCGATCACCGAGGCCGCGGTGGGCACGGGCGTGTCGGGCGTGCTGTTCTATCTCTGTCTGCGCCGCATCCGGCAGATGCAGGGAACGGAGGATGAAAAATGAAGCTGCCCTCATGCTTCACCCGCTGGGTGGAGGGGGAGATCGGCGTCCCGCTCAGGGCGGAGTTTGAACCCCTCGAAAAGAAGAAAAGCGTGCCGAAGATCGGCCCCTCCGATCTGGACGACCGGGCGCGGCTCGACGGTTTTCTGCGCCTCTATATGAAATGCGGCCTCATCATCAGCGTGCTGCTGCTCGCGGTCCTGCTGGCCGGAGCCGTGGCGCTGCCGGCGTTCGCCGCCCCCGGCAACCCGACGAACAACGAGGTCGTCCGCCGCTATGTGGGCTGCGCCGAGGAGGAGACCGGGGCCGAGAACGTCATTGCCGGCATGATCCTGAACTACCGCGGCTTTGACACCTTCGGCGAGAGCTGCGTGCTGTTTCTCGCGGTCTGCTGCGTAATGCTCCTGCTCTGGGCGACGAACGACAGGCTCCGCGACGAGGCAAAGCACTGTGAGAAAACCGCCCCGCGCGACGCGATCCTCCAGGCCAACGCGCGCCTGGTCCTGCCCTGCGTGCTGTGCTTCGGGCTGTGCGTGCTGTTCAACGGCCACATCTCTCCGGGCGGCGGCTTCTCGGGCGGCTCGATCCTCGGCGCGGCGCTCATCCTCTTCGCCGTGGCCTTCGGGAGCGAGGCCGTGCGCCGCTTTTTCACCGCAAAGGTCTTCAACGCCGTGCGCATCACGGGCCTCATGCTCTATGCCGTGATGTTCGGCGTGTACATCTACCAGGGCGCAAACGGCATCGCGTCCGAGCTTGCCCGCTACATCGTGCTGGTGATCGACCTCGCCGTCGGTCTCGTGGTCATGAGCACCATGTACGGCTTCTATTCCTTCTACACGAAAGGAGAGCTGTGATGCTGAGTCTCATCATCGAAAACCGCTTCGCCATCACGGCGGCCATCCTCTTCGTGACGGGCTTTGTCAACATGATGCTGCACCCGAATCTGATCAAAAAGATCGTGTCCTTCAACATCATGGACTCCGCCGCCTTTCTGATGCTGGCCAGCCGCGGCATGATCGCCGGGCGCATCGCCGCCATCCTCACCGACGGCGGGGCCGATGTGTCCCGCTACGTCAATCCCATCCCCGCGGGGCTGGTCCTCACGGGCATCGTGGTCTCGGTCTCGGTCAGCGCCTTCTCGCTGGCCCTGGTGCAGCGCATCTACGGAACCTACGGCACCGTGGACATGCGCGAGCTTTTAGAGGCCATGAAGAAGAGGGGGGAGTGAGCACATGCCGTTTGCCTGGAATCTCCCCTATCTGAGCGTCTTTCTCACCATGACCGCAGCGATCCTGCTCTCCGTGCTCCCGGGCGCAAGGCGCGCCTGGCTCCTCACGGCGGGCGTCAGCGCCTGCGTCGCCGTGATGTCGCTCTGCTTTCTCGTGTTCATCGTGAGGTCGGACGCATCCTATGCCTTCACCATGGGCAAGTTTCCCGCGCCCTTCGGCAACGAGATCCGGTTCGGCCCCCTGCAGGGGCTCTTCGCCTCGGTCTTCGCGGCGGTGATGTGCCTGTCGCTTCTGGGCGGGCGGACCGAGCTCTTTGAGGACGTGGATGAGAAGAAGATGGGTCTCGCCTGCGTGATGTTCAACATGGTGCTGGCGAGCCTCCTGATCCTCACCTACACGAACGACGCCTTCACCGCCTACGTCTTCATTGAGATCAGCACCATTGCGGCCTGCGCCCTCGTGATGATCCGGGACTCGGGCCCGACGCTCGTGGCGACCATCCGCTATCTCTTTATGAGTCTTCTGGGCTCCGGCCTCTTCCTCTTCTCGGTGATCCTGCTCTACGCGGTCACCGGCCACCTGCTCATGCCCCAGCTCGCCGAGAGCGTGGCAGCGCTCATGGCCGGCGGGCAGTATACAAAGGTCCTCGCCCTCGTCCTCGCGATGATGACGGCGGGCCTCGGCGTCAAGTCCGCCATGTTCCCCTTCCACCGCTGGCTGCCCGACGCCCACGGCAGCGCGACGACCACGTCCTCCGCGGTGCTGTCCGGCCTCGTCGTCAAGGGCTACGCGGTACTGCTGATCACGATGTTCTGCCGCGTCTTCACCCTGGAGACGGTACGGGCCTTCCACATCCACGACGCGGTCTTCGCCCTCGGCTTCTGCGGGATGATCCTCGGCTCTGTGATGGCCCTGCGCGAGACCCACGCCAAGCGGATGCTGGCCTACTCGTCGGTGGCGCAGCTCGGCTATGTGTTCATGGGCATCGGCCTCGGCACCCCGGCGGGGATCGCCGCGGCCTGCTTCCAGATCCTCGCCCACGCGTTCACCAAGCCCCTGCTCTTCGTCTCGGTCGGGCGGCTCGCGTCCGCCGCGCACCACGACAAGCAGCTCCGGGCCCTCCGGGGCTCCGCGTGGAGCTGCCCTCTGGCGGGCTTCGGCTTCGGGATCGGCGCTCTGTCCATGGTGGGCATCCCCCTCTTCGGCGGCTTTGCGGCCAAGGTGAACTTCTCCTCGTCCGCGATCTTCGGGGATGAAAAGGTCGCCCTCACGCTCTTTGTCCTGGCCCTGTCGTCGGTGCTGAACGCGCTCTACTACATCCCCGCGCTCATCAATATCTGGAGCGACAGAAACCCCGGCGCAAAGCGCGTGGAGGCGGACCCGTACGCTGCGGCGGCCATCGTCGTTCTCGCCTGCGGGGTGCTGTTTCTCGGCGTCCGCTTCACGCCCGTGATGGAGCTCATCGTCCGCGGGCTGGAGCTCATGTGAAGGGAGGGGCGCGTATATGCTGATCGTACTGTCGTTTCTGATCCCGGCGGTGTCGGCGGTGCATGTCTTCCGTATGCACGACGCGGAGAAGCGCCGCAGCACCGTCATCTGGACCATGATCGCCTCGTCCGTCCTCGCGGTGCTCGCGGGGATCTTCGGGGAGGCGCTGACCTTCCTGCCCCTGAGCGATACGCTGTATCTCCGCTTCGGCACGGACGGGCTGAGCCTCTTCTTTGTCACGCTGGTGTCCTTCATCTGGTGCCTCGTCCAGTTCCACGCTTTCGGCTACATGAAGCACGAGGGGAAGGAGGAGCAGTTCTTCGGCTTCTTCCTGCTGACCTACGCGGCCCTTGTCGCCCTGGCCTTCGCGCAGAACGCCGTGACGCTCTACATGTGCTTTGAGCTCATGAGTCTCGCGTCGATGCCGCTGGTGCTGCACAACGGGACCGAGAGATCCCGCGAGGCCGCCTTCAAGTACCTGGGCTACTCCACCCTCGGCGCGTGCATGGCGCTGCTGGGCTTCTTCCTCCTGGGCGCGCAGGGCAACGACCTCAGCTTCACCCCCGGCGGGGCGAAGCTCACGGGAGACCCGAAGGTCCTGCTCGCCGCGGCGTTTCTGATCATCCTCGGCTTCGGCGCGAAGGCCGGCATGGTGCCGCTGCAGATGTGGCTGACGGAGGCGCATCCCGTAGCCCCCTCGCCCGCCAGCGCGGTGCTGTCCGGCCTCATCACCAAGGCCGGCGTCCTGTCCATCCTCCGCTGCGCGTTTCAGCTCTTCGGACGCGGGATGCTGCAGGGCACCTGGGTCCAGACCGCGGTGCTCACGCTCTCGATCGTCACGATCTTCACGGGCTCGATGCTGGCCCAGCGGGAGAAGGTCCTGAAAAAGCGCCTGGCCTATTCCTCGGTGTCCAACGTGTCCTATGTGATCTTCGGCCTGTTTACCTTTGAGACCTTCGGCGTCGTCGGCGCGTTTTTGCAGATCGTCTTCCACGCGCTGGCGAAGGACGCGCTCTTTCTCTGCGCGGGCTCCGTCATCTTCGCCGCCGGCTGTACGAAGACGGACGAGCTCCGGGGCATCGGCAGGCGTATGCCGGTGACGATGTGGTGCTTTGCCATTGCGTCCCTGTCCCTCATCGGCATCCCGCCGATGGGCGGCTTTGCGGCGAAATACTGTCTGGCCCGCGGGGCGCTGGCGGGCGGCTCGACGCTCGGGCTCGTCGGCCTGGTCGTCCTGATGCTCTCGGCCCTGCTGACGGCCTTCTACCTTCTGCCCATCGTGGCGGCGGCCTTTTTCCCCGGCCGGGACTTTGAGGCCGGGCAGCCCTGCGAGGTGCCGAAGACCATGCTCGTCCCGCAGCTTGTCTTCGCGGGGCTCACGGTGCTGCTCGGCCTGTTCCCGAACGGGCTGAACGCGGTCTTTGCCATCCTCAATGGCCTGGTACTGTAAGGAGGGGCGGATATGCGTATTCTGACAATTTTAAGCGTGCTCTTCCCCGTCGCCGCGGGAACGCTGCTGCTCATTCTCAGGCCGGAGAGCCGGGCGCTCCGCAACCGCTGCGCCCTCATCGCGGTCGGGCTCAACACCGCCTTCGTCCTGGGGGCGGCAGTCCTCTCAAACGTATTCGGCGCGGAGACCATGCGCGTGCATGTGGCGACGCTCAGCCCCATGCTGGAGATCGCCTTCCGCCCCGACGGGGCCGGCACGGTCTTCGGCGCCATCATCGGGGTGCTGTGGCCCGTGACCACGGTCTACGCCTTCTCCTACATGGAGCATGAGGGGCGCGAGAACCTGTTCTTCGGCTTCTTCCTCCTCACCTACGGCGCGGTGGCGGGTATCGCCTACGCCGCAAACTTCTTCACGCTCTACCTCTGCTACGAGTTCATGACTCTCGTGACCCTGCCGCTCGTCATGCACGGGATGGACGACAAAGCGCGCTCCGCCGGCAAAAAGTACGTTCTCTACTCCATGACCGGCGCGGCGCTGGTGTTCATCTGCCTCATGTACTTCTGCCGCTACGCCGACACCCTCGAGTTCACCTGGGGCGGCATCCTGAACACGGCGAAGACCGCGGGGCACGAGCGGGAGCTTCTGACCGTCTTTGTGCTGGCCTTCTTCGGCTTCGGCGTCAAGGCCGCGATCTTCCCCTTCCACCGCTGGCTGCCCGCGGCCGCCGTCGCGCCCACGCCGGTCACCGCCCTGCTGCACGCGGTGGCGGTGGTCAAGTCCGGGGCCTTCGCGGTGATGCGGCTGATCTACTTCGGCTTCGGCCCGGACTTTGCCCGCGGCACCTGGGCGCAGACGGTCGTGATGGCCGCGGCGGGCTTTACGGTCATGTTCGGCACGGGCATGGCCCTGCGGCAGGACCACCTCAAGCGCCGCCTGGCCTACCACACGGTGTCGAACCTCTCGTACATCCTTCTGGGCTTCACGGCCATGAGTCCGCTTGGCTTTGTCGGCGGGATGCTGCACCTCATCTATCACTCGGTCATCAAGATCACGCTCTTCTTCTGCGCGGGCGCGATCCTGCACAACAACGGCCTCGAGTACGTCCACACCATGGAGGGCATTAAAAAGAAGATGCCCGTGACCGCGGCGTCCTTCACGCTGGCGGCGCTGGCGCTGATGGGCGTGCCGCCCTTCGGGGCCTTCCTGAGCAAGTGGACCCTGGGCGTCGCCTCCGCCGCCTCCGGCGGGTGGACGGGCGTACTGGGCGCGGCGGCGCTGGCGGTGTCCGCGATTCTGACCACGCTGTGCATGATGAGCGCGGTGGTCCACTTCTACTTCCCGACGCACGAGGCCCCGCCGCTGCCGGAGGACTTCCACGAGGCCGACGCGCTGATGCGCGGCTCGCTGCTCTTTCTGTCGGCGCTGATCGTGGCGGCGTCGCTGCTGTCGGCCCCCATTTCGACCTGGATCGGAGGGATGACATGATGCTGACCCTGATGGTATTTCTGCCGATCTTCGCGGCGGTCGCCTGCTACTTTCTGTGCCGCAGGTCCGAACGGGCGGGGCAGCGCCTCACCCTTGGCGTGACGGTGTTGATCTTCGCCATGGCCCTGTCGCTGCTGCGTATGCCGGAGCTCACGGGCGGCGTCGGCAGCTTCTGGGGCCTCTGCGGCGTCGGCGTACACTTTTGCGCCGGCGGGATGCGCACGGTCATGGCCGTCCTCGCGGGCTTCATGTGGCTCATGACGGCGCTGGCCTCGCCCGAGTATTTCGACGGCGCGCGCCTCAACCCCCGCTACTTTATGTTCTATCTCTGGACGCTGGGAGCGCTGCTGGGCGTCTTTCTCGCGGCGGATCTCATGACGCTCTTTATCTTCTTCGAGATGATGAGCTTCACGTCCTACGTCTGGGTCGTCCAGAACGAGACGCCGCAGGCCCTCCGCGCCGGCGAGACCTATCTCTTCATCGCGGTCATCGGCGGCCTCACGATGCTGATGGGCCTGTTCCTGCTGGAAAACGCGGTCGGGGCGCTCAGCTTTGAGAATATCGTCAAAAAGGCCCCGAAGATGGACACAGGCCTGCGCTACGCCGTGGGCGTGTGCGCGCTGATCGGCTTCGGCGCCAAGGCGGGCATGTTCCCGCTGCACATCTGGCTGCCCAAAGCCCACCCCGTGGCCCCCGCGCCCGCGAGTGCGCTGCTCTCCGGCATCCTGACCAAGAGCGGCGTCTTCGGCATCATCGGCGTCACCTGCTGGCTCTTTGACGGGGTGGAAGGCTGGGGCCTTCTGCTGCTCGTGCCGGCGGTGATCACGATGTTCCTCGGCGCGCTGCTGGCGGTGTTCTCCACGGACCTCAAGCGCACCCTCGCCTGCTCGTCCATGAGTCAGATCGGCTTCATCCTCACGGGCGTGGCGATGTGCAATCTTCTGGGCGGGCACGGCTCCATTGCCGCCTGCGGGGCGACACTGCACATCCTGAACCACTCGCTCATCAAGCTCACGCTCTTCGTCGCGGCGGGCGTGGTGTACTTCAATGTCCACTCCCTGGACCTCAACGAGGTGCGCGGCTTTGGGCGGGACCAGCCGCTTCTGAAGCTGGCCTTTCTCTCCGGCGCTTGCTCCATCGCGGGCATCCCGGGCTTCGGCGGCTATATCAGCAAGACCCTCCTGCACGAGGGGATCGTGGAGTACTGCGAGCATCTGGCCGAGCACGGCCGCAGCGCCGCCCCCTTTCGGGCGGTGGAGTGGATCTTCCTGCTCTCCGGCGGTCTGACGCTGGCGTACATGGCGCGGCTTTTCTACATCCTCTTCCTCGCAAAAAAGCCGGCGCACCAGCACCGGAAGCCGGGGCGCTGCATGAACGGCATGACGGCCTCGGTGCTCGTGACCGGCGGCATCCTGATGCCGCTTCTGGGTCTCACGCCGCACGCCACCATGGACAGGATCGCGCAGTATGCCCTGCCCTTCTTCCGGCGCGAGCCGATGGCCCACGCGGTACACTACTTCTCGCTCACGAACCTCAAGGGCGCGTTGATCTCCGTCACCATCGGCGCGCTGGTCTTCGCCTTTGTCGGCATGAAGTGGCTGACGCGTCGCGAGGACGGGGTCGAGACCTACCGCAGCGTATGGCCCCGGGGCCTCGATCTGGAGGACGCGGTCTACCGGCCCCTCCTGCGCGGCCTCGCCTTCCTCGGCGCGGTCGCCGCGAGACTCGTGGAGACCGTCAGCGCGCTCCTCGTGCTGTCGCAGGTGAACTTTATCTTCCTCGGCGCGAAGAACGAGGTTGTCCCGCCCGAGGACCCGGAGTTCTCGGCCTACCGGACCCGGAGCAGGAGAAGCCGCGTGGAGCGCAGCTTCTCCGCAGACCTCCTCTATGCCGCCTGCGGCGTCCTGGCCCTGTTCCTCCTGGCGGCCTGGAACATGGCGCGTTGAGACCGCCTTCCCTGCCCTTCAGGCAAGAAAAACAAAGCTGTAAAAAACCCGCCTGTCCGCACAGTATGACCGGGAGGGGCACGCCCTTTCCGGCGGTACGGGGGTTCATCCTGAAAAACGTACGGCGAGACCGCAGTTTGCTGCGATCTCGCCGTACGCTTCTTACTGCTGTCAGCTGCGGCCCTCCCTCATCTTCCAAAAAGACTGCGGAATCAACAGCGCGTTGCGCGCGCCTTCGCTATGTTACATAACTATAATGATCGTATCTTATGTAAACTCTGGAGGGCGAAACTATGGACTTTGATGGTCAGGGGCGGGCGGCCGGTCTGCGCGCTGCGGCGGGGAGCATGGACCCGCGCTTTTTTGTCGCCGCGCGCTGCGGGCTGTATTTCGTGATGGGCGGGGTGATGGCCTGCGCGCGCGTCCTGCGCAGCGGCGCGCCCTTCGGCATGGCGATGGTGGCGAGCTCCGGCGCGGGCCTGAGCGGTGTGTGCGCCCTCGTCGGGGCCTGCACCGGCTATCTGATCGGCGGCGGGCTCGAGTGGGGCATCCGCTACATCGCGGCCTCGGTGCTGGTGTACACGGTGGCCTTCGTCTTCCATGAGGCCGGGGCCGGCAAGAGCGAGTTCTTCATGCCCGCGACGGCGGCCCTCGTCATGGGGCTGACCGGCTTTCTCGGGAGCTTTGCCCTGGAGGAGGGCTCTGTGCCCGTGGCGGCGGAGCTCTTTCTCGAGCTGACGCTGGCCTTCGGCGGGACCTATTTCTTCCGGGACGCGCTCTCTTCGGGACTTCGAAGCTCCGAGACCGCGGAGCTCAGGCACAGCGTGTCGCTCATGGTCATGGCCTCCTGCGCGCTGATGGCCCTGTCGCGCGTGACGCTCTTCGGCGTCGTGTCGCTGGGGCGCTTTTTCGCGCTGCTGCTGGTGATGACCTCGGCCATGAAGGGCGGGATGCTCACCGGGGCCGCGGTCGGGACGGTGCTGGGCCTCTCGATGGACGTATCGAGCGAGGGGCCGCTGTTCTACACGATGGCCTATTCCTTCTCGGGCCTTCTGTCCGGCGTTTTCGGACGGCACGGACGGGTGGTGTATGTGCTGTCCTTCGTGCTGGCCGGGGCGCTGGCGACCGTGTGCGCCTGGGGCAGCGTCCAGCCGGTCAGCGCGCTGTTCGAGACCTTCTGCGCCTCGGTCATCTTTATGGTCCTGCCCTCCTCGCTTTTGAACCGCGTCGGCGTCGTGCTTCAGTGCATGGACCGGGGCTGCGGGGAATCCGGCCTGCGGCGCTTTGAGGCAGCAAGACTCCGCCGTCTGGGCGAGGCCTACGGCGAGCTCTTCGAGACCGTGCGCCGCAATGTGGCCGAGCCGCGCAACGACGAGAACGTGGCCCGCATCTTTGACCGCGCCGCCGACGAGGTCTGCGTCGCCTGCCGCTTCAAAAACCGCTGCTGGAACGCGGAGTATGTGGACACGCTCTCCGCCCTCAACGACGCGACGAACGCCATGGTGGAGCACGGGAGTCTCTCGGTGGAGGACATCCCGGCCTTCTTCCGCGACAAGTGCGTGAGCCTGCCTGCCTTTGTCGCCGCCGTCAACGGGGAGCTGCGCGGCCTGGCCTACCGGCGGCAGCTTCGCGCCCGCCTCGCGGAGAACCGCAGTGTCGCCTGGGGGCAGTATGCGGACGTGGCCCGGCTTTTGGAGCGCTTCGCCGCAGAGCTGGGGAGCATCAGCGGCTCCGACCCCCTGATCGAGCGGCGGCTGCTGCGCTACCTCCGCAGTCTCGACATCGACGCGGACGCCGCCGTCTACCGCGACGGGGGCGGGCGGCTGCGCATCACGGTCGAGAGCGGGCGGCTGACGCCGCTTCTGCGGGAGGCCGATTATCTCGAAAAGCTCTCGGAGATCGCAGGCACGCGCCTGTGCCAGCCGAATACGCCGGAGAGCGACGCCTCGCGGCTCGAGCTTCTGGAGGCGGAGCCGCTGGCCGTGTCGGTGGGCATCGCCGCCATGAAAAAGCAGGGCGAGCGCGTCAGCGGCGACCGCGGCACCTACTTCAAGACCGACGCGGGGGTCCTCTGCGTCATTCTGTCGGACGGCATGGGCTGCGGGGACGAGGCCGCTGAGGACAGCCGCCGCGTGATCGGGATTCTGGAGAAGTTTCTGCGCGCGGGGATGGAACCCGCCGTGGCCATGAAGCTCCTAAACTCCGTACTGCTGCTGCGCGACGGGGAGAGCTGGGGCTTTGCCACGGTCGATCTCATGTGCGTGGACCTCTTCACGGGGCAGACGAGCTTTTATAAATACGGCGCCGCGCCCTCCTATGTGCTGAGCGGCAAGAGCATACGCCGCGTCCGGGGCGAGACCCTGGCCGCCGGTCTCTCCACCGGAGAGGGCACGGCCCCGGATGTGGTGCGTATGCGCCTCAAGCCCGGCTGCACCGCCGTCATCGCGACCGACGGCGTGCTGGCGGACACGGAGGACGAGTGGCTGAAAAACCTGCTCCTGCAGGGCTTTGAGGACATGAAGGGTCTGGCCCGCGCGGTACTCAGGCAGGCGGAGGAGCTCTACGGCGCGCTGGACGACATGACCGTCGTCACCGTGCGCGTGGAGGAGCGGACATGAGCGTCCGCCCGCGCTCCGTCTTGCGCGGACGGCTGCGGGCGCTGTTTTGCGCGCCTTCGCGCGCGGCGTGCGCGCCCTGTCTGCGCGGGAAGATGCGGCGCGCGATCGTCGTCCCCGCGCCGGGGGAGCTGTTCAGCGAGGCGGTCTTCGTCCTGCGGGACGACGCGCTGCGAAGCCCGGGGCTGGATCAGGACGCGCTTTTACAGGAGGCCGCCCGGGCCGCGGAGGGCTATACCGGGCAGGTCCTGCCCGCCCGCCCGCAGGCGCTCCTGCATCCGCTGGCGGCCTACCTCCTGGGCGCGGCCTCCGCCCTGCTCCTCGCCTGGGCGCTGGGGTGGCTGTGAACACGGAAAAGCCCCTCTCCTGCGGCGATGAACGGACAAATTATCCGAAGCCGCAGGGGAGGGGTTTGAGCCCCTCCCCTGCGGCTTCTGTCATTCGGGGTTTTTCACGGCCCGTACGGGACCTAAATGAGACGCTTGCCTCTTCTTCGGAAATCGCGCGCCTGCTCCTCGGTGGGCCAGGTGAAGTAGCTGCCCTTTTCGGTCTCGTTCTTCCGGCGCTCGACCGTGCCGTCCTCAATGTCCCGGATGGCCTTGAGCATCAGCTCCCCGCCGACGGCCTTGGTCCTTCTCATGAGCTCGAACATGCTGCGGCAGTCGGAGATATCCACGCTGCCCTGCTCGATAATGTCGCCGTCGTCGATCTTCGCGCTCATGTAGTGGACCGTCGCGCCGCCCAGCTTCTCGTCGTTGTAGAGATACCAGAACGAGGGCAGGCAGCCGCGGTAGTCCGGCAGCAGCGCCCCGTGTACGTTGATGACCCCGTATTTTGGCACGCCCAGAAGCTCCGGCTTGATGATCTGCGGCGCGGAGTACGAGATGATGAGGTCGGGCGCAAGCTCCCGGATGTGCTGCACATAGGCGCGGTCGTTGCTGTCGGTGATGATGCGGAAGGGTATCCTGTTTTTCCGCGCCGCATCCCGGACCGAGCAGCAGCCCCCGAACAGGCGGTAGCCCGCGAGCCGGTCCAGAAGCCGCTCTGCCTCCCGCCCGGCGGTGACGGCGCCCATCCGCGCGCACTGCAGAAGGCCGAACCATCTGTAATAGTCGCCGAGCCTGTTTTCAAGCGCCGATCTGCAGTCGACCTGCACGATCTCCTGAAGCTCGCAGGCTCCGGCGACCTTGTCGATGTTCTTCGGGATGAAAAACCGGTCGGCCTGCGTCATGACGACGACCTTCAATTTTCCGCTCATGTGACACACGCTCCCTTCCGGTGCTCCTCCGCCCACCGCAGCAGCGCGGAGAAGATCTTTTCCGGCCTGCGCCCCGCGACCGTGCACAGAATGCAGGCCGCGGTCCAGGCGATCATTTTGAGGTCAAACGTGACGCCCATCTTCTCGAGATAGACGAGATCCAGCTCCAGCCGCGTCGGCAGGACCAGGGTCTCGTAGTCGTCCGCGCCCTCCACGCTGTCGCCGTAGATATAATCGTAGAGCGCCGAGGGGCCGGTCAGCCCGGCCTGCACCTGTCCCGCCGCGGCGAAACGGCCGCCGCGCGTCACGCGCATCTGGTCCACCGCCGCCGGGCGCGGGCCGACGATGCTCATGTCTCCGCGCAGGATGTTCAGAAGCTGCGGCAGCTCGTCCAGCTTCGTGTCGCGCAGGAAGCGGCCGAAGGGGAAGATGCGGTCCTCGTCCCCGCGGAAAACGGCCTCGTTTGCCCTGCCCTGGCGCATGGAGCGGAACTTGAACATGCGGAAGACCCGGTTGTCCTTCCCGACGCGGCTGGCCATGTAGAAGACCGGCCCGGGGTCCGAGAGCGTGATCCCCGCCGCGGCGATCAGCCACAGGGGAGAGCTCACGATCAGCCCTAGAAGCGCGCAGCCCGCGTCGAACAGGCGCTTGAGAAAGAGATAGCCGTAACGCATGGCGCACCTCAGACTCTCCGGAAGACGGTCTCGAACGCCTCGGCATAGAGGCACCCCGCCTGCGACCCGCGCCAGGCGGCAAGCCCGCGCAGGGCCTCCCCGGAGCGGGGATGCGGGTAGGGCCGCATGACCCCGGCGTAGCAGGCGAGCGCCTCGAGCTTCACGCTCAGACCCTCCTCGCCGATCTCCACAAAGCAGTTCGGCGTGAAGCGGTTCAGGCCGCTGTCGAGGGACCACTCCGTGGACGAAGGGACCTCCATGTACGAGAAGCTTTTGAGAGGGGCCATCCCCTCCCGGCGCTGGAAGAGCCGCGCCGCCGCCTGGGCCGCGCCGCCGGTCATGACGTGGTCGATGTTCGTGTCCGAGGGGTGGTGCGTGACGACGGCCTGCGCGCCGAAGTCCTCGATGCAGTGTTCGATAAACTGCACGAGCTCCAGATGCGGCACGGTGTTCATCCTGATGTTTGGAAAATCCGCGGCGTAGGCCGTCCTGACGCCCAGGACCTCATGGGCGCGGGCCTGGTCGCTCTGCAGCGTGGCGGAGATGTTGGCACGCGCGGCGGCGTGGTTTGCCATCGTCGCGACGGCGACCTCGTGTCCCCCGCGGGCGAGCTTCCAGATCGTCGCCCCGGCGCCCAGGACCTCATCGTCCGGGTGGGCCACGACAAAGAGATATTTCATGCTGTGTTCCCCCTGTTTGTTTTGCCTCACTTTAGCACACGGGCGGGATATATGCAAGGCTGCGAAAAAACTCCCTGCACGGGCGTTCACACGTCTGTCCGCAGGCGGTCGAGGATGCCCTGCCTCGTCTCGTCGAACAGGAGCTCGCGGTTATGGCGGAAGTAAGCGTCGCAGCCGAATTCGCCCACGAACCAGGAGGTGTCATAGCCCGCGGTGATCTCCGTGACGAAGAGCACCAGCTCCTGACTCGGCCCGACGGCCTCCTCCAGAAAGCGAAAGGCATTGTCAAACATCCGCCCGGTCTCGTCCGCGGCGGTCTCGCGCGTCTGCGTCTCCTTTGCGAAGAGCGCGCGCAGCGTCTCCATCTGCGCCTGCGCGCCCTCGTCCGTGTCGGCGAGGGCTTTTTGGTACGCCTCGAGGCGCTTGATCTCCGCCTGGCGGAGATTCTTCTGCTCCCGGTCCTCCTGCCCCGCGTCGGCTGCGCGCCTGAGCGCAGCGCGGCGCACTTCGAGGATTCCGGGCAGGGTGTCGGCAGGGAGCTCCGGCAGGCGCGCCTTCACTCCGGCGAGGGTGTCGAAGAGCGCGGCGCACAGGGCGTCCTGCCGTCTCGTCTCCCGCGCGGACTCCGACAGGCGGGACAGCAGCAGGCCCATCACCGCGAGCCTTTCGTCGAACGGCGCCGCGGCAAACTCCGTGAGCGTCACCTTCGGGACGTTCCCCCGCAGGATGTCGTCGATGTGGTAGACCTGGCGGTATTTGTTGTAGAGGGCGTAGTAGTTTGTGAAGTCCCGGGCGACGGCGGGCATCTGGATGTACTGCACTGCGAGCTCCGTGTCCGGCGCGATGCCCAGGGCCTCGTAGGCGTACAGGATCTCGCTCAGGTCCTCCCAGCCGCGGGCGGTGGCAAACTGCATCCCCTCGGGGCTGTTTTCGATGCGGTAGAAGTTCTCTTTTTTGAGGTCGAGGTAGGAGATCACCGCGCCGTGCAGGCCCTTGCGCCGGGCGTACTCCTTCCAGACCGCGAAGTCCTCCTCCACCGTGATGCGCTTGACGCGGTCGAGCGTCACCACGTCGAAGTCCCGGACAGAGCGGTTGTACTCCGGCGGGTTGCCCGCCGCGACGATGAGCCAGCCCTCCGGCAGCTTCTGGTTGCCGAAGGTCTTGCACTGCAAAAACTGCAGCATCATGGGCGCGAGCGTCTCGGACACGCAGTTGATCTCGTCGAGAAAGAGGATGCCCTCGCGGATGCCGGTCTTCTCGGTCAGCGCGCAGACGGAACCCAGGATCTCGCTCATGGTGTACTCGGTGACTGTGCGCTCTACCCCGTCGTAGATCCGCTTTTCGATGAAGGGCAGGCCGATGGCGCTCTGGCGGGTGTGGTGCGTGATGGTGTAGGACACGAGACCCACGTTTTCCTCCGCCGCGATCTGCTCCATGATCTGGGTCTTGCCGATGCCCGGTGGGCCGATCAGCAAAACCGGCCTCTGCCGCACCGCGGGGATGCGGTAGGAGCCCAGCGCGTCGCGGTCGAGATAGGCGCGCAGCGTGTTGCGTATCTGTTCCTTGGCTTGTTTGATGTTCATGGAAATCCCTCACAGTTCGGGAAGTTCTTGTAAAATCTCTTCCTGCCAGAATTCGTCGAAGTTCTCGCGGGGTTTGCGCCAGGGCAGCTCCGGCGTGATGCGGATGGCCCAGGGCGGCATTTTGACCGACAGGGGCGGCTCCTCCAGCAGGACGAAGGCGACCTCGTAGTCCGGGCGCTTTTCGGGGTAGACGCCCATGCCGTCCGTGAAGTAGAGAAGCCCCCGGAGCCTTGTGAAGCTGCCCGCCGCGACAAGCCTGTCCACATGCTCGAACACGGGCCGGAAGTCCGTGGCGCTGCCGCCGGAGAGGGGCAGGTTCTCCATATAGCGGCGCAGCTGCTCAAGACTCTCGATCTTCTGATCGGAACGGAGCTGATCGTCGCACTGGAGGATGTGGATGTTGAGCCTTCTGGTGAAGCTGTCGGCGGAGCGGAGGATCGCGTAGGTGCTCGCCAGAAACTCGCGCACGAGGACGCCGGAGGTGGACATGGAGGTGTCGATGGCGATGACGAAATCCTCGATGCGCCGCTCCTCCCGGGTCTCCGGCGGCTCGATGAGCGGCATGTTGCCGTAGTGCATGAGGCCGTAGGTGTAGTAGATGTAGTCGAAGGCGTCGCCGTCGGCGCGCATGATCTCCCGGGGCGCGGCGAAGCGGCGCAGGAATTTGCGGTAGTCCACGTCGTCCCGGGCCGAGACGGAGAGCTGCTCCATCACGTTTTCGCCGCCCGCGCCGCGCTCAGAGACCATGCTGTCCAGCGCGGTCTGCGAACGGGAGGCCGCGTCCTGCCAGCGCTGATCCTGGCGCTCGCTGCGCTCGCGCTCCCGCTTCTCTTCGAGATCCCACAGGCCGTGGTCGTCCATGGCGAAGAGGCGGGCGAGGCTTGCGATCCTGTACGCCGGCAGGCGCTCGCGCAGGAGCATACGGTAGATGCCCTCCGCGCTCAGGACCTTCATCTCCCGCCGGCACTCGGCCAGAAAGAGCCTGCGCGGGGGCCGGCTGTCCTCGCCGAGACAGGAACAGCCGAGGGAGTCGATCACGCTCTCGACAGCCGCGTCGCAGGCCAGGTCCCAGAGGGCCGCGTCCCGCCCACGGCGCTTTTTGAGGTGGCGGAACAGACAGTGCAGCACCGTGTGCAGCGTCAGCCGCGGGGCAAAGGTCTTGCTCTTCAGAAAGCCAGAGGCGAGAAAAGCCGCGTTGTAGTACAGCGTCTCCCCGTCCGTGGCGGCGCTCAGGGTCACCGTGTCGCCCGGCGCGATTTCAAGGGCGCAGAACGGCGCGCTCAGATAGGGCAGCGCGATACACAGCTGCGCCCGTCCCGCGAGCAGGATGTCCCGCCCGACAGAGGCGAGCTTGTTTTCTTCCATGGCTTCCTTCATCACAGTTCAAATTTCCGCGCCCGGCCCGCAGAGCTCCGGTGCCGCTTTTCGAGCAGGACCGCCGTCGCCTCGGTATAGCCGAGAGCCCGCGCCTCGGCGAGCGCGGCGTCCAGCGCGGCGGGGTCTGTATCCCCGAGGGCGAGCAGCAGACGCAGGCCCTCGCCGTCCCGCTCCCGCAGGGCGTGGGACAGCGCGGCGCGCAGGCGTTTTTTCAGGTAAGCGGCGTAGCTCTCGCGCGCCGCGTCCCGCAGCTGCGCGGGAAAGCGCAGGCGGCAGTAGGCGAGACGCAGGGCGCTGCCTTCGTCGTGCTCCGCGGCGAGATAGTCCCGCCACAGCGCGTCGTAGTCCGAAACCGAGAGCGCCTTGTCGCGGAAGACGCCGTGGTAGGCGTAGCCCCCGCCGCTGATCTTGAGCTCAAAGTGGTGGGCGGCGCTGTTTTCGGTATAGTTTTCGATATATTCGGGGAAGATGAGACGCAAAAGCGTCCCGTCGTGCCCGATGACCGTCACGTCCAGCTCCTGCTGGAGCGCGCGCACGACGGAGGCCAGCGCCGGTCCCTGGGCGGGCGACACGCGCGTCAGCTCCAGGCGGGAGAAGGCGCGGCAGTTCATGAAGCTGGCGCTGCCGGTGGTGCGCAGGCCGTCGAAAAAGCGCAGCGTCTCCATCGCGCGCAGGTTCATGAAGGCATAGTCGCCCACGTCCCGGAGCGTCCGGGGCAGGGTGAGCTCGGTGATGTTCCGGTTGTCCCAGTCCTCGGCCTCCGCGCCGCCGAGGACGCGCACAGCCTCCCCCTCGGCGTCCGCGGCGCCGGCGGCGAGGGCACGGTCGGCAAGCTCCGTGACCGGCAGGCCGAAGATCGTATCCGGCAGCACGGCGCGCCTGTCGCAGGTCAGCGCGCGCATGATCGCGACGCCGTCCTGCCCCCTGCGCACAGTGAGCCGCCAGTTTGTAAGTCCGCTGATCGTTTCCAAGGGATGACCTCACAGAATCTGTAGTGGAAAAAGAGCGCGGTCTGGGTTATACTGAAAAAGAAAACCGCGCATATCAAACGAAAGCGAGGAACGCAAAATGACGGACGCATACAAAACGCTCTGCGAAGAGCTCAGGGCCTTGACCGACGGGGTGCCGCACCGGATCGCAAATCTGGCCAACGCCTCGGCTCTGCTGTTTGCCCGGCTCGAGGACCTGAACTGGGCGGGCTTTTACTTTCTCGAGGACGGCCGCCTCGTGCTGGGGCCGTTTCAGGGAAAGCCCGCCTGCATCGAGATCCCGGTGGGCAGGGGCGTCTGCGGCACGGCGGTCGCGGAGGACAGGACGCAGCTCGTGCCGGACGTACACCTCTTCCCCGGACACATCGCCTGCGACAGCGCGTCGAATTCCGAGCTCGTCGTCCCCCTGCGCGTACACGGGCAGACCGTGGGCGTGCTGGACCTGGACAGCCCGTGGCCCGGCCGCTTCACCGGGGAGGACCGCGACGGGCTCGAGGCCTTCGCAGAGCTCGTCGGTCAAATGCTCGAGCGCTGCTGAGTCTCCTCATCCTCGGACGGGCGGTAGGGGCGTCTGAGCGGGGGCTTCGGCATCGCAAACTCGCGCATGTCGACGCCGGTGAGCTGCTTGACGATCCAGACAAAGAACATCAGCACCAGAATCGGGATGAGGCAGGAGGTCACGATCATGACCGCGAGACTCTCGACAAAGCGGTTCATGACCTTGGACGCCTTCTCCGTGATGCTGTTTTTCGTCTCGGACAGGCCGCGCAGGATGGTCTGGAGCATCCCCGTGTCCTCGGCCTCGGCAAGCTCGGTCGTCTCATCGGACAGCTGCTCGGCAGAGACGATGGTGTTCTCGATGGACTGGCGGTAGGTGTCATAGATGAGATCGGAGGTCCGGATGCTCAGCGGGATCACGCACAGCATCGCAAGACTGATGAGCGCGAGCTTGAAGCCCTGCCTGTCCATCCAGCGGGGGTTCCAGATCCGGCCGCCGATGAAGGTCAGGCAGGTCAGCGGGACCAGGATGCGGAAGACGCCCATCGGCAGGAGGGTCAGCAGGTACTTCTCCGCGTAGAGCACGCAGAGGATCAGGAGAAAATACTCCGAAAAGTCCGCCAGCTTGTCCGCAATGGGCGTGGCGGTGTCCCCCGGGATGGCGGAGATCCCGGCGGAGGTCACGGTGGCCGCGGCCATCAGCGTCAAAACCGTCTCCGTCTTCTCGTCCAGAGACGCGGTGTAGGCGGCGTAGCGCTCAGGCTCCGCGGCCTTCTGCGCAACCGGAAAAACGGAGAGGACGGCGAAGGCGACAAGCGCGACGCACAGCGCGATTTTCGATGCGGTTCTGTTCATGGCAAGCTCCTTTTCTTGGTCTGGAAATATTCTCTGTGTTGAAACAAATCCTGTCGAAATACAGTCTATTTATAACATAGAATCCCCGCAACTTCAACACCTTCGCAGAAACGGCCGTTTCGCAAAACGCCCGCCGGGGAGCCCGGAGGGGCCGCCCTCCGGTGATTCGCCCCGCAAGCCGCGCGACGGGCGCGAACCGCAATTGCCGACTGACTGTCTTTGAAAGGAGCCTCATCATGAAAAGACTGCTCTCTCTGATCATCGCCGCCGCCCTGCTGCTGGGACTTTCCGCGTCCTGCGCCGCAGAGGAGAGCTTTGCCGACAGCGTCGCGGGCCAGGCCTTCGGCGTCGCCATGGCCTGCTTCCGGTACAAGCGCCCCAACGGGGGCGAGGCTTCGGACGAGCTGTTCGCCGCCGAGGCCGCCGGCTGGTACGCGGCCTGGCTGCACAGGACCCGGGGCGTGGACCTTCTGACGGAGGACGAGGTGCGCGATTTTGAGCGCGCCATCGGCTGTGAGCCCGAGCGCGCCGTCCCCAGGGACTGGGAGCGCAGCCGGGTACAGACGCTCTTCAACGCCGACTGGACGCTGAATCTGGATTTCACCGACCACAAGGCGCAGCTGGACGACACGCTCGGCCAGACGCTGGAAATGCGCATCGAGGACGCGGGCGGGCATGTCGTGCGCCTCACGCTGATCCGGCACCTCTCGGACACGCGCACGGCGAGCTTCCCGTACGAGCTCAGCTTTGCCCCGAATGACGACGCGGGAAGCGCCTTCCCGTGGAAGCTCACCGGGGTGAAGGAGCCGCCGGCCGGGCCGGAGCTCGACCCCGCGCTCGGCTTCGACTGGGAGCTGCTGCTGGCACAGAACCGGGTCTCGACGCTGCTGGAGCTCTACGGCTCCATCTGCTTTGAAAACGAGTACGCGCCGGACATGCCCACCTGGATCTTCCGCCGGGACGGCGTCAACGTCGCCGTGACGGGGGACGGGGTCAGCTACGCGAGCGGCGAATATCGCGGGTGCAGCTATGTGCGGGAGACGGACGAGGACGGCAGTCTGCGCACGCGCGTCTCTTACGTCGGCGACAGCTACGACGAGGAGGACTGGGTCACCGGCTGGCTTGCCGACATCGCGGCGCTGAAGCTCACAGAGATCGGGGACGGGGCGCTTCTGGCCGAGGGCGTGACCGAGTGGGGCACGCCCCTGCGCCTCACGCTCGACTACGGGACGCTGGCCCTGCGGGAGATCGACTACTTTACCGAGGAGGACGAGCGCCTGAACGGCACCGTGATCCGCTACGGCGAAAAGCTGCCCGACTTTTCCTTCCTGGACGCCTGGGACGGGCCGCTGCGCAGCGTGACGGCCGTCTGGGAGGACTGGTACAGCGGCAGCCGCAGCGTGCGTACCGAGACGATCGAGCTGCCCGCCGATTGGGAGTACAAGCCCTGGGATGCCCGCTGGGGCGACTACACGGTCTACATGAACGAGGGCTATACCATGCCCTACGCCTACCCCGGCGACGGCGTGGATTATACCCTGTACCTGACCACGGCGAAGGGCTGACGGACTTCCGGGGGGGTGCGCGAGGAAAGTAAAGGCAGCACCGCACAATTCGGCGAGAGCGAATCCTGAGAAATTTTTTTGCAGGAATACTTTGTGTATTTCAAGAAAAAGTGACAAAATCAGAGCGCGAATTTTCCAGGAGGCGCCGATGGCGGATTGTGCGGTGTTGCCGTAGGGGCGGCTATCAGCCGCCCGGCGGAAACTCAAATGATTTATAGGCAAAGTCGGGCAAATTCGTAGCATTTTGCGAATTTGCCCAACCTTTTTGCAATCTTTATTGCTTCACAGCACGGGCGGCTGATAGCTGCCCCTACGGCTTGATCGGACTTTTTTTCACAGCCCCATGCTCTTGTGCTTTCGGCAAAGTATGGTATAATGTGAGCGTCTTAGAAATACACAGGAAAGGTAAAAATCCCGTATGCTTGAACTGAAAAACCTCTGCTTCGGCGTTGAGAACGAGGACAGCGCGAAGGAGATCATCAAGGACGTGAGCTTCGTCGTCCCGGACGAGAAGTTCGTCGTCATCACCGGGCCGAACGGCGGCGGCAAGTCCACGCTGGCGCGGCTCATCATGGGCATCGAGAAGCCCCGCTCCGGCAGCATTCTTCTGGACGGGGAGGACATCACCGCGCTCGGCATCACGGAGCGCGCAAAGCTCGGCATCAGCTTTGCCCTGCAGCAGCCCGTGCGCTTCAAGGGCATCCACGTGGTCGACCTGCTGCGCCTGGCCTCGGGCAAGCAGCTCTCCGTCGGCGACGCCTGCGAGTATCTCTCCGCGGTCGGCCTCTGCGCGCGCGACTACATCAACCGCGAGGTCAACGCCAGTCTCTCCGGCGGCGAAATGAAGCGCATCGAGATCGCCACCGTCCTCGCCCGCGGCACCACCCTCTCCGTCTTTGACGAGCCGGAGGCGGGCATCGACCTCTGGAGCTTCCAGAGTCTCATCCAGGTCTTCGAGAATATGCAGAAGCGCGTCCACGCCTCCATTCTCATCATCTCCCATCAGGAGCGCATCCTGGAGATCGCGGACTCCATCATCCTCATCGCCGACGGGCAGGTCCGCGGTCAGGGCAGCAGGGACGAGATGCTGCCCGAGCTCATGAAGAGCACCGTCCCCGTCACCTGCAGCCGCATTCTGGAGGGAGGCATGAACCGTGCTCAGTGAAATTCAAAAGCGCCTTCTGGCCGAGATCGCCGATCTCCACAAGACGCCTGAGGGGGCCTATAACATCCGCGCCAACGGCAAGGCCGCCGGCCGCAACTCCACAGCGAACATCGACATCAGCTCCAAGACCGACAAGCCGGGCATCGACATCCGCATCAGACCCGGCACGAAAAACGAGAGCGTCCACATCCCCGTCGTCCTCTCCGAGAGCGGACTGAAGGAGATCGTGTACAACGACTTCTTTGTGGGCGACGACTGCGACGTCGTCATCGTGGCGGGCTGCGGCATCTCCAACTGCGGGGATCAGGACTCCGCGCACGACGGCGTTCACTGCTTCCACATCGGCAAAAACGCGAAGGTCAAATACGTCGAAAAGCACTACGGCGAGGGCACGGGCCGCGGCAGGCGCATCATGAACCCCCGCACCGAGGTCTATATCGGCGAGGGCAGCAGCGTGGAGATGGAGATGGTGCAGATCAAAGGCGTGGACGACACGAAGCGCGAGACGCTGGCAAAGCTCGAAAAGGGCGCGCGCCTCGTCGTGCACGAGCGCCTGCTCACCCACGGGGACCAGCGCGCCGAGAGCGACTACACCGTCGAGCTCAACGGCGAAAATTCCAGCGCAGACGTGGTCTCCCGCTCCGTTGCGAAGGAGCGCAGCAGTCAGCTCTACCGTTCGCGTATCGTGGGCAACGCCCTCTCCTCCGGCCATACCGAGTGCGACGCCATCATCATGGACAAGGCCCGCGTCGTGGCGGTGCCGGAGCTGGAGGCCAACGACATCGACTCCGCCCTTGTCCACGAGGCCGCCATCGGCAAGATCGCCGGCGACCAGATCATCAAGCTCATGACCCTCGGTCTCACCGAGAGCGAGGCGGAGGAGCAGATCATCAACGGCTTTTTGCGCTGAATGTTTACCGGATTCAGCGAAAGGACGGGGGCCTTTCTCTGGGACCTCGCCTTCAACAACGAGAGGCCGTGGTTTCTCGCGCACAAGCAGGAGTTTGAGGACTTTGTCAACACGCCCGTCAAGGCCCTCGCGCAGGACTGCTATCAGCTCATGGGGGCGCGCGCGCCCGGCTTCGAGGGAAGGGTCCGCGTCTCGCGCATCTACCGGGACGCGCGGCGGCTTTTCGGGCGCGGGCCGTACAAGGACCACCTGTGGTTCACGCTCGAGGACAGCCGCAGCCGGGGCGACGGGCCGGCCTTCTGGTTTGAGCTCGGCCCCTCGGACTACAGCTGCGGCATGGGCTTTTACGAGGCGACGCCCCGGCAGATGGAGCAGTACCGCCGCAGCGCGGACGCCAATCTCCCGCGCTTTCGCCGCCTGATCGGCGACCTCGCGCGCCGCGGATGGACCCTGGGCGGGGAGCCCTACAAGCGCCCGAAGGCCCTGCATGACGACGCGCTGGTCGACGCCTGGTACAACTGCCGCTGGGTCAGCGTACACAAGAGCTTCGACCTTGGCGGCGCGGCCTTCACGGACACGCTGCCCGGCATCCTGGTCGACGGCTGGCTGGAGCTTCTGCCCATGTATCAGTTTCTCATGGAGGTCTACCTCTCATGCCCGAACGAGACGGACCGCGCGCGGTAAAGGCGGCGGTCATCATGCCGGCCTACAACGCCGCGCGCACCATCGAGCGCACCGTGCGCAGCATCCTCGCCCAGACGATGGGAGACCTGCTGCTCATCGCGGTGGACGACGGCTCGACAGACGGCACCGCCGCCATTCTCGCCCGCCTGCGGGAGGAAGACGTGCGCGTGCTGCCGGTCACGGTCCCGAACGGCGGCCCGGCGAAGGCGCGCAACATTGCGCTCGACATGGTCCCCGCGGGGACGGAATACCTGATGTTCTGCGACGCGGACGATCTTCTGGCCCCGGACGCGCTTTCCTACGCGATCGACAACGCGGGGGACGCGGATCTCGTGCTGATGGGCTTTTCGATCCTCAACCCCGACGGCAGCACCGCCCGCTATTTTGAGCCGCAGGCGCAGTACACGGCGGAGACGCTCGGCCCCGCCCTCGGCAGGCTCTACAAGGCCAATCTCCTCAACCAGGTCTGGGGCAAGCTCTATAAAGCGGAGCTGGTGCTGAGCGGCGCCCTGCGCTTTCAGGACTGGCGCTGGGGCGAGGACCGGCTGTTCATCTACGACTGTCTCGAGCGCGCCGGGCGCGTGGCCGTGCTGCCGGAATGCAAGTACCAATACATCATGTACCCCGGCGACAGCCTCATCACGCGCTACTACGACCGCAAGCTTGAAATCTGCGCGCAGGCCGACCGCCGCATGGAGGCCCTCTGCCGCCGCTTCGGCGTCGGGGACGAGCGGGACTTCCGCTATATGTTCATGAAAAGCGTCTTCTCCTGCCTGACGACGCTGTTCTCCCCCCGCTGTACCCTCACGCGCAGCGAGAAGCGGGCGGAGATCCGCCGCGCCGTCACGCACCCGCGGGTGCGGGAGCGGAACCGGGACCTCTTCGGCGGCCCGGCGGTGCAGACGCTCTGCGCCGTCGTCCGCACGGAGAACGTCACGCTCAATTATTTGAGCTTTTTCCTGGTGGCACGGGCCGGGGCGCTGGCTCCGCGGCTTGTCACCAGACTCAAGCACAGAAAATAGGAGGGCTGCCCATGCGTACCATGGCCATCGACTACGGCGATCAGCGCATCGGCCTTGCGGTCTCGGACCTGCTGGGGATGCTGGCGGGCGAGGCGTGGACCATGCAGGAGTGGGATATGGAGCGCGCAGCCGCACGCATCGCCGGGGAGGCGAAGGCGCGGGACGTGGGCACCCTGGTGCTGGGCCTGCCGAAGAACATGGACGGCAGCGAGGGGCCGCGCGCCGGGAAGAGCCGTGCCTTCCGCGAGCTGCTGATACGCGAGAGCGGCCTGCCCGTCGTCCTCTGGGACGAGCGGCGCAGCAGCATCGAGGCCCACGCCATCCTCCACGCCGCGGGCAAAAAAGAAAAGCAGCACCGCAAAAACGTGGACGCCGTCGCCGCAACCCTGATCCTGGAGGGCTATCTCGGACGCTGAGGCCCGCAGCCGTGTCGTTGCGCGCGCGTGAGCGCGGATGACGGGACGGCTCCCATATGGTTCATTCTCCCGCGCATGGTGCGGCAGAACATATTGCTCCCCCAATACATTCTTGAATTTGTCGGGGAGCAGTTTTGTCATGTTTCGCGCTTGCCCCGTCAAGGGGCGAGCGAAGCGGCAATCATACAACGAAACGGAGGAACCATCATGGACGTGGAACAAACCGTACAGCAGGCCCGCGCAAATCTGGACACCCTGACCGGCAATCTCGCCCTTGACACGTTCGTCTCCGGCATCCTCACCCTGCTCGTGTGCTGCATCGCCATCCGCATCGTCAAGGCGGTCATGGCCAAGGCGCTCAGCAAGGCGACGAAGCTGGACGCGCCTGTCCGCGGCCTCATCTTCAAGCTCATCACCACGGTGCTGTGGGTGCTGACCGTTATCATCGCGGCGGGCGCCTTCGGCATCAACGCGACCTCACTGGTGGCCGTGCTCAGCGTGGCGGGCCTCGCCCTGTCCCTGTCGGTGCAGACCCTGCTGACCAACTTTTTCTCCGGCATCATGCTGCTCATCAACAAGCCCTTCCGCGACGGCGACTTCATCGAGGTCGGCGACAGGCTGGGCACGGTGAAGAACATCGGCTTTTTCAGCACCACCATCAACACGCTGGACAACATCTCCATCATCGTCCCGAACGGGGACCTGACCTCCGCGTCCGTGCGCAACTACAGCGCCGAGACGCTGCGCCGTGTGGACCTCAATTTCTCCGCCGCCTATGACGACAGCACCGAAAAAGTGAAAAATGCCATCCTCGAGGCGGTCGCCATGGACAGGCGCATCCTCAAAAACCCCGCGCCCTTCGTGCGGCTGCTGGCCTATGAGGCAAGCAGCATCAAATACGTGACGCGTGTCTGGTGCAAAAACACCGATTACTGGGACGTCTACTTCAACCTCAACGAAAACGTGCGCGAGACCTTCGCAAAAAACGGCGTCGCCATGAGCTACGAACACATCAACGTCCACATGCTGGACAGCTGATACGTGCGGGATGACAGTGTGCTTGTATCCAGTCTTCGGCGCTGCCGAGCATCCATCATTTTCAAAAAAGCGGATTTGCCTGCAATCTCTGCGCCTTTGAGATTGTCAGACATATCCGCCTTTATTTTGCCCCGCCCCGCACATAATGACTTTTGTGAAATCATCGCGGGAGGGAACGTATGAAAAAACGATTTCTGACAGGGCTATGGTCCCTGTTTTTGTTGTACGCCGCGGCGGGCGCCGCGTTCGCGCAGGAGCTGATGGTCGGCGGGCAGGCCGTGGGCATCCAGATCAGCACCGACGGCGTGGTCGTGGCGGGCTTCTGCCCGGTGGAGACAGCGGAGGGCACGGTGAGCCCCTCGGAGGACGCGGGCCTGCTGCCGGGCGACCTCATCTGCGGGGCGGACGGCCGGGCGATCTCGGACGCGGCGGACCTGATCGCGGCGCTGGAGCAGGCCGGGGAGCGGCTCGAGCTCAGGGTGCTGCGCGGCGCGCAGGAGCTGAAAGTCCCGGTCGCCCCGGCCGCGGGCGAGAAGGGGCGGCCCATGCTGGGCATCATGCTGCGCGACGGGATGAACGGGATCGGCACCCTGACCTTCTGTGACCCGGACAGCGGGGTCTTCGGCGCACTGGGCCACAGCATCAACGACAGCGAAACCGGCCTTGCCATCCCGCTGCGCGAGGGCAGCATTACCGAGGCGCAGATCGTCTCCGTCCGCCCGGGGACCGCCGGCGCGCCGGGCGAGCTGGACGGCGTTTCCGACCTCTCGCGCGTGCTGGGCAGCGTGGAGCGCAACACCGAGGTCGGCATCTTCGGCCGCGTCCGCACCGCGCTGAACGGCCGCAGCGCGGAGATCGGCATGATCGCGGCGGGGCCCGCGTCCATCCTCTCCACCATCGAGGGGCGTGAGGCGCGCGAGTACGCCGTGGAGGTCAACCGCATCTACCGCGACGCGGACGGCACCCACGCCATGTTCAGCGTGACGGACCCGGCGCTGCTGGGCCGCACCGGCGGTATCGTCCAGGGCATGAGCGGCAGCCCCATCCTGCAAAACGGCCGCCTCGTCGGCGCGGTGACCCACGTCTTTGTCTCCGACGCGGCGCGCGGCTACGCCGTCAGCATCCAGGACATGCTCCGCGCCGCGGGACTTTCCATGGACAAGGCGGCATAAATCGGCCGGACAGGCAAAGGCCCGGTGCCTGAAGAAAAACTTGTCATTCTGAGGAGCGCAGCGACGAAGATCTGTTTAGGGCAACACCGCATAATTCGGTTTCGCAGATGTACTTTGTGTACCTCAAGAAAAAGTGACGAAATCAGGACACATATTTTCCAGGAGATGCCGCAGGCGGATTATGCGGTATTGCCTTAGATTCTTCGTCGCTGCGCACTTTATCTCCAATTACTCCGGCTGTACAGCCCTATGGTGTGGAGATATTTCATTGCCGGAGTAACAGACGATTCACGAATCGCGCGGCGGCTGGATGTTCCGTTTTTGCGTTTCGCCGGGCGAATACGCAGAGCAGACGTCCCGCTGCGCCTGAAACGTGATGTCGGCCCCTGCGGCCGGAAACCTGCGCCAAACATCAACAGGGAGGGACAAGTCCCTCCCCTGCGGTGATAAACGGGCTTTATTCCCGCACCGGTACGCCGGCCTCGCGGAGCTTTGCGCGCAGTCTCCCGACGTCGCCGTCAAAGACCGCGGCGGGCATTCCGACATAGATCGACGCCTCGACGTTGGCGGGGTTGTCGTCGATGAAGAAGCACTCCTCACGCCTGAGGGAGAAGGTCTCGAAGAACTTCTCATAGATCTCCGGCATGGGCTTGACGAGCCTGACGGCGTAGGAGATCAGCGTGCCGTCGAAGAAGCGGGCGGCCGGGACGCGCTGCCAGTAGTCGGGCTGGCGGCAGCTGGCGTTCGAGAGGAGATAGATCCCGTAGCCCAGGCCCTTGAGCTCCTCGATCAGCGGGCAGACGCCCTCCACCTCGTAGATGGGCCTGTCCCAGAGGGCGATGAGCTTGCGCGCGGTCTCGCGCAGGCGCTCCGGCAGGCGGGGACAGAGCACGTCCGCCGCCTGCTCGTCGGTCAGAACGCCGCGGTCCATCATCACCCATTCGGGCGAGCGGAAGACCTCGCGGATGAGGGTTTTGTGATCCTCCCCGCTCACGCCGAAGCGGTCGATGAACGCATCGGGGTCGAAGCGGATGATCACGTTGCCCATGTCGAACACGATGTTTCTGATCACGGACGCTCCCCCTCTCAAACGCGGATCTTGCCCTTGGAGACCTTGAGGCAGATGATGAGGATGACGGCGCTGGTGACGGTCAGAATGGCCGAGAGGGCCGCGCCGGAGCCGACGCTGTTGCGCACGATGTTGGTGTAGGCCTCGATGGTCAGGGTGTTGTTCTTGCCGGAGGAGAGCATGATCGAGCAGCTCAGCTCATTGATGCAGGTGACCCAGGAGAGGATCGCGCCGGAGAACACGCCGGGCAGCATGAGGCGGGCCGTGACCTTCCAGAAGGTGCGCATCGGGGGCACGCCGAGGTTGATGGAGGCCTCCTCCACGCTGGGGTCCATCTGCATCAGGAAAGCGCTGGCGCTGCGGACGGTGTAGGGCAGCTTGCGGATGACGTAGGAGATGATGATGATGGCGGCGGTGCCGGTCAGGACCAGGGGCTTGACGTTGAAGGTGACGATGTAGCACAGGCCGAGCACCGAGCCGGGGATCACGTAGGGGGCCATGAGCAGCATGTCGAGGATGCCGCCGGTCTTGCCCTTCTTGCGCACGATGACATAGGACATGAGGATGCCGATGAGCACGATGAACACCATGGCGGTCAGCGAGTAGGTGAAGGTGTTGCGCATGGTGGACCACAGGCGGGAGCCGAGGTTCTGGTAGTTTTCAAACGTGAAGCCGCCGGTGAAGCTGGAGTAGTTCGTGTGCTGGAAGGAGCTGGCGCAGACGACGATCTGCGGCAGGAAGGACACGAAGCTGATGAGGAAGACCGGCAGCGTCACGAGGAAGCGCCTGAAGCCGTGCACCTCGATCATCTTCGGGGGGCGCAGGGCGCTCATGATGTAGTTGCGGCGGCCGACGTAGGTCTTCTGCACCAGCAGCATCACGAGCGTGATGATGACGATGATGATGGAGATCGCCGAGGCCAGGTTGCCGTTGCCGCCGATCTCGCTCAGGTACTCGTTGTAGATCAGCACCGGCAGCGTGCGGAAGTCCTGCCCGCCGAGGAGCATGGGCGTGCCGAAGTCGGCCAGCGCGCTCATGAATACGACCAGCGCGCCCGCGGTGATCGACGGCGTGACGACCGGCATCGTGACCGTGAAGAAGCGGCGCAGCTTGCCGCTGCCGAGGTTTTCGGCGCACTCCTCCAGGGAGGAGTCGATGCTCTCCATCGCACCGGAGGTGTACATGTAAATGTAGGGGTAGAGCTTGAGCGTCAGCACCGTGCTGATGCCGCCGAAGCCGTAGATCGTGGGGATGGCGATGCCGTAGTTTTTCAGAAACGTGGTGACGGAGCCCGCGCGGCCGAACATCATGATCCAGGCGTAGGCGCCGAGAAACGGCGGGCTCATCAGCGAGAGGATGGCCAGCACGTGCCAGACCTTCTTGCCCCAGACGTTATAGCGGGTCATCAGGTAGGCCATGGGCACGCCCAGCACGATGGCGAACAGCGAGGGGACCACGGAGACGGAGACGCTGTTTTTCAGCGCGCCGTAGTAATATTTTTTCTTGAAGAACTTTTCAAAGTTCGCCATCGTGAAGCCGTCCGCCTTGCTGGACTTGAAGGCGTTGATGATGATGGACGAGAAGGGCCAGACCAGAAACAGGATAAAGATGACAAAGACGATCAGCTTGACCCAGAACCAGGGGTCCATGTAAAAGGGGATCGTCAGGTTCTTCCGCTTCAGCATGTAATGACCTCCTCCGTATCCGCTCTGTAGACGGAGATGCGGTCCGGGTCGAAGTTCAGAAAGACCTTCTCCCCGGCCTCGTGCCTTTCGGTCGTGTCCTTGGTGTACTCGTTGACAATCAGGTTCTGGCCGTCGTTGAGCTGCACCTCGTATTCAATGAAGTCGCCCAGGAAGGTGGAGAACTGCACCTCGCCGGGCATACCCTCCCCGGCGAAGAAAAGCTGCTCGGGCCGGGCGGAGAGCTTCGCGGGGCCGGTGTAGTCCGACGACGTGTTCACCTTGACCCTGAGCTCGCCCTTGATGTTGGCGACGCCGCCCTTTTCCATCGCGCAGTCGAGGAAGTTGCTGACGCCGATGAAGCCCGCGACGAAGGGGTTCTGGGGCTTGGCGTAGATTTCGGTAGGCGTGCCGCACTGCATGATGACGCCGTCCTTCATGACCGCAATGCGGTCGGAGATCGCAAGGGCCTCCTCCTGGTCGTGGGTGACGTAGATCGTGGTGATGCCGAGCTTGCGCTGGAGCTTTTTAATGACCGTGCGCATCTGCACGCGCAGCTTGGCGTCCAGGTTTGAAAGCGGCTCGTCCATCAGCAGGACGCTCGGCTCGATGACGAAGGCGCGGGCCAGGGCCACGCGCTGCTGCTGGCCGCCGGAGAGCTCGTTCGGCTTGCGCTTGGCAAGGTGCGCGATCTGCACCAGCTCCAGCGCCTCCTTGACACGCGGCTCGATCTCCGCCCTGGGGACCTTGCGGGCCTTGAGACCATAGGCCACGTTCTCCTCCACCGTCAGGTGGGGGAAGATCGCGTAGTTCTGGAAGACCATGCCGATGTCGCGCTTGTGCGCCGGCACGGTGTTGATGAGCCTGTCCCCGAAATAGAACTCGCCGCCCTCAATGGAGTTGAAGCCCGCGATCATGCGCAGCAGCGTTGTCTTGCCGCAGCCGGAAGGACCGAGCAGCGTAAAGAACTCGCCCTCCCTGATATTGAGCGACACACCCTTGAGGGCGACAAAGTCTCCGTATTTCTTGACGGCGTTGTTGATGATGACGGCGTTGCTCATAGTAATTCCTCCCGATTTCCATTATTCTTTCAGAGCTCAAACCGGTGCGCAGGATCGTTCTGCGCAGCTGTGTCAGCCCTGACGTCGTCTGTGTCCCCGCGGCGTTCGCCTCTGTGTCATTCTGAGGAGCGCAGCGACGAAGACGCTCAAAAACCTTTGATTAAGCAAATACAGAAACAAGGAGGGAATCCAAGGATTCCCTCCTTGTCAAACATGCAAGGATGACTCTGCTCAGTCTCAGCCGACCAGCATATCCTGCCACATCTCCTTGATGTCGGAGGCGTTGTTGGCGGCGTAGTCAAAGTTGTAGTTCATGAGGACGATCTCGCTCAGGGGCTTGAGGCCGACGGGCTCGACATCGCTGCGGATGGGACGGCGGCCCCACTCGGCGTTCTGGCGGGCCTGGCAGTCGTGGCCGAGGACGAACTCGACAAACAGCTCAGCCAGCTCCTGGTTCGGGCAGTTCTTGACGATGGCGACACCGTCGGGCACGGCGGAGGTGCCGTCAGTCGGGTAAATGACCTTCATGAAGTCCTCGGTGTACTTGATGGCGGCCTTCTCAAGGGTGATGCCGAGCGCGTTCTCGCCGGCGAAGATGTCCTTGTGGGCCAGGGAGGAGGAGTTCTTGACCTCGAGCTTGGGCATGATCTGACCGACGAGCTCCCAGCCGGCGGCGTAGTCGTCAGCCTCTTCGCCGTACAGGAAGATCATGGTGCACAGCTGGGTGAAGGCGGAGCCGGAGGAGGTGGGGTCGGCGATGGCGATCTTGCCGTACTTGTCAACGTCCCAGTCGGCCAGTTCCTTCCAGGTGGTGGGGATGGCGTCCTCGGGGATCAGGTTGGTGTTGGCGATGAAGACCATGGGCAGCGGAGACTCGCCGATCCAGTAGTACTCGGCGTCATAGAGGCTCGGGTCGATCAGGTCGATGGAGCTCGGCTTATAGGGCTGGAAGTAGCTCTTGTAGGCGGCCAGGGTGTCGGCGCCGCCGCCCCAGAGCACGTCGGCCACGGGGGCCGCGGACTCCGCCGCGATCTTCGCGACCAGGTTGGAGGTGCCGTCAGCGACGACCTCGACCTTCACGCCGGGGTAGGCGGCCTCGAACGCGGCGACGCCGTCGTTCAGGGGGTCAGAGTCATGGGGAGAATAGATGGTCAGCGTGCCGGAATAATCCGCAAACGCCGTCGCGGACAGGGCAAGGATCATCATCAACGTGAGAAGCAGAGCAAGGGTTTTCTTCATGGTGGTGTTTCCTCCTTTATAAAATCGGCGGCCGGGCCGCCCCGTTCGAAAGCGCCCCGTGCAGGCGGGAAGAATGCTTCCGATTTTTGCAGGAAAAATTATAACGCGCTTTGTTTGAAATGTCAATAATGCGGGAAAAACTTCTGCCTTCCTCTCCCGTATTTGTGAAGAACTGACAGGAAAACGGCCGCTTCGGCTCTGCGAAGCCATGACACGGGAGGGCGGGTGTCAGACCACCTGGAACAGGTAGAATTTCAGGTAGTCCGTCTCCGGGACGTTCCAGAGGATCGGGTGGTCCGGGGCCTGCTGGCGGGCTTCGATCTGGCGCAGCTCCACTCCGGCGTCGAGAGCGGCGGCCCGAAGGGTCCTCTCGAAGTGCTCGGCGGGCATGAAGTGGCTGCACGACGCGGTGGCGAGGTAGCCGCCCCGCGGCAGCGCGCGCAGAGCGCGGAGGTTGATTTCCTTATAGCCCCGCTCCGCCCGGTCCACGGTCCTGCGCGACTTGGTGAAGGCCGGGGGATCGAGGATGATGAAGTCGTACTCCCCCTTTTTGAGCGTGGGCAGCAGCTCGAACACGTCCGCCGCCACGAAGTCCATGCGGTCTTCAAGCCCGTTGCGCCTTGCGTTGGCCTCGGCCATGGCGACGGCGCTCTCCGACACGTCCACCGCCGTCACATGCGCCGCGCCGCCCAGGGCCGCGTTGAGGGCGAAGGACCCGGTGTGCGTGAAGCAGTCGAGCACGCGGCGGCCCTTTGCGAGCCGCGCCGCCGCCCGGCGGTTGTATTTCTGGTCGAGGAAGAAGCCGGTCTTCTGCCCGTTCTCCACATCGACCGCGTAGAAGATGCCGTTCTCGCAGATCTCGGTGACGGCGCTCTCCGGCGGCGTCTCCCCCGGGAGGACGTACCAGCCCCTGCCCTGCCCGAGACCCTCGAGTGCGCGGACGGCGGCGTCGTTACGCTCATAGATGCCGCGGATGTTCTGCCCGTCCCCGCGCAAAACCTCAACCAGCAGGGGAAAGATCAGGTCCTTGAGCCGCTCCATGCCTGCCGAGAGCGTCTGCGTGACCAGAAGCTCAGAAAAGCGGTCCACCGTGAGGCCGGGAAAGCCGTCCGCCTCGCCGAAGATCACGCGGCAGCAGGAGAGGTCCGGCGCCTCCAGCACGGTCTTGCGGTAGTCCCAGGCGTATTGGATACGGCGGCGCCAGAACGCCGCGTCGAAGCGGTCGTTCGCGTTGCGCGAAACGAGGCGCAGGCCGATCTTGCTGTCGCGGCTCGTGAGCCCGGTGCCGAGGTATTTGCCGCCCTCGCTCACCGCGTCGGCCAGGCCCCCGTTCTCGGGCTCCGCGCTCTTCGAGAGGATCTCCTCCGCGTAGATCCAGGGGTGGCCCCCCTCGACCCAGCGCGTGCCCTTCCTCGTGACGGTAAAAACGGGGTAGTCCCGTGTCTGTTTCATGTTTCTGTCTCCTTCGTTGTGGATGGAGACACTATATCACAGCGCGCCGCCGATGAAAAGGCATAAAAACGATTGACAAGCGGAGATAATCTGATATAATACCAGACACAATTGAACACCTTATCAAGAGCGGTGGAGGGAACGGCCCTGTGAAGCCCGGCAACCTGCGTGAGCGTGGTGCCAAATCCGGCGGTGAGACGAAAGATGAGGCTGAAATGCAGACTTGAAGCGCACCCCGGTTCCGGGGCGCGCTTTTTTGATTGCTCCCGCTCAATTGTGCAAACAGAAAAAACAATATTTTTGGAGGATAAAGAAAATGAGCCACTATCTGTTTACATCCGAATCCGTGACCGAGGGGCATCCCGACAAGATCTGCGACCAGATTTCCGACGCGGTGCTCGACGCGATCCTCGAGCAGGACCCCATGGGCCGCGTGGCCTGCGAGACCACGGTCTCCACGGGTCTCATCCACATCATGGGCGAGATCAGCACCGACTGCTATGTGGACATCGCAAAGATCGCCCGCGGCGTCGTCCGCGACATCGGCTACGACCGCGCCAAATACGGCTTTGACAGCGAGACCTGCGGCGTCATCCTGAACATCGACGAGCAGTCCGGCGACATCGCCATGGGCGTGGACAAATCCCTCGAAAGCAAGAACGGCGAGGCGGACGAACTGCAAAACGGCGCCGGCGACCAGGGCATGATGTTCGGCTACGCCTGCGACGAAACAAAGGAGCTCATGCCACTGCCCATCTCCCTGGCCCACAGGCTCGCCAAAAGACTCACCGAGGTCAGAAAGAGCGGGACGCTGGACTATCTGCGCCCCGACGGGAAGACCCAGGTCACCGTGGAGTACGACGAGGACCGCCGCCCCGTGCGCGTGGACACCGTGGTTGTCTCCACCCAGCACGCGCCGGAGATCAGCCTCGGCCAGATCCGCGAGGACATGATCAAGCACGTCATCAAGGCCACCGTGCCCGCCGCGCTCCTGGACGACAGGACCCGCTATCTCATCAACCCCACGGGCCGCTTCGTCATCGGCGGGCCCCAGGGCGACTCCGGCCTCACCGGGCGCAAGATCATCGTCGACACCTACGGCGGCAGCGCCCCCCACGGCGGCGGCGCCTTCTCCGGCAAGGACCCGACCAAGGTGGACCGCTCCGCCGCCTACGCCGCCCGCTGGGTGGCGAAGAACGTGGTGGCCGCGGGTCTCGCGAGACGCTGCCAGGTGCAGCTGGCCTACGCGATCGGCGTGGCCTCCCCGGTGAGCGTGATGGTCGAGACCTTCGGCACCGGCACGGTGTCGGACGCAAAGCTCAGCGAGGCGGTACAGAGCGTCTTCGACCTGCGCCCCAGCGCCATCATCCGCGATCTCGAGCTCAGAAAGCCCATTTACCGCCGGCTCGCCGCCTATGGCCATATGGGGCGCGAGGAGCTGGGAGTCCGCTGGGAGGACACGGACCGCGCCGCCGCGCTGCGCGCCGCCGTATCGTAAGCCGCTTGCCGCGGGCGCCGCGTTATGCTATAATACGAAAAACCGGAAGGGGGCCATGCGCCATGGAGAACGAACAGCAGCTGTATTATCACGACCACGGCGACGGCGTCGTCCACGCGCACGGGCCGGAGCCCGGCTGCGCGCATGAGCACGCGCACAGTCCGGACGGGACCCATCCCCACGGGCACGAGCATACGCAGACCAGGACCGTCGTCAACCGCCTGGCCCGCGCCATCGGGCATCTGGAGTCCGTCAGGCGCATGGTGGAGGACGGGCGCGACTGCACCGACGTGCTGATCCAGCTTGCGGCGGTGCGCTCGGCGCTGAACAGCACAGCCAAAATCATCCTCAAGGACCATATCGAGCACTGCATCAGCGGAGAGGACAGCGCCCGCGCCCTTGAGGAGCTCAACGACGCCATCGACAAATTTATCTGATTTGCCATTCCGGGCGCAGGCGTGCGTTTCTCACAATTACAGACGCTTTTACGACAAAACATCCTGATTCTGAAGCGAACAGCGAGGGAACTCTATGAACACAGTAACGGACTATTTCGGCAGTATGGTCTTTAACGACTCCGTCATGCGCGCGCGTCTTCCCAGGGACGTGTTCCGGCAGGTCCAGCGCTCCATGAACGAGGGCCGGCGGCTCGACAGCGCGGCCGCCGCCGTCGTTGCCAACGCCATGAAGGACTGGGCCATCGAGCACGGCGCGACGCACTACACCCACTGGTTTCAGCCCATGACGGGCATCACCGCCGAGAAGCACGACAGCTTTATCACGCCCGTCGGCGGCGGCAAGGTCATCATGGAGTTCTCCGGCAAGGAGCTCATCCAGGGCGAGCCGGACGCCAGCTCCTTTCCCTCCGGCGGCCTGCGCGCCACCTTTGAGGCGAGAGGCTACACCACCTGGGACCCGACCTCCTACGCCTTCATCAAGGACGGCGTGCTGTGCATCCCGACGGCCTTCTGCTCCTACGGGGGCGAGGCGCTGGACAAGAAGACCCCGCTGCTGCGCTCCATGGAGGCCATCAGCCGCGAGGGCCTGCGCGTCATCAGGCTTTTCGGCAACGCGGACGTGCACAGCGTCAGGACCACCGTCGGCCCCGAGCAGGAGTATTTTCTGATCGACCGCGACGTGTACGAGCGGCGCAAGGACCTGATCTATACGGGCCGCACCCTCTACGGCGCGAGACCGCCCAAGGGCCAGGAGCTGGACGACCACTACTTCGGCTCCATCAAGCCGCGCGTGCAGGAGTTCATGAAGGAACTGGACGAGGAGCTCTGGAAGCTCGGCGTCATGGCGAAGACCGAGCACAACGAGGCCGCGCCCGCCCAGCACGAGCTCGCGCCCATCTACACCACCACCAACATCGCCGCCGACCACAATCAGCTCACCATGGAGCTCATGCAGCGCATCGCCCGCAAGCACAACATGGTGTGCCTGCTGCATGAAAAGCCCTTCGCCGGCGTCAACGGCTCCGGCAAGCACAACAACTGGTCCATCACCACCGACACCGGCGTCAACGTTTTCGAGCCGGGCGAGACCCCGGCGGAGAATGCCCAGTTTCTGCTCTTCCTCTGCGCGGTGCTCCAGGCCGTGGACGACTACCAGGACCTCATGCGCATCTGCGTGGCCTCCGCGGGCAACGACCACCGCCTCGGCGCGGCGGAGGCGCCCCCGGCCATCGTGTCCGTCTTCCTCGGGGACGAGCTGAACGCGATCCTGGACGCCATCGACCTCGGCGCGCCCTACGGCACGCGGGAGAAGGAGCTGTTCAAGGTCGGCGTGCACGTGCTGCCGAAGTTTCCCAAGGACACCACCGACCGCAACCGCACCTCGCCCTTTGCCTTCACGGGCAACAAGTTTGAGTTCCGTATGCTGGGCTCGTCCCAGTCGATCTCCGGGCCGAACGTGGTGCTCAACACCGCCGTGGCCGAGTCGCTGCGCCAGTACGCCGACCGCCTTGAAAACGCGGCGGACTTTGAAAAGGAGCTGCACGAGCTCATCCGCGAGGTCATCCGCAAGCACCGCCGCATCATCTTCAACGGCAACGGCTACGGCGAGGAGTGGACCCGCGAGGCCGAGCGCCGGGGGCTCTGCAACTACCCCTCCACGCCCGACTGCACGCCCGAATACCTCGCGCCGAAAAACGTGGAGCTCTTCACGCGCCACCGCATCTATTCCGAGACGGAGCTGCGCGCCCGCTGCGAGATGAAGCTGGACGGCTATTCCAAGGTCCTGCACATCGAGGCCCTGACCATGCTGGATATGCTGTGGAAGGATATCCTGCCCGCGGTCTCCGCCTGCACGGGGGATCTGGCCCGCGCCGCCAACGAGAAAAAGCAGCTCTCGCCCGCCATGGACGTGAGCTATGAGCAGCAGATCGCGGGCGAGCTCAGCACCCTCGCCGCCTCCGCGGCGATCCACGGCCGCGCCCTCGAGGCTGCGATGGAGGGGCTCAAGGCCCAGCATGACAGCTTGCCCGTCGCCCGCTATTACCGCGACAGGGTCTTCCCCGCCATGCAGAGCCTCCGCTCCGTCGTGGACGCGATGGAGCTGCGCTGCGGCGCAAAATACTGGCCCTACCCGAGCTACGGCGAGATCCTGTTCAGCGTGAAATAAGCGCCCGGGACCCCATCCCCGCAAGTGTTTATCATCGACCATAAACGATTCAGTCCCCCGCCGCTGTCATCCCGGGCGCAAGCGAAGGATCTTGAGGTACACAAAGTACATCTGCGAAAAAGTGCCTTTATCAGAACCCAAATTTTCTCAGGATCTGCTCTTGCCGAATTATGCGGTATTGCCTTAAAAACAGGATTCTTCGTCGCCTCGCTCCTCAGAATGACAGGGATGAGGCGCTCCCCGGAACGACAGGTGTTGAAGAAGGGCCGTGGGAGACTGTTTACAAAAAACAGAGAAGGAGGCACTATGAGAGGTATCCACAGTGTTGTCGACGAGCTGAGAAGATCGGTTTTTGAAGAAGTCGCCCGCATGGCCTATGAGGACGACGTCGGGCGCATCAACAAGCTGCCCTACAAGATCATCCCCGGCGAGGTCGCCCATTACCGCGACAGCGTCTTCCGTGAGCGCGCCATCGTCACCGAGCGCCTGCGCCTGGCCTGCGGGCTGCCGCTGCGCTCCGCGGCGGAATACGGCCTGCCCGGCGAGGGGATCGAGGAGGCCAACATCCCCGAGAAGTACTATGAGCCGCCGCTCATCAACATCATCCCCTTTGCCTGCAACGCCTGCCCCGAGAAGGAGATGCGCGTCAGCTCCAACTGCCAGGGCTGTCTCAGCCACCCGTGCCAGGCGGTCTGCCCCAAAAACGCCATCAGCACGGACGCCTTCGGCCACAGTGTCATCGACAACGAGAAGTGCATCAAGTGCGGCCGCTGTGTGGACCAGTGCCCCTACGACGCCATCAGCAAGATCGAGCGCCCCTGCGCCAAGGCCTGCGGCATGGACGCCATCCACTCCGACGAGATGGGCCGCGCCAAAATCGACTATGACAAGTGCGTGTCCTGCGGCATGTGCCTTGTCAACTGCCCCTTCGGCGCCATCGCCGACAAGAGCCAGATCTTCCAGCTCATCCGCGCCATCCGAAACGGGGAGAAGGTCTACGCCATCGTGGCGCCCGCCTTCGTCGGCCAGTTCAAGGGGGCGACGGTGCCGAAGCTGCGCAAGGCCATGCGCATCCTCGGCTTCCAGGACACCGTGGAGGTCGCGGTGGGCGCGGACCTCTGCACCATCGAGGAGGCGGAGGACTTTCTGGAGAAGGTCCCCGCGGAGCAGCCCTTCATGGGCACCTCCTGCTGCCCGGCCTGGAGCGTCATGGCAAAGACGAACTTCCCGGATCTCGCCCCGTACATCTCCATGGCGCTGACGCCCATGGTGCTTACGGCACGCCTGATGAAGAAGGACCACCCCGACGCGAAGATCGTCTTCGTCGGCCCCTGCGCCGCCAAGAAGCTGGAGGCCAGCCGCCGCAGCGTCCGCTCGGATGTGGATTTCGTGCTGACCTTTGAGGAGCTCAACGGTATGTTTGCCGCGAGGGACATCGACTTTGCCGCCATTGAGCCGGACCCCTGCGACGAGGAGTTCCGGGAGGGCAGCGCCATGGGCCGCGGCTTCGGCGTGGTGGGCGGCGTTGCGGAGGCGGTGAAAGACCACATCGCCCATGTCGCCCCGGACCGAGAGGTGCCCATGGAATTCGGCGACGGGCTGCGGGAGTGCCGCAAGATGCTGCTCATGGCCCGCAAGGGCCTGCGCAACGGCTATCTGCTGGAGGGCATGGCCTGCCCCGGCGGGTGCGTGGCCGGCGCGGGGACCATCACGCCCGTGCCCCAGTCCACCAAGAACGTCGAAAAATACAAGGCCGCCGCCGATAAGCACAGCTCCAGAGAGAGCAGCTTTGCAGAGCGTCTCAAAGAGGCGGAGGACTGATACTGTAAAAAAGGGCTGTGAAAAAAGATCCCTTATCGGGAATGTGGGAATATCAACACGTCAGGGGCTGACGCTCTCGGCAGCCCGGCAGAGATAAACCTGATACTTGTATCTGCCCCCGGCGAACTTGCAGATTATTATATCTTGAAACCAGGAGGGTATTATGAGCCGCATACGCGACATTTCCCTCGCCCCGTCGGGCGAGATGAAGATCAACTGGGTACAGCGAAACATGCCCGTGCTGCGCGGCATCGGGGAGACCTTTCAGAAGGACAGGCCCTTCGCGGGACTGAGAATCGCCCTGTCGGTGCACATGGAGGCGAAGACCGCCTATCTCTGCCGCGTGCTGGAGATGGGCGGGGCCGAGATGTACGTGACGGGCTGCAACCCGCTCTCCACCCAGGACGACGTGGCTGCCGCCGTCGCGGCCGGCGGGATCGAGACCTTTGCCTTCCACGGCTGCACGATGGCGGAGTACGAGGACTGCCTCTGCAGCGTGCTGGAAAAGGGCCCCAACATCATCATCGACGACGGGGGCGACCTTGTCCACCTCATGCACACGAAGTACCGGGATCTTATCCCCGGCATCATCGGCGGCTGCGAGGAGACCACCACCGGCATCCACCGCCTGCGCGCGATGGACCGGGCGGGCGAGCTGGCCTTCCCCATGGTCATGGTCAACGAGGCCGACTGCAAGCACATGTTCGACAACCGCTACGGCACCGGCCAGTCCGTCTGGGACGGCATCATGCGCACCACGAACCTCATCGTGGCGGGCAAGCACGTGGTCGTGTCCGGCTACGGCTGGTGCGGCAAGGGCGTGAGTATGCGGGCCAAGGGCCTCGGCGCGAAGGTCATCGTCACCGAGACGGACCCGGTGCGCGCTCTCGAGGCTGTGATGGACGGCTACGAGGTCATGCCCATGCGGGAGGCCGCGAAGCTCGGCGATCTCTTCATCACCGTCACGGGCTGCAGCGGCATCATCACCGCCGAGCACTTCGAGACCATGAAGGACGGCGCGATCCTCACCAACGCCGGCCACTTCGACGTGGAGGTCGACATGGCGGGGCTCGAAAAGCTGGCCGTCAAAAAGTACGACGCGCGCCACAACATCCAGGGCTACGTCCTGCCCAGCGGCAAGACCCTCTTCGTCATCGCCGAGGGGCGGCTTGTGAACCTGGCCGCGGGCGACGGGCACCCGGCCGAGATCATGGACATGAGCTTTGCGGTGCAGGCCCTGTCGTGCCGCTGGCTTGCCGAGCACCGGGACAGTCTGCGCCCCGGCGTGATCCCCGTCCCGCGGGAGATCGACCGCGCGGTGGCCGGGATCAAGCTCTCCGCCATGGGCGTGGAGATCGACCGCCTCACGGAGGAGCAGACCGCCTATCTGGGGCTGTGACGCCGCTTCGCGTCCCCTGTCGAAAGGAGCTGCCATGCATATTCCGAGCGGCGCAAGCCAGACGATAGCGCTCCTGGATTTTGAGACCGCCCTCTCCCTCTCCGGGAAGGGCGATCTCTATGACCGGACCCGCTGGCTCTATGTGCCGGACTTTTATACCGAATACCGTTATATCCTCGGCACCCGCGGCGAGAACCCGCTGATCTGCATCGGCGTCAACCCCTCCACCGCGGAGCCGGACAAGCTGGACAACACGCTCAAATCCGTCGAACGCATCGCGCGGGGCAACGGCTACGACAGCTTTCTGATGTTCAATGTCTACGCTCAGCGCGCCACCCGGCCGGACGACATGGACCGGGAGCTGAACGTCCCGCTCCACCGGGCGAACATGGACGCCTTTCGCTACATCCTCTCCCATGTGGGCGCGGGGGTGCGCCCCGCCGTGTGGGCCGCCTGGGGGACGATCATTGAGAAGCGGCCCTATCTGCCGGACTGCGTGCGGGAGATGGTCGCGCTCGGTGAGGCGTACGGCGCGCGCTGGCTCTGCGCGGGCAAATGCTCCGGCAGGGGCCACCCCCACCATCCGCTCTATCTAAGAAAGGACGAGCAGATGCGCGATTTCGACGTGCGCGCCTATCTCGACACGCTGCATACAGGAGGCTGAATATGGATATCCGACAGGCAATACGCGACTATTGCCCCTTCAACGAACAGGAGGCCGCGGACAAAGCGCTGATCCTCGACTTTCTGGCGAAGAACCCCGACGCCTTTTATCGCACGAATCTGATCGCCCACATGACGGCCTCGGCCTGGGTGGTCAACCCCGCGCGGGACTGCGTGCTGATGGTCTATCACAATATCTACAACTCCTGGTCCTGGACCGGCGGCCATGCCGACGGGGACGAGGACCTCGCCGCGGTCGCCCTGCGCGAGCTGCGGGAGGAGACGGGCGTCAGGTCCGCGCGGCTTCTGTCGGACGAGATTTTCTCCCTCGAATCCCTCACGGTCGACGGGCACGAAAAGCACGGCGCCTATGTGCCGAGCCATCTGCACCTGAACGTCACCTATCTTCTCGAGGCCGACGATCTGGACCCCCTCACGGTCTGCGAGGGGGAGAACAGCGGCGTGCGCTGGTTCACGCCGGAGGAGGCCCTGGCGGCGTCCACCGAGCCCTGGTTCGTCGCGCGCGTCTACGGCAAGCTCATAGAAAAACTGAAAAGCACAAGGAAGGACCCATGAATCAAAAGGAACTCGGCGAGATCCGGCGCCGCTTTCGTCCGGACCGCAGCAACATTCAGCAGGTTTACGGCTGCTATGTCAACACGAGCAGAGAAATCATCGCGAGCTTTGAGGAATCCCTCGGCCTGCTGAGCCAGAACGAGACGGAGAAATATCTCACGCTCCTGAAAAAGACGCTCTCCGGCGCGCTGGGCAAGAATCTTGTGGATATCCCCTTCGCCACCAGGGAGGTCATGGAGGGGGAGCAGTACCGGCTCCTCTCCCGCCTCCGGCAGACGGAGCTCCGGGACGCGGCCCTGCGGGAGGAATTCTGCCGCAGCATCATCGACCGGCTCGACATGGAGGAGCGCAACTATCTCATCCTCATGGCGTACGATGTGTACGACGTGCCGCACTACGGCAAGGACGGGCAGAAGGAGGACGCGGGCGAGCTGTACCGCTACTTTGTCTGCTGCGTCTGCCCCGTGAAGGAGGGCAGGGCCGAGCTCGGGTACGAGCCGGAGGAGAGGCGCTTCCACAGCGCCGCCATCGGCCAGATCGTGGGCGCGCCGGAGCTGGGCTTCCTCTTCCCCGCCTTTGACGACCGCAGCGCCAACATCTACAGCGCCCTGCTCTACACGAAGGACAGCAGCCGCAGCCACGACGATTTTGTCGAGGCGGTCTTCCGCGCCGAGGCCCCCATCCCCGCCGCGCGGCAGAAGGAGCTCTTCGGGGAGCTTCTGAGCCAGAGCCTGGAAACAGAGTGCAGCTTCGACGTGGTACAGGCCGTGCATGAGCAGCTCTCGGAGCGCCTGGTGCTGCACAAGGAGAGCCGCGACCCGGAGCCGCTGACGCTCGACGGGGGCGAGATGGGCGACATTCTGGAGAACAGCGGCGTCAGCCCCGAGCGGGCCGAGACCTTCTGCCGCCGCATGGAGGAGGAGCTGGGCAGGGACACGCCCCTGCGCCCGGCGAACATCTCCAGCGCAAAGAAGATGGAGATCCAGACGCCGGAGGTCAAAATCAGCGTCGATCCGAAATACAGCTACCTCATCCAGCCCCGCGTCATCGACGGGCACAAATACCTCCTCGTCTCCGCCGACGCGGGCGTGGAGCTCAACGGCCTGGCGGTGGAGATCCGGGAGGACGGCTCCGGCGCCCCTGCGGAACAGGCATGACGGTCAAAGCTGCAACGTAAAGGCAATACCGCATAATTCGGCAAGAGCAGATCCTGATAAAATTTGGGTTCTGATAAAGGTGCTTTTTCGCAGATGTACTTTGTGGACCTCAAGAAAAAGGCTCGAAATCAGGGCGCAAATTTTCCAGGAGATGCCGCAGGTGGATTGTGCGGTGTTGCCTAAAGAACAAGCCCTGTCATTCTGAGGAACAACGCGACGAAGAATCTTTCTTCGCGTTGCCTGCTCAAAATGACAGGGCTTGTTTTCATGTGATTGCCGCGGGTATGGCTCACGTCCGCCGGTACAGGGTGTAGCCGCAGCGGCAGTTGATATGGATTTTCCCCTTGTGCCGCGGGACGCGCAGCCATTTGCCGCAGCCCGGGCACTTAAAATATCGGTACTCCCGGCGGTCGGCAAAGCGGTCCTTCCACGCGGACCACGCACGTTTTTTCCTGTCAACCCAGCGCAGCAGCAGCAGGTTTTCGGCCTCGCGCAGCGGCAGGTTCCGGGAGAAGGCCCGGGCGAATGCAAACGCCAGCAGCATGACAGACAGCGTCAGCAGCAGCGAGCCGAACGCGCCGCCGAGCAGCAGCGCCAGCATGAAAAAGAGGATCGCCGTCCAGAACAGGAGCTTTGAAAGCTCGTCCATGCCCTGCCGGCCCATAAACACCCGACGCAGCCAGTCCTTCAAAGCGTCCGCCTCCCTTCGCGCATTTTCTCTGTACGGCCATTTTAAAAAGCGCGCCCGGCACTGTCAAGCCCGCCGGGCGATTGTTAACAGAAACATTACATGGCCCGCAGGGGCGCCGCGCCGCCCGACCCGTGAAATCTTTCTACTCTTGAATTGACAGAAGCGCCCGGGAATGATAAAATTTCAACAAGGGCAAGTTAACCTGTACCCAAAATTTCACAAGGAGGAAAACGCATGAAAAAACTTCTGTCCCTGCTGCTGGCCGCTGTGATGCTGCTGGCCCTGGCCGTGCCCGCGTACGCGGACACGCAGACCGCCACCGGCTCCGGTATCGGCATCGACGGCCCCATCGTCGTCGAGGTTACGGCCGACGAGACCACGATCTACGCGGTCAATATCCTCGAGCAGAACGAGACCCCGGGCATCGGCTCCGTCGCCGTGGAGAAGCTCCCCGGCGCGATCGTCGAGGCCAACTCCATCGAGGTGGACGGCATCTCCGGCGCGACCGTCTCCTCCACCGCCATCAAGACCGCCGTCACCGAGGCTCTGACCGCCATGGGCTTTGATCCCGCCGCCTATCAGGGCGCGGCCATTGTCGCGGCCGAGCCCGCCGAGAAGGCCGAGATCACGCTTGACTGCGACGTGGTCGTCATCGGCGCGGGCGGCGCAGGCATGACCGCCGCTATCACCGCCACCGACGCCGGCGCGAAGGTCATCGTGCTCGAGAGCACCAGTATGCCCGGCGGCAACTCCGTCCGCTCCACCGGCGGCATGAACGCCGGCCCCACCGAGTGGCGCAACCAGAACGAGTTCAAGGAGGCCGCCGGTGTGGAGGCCACGCTTAAGAAGGTCGCCAACTACCCCGACAACGCCCGCATCCAGGAGCTCGGCGCGATCGTCGCGGAGCAGTGGGCCGCCTATCAGGCCAATCCCGAGGGCTACTTTGATACGCCCGAGCTCTTCCAGCTCGACACCATCATCGGCGGCGGCGGCAAGAACGACCCCGCCCTGGTCAAGAAGCTGGTTGAGAGCAGCGTCGACGCCATCGCCTGGCTCGACTCCCTCGATCCCGAGATCATCCTCCATAACGTGGCTGCCTTCGGCGGCGCGTCCGTCAAGCGCATCCACCGCCCGGTAGACGCGGACGGCAAGGTCCTCTCCGTCGGCGCCTACGTCGTCCCCCTGCTGCAGGAGAACCTGAACAAGCGCGGCATCGAGCTCATGACCGACACCCCGGCCACGCAGATCCTCACCGATGAGCACGGCTGCGCCGTCGGCGTCAAGGCCGAGAGTGCGGACGCCGTCTACACCATCAACGCCGGGGCTGTCGTCATCGCCTCCGGCGGCTTCGGCGCGAACAACGACATGATCGCCTCCATCCGCCCCGAGCTTGACGGCTTCATCACCACCAACGCCCCCGGCATCCAGGGCCAGGGCATTCAGATGGCCCAGGCCATCGGCGCGGACACCGTGGACATGGCTGAGATCCAGCTCCACCCGACCGTCCACGTCGAGGGCACCAGCGCCGTCCTCATCACCGAGGGTCTGCGCGGCGACGGCGCCATCCTGGTCAATCAGGAGGGCGAGCGCTTCTTCGATGAGGTCTCTACCCGCGACAAGGTCTCCGCTGCCGAGTTTGAGCAGACCGGCGGCTACGCCTGGCTGATCGTCGACAGCCGCATGTCCGACGCCTCCAACGTCATCCAGGGCTACATCAACAAGGGCTACGCCGAGAAGGGCGAGACCTGGGAGGAGCTGGCCGCCGCGATCGGCGCGCCCGCCGAGACGCTGATCAACACCATGACCAACTGGAACGCCTGCGTCGAGCAGAAATCCGACCCCGAGTTCGGCCGTGTCTCCTTCGCCAACCCCCTCGATCAGGCCCCGTTCTATGCGATCAAGGTCCAGCCCGGCGTCCACCACACCATGGGCGGCATCAAGATCAACGACAACGCTGAGGTCATCAGCACCGACGGCGCCGTCATCAACGGCCTCTTTGCCGCGGGCGAGGTGACCGGCGGCGTGCACGGCAACAACCGTCTGGGCGGCAACGCCGTGGCCGACTTCACGATCTTCGGCCGCATCGCCGGCCAGAGCGCCGCGGACTACGCCGCAGCCGGCGATCTCGCCTCTGCTGCGTAAGCGCGAATCCTGGCCTGTGAAAAGGGCCCCATATCCGGCAGCAACTCATAACAGGGGGAGGGGCAAGCCCCTCCCCTTTCAAAAAAGCGCACCGATCCTGTGAAAAAAACGGCGAAATCGCAGACAGGCTGCGATTTCGTCGTATGTTTTCGCAATCATGATACCGTCGGGAGGGGCAGGCCCCTTCCGGCGGCGATTTGCTTTAGGCAACACCGCACAATCCGCCTTCGGCGCCTCCTGGAAAATTAGGGCATTTCTTGAGGTACACAAAGTACATCTGCGAAAAAGCGCCTTTATCAGAACCCAAATTTTCTCAGGATCTGTTCTTGCCGAATTATGCGGTATTGCCTTAGCGCCCTGATTTTGTCACTTTTTCTTGCAATACACAAAGCATTCCTGCAAAAAACTGTCTTCATCAGAACCCAAATTTTTTCAGGATTCGCTCTCGCCGAATTATGCGGTGCTGCCTTTACCGTTCCTTGTGTTCGCCGAAAAGCCGCGTCTGCGGTGTATCCAGCACGAAGCGCTCCACCGCCTGCGCAAAGCCCGCCTCGTTGTTTGTGGCGGTGATATAGTCCGCGGCGGCGAGGAGGGCGGGGTCTCCGTTTGCCATGGAAACCCCGAGACCTGCTTTTTGGATCATGTCGAGGTCGTTGGTGCCGTCGCCGAAGGCCATGGTCTCCCCCGGGTCAATGCCCAAAAGCCCGCACAGCGTCAGCAGGGCACGGCCCTTGGTGGCGTTCCCGGCGTTGATTTCGATGTTGAAGGGCACGGAGCTCGAAACGCTGAGCTCCGGGAAGCGGCGCGGCAGCTCGCGCAGCTGTTCTGCCCGCAGCGCCATGTCCTCAAAATAGAGCTGGAGCTTCTGCACCGGCTCGCCCTTGTCGCGCAGATAGGCCTTGAGCTCCGGCACCGGGGTGCGCAGGTTCACGATAAGGCGCCGGATGCCGGGGTCCGGGATGCGCTCTGCGGCGACGGCCAGCATGTCCGCCGTCATGAAGCCCCAGTTGTCCTGGTAGCAGTCGTAAAAGCAGTCCAGCCCGTCGCAGTACTCGTAGAAGCGCAGCGCAAGGTCGAGGGGCACCTCCGCCCGCGCGGCGGCCCGGTCCTCCACGGCGTCGTAGACATAGGCGCCGTTGACCGTGATGTACCAGCGCATGAAGGGCAGCCGGCGCAGCTGCTCCGGGACGCCGGTATAGATGCGCCCCGTCGCGGGGACGATCAAAACCCCGCGCGCCGCGGCCAGCTCCAGCGCCCGCAGGTTTTCCGGCGGGATGTTCTTTTTGTCGTCGAGAAAGGTCCCATCGAGATCAAAACAGATGAGCCTGATGTCGTTCATGAAATAATACTCCTCGCTTCAGCTTCTTGCGTCGTAAGGCGGCGTTCCCCCGGCGTCGCGTTTGTCTCAGTTCGTCCTCCCGACCGGTACGGCGCTCTCGCAGAAGCCGTATTCCGCCTTCAGGGCGGCGAGCGTCTCGTCTCCCGGAAGGGCGTCGCCGGGGTATATGCCGAAGACCGCGGAGCCGGTGCCCGTCATCACCGCGCCGAGGGCGCCGCAGTCGAGCAGGCGGCTCTTGATCTCCTTGACGGTGCGCAGGCGGCGGTCGTCCACGTCCTCAAAGACGTTGTACATGCGCCGGCAGATGCCCGCGAGATCGCCCGCGCGCAGGGCTTCGACCAGGCCGATGGTGTCCGGGTGGCAGTGCGCGCCGCCCTGGTCGAGCCTGCGAAAGAGCTCCGGCGTGGAGACGGAGAAGTTGGGCTTGCAGATCACAAACGCGCAGTCCGGCATGTCCGGCAGGGATTCGAGCTTTTCGCCTCTCCCCGTGGCGAGGGCCGTGCCGCCGCGCACGCAGAAGGGCACGTCCGACCCCACCGAGGCCGACAAGGTCTCCAGCTCGCCGGGACCCAGGGCGCCGTAGTGCCGGTTCAGAGCGCGCAGCACCGCCGCGGCGTCGGACGAGCCGCCGCCCATCCCCGCGCCGACCGGCACGCGCTTGTCGAGACGGATCGCAAGGCCCTGCCCCTCCTGTCCCGCCGCGCGCAGATACGCGAGCGCCGCGCGGACGGCGAGGTTGCGCTCGTCCCCCGGGACGAAGGAGAGGTTGCTTTTTGCCTGCACCGTGCCGGTATCCGTGAAGCGGAGCTCCACCTCGTCGCAGAGGGAGACGGTCTGCATGACCATCGCCATGTCGTGGTAGCCGTCGGCTCTCCGCTCCGTCACGTCGAGCGAGATATTGAGCTTGGCATAAGCCTTTTCATGCAGAGTTATCAAACGGGATACCTCCGATCAACAGCGTGGAGAGTGAAGTGAAGGAGCGGCTTTGCCGCGATATTCCTTGGCTCCCCCTCCGGGGGAGCTGTCACCAGTGCGCACACTGGTGACGGAGAGGGCTGTCGGACATGGTACAGGCTCCAACACTCTCTCCGTCTCGCCCCTTGCGTGAGACGGGGCGAGCCACCTCTCCCAGAGGGAGAGGCAGGTTTCAATCCATCCGCAAAGCGGACACCGCAACTCCACACTTATTTCAGATAGTAGACCCGCAGCTCGTACGGCCGGGCGGTGAAGCCGTTGCCGATGTTGAAGCAGGTCTCATAATTGGTCAGGACGAGCTGCCACTTGTCCAGCCGCACGTCCTCCGGCGCGTTGAAGCGCTGCAGCTCGTCCGAGAAGCTGCAGATCACCAGAAGCCGCTGGTCGAAATAGCGGCGCTCGTACACGTAGAAGTGCCTGTCGCGCGGGAAGAGCTCCCTGTAATCGCCGCGCAGCACGACGGGGGTGGCCCGGCGAAAGGCGATGAGGCGGCGGTAGAAGTTGAGCAGGGAGTCGGGGTCTGCGTCCTCCGTGCGGACGTTGACCTCGCGATAGTTGCCGTTGACGAAAAACCACGGTCTGCCGGTGGTGAAGCCGGCGTTCGGCCCGTCGTCCCACTGCATGGGGCTGCGGGCATTTTCGCGCGTGCCGCTCTGGACGAGGGAGAGGACCTTCTTCTGCGGCAGGAACTTCCCGAGGATACGCGCGGCGTTGAAGGTCATCACGTCCTTGTACATGTTGAGCTCCGGCAGGGGCATGTTGGTCATGCCGATCTCCTGGCCCTGGTAGATGAAGGGCGTGCCCTGGAGGAGCATGTACATCGCGGCCAGCATCTTCCCGCTCTCGTTGCGGTACTTCTCGCTGCCGTAGCGGCTGATGACGCGCGGGTGGTCGTGGTTTTCGATGTAGAGCGCGTTCCAGCCCCGGCCCGCCAGCTTGTACTGCCACTCGCTGAGCGCCTTTTTCAGCCTGAGCAGGTTGAAGGGGCGGCGGAGCATGTCCACCTTGAAGCAGTCGGCCTCCATGTGCGAGAAGGCGATCATCTCGTCGAGGACCTGGTTCGGCCCCTCGCTGACGTAGCGCAGGGCGATGTCCGCGTCGGTCATGGGGCTCTCGCCGACGATGAAGCAGTCGTACCGGCTCAGCACGTCGCGCTTGAATTCCCGCAGGTAGTCGTGCGCCGCGGGAAGGTTGGAGTAGTGCCGCAGGCCGTTCGCCACCGGGATTCTGGGGTAGGCGCTGGGCAGGCCCGGGGTCTTGGCGATGAAGGTGATCACGTCCTCGCGGAAGCCGTCCACCCCCATGTCCAGCCAGAAGCGCAGGATGCGCTTGACCTCCTCGCGGACCTTCGGATTGTCCATATTTAAATCCGGCTGTTTTTTTGCGAACAAATGCAGATAATATTCGTCTAAGTTACTGTCATACTCCCAGGCCTCGCCCTCGAAGATGCTGGTCCAGTTGTTCGGCGGCAGGAGACGGCCCCCCTTGCCGCGCCTTGCGGGGCGCCAGTGGTAGTAGTCGTGATAGGGGTTGTCCCTGCTCTTGCGGCTCTCGATGAACCAGGGGTGTTCGTCCGAGGTGTGGTTGATCACCAGGTCCATGAACACGCGCATCCCCCGGTCGTGCGCCTCGCTGAGCACGCGTCTGAACACGGTCAGGTCGCCGAAGTCCGGGTGGATGTCCATATAGTTCGAGATGTCGTAGCCCCAGTCCGCGTTGGGCGAGGGGTAGAGGGGTGAGAACCAGATCGCGTCCGCGCCGAGACTCTTGATATAGTCCAGGCGGTACAGGACGCCGTAGAGGTCGCCGATCCCGTCGCCGTTGCCGTCGCAAAAGCTGCGGGGCCAGATATGGTAGACGACCATGTCCTTATACCAGGGGCCAAACGCCATGGCAGAACCCTCCTTACACCGTTTTCCCGTCCGGACTCCCTCCGGAAAAGAGGTCGGACGAACGCCGATACATAAACGCTTCTTCTCTGTCTATTCATCTATTCTAACACATTCTCAGGAAAAATCCAACAGCGCTTCCAGAAAAAACTGCCTGCCCGCCCCTGTTGACAAACGGCGCTTTTTGTGCCATGATTTTAAAAAACCGAGTTTAGCGGAGAGCGCCGGCTTCGGCGCTCGGAAAGGACACGCCATGAAGAAAAAGATCCTCTGCCTGATCGCGCTGGCCCTCGTGCTGGCGCTGGCCGCGCAGCCTGCCGCCCTGGCGGAGGGAGGGGACTCCCCCTTCTATCCCCAGCCGGAGCTGCCGACCTCCCTGCGCAATTTTGTGGATGAGACGACAAAGACCGTCAACATCAGCGGCACGGAGATCGACGTCAAAAACGTCGTCTTTCTCGAAGACCGCGCCGCCTGGGACGAGTTTGAGACCTGTGTCGGCGAGCTGCCCGAGGACGCTGCGATCATGCCCGTCGGCGAGCTGCTCCCCGGCCTGAGCACCGAGATTCGCAAGGAGTCCGTACGGGAGCATGAGGAGGCCCTCGCCCTCAGAAACGCCGAAAAGGACGACGACGAGGAGCCGGAGCTGACCCGCTTTCTCGGCGTGCCCGAGGACCCCAATCTCGACCGGGAGGCCTCCTACCTCTATCTGCTGGGCACGCCCAGAGAGACGGGAAGCTGCCTGTTTTTCGTCTACGCGGGCGGCACGCTCTATCTGTGCAGCCAGGATGTGCTGACCGAGCTGCCGGACAAGGACGCGGATGCGTCCGACATCCCCTATCCCGGTCCCGTGACGCCCGCGGTCACGCCGGATCAGCCGGCCTATGAGCCCTTCGTCCCCGCAGTGGAGCCGGAGGCGCCCGCAGCGGAGCCGGAGGCGCCCGCAGCGGAGCCGGAGGCGCCCGCGGTCGAGCCTGACGCGCCCTCCGCCGAGACCGCGTTCCCCGAGGAGTGGAACGAGTCCGCCCCGATCGTGGCCGTGGAGCCCGAGGGCGGATACACCGCGCCCCAGGTCGAGGACACCGCGACCTATGACCAGCCGGCCCAGAGCTACAGCGAGACGCCCTATGTGCCGCCGGTCTCACAGGAGCCGACCTTCGTCTTCACCGAGGAGCCGACCTACACGCAGCCCCCGGTTTACACGCAGCCCCCGGTATATACCCAGCCGCCGGTTTACACGCAGCCGCCCGCCAACCCGCTGTCGGTGTACATCACGGGCCAGACGGAGTGCCGCCCGGGCGACTCGGTCGTGCTGAGCGCGGACGTCACGGGAAACAGCGGCTGGATCAGCTATCAGTGGTACTACACCCTGGGCCCGTACTCCGCCCCGGTGGAGGGCGCGAACAACAGCCGTCTCGTGCCTGACACCTCGCGCGCCGGCGTGTGGAACTACTTCTGCCTGGTCACGGACTCCGCGGGCCGCCAGGCCATGTCCGAATCCCATATCCTCTCCGTGGTCGAACGCCAGGCCCTCTCGGTCAGCATCGAAGCCATGCCCGCGAAGACCAGCTACTACGACGGCCAGCGCATCGACACCAGCGGCCTGCGCCTGCTGGTGCGCTATGACGACGGAAGCATCGGCCACATCTCCGATGGCTTCACGGTCAGCCCCGAGACCGCGGTCTACAGCGGCGGCAGCAGCCAGACCGTGCGCGTGTCCTACAACGGCGCGTCCGTCGCCTACCCGATCAGCGTGCGCAGCGCATGGGATGCCGTCAGCGGCATCGCGGTGCTGCAGATGCCGAACAAGACCTCCTACCGCGTCGGCGACACGCTGGACACCACGGGTCTCGTCCTGCGCATCTACTCGGTCGAGGGCGGCTACGTCGACATGGACCACAATTTTGAGTGCTCGCCGACGCGCCTGTCCAATGTCGGCAACCAGGTCATCACGGTCACCTTCGGCAACCGGACCTGCACCTTTACGGTCGCGGTCCAGGAGGATAACCGTATCCTCAGCATCTCGATCGCGAGTCTGCCGGTCAACCGCACATACACCGTCGGCGATTCGATCAGCACCTCGGGCCTGTCGCTCTCGGTGCGCACCGGCAGCGGTTACGAGACCGTGACAAGCGGCTTTACGATCACTCCGCGCGTCGCGACCGGCGCCGGCACCCAGACCATTACGGTCCTCTACGGCAACCAGAGCGCGACCTTTACCGTCGACGTGCGCGCGGCCACGGCCCCGACGCCGACGCCGCGGCCCACCAGCAGCATCCCGACCCCCTCGCCGCGGCCGACAGGCGGGGCGTATACCCCGTTCCCGTCGCCCGGCGCCCAGACGACGGCCGCACCCAGGGTCACCAGCTCCCCCGCAAGGCAGAACACCGGCGTCGGCACGATGGTCAAGATCCTGTTCGTCGTGGCCCTCCTGGCCCTGGCCGGTCTGATCTGCATCGTCCTCTACCTGCGCAGGCAGGACAAAAAGGAGGACCCGGCCCCGACCTACATTGAGACCGGCAGACACGACAAGCGCTGAAAAACGAACTCCTGCGGCTTAGCCGCAGGAGTTTTTTTATCGTTTCATTCTCCGGATATCCTCCCCGACGAAGGGCAGGCACTGGAATTCGCCCAGGATGCGGGAGGCGATCTGTGGGGTGTAGCGCTTTGTAAGCTCGTCGTTTGTGAGGTTGGTGCTGATGATGGTCTTTCTCCCGTTGACGAGGCGGTTGTTGACCAGGGTGTACAGCGCGCTCTGGGCCATGGGGGTGGTCATCTCGGTGCCCAGATCGTCGAGGATCATGAGGCCGCAGCTCTCCATGCGTTTTATGCGCAGGGCTGCTTCCTCCCCCTCCGGCAGGTCACGGGAAAACTTGGCCCGCTCATAGTTTTCGAGCGCGGAGGCGGCGGTGTCGTAGCAGACCGAGAAGCCCCGCTCCGCGACGACGCGGGCGATGCAGGCGGACAGCCAGGTCTTGCCGAGGCCCGTGCCGCCCTGGAACAGCAGGTTAGGCGAGGCCGCGGAAAAATTATCGGCATAGCGGCGGCAGGCGTCGGACACCTTGCGCATGACCTCGCGCGGGACGAGGCCCGAGGCGGGGTCCACCTGCGCCGGGTAGAGCGTGAGGTCGAATTTTTCAAAGCTCTCGTCTCCGCGCCGCATCAGCGCGCCGAGCTCCTTTGTCAGCTCCCGGTTGTAAAGGCGGTCGAGACATTTGCACACCCCGCTTTTGTAAATGCCGGTGTCGCGGCAGAGGGGACAGCTGATGATCTCGTCCAGATAGTCGGACTTAAAGCCCGCCGCGGTCAGCAGCTCCGCCCTTTTCATCTGGAGGTCCAGGTTTTCGTTCCGGATCTCGTCGAGGCGCTCCTTCAGGTCGGGCCCCTTCGCGATCGTCAGGCGCACGAGCCTGGCCATATGGGCGCGCAGCTTTTCGTCGATGCGGCGGATCTCCGGCACGCGGGCCGTGACCTCCGCATAGCGGCGCTGCATCTCCGCGCGGTTTTGCGTGCGTATGTTTTCAAGCTCGCCCCTGGCGCGGGCCAGCAGCTTCCCGTCATAGCTCATGGCGCTCTCCTATATCTTGTCCAGCCCCGCGACAAGCTCGCCGAGGTTTTGCGGGGTACGGTCCTTATCCTGCCCTCTGGGGCGGCGGGTGTCCCTGTCGCGCACGTCCTCGGGGGTGTGCAGGCCCTTCTCGTGCCAGCTCTTGAGGATGCCGTTCATATAACTCCATTTGAGACCGCCCGTGTTGGTGAGGGTGCGGTCGTAGGCCAGCTCCAGCAGCTCCTCCCCGAAGCCCATGTCGAGCCAGGCGGCGAGGTACTTGCTCTCCGTCGGACTCAGGGCGCGGCCCGAAATGCCCAGGAGCTGCGCCGCGCGGGCGAGCTGGTCGCGCCGCCTGCGGCTTTTGGCAATGTACTCGTCCGCCTGCTCGAGCGTGAGGATCTCGCGGTTGGCCCAGACATAGCCCTCCTTCTCGATCAGGCGCATGGAGGGGGGACTGCCGGCGGGCGCGGTGCTGACGCAGTAGTTGAGCAGCATCATGATGACCTCCGGCGGCAGGGCCAGATAGTCGTACAGGCCGAAGAGCTTTTTGAGGTCGCTGCTCGAGAGGAGGCGGCCCAGGGCGCGCTGAGCCTCGGTGACCAGGGCGGCGAAGCGCGGGTCCTCCCGGCTGCGCACGGCCAGGTCCTTCGCCGTGTACTCCGGCGTCTCGTCCGGCGGCGGGAGCTTTGCCGCGCTCGCTGGCGGCGAGAGCTCCATACGGCGGAGCTTTTCGCGCGCGGCCTCGATCTCCGCCCTTGTGCGGCAGAGCGCGCGGGCCGCGTCCTCCGGCGCGTCGGAGCCGCGCAGGAGCCTGTACAGCCACAGCAGGGCCACGTCCCCGTCATGCGCGGCGACCAGCCGCTCAAGCTCTTCGGACTGAATGCTGATGTTCCCGCTTCCCACGCTCTCACCTCCGCCGGGCGCAAAATTCATGTATTGTTCACGCCGGAACCGTATTATACCACGATTATCCCCTTGCCGCAAGCCTTGACCTTGTGCTATAATTAACCTGTATTTTTATGCTCAGCTCTTGCCTCTCCCTCTGGGAGAAGCGCCCCGGTGCGCACACCGGGGCGGAGAGGGCCGGCCGTCGGCGCAACGCCCTCTCAGTCAGCGCCGCGAACGGCGCTGGCTGCTCCCCTGCAGGGGGAGCCGGGAATTTGATTTTTAACGCAGACACAGAAGGAACACACAGACATGACAGAACTGCTCTCACCCGCCGGGTCGCCCGAGGCTGTGATCGCCGCGGTGCAGAACGGCGCGGACGCCGTCTATATGGGGCTCGGCAACTTCAACGCCCGGCGCGGCGCGAAGAACTTCACGGACGAGGAGTTTGAGCGCGCGGTGCGCTACTGCCGCATCCGGGGCTGCAGGACCTACGTCACCCTCAACACGCTGGTGGGCGACCGCGAGGTGGAGGAGGCCCTCCGGACCGCACGCCTGGCCTCCGACGCGGGGGCCGACGGCATCATCATTCAGGACCTGGGGCTTGCCGCCGCGATCCGGAGCTATCTGCCGGACATCCCGCTGCACGCCAGCACCCAGATGTCGATCCACAATCTGGCGGGCGTGGAGGCCGCGGCAGAGCTCGGCATGACCCGCGCGGTGCTCGCCCGGGAGCTGAGTCTCGACCAGATACGCTATATCACGCAGAACGCCCCCATCGAGACCGAGATCTTCGTACACGGGGCCCTGTGCTTCTGCCACTCAGGCCAGTGCTACATGTCGGCCCTGATCGGCCAGCGCAGCGGCAACCGCGGCATGTGCGCCCAGCCATGCCGCCTCCAGTACTCGCTCGGCGGGCGCATGGACGACCACCCCCTCTCCCTCAAGGACAACTGTCTCGTGGACAGACTGCAGGAGATCGAGGAGGCGGGCGTCGCCTGCATCAAGATCGAGGGGCGCATGAAGCGGCCCGAATATACCGCCATCGTCACCCGCATTTACGCAAACGCCCTCAAGGAGCACCGCCAGCCCTCGTCCGAGGAGCTGGAGGAGCTCGAGCGCGCCTTTTCCCGCCAGGGCTTCACCCAGGGCTACTTCAACGGCGACCAGGAGGACATGTTCGGCGTGCGCGCGGATACCGACCGCGAGGTCGACCAGCTCTTCGCCCAGGCCCGCAAGGGCTATTCCGAGGGGGAGCTGCGCCGCGTGCCCGTACACTTCTACACCCTGGTCGAGAAGGGCCAGCCCCTGCGCGCCATCGCCTTTGATGACGAGGGGCACAAGGCCGTCGCCGAGGGGCGCGCGCCTGAGAAAGCGCGGGGCATCGGCCTCTCGCCCACCTATATCACCGAACAGATGTTCAAAACCGGCGGCACGCCCTACAGCGTGGTCGACAACCAGGCCAAAACGGACCCGGGGCTCTTTGCCCCCGCCGCCGCGATCAACGAGCTGCGGCGCAATCTCTGCGCGGAGCTCAGCGAGCAGCGCGGCAGACCGCCGCAGCGCCGCGTGGGCACGATCCCGGCAAAGCCCGCCGGCACGCCGCCGGGGACAGACCCCGCCATGATCTTTCAGGTCTTATCGCCCGAGCAGCTCACACCGGAGCTTGCGGCCCTGAAGCCCCGCTATATCTACGTCCCGATGACTGTGATGAGCGAGTACTTTGATCTGCTGGAGCCCTTTGAGGAGCACGGCACCGTGCCGGTGGTGGTGCTGCCCCGCGTCATCACCGACGACGAGGAGCACATCGTGCGCGAGACGCTCGAGCGCCTCTTCGACTTCGGCATCAACGAGGCGCTGGTCGGCAATCTCGGCCACGCGATGCTGGCCCGATCCGTGGGGCTCAGCGTGCGCGGCGACTTCGGGCTGAACGTGTTCAACTCCCTCTCGATGGAGATGGTGCGGCAGGCGGGCTTTCTGTCCGCCACGGCCTCGTTCGAGCTGCGCATTGCGCAGATACGTGACCTGTCGAAGACGCTCGACACCGAGATGATCGTCTACGGCAGGCTCCCGCTCATGGTGTCGGACCAGTGCGTGATCCGCCATTCCTCGGGCCGCTGCACCTGCCAGACCCCGGCGCAGATGGCCGACCGCATGGGCGCGGTGTTCCCGGTGGTCAAGGAATTCGGCTGCCGGAACGTGATCTACAACGCCCACAAGCTCTACCTCGCCGACAAGGCGGAGGACCTCTACGGCGCGGGCCTCTGGGGGATGCGTATGCTCTTCACCACCGAGACGCCCCGCGAGTGTCTCGAGGTGGCAAAGGTCTACCTCGGCCAGTCCGACTATCAGCCGAACGTGCTGACGCGCGGATTGTACTACAGAGGCGTGGAGTGAACCTTCCTGCCTCTCCCTTTGGGAGAGGTGCCCCAGTTCGCAAACTGAGGCGGGGGATACAGTCTTATCGACGCTGTGCAGAAAACGGTATCCCCCAGTCACCAGTGTGAACACTGGTGCCAGCCCCCTTCAGGCAAGGGGGCCATATCCTTCGTCAGAGGCTGGAGCCCTCTCAGTCAGAGCCGCGAACGGCACTGACAGCTCCCCCATAAATCGGTGTAAACCTGGAGATTATTAAAATGTCGATCATACTCGCCTCCGCTTCTCCGCGGAGGAAGGAACTGTTGGAAATGCTCGGCGTGCGGGAGCTTCGCATCGTGCCCGCCGTCGGGGAGGAGAAGGCCGCGCCCGGGCTGCCGCCCTCGGAGCTGGTCAAGGCTCTCGCCGCCCACAAGGCGAAGGAGGTCTCGGCGATCGCTTCGCCGGACGACGTCGTGCTCGCGGCGGACACCATCGTGTGGGCGGACGGGGCGGTCTTCGGCAAGCCGCGGTCCGAGACCCACGCCGCCGAAATGCTGCGCACCCTCTCCGGGCGGCAGCACGAGGTCTATACCGGCGTCGCCGTGATCCGGGGCGGCGTCACGCTTCTGGATTACGAGCGCAGCGCGGTCCGCTTCCGTGCGCTCTCTGACCGGGAGATCGCCGCCTACATCGCCACCGGCGAGCCCATGGACAAGGCCGGGGCCTACGGCATCCAGGGCAGGGCCTCCCTCTTTGTCGAGGGGATTGAGGGCGACTTCTTTAATGTCATGGGCCTGCCGCTGTGCAGGCTCGGAATCATGCTGCGCGAGCTGGGGGTTGAGCTGCTTTGAAGGAATATCTGAGGAAAAACGGCATCCGCGTCGGCATCATCGTGCTGTCCGCGGCGCTCATCATTAGTCTCGGCGCGGCCGCCCGCAAGGGGAACATCGGCGTCATCCAGAATGTGGCCGGCATCGTCAAGGCTCCCATTCAGAAGGTGCTGAGCTCCGCCGTCAACTGGTTTGACAGCATGTACGGCTATCTGTACGAGTACGATTCGCTCATGGCCGAAAACGAATCCCTGCGCTCCCAGCTCGCGGACGCGCAGAAGTCCGCCCGCGACGGCATCGCCGCCAGCGAGGAAAACTCCCGCCTGCGCCAGCTTCTGGAGCTGCGCGAGAAGCACACGGACTATGTAATGGAGTCCTGCAAGGTGGTGCTCTGGTCCAGCTCCAACTGGTCCAGCTCCTTTACGATCTCCAAGGGCTCCTCCAGCGGCATCGAGCTGGGCGACCCCGTGATCACCGAGTACGGCGCCGTGGTCGGGCAGATTACGGAGCTGGGCACCAACTGGGCCACGGTCTCCACGGTCATCGACGTGGACATGTCCGTCGGCGCCTTCGTCGGCGCGACCGGCAACTCCGGCATGGTGGTGGGCGAATACTCCTTTATGCGCGAGAAAACCGCGAAGCTCACCTATCTTGCCGACGGGGCCCAGATCTTCGTGGGCGACGACGTGCTGACCTCCGGCTCCGGCGGCGCGTTCCCGGCGGGGCTGATGATCGGCACCCTCACCGCCGTCCAGACCGAGGCCGGCGGCCAAATCGAATACGGCATCGTGGAGCCGCAGGCCAAGCTCGACTCTCTGGTGCAGGTTTTCGTCATCAAGAGCTTTACGGTGGTGGAGTGACATGAGGGAGCTGCTTGAAAAAATCGACCTGCGCAAGCTGGTCCGGTATCTGCTGTTCATGTTCCTGACGCTGATGGCGCAGAACATGGTGCTGAGCCACATCCGGATCTACGGCGTGTGCCCGCTGGTGCTGCCGGCAGTGGCGGCCGCGGTCGGCATGTTCGAGGGGGCAACCTGGGGGCCGCTCTTCTGCCTGCTGATGGGCTATTTTGCGGACATGAGCTTTGTGGAAAACCGCGTGTTTTTTCTGCTGCTCCTGCCGGCGCTGAGCCTGATGGCCGCGTTTCTGTCGCAGTTTTTCATCAACCGCCGCTTCTTTGCCTTCATGGGCGTGGCGTTTTTGGCGCTTTTGATCACGTCGATTCTGCAGATGCTCAAGACCCTCGCGGGCGACGCGTGGAGTGTGGACATGCCCGTTGTCGCCGGCCTGCAGACGCTCCTGTCCCTCCCTGTTGCCGCGCTGGCCTATCCGCTGCCGGAGAAGTGGGCACGGGCGTGAAACCATTGTTCTCCGCAGGGGCCTACGCCCTCGACGGCCCCTGCGTTTTTTAACCTGCGTCTCAAGGAAAGGATTTCTATGAATCAAAAACTCATCAGCCGCGGAAGGCTGGCGGCGCTGGCCATTATCGCGGCGGTGCTGCTGGCCGTGTACATGTACTTTCTCTACCAGCTCCAGATCGTCAAGGGCGAGGAGTACTACAACCGCGCAAACGAGCTCATCCACACCACGCGCACGGTCACCGCGGCGCGGGGCAACATCCTCGACCGCTACGGGCGCGTGCTGGTCTCGAACGCCGAGTGCTACAACCTCCGCATCGACACCGACAAGCTCTTTGCCAATGAGGACCCGAACTCCGTCATCCTCCAGCTTGTCAGCATGGTGCGCAGCTACGGCGACGAGTACACCGACGACCTGCCCGTCACCTTCGAGCCGCCCTTTGAGTACGACGAGAACATGACCGCCATCCAGCGCACGATGCTGGAGGCGTACTATAAGCGCCAGGGGCTGGACCCGAACTGCACGGCCGTGGAGCTCATGAGCTACATGCGCACGCGCTACAACATCGACAACAAGTATTCCGCCTCCGAAATGCGTCTGATCGCGGGCGTGCGCTATTCGATCAACGTGCGCTACGCCATCAACACCGCGGACTACGTCTTCGTCCAGGACGCGAGCATGAACCTCATCTCCTCCATCATGGAGAACAAGCTGGTCGGCATCGAGGTCAAACGCGCCTACATCCGTCAGTACTCCACGGACTACGCGGCCCACATCCTGGGCTATGTGGGTCTCATGACGCAGGAGGAGTATGAGAAGTACTCCCTGCTCGACTACTCTACCGACGCCATGGTGGGCAAGGACGGCATCGAGTATGCCTTTGAAAACTACCTCCACGGCCAGGACGGCGAGGTGGAGGAGACCCGCAACGCCGCCGGCACCATCCTCGCCACGGTCTACACCAAGGAGCCCGTGCCCGGCAACCATATCTACCTCACCATCGACAGCGTGCTCCAGGAGCAGACCGAACGTATCCTCGGCAACGGCGTGGAGATCCTGAAAAAGAACATCGCCCAGAAGCGCGCCGAGGGTACGGCCCGCGGCGACTACAACGTCGATCTCAAGGACAACATCACCGGGGCCTCCGCCGTGGTGGTGAACGTGAAGGACGGCTCCCCTCTCGCCCTGGCAAGCTGGCCGACCTACGACGTGTCCCGCATCATTGAGGACTATCAGGAGCTGCTGGCGGCGGAGAACGCTCCGCTCTTCAACCGCGCGCTGCTGGGCACCTACGCCCCCGGCTCCACCTTCAAGCCCTGCACCGCCATCGCGGGGCTGACCAAGGGCATCATCAACACCGAGAAGAAGATCAAGTGCCAGGGCGTGTACACCCGCTACGCGGCTGAGGGCTACGCGCCGGAATGCTGGATCTGGAACGTCAACAAGAAGGAGCACCTGACCCACCCGGAGGAGAACGTCACCACCGCCATCCGCGACTCGTGCAATTACTTCTTCTACACCGTCGGCAACGACCTCGGCGTCGACGACATGGGTGAATTTGCGGCGGCCTTCGGGCTCGGGCAGTTCTCGGGGATCGAGCTGGTGGAGGCCAAGGGCAATATGTCCAACCGCGCCAACCACCAGGACTACGCCGGCTCCGAGTGGCGCATCGGCGACACGCTGCAGGCCGCCATCGGCCAGTCCGACTCCGTGTTCACTCCCATCCAGATGGCCGAGTACTGCGCCACCGTCGCAAACGGCGGCACCCGTTACTCCGCGTCCATCATCAAGGCCATCCGCAATTTTGACTACTCCGAAAAGCTCTACGAGCGCGAGAGCCGCGTCATGTCCAAGGTGGAGACGCCCCAGTACAACTGGGACGCCGTGCATGAGGGGATGTGGCTGGTGCTCAACGACTACACCAACGAGACCAACGCCAACATCTGGGTCCCCTGCGCCTGGCGCTGCGCCGGCAAGACCGGGACCGCCCAGAAGGGCGAGGGCATCCAGAACGACGGCATCTTCATGTGCTACGGCCCCTACAAGGACCCCGAGGTCGCCATCTTTGTGGTGGTGGAGCGCGGCGGCGCCGGCGCCGACGTCCAGTTCATCGCCCGCCAGATCATGGACGCCTACATCACGATCCGCGGCTACAGCGACACCTCCGAGCCCGAAATGACGCTTTTGAAGTAATCTCTGTTCCCTGTTCGCAGCGATTCATACTCTTCTCCAATAAGGTGCTGTGAAAGATTTCCGAGGCGGATTTGTGTCAGGCAAGGCAGCGCCCGCAGGGAATACTTTGTGTATTGCCAAGGGCGATAACGCGCCCGCAGGGAATACTTTGTGTATTGCCAAGGGCGATAACGAAGCATGGCGCAAATCCGGCCGGAAAGATTCATAGCGCTCTATTGGAGAAGAGTATCAGTCGCTGTTATACGGAGGAAGAAAGTTACGAAGACTCTTTCTTCACAAATGCAGCAAAAGATTCTTCGCTTCCGCTCACGCGGGGCCGATTCAAGCAAGTCATTTGCGGTCAAAAAAACCACCCGAAACAGAATCGTTTCGGGTGGTTTTTTGATTGAAGCAGAGATCAGACGAGCTCGATGACGGCTACCTCGGCGGCGTCGCCGCGGCGGTTGCCGATGCGGGTGATGCGGGTGTAGCCGCCGTTGCGGTCGGCGTACTTGGGGGCGATCTCGTCAAAGACCTTCTTGGCTACGTCCTCGCGGGTGATGAAGGCCAGCGCCTGACGGTAGGCGGCCAGATCCTTCGCCTTGCCGAGGGTGATCATCTTCTCGGCCAGAGGCGCGATTTCCTTGCAGCGGGTGACGGTGGTCTCCAGGCGGCCCTTGTCCAGGAAGTCGGTCACCTGCTGACGGAGCATCGCCATGCGCTGGGGCGTGGTCCTGCCGAGTTTTCTTGTACCAGGCATAATGTCGTTTCCTCCTAATTACTGGTTGTCATTGCTGGCAAGAGACAGGCCCATCATGGTGAGCTTGTGCTCGACCTCCTCGAGGGACTTGCGGCCAAGGTTGCGGACCTTGATCATTTCGTCCTGGGTCTTGCTTACCAGATCCTCAACCGTGTTGATGTTCGCACGCTTGAGGCAGTTGAAGCTTCTCACGGACAGATCCAGCTCTTCGATGGTCATCTTGAGCATGGTGTCGGGCTCCTTCTCGACCTTTTCGACCACCGTGGAATTGGTGCCGATGGTGTCGGAGAGGTTGGTGAAAAGCGTGAAGTGGTCGCAGAGGATCTTCGCGCCCAGAGAGACGGCGTCCCTTGCGGTCATGGTCTTGTCCGTCCAGACCTCGATGGTCAGCTTGTCGAAGTCGGTCTGGTTGCCGACACGGGTGTTCTCCACCGTATAGTTGACCTTGAGAACGGGCGTGTAAATCGAGTCGACGGGGATGGTGCCGATGGGCATCTGGGGGTTTTTGTTCTTGTCGGCGGAGACGTAGCCTCTGCCGTGGTCCAGAACGAGCTCCATGCTCAGCGCCCCGTCGGGGCCCAGCGTTGCGATGGGCTGCTCGGGGTTGAGGATTTCCACCTCGGCGTCGGGCTTGATGTCGCCCGCGGTGACAAGGCCCTCGCCGCTGGCCTCAATGTACACGGTCTTGGGGCCGGTGCTGTGGAGGCGGGCGATGATGCTCTTGACGTTGAGCACGATCTCCGTCACGTCCTCCTTGACGCCGGGGATGGTGGAAAACTCATGCTGAACGCCGGCGATCTTGATGCTGGTGCACGCGATGCCGGGGAGGGAAGAGAGAAGTACCCTGCGAAGAGAGTTACCAAGCGTAGTACCATAGCCGCGCTCCAGAGGCTCGATGATATATTTGCCATACGAGCTGTCGGTGGGCGTCTCAATGCACTCGATACGCGGCTTCTTAATTTCGATCATATGATAATATAACCCTCCTTATAAGTTTGCGCCATAGTTGGTGTCTTCGGTGATGCAGCTTACCAATTTGAGGGTATCTGGTTTACTTGGAGTACAACTCGACGATGAGACGCTCTTCAACGGGCAGATCAATATCTTCTCTTGCGGGGACGGCAACGACCTTGCCGACCATATTGTTTGCGTCGAACTCAAGCCACTTCGGAATGACATGATAGGCGTTTGCCTCGAGATTCACCTTGAAGCGCTCGATGCTGCGGCTGCTCTCTCTGATGGCGATGACCATGCCGGGCTTCACCTGGTAGCTGGGGATGTTGACCTTGTGGCCGTTGACGGTGAAGTGGCCGTGGTTGACCATCTGGCGCGCCTCGCGGCGGGTAGCGGCATAGCCCAGGCGGTAGATCACGTTGTCAAGGCGGCACTCAAGCTGGAAGAGGAGGTTCTCGCCGGTCTTGCCGGGCATACGCTCGGCCTTCTCGTAGTAGCCGCGGAACTGCTTCTCCAGCACGCCGTACACGAATTTGACCTTCTGCTTCTCCTGCAGCTGCAGGGCATACTCGGACTTTTTCCGTCTGACCTGGCTGTTGGAATTTCTGGTGCAATGGGCTCTCTGTTCTTAGCCATAACAGTCTATCCTCCCTTTCTTATACACGACGACGTTTCGGAGGACGGCAGCCATTGTGAGGAATGGGAGTGACATCCTTGATCATCGTAACCTCGAGACCGGCGGTCTGGAGGGCGCGGATGGCGGCCTCACGGCCCGAGCCGGGGCCCTTGACGAAGACCTCGACGGTCTTCAGGCCGTGCTCCATGGCGGCCTTGGCGGCCGTCTCGGCTGCGGTCTGTGCGGCAAAGGGAGTGGACTTCTTGCTTCCGCGGAAGCCCAGGCCGCCGGCGGAGGCCCAGGAAATGGCGTTGCCCTGGGTATCGCTCACGGTGACCATGGTGTTGTTGAAGGAAGAGCTGATATGAACCTGGCCCTTTTCAATGTTCTTACGCTCTCTTCTGCGGGTTCTGACTTTCTTTTTTGCGTTCTGTGCTGCCATGATCGGCTCCCTCCTTACTTCTTCTTATTCGCGATGGTGCGTTTCGGACCCTTGCGGGTACGGGCATTGGTCTTGGAGCGCTGGCCGCGCACGGGCAGGCCGCGGCGGTGGCGCAGGCCGCGGTAGCAGCCGATCTCGGTGAGACGCTTGATGTCAAGCGCGGTCTGGCGGCGCAGGTCGCCCTCAACGATGAAGTTGTGGTCGATGCACTCGCGGAGCTTGGCCTCTTCCTCGTCGGTGAGGTCCTTGACTCTGGTGTCGGGGTTGATCCCGGTCATGGCCAGGATCTTGTTCGCGCTGGTTCTGCCAATGCCGTAGACGTAGGTGAGACCGATCTCGATTCTCTTGTCCTTGGGCAGGTCAACGCCGGCTATACGTGCCATAATACGATCATCCTTTCGATTTTTTTCCGCATGTCTGCGACGCGGGGACTTGTTCCCGCCGGAGGGAGCCTCCGTGTCCATGCGGGAGTGTTGTATAAGGACAGGATTGTCTGCTCAACAGACTTCCGTGTCTCTGAATGTGGGTGAGGCAAACGCCTCAGTTCAGTGTGGAGTTTGGAGTGTGGAGAGTGGAGTTATGGTGTCCCCTTCGGGGACGAATCAAGATATCGCGCAGCGATTCCTTCACTTCACTCTTCACGCTCAACTCTTCACTCTATCCTGCGATCAGCCCTGGCGCTGCTTGTGCTTGGGGTTCTCGCAGATGACCATGACTTTGCCCTTGCGCTTGATGATCTTGCACTTCTCGCACATGGGCTTGACGGAAGGTCTGACTTTCATTTGTGATATACCTCCTACTTGCTTCTCCACACGATGCGGCCGCGGGTAATGTCGTAGGGCGACATCTGCACCGTGACCTTATCGCCGGGAAGGATCCTGATAAAGTTCATCCGGAGCTTGCCGGAAATGTGCGCCAGTATTACGTGGCCTTTGCCGATGTCCACCTTGAACATGGTGTTGGGCAGAGACTCGACTACCGTGCCTTCAAGTTCGATTACATCGTCTTTTGCCAAAGGTGATTCCTCCCAAGTCTCATCAAATATCGTCTGCCATTGTTAGGATCTCCGGCTCACCGTCGGTGATCAGAATGGTGTTTTCATAGTGTGCCGCGAGAGAGCCGTCCCGGGTGACGACGGTCCAGTCGTCGTCCAGGATCTCGACGTGCCAGTCGCCCGCGCAGACCATCGGCTCGATGCAGATGGTCATGCCCTTGACAAGGCGCGGATTGTGCCGCCCGCGTTCCGGGCGGTAGTTCGGCACCTCTGGCGCCTCGTGCATACCGCGGCCGATGCCGTGGCCCACGAAGTCGCGCACGACGGAGAAGCCGTGGCCCTCCACATAATCCTGCACCGCGCCGCCGATATCGGCGATGCGGTAGCCGACCTTCGCGAAGCGGATGCCCTCGAAGAAGGCCTCCCGCGTCACCGCGATGAGCTTCTGCGCTTCCTCGCTGACCTCGCCGCAGGGATAGGTCCCCGCACAGTCACCGATGAAGCCCTTGTAGCCCGCGCAGAGGTCGATGGAGACGATGTCCCCGTTTCGGACCACGCGCCTGCCGGGGATGCCGTGGATGACCTGGTCGTTTACCGAGACGCAGGTCGCCGCGGGGAAGCCCGCGTAACCCAGGCAGCTCGGCTTCGCGCCGGACTTGACGATGAATTCATGTACCGCTTTGTCGATCTGTCGGGTGGTCAAGCCGTCCCGAACAGCCTGGCGGCCCATGGATCGTGCGCCGGCCGCGATGCGCGCAGCCTGACGCATGATCTCGATTTCTGATTTCGACTTGATATAGATCGTGTCGGACATTTCAGATCCCCAGGCAGTCCCGGATGGCTGCCGTGGTCGCCTCGATGCTCGGCTGGTTCCGGACCTCGCGCAGCTTGCCGCGCTCTGCATAGAAGGCCTTGAGAGGCTCGGTCTCGCGGTGATAGGTGGTCAGACGGTTCTTGACGGTCTCGGGCGCGTCGTCCTTGCGGATCGTCAGCTCGCTGCCGCAGAAGTCGCATTTGCCCTCCGTTTTCGGGGGATTGCTCTCCACGTGGAAGGTGGCGCTGCAGTCTTTGCAGGTCCTGCGGCCGGACATGCGGCGGACGATGACCTCGTCCTCGACCTCGATGGACAGGGCGCAGTCGATTTCGATGCCCATGTCCTCCATGGTCTGGGCCTGGGGGATCGTGCGGGGTACGCCGTCGAGAATATAACCCGCGGCGCAGTCGGGCTCCGCGAGGCGCTCCCGGATGATGCCGATGATGACCTCGTCCGGAACGAGCTGCCCGGACTCCACGTAGGCTTTGGCCTTGAGGCCCACCTCGGTGCCGGCCTTCATGGCGGCGCGGAGGATGTTGCCCGTGGAGATCGTGGGGATGCTCAAAAGCCTCGAGAGGATCTCTGCCTGTGTTCCTTTGCCTGCGCCGGGGGCGCCCAGAAGGATCAGTCTCATGCTCAAGCGCTCCTTTCTTTAATCAAGAAAGCCCTTGTAGTTGCGCATGAGCATCTGAGCCTCGAGCGCGCGGATCGTCTCAAGCGCAACACCGACAACGATGATGATGGAGGTGCCGCCGAGGGAGATACCCGTCAGAGCGGACTGCGTAGAGAAGTGCGCGATCAGGATCGGAACGACAGCGATGATGCCCAGATAGATCGCGCCGAAGAGGGTGATCTTGTTCAGGACCTTCTGGATAAAATCGCTGGTCGGCTTGCCGGGACGGAAGCCGGGGATATAGCCGCCGTTCTTCTTTAGGTTGTTGGCAACCTCCACGGGGTTGAACTGGATGGTGGAGTAGAAGTAGGCGAAGAAGATGATGAGCAGCAGATAGACGATTGCATAGGGGATGGAGTTGGTGCCGAACCAGGTGCTGACCCAGCCGTTGGTCTTGCCGGTGAAGGCCGCGATGGTCGCGGGAACGGAGGCGATGGACTGGGCGAAGATGATGGGCATAACGCCAGACATGTTCACCTTCATGGGCAGATGGGTGCTCTGGCCGCCGTACATCTTGCGGCCGACCACGCGCTTGGCGTAGACGACGGGGATGCGGCGCTCGGCGTCGTTGACGAAGACGATGAGCACGATGATGCACAGCGCGCCGAGGAGCATGAACAGGAAGACCCACCAGTTCAGATGGTTCGGATCGTCCGCCGGACGGGCCATGTTGGTGATGCTGGTGAAGATCATGGTGGGGAAGCGGGAGATGATGCTGGCAAACAGGATCATGGAGATGCCGTTGCCGATGCCGAATTCGGTGATCTGCTCGCCCAGCCACATGATCAGTGCGGAGCCGGAGGTAAAGGTCAGCACGATGACGATCGCGGCCCAGACATTGCCTTTGGCCTCGGGAGTCAGGATGCCGTAGTTCTTGATGAGCATGTAGAAGCCGAAGCCCTGCAGCAGGCCGATCGCGACGGTGGAGTAACGGGTGATGGAGGCGATCTTCTTGCGGCCCTCCTCGCCCTCGTCCTTGCTCATGCGCTCAAGGGCCGGGATGGCGATGCACAGCAGCTGGATGATGATGCTGGCGTTGATGTAGGGCTGGATGGAAAGCGCGAAGATGGTCGCGTTGGAGAAAGCGCCGCCGGACATGACGTTCAGCAGGCCCAGGACCGTGTTCTGCAGCTGGGAGAAATAAGCCTGCAGGGCGCTGACGTTCACATAGGGGACGGGGATGGCGTTGCCGAGACGGTACAGCGCCAGGATCAGGAGCGTGAAGAGGATCTTCCTGCGGAGCTCCTCGATCTTCCATGCGTTGCGTAATGTCTGAAGCACTTAGACCACCTCTGCCTTTCCGCCGGCCGCTTCTATCTTCTGTTTTGCGGTTTCGGAGAAGGCAGAAGCTTTAACGGTCAGCTTCCTGGAAACGTCGCCGCCTCCGAGGAACTTGATGCCGTACTTGCACTTCGAAATGATGCCCGCGTCCAGAATGGCCTGGACGTCGACGACGGAACCGTCCTCAAAACGGTCGAGCACGGAGACATTCAGCGCATCGAGGGGCTTTGCAAAGATGTTGTTGAAGCCTCTCTTGGGGATGCGGCGCGCCAGAGGCATCTGGCCGCCCTCAAACCCGATGCGGGTGCCGCCGCCGCTGCGGGCCTTCTGGCCCTTGTGACCGCGGCCTGCGGTCTTGCCGTTGCCGGTGGCGTGGCCTCTGCCCTTGCGCTTGTCGACATGGGTGGAGCCGGCTGCGGGAGAAAGATCGTTGATATACATTCTCTGGCCCTCCTTATTCTTCGGTTACCTGGACCAGATAGCCGATCTTGGCGATCTTGCCCCTGGTCTGGGGATTGTCGGGCTGCAGAGTCTCGTTGCCGATCTTGTGCAGGCCGAGGGAGTAGGCAGTCGCAATGTGCTTGTCGTGTCTGCCGTTGAGGCTCTTGACGAGCTTGATTCTGAGATTAGCCATCTTTCGCCCTCCTTAGCCCTGAATTTCTTCAGGATTCTTGCCCCTGACAGCGGCGACCTGGGCAGCGTTGCGCAGAGACTTGAGGCCCTCCATGGTGGCGGCCACGACGTTGGCGGGGTTGTTGGTGCGCAGGCACTTCGTACGGATGTTGGAAATGCCGGCGGCCTCGACGACCGCACGCACCGCGCCGCCGGCGATGACGCCGGTGCCTTCGGGGGCGGGCTTGAGCAGGACGCGGCCGGCTCCGAACGCGCCGAGCACCTCATGCGGGATGGTGGTGCCCTGGAGGGTGACGGTGACGATATTCTTCTTGGCGTCCTCGAGGCCCTTGCGGATAGCCTCGGAGACCTCGTTGGCCTTGCCCATGCCGTAGCCGACGCGGCCCTTGCCGTCGCCGACGACGCAGAGCGCGGAGAACTTCGCCACGCGGCCGCCCTTGACGGTCTTGCTGACGCGGTTGAGGGAAACTACCTTCTCGATGAACTCGGAGGGAGCCTCTTCCTTGCTGTTGCGGCGATCCCTTCTGTCATTGTTGTAAGCCATGTTTCGTTATCCCCCTTCCTCAGAATTTCAGGCCGCCCTCGCGGGCGCCGTCTGCCAGTGCCTGGACGCGGCCGTGATAAATGTAGCCGCCGCGGTCGAACACGACCTCTTCGATGCCCTTCTGCAGGGCGCGCTCGGCGACCTTCGCGCCGACCTTCTTTGCGGCCTCGATGTTGCCGCCGTTGCCTTCGAAGCCCTTCTCGACGCTGGAGGCGGACACGAGGGTGTTGCCGGCCACGTCGTCGATGATCTGGGCGTAGATGTTGTTTTCGCTGCGGAATACGCTGAGCCTGGGTCTCTCGGGGGTACCGGAGATCTTGCCGCGCACTCTCTGGTGGCGCTTGATGCGCTGTCCTCTGGTATCGGGTCTCTTAATCATTCAGGCACACCTCCGTTTACTTGGCGCCGGTCTTGCCTTCTTTGCGGCGGATGGTCTCGTAGTCGTACTTGATGCCCTTGCCCTTGTAGGGTTCGGGAGGTCTCTTACCACGGACTTCGGCTGCAAACTGGCCGACCTTCTGCTTGTCGATACCCTTGATG
>CACZDN010000016.1 GCA_902779945.1 Oscillospiraceae bacterium | reverse complement strand
GCCGGGCGCCGGGACCAACAGCACGACGATGCTGGTGGGCGGCCTGACCAACCAGAAGGGCAATACCACGCTCAACAGCTACACCTACACCTATGACAACGTCGGCAACATCACGGCCATCGGCGGCACCACTCCGGCAAGCTACACCTATGACAGTCACGGACAGATGCTGACGGAGACGGTGAACGGCGTCACCTACACCTACACCTACGACACCTACGGCAACATCCGTTCGGTCAGCGACGGGGTGAACACCTACGCCTACACCTACGGCGACAGCAACTGGAAGGATTTGCTGACGGCGTACTGCGGGCAGTCGATCACGTATGACCAGATAGGCAATCCCACGCACTGGTACAACGGGAACAACTTCACCTGGGTCAACGGCAGGCGTCTGGCCATGATAACCACTTCTTCCGGCGGCACGGTCGCGAGCTACACCTACGATGTGGACGGGCTGAGGCAGACGAAGACGGTGGGCGGTGTGGAACACCGCTATGTGTGGCAGGGGAACAAGCTGGTATCTGAGTACTGGGACGGAAAGGAGCTGGAATTCTTCTACGACGAGAGCGGCATGCCGTATGCGTTCTCGTACAAGTCCTCGTCGAGTGCCACGCCTGTATTCTACTACTATGTGACGAACCTGCAGGGCGACGTGGTGAAGATCCTCACCGCCAGCGGGACGGAGGTCGCGAACTACAGCTACAACGCCTGGGGCAAGCTGCTCAGCTCCAGCGGCACGATGGCGAGCGTCAACCCCATCCGCTACCGCGGCTATTACTTCGACGCCGAGACGGGGTTCTACTATGTATCCAGCCGTTATTACGATCCTGAGATTTGCCGGTGGATTAATGCGGATGATGCCTCTAATCTTGGTGCCAACAGCGACTTCGCAAGTGTTAATCTGTTTGCCTATTGCGGGAATAATCCGGTTATCAGAGCAGACGATGGCGGAGAGTTCTGGCATATTGTTGTTGGGGCAGCCATTGGAGGAATTATTGGGGCCGTCTCTGCGGCAGTAAGCGGTGGGGACGCTATAGACATAGCTATCGGATTTCTTGCTGGTGCAGGTGGCGGTGCATTGGCAGCAAGTGGGGCGGGTGTCTTTGTACAAGCTGTTGGTAGTGCAACGATAGCTATGACATCTAATGCTGCCCAGCAAGCAAATCATATTTATATTTCAAAAAAGAAGGAGTCCTTTGACGTTGGAGATATGTTAATAGATGGTGCTGTTGGTTTAGCATGTGGTGCTTGGGGCGGCAATGGTGCCAGTTATGGAAATTCAGACGGCATTATGGCAGCGGGAAAGCAGCTTTTTAAACGAGGTTTTTTTGATCCGCAGGCACGAAGCTATTACGCAAAAACAGCACATAGACTTGGTGGGGATTATGTTTTCAAACCGCTGCTTGAATCTTTAGGAAAATCTTCTGTAGGTACTACAGTTGTTACCATCAAAAACATAGTCAGATCATATCTCGAGTAAAAAGGTGATGCTTATATGACCAAAGTTGTCGTTTCGTATGTTGTTCTTTTAGCTCTTTTAGATACCATTGCAATTAGCTCTTTGCGAAGGTTTTTAAATGACTTTTTAATTGGCGCAAGAAATCGGAAAACTGCAAGGGAGATATACAGTCAACAATCTTTACAAGATCGTGTTTTCCTTGGCTTTATCAAATCTTTTCTAAAAAGCCATATATTAGCGTTTGATGTATATCATTGGATTTATTTAGTGGAGTTATTATCACTTGTCCCACAATATGTATTTTTGCTTGCAGTTTATATGCTGTATGGTATACAAAACAAAGTCCTCATTTTTTCCCTAATTGCATTAAAAGGTCTTCTTTGTCTAATTATCCGTTTTCAAGTTGATTCTCTAATGAGATCAAGATACAGGAATGGAAAATAGCGATACTCACATCATGATTGTTTTCTCTATTCACAGCCATTCAAGTATTGCAGAAAGCGCTTCCGCAAGCAACGCGATTAATTACCTCAACATTCCTTGGGATTACACCTAAAACCTTAAGAGTCTTGGATTATCCCAACAATAAGCCTTTTGTCCCCAAAAGGCGATGCTTGCCGGTACATAGCACGTAAACTCAGTATTTCAGACACAATCCATTAGTTCTCAAATCCAGGGGTACATTTCATCCTTCTTGTTAGGAAACGGTTGGAGGGGATAATCTCTCCCTCCAACTGTTTTTTACAAGGAGGCAAGCATGAGAAAAGTCAAGCTGATCGTTCATGAGAAGTACGCAGGCAAGCAAAGCCCGAGCGACGTCTTTGCGGCGGTGTTCCTGTCAGATACTGCCGCATTGACGCTGGGCGAAAGCCCAGGTATAATGAAATCAACCGACAAATCTCAGGATTCACTTTGTTCCGGGAAAGGAGTATTGGATGGAACAAGTGAAGCTTGAACAGAGCATTTACAGCGCAGCAATCTATTGTCGACTGAGCAAGGACGACGAACAGGCGGGCGAGAGCGTCAGCATCGAGACTCAAAAGATGATGCTGCAGGACTTTTGCCGGGAGCGCGGTTTTCCCATCTATGAGATCTGTGCGGAAATGAAAAAACCAAAATGGATACAGGTGATAGCCCACAAATGGTCAAAAATGTGCATATAACGAGGACTTTCCGTGAGTGGTTCACACTCTGGAAAGTCCTCCTTTTTTTAGTATACCTCTTTTGTTTCTGACATTGCAGAAGAAAAACCCCGCTTGCTGCTTTGGAAACACCAGGAAACACCCAGACTCGTTTTGAGACCGGGCATGTGCTGTGTCTGCTTATGCCCGGTCTCTATCCGATTAGTAGTACTTCCACCCCTCAAATCCAGCATTGCCAGGATGCCCGTAAGCCTTCGTCATACGGCCGTTATCATCGTGGTAGAGGTCATAGGTGTCGTGGCCCTTGGCAGCAGAGGATGGGAACATCAGCTGGACATAGTCACCATGGTTCTTCATGATGCTGTAGTCATCCCAAGTAATGTCGCATCCGTAACGAATCCACTCCTGCAGAGTCGGGAAATAATCTCTGGGATTGAAGTAGGCCATAGTTTGAACTTCTTTCATTTTTGCTTCATTTATATCGGTTGTACTGACATATCTTATATACGGAAAAGCGTTCTATTCTCATCTGGGGTAATGACCGTCAGAATGAAAGGACGGTTTACCTCGATATCCATGCGTATTAAAAATAATTCGACTAGAACAACTAACGTATCCCGAGAAAGCTTAGCAAGGTAGAACTGGCGATATTTGCCAAGAAGGAAGCTATTGTACCTGTCGAAAGTTCCGCGACTAATGTGGAAATCCGTGGTTTGTTTTGGACCTCGAGGGCATGTTTTAATTCTCCAAGTGTTTTTGCTATAAGTGGTTCCGTCTTTTCAATGCTTGCAGCAAGTCTCTGGATCTCTAAAAGAAGCTCTTTGTTGATAGAGCTTTGCTCATATATGTACTCGTTATTAATAACAACTCCGTTTTCAATTGTGCTGTCTTTAATATCAATATAGTAATTCGTGCTATATTCCTCACCGTTCTCAAAGATGTTGGCAAATACACACATTACTTCATCGAGAAAAGCTTCGTTTGAAAAAAGGATAGAGTAGGTGAAGCCTGAGTTTAACAGGATGTTTAAATACTTATGATCTTTTGCCTGCTCATATTCTGAATACCATGAGTAGATTGAAAATCCGCCAACTGCCAAAGCTATAAGGCCTACATACCAAATTGGCTTTAACAGGACTATTCCTGCCAGTACCGCGATAGCAGCCCAGATAGGAAACCCGGGAGGATTCAAATTTGTGCTTGTGATCAACGAGATATTGCTGATTTGAATTATCACGCCCTCCCACCGGAGCAAGTGTCCCTGTATTAAGAGTTGCTTCGTTTGAACGGTTTTCTCCTTTTTCCCGCCAATCAGACCTCGTCCGGTAGTTTTTTCTGACATTATGTCAGCTCCTTTCAAAATAACGCTCACTTTTAATACGATTCCTGCTATGCGCAAAACGCACAGGCTGTTAATCTGTTTCCTTGGCATTCTCAGATGATTTCCAAGTTCTATGGTTATTTCTATTATAATAATCAATGCTTCTGAGCAAATAATGCTTAACTTTTGGAGGCCAAAATAGCGATAATCAAATATATTTTTATAACAAAATCACGAAACAATAGTCAAGTTCAACGCAATGCTGATCACGATGAGCTTGACTCGGTTTTAAACTTATCTTAAACAAGGTATTTACAGAAAGAACATAAGGTGTCAGAGATCGCAATAAATCCCTTTGCTTGTCTTTACCTATTTCTTAAATGCAGGACACTCAAAAGCAGATTATTGCAGGAAACATTAAATTTCATAAAATTAGTAGCACGCCCAGTTGTTCCCTAAGTTAGCGAAATTCCCAAAACACCAACACGAATGGGAACAAAGAATGGGCACTGTCCTATAACTTATCATAAACCTTTAACCAAAACGATATTTCTTGATCTCAACTTTACCTCCCTGAAGTATAGTAGAGATCAATTAATGCAATAATTAACAAGAAAACTTGTATTATTAACATTATATCGTTATAGTTTAGATTTGTTTCCATTATATCGCCCCCATTAAATGGGCGGCTACTAACAGTTATAATAATATCATTAATAATTCTTATTGTCAATATAAACAAGCAATTAAAATTGCAATTTTGGCTAAATTCATGCGATCTTCTGCTAACAGGGCTTAGCATTGTGACATAAATTTTGTGTTACTGGCCCTTTAATATTCCAAAAGAATATAAAAGCGATTCCAATAGATTATTTTAAGCTATCCTATCAGAAAATATAATCATCCCCAAAGGAGTGGATGATGTGAAAGATAAAAAGGCTCTTATGCTTACGATAGGAAATAATCTTCGGGAATATCGCTTAAGCATGAAAATGACACAAGATGAAATCGCTGAAAAGGCCGGACTTAGTGTGCCGTTCTATGCAAATCTTGAACGAGGCGTGAAGGGAATGAGTCTTTACACTCTGGCTGAATTATCCAAGACGCTGGGAATAAGCGCTGATTATCTTTTGTTTAATGATTCCTGCGAGGGGCATATTAAAAATATCGAAGCGATGCTCCGGACAGAATCAGAAGATACGGTAATCCTTGCTGAAAAGCTGGTCAAGTTGCTTGTTGAGAGCAGAGTCTTTCCCAATCACACGACCTGAGTATTCCATATAGAGAGAAGGGAGGTCATGGCCATGGGATTGGACAAGGATCAGGATCAGTTTATCTCTGCATTATATGAAGAAATGTTTAATAAACTCTTGGCATATGCAAATACCGTACTGGCAAATCGATCTCTTGCAGAGGAAGCCGTTCAGGAGACATTTCGAATTGCTTGTACAAAAATTGACGATGTCAAGGCCAGCGAAAATCCGCGCGGGTGGTTAGTGCTGACGCTTAAAAATGTCATTCGGAACATGCAAAGAGAGCTTGCGAGCCTCAATAAATTGTTTGTTACTTCTGTTTCTATCTATGATGAGAACTTTATGGAGAAGACGGCAGACCAGATAGACGTAAACACGCGTGTTGAAAATAGTGAAGTTGATATTCTTTATTCCGATCTTCTGTCAGCAGAAGAGTATCGATTACTAAAGATGATCGTCCTCTATAAGTACTCGATCAAGGAAGCGGCGGCTGAATTTGGAATACCATTGGAAACATGCAAGAAGAGAATACAGCGCATAAAAAAGAAAATGCGAAATACTCTTGAAAAAATTTAACGGACGTGTCCCCATAGAAGTTTGTTCTTACATACATGAAAAGGAGGAAAAAGGATGCTCGAATCTAAGAATAGCATTCCAAGAGACTTCTCCCGGTTTGATAAACTCAGTACAGAAGAGTTGAGGGAAATCATCCGCCAAGACTCTATGCTGGCCGAGGATGAGGAATCTGATATGGACGCTATATTATATATAATGGGGGTGCTTGCCAATAGAGAAAAAGAAGAAAATATAGTAGATGTCAAAGCCGCATGGCAGTCCTTCAAGGAGAATTACTATCCATACGACAGCGAGGAACCTCTTTACCAGTTTAATGATCTGGATAAGAATAAGAAAGCAGAGACTACTGTTCGTAGACATTGGCGCAAGCCGTTAACAAAAATTGTTAGCATTGCAGCAGCCATATGCCTCATTCTCTTGACTGGAACAGTAACAGCGTATGCTCTGGGTTACAATCTTTGGGGCGCAATCGCGGTGTGGACACAGGATACATTTGGATTTTACAGGAAGGATGAAATCCAAACCCATCGGCCTTTCCCAAATTTGTCCATGGCTCTTGATACTTATGGAATAACCGGCCCGATATTGCCAACATGGCTCCCTGAAGGATATGAAGAAGATTTTGTTGAGATATCTGAGGTCCCGGTTGGGGTATTCTTTTCCTCCACCTGCAAGGCTGCTTCAAAGGAAGTTAAAGTGAGCATATACTCATACTCCAATGATAGCTCTCCTCATAGGACATTTGAGTCAAATGGTGAAGTAAAGGAGTATTCGCACAATGGTATTATGTTTTATATAATGAAAAATGATGTCTATTATAGAGTGGTTTGGGCCATCAACAATAATGAGTGTTCAATTCTATGTAGCCTGCAGGAAAAGGAGTTATTTCGGATGATTGATTCAATTAATGAAAGGTGATCATTCATGAAAAGAAGTGCAGTACGAGTGCTTGCACTTATACTTTTGCTGTCAAATATTTTTTCTCCTGTTGCATACGCTGACTTTTTCCCCAATACCCCTAGGAATAGTGCATATATTGACTATTATGTTGCTGGAATTAATTCTCCTAGCTATGGCCAAGCGCAGGTTTGGTTTTCTGTTGGCGCAAACGTTGTTTCAGATGTTATTGGAACTCTAACTATTCTCCTTCAAGAATCAGATGATTGCGAGACTGCCACAACGGTTAAAACTTTTAGCTACATCAATTATCCCAATATGATAAAAATGGATGCAAATTTCATTACTTCCTCTGTAATTGGTTCGGTCGAGCACGGTCATTATTATAAGGCACGTTTGACTTTCTATGTTGCTAATAATGGAGAATATGATTCGCGTATCTACGAGACAAATTGGATTTATATTTAATCTTGTCGGGGATGCAGTATTTCTGCATCCCCAGTTTTAAATAGAAACAGGTATTGTAAGATAAGGAAAGTCTGCTGCCGGATCAATTCGAAAGTCTTTTGGATCTTCGTCCCACGGATAAAAGTATAGCAGCTTATAGACGGTCGTGCTTAATCGTTTCGAGGAAACCTGCAATGGTTTTCCGAGTTCAAATCCCATGTGAAACCAATGATTTTCCGGATTGACTATAGAAAAGTGAATCCCCATATCTGTTTCTTTCTGTATGATTTGGCTTTGCTCAATACGAAGGAAATACGCTGTATGTTTTAAACATTTTAATACGGACTGGTCAATATAAATATTGGTACCTTCCAGCCCATACTTAGAGCCAAGGCCATCCAGAATATAGCTCTTTGAAAAACCTGTATTCATTTGAAATGCCGCAGGGCTATACATGACGATCCTGTCTCGCATCTCCTGAGGGAGTGAACTTTCACCCTCAGGATCTTTTTTTGTGTAGTTGAAAATAAAGTCTTCAAATCGCGCGTCATCAAAGCTATGTAAAAGCCGCTCGCCGCCTGCAACAACTGTACGCATACCGGGATATCCATGTCGTTTCTCCCATGTATTGACTGCCATATGAAAATAAATCAAGCTGCGAAACCACCTGCTGATTAATTCAATGTGATTAATATTTTCAAAGTTGAGGTTTCGCATTATTGCGTCATTGGAAACTATTACATTCTCCTCCATGGCTACAAGGTTCCTGGCGCAAATAATCTGCATACTGCGAAGTCTTTCCGCAATTTTTCTGTACTCTGTTTCACACGGCTCCCAGTTTGACTTAACATATGGCTCTGCAAAACCGAGAAGATCAGACCATGAGCAAATTGTAGGTATTGTATGCACTTCTTGTATTTCGCTTATCTTCTTATCAAGATTTGTGTAAAACATAATCCAGTTACCTCATTAATTGCTTAGAATAAGAATTGTAAGTGAATAGTTCTCGCAGGGTTCGACTAAATGTGTCTTCACAAGTGTAGTATAGTATAGTCGGATATTAAATAATTTGAAAATAAATCATTATTCCTATTATCATGATAATGGAAATTGTATCATAAAAACATGTTAAAGCAAAGCAAAACGCCATCTCAACTCTATTGAGGTTGAAAATAGCGTTTCACTCAGTAGATTCAGTTTTACGTAAGATTTCTTTCACGGCAATCATCGTCTCTGTTATGATGATACGCTCACGATGAGAACAATCAGATAAAACTTCTGTCGCAATTCTATCGTATGGAGCAGTTGCTGATTCCAAGCTATCGCATAAGAAATTATCAACCGTTACATCCAGAGCGTTTGCAATACTGACGATTGTCGGCAGACTGAGTTTGGTTGCTCCACGCTCAATATGAGAGATGTTGGAAGGGTCTTGATCAGACATCTCAGCAAGTTTTTGCTGCGTCAGTCCCTTTTCTTTCCGAAGTCTTTGAATTCTAATGCCAATAGCTTCGTAATTTAACTCCATCTTTACATCCCTCTCTTCTTAAATGTTATTGTAAATCCGAAAAGGATATGTTAGAATAGTCTCGGTATCCTAATAGGATATATACTCAATTAATTTGTTTGTTTTACAGTTTTAATTACCTTCTTTATTAAAGAAAAAGAAATTTTTGAAAACAATTTAGTTAGGATACCACTATGGAGTAAAGATTATATGAACTATTACATGACAAAATGTGAACTTGAGATAATGACTGTTTTATGGAATGCAGGTATGCCGCTTTCCCGATCTGGCATTCTTGAACGGTCTACTGAGAAGAGCTGGAAAGACAACTCTATCCATATTCTTCTTAACGGTATGCTAAAGAAAGGACTTATTGAGGGAGAAGGCTTTGTTCGCTCAGGAAAAGTATGGGCCAGGTTATACTCGCCCACGATCACAGTAGAAGACTATTATCTTGATCAATTCAAGGATAGTATTACCCCCAACCTCGCAATCATTTTGAGTACACTTATTGAAAGCGACGCAATCAGCAGAGATACTTTGCAAGAGATGAGGAACATATTAGAAAAACAGCGTGAATAGTTAGCGGATGAAAGGCACAGTTTCTAGTATGTGTCCGTATTTCAGGGAGATGCAAGTTAGGGCGAAGCAGGTTAGGAAATAAGACTGTCTGTAAGGAGGTGTACTGCGCCTTCGCTCAACTGGACGAACTGAATAATAATCTGACCAAGAAGATCGTAATTGCAGGAATGCAGTTGCGGTCTTTTTTTGGTTGCGGAAAGGAGAACGTCAATGAATGTCACAGAGCAGACTCATCGAACTCAGCTACTATGACCCCGGCGCCGAAGTGCGGCTGACCGCCTATGCGGACACGCTCGTGCTGGATGAACGGCGGGGAGAAAGAACCATGACGGCGATCCGTTTCGGCGGATACCCGGAGATGGTGAACGCTATGGCCGCGGCCATCCACGGCGGCGCGGCGATCGACGCAGCAATCAGGGACGAAAGCATCCGCTTTCAGTGTATCCGAAAGGGTTACACCAAACAGCTCGCCCATGACGGCGTCTATGCCACTGCCACGATGATGGCCAACGACGAGGCCCAGGAGGCGGAGAACCCGGACAACAGCGAAAACGACGACGAGGAAAAAACAGAACAGCCCCGAACCTGCTACATCTTCTGCCCGGCCGGGGATCGCGAACGGCTCTTCGAGGAGCTGGATCGCAAAACCGCGGCCCCGCTGATCCCGTCCTTTCGGGAGCAGATCCTCGACGCCTTGATCGCGGACAAGTCTCTGCGTCCCATGAAGGTCTATGCCCTCAAAAGTAGCATGGACGCATGGGCGCTGACGCTTATGCCGGACGACAGAAATGTCGTGAAGACTCTGGAACAGGGTTTGAAGGACGGAAGCATCCAGATCCCCGGCTCAGGCTCCGACTCCTCAGACGGATTTGAGCAGGTCGGCACCGTCACGCAGTATCTGAACACCTTCGGCGTAACCGTGGCGGATCGCATCCGCAATCAGTTCGAGCCCCTGTTCGATCCTGCGTCACAGCCGCTCTCGGAGGAGGTGCTGGCGGTGAACGATTACATCCGCTCCGCCGCCGGGTATCCGCTCTACGACGCGCAGCTCGCCGTCGCGGAGTCCGTCAGGCGCAAGCTCCGAAAGGACAAGGTCGCCATCATCCGGGCCGAATGCGGCAGCGGCAAGACAAAGATCGGCGCCACTGCTCTCGGCGCGCTCTATTCCAGAAGGAAAACCTTCAACGTGGTCATGTGTCCCTCCCATATCACAAAGAAATGGGTGCGGGAGATCGGCGAGACGCTGCCGGACACCTACGGCATGATTGTCAAAAGCCCGGCGGAGATCGACCGGCTGTACGGTATGTATGCCTCCGGAGACAAGAGCGTCTATGCCATCATGAGCAAGGAGAAGGCGCGGGACGGCTATATGCGCTATCCCGCCGTCATTTGGAACAGACGCAAAAAGGGCTTTCTCTGCCCGGACTGCCTGGAGCCGATTCAGATGGAGATCAGCGACGACGGCACCAAGTATCTTGTCAACGCGGATCAATTTTTCTTCATCAACGAGAACCGAAAAAATCACAAGTGCTCCAACTGCGGCGCGGTTCTCTGGGCACCAGTCGGCAACACGCGGAAACTGCCCTGGATCAAGATCAGCAAATACGGCTGGGTGTACCGTCATAGCGCGGCACAGCATCTGGACCGTACAAAAAACGAGACCGTGCGGGATCAGCTTCTGGCGATCATCGACCAGCCGGAGGCGCTCTATCCGACCAGAGGCGCGCAGCGGCGCTTTCCCCTCAGTACCTACGTCAAAAAGCGGTATCGGGGGCGCGTCAACGCGCTGCTCTGCGACGAGCTGCACGAGTACAACAACGACAGCGGACAGGGCGACGCTATGGCCGAACTCTACGGCGCGGCCGACAAGTTCATCGGCATGACCGCCACGCTCATCAACGGCTACAGCTCCGGTATCTTCCGTCTGCTGTACCGCATCGTATCCGGCCTCATGCTGAAGGACGGCAAGCCCTACAACAAGCCCCGTATGTTCGACGATGAGTACGGCGTCACGGAGACGGTCTATACCGTTGCAGACCCGGACTACAACTCCAACCGCCGCGCCGCGAGGACAAACTCGAAAACGCGGCAGCTCCCCGGCGTCTCTCCGCTGGTGTTTTCCCGCTTCCTGCTGGAGCATACCGCCTTCCTCGGGTTGGAGGACATGGGCAAGGATCTGCCGGACTATGAGGAGATCCCGGTCCCGCTGAAGCTGGAGGAGGATGTGCAGGACGCCTATAAAGAAGTGGAAAAGGCGCTGACCCGTGTGCTGCGCTCCGACCGTGGCGCGGCGAGGAAGATCCTGTCGGCCTATCTGAACCTTCTGACCGTCTATCCCGATCAGCCCTACGGCCATCCGCCCGTACTGCATCCTCTCGACGGCATGCCCATTGTGACCCCGGCCGATCTTGCGGACTTCGACACAAGCTTTGCCAAGGAGGAGAAAACCCTTGCAATCGTAAAGGACAAGGTCGCAAAGGGCGGGCGCGTAATCATCTACACGAGCTGGACAAGGACGGACTCGCAGGAAAAGCTGCTAAAGCTGCTGCGGGAGGAGGGCATCAGGACCGATGTGCTGCTGCCGAAGATCACCCCGGAAAAGCGTGAGGAATGGGTCGAGAAGCGTGTGAGCTCCGGTTTGCAGGTGCTCATTACCAATCCCAAGTGCGTGGAGACCGGCCTCGATCTAAACGCCTTTACCACGCTCATCTTTTACAGCATGGGGTATAACCTGTTCACGCTGCGGCAGGCGTCCCGCCGCTCCTGGCGCATCAATCAGACCGCGCCGAGGGTCGAGGTCTATCTGCTCTACTATGCCGGCACCATGCAGGCCAAGGCCATGAAGCTCATGGCCTCCAAGCTCGCCGTGGCCGGGATCATAGAGGGCAGCTTCTCCGACGAGGGGTTGGCCGCCATGAGCGACGTGAAGGACATGACCTCGCAGATGGCGAAGGAGCTGATGCTGGGGATCAAGGACAACGTGGAGGACATCGCCGCCGCGTATAAGCGCATGGCGATCATCAACACGGACCACAGACCGTGCCAGACGGAAGTTGTCGTCGAAGAACCCGCAGTACCCGAAGAACCGGCGCTTATGCCTGTTCCGCGTCCGATCGTGGAAGCGGAGACGCCGCAAGAGACAAATGAATCCAAACCGAAACGATCAAAGAAGCAGATGATCCTGAGCGATCAGTTGAGCCTCTTTGATCTTGTTGCTTAGGAGGGAAAACACTATGAATGTTACCGCAAACCGCCTGGAACTGCTGCGCACGGCAAAACAGGCGGCTTCCGTCGCGCCGAACATCACGCCGCTGGAGGTGCTCAAGGGCATCCTCATTCAAGCGGGCAGCGACGGGCACATGAACCTGTCGGCCACCAATCTGGAGATCGCCGTCTGCATCGGCCTCCCTTGCAAAAGCGAGAGCGAGGACGCCGTCGTCGTCAACGCCCGGCTCCTTGTGGGAATGCTGGAGCATCTGGGCGGCGAGTCCGTCACACTCTCCCGCAACGGCGATACCCTGGTGCTCACAGTCAAAAGCGACACGGCCTATTACCAGATCCCGATCATGGGGAGCAACTGCTTTCCGCAGATCGAAATGCCTTTCCCGGAGGATACCATCCCCGTCACGGGCCTTCCCAAAATGGTCAGGCGCATTGCCTTCGCTGTGGACAAAAAGAACACGGAAAAGCCTATGCTCCGCTGTGTGAATCTGATGTTCACCAAGGACGGGCTGAAGGCCGCCGGCAGCGACGGCTGCTGCGTCGCCACCGCCAAAGGAGACGAAAAGAGCACGGGCGACATCTCCATGATGGTCCCCGCCTCTTCTCTGGAAACCCTCGCGCGGATCAGCAGCGACAAGGACGTTTTCCAGGTCGGCACAACCGGCAAGAACATCGTGTTTACGAAGAAGGACCTCTTCTTCAGCGCGCGTATTCTGGACGGCGAGTATATCAATACGGAGGCGCTGATCGCCAAGCTCAAAAACCGTTTTACCGTTCTGGCGGACATTGAGGAGCTGCGGGAGACCCTGTATGCCACGGCCTCCATCGACCCGGAAGGGACGCTGATGCTGGGCTTCGACGGGAACCTTCTCTATACGCGCTGCGACAGCGAATACGCCAAAGCGGTCAACAGCATGAGCGTGATTCCGCTGACCGGTACGCCCAAAGGCGAGTTCTGGTATCGCAGCCGTCAGCTCATGGAGTGCCTGCGGGTGTCCGAGGGCATGACCACCGTGGGGATCGCGCAGAGCGGTCTGCTGACGGTCGCGTCGGAGAACATCCACTATTTTCAGAGTACCGTCCGCGCGCCGGCCTCGGTCAGGAAAGCCCCTGACCCGGCGCCGCAGGCGGCATAAGGAGGGAGCAAGCTGAAGAGCATGAAGATCTGCCGGTACTGCGGCGGCGTGATCCGCCTCGTCCCGGCAAGCAGCATTTACGGAGAATCCGCCGAGCGCCTGGGAATGTCTGAGGAATGGCTGTACCAGTGCCAGAACTGTAACGCCCGCGTGGGCTGCCACAAGGGGACCAAACGTCCCCTGGGCAATGTGGCCAACGAGGTGCTGCGGCTCAAGCGCATGGAGACCCATCAGATATTCGACGGCTTCTGGAAAAAGAAAGGCATGAGCCGCACCAAAGCCTACCGCTGGCTCGCGGAGCAGATGGGGCTTCCTGAGACGATGGCCCACATCGGCGGCTTTGAGATGGAGCAGTGCCAGCAGCTCATTGAGCTCTGTCGGAAGGAGAAACGCGAAAGGAGCAGCGCATGATGACAATCTACGTCGTTCTCCGTTCCAATGTCCATGCGGACAGGTGCGTTTTTACACGGCGGAGTCCATGGGAGGATACCTTTCCCGTGAACGCGCTGAGGAGAAAATGATGAGCTTTGTCTCGGAAGAAAAGGCGTGTTTGGAGATCCCTTTTGATCCTGCGGATTACCGCGAGGAATACACGCCGGATCACTGGGAGGCTTGGCAGGATGGTTATGCCGCCGGATGGTTTATCCGCTATGAGATCGTGCCGGTGGAATGTGAGGTGATGCCATGAGAGATCGGCTGCCTCAGCCCACCTGCGTAAGCTGTGAGCACAACTATTATCATGATGAGCGAACAAGCGGGTTAAAAAGAGGCGTCCGCCTGCAGCCCTTCGAGCATTACTGCCTCGGCTGCAAGCGTCCCCGCCTTTTTCGCGGCAGGGACCCCAAGCATAAAATACCTTCATGGTGTCCAAGGCGGAAGAATCCCTGCGAGCTCCGCGTCTACGGTTTCGTTAATGCTGACGAATGGTATCTCCATGAGCAGCTCTGCAAGTCCTTCGGCAAGGAGATCCCACCCATGTCCAGCCGCTATGCGGTGAGGCATGAGCAGACGATCGAGCTGTCGGCATACGACTTTTGGCGGCGCTGCGAGACGGAGCCGGAGAGCGGACTCCTGCTAGAACCCATTGCGCTTCATGAGATTGACGAGATCGACGACGGGATCAAACAGCACTTCTTCTATAAAACAAAACGCGGGTTCCGAATCGTCTATGGATTCAAACCCGCGGGAACAGACAAATAAAATTGGAGGGCAACCTGCCCTCCCAAAACACAAAGGAGTTTCAACATGAAAATGAACTACAGCATAGCAGAGCGCAACCGCGTGGTGGAAGAGTACCTGTGGTGCATCGACGTCGTAATGGCCGCAAACCCCAAGGCCGTCCGCAGGACCCGCATGGAGCGGGAGGATGTGTATCAGCAGCTTGCGCTCCGGCTTGTGCAGGCAGTGGATCGGTTCGACCCTTCCAAAGCAGAGTTGAAAACGTATCTCTTCTCCGAGCTGAAAACGGAGCTTCTGTCCTGCAGCATGACACACGGCCGCCCAGCGATTCTGGAGCTTGACCTCGGCAATATCATCCCCTTCGAGACTGTTCGCAGGAACTGCCTCGGGATCGCGTGAGGAGGTGCCGGTATGAGATTGCGAGACAAAATACTGGCCGTCATGTCGGAGGTCAACGGAGAGCTTGCGGAGCGGCAGGAGTTGGTCGAGAGCATCGCCATTGCCCTTTTGACCCGCAGCAATCTCTTTATCCTCGGCAAACCCGGCCAGGCCAAGAGCCATTCCATCAACCTGTTCCGTCAGCGGATCACAGGCATGCGGCAGTTTGAGCGGCAGATGTCCAAGCAGGCCGACGAGGAACAGCTCTTCGGCCGAATCGACCTGTCCAGCCTGATCCCCGGCTCCGTGCCGGAAGCCGCGCTGAAAGACGATCCAGTTTATCAGAATCTCAGGGAGGATCTGAACGCGCAGCTCTGTCAGCTCAACGGAGCGGGAGACGCCGACGGCGCGTATGAACTGGTCAAACGATCTACGGACAGGCTCAACGCCTATCGCGCCGCCTTTGCCGCGCTGCATCCCAGCGAACCCACCGTACAGACCGCGGGAAAGATCCCTGAGGCGGACATTGTCTTCCTTGATGAGATCTTCAAGGCCAACGACGGCATCCTCAATTCTCTGCTGGCAGCGCTCAACGAACGGCGCTACACCAACGAGGGACATACCTACGACATCCCCGTGATCTCCTTCTTCACAGCGTCCAATGAAATCCCGAACTTCGCCGATCCTCAGGAGAAAAGTTTGGAGGCGCTGTATGACCGCCTGCAGATCAAGGTCATTACCGCGGATATTGAGGATCGTGGGAACCGGCTTTCGCTTCTCAGAAGGAAGCAGAGCGGAGTCTGCGGAAGCATCTCCGCTACGATCACGCTGGATGAGCTGCTGGCCATGCAGCAGGAGGTGAAGGCCGTCGAAATGCCGGACAGCATCAACGAGCTGGCCGACGACATTCTCTGCGAGCTGCGCCGAAGCGGCATTACCGTATCCGACCGCAAGTATCTGAATTTCGCGCCGCTGGCCCAGGCCAAAGCCTGGCTGGAGGGGCACGGGAAGGTGCAGGCGCAGGATATGCTGGTGCTGCGGAACTATCTCTGGCAAAAGCCCGCGGATCGAACTGCTGTGGACGCCGTTCTCAACCGCCTCTGCGTCAATCCGATGCAAGCCAAGGTGGATGAAATTGCAAAAATGGCACTGGACGCGGAAGAGGATTTCCACGCCGCAAGATCGGCAGCCGCAACGCCCAGCACCGCCAACAAGGCCCTCATCAAGCTGCGCGCCGAGCTTGTGCGGCTCTACCGCAGCCAGCAGGAGCTGGCGGCAGGCGCCCAGAGCGACAGCGAGACCGCCATGGCGGCGTCGCTTCTGGACGGCCTCGAACAGATCAGCAAGAGCGCTCATGAGGAGGCGGGCTTCACCTATGCCCCTCTGGCGCAGCTGGAAGCATTACAGTAAAAAAATAAATTTTTAGGAGGAAAACACTATGTTGAATCACATTGTACTCATGGGAAGACTGACCCGCGACGTGGAGCTGCGCACGACGCAGGCCAACACATCGGTAGCCTCGTTCACGCTGGCCTGTGACCGCGACTTCGGTGGCAGGGACGGCGAGAAGGAAACGGATTTCATCGACTGCGTGGCCTGGCGCTCGACCGCGGACTTCGCCGCCAAGTATTTCGCCAAGGGCCGCATGGCCGTTGTCAGCGGCCGCCTGCAGATCCGCCCCTGGACGGATAAGGAGGGCAACAAGCGCTACAGCACGGAGGTCGTCGTGGACAACATGTACTTCGGCGACTCCAAGCCCGACGGCAAGAAGGGCGGCGACAGCGACGGCTTCGGTATCCCGGACGACTTCAACCCCGGCGCTTTTGAGTAAACATCAAAATCATGGCGGGGAGGCTTCGGCCTTCCCGCCTGCTGAAAACGGAGGCAGCTATGATCAATCCCTTTCACAGCTTTGAGGCGGTCATGTCCGCCTCATGGGACAGACTGCAAACCCTTGCTCGTCGGAAGGAGGAAAAGACTGACCGTGTGCTCCGCTCCACCAGGCTGGACGACAGCATCTATTCGGACATGCGGCAGGAGGATACGGAGCTGGACACGGTTGAGGCTATTGCCTCCGAAAAGCTCAAATCTTTCCCCGCTCTGTCGCAGGATATCTTTCAGAGCTTCTATTCCCTAACGCAGCGGAGAAATCCGGAGGAAAAACTCTCACCGGCGGCGAGAGAATTCAACACCCGCCTTCTGGACGGCGTTACTGAGCAGGAGGACTACCCGACGCTGAAGAATGTCTGCGAGGGCCGCGAGCTGCTGGCCTACGAGGCGGCAAGCGAGTTTATTTCCCGCACGGCGGAGAATCTGGATGACCTGCTCTCAGATCTCGGCGGAGACAAGGGCTCCATGAACACGCTGGAAAAGCTGGAGCACGCCGAGGAGGACGCGGCCCAAAAGTTGAGCGATCTGCTGGAGCTGGCGCCTTCGGGCAAGACTCCGTCCGAGCCGCTGCAAAAGGAAATCCTTTCGGCGGCAAATCAGCTTGTGCGAAAGGAGAGGCAGGTCGAAGCGGTGTCCAAAATCGTAGAAAACACAATGCTTCAGAAAAAGGACGAGCTGTCCGAAGCCCTGTCCGCCGCCATACATTCGGCAAAGGAGCGGGCGGAGGAAGCGAGCGCGATCCTCTCCTCCTGGAGTGACGACCCCGCGGAATGCAAGCGAACGCCGATGAACATGGAACTGCTGGCGAGAGTGCGGAAAAGCCCCGCTCTTCGGGATGTGTCCAAATATCTCGGCCGCTTCCGGGAGCTTTTATCCCAGGGGCGAAAGAACGGATACGTCTATGGCCGGGGCGAGACTTACTCGCTGGAGCTCGGCAATGACATCGGCCGCGCGCTGACCTCGGAGCTCTCCATGCTGGCCATGCCGCAGACAATTCCTCTGTTTCTGCGGAAATACCAGCAAAGGCAGATCAAGCAGTACCGCCGCCGCGAGCCTGTCAACAAGGGCATGGGCGACATTATCTGCTGTCTGGACGAATCCGCGTCCACCGAAGGCAACCCCGCCGCCTGGGGGAAAGCGCTGGCCATGACGCTGCTGGAAATTGCGGAGGAGGGAAAGCGCAAATTCGCGCTGATCCACTTCGCGTCCCAATCCAGCGTCAAGGTCGATCTGTTTCTTCCGGGAGAATACGGCAAGGAGGATAAGCTGCGCGCGGCGGAGACCTTTCTCGGCGGCGGCACGAACTTTGAGACCCCGCTGACCGAGGCCCTGAAGCTCATGGACGAAGGCGGCTTTGAAAACGCCGACATAGTTTTTCTGACGGACGGCGAGTGTGAGCTGCCGGAGGCTTTCGCGGAAACCTTTCGACATAAGCAGATAGAAAAGAATTTCAGCGTGACAGGCATCCTGCTCGACATGGGCTGCCCCGGCATGGAGTTCAGCCTGACGCCCTTCTGCCGGAAGATCTACAGGACCAGCCAGCTCTGCGGCGAGGATATTGTCCGCAGCGTGATCAGCGAATTGGCAGTTTGAGAATGGAGGAGAGATATGCAAATTTTGGAGGAGCTCTGGAGCAACGATCTCCAGATGGAAAAACCGTATATCCACAACCGTCAGTATCGGGAGGCGCTCGCGCGCTCCGACGAAAGCGAAAAGGCGCTGGAGAATTCCTTCAGCGAGGAGCAGCAGATGCTCTTCGAGGAATACCGGAAAGACCGGGATGAACTCGCGCTTGTCACTGACTGCGAAACCTACATCACGGGCTTCAAGCTCGGCGCCCGGATCATGCTGGACGTGCTGACGAAGGGAGAAGTAAACAGGGTATAAAGCAAGGCCGGTGCTGCAATTTGAGCAGTACCGGCCGGTTTGCTTTATGGATGTATAACCGTAATCTTCTTAATTCCAGGAAACAGCCAATTGTCTCTTCTGCGCCGCACAGTCGGTCAGATAGAGATTGATCAGCGTTTGGTCTATATCTCCGCTTTCCAGAGTCCGTGAAGATTGCAGTATTCGTATGCGGCGATAACCTCATCACCCTCTGTGAGAGCAAAGGCAGCTACAGGCTTTTCGCCGGGTTTCAGTGCTTTCCGCTGGCGGCCTTCTTTCGTTTCAAGCAGAATCCATTCAATGTAATGGGCCTCCAGCATGGGATGCTCTACAGCGCCAACAGTAACTGTGACGGTCTTACCATCAACAGCAATGACGGGCACATGCTTTTCACCGGCGGCATCCGTGGTGTTCGGAATGAGGGGTTTCATTTCCTCACCGCAGCATTGACAGCGGACGCCGGAGTCATGAACGTAGGCAATGATGTTTCCACAGTGTTCACATTTGTAAAAGGTCATCTTATTCGTCTCCTTCCGATTTGATAATCTTTATCGTTCCATTATGCAGAGATACCAGACTTAACAATAGTGGAAAAGCTGGGCTCTGCCTTTTCTCCGTGCATGTGAGCTCAAGTCACCCGGGTAACTTCATCCACGAAAAAACGTGCCTTCGGCGTAGCGCTTGCATAGCGTATACCGCTTCACCCCTTCACCAAGGGACGGGATACGTATGGCATGAAAATCTCTTTCATAATGACGCGCGAGATCGTCTGTTTTTGCCTCAAATACAACTACGCCAAGACATCCTTTGTCAATAGAATATTTGATGCCAAAGGCAATAAGAAGCTGCCCGATTCCAAAGTATTTACGATCTTCATGGGAATGCATGGTCGGATTGCTGTGCAGCGCGCTTTCAGCATATACGATAATCACATGAGTTTTACGATCTTGAACCTGATATGCGCCAAGCGCAATCAGTTCCCCGTCTTCCGTTGTAACAGCATACTTGTCAATCGTTGGATCGGCAAGATGCTCAGATGACCAATCAGTCTGCCATTTTGGATCTGCATGGACAGTATCAAGCTGAGTACGGGTCGCAAGTTCAATTTGAACGGGAATTTGGTCTTTGGTACTGGTGAGACTTCCATAGGAAAAAAAGCCGTATGTCAAAGGACATCATCTCTCTTCCCAACTTGAGTATATCGCAAAACAGAGAAAGAAGCAATACAACAATCTTTTAGGAGGCAATCATTTACCGAATATAGGAATAATCAGGGTTCGCAGTCATGTTTTGAGCCGTACATGCAAAAAAAAGAAAGCCAAAGGACTCAATGCCTCAGGCTTTCTGTACAGGTGTAGAACCTGCCGTGCTTGTATGATCCATCCAATCACATAGTAGGATCAAACAATCTGGCGCGCATGACAGTATCACGACGCCACCTTTTACATGTTGCGTTGTATTATACTCTTTGGGAAATCATTTGTCAATTGCTTTTTTACTTCATTTTTACTCCCGCAAGCAACACGCTTATCCAGTATATGCTGCTCCACCAAACCCTATACCTGCCATCCCTTGATTCATTTGACTGAATACACGTTCTTTTCCTTCACAAAGGCCTCGATATAGCCATCTGTTGAGACCTTGACCGCAAAGCCGTACTTGGATAGTTTTTTTGCCGCGGCGGTCCTGCCCCCGCCAGCAGAACCGCTGTCGTTCTGGATTATGGCACCCACCGCGCAAACTCTCCCTTTCCAGTCGACGACACAAGCTCCATCCATGGCGATTAGTTCAGCCCTGAGCTTCCTGTCTAACTTGGGAAAGGTCTCGTCACCCACCAGAGCCTTGACTACCTTCCGCTTGAGCAGGCGCATCTCAATCTCTTTCTCAAACTCCTTTTCTTCTTTTTCCTGCATTTTTCCCCGCGCTTTTTTCATCGTCTCCATGATCTTGTCGTCGGTATTAATACACAGATCATCGCAGGGATCGATGACGGCCTCCTTGTCAACTTCGGACGCAGTTAGCTCATTCCATTTTCCTTCGTTCTGAACCCAGGCGATGATGCCACCTGTATGGGAAAAGGACACGTCAAGAACAGAGGCGTATATGGACTTAAGCAGCTTTTTGCCAATTTTTTTGTTCAACTCGACAGTAATAAAGCCAGTGAAAGCCTCAAAGCTGATGTTGAGCCATTTGAGATTACGCTTGATCACTCTGACGGCCCCGCCTTTTGCCAAAACGATGTCTCCATTGTTGAGTAGAAAGACGCCTACCCTGTTGCCAGTAACATAGGTCTGAATCACCTGAGCAAAGCGATATGGTGCGTCGTTGTCCAACTTATAGCCTTTCACCCTGCCATCCTGGGTCAAGGAGAGATAGCCACAAGGCTCACAGTTCTTGTTCAGCTCAATAAGGGAATGGATGCCGTCACTAAGTGGGGCAGCATAGTCGTTCTGGAGGAAATCCAGCCACGACTTGTCTTTACCCAAGGGAATTCCGTCCTCCCGCAATGGATCGAATATGAAACCGAAACTGACCTTTTTCCCCTCATAGGTCTTCACCGCCCAAGTCTCCAAGCTGCTAACAAGCCGGATAAAACTCTCGAAATTGGACCCAGCGATGTAGCGGCAAATGCCGTTCTCGATGGCTGCATCTACAACTTTCTCATAGGTGACCTCATTGGGATAACGATTGCGAATTGTATTGTTGTCTACATAAAAGCAGGAGATCTCCAGAAAGGCATTAATGATCTCGGCACCCATATTCTTGATGAAGCCCGTCAACTCCGTAGGGACAGGGTCGATGTACACCGCGCGCTTTCCTGAAGAGAAATCGACCCGGTACTTCCCGTCTCTGCTCGCGCTCATTGTGATGCGCTCTTGACGCGCTATATCGGAAATCTGGGGATTTTCACTCTTTATCCCCAAGATCGGCAATAACTTGTCCTTGATGAAAGCCTTGAATTCGTCGAGGCCACGCTTATTCCCTTTCCATTTAATCGCCGCCCATGCGGGGATATTCTCTGCTTTTTGAGCCATGGTGTCCTCCACGCTTTGAAATAATCTTGTCATTCACTATAATTGATGTCACAACTAATGTCAAGAAGTGTTGAAAAAACACGAACAAGCCCTGTACCATGGCTAACCTATTATTCCTTCGGCATAAAGTTTGTTATTGAACGTGAGGATGGATAGAAAACCTCTCATATTGTTGGGGAGCTTGATTTCGGACTCGTTGGTATTCTCTCACGGATCGCAAAAGTGTTGACGAATACTGGGATCAGCATGTTTGCGGTTTCAACCATTAACACGGGCTATATGCTGATGGAGCGGGAAAACTATGATCGCGGTACCGTGGCTCTAAAGAGCGCGGATATCATTTTGAACGGCCAACGGCCTAGGAAATCGCGCAGGTGTAGCGTTTACACCTCCATGTCCGTATTTCAGGGAGATGCAAGTTAGGGCGAAGCAGGTTAGGAAATAAGACTGTCTGTAAGGAGGTGTACTGCGCCTTCGCTCAACTGGACGAACTGAAAAATAATATAGGACAAAGAAGATCGTAATTGCCTTTGGGCGGTTGCGGTCTTTTTTTGTCCGGAAAGAGGAGCGATCATGAACGAAAGCGACAGCGTATTCACCGAACTGGAGGACGACGGCCTTGACATTGAGGCGATCTTCGGCGGTGGAGCAAGCAGCGAGAATCCCTTTGAGACCCCGGAACCCGCGCAGGAACCGACAGCCGAGAAGCAGGAGGCCCCCGCGGAGCAGAAAGCGGCGGAAACGCCCCCGCCCGCGCCGGAGAAAAAAGCGCCGAAGGCAAAGCCGGAGAAGAAGGAAGAGATTCCCGATCCGATCTCCGCCGCGATCGAGACCAAGACCCAGGAGAACACCCAGAAGGGGCTCTATGACAAGCTGCCCATCTTCTACCACAAGGGCGCGAAGGAGACCATCGAGGACACCTCCATGACCTTTGAGGAGCTCCGCATCCGCAAGTCCGAGGACTTTACAGATCTGGAGGCGGGCAAGTACGTCACCTGGAGCATCGAGTACGGCACGATCCGCAAGGATGTGAAGGACCCGGAGGGCACGACCATCGCCTCCATGAAGGAGAGCGTGGAGCGGTCCCGCGAATTCTTGGAGATGCTGAGGAAATCCAAAGACAAGAACCCGGACTGTTTCGTGAAGCCCAGAGTTACCATGAAATCGAAGGGCAACGCGGCGTACAAGGGCGTTTTCGGCAGCGCCGAGGAAGCCCGGCAGTCGGACAAAGTGATCTGCCTTTTCCCCGCGAACGACGGCAAGTTCTATGAGATGAGAAAGACAGAGCAGGGTGAGTTTATTGCCCCAAAAAACAAAGTGACTGAGTTTCAGTCGGCAAGGGCCGGGTTTATCCCGGCTCTGCCCCTGATCCCGCTGTCCCTGATCGGGCAGATCATCGCCTTCTTCCGCTCCTTCATGCAGGAGCATGAGGAGTATGAAGCGCTGGCCCTGATCTACTGGGACAAGCTGGAGCAGGAGTTTTTCGCCTATGTCCCCAAGCAGACGGTACAGAAATCCCATCTGGACGCCGATCTTCGTGACTGCCCCTACGACGATGAGAGCCGCTTCATCCGCTATGCGGATATCCACAGCCACAACAGCATGGAGGCGTTCTTCTCGGCAGAGGACGACTGGGATGAGAGCGAAACGGGCCTGTATCTGGTGCTCGGCGAGCTCGATCATTTCTTCCCGGAAATCAAGGCGCGCATCTTCTGCGGCGGGAGCTTCGTCCCCATCGACCCGGCAACGGTGATCGAGGGGCTGGAGCGGGAGTATCCGAAGGACTGGCATGAGCATGTCACCTGCAAGAAGAAGGAGTCCCGTCTGGCCTCCAGACGGAAGAGCATGTTTGAGGATCTGGACGATGAAGTATCCCACTGACGTACCGGTCAAAATCGTGATGCTCGGCGCCGGCGGAACGGGCGGGCATATCGCGCCGCACCTCTACCGCCTGCTGTACGCACTGGGCCGTCCGGCGAGGTTTATCCTCTGCGACGGCGACATCGTGGAGCAGAAGAATCTGATCCGGCAGAACTTTTCCCCCGCCGATCTGGGCGAGAACAAGGCCCGCGTCCTGGCGGAGCGCTACGCTTCCGTCTTTGGCATGGAGGCCGAGTATGTCCCGAACTTCGTGGAGAACCTTGAAACGCTCAAGGCGCTCATCATGCCGAGAGAATGGCAGCTTGACCCGCACGTTTACCGCTTTGTCAAAGAGATGGTGATCTTGATCGGCGCCGTGGACAACAACAAGTCCCGGCAGCTCTGCCATCAGGCTTTTTGTCAGGCGCAGGACCTCATCTACATCGACAGCGGCAACGGTGAGTTCTCAGGCCAGGTGGTCTGCGGCGTGAGGAAAAACGGGCATACGTTTTTCAAGCCCATCGGCGGCGTACACCCGGAGCTTCTGAAGGCGACGGACAAGTTCCCTACGGAGCTCTCCTGCGCGGAAGCGGCTCAGTCCGATCCCCAGAGCATGGCGGCCAACATCACCGCGGCCACCGCCGTGGTGGATATGGTCTACAACATCCTTACCCACGGGGAGAGCCTTGTCCGGCAGACGGATTTCTCCACCAATACCGTAAGGATGCAGACCGTTCTGCAAAAACAAACCATAAAGAAAAAAGCGGCATGAAAGGAAGATCATCATGAAAACTGTATATATCCCCGCGGGAGAAACCGTAAAGTACGAATCCCTGGTGACCGAAAACCTGGTTGTGGACGGCTGCCTGAAGGTGGTCTACGGCGTCAAAGCCAAGGTCATCAGCGGCAAAGGCGTTATCAGCGCCAGCACGGTCTATGCCGATGACATCAGCATCGGAGAGATCGAGGCCGCCGCGGTCGTCTGCGTCCGCGCTGCCGCGAAGCGGATCGACGCGCCGGAGGTCTACGCCTCCGAGTCGCTGGCCGTGAGCTGCTTCCTCTCCACCGCCTATGTGGAGACGGGCAAGCTGACCGTGGCCCTGAGTGACGTGGATGAGGCCAAGGCTGACGAGATCATCCACCTGCCCCGCGTCCATACAAGCCTGCTGGGGATGCTCATTGCTTCCTTCTTTCGCTCCCTTCGCGCAAGGCTCTTCGCGAAGCCCGCGGAGGGCGAGGTGCTGGACGCGGACTTTGAACCTTTCTACAGGAAAAGCGCGGTGGACGACGATCCCATGGAGCCTCCCCTTGACGAAGAGGAAACGAATCCTGCGGCAGAAGAGGAAGACGAAGAGCTCAACCGCATCGTCGGTCTCTTCAAGCTGTCGCGGGAGGCGGGCTATACCCTGCGCCTGATCCCCGGTACGCCGGAGGAGAACGCGCCCGTCTTTGACTTTGCCACGGAAACCATCGCGCAGAAGGCCGCGTAAGGCATGGAAGCGCAGGAGAAACATTACGCCGTCGAACGGCTGGCGGAGCTCAGAAACAGCATCCTCCGGCAGTCCAAGGCGATGGTGCTGAGCCGCGCCAAGGTGGAAAAGTACCGGCAGGCGGATATGGCCGCCGCGAAGGACAGTTATCTGGAACTGAAGAAGGCAAAGGGCGCTCTCGAAAAGGCGCTCTACGACACGAGACTGCTGCTGATGGAAGTGGAGGAATACGAGCTTGCCGGTCTGGCCGGTAAGCTCGGCCAGGGACTTTCCCGCTTTGATCTTATGAGTACCAACTACAAAAGCGTCTATGACGTGCTGCAGGGCTTTGCCTCGCGCATCCCCGCGGGAGATACCGTCAACGCCGCTGTGGTGGGCCGCCTCATGAACCAGATCAAGCTGGGCTACTATCCCACGGACCCGGACAACATCGACCTGATACTCCGGGGCATCACCTTTCCCGACGGCGTCACCACCAATCTGCTGGACCCCTGCTGCGGCTGCGGCAAGGCGCTCCGGCAGCTCGCCCAGGGGAACAACTGCTATACCTACGGCGTGGAGCTGGATCAAAACAGGGCTGAGGAGGCCCAGACGCGGCTCCATCGCGTGGGCTTCGGCAGCTTCTTTCACAGCACCGTCAGCCATGACGCCTTCCATCTTCTGTTTCTGAATCCCCCGTATCTGTCCGTATTAAACGGCAACGGCGGCAAGTCCCGCCATGAGAAGCGTTTCCTGATCGAGAGCATCCATACCCTCATGCTGGGCGGCCTGCTGATCTATGTGATCCCGTATTACCGCCTCACCCCGGACATCTGCCGGGTGCTGGCAGATAACTTCGACGATCTCACGGTCTGGCGTTTTACGGACGCGGAGTTCAAGCGCTTCCGTCAGGTAGCCGTCATGGGCGTCCGCAAGCGTAAGGCAGCGGAACCCGGCGACAGTCTCTGGCTGGAGCGATTTGCCGTGAGTCCCGAAACGATCCCAAGCCTCGTCGAGCTTCCGGAAGGGCATTATGCGCTGCCCACAGTACAGACGGAGGTTTCTGTTTTCAAGGGCGAGATCTTCAACGAGCGGGAACTGGAGCAGCAGCTGCGCCGGTCGAATAGCTTTGAACAGCTCATGGCCCGCAGCGAGCTTGATAGCGGCGTAAAGCATCCGCTCCTGCCGCTCTCCATCGGGCAGATCGGTCTGATCGGCGGCTCCGGCATGATCAACGGCCTCATCGAGTGCGAACATCCGCACATTATCAAAGGCCGCATCGTCAAGGTCGTCCATACGGAAAGCGAGGACAAATTCAGCGCGGAGGGAAGCCACATGGGCGCGGAGATCCGGGAGGTCGTCACCAACAAGATGATCTTCAACATTCTGACGCCCCAAGGATTCAAGTCGTTGACATGACAGGAGGACACTATGAAATCCAACAACCTGGCGGTCATCGTTCCGGTCGATGAAAGACAGAACGGCGACAGCCTCAAAACACAGGTGTGGGCGACCGTGACCAGCCTGCTCACAAAGTATCTGGGCAAATACTACGGGAGTTTTTTCCCGGTACAGAAGGCCTGGGACAGCGAGATCAAAAACGCCTTCGGCATCGTTCTGGGGCGGGAAGATCCTCTGAACTTCCTCAATCTCTATGCCGAGGCCCAGCACACGCAGCAGAAGGCCACGGACTTCCACCTCGGCATTTTGCTCAAGGAGATCGAAAAGGCGGACACCGGCAAGCGTGTTATTCCGATTGTCATCGACAAGGAGAATGAATCGCTCATGTTCCACCTGGCCTGGAAGGTGCTCGCGGAGGGCGGCATCGTGCTGCCAGATTACGGCGTGTACTACACCCAACAGGGCAAAGCGTTTATCTCCGAGGCGGAGGAACAGCACATCATCAGCCATGTGGCGGATTACGCCATCTGCGTGGTCCGCGTCGTCGATCTGGGGTAAAGCCATGCTTGAATTTCATCCTGAGATTTTCACGGAGCTTCTCCATTCCGTCCCGGAAAAGATCCCGTACTGCGAAAAACCGCAGCACAGCGAGTATCTGCAAACAGAGGTGTTCGACAGGCTGCGCAGAGGCGAGACCATCGACCTCACGAAGCTGGATCTGAACGCTTTCGATCTGTGTCATACCGCCATGGAGTGGTCGGAAGATCACTACAGGGGTATGGAACAGGGCTGGCAAAAGGGCTTCAACAAGATGCTCAAGCTCATCCAGGCCTCGCCGCGGGAGAAGCGCGCTTTTTTCTGAGGGCTGCCTATGTACGACAACGATTATGAGTACGACATTCTCGGCGTCCTGAGACTGCTGCGCTTTGTGCAGATGTACAGACCGGAACGGGCGGCGCGGCTTGTCGCGGGCGAGACACAGTTTTCGACGGAACAGATTCTGGAATTCATCTACTATTCTATAGAAGAAATTTTTGATGACTGCTACTCGGAATATGATGAGATGAGCGGCTCAGAGCTCATGTGTATCTATGACACAGTCTTCGATGAATATCTGGATTTCAGCGCGAAGCTCATGGAGGCGCATCCCTGTTCAGTTCAGGCTGTCAGAAGGAGATTTGAGGACATCGTCACCTTTTTCCTGTCTGACCGCAACTGCGGGATCTTTGACATGACGATCCGTTATGAAGGCAACAGCCCGCAGATTCAGCTTGAATTTGCGGAGGGATACTGGGAGCCCGGGGGATTGGTGATCGCGCTCACAGACCTGATGCACTACCTTATCCGGGAAAACGAACACATGAAACAGATCATAGAGAAGCGGTCGGACAAGATCGTTTCTCTTCCGAAACATTGTATGGAGGAGGCCGCGTAGTGGCAGCGGAAAACACAGAATACGGCAACGACATCTGCCTCCGCATCTCTCCCCATTCGGGCAAGATCATTGTGGAGGAACGCAAGCGCGACGGGGTAATTTCCTTTAAGGAGATCTCTCCCGTCGACCTGTATTTCATGCTCAATGAGAGTTACAGGAACAGCGAGACGGTTGAGACCGGACTGCTCCCGGACCACTGTCTGTCCGTCACTATCGGGAAAGGGGAGAAAACCTTTGTACTCTGGAACCCGGAGCTTAGGGCGGACATGACCTATGGGGATGTGGAATATCTCAATTTCCCAATCCCGCGTTTGGTGTTCGGCATACGTCTGCTGGATACCGGCAGAGTGGCCGGCTGCACCCTCGGCGTGGTGGCCGATGAAAAACCGACGCCTGCCTCGCTTATGTACCATTATCCTTTTTCCAACGTCTACGAAGATTCCCGCGTATGCACGGGGAACAACGTGCTGCCGCGCTATAAAAAGCAGTCGGCACTGGTGAATTTCCCGCGCTATCTGCTGGGCATCCCGGACAACGACGATATGTTTTCACCCAGTCACAACAAGCTCGGTCTGAAACACAGGGAGCTGATGGAGCATTTGAAGGACAAGGAACCGGCCTATTACTATACGGACGTCCTCATCCCCAACGGGAAAACCTTGGGAGACTTTGTGGGAGGTATCTATGGACGAAACGAAGAAAACGACGAGTGAGATCCAGGCGGCGCTGGCCATGCCCTTCGCCGCGGAGGATCTGGAATGGCGGATTCAGATGGCCTTTGAGAGCAGCATGCAGGGCATCGCGGTTCCCTATGTGACGAACCGCGCAATCCAGAACCGGCTGGATGAGGTCGTCGGCCCGCAGAACTGGTACAACGAGTACCAGCCCTGGCACGGTACCGGCAAGCGTGAGGCGCAGATCTGCGGTATCTCCATCTACTTCGAGGGCCGCGGCTTCATCACCAAATGGGACGGAGCCGAGGACTCGGATATTGAGCCGGTCAAGGGCGGACTCAGCGATTCCATGAAGCGCGCCGCCGTCCAGTGGGGCATCGGCCGCGTCCTGTACAACATGGACACGGTCTTTGTCGGGATCGAGAAGAAGGGCAAGAGCTATGTAATCAAGCCCTCCGAGCGTCCCAAGCTGGATAAAGCCTACATGGACATGCTGGCCAAGCTGAAGCTCAAGGTCGCCGCGCCCGGCGGCGTGCAGTCTCTGCTCACTCCGCAGAGAGCGCCCGGCGGGACGGAGAAGGAACGGGCGGTGGAGAAACCGCCTCAGCCCGCGCAGTCACAGAAGGAAGAAGAAAAGGGCGGCAAGGTCGTGGATCTCGCGCAGTACAGGAAAGCGCCGGAGTCTCCCGTTTGGGAGTACACCGTGACGGACGTCAAGGTGCAGAAGGGCATGAGCGGCGAGAACACCAGTCTCATGCTCGTGGATCAGGACGGGAAAAAGCTGCTGGCCTACACCCGCGGCACCCACCCGGAACTCCGCATCGACGCCAGGCTCTACAACGTCCGCAAGACGCTCAAGCAGAAGGACTCCGTCGTGTTCTACTATCTGGAGAGCTTCGAGATTCTGGATCAGGCCGCGTAAGCGGGAAAGGAGAAAAACATGGAAAAGATCAGCGGTTTTCAGATCACGGGCCTGCGCTTATCCGGCTTCAAGTCGTTTTCGCAGCCCACGGAACTGCGCTTCGGCAATCCCACGGTCATTACCGGCGGCAACGGCCGCGGCAAGTCCAGCATCGCGGACGCCATCGCCTACGCTGTCACCGGCCTCCCGTTCTTCGCGGAGCGGAACATTGACCGGCTGCACAGCGAGAGAGATCCGGAGCTTTTCGTCACCATGCGCTTCGTGGACGACAAGGGCGTTTCGCACGAACTGACGCGCAGCCACAAGGGCAGCAGGACCGGGATCGTCTATGACGGTCAGGAGCTTCGCCAGCTCGATCTGACGGAGATGTTCGGCGAAAAGGACGTGTTTCTCTCGATCTTCAATCCCCTGTACTTCATTGAGGAGCTGGGCGAGGACGGGAAGAACCTCCTGCAGCGCTATCTCCCGATGATCCCGCAGGAAAAGGTGCTCGCGGAGCTGTCCGACCCCATCCGGCAAAGACTTCCGGCTGAAACGCTCATGTCCCCCGAGGGGCGCGTCAAGCAGCTTCGCAAGGATATCCGGGAGCTGGAGAACTCTGTGATCTATCTCCAGGGGCAGCAGGACCTGGCCCTCTCCCAGCAGAAGGACGGACAGACCAGGCGCGCGGAGCTGGAAGCCAGACGCGGCAGCCTGACGGAAGAAAAGCAGGCGCTGGAGGCAAAACGCTATGCCGGGATCGACACCGCCGAGCTGGAGAGCACCCTCACCGATCTGAGTGCCCAGTACAGCGAGCTCTTCAACGACAACAGCGATGAGAGCGGGCTGGATGAGCTGGACGCGCGGCTCTATGAGCAGGCGCGAAAGCTAGCGGAACGCTCCGCGAGCGCCTATGAATCCAAGTTTACGCAGGCGATCGCGGCGGCGACCGAGCGCGTGAAGGCTCTCGGCGCGAAGTATAACGCCGAAGTCAGCGCGGGCAAGGCCATCGTCCCCGGCTTCGTCTGTCCAACCTGCCGCCGCGCGGTGTCTGAGGAAGACGTACCCGTCGTGCGCAAGGCTTTCCAGCAGAGCGTCAGCGGCATCGTTGCCGAGGGCAAGGAGCAGCGCGTCCAGCTGGAGGAGCTGAAGGCGATGGACGCCCAATCTCTGGAGACCTTTCAGAAATTCAAGGAGGAGGACGTGGCAAAGCTGGAGCAGTCTGTCCGCGAGCTCACCGAGGAGCGCGGCAGGGTGCTGGAAAGCGGCAGCCGCGCCTCCGCGCAGCGCCGGAATCAGTTGGAGGAGCTTCGCACGAGGATGCAGACGCTCACCTCCGATCTGGAGTACGGAAATCTCAACACAGAGGAATATGACCGAATGAAAGCCTGCGCCGAGGAGCTGCGGCAAATCGAGGCGGAGCTCTCCGCCCTGAAAAACACAACCTTCCCCTCGGAGCAAGAATTTGAGGCCAAGATCCAGGCGGCACAGAAACAGATCGCCGAGCAAAAGGAGGCCGTCGGCTGCCTGCTGCAATACATCGCCAAGCGCGTGGAGCTCACCCTTGCTCAGCTGCAGATGAACCGCGTGTCCATCTCTCTCTACGACGTGGTGAAAAGCACGGGCGAGGTGAAGGACGTGTTCCGTTTCGAGTACAGCGGCCGCCGTTACGACCGGCTCTCCCTCTCGGAGAAAATTCGCGCCGGCATGGAGGTCTCCGAGCTCATGAAGCGCCTGACTGGGCGAAACTATCCCGTCTTCGTGGACAACATGGAGTCGGTGGACGATCTCAACAACGTCCGGCCTACGGGACAGGTGCTCATGGCCAAGTGCGTCCGAAACGCCGATCTGAATATCCGTGCGGTGAAACCCATTGTAAACGAAATGCCCATGGCGGCATAAGGAACGGCGCTCATGGGCCGTGCCTACCAAAAGATCCCCATCGTAGACACGGCTCACAGGTGCGGGCTCGTCCTCAATCCCCGTACCCTTCACCGGGGCGAGGTTGAGGCGAGCTGCCCCTTCTGCGGTGACCACGGTGCGGGAAGATACCATCTGTTCCTGAACACCTCCACCGATCAGTACCGCTGCGTCCTCTGCGGCGCGCACGGCAACAGCGTCACGCTTTATGCCCGTGTGAAGGGGCTGGACAATCTGGAGGCGTTTCGGGAACTGGAGGAGGGCGGCAATGTCTATCCCATGCCGAAGCAGCCCGACTCCCAATATACAGAGGCCGCGCCTCGCTCTCTTGCGGAGCGCAGCGAGATCTACACGGATATGCTGCACCTGCTGACGCTGTCCGACCGGCACCGGGAAAACCTGATCGGCCGCGGCCTTTCGAAGGAACGGATCGAACAGAACGAGTATCGGTCCATGCCGGAGACGGACGCCGGACGCAGACTTCTGGCAAGTTTGCTCAGAGGCTGCGGCCACAATTTGCAGGGCATCCCCGGTTTTCGCACCTGCTACGGCGAGTGGACGATTGCTGGGCCAAGCGGCTTCCTGATCCCCGTCCGCGACAAGGACGGCCTCATCCAGGGCCTGAAGATCCGCCTCGACGATGAGGCCGACCCGGACCGCAAGTACCGCTGGCTCTCCAGCCGGGGCATGCCCAACGGCACACGCAGCTATTCCTGGATTCATGTGACCGGCAACACCGCGAGCAAACGGGCATTTCTGACGGAAGGCCCCCTCAAGGGCGACGTGGCGAGCTACCTGGACAACGACGCGCTGCTCGTCTGCATCGGCGGCGTCAACGCGATCCACGGTCTCAAAGAGACGGTGAGGGCGCTCGGCGTCACGGAACTGGTAGAGGCGATGGATATGGATCAGAACACGAATCCCCATGTCCGAAACGCGGTGCTGGCGATCCGAAAGGAGCTCGGCAGCCTGCCGAACATCCGCTATTCCAAATATGTATGGAGCCCGGCGTACAAGGGTGTGGACGATTATTACCACGCCCGCGCCGCGGCATAAGGAGAAGCTATGCTTACAGAAAAAGAATGCGACCGCGTCCGCGCGGTCAACCGCAGGAATGAATACTGCCTGACGCCCACCATCATGCAGAGCCTGTTTCGCAGGCATGAGACCGCGCGAAAGAAGGGCGACCGTCATGCTATGGAGCTCATCGAGTACCGGCTGACGGACATCAACTTCCACTATGAGTGCGGCCTGCTGTGTCAGGGGCGCTATGACAAACTGGATGAAGTGCTGAGAAACTGGTAAGGAGGATTTGAAAATGAGCGACGTTATTTCCATGAACGACATGCTGGGCGTGGCGTCCGGCGACAAGAACAACATGCTGGGCAAGCTCCTGTATTTCTCCCTCTCCGACATTCTGATCGACAAGGAGAAGCTGTCCGAGCTCTGCGCCGGCATGGGCATCTACTACGCCGGCGACCGCCGCGTATCCGCCTCCGACGCCTTCAAGAGCGCCACCGGGGACATCAAGGAGAGGATCGTGGTCAAGCACAGCGGTATGCAGCAGATCTACCGGGTCTATTGCCGCGACAACGAGCACACCCCGCGCGTCCTGTCCAGGGAGCTGGTCAAGGAGACGCTTAACCGCGAGACCAATCAGTATGAGAAGCTGGCGAACATCAGCTTCGACAAGGAGAGCGGCTTGTTCAGCTATGACAATCTGGCCTATGACAGCGACGTGGACGCGGCCGCCTACTGCCGCCGCGCCGAGGAGCTGTTCGAGCTGTATCAGGTCTGCGCCAACCGCAAGCAGATCGAGACCATCTGCCTGAACTATATCCGCGGCCTGGAGGCCACGAAAATGAGCGTCAACGGACATCTCTACTTCGTCCCCCGGCACAGCATGGAGAAGGTGGATATCTTCGAGGACTTCATGGAGGCCCTCAGCAGCCTCAACAGAACGAAAGCCCGCCTCATGGCAAACTCCATCTATATCATAGACGACTTAAAGCAGCGGGACAAGATGACCGAGGAATTCTACGCCGCGGTGAAGAAGGAGATCGCGGAATACCAGGAACGCGCGGACTACCTCATCAAGAGCGGCAGCCAAAGCCCCGCCATCATGGAGCGCTGGGTCATGAAGATCGGCGCTCTGGAGGGGAAAAAGCGCCACTACGAGCAGGTGCTCCGCCGCGAGCTGGACGGTCTGGGCGAGGAGTTTGAATCCCTCAAGCTCCTGTCTCAGGAGCTCTCCCTCCGCGCCAGCGGCATCCGATTTCAGAGAGCAGCGTAAATAGTCTTCGCCCCTGTTGCGTTCGCACGCAGCAGGGGCGGTTTTCAACGCAAAAGATTGAAATTATAGAAGTAAATGTTTATAATAAATAAATATTAATTAATGCTTTTCTTGCACCAGCACATCCGTAAGTTTTTTAGTGAGATAATAAACTATCACCTTTTCTCTCTATCTGATCGGTGACCGCTTTTTTGCGGTAATACCATGGATACTCTGCTATCGCCACGATTACTCGTTCTTTGCAGATCTCCACCTGAAATGGTTCTTTTCAAATACTATTTTCATAAATTGGAGGTTTAGAAGTGAACAAAACAGACCATGAACGAGTTTTACATGTTCTTAACGACTATCCCGACATGATGCGGAAGATCAGCATCCTACGTTATGAGCTTGAGCACCCGACTACTGTTACACCGGAGGATATGCTGGAGGCTATGAATTATGCTCATGGAGATGGCGGCGGGGTACCGAACGGTACTGTTTCAAACAAGACGCTTTATATTGCGATGAACTATCAGTACGCTGCAGAGCGGGCGAACTCTGAGATAAGAGGTCAAATATTGGCCCGACTTCTGCCGCTTGAGCAGAAGATCAAACGTGTGGATTACTACCTTGGGCTTCTTACAACAAATGAAGAAATGGTCTTGCGGCGTATGTATATTGAAAAACAGCGTTTGAGCGAAACGGCAGCAACTATGAACATTTCTGTCTGGACGGCGAGAAGACTTCGGGACAAGGCTGTAGAAAGGCTTGCAGAAATGGTTTCCTTTGCGGAGGGAGGTGGCTGGGAATAATCCAGCAAATATAGGGCTTGCAGAACCACTCTCTTAGTGTTGCACTATTATTGCTCTATTTTTGCCAAGAAACTCACGTCCTGTTGCTCTTGACTCCGCAATTTGTCATGTGCTATTATTAAACTGCAAATATTAAAAGATGCTCTCCGGTGCATTGTGTGCCAGAGAGCATTTTTGTTGTCGAGGTGCGAGGTGCGAGGTGAATCTGATGATTGAAGAAAAAGTACCGATTAATTTGAAAGTAACAATGACTATCAGGGAAGCTGCCGAGTACAGCAGTATCGGCATTAACAAGATCGACAATCTGTTGAAACAACCGAATTGTCCCTTTGTTCTCTTCGTCGGCAGTCGAAAATTGGTAAAGCGCAAGGAGTTTGAAGAGTACATCCATAACAAGCTCATGATTTAGCGCCCTAACACTATTGAGAAAAAGAGCGATGTATGTTACAATGAGTCCAGTTGTATTGGACTCTTTTTTCAAATAAAAAGAGAAAGGAGTCAATGTAATGGGCAAAAATCTAAAAGGTAGAGAATGCGGAACAGGAATCTACCAGAGAAAGGACGGTCTTTACTCAGCCAGATATAATGCAAAAGACGGCTCTCGCCCTGAGAAATACTTTGAAACGCTTCCCGAAGCGCGTAATTGGCTTGCTGACGCGATCTATGAAGACAAGCATGGTCGTATTCCCAAAGCGGAAGATATGACGGTCGATCAGTGGTATCAGTTTTGGATGGACAATCTCATCTGCGATCTTGCTCCCAACACGCGAAGAAATTATTCAGAAAGATACCTTATCAATGCGCAGCCTGTCATCGGCAAAATGAAGATCACGGATGTCAAGCCTATGCACTGCAAAGCAATACTCAACCGCATGGAACCTGTCTATGCGGGCTCCACCATTCGTCAAACCTATATCGCGATTGGCACGATGTTCCGTGCTGCCGTGATGAACGATATTATCGTGAAGCATCCGATGGATGGCGTCAGATACATGAAGCCCGTCCGTGCGGTAGATGACATTCATTTTCTTACCGTCGAGGAGCAGAAGCTTTTTCTTGAGGTAGCGAAGCGTTCTCATAATTATCGGCAATATGTGCTGCTGTTGGAGACCGGGCTGAGAACTGCGGAAATGATTGGCCTGACGTGGGATTCGATCAACTGGAAGAAGCGGACGCTCACAGTGAACAAATCCCTGGAGTACCGCCATGGAGACGGCTACTGGCGGGCGGGGCCTCCCAAGACGAAGCACAGCTATCGTACAATCCCTCTCACGAACAGGGCCTATGAAGTCTTGAGGGCTGCGTACAATGAGAGAGAGACAAGGAAAGAGGCAGAATTGCTCTCGCAGGTATTGGAGTATGTCGATTTGCGAACCGGTGATACCAGATACCTCTTAATGCGGGATCTTGTGTTTATAAATTTTCGCACAGGAGAACCTGCCAAGAACAGCTCTTATGATACGCATCTTTATAAACTTTGTGACGAGGCTGGAATCGAACGGTTTTGTATGCACGCGCTCCGGCACACCTACGCAACCCGCGCGATTGAGAGTGGGATGCAGCCGAAGATACTTCAGAAATTGCTTGGTCATGCGAGCATCAAGACGACGATGGACAGGTATGTCCATGTCACAGACGATTCGCTCACAGATGCCGTGCAGGCGTATGAACAGAGCATGGCCGTTTGATTTGGCGTAAAAATGGCGTAGACGCCAAAACAGCAAAACACGCAAACCGTTGAAAACACTGGATTTTTTGAAGGAGAAGAGGCAAAAATGAAATTAGGGATCGTGGGTCTGCCCAATGTGGGGAAGACTACTTTGTTCAACGCGCTGACCGGGTCTCAGGCGGAGACCGGGAGCTATACCAACGCCTCCGCCAAGCCCAACATCGGGACGGCGAAGGTGCCGGACGAGCGGCTTGACTGGCTCGCCGAGTACTACCACCCGAAGAAATACACCCCCGCCACCATCGAATTTGTGGACGTGCCGGGCGTCGCCGCGGGCGGCAAGGGGCGCGAGGTCTTCCAGGCCATCCGCATGGTGGACGCGCTGGTGGAGGTCGTGCGCTGCTTCGACGATGACAGCGTCTTCCTCGAGAAGGCCGACGCCGTGCGCGACGCCGAGTCCTTCGATCTCGAACTCATCCTCGCCGATATCGAGATCGCCGAACGCCGGCTCGAGCGCGCGAAGAAGAACGCCAAGGGCGGCGACAAAAAATACAAGCGCGAGGCGGAGATGTGCGAGGCGCTGATCGCCCACCTGGAGAGCGAGAAGCCCGCGCGCGAGTTCGCGTTCTCCGAGGAGGACCGGGACATCCTGGTCGACGGCGGCCTGCTGACCGTCAAGCCCGTGATCTACGTCGCGAATCTGGACGAGAGCGCGATGGCCGATCTCGACGGCAGCGCAAACTATCAGGCGCTCAAGGCCTTCGCCGAGGCGCGGGGCGCGGCGGTGCTGCCGGTGGCGGCCAAGTTTGAGGAGGATATCGCCGGTCTCGACCCCGAGGAGGCACAGGTCTTCATGGAGGACCTGGGGCTGAGTGAGACGGGGCTTGACCGCCTCATCAAGACCTCCTACGACCTGCTGGGCTACATCTCCTTCCTCACCGCCGGCGAGGACGACGTACACGCCTGGACCATCGTCCGCGGCACCAAGGCCCCCAAGGCGGCGGGCAAGGTCCACACGGATATCGAGCGCGGCTTCATCCGGGCCGAGATCGTGGCCTTCGAGGATCTCAAGGCCTGCGGCAGCATGGCGGCGGCCAAGGAGAAGGGCCACTTTCGTCTCGAGGGCAAGGACTACGTCATGCAGGACGGAGACGTCACCATGTTCCGCTTCAATATTTGATACAATCGCCGTAAGGGAGGGGCTTGTGTCCCCTCCCTTACGGCGATAAACGGCAGAAAACGGGCCGTCTCAAAACGGTTTTCGTCTTGTCATGCGCATCCCCGTGCGGGGGTTTGTGCGCTTTGGAAAGAGCTACTTTACTTCCTGCAGGCGGTCGCGGATGTAGGCCTCCACATCCGCCACATCCATGTCGAGAGCGATGGAAAGCTCCCCGTGCAGGATGTCCTTGGCGCGCTTCATGGTGGACTCCGCCCGGCTGCTGCGGGTCTTTTTCTCGTTCATGCGCAGGTACAGGCCCTTGACGATGGCGACCAGCGCCTCGCAGCTGTGCTGACGGAACAGCTCCTTATAAAACGCGTCCACATGGTTAAAGCGGTTGTCGCGGCAGATGGCGGGCTCAATCGTGGGGATCGCCTCGATCAGGGCCTCGGCCTCGGCCCGGCTGATGATGGGCCGCATGAACGCCCCGGAATCCACCGGTGTAAAATAGATACCGCTGCCGATCAGAGGCTTCAGATGATAAAACAGCTTGTCCGACGAGCCGGAGGCCTCCAGCGGCGCGACCTTGGAAACGGTGCAGACCCCGTTTTCCCCATAGATGACTTTTTCACCGACCGAATACATATTTTCACCCTCAAGCACAAAGAAGCCAATATTCTCACAAAGTTATAATACAACAAAACGGAGAAAAATGCCAGCCCTTTTTTACTAAAATTTTTTCAATTATCGGCCTGCGGCGCGGGCTTTCAGTACTTTTGGGAATAAACGGAAATCTACAAAAGCGCACTTTTGCGGTTGTCAGGAGAGCGGACGTCTGGTATAATTTTGATATCTTTCGATTGCGGAGAATACGATGAAGCTGTACCTGTACGGACACGATTATCAATATGCCGTGGAGCAGATGCTTCTCACGCTCTTCCCGAACGAGCGGCCCGAGTATCCCGAAGGCCCCCCGGCGGGGGACCGCATGGAGATCCGTCTCAGCAGCGGCGAGCGCCTGACCTGCGCGACCTGCGCCCTGTACCTGGGGAAAACGGTCTTCCGCGGGGCGGCGCGGGCGCAGAACGAGGCGCTGACAGACCCTCTGCAGCGGGACCGGATCTGCCAGCGCCTGGTCAAAAATGCCATTTATCGCGCCGCGCTCAAGTCCGGCGTGCCGAAGCCGGCCTGGGGCGCGCTCACCGGCGTGCGGCCCGGCAAGCTTCTCGCGGGACTTGTCTGCGCGGGACCGGACGAGAAGACCGCCCTGCGCCGCTTCATCGCGGATTACGACGTGAACCCCGAGCGGGCGGGGCTGTGCCTCGCCACGACGCGCGAGACGCTGCGCTGCGAGGCCTCCATGGGCCCGCGGGACGTGTGCCTCTATGTCGGCATCCCCTTCTGCCCGACTCGCTGCGCCTATTGCAGCTTCGTCAGCCAGTCGGTGGAGAAGAGCATGAAGCTGGTCGCGCCCTTCCTCGAAGCGCTGGAGCGGGAGATCGCGGCGACGGCGGCGCAGGTGAAAGCCCTCGGTCTCCGCCCCGTCTCGGTCTACATGGGCGGCGGTACGCCGACGACGCTGTCGGCCTCCCAGCTCGACCGCCTGTGCGCCGTGATGGAGACGGCGTTTGACCTCTCCGCCCTGCGCGAGTACACCGTGGAGGCGGGCCGGCCCGACACGATCACGGAGGAGAAGCTCCGCGTCCTGCGCGCGCACGGGGTGGACCGCGTCAGCGTCAACCCCCAGACCATGAGCGACCGGGTGCTGGAGATCATCGGCCGGCGGCACACGGCGGCGGACATCGTGGCGGCGCTCGAGAAGGTGCGCGCGGCGGGCAGCTTCGACGTGAACATGGACCTCATCGCAGGCCTTCCGGGCGACAGCGCGGCGGGCTTTCGCGAGACGCTGGAGAAGGTGCTGACCCTCGGCGCGGAAAACATCACGGTCCACACGCTCTCGCTCAAAAAGGGCTCGCGCATCACCGTGGACCGGACGCCCATCCCCGGCGCGCGGGAGGTCGCCGCAATGCTGGACTACGCTTCGAAGCGGCTCACGGCGGCGGGCTACGCGCCCTACTATCTATACCGCCAGAAGTTCATGTCCGGCGGCTTCGAGAACGTCGGCTGGGCGAAGGACGGGCGCGTCAACCTCTACAACATCTGCATCATGGAGGAGCTCAGGAGCATCCTCGCCATGGGCGGCGGCGGCTCCACCAAGCTAATCCGGCCGGACGGCGGGCGAAACATCCGCCTCATGGCCCCCAAGTACCCCCTCGAATACATCGAGAGCATCGAAAAGACCTGCGCGGACAAGGCGCGCATTGCGGCGTTTTATCAGGAATTCATGGAAGGAGAGCATACAGAATGGCCTATCAACTCAGCGAAATCAACATGAGAACCGTCAGCGACCCGAAGGGTCTGATCGAGGAGTGCGACGAGCTCTACCGCCGGCGCGTGGAGGAGGCGGTGAACCGCATTCTCGAAAACCGGAAGAACAGCCCCATCATCCTGCTCTCCGGGCCCTCCGGCTCCGGCAAGACCACGACCTCGATGAAGATCGCCGAGGCGCTGGAAAAGCGCGGCATCCACACCTACTATGTCGGCATGGACGACTACTTCAAGACCGTCGACCAGACCACGCCCCGCACGCCGGACGGGGAGCTGGATCTCGAGTCGCCCCTGTGCCTGGACATGGAGCTTCTGAACCGCCACTTCTCGCAGCTGGCAAAGGGCGAGCGCATCTATGTCCCGAAGTATGAGTTCTCGCGCCGTATGCGCATTCAGGAGCCGTCCAAGTCCATCAAGCTGGGCGAGGACGAGCTGGTCGTGTTCGAGGGCATCCACGCCCTCAACAGCATGATTACCGATGTGCACCCCGAGGCGTTCAAGCTCTACATCTCCGCGCGCAGCGACGTGCTGTTCCAGGGCCGCGTCGTCTTCAAGCGCACCTGGTTCCGCCTCGTGCGCCGCATGGTGCGCGACTACAAATTCCGCGGCTCCGACCCGCTGGAGACCATGAGCATGTGGGGCAACGTCCGCCGCGGTGAGCTCAGCTACATCTCGCCCTTTAAGGACAAGGCGGACTTCCAGTTCGACACCTCCTTCGCCTATGAGCTGCCGGTCTTCAACCGCACGGCCACCCAGCTCTTCCAGTCCGTGCCCGAAGGGATCGAGCGCTTCGACGAGCTCCGGCAGGTCCTGCCCGCCCTCCAGCTGTTCGGCGTCATCGACGAGGACCTGGTCGCGGACGACGCCCTCCTGCGCGAATTCATCGGCGGCGGGGTTTACGAATACTGAGAGGGACTGTTAAGGCAATACCGCATAATTTTTCGCAGATGTACTTTGTGTACCTCAAGAAAAAGGCTCGAAATCAGGGCGCAAATTTTCCAGGAGATGCCGCAGGCGGATTGTGCGGTGTTGCCTTAATTACCCGGCAGACCACAAAGCCTGACCTGCGGCATGGACATACGTTTTTCATTGCCGGGGGCGTTATCGCCTTCGCCTTCAACTTTATGCCCTGCCTCTCCCCGCGCCGGGGAGAGGGGCCGCGAGCCCGGCGGGGAAATCGTTTTTAAAACGGCAGCCTCGTTATCCCCGCGGGCAGGACCCTGACCATCCCCGACAGCAGCGAGCTTTTTGCGCGCGGGACGCCGGACGGCGGCGCCGTTATTCAGCTCAACGGCAGCCTTGTGAACAACGGCCGCATCAATCTTGGTGAGCCCGGTCGCGAACCCGGCGAGATCGCCCTGGGCCCGGACGCAGGCTACAGCGGCACCGGGCGGATCACCCGCCTTGGCTATCCCTACGATCTTGACGACTCCGCCTGGACCGCGCTCGCCGCCGCGTGTGCCGCAAGCTACAGCGAGCCTGCGGAGTACGAGGTCGAGGGTGAGCACTGCTTCACCGTTCCCGCGGAGGGTCTCACGATCCCCGATAACCTGTACGTCCGTGCGGATAAGTGCATCTTCATCGTGCCGGACGGCGCGGCGCTCATCGTATCCGGGGAAGGCGAGATGGAGGCCGCCGGTCTGGAATGCACCGGCACGGTAACGGTGGACGGCTTCTTATACGCGTTCGAAAGGCTTCTCATCGGGGAGGAGCCTGTCCACGTCAGGGGCTTTATGATGATCACGCTGGATGCGTGGCTGTCGCTGTGGGAATCCGTCGACGCTGCGGAGCCGGACACGCTTGCGGAGAAATTTTCCTTCGAAAGCGACAACGCGGTGCTGGATATTCTGGTATTCATGACCGAGGAGGAGGTCACAGCCTCCATGGATTATCCCATGTTCCACATCCCCCACATCCGCGAGACGCGGGTTTTGAGCTTCCCCTGGACCCTGGACCGAGACCGGAGGCTGGACGCGGATCTGGAGCTTCTCATCTTGAATAGTGAAAAGGCCGACACCGTCTTCACCGTCCCGGACGGAATGACCCTGGAACTCGCGGAGGGGAGCATGCTCAGCGTATACGGCGCCGCTGCCGATCGCGCTGCCGTGCAGGTACAGGGGCTTCTGATCAACAACGGGGAAGTCTTTCTCGACGGCGACGACGAGAGCGATGCGGGCGACGTCGCCCTGATCGACCGGGGCATCTACGCCGGCCGCGGCACGGTCACGCGCTTTGACGAGCCTTATGCGATCCTGAACGATCCCACGAGCGCGGATCTGCGCCTCCCTGCGGAGCTTGAAGTGCTCGATTCCGAAGCGCTGGCGAGCGACCGCTTTGAATCCGTCTGCATCCCGTCGGGTACGGCGAGAATCGCACCCGACGCCTTTGGCGACAGGGACAGGCTCATCGTCTTCGGCACGCCCCGGAGCGCGGCCGACACCTTCGCGCAGGAGCACAACTATCTCTTCGCACCTGTGGCGTAATAATTAAGGCAACACCGCACAAGCCTCCGGTTTGCGATTGTTTATTTGCCGGAGAAAGAAAAGCTCGCTCACTCCGCTGCCCGTACTCTCAAATGCAAAGCATCAGCTTTGCATTTGAGGGGAAAAGCGGAATGAAGCGAGCTTCGTTTGTCGCGGCCAAGGTCTTTCACACAGCATGGCGCAGATTTCGCCGTCAAAAATCAGTATGACTATCTGTCGCAGCTCAGGAACGCCTCGAGCGGGAGGCAGGGGGCGAGACCGGTGAGGACCGTTTCGCAGCTTCTGTCGTAATCCGAGCCGGGCGCGAGCAGGAGGCCGGTCCCGCGCGGCGCCGTTCTGAGCGAGACGCGCACCGCCGTGCCGACGCCCTCGCGGCTCTCGAGCAGAAGGGTCCCGCCGTGCAGGCGCGCGATCTCCCGGACCACCGTGAGGCCGAGACCGGAGCCGTGCCGCAGCTCCGGCAGGGAACCCGCGAAGCGGTAGCGCTCCAGTACGGAATGCAGCCGGTCGCCGGGGATGCCGCAGCCGTCGTCGTCCACCGAGAGGATGACCTGCTCTCCCGCGCTGTGCAGCGACACGCGGATACGGGTGCAGCCCTCGGCGTGCAGGATGCAGTTCAAAAGCAGGTTCAGCGCCATTAACTCCAGAAGCCCTGCGTCGCCGGAGAGCTCCAGGTGCGCGGGCGCGGAGAAGCTGATCTCCGGCTTCGGGCAATACAGGGTGACGCTCCCGATCAGATCCCGCAGCAGGGCGGCAAGGTCCAGCTCTTGCGGCTGAAACGGCAGACTCGCCTCCTCCGCGCCGCGGATCACCGTGAGATTTTGCATCGTGCGGTTGACGAGATAGAGGCTCTGCTGGATACCGGCCAGCGCTGCGAGGGCGCCCGCGTCCCCCGGGCTGAGGCGCGACTGGAGGATGGATACGCTGATGCCGAGATGCATAAGCTCGTCGCGCACCGCGTAGAAGAAGGCATCCCCAATGAGCTGGCGAGACGGCGTGCAGAGGGAGAGAAAGAAGACGCGCATCCCCCCGGCCGTCCGCACGCGCAGCAGGATGCGCCGGCCCAGGACCTCGGTCTCACCGACAAAGGCGGGTGCCTGCATCCCGCTGATCTCCGGCCCCAGCAGCTTCAGGATGCTCTCTCCCGTCAGCTCCGTCCCCAGCAGGGAACAGGCGGCTTCATTGGCATACAGGATCTTTCCGCCCCGCGCGAGCAGGACGGGCTCTCCGGACAGTGCGAGGACCTCTGCGGGCAGCTGGATCATGACGATTCCTCCCAACGGCATGTGTGCTCGCCGGACCGTTCGCGCCGCGGCGGCAGGAATATTATAGCAGCTCTGGGCAAAATGAACAATATTTATAGGGGAAAAACAGAAGTATCGGGCGAATTTTCGGCACATGAAGATGCAAAAACCGCATCACTTGACCTTGATTTTTGTGAATAGTATATGTTATTATGTTTAAGCTATGACAACGGGTCTCCGGGCGTACCGAAAACCGGGCGGTCCGTTTCAGCAAAATTGGCAACTATAAAAAATTGGAGGATAAAAACATGATCAAAGTCGGTATCAATGGTTTCGGCCGCATCGGCTCCCTGGCGTTCCGCGCTGCCATCAAGTCTGACGACATCGAGGTCGTCGCCATCAACGCTCCCGGCCATCCCGCGAGCCACATCGCCTACTGCGTAAAGTATGACTCCGTCCACGGCCGCTTCGACGGCGAAGTCGTCGGCAACGACGAGGATAGCACCGTCACCGTCAACGGCAAGGTCGTCAAGGTCCTCTCCGACAAGACCTACCGCGACGCCACCCTCATCCCCTGGGGCGAGCTCGGCGTTGAGTACGTTCTGGAGTGCACCGGCGTTTACCTCGACAAGGCGAAGGCCCAGGCCCACATCGACGCCGGCGCCAAGGTCGTCGTCATGTCCGGCCCCGCGAAGGACGACACCCCGATGTTCGTCTGCGGCGTCAACCTCGACAAGTACACTGCCGACATGCAGTTCGTCTCCAACGCGTCCTGCACCACCAACTGCCTGGCTCCCATCACCAAGGTCGTCAACGACAACTTCGGCGTTGTCGAGGGCCTCATGACCACCGTCCACGCCTCCACCGCCACCCAGTCGATCGTCGACGGCTTCCCCAAGAAGAAGGATCTGCGCGGCGCGCGCTCCATCTACAACAACATCATCCCCTCCTCCACCGGCGCCGCCAAGGCTGTCGGCAAGGTCATCCCCGAGCTCAACGGCAAGCTCACCGGTATGTCCATGCGCATCCCCGCTCCGGACGTGTCCGTCGTCGATGTGACCTTCCGTCTCGCGAAGGCCGCCACCTATGACGAGATCTGCGCCGCCATGAAGGCCGCCTCCGAAGGCCCCATGAAGGGTGTTCTGGAGTACGTGGACGACGACGTCGTCTCCTCCGACTTCCGCACCGATCCCCAGGCATTGCCCTCAACGGCAACTTCGTCAAGCTCGTCGCCTGGTACGACAACGAGTGGGGCTTCTCCAACAAGATGCTCGACCTCACCCGTCACATCGACTCCGTCCGCAAGGCCTGATTTGCTTCGCAAATCACTGCAAAACGTATAGTTTCGAGAACTTCTGAGGCAATTGTGAAAACGATTCGCTGTTAGAGAAGACTCCGTCTGTTGGAGAAACTATACGATTTTGCGAAATCGTTGTCCTAATGCCCTTTTCCGCCTGAAAAGTTTCAAGCGGAAAGGGGCATTTTTTGAACTTATACGAACTAATCCACGAATTTCTCTTTGATTGCAAGGTTCGGGAGCTGTCGGAGCTGACAGTACATAATTATGAAAAACAGCTCAACAAACTCCGGCATTTTGTTAAGGCAACACCGCACAATCCGCCATCGGCGCCTCCCGGAAAAATTGCGCCCTGACTTCGAGCCTTTTTCTTGCAATACACAAAGTGTTCCTGGAAAAAATGCCTTCGTCAGAACCCAATTTTTCTCGGAATTTGCTCTCGCCGAATTATGCGGTGTTGCCATAACGGAAAAGCAACGCCGCCACCGGCGGCAAAAGGCATCAACGCGCCCGATGGGTTAAGCCTGTCTCAGCTTTCTTCGGCGGCGGTTGATGTAGCGCTCCAGCTCGCCGGCGTTCAGAAATTCCGCGAGGACGTACTGCTCGAAGACCGGGACCGTGCAGGAGTAGAAGCCCAGCCGCTCGTGAAAGCGCTCGACCAGGGCCTCCGGCAGGACGAGGTAGGCCGTGCGCATCGAGGGGGCAAAGCTGCGGGAGAAGGTGTTCAGGTACAGCACCCGCTCCGGTGCGAGGGAGCAGATCGTCTCGATGTGCCTCGTCACGGAGGCGAGCTCCGCGTCGTAGTCGTCCTCGACGATGAAGCTGTCCCGCGCCCTGGCCCAGGCGGCGTATTCGTGCCGCTTGCCGGCGGAGGCGGTGACCGCACTGGGGTAGCTGTGAAAGGGGGTCACATGCAGGACCGAGGCCGTGCAGCCCTCCAGCGCGCGGGAGACGACGCCGTCCGGCCCCATGGCGAGCCCCTCGCAGAGCGCGCCGTTGGCCTCGTATACCTGGCGGATGCGGGCGTAGCACGGGTCCTCGAGAGCAAAGCGCGTCCCGCGGCCGAAGAGCTGGGCGATGAGCGCGTAGAGGTATTCCGCCCCCGCGCCGACGACGATGCGCGAGGGCTCGACCGTGAGGCCGCGGGTGCGGGCGATATAGGCCGCGATCGCCGCGCGGACCTCCGGCGTGCCGCTGCCGGGCGAGCGCTGTAGGATGCGCCGGTCGTAGTCCGTGAGCACGCGGCGCATGGTCTTCGCGAGGACCGAGAAGGGGAAGTCCTCCGGCGCCGCGAGAGGGGCCGGCTCCGCGGGCAGGGGCGGCAGCGGCTCCTCCCTGCGCGGCGCGCCGCCGAAGGCGGCGTAGAAGCCGCTGCGCTGGCGCGCCTCGATATAGCCCTCGTCCGCCAGCAGGGCGCAGGCGTGCTCCACCGTGACAAGGCTGACGCCGAGCTCCCCGCTGAGCGTGCGCTTGGAGGGCAGCTTCGCCCCACAGGGCAGCGCGCCGGAGAGGATGTCCGCCCGGAGCTGGGCGTAGAGCTGCATATAAGCCGGGGTGGGACTGTTTTTGTCGATCGTGTAATTCATCTGGTCTTATAAAAAAGCATAAAACTGGGCCTGTACATCATACCAGTACCAGTGTATAATCCGGGGCATCCAATGTCAAGAGGTGAGTGCCATGAAAAAAATCGTCAGCATTCAGGATATTTCGGCTCTCGGCAAGTGCTCGCTTACGGTGGCGCTGCCGATCATCTCGGCCATGGGCGTCGAGTGCGCGGTGGTGCCGACGGCGGTGCTGTCCACGCACACGCAGTTTCAGGGCTGGACCTTTCACGACCTGACCGATGAGATGGAGCCGATCGCGGAGCACTGGAAGCAGCAGGGCTTCCGCTTCGACGCGATCTACACGGGCTATCTGGGCTCCTTCCGCCAGGTGGACATCGTCAAGCGCTACTTCCGCGACTTCGGCGAGGGCGCAAAGATCATCGTGGACCCGGCCATGGCGGACAACGGCAGGCTCTACGCGGGCTTCGGGCCGGACTTTCCGGGCAAGATGGCGGAGCTGCTGGAGGGCGCGGATCTCGTGCTGCCGAACCTGACGGAGGCCTGCTTCCTGCTGGGGAAGGAGTACCGCGAGGACTACGACCGGGGTTATATCACGGAGCTTTTGGAGGGTCTTCTTGCCCGCGGGGCGAAGAACGCCGCCCTCACCGGGGTGAGCTTTGAGGAGGGCCGTCTCGGCGTCGTGTCCCTGAGCGGCGACGGCGTTTTCTCCGAGTATTACACCGAGCACCTGCCCGTGAGCTTCCACGGCACGGGGGACATCTACTCCTCGGCCGCGGTGGGCGCGCTGGTCAACGGCATGTCCATCCCCGACGCCCTGGCCCTTGCCGCGGACTACACGGTCGAGTGCATCCGCCTGACCCTGCAGGAGGAGAACCACAGCTGGTACGGCGTCAACTTCGAGCAGGCCGTGCCGTATCTCCTCGAGCGCATGAAGAGATAAGCGGCCCGCGCGGCATTGCGCAAAGCAAGGCAAAGCGTACGGCGAATTCGCAAAAACTGCGGAGCCGCCGTACGCTTATTTGTCATCCTGAACGCAAGCGAAGGACCTTTCAATATGTGTGAACCCTTGGCAATACACAAAGTATTCCCTGCGGGCGCTGCCTTGCCTGACACAAATCCGCCTCGGAAATCTTTCACAGCGCCTTATTGGAGAAGAGTATTACGATCAAGACAGCACCGCAGGGGCGCCGGCCCCTGCGGTGTCGTCGGATTTGTATGGGCTTTACGCGAAGTCCAGCACTCTCTTCATTCTGACGAGGGTGTTGCGGTTGCGGATGGCGGCGGAGATGTCCAGCATCTCGTCGGCGAGGGAGGGGTCGATGCCGATATGCTCGGGCAGGTATTTGCAGCCGCAGGCGGAATAGAGCTTCTCCATCTCCTCGACGGAGGGCAGCGCGTCCAGCATGGCCTTGATCTCGTCCCAGTGGTCTACGATATTCTGAGAGTCGAAGGTGCCGAGCACGTCGTGCTCGTTCTCCCTGATGATGCCGGGAGCCAGGCGCTCGCCGAACTTCTCAACGATCCACTCCTTCGTCAGCGGGGTGAAGGGCCTGGCGCTGGGCTTCATGCCGGCCAGACGGTGGTACTCCTTGATGCACTGGAAGGTGCCGACGCCCACGCACTCGCCGTGGATGCCCTCGGCATTCTCGAAGCGCGGAGGCTTCATCTCCACGAGATGGGCCATCAGGTGCTCCGCGCCGGAGGCCGCGCGGGAGTGGTTGAGAAGCTGCATGGTCAGGCCGCTCTCCATCTGGGCCATGGTCATGGCCTCGTGATCGACGACGCCGGTGGCGGCGAGCTTGTCCGCCGCGCCGCGCATGAGCTTGAGGGCGTGCTCGGCCAGGTCGGCCACCATGGGGCAGTAGTACTCGCCGTCCACCAGGTGGGAGATGCGCCAGTCGGTGAGGGAGATGTACTTGGACAGAATGTCGTTGATGCCGCTGGAGACGAGGCGCATGGGCGCGCCGCTGATGATGTCCAGATCCGCGACCACCAGCACGGGGGCGCACATCGGGGTGGACTTCTTCTGTCCGTCGATGATGGCGGAGCAGATGTTCGCGGTGAAGCCGTCGGAGGAGGCGAGCGTCGGGATCGCGACAAAGGGGATGCCGAGCTTGTAGGCCGGGTAGCGGCCGAAGTCCATGAGCGTGCCCGCGCCGACGGCCACGATGACCTCGGGCCTGTCCAGGTCCTTCATCATGTTCTCGATGAGCACGTCCTCGGCGCGCAGGCCCTTGGGGTCGAGCACGATGTTCTGGTCGGCTTTGACGTGTTTGCCCTCGGTGAGCTTCCAGGTGATCTCATCGTAGACGACGGTGCGGCGGCCGGTCAGGCCAAGCTCCTGCATGTAGTCCTCGAATTGATCCAGCGCCTTCTCGGCAACGACGACCTTGCGGGTCTCCAGGGTATGCTCGCGTCCGCAGACGCATTTGCCGGTGTATTTCTCGCAGTCCATGATCATAGGGCATTACCTCCGAATCGAATTTTTGCGGGCGTCGGGCTCCGCGTCATCCTGCGCGCGGACGAAGGCGCTTTTCTGAAAGCCCTGCGGGTCGGACAACAGCTTCGCCGCTTCGTGCCACAGCATGAAAGAGACTGAACGGCCGCGTATTTTATGGAAATTCTGGCTACAGTTTACCATATCCGCGGGATAAGCACAAGAGGCGCGGCGCAGTTTTCCTGTCATTTTTCACAAGCATTTCCCGCCTCGTGCAAAAAAGTTGGAGGATTGATAAAAATTGACTTTCGCGCCTTGACAGCCTCGATTTGCCGTGCTAAAGTGTAGGCACTTTCAGGGAGGGGGACGCGGCGATGTTCGGACGTTTCTGCAATCGTTCCAACACCAACGGCTCAAGCGATCAGGCGTTTGAGTCCGCTTGCGCCTGCGCTGCTTTTTACGCCGCCCTGCTCCTGCTGGTTGACACTGTGATTGCAGTGTCAATTTTTGTTTCCGGGGATGTTTCCCTGCTTCCCGGCGGCATTCTTGCCTGCGTATCGGCGGGCGTCCTGCTTCTGCGCGTATGGATTCGCACCCCGCCTGTGAGACGATCAAAACCCCTCGCGGCCTCAATCTGATACACAGATTGGCCTCGACCGTTTTGGTCGGGGCCGATTTTTGTATAAGTTATCACGCAATCCAAAATTTTTCAGAAAAGGAGAAACCACTATGAAGAAAGCACTTGTACTCATCCTCGCACTGACCATGGTCTTTGCGCTGGCTGCTCCGTCCGCCTTTGCCGACGGCGCGTTCAAGCTCGGCTCCAGCGGCCCTCTGACCGGCGGCGCCGCCATTTACGGCATCTCCGTCATGAACGGCATCCAGATCGCCGTCGATGAGATCAACGCCATGGACGACGGCTTCCAGTTTGAGTTCATGTCCCAGGACGACGAGGCCGACTCCGGCGACAAGGCCATCAACGCCTACAACACCCTGATGGACTGGGGTATGCAGGTCATGGCCGGCACCGTCACCTCCGGCTCCGGCATCACCGTCGCGGCCCAGGCCTTTGACGAGCGCCTGTTCATGCTGACCCCGTCCGGCTCCTCCGTCGACCTGATCGCCGACAAGGACAACGCCTTCCAGGTCTGCTTCACCGACCCCAACCAGGGCGTCGCCTCCGCCGACTACTTTGCCGCCAACTTCCCCGGCGCCAAGGTCGCCGTGATCTACCGCAACGATGACGCCTACTCCCAGGGCATCCGCGACACCTTCGTGACCGAGGCCGCCGCCAAGGGCGTCGAGGTCGTCTACGAGGGCACCTTCACCGACAGCACCTCCACCGACTTCAACGTTCAGCTCACCGCCGCCCAGGGCGCGGGCGCTGACCTGATCTTCCTGCCCATCTACTACACCCCCGCCTCCGTCATCCTCCAGCAGGCCAACGCCATGGGCTACGCGCCCAAGTTCTTCGGCGTTGACGGCATGGACGGCATCCTGACCGTCGAGGGCTTCGACACCAAGCTCGCCGAGGGCGTGTTCCTCCTGACCCCGTTCTCCGCCGACGCTGAGGACGCCCGCACCCAGGCCTTCGTCGCCGAGTATCAGAGCCGCTTCGGCGAGATCCCCAACCAGTTCGCTGCTGACGGCTACGACGCCGCCTACATCCTCAAGGCCGCTCTCCAGGCCGCCGGCTGCACGCCCGACATGAGCGCCGACGCCATCTGCGAGGCCCTGATCGAGGTCATGCCCACCATCTCCGTCGACGGCGTGACCGGCAGCGGGATGACCTGGTCCGCCTCCGGCGAGGTCTCCAAGGCCCCGATGGCCGTCGTCATCAAGGACGGCGTATACGTCACTCCCGAGTTCTGATCTGATTTAATCAAAACACGCAATTGATATCCCGGCTGCCGGGGGATCATTCCCCCGGCAGCCAAAGCCGTATTTTTTTGCCTCGCAAAGGAACGCAAAAATTGACGTTTCGCGCTGCTTTTTGAAGCAAAACAATGACGCAATGCTTTCAAAATCGCGCCGACCAAACACGGCTTGTCCCCGGAAGCCGCGTGCGATAAGCGCGAGTCCTCGATAGAGAAGCTCACTTCTTTATCGAATCAGACAAGAGAGGTGCATCCTATGAAATTCCTGGCCTACCTGGTCAGCGGTATCAGCCTGGGCAGTATCTACGCCATCATCGCCCTGGGCTATACCATGGTGTACGGCATCGCCAAGATGCTGAACTTCGCCCACGGCGACGTCATCATGATCGGCGGCTATGTGTCCTTCCTCGCCGCCAAGAATCTGGGCGTGCCGCCGCTGGTGTCCGTGCTGATCGCGATGGCGGTCTGCACCGTACTCGGCATCGTGATCGAGGCGCTGGCCTACCGCCCGCTGAGATCCGCGCCCAGTCTGGCGGTGCTCATCACGGCCATCGGCGTCAGCTATCTGCTCCAGAACTCCGCCCTGCTGATCTGGGGCGCGAACCCCAAGGCCTACACCCCCGTGGTCAGCGGGACCCTGCAGCTCTTTGACGGGCAGCTCTCCATCTCCTACATATCGCTGCTGACCGTCGCCTGCTGCATCGTCATCATGGTCGCCCTCACGCTCTTCACCGGGCGGACGAAAATGGGCAAGGCCATGCGCGCCTGCTCGGAGGACAAGGGCGCGGCCCAGCTCATGGGCATCAACGTCAACCGCACCATCTCCCTCACCTTCGCCATCGGTTCGGCCCTGGCGGCGATCGCGGGGGCGCTGCTGTGCTCCTTCTCCCCGGCGCTCATGCCCACCACCGGCTCCATGCCCGGCATCAAGGCCTTCACGGCCGCGGTGTTCGGCGGCATCGGCTCTATCCCCGGCGCGTTCCTCGGCGGCATCCTGCTGGGCGTGATCGAGGCGCTGGCGCGGGCCTATATCTCCACGCAGCTTTCCAACTCCATCGTCTTCGCGGTGCTCATCATCGTCCTGCTGGTGCGTCCGGCGGGCCTGCTGGGCAAATACACGCAGGAAAAGGTCTGAGGAGGTGCCAGGCATGAAAAAGCTTTCCAAGGGCGCGCGCAGCGATCTCATCACCTACGCCGCCGTCATCCTCGCCTTCATCGTGGTCTCCGTGCTCAAGAGCAACGGCAGCCTCAACCGCTCCCAGTCCGGCCTGCTGGTGCCGATCTGCTGCTACATCGTCATGGCCGTATCCCTCAACCTGACGGTCGGCATCCTCGGCGACCTGTCGCTGGGCCACGCGGGCTTCATGAGCGTCGGCGCCTTCACCGGCGTCATCACCGCGATGAGCCTCATGAACGTCATCCCCAGCGTCTGGCTGCGCCTGACGCTTGCCATGATCGTGGGGGCGTTCTTCGCTGCCGTGATCGGCTTTCTCATCGGCATCCCGGTCCTGCGTCTGACCGGCGACTATCTCGCCATCGTGACGCTTGCCTTCGGTGAGATCATCAAGGAGCTCATCACCTGCCTTCTGGTGGGCGTGGACTCCGAGGGCCTGCACATCATCTTCAACGTCAGCGGCAGCAAGACCGCAAACGACCTCAAGCTCCTCGAGGGCGGGCGCGTCATCATCAAGGGCGCGCAGGGCGCCACCGGCACCAAGACCATCGCGAGCTTCACGGCGGGCTTCATCCTCGTGATGATCGCCCTCGTCATCGTGCAGAACCTGATCCGCAGCCGCCAGGGCCGCGCGATCATGGCCGTGCGTGACAACCGCATCGCGGCCGAATCCGTGGGCATCAACGTCACCCGCTACAAGATGATGGCCTTCGTGACCAGCGCGGCTCTCGCGGGGGCGGCGGGCGCGCTCTTCGGCCTGAACTACTCCAACCTCGCCGCGACGAAGTTTGACTTCAACACCTCGATCCTGGTGCTGGTCTTCGTGGTGCTCGGCGGCCTCGGCAACATCTGGGGCTCCATCATCGCCACGGTGGTCCTTTACATCCTGCCCGAGGCACTGCGCGGCTTTGCCAATTACCGTATGCTGATCTACGCGATCGTGCTGATCGTCGTGATGCTCGCCACCAACAACCCGGTCCTCAAGACCTATCGCGAAGAGCTGCGCGCGAAGTTCAGCAGGAAAGACAAGAAGGAGGCGGCGGATACATGACAGCAGGCAGTCTGAAAAATCAGAATCCTCCCGGCATCTGGGACGCAAAAATGCCGCAGGACGTCAGGGTCAGGCGCGACCCGCTGGTCCCCGTCACGCGCACCAGCTTTCTGCCTGAGCGCGACGCCGACAAGACGCCCATTCTCGAGTGCATCGACCTCGGCATCACCTTCGGCGGCCTCAAGGCGGTGGACAACTTCAATGTCGCCATCGGCCGCACCGAGATCGCGGGCCTCATCGGCCCCAACGGCGCCGGCAAGACCACGATTTTCAACCTTCTGACGAAGGTCTACCAGCCTACCCACGGCACCATCCTGCTCGACGGCAAGGACATCGCCGCCATGAGCACCGCGCAGATCAACCGGGCCGGCATCGCCCGCACCTTCCAGAATATCCGCCTTTTCCACAACCAGACCGTGCTGGACAACGTCCTCATCGGCCTGCACAATGAAATGGAATACGGCATGGGCAGCGCGATCCTGCGCCTGCCGGGCTACTGGAAGGCCGAGCGCATCGCCCGCGAGCGCGCCATGGAGTACCTCTCCCTCTTCCATCTGGAGGGCCACGCGGAGGAGCTGGCCGGGTCCCTGCCCTACGGCGCGCAGAGAAGGCTTGAAATCGCCCGCGCCCTGGCCACAAACCCCTCCCTCCTGCTGCTGGACGAGCCGGCGGCGGGCATGAACCCCTCCGAGACGGCGGAGCTCATGGAGAATATCGAGAAGATCCGTGACACCTTCCACATCGCCATCCTGCTTATCGAGCACGACATGAGCCTCGTCATGAACATCTGCGAGGGTATCGTGGTGCTGAACTTCGGGCGCATTATCGCCAAGGGCACGCCCAGCGACATCCGCGCCAACCCCGCGGTCATCGAGGCGTATCTCGGCAGAAAGGGGGCCAAAACGCTATGATGCTCAAGGCGGAAAACCTGAATGTCTACTACGGCCCCATCCACGCCGTCAAGGGCGTGAGCTTTGAGGTCAGCGAGGGCGAGATCGTCACCCTCATCGGCGCCAACGGCGCGGGCAAGTCCACCACGCTGAAGACCGTCTCCGGCCTCATGCGCAGCCGCGGCGGCAGCATCGAGTTCATGGGCAGATCCATCTCCTCCACGGCCCCGCACAAGATTGTGGAGCTGGGCATCGCCCACGTCCCCGAGGGGCGGCGCGTCTTCACCCGCATGACGGTGGAGGAGAATCTGGACATGGGCGCGTTCACCGCGCCGGTCGGCGGGATCGAGAGCGCCAGAGAGCGCGTGTTCGAGCAGTTCCCCCGTCTCAAGGAGCGCCGCAGACAGATCGCGGGCACCCTCTCCGGCGGCGAGCAGCAGATGCTGGCCATGGGCAGGGCCCTCATGTCAACCCCCAGGCTTCTGATGCTGGACGAGCCGTCCATGGGCCTCGCGCCGATTCTGGTCGAGCAGGTCTTTGACATCATCGCCGCCCTGCACAAGGCCGGCACCACCATCCTCCTGGTGGAGCAGAACGCCGAAATGGCGCTCTCCATCGCCGACCGCGCCTATGTCATGGAGACGGGCCGCATCACCCTCAGCGGCACCGGCAAAGAGCTCGCCGCCAGCGAGGAGGTCCAGAAGGCCTACCTCGGCGGGTAAGCGAAAGCGCCGGGGCCGCCGCCGGCGGACTGCTTTGGCGCGGTCATACGAAGCTTCAAAGGAAAGAAGACAAAGCTCGTCATGCCTTCGCTGAAGGCAGAAAGCCCTGTCATCCTGAGCGCGGGCTGAGGATGGCAGGGTTTTGTTCGCCCGCCTGCAGGGGCTTTTTCCCAGGCGTCAATGCGCCGACCCGTCCACCGGGACGGAGCACCGCAGCGGTGACAGGTGCGACGCCGTGAGTTTCGTGCGGTAAATGCTTGTATTATGGGAATCGCTGTGTTAAAATCATTTATAATGTCGGTCGCCGTCCCTCTGCGGCGGCCGATGAAAAACGAAATGAAACAGAAGTTGAATGCTTCCTGCAAGAAAGGGACGGTCCTGCTGCGATGATCAAAGAGAATCAAACGCTGTTGAACCGGCTGAACGTCCTCACGGACGCGGTGCTCGTATATCTCATGCTCCCGCTGGCCTTCTGGCTGAGGTTCGTGTCGATGGACGGCACCGTGACGGTGCCGCTCGAAAACTATCTCCGCATCGGGGTCGTCGTCACGCTGGTCCAGGTTTTCACCTACGCGGCCCTGGGCGTCTACCAGAGCTCCCGCATCCAGCGCATCCGGACCGAGGTGACAAAGCTCCTGCAGGCCAGCCTTCTGGACATCCTGCTGCTGCTGGGCTGGCTCTTTCTGGACCATGGCGAGCATTACTCCCGCTGGGTGCTGGCAATCTTCTTCCTGCTGAGCACGGGGGCGGTCATCTGCAAGCACGTCCTGGTGCGCAGGGCGCTGCATTCGATGCGCCGGCGCGGAAAGAATCTCAAGCATGTGCTGCTCATCGGCGGCGGGGACACCGCAAAGCGCTTTCTGGACAAGACCCAGGCGGATCAGGAGCTGGGCTTTCACACGCTCGGCTACATAGCGCAAAGACCCGGGACCGGGTTTTCGCTGCCGTATCTCGGCGGGTACGAGGCGCTGGAAAAGGTCCTGGAGCGCACACAGCCGGACGAAGTGATCTCCGCCATGGAGATCGAGGATTTTGAGCTGACGTCCAACGTCATCGAAGGCTGTGAAAAGGCGGGCGTCAAGCTGTCCATCATCCCCTTCTACTCCAATTACATGCCGGGGAACCCGCAGTTCGACGATCTCGACGGTCTGCCGATGCTGAATATCCGACGTATCCCGCTGGACAATTTTGCAAACGCCTTCGTCAAGCGCGCGATGGACATTCTGGGTTCTCTGATGCTGATTATTCTGCTCTCGCCGGTCATGCTTCTGTGTGCGCTCGGCGTCAGGCTCTCCTCCCCGGGGCCGATCCTGTTCCGTCAGACCCGCGTGGGGCTGAACAAGAAGGAGTTCACGCTTCTCAAATTCAGGACCATGCGCGTAAATGCGGAGGAGAACAGCGGCTGGAGCCGGAAGGAGGACCCGCGCCGGACCAGGCTCGGCTCGTTTATGCGCAAGGTCTCGCTGGATGAGCTGCCCCAGCTCTTCTGCGTCCTGGCGGGGAGCATGAGCCTTGTCGGCCCCCGGCCGGAGATCCCGCATTTTGTGTACCAGTTCAAAGAGGAGATCCCGCTCTACATGGTGCGCCATCAGGTGCGCCCCGGCATCACCGGCTGGGCGCAGATCCACGGCTTCCGCGGCGACACACCGATCAAGGACCGCGTGGAGCACGACATCTGGTACATCGAAAACTGGAGCGTCGGGCTCGACCTCTGGATCCTGTTCGCGACGGTGTTCAAGGGAAAGTTTGTAAACGACGAGACCCTCACGGCAAAATCCGAGAAAGAAAAGCAGCCGGTCACAAGCGGCCGCTGAACTGAAAAAAGCGCCGGGCGGCTTTGCCGGGCGCACTTGGGAGAAAGCGACATGAAAACAGGCTATATCAGAAAACAGCGAAACGAGGCATTCTTTTGCCGCAACAGCACGGGCGCCGCTCTGGAGCGGCGGAGGGACTGCCCCTTCTGGGAGCGGGCCAGTCAGATCTACGCCTTCATCATCCTGACCGTCTTCCCGCTGCTGCTCAGCCCCAGAACATACTACAATACCACCGAGACGAAGTTCTACCTCTTTATCGGGATGACGGGCCTGTATGCGCTCGCGTGCCTGGTGATCGGCTTTCTCTACATCCCGGGGAGACAGCGCGGCTTTTATCTCCGGGAGAAGAGCAGAGTGAAGATCACCGTGCCGCAGGTGATGCTGTTTGCCTACGTGCTGTGGGGTGTCATCTCGGCCATCGCGTCCCCGTACTCCCGCCTTTTTATCGGACAGAGCCGCTACGAGGGCGTGCTCTCCATGCTGATGTACGCGCTGGCGTTCATGCTCCTCTCCTTCTGGGGGGAGTATACCGACACCTATATCAGCGGCCTCGGCGTCATGGGGACGATCATGGGCTTCATTGCCATGGTCCAGAGCTTTGGCTCCACCATCCTCTATCCCGGCACCTACAACTACTGGAACTCCGAATTTCTCACGACCATCGGGCACCAGGACTGCGTCGCGGGCATGATCTGCATCCTGATCCCCTCCCTGCTGTGCGGCTATGTGATTCTGGACGGAAATCAGCGGCGCTCCTTCCTGCCGGCTCTGTTTTTCATGACCTATACCGCCGTGTTCAGCGACGTGGATACCGCGAAGATCGGCTTCTTGATCGTCCTGCTGATGCTCCCCACGCTGGTCGAGAGCCGCTGGCGGCTGCGCAGGCTGCTCATCGGCCTCGTCCCCGTGTTTCTGGGGTTTGCGCTGAGCTTCACCTGGCGCAGAAACCGCAGCTTTGCTCCCGGCGCCGCCGCGCTCCTTTTCCTGCTGGGGGCGGTCGCGCTCGGCATTCTGGCGTGGTACATGGAGCGGCATGAGAGGACCTGGAAGCTCAAACCGTCCACCATTCGGCGGGTGGGTTATCTCATCATGCTCGCGCTGCTCATCGTCGGGCTGATCGTCGTGTACGGGTACAGCGGCAGCAACCAGCTGATCCGCGAGGCGTCCGAGCTGCTGCACGGCGAGTTGTCGGACCATGCCGGCTCGCTGCGCGGCTACATCTGGAAGAGCACGCTCAAGCTCATCGCCCAGAATCCCATTCTGGGCGGCGGCCCCGGCTGCTTCATCAGTCTGTTCTATCCCTACGACGCCGGATACCAGGCCCTGATGAACAGCTCTGAGATCCTGGTCGACTTTCCGCACAACGATTTCCTCTCCGTCGCCGCCTGCACGGGGCTTGTGGGGTTCGGGCTGTATCTGGGATTTCTGATCTCGCTGGCGATCCGCTGCATGCGCAGGGCGGTCGCATGCCCGGTTCTGCTCATCCTGCTGGCCGCTATGGCGGGCTATCTGGTCTACTCGTTCTTTGTGTTCTCCATTGCCATCGTCTCGCCGCTCTTCTGGGTTCTGGCCGGCGTCGCGGACAAATGCGTCCGCCAGTCGGATCAGGCGAGAGCGCCGGTTGCTCCAGCAGAGGGGGAGACGGAAAAAACAGCGTAGACAGGCGGCGTTGGCCGTGCCCCGGCATATTATTCTGAGCAAAAGCAAAGTGACTTCAAAAAGTCCGAATATCCGGCAAACCATACGACATGACCGCAGGGGAGGGGTTGTTCCTCCCAACAGCAATCATGCACAAATTACATGAAATATACGGCGAAATCGTAGCAAGCTACGAAATCGCCGTATTTTTCATAAAAAGGCCCCTGCGTGAACGGGCATTATGCATTCGACTCCGCTTTGCCCAAAATAACAGGATCGTCACGGAACATGAAGCCGTGAAAGAGAGGGAAACAGCGGCTCTCCTGAAAGGGGAGCTGTCATGGCCGACCCCGCACGAGGCCATGACTGAGGGGGCCCCCTCTGCCCTCAGCTTCCCAGCTCCTTCTTGATCCTGCGGATCGCGTTTTTCTCCAGACGCGAGACCTGGGCCTGGGAGATGCCGACAACCTTCGCGACCTCCATCTGGGTGCGGCCGTCGTAAAAGCGCAGGGCGAGGATGCGCTTTTCCCGCTCGTCCAAACGGCGCACCGCCTCCTCCAGCGCGATCTGCTCCAGCCAGTGCTCGTCCGTGTTGCGGCTGTCGCCGATCTGGTCCATGACGGTGGCGTTCTCGCCCCCGTCGGCGTAGACCGGATCATAGAGGGAGACGGGGTCAGTGATGGCCTCGAGAGAGAAGACGACCTCCTGCCGCGGGATGTCGAGGTATCTGGCGATCCGGTCGACATCCGGCTCCCGCCCGGTCTCGGCAGTGAGCTTCTCCTTGGCCTGCAGGACCCGGTAGGCCGTGTCCCGCATGGAGCGCGACACCCGCACCGCGCTGTGATCCCGCAGAAACCGCCGCAGCTCCCCGGCAATCATGGGAACACCGTAGGTGGAAAACTGGACGTTCTGGTTGAGATCAAAACAGTCCACGGCCTTGATGAGGCCAATGCAGCCCACTTGAAAAAGGTCGTCCATACTCTCACCGCGCCCGGAAAACTTCTGGATCACCGACAGCACCAGCCGCAGGTTCCCCGCAATCAGCGCCTGGCGGGCCTCCCGGTCACCGCCCCGCGCCTTTTCCAACAGCGCGCGCGTCTCGGCGGCTTTCAGCACCGGCAGCTTCGCTGTGTTCACCCCGCAGATCTCGACCTTCCCCTGCATGACGACCACTCCTTTTTTCGGATGTGGTCTTTAGTATTTCCCAGGTCGGGAAATTTCATGCAAGGGGATGCGACTCAGCTCGAACCTGATTGAGTATCGTTATTCGCCTGTTCCTTCTAAGGCTTTCAGTGTTCTTCCATCAGCAGTAAGCCAGGATGTCAGGCCGTTTGCGCTGGCGTAGTTTACAAATCCCGCCGCAGCGGATGGGCTTGTAAATGGCAAATCATCAACTAAGACACCGCCGTTATCGATTTTATCTTGATAACGTGCACGAAGCTGTTTAGTCCAGTTTGGGCAGCTTTTGGTCGGTGTTAGAGCAACTTTACTTCCTTTCAGAACGACAAATCCATCGCTGACTCTTCTTCCGGAAGCGTCTACTTTCAAAGTTTTAAGGAAAAGCTGTTGATTAATATCCGGTTCATTTTGCGCAGAAGAAGAAACTGGCGCGTTTATTGGCAAAAAGACCTTGTGCCCAAGCGTACCCATGATAACTTTGGCATAGTCAATAAACTCTTCGAGTTCACTTTCCTTTTCTTCGGTAACATGCCCTTGGGTCGGATCATTTGCATTTTTTACAATATAACGTTTCGCTTCAACTGCAATGCTGCAAAACCTGTTTTCGAGATAGCTTATTTCTGTTGGACCGAACGTATTTCCGGCTGTTGTAAATACGACTGCTTCTGTCCAATAATCTTTATCTGGATTCTTTTTGTGCTCTTGCAAACGGTATAAGATCCCTTCACCGTTTTTTCGTTCTCCCGCTTGTCCTATGTATACAACGGGTTCTCCAGTTTCATCTGATACGCCAAAGAGAAAATATACTCCGCTCTGCTTTAGATGGTCCCGATCTTTGCATAGCTCTATATCGGTACGTGGAATCCTATAAGCAATTCCTGTCCAATTAGCTAATGTGCATTTTATACGCCCGTCGGCACTGCCGTCCATTAGATATAGATTGATGCTTTTTCCTCTATTTGCCATGACGATCTCCCGTTTCATTTTTTCTTATTTTATACTATTTTCTGGATATGTGTCAAGCTCTCCGCCCGAGGCTGTACGCAAACACAAGAAACAGTTGACAAATCCCGTTTCTGCAAGTATTATTTAACTGAAATCAAATTCACTGAATTTAGAATCAGCATAAAAGGAGGGCCCCTTATGTTTGTTGCGAGGTCGGAGGAACTTTCTCAACTCACATCTGCAATGAAGAGAAGCAACCACGCTGCGCTTCTCTACGGGAAACGCCGTGTCGGCAAAACGCGGCTGATCAAGGAGGCCCTGCAGCAGCAGGACAAAACAGCTATTTATTATGAGTGCATCAAGGGAACTATGAAGGAAAATGTGGATGCCTTTGTGAAGGTGCTGCTTGCGGAGCGTGTGCTGCCTTTTGCGTCCTCATTTGATACATTCCAGGATGTTTTTACGTTTCTGAATTCTCTTCCCAGAGAGTTTGTTGTTGTCATCGACGAATATCCCTATCTGAGCACCTTTGTTGAATCCCAAAAGATCGATTCTGTTTTCCAGAGCATCGTGGATACAAAGCTCGGCAACATCAGCCTGATCCTCTCCGGCTCACAGATCAGTGTCATGAAAAACCTGTTGGAAGAAAAAGATGCTCTTTATGGGCGCTTTGGTCTGATTATCCATTTGCAGGAGTTAAACTACCGGGAAGCGGCGGCCTTTTATCCCTCCAAGACGCCCTATGAAAAGATTGCGTTCTACAGTGTTTTCGGCGGTTCGCCCTTCGTTCTCCAACAGATACACGATGAGGAAACACTCGAAGAGAACATCATTCGTACGATCCTGACCCCCAGCAATCCGGTCAATCTGTATGCATTCAATATTTTGCTCTCCGATTACACCAATGCCGTAAATGCGGAGCGCATTCTGGCAGCTCTCGGCAATGGCAAGAAAAGGTATACGGAGCTTGAGAACAAGCTTCAATCCAACAGCACGGGGAATCTTGCCAAGCAGATGAAATCCCTGGCTTCCATGGAACTGGTGCGACAGGTCGCTCCAATCAACAGGCCCAACGACGCCAAAAAGAAGTGTTATGAGATCAATGATAATCTGATACGCTTTTACTATGCCTATGTTTACCCCAACAAGAGCTCATTGCAAATGATCGGCGCGCGCACCTTCTTTGAACAGATCGTCTCTCCTACGCTGCTGTCCGAGTTTGTCCCACACCGGTTTGAAGAACTGTGCCGGAGCTTTTTCTCTCAGCTTGCGAAAAGCGGCAAACTTCCCGGAATCACGAACATCGGCACCTATTACTACGATGACCCTGTCCGCCATCGAAACGGTGAGTTTGATGTAGCTCTCGCGTTCGGGGACGAATATGAGATCTTTGAGGCGAAGTATTACCGGAATCCGATGACGCTTGATGAAATCCACAGGGAAGCAGGCCAGGTTTGGGAGATTGACGCGCTGAATGTCGTTCGACTGGGCTTCATTGCTGCTAACGGATATGCAGAGCAGGAGAACGGATATACCTATTACAGTGGTGAGAATTTGTATCAGCTGCCTGTATACTAGAAGATAACTGGTAAGGACTCTGGTTTTCGTGTATTCAATAATTTAAAAAAACAGGGAATTTGACCATCTGCACGGCTGACAGAAAATAATGAAAACGTCAGGAGGTGAAGACGTGGCTTACAGTGAACTGATCAAAAACTTCGGGAAGATCCGTGATTATATGCGGGAATTCTATATCTACGGCTTCAAAAGCCGCGAGGATTATACGAAGAAGAGCGCGCGCAGCTATGACGATGAGCGCCGCCGGATCGAAAGCTGTTGGAGCTCACTCACGCGGATGCCGGTGCCATAGAAAGTCAGGAGAATCGCCCTCATTCTCACGTCCGCCTTATCAAGCATACGGTCAAAGTCTGCCTTTTCCAGATTGCGCCTGTCTTCACGGAACTGCGGTTCCTGGTAAGGGAAGAAGGAGACGACGCAGTCTGCTCGCCCCAACCATTTGAAGAAACCGTTCAAAGCCGAGACTGCGTTATTGACTGTGTTGATGTGCTTGGTCTTTTTCATGCTCTCCAGCCAGGCCCTGACAAGTGCGATTGACAAATAGTGGTCGCCAAGAGACAAAATAAAGCACTGTATAAAGCGCGTGTACTTTTCAATAGTCGCCGCTGCTTTGCCGGAGTTTCTGAGATGGCTCTCGTAAAGCGCAAGTGTGGTCAAGTCCAAATGCTGCAGTTGTTCCGCAAGATAAGACGGAACATAGAGGCCGAAACCAGTCATAGTATAATTGGCGGTATCTGGATTCATTCCTTAATCCTCCTACTGTTATTTTGCCCATCCCGGGCCTGCCTGACAATATGCTACTATTTTTTCTGAGCCTATCCAATACCCAAAACTGCTTTTTCCCGAGCAGATCATCCTTGAAAGAGTGCCGTATGCATTAGGCTTTAAGCTACGAGAGCAAAGATATAGAGCATAATACGTGGGAAAACGAGTTATCTTATTGTTGAAATATACTGAATAGCAGGGCAATAGCTTCTCGTTCAGTTGAGCCGTGATCATAAAGGCAGCACCGCATAACCTGAGAAAATTTGGGTTCTGATAAAGGCACTTTTTCGCAGATGTACTTTGTGTACCTCAAGAAAAAGTGACGAAATCAGGACACATATTTTCCAGGAGGCGCCGAAGGCGGATTGTGCGGTGTTGCCTAAATTGTTTCTGCGGGGTTCCTTTTTTCTGTGTCAGCATGTGTCACTTTCTCGAAATGTTGACATCCGTAACCAAATCGTGTATAAACGTGTTATGGTTGGTTGGGCGTATCGTTTGGTGCTCACCAACACACGTCAAAACAACACCATAAGGTCACCAGCCGCCGCGAGGCGGCGTCCGGTCGACCGATGGTGTTGTTTTTCCTTCCCAACTCGGAGGTCTTGCGGGGGACCTCTGAGTTGGCTTAAACGGGAGCTTTGAGCCCGTTATGAACACTCGGACCAACGTCAGAAGAACGCAGTTCCGCTCCATTTCCGCGGTTTCCGTAAGAGCAAAGCGACGCGCGAGGAACACGCGACGTTCAAGGCTTGTCCGGGAAAGCTTCACATCCACAGGCCCCTTCTTCCTTTCCGAATCGGAGGACTCACGGGGGCCCGCCGAGTTGGTTTAAACGGGAGTTACGAGTCCGTTATAATCAATTATGCCGCCGCGGCTTCAGAACAACCGGACCTCCCGGCCCGGGGCGAGGAAGAAGAGCAGGCCCTCTTTGACGGGCTTTCGGAGGATGCGCGTCAGGGCGCTGCGGTAGGCCTCAAGCTGGCCGCGGTAGTGCTCGGCACGCGCGGCGATCTCCTCGTCTGTGCGCACGTTGTCGGTCTTGTAGTCGATGAGCACCAGCGCGCCGTCCTCCTCCAGACAGCAGTCCACCACGCCCTGGAGCAGAAGCTCCTCGCCCTCCGCACCGGGGTAGAGCCTGTCCGCGTCCAGCAGCAGAGAGAAGCGAAACTCCCGCAGCGGATTATCACAGGCGAGCATACGCCTGCCGAGCCCGGAGCGAAACAGCTTTTCGACCGCGCTGAGGTTGACGGCCTGCGCCTCCCTCTCGGAGAGGAAGCCCCGCGCACAGAGGCGTTCGGCCTCCTTTTTGATGCTCTCGCGGTTTTTTGCTGCGGAGAAGTCCATATATTGCAGCAGCTTGTGCGTGGCGACGCCGCGCTCCGCCGCGGTGAGACCGCGCCCGCCCGCGCCGAGGACCGGCATACGGAAGGGGAAGCTGCGCGGCGCGAGAAGCGGCGCTGAGTCCGTGTCGCGCTCGTAGCGGCCCTTGAGCTCCGTCGCCGTCACCTTGGAGGGCAGCTCTGCCGCCGCCGCGTGCGGGTAGGAAAACGCGAGCCTGCGCCGCAGCTCCGTGAGAGCGTCGGGGTCGGCGGGCGGGACGTTTGCCTCCGCCGTCCCGGCCGCAGCGCTCTCGTCCCCCTCGTGGCAGATCTGGATCTTAAAATGCTCCTGCCCGTCCGCGAGACAGGCACAGAGAAGCCAGGTCCGGTAATTCGACGCCCCCATCAACGTCTCGGGCGCGACAGGCGGCTTCGCCAGGGCCGCGATGTCTGCGAGCGTCTTGTCAGCGTTTTCGCAGGAGGCCACCACGAAAAGCCGCTCCTTCGCGCGCGTGAGAGCCACGTAAAGCAGGCGCATCTCCTCGCTCAGCTCCTCGCGCTTCTCGCGCTTCGAGATGGCGAGGTAGGCCAGACTCGGGTATTGCACGCGGGTTTCGAGATCGACCACGCGCGGCCCCAGGCCCAGCTCCGGGTGAATGAGGACGCTGCCGTGCTGGTCGCGGGTGTTGAATTTTTTCTCCGTGTCGCAGAGAAAGACCACGGGATATTCCAGCCCCTTGGAGCGGTGGATGGACACGATCTGCACCGCGGAGCCGACGCCCGAGGCGACGCCAGGCTCCTCCCCCTTTTCGGCGAGGGCGGCGAGCCACAGGCTCAGCCGGTGCAGGCCGCGGTAGCCGGTACTCTCAAAGCCCTCGCTGAGCTCGATGAGGGCCATGAGATTGGCGCGGCGGCGCGCGCCGTCGTCCATCGCGCTGCACAGGGCCAGAAGGTCCAGCGCCTCGATCACGCGCCACACGGTCTCCGCCGCGCTGAGATCGGCGGCCTCGCCCCGGAGAGCGGCGAGCCTGTCGAGAAAGGCGCGGCATTTTTCATCCGTCTCCGCCGCCTTTTCGAGTGCGGTGTAATAGTCCGCGTCCCGGTCGGCGGCGCGGACCGCGGCCAGCTCATCCGGCGTGAAGCCGAAGGCGGCGGAGCGCAGCACCGCGATGAGCGGGATGTCCTTGTGGGGGTTGTCCATCACGCTCAGCATCATCAGCACGAGCGAGATCTCGGGCGAGGTGAAAAAGCCGCTGCCCTGGGCGCTGCCGACGGGGATGCCCGCGTCCATCAGCGCCTGGCGGTAGACGCCGCCGGTCCTGTTCGCCGAGCGCAGCAGGATCGCCACGTCGCCGTAGTGCATGGGCCGCTCACCGTCCGAGTCCGTAACCGTCACGCCGGACTCCACAAGCGTGCGTATCCGCCGCGCGGTGAAGGCCGCCTCGCTTGCGGTCCTGTCCGGGCGCTCGTCCTCGCCGCCTCCGGACTGCTCATAGAGAAGCAGCTCCGGTACGGGGACCGCGCCGGCATAGTGCACGGCCCCCGGTACGAGGGCGGCGTCGGCGCTGTAGTCAACGTCGCCCAGCGTCTCGGACATGCAGCAGGAGAAGACGGCGTTGGCGGCGTCCAAGATCTCCCGGCGGGAGCGGAAATTCTCCCGCAGCAGGATGCGCCTTGCGCCGGAGGCGGGATCGCCCCAGGCGCGGTATTTTTTGTTGAAGATTTCGGGGTCGGCCAGACGGAAGCGGTAGATGGACTGCTTCACGTCGCCCACCAGGAAGAGCCGCTGCCCGCCGTCGGACACGGCGGAGAAGATCGCGTCCTGCACGAGACTCACGTCCTGATACTCGTCGACCATGACCTCAGTATAGCGCTGCGACAGGGTGCGGGCAAGCTCCGTGGGCTTGCCGTCCGTGCCGATCAGGAGCGCCGCCGCCCTGTGCTCGAGGTCGGCGTAATCCACGAGGCCGCGGCTCTGCTTCTCACGCAGGTACGCCGCGTCGAAATCCAGCGTCAGGCGGAGGAGCCTCTGCATGGCGGGGGCCGTGGTCCCGAGATCGCGCAAAAGCGTGTCCGAGGACTGGGCGAGGACCTTTTCGATTTTCTCGACATCCTTGAGACAGGCCTTGCGCTGTGCCTTTACATAGTCGGACAGGGCCTCATCGGGGGACTTGCGCAGCGCCGGCAGGCGCGGCACGTCCAGCGGCAGCAGCTCGCGCGCGCTGTCCCAGCCGACGGAGAGGCGGCGCGACAGCTCGCGCAGCATGTCGGCGATGAGGGCATAGTGGCCGGCGTACTTGTCGAAGATCACAGGCTCCGGCTTCATGTCGGCGATGAGGGCCTCCATCTCCGCTGCCCGGAAATCGGCGAGGGTCCTGGCCCATCGGAGAAGCTCTCTGCCCCAGGGCGTCGTGCCCGCGTCGGAGGCGGGGGCGGACAGCAGGGCTGCCTGCTCCGCCGCCCAGTCGGCGGGGAAGGCGTGGCACTGCATCTTGCGGTGCAGCTCGAGCACGAGCGCGGCGAGGGTGCTGTCGTCCCGGCCCGCACCCACGGTGTCCGCCAGCAGGCGGAAGTCCGGGTCGCCGTCGATCCCGTCGTAGCAGGCGTCCAGCACGCGGTCGAGACAGGAAGCGCGCATGGACTCCGCCCGCTCCTCCTCCAGGATCCTGAAATCCGGCGGCAGGCCGGCCTTCTGGCAGTTTTCCCGCAGCAGCGCCGCGCAGAAGCTGTGGATGGTGCCGATCTGCGCGCGGCGGATCAGCGCGCTCTGGCGGCGCAGGCGCGCGTTGCCGGGGTCGAGCGCCAGACGGCGCGCCAGCTCCTCGGTGATCCTGCCGCGCAGCTCCCCGGCGGCGGCGCGGGTGAAGGTGATGACGAGAAAGCTGTCGAGGTCCGCGGGATGCGCGGGATCGGCGATGTATCGCATCAGCCGCTCGGTCAGCACGCGGGTCTTGCCGCTGCCCGCGCCGGCGGACACCAGCACCGGGCAGCCGCGCGTCTCGATCGCCTGCCGCTGGGACGGGGTGGGACTGAACTCAGCCATGGCTTTCCGCCTCCTCCATCATGGCCCAGACGTTCTCCGGGTCGATTTTGCCGATATAACGGCACTTTTCGCCGCCGCGTCCGTCCACGAAGCGGCAGGCGTCACGGTAATCGCAGTGCAGGCAGGCGTTTTCGCTCTGGCTGCGGAAGTAGGGGTCCGCGGCGATGCTGCCGGCGCGAAGCTGCCCCGCCATGTTCCGCAGGAGCCGCCGGATGTGCTTGTCCAGAAGGCCGAGCTGTTCAAGCGTTGCAAGGCTGTCCTTCGCGCTCTTGCCGAGCCTGACGGGGATATAACGCTGCCCGCCGTGCTCCCAAGCCTCCTGCAGGGCCTGGTCGTCCAGCACAAGGCCGCTGCGCCGGAGCTCTTTGCCGCGCGCCGCGAGGGCCTCGTCCGGGTCCAGGCGCGTGTCGGCGGATAGCATGGGGCTTCTCGCCGGGACGTACATGATGCCCGCGGGTACCAGGTCGCGCCCGTAGCGGGCCCGCCCCCCGTCGGAGAGGGTGAAGAGATAGAGCAGCATCTGGAGGTTCAGGCCGTTCCAGACGTCCGCGAGGGAGAATTTTTTGCGCCCGGTCTTGTAGTCGACCACGCGCAGATAGAGCTTCCCGTCGTGGACCCAGCCGTCCACCCGGTCGGCGACGCCGATGAGGGACAGGGCCTCCGCGTCCTCGCCGAGCTCGATGGGCGGGATGTCGGTCGCCTCGGAAAAGTCCAGCTCGAAATCCAGCGGCTCGAAGTCCGACAGGCGCAGCTCCTGCGCGGTATCCAGCACGATGCGGCGCACGTCCTCGCGCAGGCGGCGGAAGAGATAGACGAAGCGGCTGGACTTCTCCTGAAAGTCGTTGAGCTGCGTGTGTACGTATTCCTCCACGAAGCGGTCGGCGAGGGCGCAGAGCTCCTCGTCCGTCATGCCGCGAAAGCCGCCCCGCGCGCCTGCCTCGCGGGCGACGTTTTCAAGCACGTAGTGCATGAAAACGCCCTCCTCCGGCGGCAGGAAGCCGGCGGGGGCGTAGGGCCTTGCCTTGAGTCCGTACTGGCAGAAGTAGGCGAAGCGGCAGGAGGAGAACTTCTCGACGCGCGACGCGCTCAGCCGCAGCTTTTTCCCGTACAGCCGCGCGGCCCCCTCCCGCGAGAGACTGCCGCGCAGAAGGTCGGCCGCCGCCCTGAGCTCTGCGCTGCGCACCGGCTCCGTCTCGGCAAAGTACACCTTCGCCGCCTGCTCGCGCCCGTCCCCGCCATGGAGCGCGGCGGCGGCAAGTCCCAGGGCCGGGGCCGGCGCGGACATGCGCGCGTCCGTGAGATCGACATGCTCCTCTTCCAGGCCGAACAAGGCCGCGGCCCGGCGGAAAACGAAGGCGGGGCGCAGGGCGTCCCCGTCCCTCCCCACGAGGGGACAGAGCATCGCAAGGCTCTCTGAGGGAAGGGTCAGCGTATAATAGATGAGCGCGAACTCACGCCAGAGCTCGCTGTCGCCGCCGGGGCCGAGCTCGATGTCCAGCTCCAGAAGCCGCTGCCGCTCGTCCGGGGAGAAGAGGCCGCCGCCCTCCTCGGTCATGGGCAGGCGGTCTTCCGACGCGCCCAGGACGATGAGGTGCCGGAGGTTCCGGCGGCGGTTGCGGTCAAAGTCGCCGGCGGTGACCCGGTCGAGGGAGACCGGGATGGTGCCGATGTCATATTTGGAGAGCACGAGGGTGAAGAGCCTGCCGAACTGCTCAAGATCCATGGCGCTCTCACCGAGGATGCTGTCGCACTGCTCGAGCGCGCCGACGATGAGCTCCCAGAGCTGGCGATGTTCGGCTGCGCTCTTCTCGCGCCCCATGGCCTGCAGCGCTTCGGCCCGGCGGCTCAGGGTCTCGGGCAGACGGAGCTCCGCGAAGAGCCCCGCGAGGGCCTTCGCCTGTCCCAGCGCGGTCTCCGCCTCGCGCGCAGCCTTCTCGAAGGCCCTGAGCGGCGCGGCGACCCGGCGGCGCAGGGCGTTGATCCGCCGCAGGCGCTCCTCGACCTCTGGGGTATACTCGCCGCCGAAGCCGTCGGGGTGTTGGCGCCAGTCCCGCGCCCGCGTCCACGCGCTGCCGCGAAGCTGCCATTTGAAGAGATAGTTTTCGAGCTCGTCGCACTCCGCATCCGAAAGGCCCGCAAGACCTGTGCGCAGATAGCTCACCATATCGTCCAGCGCCCAGCCGCCCCGCACGATCTCATACACGCAGGCGATCATCGCGGGCAGGGGCTTGGCGCTGAGGTCCGAGCGCGCCGCGGTGTAGAGCGGGACCCCGTAGAGCCGGAACACGCTCTCGAGCGTGCCGCGGTAGTCCTCGAAGCCGCGGACCGCGATCGCGATGTCCCGCCAGCGGCAGCCGCCGTCCCGGACGAGCGACAGGCACAGGGCGGCCGCCTGTTCGCACTCGGCGGCCATGCTCCCGGCGCGCAGCAGGCGTATTGGGCTCTCGCCGTCCTCCCGGCGGACGGCGCTGTAGTCGAAGAGGTGTTCGGCAAAAAAGCGCAGGGCGCTTTCGTCCTCGCTCTCGAGCGCGGAGACATTCACACGCTGCCCCAGCTCCTCCGCCGCGGCCATGAGAGAGCGGGCCGCGCGGCGGGAGAGGGCAAAGATCTCGCTCTCACTGTATAAATCATCCAGCGTGAGGCAGACCGTGAGCGTGATCCCCCTGCGCAGCATGGCGCACAGGACCTCCCGCTCCTGACCCGTGAAGTCGATGAAGCCGTCGACGTAGACCCGCGTCTCCGGCGGGAGCGCGCCCGCGTCGACGGCTTCGGCGAGGCGCGTGAGGCGGTCGAGGGGGTCAGCCCGCCCGTTTGCGACCACGCTGTCATAGGCCTCGAGCACGAGAGCCAGGTCCGTCAGCTTCTCGCCCAGGGCCTCCGGACAGTCGGCCGCCGCCCTTTGCAGCGCCTCGGCGCCGATGCGGGCGGTCTTGAGCTCGTCCACGGCGTGCAGGAGCAGGTCCTGCAGCTCGCTGCGCCGCCGCGCGTCGGAGTAGACGCGAAGCCTCGAACCGACGCCCTGCATCGCCAGGGCCATGCACAGCATTCGCCCGCCCTGATCCAGCCAGGGGGCCGCCGCGCCGCCGCAGCGCTGCTCGACCGCGCGGGCGAGGCCCGTGAAGCTCAGCACCTCGGCATGGAGGGAGAGGCGGTCGCCGCAGACGCGGCAGAGCTCGCGCTCGGCCTCATGGCTGTACTGCTCGGGCACGAGGAGGATGCTGCCGCGCTCCCCCCGGTCCATGTTCGCTTTGATCTCGCGCATGAGCGCTGCGGTCTTCCCTGCGCCCGCGCGGCCAATCAGAAAGTTCAGCATTGTCTGTTCACCCTTTTTCAGTCTCCGGCATCCGCACCGCCCGTCTCCGCAGACGGTCCGGGCCGGCGCCGGTCGGCGGTTTTCTGCGCATTTATCAAGCGGCGCCCGCCGGAGTTTCCGGCGGGCGCCGCGTTGTGTTTTTATTCCACGCTGATCATATAGTAGTACACCGGCTGGCCGCCGTTGACGACGCTCATCTCCACGTCGGGGAAGGAGGCGGCGATGGCGGAGGCCGCGGCGTCCGCGTCGCTCTCGTTCACATCCTCGCCGTAGTAGACGGTGATGAACTCGGGCGTATACGCGCCGAAGGCCGCGATCAGCTCGTCAAACAAATCCTTCTCGCTGCCGTAGCTGCCGAGCAGGGCCCCGTCCAGCAGCGCGAGGTATTCGCCCGCACGGATGTCGTGCCCGTCAAAGTCGGAGTCGCGCGCGGCGTAGGTGACCATGGCGGTGTGCACGTGCGAGGCGGCCTCCTTCATGGCCTCCACGATGGGCTCCTCGTTCTCGTCGATGTTGAAGTTCAAAAGCGCCGAAATGCCCTGCGGCACGGTCTTGGTGGGGATCACGATGACGCGTTTGTCCCTGACCAGCTCCGCGCTCTGCTCGGCTGCCATGATGATGTTCTTGTTGTTCGGCAGGACGAAGACCGTCTCCGCCGGGGTGCGGTTGATCTCCCGCATGATGTCGTCCGTGGAGGGGTTCATGGTCTGGCCGCCGGTGACGACGCGGTCCGCGCCCAGCTCCTGGAAGAGTCTGCGCATCCCGTCGCCCGCCGCCACGACCACCGCGCCGAACTGTTTTTCGGGAGCCGCGTGCTCAGGCTCCTCCGCGGCCGCGCCCTGCTCCTCAAGCTGGCGCTCGATCTCATGGAGATCGTCGGTGCTGGTGGCCTTCTCACCGCGCTGAAGCTGCTCGGCCTGGGTGACCATGTTCTCGATCTTCGCGATCTCAAGCGTGCCGTATTTCTGACTCTCGGTCAGGGCCTCGCCCGGGGTGTCGGTGTGGACGTGGACCTTGAAGATTTCGTCGTCATCGCTGATGACCAGGCTGTCGCCGATGCTGCCCAGGTACTCGCGCAGGGGCTCGAGGTCGACGTCCGCGCTCTTCTTGCGCACGACATAGACCGTGTCAAAGGCGAAGGTGATGTTCTCCATCGCGGAGCCCGCGGTAAAGACGGTGCCTGCGGCCTCCTCGATGCGGATCTGGTCCGCCGGCGCGAAGGCCTCTCCCTTCAGGGAGGCAAACATGGCCTTGAGAATGACCATGTAGCCCATGCCGCCCGCATCCACGACGCCGGCCTTCTTGAGCACGGGGTTCATGTTGATGGTGTCGGCCAGGGCCTCGTCGCCCGCGCGGATCGCGGCCTCAAAGGTCTGCTCGAGACCGGCCCCGCCGTTCGCCGCCCGGGCGGCCGCCTCGGACGCGAGACGGGAGACCGTCAGGATCGTCCCCTCGGCGGGCTTCATCACGGCCTTGTAGGCGGCGTCCACGCCCTCCTGCATGGCGGCGGCGAAGGTGCGCGCGTCCGTTTCCGCAAGGCCCTTGAGCTTGCGGGACATCCCGCGGAACAGCAGGCTCAGAATGACGCCGGAGTTGCCGCGGGCCGCCCTTAAAAGTGCGGAGGCCACGCAGTCCGCGGCGGCGGTGACGGCGGTGAAATCGCTCCTGCGCAGCTCGATCGCCGCGCGCTCCATGGTCAGGCCCATGTTGGTGCCGGTGTCGCCGTCCGGGACGGGAAAGACGTTCAGGTCGTTGATGGTCTGGATGTTGGCTTGCAGCGCGGCATGTGCGCAGAGTATGCACTCCTTGAAGGCCGCGGCGTTTATCATATCTCTCAAAGCTCTGACCTCGCTTATCCGATGATCGTGTCGATATAGACGTCGACGCGGCGGACGGGTACGCCCGCGGATTTGGACAGCTTGTAGCTGACCTCGTTCATGATGCTTCGCGCGACGGCGCTCATGTTCACGCCGTGGTCCACGCCGATGTGCAGCTCCAGCGAGATCGCCCCGTCGTCGTCGAAGTGTACGGTGACGCCCCTGGACATCGACTCTCTGCGCAGAAGCTGCATGACGCCCTCTTTGTTGCGGCTGATCATGCCCTTGACGCCGAAGCAGCCCGTCGCCGCGACGCCGGCGAGATAGGTCAGCACCTCGCTCGTGATGCTGATCGTGCCCTTTTCGTTCTTGATGTTAACCACAGGATGGGCGCCCCCTTTCGTGTCCTACAGTCTGCGCACCCGGCGCAAACCGGTTTGATATTATACTATAAAAATAAGGAAAAGACAAGATTTTTTTGCCTGTCCGCTGCGGGCGTTGCATAAAACCCGCTCAGGGAGTTCAGAGGGGCCTCGGCCCGAATTATTCGTCCAGCTTCAAAACCGCCAGAAACGCCTCGGTGGGGATGGAGACGGTGCCGAGCTGGCGCATTTTCTTCTTGCCCTCCTTCTGCTTTTCAAGGAGCTTCTTCTTTCTCGTGATGTCGCCGCCGTAGCACTTGGCCAGCACGTCCTTGCGCATGGCGCGCACGGTCTCGCGGGCGATGATCTTGCCGCCGATGGCCGCCTGAATGGGCACCTCGAAGAGCTGGCGCGGGATGTTCTCCTGGAGCTTTTCGCAGAGTTTTCTTGCGCGCGGGTAGGCTTTTTCGCGGTGGGCGATAAAGCTCAGGGCGTCCACCTGGTCGCCGTTGAGGAGCATGTCCACCTTCACAAGATCCGACAGCTTGTACTCCGACAGCTCATAATCCAGCGAGGCGTAGCCCTTCGTGCGCGCCTTGAGCGTGTCGAAGAAGTCGTAGATGATCTCGTTCAGGGGCATCTCATAGTGCAGCTCCACAAGGCGCTGGTCGAGATAGGTCATGTTCTTGTATTCGCCGCGCCTGTCCTGGCAGAGGGGCATGATGTTGCCGACAAACTCGTTCGGCGTGATGATGGAGACCTTCACATAGGGCTCGTAGGCCTCGGCGATGGAGGGAACCTCCGGGTAGTTGTGGGGGTTGTCCACCATGACGACAGAGCCGTCCGTCTTCACAACCTTGTAGATGACGGAGGGGAGCGTCGTGACAAGCTCGAGGTCGAACTCCCGCTCCAGCCGCTCCTGAATGATCTCCATGTGCAGCATCCCGAGGAAGCCGCAGCGGAAGCCGAAGCCCAGGGCCACGGAGCTCTCCGGCTCATAGGAGAGTGAGGCGTCGTTGAGCTTTAATTTGTCGAGCGCGTCGCGCAGGTCCGGGTACTTGGACCCGTCCTCGGTGTAGATGCCGCAGAAGACCATGGGCCGCGCGGGACGGTAGCCGGGCAGGGCCTCGGGCGTGGGGCTGAGCGCGTCGGTGACCGTGTCGCCCACCTGGGTGTCGCCCACGTTCTTGATGCTGGCGGTGAAGTAGCCCACGTCGCCCGCGGCAAGCTCGTCGCAGGGCTCGAGCCCGATGGGGCGCAGGTGCCCGACCTCCACCACCTTGTAGCGCGCGCCGGTGGACATGAGACGGATCTCGCTGTCGCGCCGGATCACACCGTCCATGAGGCGCATGAAGACGATGACGCCGCGGTAGTTGTCGTACTGGCTGTCGAAGATCAGAGCCTTGAGCGGGGCGTCGGGGTCGCCCGCCGGGGCGGGGACGTTCGCCACGATGTCCTCGAGCACGGCGTCGATGTTGATGCCGGCCTTGGCACTGATCTCCGGCGCGTCCATGGCGGGCAGGCCGATGATCTCCTCGATCTCCTCCTTGACGCGCTTCGGGTCGGCGGCGGGCAGGTCGATCTTGTTGACCACCGGCAGGATCTCCAGATTGTTGTCCAGCGCGAGATAGGTGTTGGACAGGGTCTGGGCCTCCACGCCCTGGGAGGCGTCCACCACCAGGACAGCCCCCTCGCACGCGGCGAGGGAACGCGAGACCTCATAGTTGAAGTCCACGTGGCCCGGGGTGTCGATGAGGTTGAGGGTATAGGTCTCCCCGTCGGCGGCGTGATACGTGAGCCCCACGGCGCGGGCCTTGATGGTGATGCCGCGCTCACGCTCGAGGTCCATGTTGTCGAGGATCTGGTCCTCCATGATGCGCTCCTCCACCGCGCCGCACTTTTCGATCAGGCGGTCAGAGAGGGTAGACTTGCCGTGGTCGATGTGGGCGATAATGGAAAAGTTGCGGATGTTCTTCTGCCGGATCATATCTCGTTCTCCTTTCCCGCGTATTCTCCGAGGGCGGCGCGGGCGCTGCCGATCAGCGCCTCCACGCCTTCCAGGCACGATAACGCCGTCTCCGCGGCGCTTTTCGCGGCGTCGGGACGGGGGCTGCGGCCCAAGAGGTAGTCGGCGCTCACGCCGTAATAGTCGCAGGCGCGGCAGACGAAGCCGAGACCCGGCTCGCGCGCGCCGTTTTCATAGTGGCTCAGAAGCGCCTGGCTGATGCCGAGATCGCTCGCCGCCGTGCGCTGGTTGATCTGCCGCTCCCTGCGGAGGGCAGACAGAATTTCAGGAAAGCCCCTGTCCATGGTGATCCCTCATTTTTTGATAACAGTCGGTATATTATATCCACGCGCCGCCTCTTTGTAAATACAAATCGTCATAAAATCTTGAAATCGCCGCCGGTTCGTGATATGTTTATGGTACAGAACCCCAAATATAACGCTGGAGGTAACATCCATGTTTGAAAATCTTGTTGAAATCCTGAAGGCCAATCCCCGCAAGATCGTCTATCCCGAGGGCACCGACGCCCGCATCCTCGAATCCGCCGCGAGACTGAAAAAGGACGGCTTTCTGACGCCCGTCCTCATCGGCAATGTGGACGAGGTCAGGGCCGCGGCAGCCAGGGGCGGCTTCGATATCGAGGGACTGGAGATCATCGACCCCGAGACCTACCCCGATATGGACAGGTTCGTGGACGATTTCGTCGCGCTGCGCAAGGGCAAGGCCACCGCGGAGGAGGCCCGCGCGATGCTCTCAAAGTCCAACTACTTCGGCACCATGCTCGTCAAGGAGGGTCTGGCCGACTCTCTGCTCGGCGGCGCGACCTACTCCACCGCCGACACCGTGCGCCCCGCGCTCCAGCTCGTCAAGACCAAGAAGGGCGCAAACCTCGTCTCCTCCTGCTTCATCCTGGTCCGCGGGGACGAGATGCTCGCCATGGGCGACTGCGCCATCAACATCTCCTATGAGGACAAGAAGGACAAGGAGGGCAACGTCGTCCTGACCGCCGCCCAGCAGGTGGCCGAGGTCGCCGTCGAGACCGCGCGCACCGCCAAGATCTTCGGCATGGACCCGAAGATCGCCATGCTGTCCTTCTCCACCAAGGGCTCCGGCAAGGGCCCCGGCCCCGAGCTCATGCGCAACGCCACCGCCATCGTCAAGGAGACCCATCCGGAGCTTGCGTGCGACGGTGAGATGCAGTTCGACGCCGCCGTCAGCCCCGTCGTCGGCCAGCTCAAGTTCCCGGGCAGCCCAGTCGCCGGCTATGCCAACACCTTCATCTTCCCGGAGATCCAGTCCGGCAACATCGGCTACAAGATCGCCCAGCGCCTCGGCGGCTACATGGCCTTCGGCCCCATCCTCCAGGGCCTGAACGCCCCCATCAACGACCTCTCCCGCGGCTGCAACGCCGACGAGGTCTATCAGATGAGCATCATCACCGCCGCGCTTGTCTGAACCGTCTCAAAAACCAGACTCCCCCGTGCTTCTGCACGGGGGAGTTTTTTGGCTGCGCAAAAACAGGGGTCTGCCTCAGCCTCGCGGGAGATCTGCCGTGCCAGCCCCCCCTTCGGCAAGGGGGCCGATCCCCGACAGCCGGGAGCGTGTGCAAATCCGACATGGTGCCGCGCGGGCTGCCGGGAGTGTACGCTCTGCGGGTGTGTACGCCCCTGCCATATTTTCCGACAGCGCTGCGTTTTCACCCGCTTCTTCTCTCGCGGAGCGTCCACGGCAGGCGGGCGCCGGCGGCCTTTTGCCCCTGGATCATGCACAGAAGGGCCTTCGCGGCGGCGGTGCCCATCTGGTGCTTCTCATGGGCGAGGGAGGTGATGGGCACGGGGGAGAGTGTGCATAGGTGGCTGTTGTCGAAGCTCACCACCGCCGTGTCCTCCGGCACCCGCTGTCCCGCGCGCAGCAGGCAGCGGATCAGGGCATAGGCGATCTCGTCGTTGTGACAGACGACGGCGGTGCAGGGCCTCAGATCGGCGGCAAAGCGCTCGAGAAGCCCGCTCTCCCCTCTGAGGATCGCCGCCCGCTCCCGTGTGTCGAACCACAGGATACGCTCCTCACACAGCGGCAGCCCGCAGCCCAGCAACGCTGCGGCAAAGCCCAGGTAGCGCTCGTGCCCCTGGCGGTCGTCGCTCCTGAAAATGCCCGCGACGTGCTCGTGACCCCGCTCCCGGAGCCGCCGCACCAGCTGGCGCGCGCCGCCCTCGTTATCGTCCTGAAAGCAGGGCGCGCCTGCGGGGACGGGCAGCGGCGCGTACACCCACACCAGGGGGACACCGCGCCTGTCGAGCTGCTCGAACAGGTCCAGGTTCACGCTCGGCAGCGCGCTCTTCGCCGCCTCGATCAGCAGACCCGCAGGGGGATCGGCCAGCAGCCGCGTCAGCACCTCGCGCTCACGGGAGACGAGGCCTCCCGTGGTGTACGCCTCGAGCGTACAGCCGGCCTCCCGCAAAACGGACTCGGCGTCGCGCAGGAGCCGCGGATACAGATAGGTGTCGACCGACGGCAGCACGGCGGCGACGCGGCCGCTTCTGACCGGCGCGCTGTCCGCCAGATAGGTCCCGCTGCCGTGCGCGCGCACGATCAGCCCCTCCCGCTCCAGCAGCTCCAGCGCGCGGCGCACCGTCTGCCGGCTGTACCCGGTCTCGGCACACAGGCGCAGTTCGCCGGGGAGCCTCGTCTCCCCCTCGCGCCGCAGCAGCGCGCAGCGCCGCCTGAGCTCCGCCGCAAGCAGCAGATACTTCGCTGCCATGGCTTGCCCTCCTTTCCATACTTCGTCGTCCCGAGCGCCGGCGTCAGGCTCCTTCGGCTCCGCTCCGCCCGGGACGACATGTTTTGCCCTTTGCGATCCTATTCTACCACAGCTTATCGCCGGGGCGGTACTGTTTTTTTCGCCGTCCGAGACGCCCCCGGAAGAAAACCGACTTTCGTGAAGATGCGCGCCCGGAAGGGCGTTTTTTAACCGTTTTTCACAGACGCACCCGGAAAATAACCCCGTCAACCGGAGTGCTTTTGGTCAAAACAGCAAAAATCCCCGCCCCCCGCAGGCGGGGAATCATCGGAAAAAAACACACACTTTTCCCGGAACAAGCGTAAAAAAACGGTATCCGGGCGAAGTTGTACTTTTTTCTTATTCCAATGCCGCAAACTTGTATTTATTTGCTTTCACGGTTTTAAGCTTTTCGGCCCCGGGGACCTTGACGCTGGCGGGAAAAAGTGCTTTGATATGCTCAGAGGGAAATCCGAATCCCAAATCCAAAATTTTTTTGAAAAGGAGTAAAGACCATGAAAAAGATCCTTGCACTCGTCATCGTTCTGGCCATGATCGCCTCCTTTGGCGTCGTCGCTTATGCCGACGACATCAAGGTCGCCTTCTCCCAGATCGGTCAGGAATCCGACTGGCGCACCGCCAACACCGACAGCATCAAAAGCACCATCGAAGCCCACGAGGGCTGGACGCTGATCTATGACGACGCCCAGCAGAAGCAGGAGAACCAGATCAAGGCCCTGCGCAACTTCATCACCCAGGGTGTTGACTACATCCTCTTCACCGGCGTTGTTGAGACCGGTTGGGACGAAGTCCTGGCGGAAGTGAACGAGGCTGAGATCCCCCTGATCCTGATCGACCGTATGCCCGACTGCGCCGACAAGATCGACTACGTGGCCGCCTTCGGCGGTGACTTCGTCGAAGAGGGCCGCCGCCAGGTCGCCTGGGCCGGCGAGTATCTCAAGTCCCTTGGCCGCGGCGATGAGGAAGTCTGCGTCGCCATCATGGAAGGCACCACCGGTTCCGGCGCTCAGGTCGGCCGTACCGAGGGCAACCTGGCCGCTCTGAAAGAGTACCCCAACATGAAGCTCGTCGCGCAGCAGTCCGGCAACTTCACCCGTACCGAGGGTCAGGCTGTCATGGAAGCCTGGCTGAAGTCCGTCGATAAGATCGACGTCCTGATCGTTCAGAACGACGACATGGGCCTCGGCGCCATCGATGCCATCAAGGCCGCCGGCCTTGTCCCGGGCAAGGACATCATCATTGTCGGCTGCGACTCCGTCAAGGCCGCATTTGAAGCCATCGTCGCCGGTGAGATGAACGCCACCATCGAGTGCACCCCGCTCTACGGCCCGTTCGTCGAGAAGACCATCGAGGCTCTCGAGGCCGGCGAGACCTTTGAGAAGAGCATCCTGCATCCCGAAGAGGGTGTGTATGACTGCGTTGGCGGCATCGACCTCGGAACCGTCACCTCTGTCCTCGCTGCCGACGTGATCGACAGCCGCGTGTATTAATCCCGCATCAAGCTGAATTCTTGGGGCTGGCGCTCAGCCGGCCCCATTTTCAAGGGCGGACGGCGCCTAGCCTTCCGCCCTTGCTTCGTAAGGAGGAATTCAATTGCCGGAGCAAAACTTACTTGAAATGAAAGGCATTGAGATCCAGTTCCCCGGCGTGAAGGCCCTCGACAAGGTCGACTTTTCCCTCCGGGCGGGTGAGATCCACGCGCTGCTGGGAGAAAACGGCGCGGGAAAGAGCACGCTGGTCAAATGCCTGACGGGCGTTCACCACATGGACGCCGGCACCATACTCTTCGACGGAAAAGAGATCAAACCCACAAGCCCGCAGGATGCGTTTTCCATGGGCATTTCCACGGTGTACCAGGAGATCAACCTGTGCCCGAATCTGACGGTGGCGGAGAACATCTTCGTCGGACGCCAGCCAATGAAGCACGGCATGATCAACTGGAAGGAAATCAACAAGAGAGCTCAGGAGCTGATGTCGAGATTCCACATGGATATCGACGTGACGCGCCCCTTAAATAATTACTCCACCGCGATCCAGCAGATGGTCTCGATTGCCCGCGCGGTCGACATCGACGCGAAGATCCTCATTCTGGACGAGCCGACCTCCTCCCTCGATGACAACGAGGTCAAGCTCCTCTTCGACGTGATGAACGAGCTGAAGGCCGAGGGCATGGGCATCATCTTCATCACGCACTTTCTCGACCAGGTGTTCGCCGTCTGCGACAGGCTGACCATCCTGCGAAACGGCAGCCTTGTCGGCACCTTCAACATCCAGGACATCACCAAGCTCGAGCTTGTGACCATGATGATCGGCAAGGACATGGACGTGATCTTCAACCTCAAGCGGGCGGAGGTCGCCCCGGACGCGCCGGAAATGCTCAGCACAAAGGATCTCGGCACCCCCGGCAAGATCCAGAATGTAAACATCTCCATCAAAAAGGGCGAGCTTATGGGCTTCGCCGGCCTTCTCGGCAGCGGACGCACCGAGACCGCGGAGCTGATCTTCGGCGCGGTCGCCGCGACGGAGGGCACCGAGACCGTCAACGGCAAACAGGTGACCATCGCAAAGCCCATCGACGCCATCAACGCGAAGCTGGCCTTCTGCCCGGAGGACAGAAAGCGCGACGGCATCATCGGCGACCTGTCCATTCGCGAGAACATCGCCCTTGCGCTGCAGGCGAGACGGGGCTTTATGCACCCGATCTCCATGCAGGAGCAGAACGAGCTGGCGAACAAATACATCAAGCTCCTCTCCATCGCCACGCCGAACGCCGAGAAGAAGATCGGCGAGCTGTCCGGCGGCAACCAGCAGAAGGTGATCCTGGCCCGCTGGATGGCCACGCAGCCGGATCTGCTGATCCTGGACGAGCCGACGCGCGGCATCGACATCGGCGCAAAGGCCGAGATCCAGCGCCTGATGCTGGAGATGTGCGGCGAAGGCGTCTCGGTCATCTTTATCAGCTCCGAGCTCGATGAGATCATCCGCTGCTCCAACCGCATCGTCGTCATGCGCGACCGCAAGAAGGTCGGCGAGGTGAACGGCGAGGGCTGCTCGCAGCAGACGATCCTCAACGTCATTGCCAACGGGATGCAGGAGGGTGAGACGGCATGAAAAAGAAAAGATTCTCTCTGTCCGGGATCATGCAGTCCAAGATCACCTGGGCCATCGTGGCCGAGCTGCTGATCCTCCTGGTCTGCTTCATCATCCGGCCGGACTTCTTCTCGATCAAGTATCAGCCTGCGACCGGGATGCTCTACGGCAGCCTGATCGACATTCTCAACCGCTCCGCGGAGATCACGATCATCTCCATGGGCATGACGCTGGTCATCGCCCTGGGCGGCACGGACCTGTCCGTCGGCTCGCTTGTGGCACTCAGCGGCGCACTGGCCCTGAAATTCCTGCGCTGGGACGTGCTGGTCTACAACACCCCGGGCGACTACACGGTCAAGCCCTTCATTCTCGTCATTCTGGTCCCGCTCGCCGTGTGCACGCTCATGGGCCTTTTCAACGGCTTCATGATCTCCCGCATCGGGATGCAGCCCATCATCGCGACGCTGATCCTGATGGTCTGCGGCCGCGGTCTCGCCCAGATCGTGACCAACGGCAAGCAGTTCACCACGCTGTATTCGCCCTTCCGCGTGATCGGCCAGGGGAGCTTCCTGTTTTTGCCGATGCCGATCATCATTACAATCATTGTGGTGGCCGCCGTTTCCCTCTTCGTGCGTAAGACCGCCTTCGGCACGATGGTGGAATCGGTCGGCATCAACCCCAGCGCCAGCCGCCTGAGCGGCATCGATTCCCGCAGGATCATCATGATCGTCTTCGCCCTGACGGCCTTCCTCTCCGCCATATCCGGCCTCATCACGGCGAGCCGCGTCATGTCGAACGACTCCAACAACTTTGGCATCAACTTTGAGATGGACGCCATTCTCGCGGTCGTCATCGGCGGCACCAACATGTCGGGCGGCAAGTTCAGCCTCGCCGGCACCGTGATCGGCTCCATCATCATCCGCACCATCATCACCTTCGTGTACTATTTCGGCATCGTCTCCGAGGCGACCATGGCCTTCAAGGCGCTCATCATCATCATCGTGATCGTGCTCCAGTCCGAGCCGGTCCGCAGAAAGATGTCCAAGCTGAGCTTCAAACGGCCGAAGGGGGGTGTCGCGCGTGCCTGAACGGATTCCCGATAGACGGCAGAGTCTCGCCAGCCGTCTGCTCAAGCCCCAGTTTGTGATGGTCTACGCTACCATCGGCATCTTTATCCTGATCTACTGCTACGGCGCGGTCCGTTTCGGCGACATCGGCTTCACCACGCTGCGCACCTTCGTCAACATGTTCAAGGACAACTCCTATTACGGCATTTCCGCCGTGGGCATGACGATGGTGCTCATCACCGGCGGCATCGACCTGTCTGTCGCGTCGGTCGCGTGCCTGACCGGCATGATCGTCGCCTACGGGACGAGCGTGCTGGGCTATCACCCCGCTGTGTGTATGCTCGTCGCCCTGGTCGTGGGTGTCGGCATCGGCCTTCTGCAGGGTGCGGCGATCCACTATCTGGGCGTGCCCCCCTTCATCACGACGCTGGCCGGCAACTTCCTGGCGCGCGGCGTCTGCTCCCTCATCAGCCGGGAGTCGATCTCCGTCTCCCACCCGATGATCGACGCGCTGGCGGGCTGGAAGTGGTACTTCAAGAAGTACGCGGACGGTGAATGGGTGAAGATCAAGCCCATCGCGTTCATCAACGTGAACCTCCTGGTGTTCCTGCTGATGATCGTGATCGGCACCTACATCCTGCACAGAACCAAATTCGGCAGAAACATCTACGCCATCGGCGGCAACGAGCAGAGCGCCAGACTCATGGGCCTCCCCGTCGGGCGGACGAAGGTCCTGGTCTACGGCTTCAACGGCTTCTGCAGCGTCCTGGCCGGCCTCGCCTATCTGCTGGAGGTCAAGAGCGGCTGGAACCTCGCCCTCAACGGCGGCGAGCTGGAGGCGATCTCATGCGCGGTCATCGGCGGCACGCTGCTGACAGGCGGCGTCGGCTACATGATCGGCACGCTGTTCGGCGTCCTGCTCAAGTCCGTCATCCCGGCGCTCATCACCTTCAACGGCACCCTCCTCTCCTGGTGGGGCAAGATCGCAACCGGCGGCCTGCTGGCCCTCTTCATCGTGATCCAGCGTATCGTCGTCACCGTGTCCGAGCGGAAGAGAGACGCGAAGAAAAAAGCCTCGCCGTCATGACCCCCGCGGCATACGCCTGTCATCCTGAGGCTCAAAATGACGGCGCAGCCTGTTCCTGTTCCCTTGCGCGCAATACAATTCACCATATATGCAAACCACAAAAAAATGAAACGGAGGAAAAAGCAATGAAAAAGATCCTGGCACTGGCACTTGTCCTGACCCTTCTGTTCAGTCTGTCCGTCCCGGCCTTCGCGGCGGAAGACAAGATCAAGATCGGCATCTCCATCTGGAGCTCCACCGATACCCTCGGCAGCGAATGCAAACGCATGATCGACGCGGCGGCGGAAGCCCTCGGCGTCGAGACCCAGTGGGTCGACCAGGCCCACATCTCCGAGCAGGTCACCGCATCCGCGGAGACCCTGGCCCTCGCTGACTGCGACGGCATCATCATCTGCAACTCCGCCTCCGCCGAGATGGGCTCCGTCATCAAGACCTGCGACGAGAACGAGGTCTATGTGGCCCAGTTCTTCCGCGTGATCGACAAGGACGCCAACCCCGACGAGTACGCCCAGGCCTGCGCCTCCCCCTACTATGTCGGCGCTGTGCATGAGTCCGAGTTCGACAACGGCAAGACCCTCGTCACCATCCTGGGCGAGAAGGGCTGCCGCAAGATCGGCCTTGAGGGCTGGGAGCCGGGCGACGCGACCTTCCTCGGCCGCTGGAACGGCTACAAGGCCGGCGTTGAGGAATGGAACGCCGCCAACCCCAACGACCAGATCACGCTTCTTGAGCCCCAGTACGGCCGCACCACCACCGACACCGGCCGCGCCACCGCTGAGGCCATCATCCAGGCCAATCCCGACATCGACGCCCTGATCGTCGCCGGCGGCGGCGGCGACACCCTGCTCGGCGCGATCGCCGGCATCGAGGCCATGGGCCTGACCGGCAAGATCGCCGTCGTCTCCACCGACTTCCTGCCCGACCTCGACGTCAAGCTCGAGACCGGCGCCATGGCTGCCGAGTCCGGCGGTCACTACGCTGACCCCTTCTTCGCTTTCCTGATGGTATACAACGCCATCAAGGGCAACTTCCCCACCTCCACCGACGGCTTCTATGACATGGTCTTCCCGTACATGTTCGTCGCCTCCTCCGAGGACTATGCCAACTACGCCCAGTACTTCACCGGCGATGAGCTGCCGTACTACGGCGATGAGATCGTTGCGCTCGCCGGTCTCGACTACGAGGCTCTCGCCCAGGCCTGCGCCGACCTGTCCGTGCCCGACGTCGTTGCGCGCCACGCGAAATAATCTCAACATCCGGATCAGGGATGCGGGCATACATACCCGCATCCCTTTTCTCGGTCAATTGCGGATACGGTTCGCAATTGAGGGACTCGCGCTTATCGCACGCGGCGGGCTGTGGCACGCCGCGTCCGGTCGGCGCGAGGCCTCGCTTTGCTCGGCTTATTGCTCCGGCAGATCAATATCCGGAAGCCGAAGGCTTGTACAGCCGGAGCAGTAAGATGATAAAATGCCATTTTTCTCGCCGCCTGTGCGGCAACCGAAAAAATGGCAGCTATTAATGCGGCAATGCTCTGCGTCGTTGAGAAAAGCTCAGATTCTTTTATTGCCGCATTAATAAGGTGTTTTTAGGGCGGCAAAGCTGCCCTGAAAACACATCAAAATTCAAGCGAAGCGCTTAAAGCTTATATACAGGAGGCAGTCTATGTCCAACACAATCGGGAAGCTCAAGACCAGCCGGTACTACGGTTTGATCCTGCTGGGGGCGATGCTTCTGTTTTTCTACGGGGTCTTCAAGCTGTTGACGCCCTCTAACTTCGGTTCCCTGAGCAACATCTATACCTACCTCCAGACCTCGATCATCTACTCCGTGGGCGGCTGCGGACTCTACTTCATCGTGGTCATGGGCCTGTTTGACTTCGCGGTGGGCGCGAATATCGTGCTGTCGTCCATCGTCGGGGTCATTTTGTCCCAAAAGTTCGGCTACGCGGGCTTCATCCTCGGCTGCCTCGGCTGCGGCACGCTGATCGGTTTTCTGATCGGTTTTCTCTACAACCACCTGAATGTGCCGTCCATGATCGTCACGGTCGGCCTGATGCTGATTTTCGAGAGCCTGGCGGTCTTCGTCGCGGGCGGCGTGAAGCAGACCCTGGGGGAGGAGCTGCGCTTCTTCTCCGGCGCGCCCGGCAACATCATCCTCGCGGGCCTGGCCTTCGTGCTCATGTACTTCATCCTGAACTACACGAAGATCGGCACCTACTGCAACGCCATCGGCTCCAATGAGTTCACGGCCAAGAACATGGGCATCGACGTCAAGAAGTACAAGCTCATCGGCTTCATGCTGCTGCACTTCTTTGTCGGCATCATGGCGATCCTCACGGTCTCCTACGGCACGACGATGACGGCCCTCACCGGCATGAGCACCATGGGCCGCAACTTCCAGCCCCTGATGGGCACCTTCTTCGGCGTGGCCTTCCGCAAATACAAAATGCCGATCACCGCCATCGTGGTGGGCGAATTCATAATCCAAATCATCTTCAACGGCTTCGTGGCCCTCGGTGCCCCGACGACGATCCAGAACGTCGTCACCGGCGGCGCGCTGCTGGTGATCGTGTCCCTGACCGCCCGCGGCGGCAAGGGCAGCGTCGTAAAGTGAGGTGGGCGGCATGGATAACAGAGTTTTACTTGTCGCCGAGAACATCGACAAGCGCTTCGGCATCACCCACGCGGTGAACAACGTCTCCCTCACCATCCGCGCCGGCGAGATCCGCGGCCTGATCGGCGAGAACGGCTCCGGCAAATCGACCTTCTCCCAGATGCTCTGCGGCATCTACTCCATCGGCGGCGGCAGCTTCACGCTGGACGGCAAGCCCCTGCACTGCCGCAACCAGGTGGAGGCCAACAACGAGGGCGTCGCGATCATCGTACAGGAGATGGGCACGCTCTCCGGCCTGACGGTCGCGGAGAACATCTTCCTCGGACACGAGGAGCCCTTCATGCACCTCGGCGTGAAGGACACCCGCGCCATGAACCGCGAGGGCCAGCGCCTGCTGGACGAATACGGCTTCGGGCGCATCAAGGCCGCGAACATGATCGACCTCTACAACTTCGAGGACCGCAAGCTGGTCGAGATCGTCAAGGCCACCTACATGAAGCCCAAGATCCTCGTCATCGACGAGACGACCACCGCCCTGTCCCAGAACGGCCGTCTTGAGCTCTACAAGATCATGGACGCCATCCGGGCCGACGGTCGCTCCGTCATCTTCATCAGCCATGACCTGGGCGAGGTCATGACCCGCACCGACACCGTCACCGTCCTGCGTGACGGCGAGTACATCGACACCGTGCGCACCAGGGACGTGACCGAGGACGACCTCAAGCGCCTCATGGTCGGGCGCGAGATCGGCTCTGCCTACTACCGCACCGACTACGGCGAGCCCGTCTCCGGCGAGGTCGTGCTCAGCGTGAAGGACGTGAGCGTCCCGGGCCAGATCAGCCACGTGAGCTTTGAGCTCCACCGGGGCGAGATCCTCGGCTTCGGCGGTCTGTCCGAATGCGGAATGCACGAGGTCGGCAAGGCCATCTTCGCCGCCTCCTGGGACCGCAAGGGCAGCGTCACTCTCGCGGACGGGACCGCCATCGACAGCATCCCCGCTGCGATCGCCCACTCCATCGCCTACGCCTCCAAGGACCGCGACAACGAGTCCATCATCCTCAACGAATCCATCCGCAACAACATCGTCCTCCCCTCCATCGACGATCTGGCAAGCCATGGCGTCCTCAGCGGCCGCAAGCTCACAAAGTTTGCGGAAAAGCACGCCGCCGAGATGCAGACCAAGATGCAGAACGTCAACCAGTTCGTGTCCGACCTCTCCGGCGGCAACAAGCAGAAGGTGGTGCTGGCGCGCTGGCTCGGCAAGGGGAGCGACATCCTGGTGCTCGACTCGCCCACGCGCGGCATCGACGTCAAGGTCAAGCAGGCCATCTACGCCCTCATGGCGGATCTCAGAAAGCAGGGCAAGTCGATCATCATGATCTCCGAGGAGATCCCGGAGCTGCTGGGCATGGCGGACCGCATCCTCATCATGAAGGACGGCGTGCTCAACGGGGAGTTTCTGCGCGACGTGAACCTCAGCGAAGAAGACCTGATCGCGAAAATGGTGTAAGGAGGCGATGAAGATGTCTAATACCGTTAAGAAAGAACAGGAACCCTCCAAGCTGCGGAGCTTCCTTGCCAGCGATACCTTCAAGGGCCTGCTGCCCTTCATCGGCCTCGTGATCATCGTCGTCGTCATGAACATTCTGACCGACGGCAAGATCCTCACGCCCAAGCGCCTGCGCCTGCTTCTGAGCCAGGTGTACTACCCCATGATCGTTGCGACCGGCGTCTTCTTCGTGATGACGCTCGGCTCCATCGATTTCACCGAGGGCTCGACGCTGGGGCTTGCGTCCATCGTGATCAGCAAGCTCTCCTTCACCTCGATCCCCCTCGCCATCGTCGGCGGCATCCTCACGGGCGCTGCCATCGGGGCGATCAACGGCTTCTTCCATGTGAAGTTCAAGCTGCAGAGCTTCATCATCACAATCTGCACGATGTTTCTCTTCCGCGGCGTCTGCGCCTATCTGACCACCGAAACCGCCGTCCCGGCGAGCGCGGCGATCAAGGCTCTCGACCAGAACTGGCTCAAGATCACGATCACGGTCGCAGTGCTGCTGGTCGCCTGGTTCCTCTTCCGCTTCACACGCATCGGCAACGACGTCAAGGCCGTCGGCTCCGGCGAGACCGCGGCGCGCTTCTCCGGCGTGCGGACGGACCGCGTGAAGTTTTTGACCTTCGTCGCGGCGGGCGCGCTGACGGGGCTTGCCGCCTTCGTCAACGTCATCAAGGTCGGCTCCATCACCGCCACGGCCGGCAACCAGCTCGAGACACAGATCCTCATCTCCCTCGTTCTCGGCGGCCTGCCCATCACCGGTGGCGCGAAGGTGCGCTTCTCCAACATCATCGTCGGCACGCTCATGTACACCGTGCTGAACAACGGCCTCGTCATGATGGGCTTTGAGTCCCAGACCCAGCAGCTCATCAAGGGCATCATCTTCCTTCTCTTCGTGGCCCTGACCATCGACCGCAAGGCTCTCAAAGTGATCAAGTAAACCTCACCCCGGCGTCCCGAGCGCAAGCAGTCCTGTCATCCTGAGCGCGGCAGTCCTGTCATCCTGAGCGCAGTCGAAGGATCTTCAGGATTCTTCGACTCCGCTTCATTCCGCTCAGAATGACAAAGGGGGCCAGTAATGGCAGAAGTGCCCGAAATACAGAAAGGCCCCGGAATGACGGACGAGGGCGGCTCGGGACGGCTGCGGGGAGTATAGGAGAATGCAAATGGATTTTACAAAAACCGTACTCGGCATTGAGCTGGGGTCTACCCGCATCAAGGCCGTATTGATCGACAAAAAGCATGTCCCCATCGCGTCGGGGGATTATGAGTGGGAAAACCAGTTTGTCAACGGCATCTGGACCTACTCGATGGACATGGTGCACAGCGGCATCCGGGCCTGCTTTGCCAGCCTCCGGGCCGACGTCAGGGCAAAATACGGCGAGGAGCTGACGACCGTCGGCGCCATCGGCGTGTCCGCCATGATGCACGGCTATCTGCCCTTCGACAGGGACGGGAAGCAGCTGGCGGAGTTTCGCACCTGGCGCAACACCATCACCGGCGAGGCCGCCGAAAAGCTCAGCGCCCTCTTCGGCTTCAACATCCCCCAGCGCTGGAGCATCGCCCACCTGTACCAGGCCATCCTGAACGGGGAGGAGCATGTCAGGGACATTGCCTGCCTCACAACGCTGGCGGGCTACATCCACTGGCAGCTCACCGGTGAGAAGCTCATGGGCGTGGGCGAGGCCAGCGGCATGTTCCCCATCGACAGCAAAACCTGCGACTATGACGAGGGCATGGTGCAGAAGTTCAACGCCCTCACGGGCATGGACCTGCGCGCCATCCTGCCGAAGGTCCTCCCCGCGGGCGAGAGGGCCGGCGTCCTCACCGAGGCGGGCGCACGCTTCCTCGACCCGGACGGCGCGCTCCGGCCCGGCATCCCCGTGGCCCCCTGCGAGGGCGACGCCGGTACCGGCATGACCGCGACGAACTCCGTGCGCGTGCGCACCGGCAACGTCTCCGCCGGCACGTCCGACTTTGCGATGATCGTGACGGACAAGCCCCTCGGCGTCCACCGTGAGATCGACATGGTGACCACCCCGGACGGCCTGCCGGTGGCGATGGTGCACTGCAACAACTGCACCTCGGACATCAACGCCTGGGTCAGCCTCTTTGCCGAGGCCTGTGAGCTGATGGGCGCGGAGACGAAGCGGAGCGAGCTCTTTGTGCGGCTCTTCCGGAAAGCGCTCGAGGGCGACGCCGACTGCGGCGGGCTTCTGAGCTTCAACTACTTCTCCGGCGAGGGCGTCACCGACCTCGACGAGGGCCGCCCGGTCTTCCTCCGCACCCCGGACGCGCGTTTCACGCTGGCAAACTTCATGCGGATGCATCTGCTCTCCGCACTCGCCACGCTCAAGATCGGCCTCGATATCCTGACCCAGACCGAGCAGGTCGCCATCGACAGGCTCACCGGCCACGGCGGCTTCTTCAAAACCCCGGAGGTGGGGCAGCGTATGCTCTCCGCCGCGGTGGACGCGCCGGTCTCCGTCATGGAGACGGCGGGTGAGGGCGGCCCCTACGGCATGGCCCTGCTCGCGGCCTATATGCTCCGCAGGGACGAGGGCGAGAGCCTGCCGGACTACCTGGACCGGAAGGTCTTCGCCGACGCGAAGTGCACCACGCTCATGGCCCCGCCCGAGGACGTGGCGGGTTTCCGGGACTTCCTTGCAGGCTACCGCAGGGCCCTCGCCGTAGAGCGCGCCGCGGTTGAGGCGCTGCGCTGACGTCCGGCAGGATATACCCGTAAAAGCCGGGGCCGGCAGCATAAAAAAGCTGCCGGCCGTGACAAAAGCTGTAAAGAAAATTTGGGTTCTGATGAAGGCATTTTTTTGCAGGAATACTTTGTGTATTTCAAGAAAAAGTGACAAAATCAGAGCGCGAATTTTCCAGGAGGCGCCAAAGGCGGATTGTACGGTGTTGCCTAAAAGCACTTGAAAAACTGTAAGCGTTTTTGTATAATAATCTGTAGTCTATAGACCCGTTTTTGTGGGGTTCTATACAAAAAACCAAAATCAGAAAGGACTAACGGACATGTCAAACAAACAGCTTTCCCGTCGTGAATTTCTGAAGGGCGCGGCTGCCGCCGGTCTCGGCGTCGCAGCGACCCAGCTCCTGGGCGGCGTCTCCGCTTTTGCGGACGCGGCCTACAAGCCCGGCAAGTACCAGGCGACCGCCTACGGCAACCTGAGCTACGTCACCGTGGAGTGCACCTTCTCCGAGACCGCGCTCGAGAATGTCGAGATCCTCTCCAACAACGAGACCCCGATCCTCTTCTCCCAGGTGCAGGACAAGCTCATTCCCGCCATCATCGAGAATCAGGCCGGCGGCCTGGACGGCATCACCGGCGCGACCAACTCCTCCCGCGCGGTCAAGGAAGCCATCGCCGACTGCGTGGCGCAGGCCGGCGGCGACAAGGAAGCCTGGCTCGCGAAGAACGTCACGGCGGTCGCCGGCGCGGATGAGACCTACGACGTCGACGTCTGCGTCATCGGCTGCGGCGGCTCCGGCTTCATGGCCTCCATCACCGCAGGCAAGAAGGGCGCGAAGGTCCTGACCATCGAGAAGGCCAACTCCGTCGCGGGCGTCAACGGCATCAAGGTCTCCGGCCCCTTCGGCGTGGACTCCAGCGTCCTGCACGCGCGTGAAGGCGGCACCACCCTGAAGGTGGACGAGGTTTTCCAGCACGTCATGAACTACACACACTGGACCCCCAACCCCGCCCTGATGCACCGCTGCCTGGACGAGTCCAAGAACGCTGTCGAGAACCTGGTCGGCATCGGCTACAAGATGCAGGAGGCCAACTTCCGCTTTGAGACTCCCTTCTATCAGGAGAAGGGCGGCTTCCACCTGATCACCAACGCCCTGGACGAGCGCGTCGAGCTGTGGAACAAGGCGCTGGCGGACGCCGGCGTCGAGGTCCTGTTCAACACCACCGCGACCGGCCTGCTCATGGACGGCGACAAGGCTGTCGGCGTCACGGCGAAGAAGGCCGACGGCACCTCCGTCACGGTCAACGCCAAGGCCGTCATCATCGCCTCCGGCGGCTACCTCGGCAACCGCGACCTGCAGGAGAAGTTCCTCAAGACCCGCAAGCTCAACGCGGCGGCGGGCGGCAACAGCCTCTGCACCGGCGACGGCATCATGATGGCAAACGACGCGGGCGCCGTCCTGTGCAAGACCTTCGGCTACTGCCCCTGCGAGTATGGCGGAACCAACTCCAAGGCCTCCCGTCCCGCCAAGCAGGACAAATACGACCAGAACTACGCGTTCAAGTTCGGCCTCTACGGCAACCTGCTGGTCGACCAGGAGGGCAAACGTTTCATCAACGAGGGCCTGCTGTGCGACTACCCGATGAGCTACGGCTCCGAGCAGATCATCCTCAACGCCCCGTGGTACGGCATCGTGGACCAGGCCTACGTGGACGCCATGAGCACCATCGGCCTCTATGACTACACCATCGCCAAGGGCGCAGAGCCCGTCGAGGGCAAGTGGTTCATCGGCAACTACTTCAAGGGCCGCATCCTGGACAAGCTGCCCGAGGACATCGAAGAGGGCATCCGCGAGGGCTGGCTCGCCAAGGCCGACACGATCGAGGAGCTGGCCGAGAAGTTCGGTCTCACCGATCTGCCCGCCACCGTCGCCAAGTACAACGAGTACTGCGACAAGGGCGTGGACGAGGAGTTCGGCACCAACCCGTGGTACCTGAGCAAGATCGAGAAGGGCCCGTTCTACGCCGTCCAGTGTGAGCCGTCCGCCTGGAGCACCTTCGGCGGCATCCGCACCGATGACAAGCTGCGCGCTCTCAAGCCCGACAACACCCCGATGCAGGGCCTCTACGTCGTCGGCACCGACAACGGCTCCCTGTACTACAGCCCCTACTACGACGTGCCCGGCTTCTGCTACGGCCTGTGCGTAGACTCCGGCTACATCGCCGCCAACGAAGCGGTCGAGTATATCAAGTAAGGACCGTTCGGAAAACCCGTGTACCGCAGGAGAGGGGCTTGCCCCTCTCGGCGGTGCGTCATTCCAAAAGAAAAATGCGGTGGAATCGCTGTTTCGTCGGTTCCACCGCATTTTCTTATGATGGCGTTGTCATCGGCGCCTCCTGGAAAAATAGTGCCCTGACTTCGAGCCTTTTTCTTGCAATACACAAAGTATTCCTGCGAAAAACTGCCATCGCCAGAACCCAATTATTCTCAGGATTCGCTCTCGCCGAATTGTGCGGTGCTGCCTAAACAATTACCGCCGGGAGGGCTCTCCCGGCGGTTTGTTCTTTTGCCCGGTGTCTAAGGCGGATCACACGCTCTCAAACTCGGCCGTAATGGCCTTGTCGGGGGCGGGGGTGATCAGAGAGACCACGACGATGAAGAGGGACGAGACCACAAAGGCGGGCAGCAGCTCGTAGATATTGAACGCGGGGCCGATAGGTCTGACCATGTACTTCCAGATGAAGATCGTGATCATGCCGGAGGCCATGCCCGCGATCGCGCCGTACTTGTTGCAGCGCTTCCAGAACAGGGCAAAGAGCATGACGGGGCCGAAGGTCGCGCCGAAGCCCGCCCAGGCGAAGGAGACCACGCGGAAGATGGAGCTGGAGGGGTCGGAGGCGAAGATCACGCCCATGATCGCAACGCCGATGACCGTGAGGCGGGCGACGAGCATGTTCTTTTTGTCGTCGAGCTTGAGCCCGAGCACGTCGTTGAGCAGGTTGTGGGTCACGCCGGAGGCCGCGGCCAGAAGCTGCGCGTCGGCGGTGGACATGGTGGCCGCCAGGATGCCGGCGAGGATGATGCCGCCGATGATGGCCGGCAGGAAGCCGGACTGGGCGATCAGGTGGGCGACGTTGACGATCATGTTCTCGGCCTCGGGCTCGCTGCCGGGGACGGCGAGAGCGCCGGTCTTCGTCATGGCAAAGCCGATAATGCCGATGATCGTGGCCACGCCCAGGGAAATCACGCACCAGACGGAGCCGACGCGGCGGGAGATGTTGAGCTTGTCCTCATTCTCAACCGCCATGAAGTGGATCAGGATGTGGGGCATCCCGAAGTAGCCGAGACCCCAGGCCAGCGTGGAGACGATCATGATGAAGGTATAGGAGCCCGCCTCCGTGCTGGTGATGTCGGTGCTGGCAAAGAGATTCAGGTAGCCGGGGACGGTGCGGGCATTGTCCATGACCGCGGTCCAGCCGCCGGCCTTGCTGATGCCGAAGAAGCAGACGACGATGAGCGCGAAGGTCATGACAATGGACTGGATGAGACTCGTCACGGACGCCGCCATGAAGCCGCCCAGCGCGCAGTAGGCCACGATGACCGCTGCCGAAATGATCATGGCGGGCATGTAGTCAAAGCCGAACAGGCTGTTGAAGAGCTTGCCGCAGGCTGCAAAGCCGGAGGCGGTGTAGGGCACGAAGAAAACGATGACGGTCAGCGCGCCCAGGATCTCGATGAGCCTGGTGTTGTCATGGAAGCGGGCGGCCAGGAAGTCCGGCACCGTGATGGAGTGGAGCTTGGCCGAGTAGCGGCGCAGGCGCTTGGCGACAATGAGCCAGTTGAGGTAGGTGCCGACGGACAGGCCGATGGCGGTCCAGCTCGCCTCGGCCAGGCCGCAGAACAGGGCGAGACCCGGCACGCCCATCAGCAGGTAGGCACTCATATCGGAGGCCTCGGTGCTCATGGCGGTCACAATGGGACCCAGCTTGCGCCCGCCGAGATAGAAGTCCTCGGAGGTCTTGTTGTTGGAATACTTGAAGCCGATGGCCAGCATTCCGACCAGGTACACGGCAATGGTGATAAGAATCAGGGTTGAACTCATAAAAAAAGCCTCTCTTTTCAAAGGAATGACTGGATTATAAAGCAAAAGAAAAAAACATCAATCGTCATTTTCCCCAAAAGCGCTTGATTATTCAAAAAAAGTTCATATAATAGAAAGAAAGATAATTCGTTTCATGTCTGCATGAAGAACTTTCATATAAACGTCCGCACAGGGCTTCATACCCCGCGGGGACCGGGTCTGCCCGGCGCTGCGATATGCGGCGGCGAGAGCGTGTTCACACGCCCGCCGTGAAAGGAGATTGCCATGGCGCTTGACAAATACCAGACTCTCATGGCGGTGGTGGACGCCGGGAGTCTCACGCGGGCGGCGGAGCAGCTGGGCTGCACGCAGTCCGCCGTCAGCCACTGTCTCGACGTGCTCGAGCGCGAGCTGGGCTTCGCCGTTTTAAAGCGCAGCCGCGCGGGCGTCACCCTCACCGGCGAGGGGGAGCGCCTGCTGCCCGCGGTGCGCAGCTTCCTCGGCGCGGCGGAGCAGCTGCGGCAGACGGCCTCGTCCATCCGCGGGCTGGAATCCGGCACCGTGCGCATCGGGGCCTTCACCTCCGTCGCCGTACACTGGCTGCCGCCCGTGCTCAAGGAGTTCCAACACGACTACCCGCGCGTGGACTTCAAGCTTTTCAACGGCGACTATCACGATGTGGAGCAGTGGCTCACGGACGGGAGCGTGGACGTGGGCTTCGTGGCCCTCCCTTCTCCCGTCGGCTGCGAGTGCATCCCGCTCATGGAGGACCGGCTGCTGGCCATCCTGCCGAAGCACAGCCGTTTTGAAAACTATCCGAAATTCCCCCTCGTCGAGTGTGAGACCGAGTCCTTCATCAGCCTTCTGGAGAGCTCCGACCACGACGCGCGACGCGCGCTCGAGGCGGCGGGGGTCAAGCCCAACGTCCGCTTTTACACCAAGGACGACTACGCCGTCATCGCCATGGTGGAGCAGGGGCTCGGCATCAGCATCATGCCAGAGCTGCTCCTGAAGGGGCGGCAGTACGATCTCCAGATCCTGCCCCTGGTGCCCGAGGCGAAGCGCACCATCGGTCTCGCCATTGCCGCCGGGGACAAGGCCGGCCCCGCCACCCGCCGCTTCGCCGACTACGTGGTCCGCTATGTGACAACGCTGGCGGGATGATCCGCGCCTGCCAGCACGGGAGAAAACTTGTAATTGTCAAACGCGCGAGGCTGTGGTAGAATACTATGAAACATCTTTTGAATTCGTAAAAGAGAGAGGACACGTATTCTATGTGGTTTACCTTCGCAATCATCGCGCTTCTGTGCTGGAGCGGCTCTGACCTGTTCTCCAAGATCGGCTGTCAGGATGCCTCCGACAAGTACAGTCACCTCAAGATGGTCATGGCGGTCGGTGTCGTGATGGGCCTGCACGCGGCCTGGGAGATCTTTGTCAAGGGTGTGGAGATCAACGGCGCCATTCTGCTGACCTACCTGCCCGTGTCCCTGCTGTACATTCTCTCAATGGCCATCGGCTATCTCGGCCTGCGCTATATCGAGCTTTCGATCTCCTCGCCCATCTGCAACAGCTCCGGTGCGATCGTCGCGGTGCTGACCTTCATCACCGCCGGCATCAGCGAGGACCTGCCGCCCATTGCCCTCGTCGCGGTGGCGCTGGTGTGCATCGGCGTGGTCGCCCTCGGCTTTACCGAGGCCAACGAGGATGAGGAGCTCCGCCGCGCCCGGCAGGACGCCTCCAATCACCGCTACGCCAAGAGCTGGATCGCCATCGCCATCCCTGTCATCTATTGCCTGCTGGACGCCCTCGGCACCTTTGCCGACAGCATCGTGCTCGAGACGCTGGACGAGGACAGCGCCAATGCGGCGTACGAGCTGACCTTCCTGCTGGTCGGCGCCGTCTGCGCGGTCTATGTGCTGGGCGTGAAAAAGCAGCGGCTCATTCCCAAAATGGAGGCCCCCAAGTACGCCGGCGCGGTGTTCGAGACCGCGGGCCAGTTCTTCTATATCTACGCCCTCGCGGACGCGGAGCACGTCGCCTTCGCGGCACCCATCATCTCCAGCTACTGCGTGGCCAGCGTCGTCTGGAGCCGTATTTTCTTAAAGGAAAGACTCTCGAAAAAGCACTATGCCAGCATCGCACTCGTCGTGGCCGGCATCGTGATCCTGGGTATTCTGGATATCTGACATGCCGCCCCGAAAAGGGGAGGCGGCCGAAGGGCGGAGGGGGGTTCGCAGAACGGATAAACCCCGCAGCCATGGCCTCGGGTGAGAGCGGCCATGACAGCTCCCCTTTCAGGAGCGCCAATAAGGAAGGAGATTTGAAATGAAATTCAAGCGCGTTTTAATCAAGATCAGCGGCGAGGCGCTGGCCGGAGACAAGAAGACCGGCTTTGACTTTGACCTCATCTCCAGCGTGTGCGCGGTGCTGAAGCGGGCCTCCGAACAGGGGGTGCAGATCGGCATCGTCATCGGCGGCGGCAACTTCTGGCGCGGCGTCAAGGACGGCGCGGGGAAGGTGGAGCGCGTCAGCGCCGACAGGATGGGGATGCTCGCCACCTGCATGAACTGCCTCGCGGTGTGCGACGTGCTGCGTCAGCTCGGCGCGAAGGCGCGGGTCATGACCGCGGTGGACATCATGGGCGTGGGCGAGCGCTACGATACCCGCCGCGCCATCGAATATCTCGAGGCCGGGGAGATCGTCCTCTTTGGGGGCGGCAGCGGGGCGCCCTTCTTCTCCACCGACACGGCGGCGGCCCTGCGCGCGGCGGAGATCCACGCCGACGCGATCCTGCTCGCCAAAAACGTCGACGGCGTCTACTCCGATGATCCGAACAAGAACCCCGATGCGGTGAAGTTCGACCGCATCAGCTATGCCGAGGTGCTGGCGAGACGCCTCGCGGTCATGGACACCGCGGCCACGGCCCTCGCGATGGAAAACGAACTGCCCGTCGCGGTCTTCGCTCTCAAGGACCCCGTGAACATCCTGCGCGTCCTGGACGGCGAAAACGTGGGGACGATCGTGGAATGACCCGGCCCCTGTAGAGATCAAAATGACAATACAACTATCATAAACGGAGGTACGAAACATGTCTGACTATCCTGAAATCGAACGCAAGATGCAGAAGACCTGCGACGCGCTGACCTCTGACCTCGGCGCGATCCGCGCGGGACGGGCGAACACCGCGGTGCTGAACCCCATCACCGTCAGCTACTACGGCGTGGACACGCCGCTGCTCCAGGTCGCTTCCGTCTCGACGCCCGACCCCCGCTCCCTGCTGATCCAGCCCTGGGACGGCAGCCTCCTCAAGCCCATTGAGAAGGCGATTTTGGCCTCTGACCTCGGCATCAACCCGCAGAACGACGGCCGCGCCATCCGCCTCGTCTTCCCGCCCCTGACCGAGGAGCGCCGCAAGGACCTGGTCAGGCAGACCAAAAAGTACGGCGAGACCTCCAAGGTCGCCATCCGCAACATCCGCCGCGACGCCGTGGAGAAGATGAAGAAGCAGCAGAAGGCCTCCGAAATCACCGAGGACGATTACAAGATCGCCGAGAAGGACATCCAGAAGCTGACCGACGACTTCATCAAGGAGATCGACAAGATCTGCGAGAAGAAGGAAAAGGAACTGACGGAAATCTGATATGCCGAACAAAAATCAGGCGGGGGAGCGGGAGATTACCCGCGTTCCCCGCCATATTGCCATTATTCTCGACGGCAACGGCCGCTGGGCCAAAAAGCGCGGCCTGCCCCGGACCGCGGGTCACGCCGTCGGGGCGGAGACTTTCCGCAAGATCGCGACCTACTGCAAGGACATCGGCGTGGAGTATCTGACGGTCTACGCCTTCTCTACCGAGAACTGGAAACGCCCGGAGGGGGAGGTCTCCGCCATCATGAAGCTCCTGCACAAATATCTGCAGGAGGCCATCGACACCATGGAGCGCGACCACATCCGCATGAAGGTCCTGGGCGGGCTTGAGGAGCTGAGCCCGGAGCTGCGCGCGATGGTAGCGAAGACGGACGAGATCTCCAAAAAATATGAGGGCTTCCAGGCCAACATCTGCCTCAACTACGGCGGGCGGGACGAGATCCTGCGCGCCGCGAAGCGCTACGCAAGGGACTTCGCCGACGGGAGGGCGGACGACGCCCTCACGGAGGAGGGCTTCTCGGCCTACCTCTATTCGGCGGGCATCCCGGACCCCGACCTGCTGATCCGCCCCGGCGGCGAGCAGCGCATCTCCAACTTCCTCCTCTGGCAGTGTGCCTACGCGGAGTTCTACTTCACGGACGTCCTCTGGCCCGACTTCACCCCGGCGGAGCTCGATAAGGCTATCGCAGTCTTCAACAGCCGTAACCGCAGATACGGCGGCGTCTAGTAAGCGTGGAGAGTGGAGTGTGAGGTGCGGAGTGTGAGGTGCGGAGTGTGGAGCGGTTTCGCCGCGATAATACCTGGCTCCCCCCCTTTTGGGGAGCTGTCAGCGCCGTTTACGGCGATGACCGAGAGGACTCTTGGTACCGCGCGACCCTCTCCGCCCCAGTATGCGAACCGGGGCACCTCTCCCGGAGGGAGAGGCAAGTGTAAATCCACTGAAAGTGGATCACAACTTCACACGCCACGCTCCTAAGGCAACACCGCACAATCCGCCATCGGCGCCTTCTTGCAATACACAAAGTATTCCTGCGAAAAACTGCCATCGCCAGAACCCAATTTTTCTCAGGATTCGCTCTCGCCGAATTGTGCGGTGCTGCCCTAACTCCAATCGCGTATCTGCGGAATACAAAGATATTATTCCGCGTAAAGTAAAAGATAGAAGGGAAACAACCATGGTCAACGCCATTTCTGTTCTGGGCTGCACCGGGTCCATCGGCCGGCAGACCATCGCTGCCGCCGAGCATCTGGGCCTGCGTGTTGCGGCCCTGACCGCGCAGCGTAAAATTGATCTTTTGGAGGAGCAGGCCCGTCGCCTGCATCCGGAATTTGTCGCCGTGTTCGACGAGAGCGCGGCGCGACAGTTCAAAACCGCCGTCGCGGATACCGACATCCGCGTGGGCAGCGGCATGGAGGGGCTTCTGGAGGCCGCGACGCTGCAGAGTGCCGACTGCGTGGTAACCGCCGTGTCCGGCTCGGTGGGCCTCAGGCCGACGCTCGCCGCCATTGATGAGAAAAAGCGCATAGCCCTGGCCAACAAGGAGACCCTGGTCTGCGCGGGCGAGATCGTCATGCGCCGCGCCAAAGAGCGCGGGGCCGAGATCATCCCCGTGGACTCCGAGCACTCGGCCATCTTCCAGTGCCTCATGGGCCGGCAGCCGGGCGAGCTCAGAAAGATCCTTCTGACCGGCTCCGGCGGCCCCTTCCGCGGGAAGGCGCGCGCGGAGCTGGAGGACGTGACGCCCGAGCAGGCGGTACACCACCCCAACTGGAGCATGGGGGCGAAAATCTCCGTGGACAGCGCCACCATGATGAACAAGGGCCTGGAGTTTATCGAGGCCATGCACCTGTTCGGCGTCACCCCGGACGACATCACCGTCGTCGTCCACCCGCAGAGCGTGATCCACTCCATGGTGGAGCTCGTGGACGGGACGGTTATCGCCCAGCTCGGCGTGCCGGACATGGGGCTGCCCATCCAGCTCGCCCTGAGCTATCCGCAGCGCTGCCCCTCAATGTTCGGGCGGCTGGACTTCCATACCCTCCGCGACCTCACGTTCGAGGCCCCGGACTATGAGAAGACGCCCTGCCTCAAACTCGCTATGGACTGCGCGCGCCGCGGCGGCACCGCGCCTTGTGTGATGAGCGCTGCCAACGAGGTCGCCGTACACAAGTTCCTGCGGCGCGAGCTCGGCTACAACCGCATCTATGACGCCGCGGCCGGAGCCGTGGAGGCGCTCGGCACCGTCGACAGCCCCGATCTGGAAACCATCCTGGAGGCGGATCGGGCAGCTCGTGAGTACGTAAAAGAGACGTTTTGACGAGAGCGGAGAGTGGCGTGAGGGTATCGCTTCGCAATGAATTGGAATTGCACCGAAGGCGCTCCATCACTTCACTCTTCACACGCCACATTATGATTTAGGAGATTCATCGCATGACCCAAGCACTATATGCCATTCTCGCGATTTTGATTTTCGGCCTGCTCGTGGGCATCCATGAGCTGGGCCACTTTACCGTCGCCAAGCTCTTCGGCGTGCGCGTCCAGGAATTCGCCCTGGGTATGGGCCCCGCCATCTGGAAGAAGCAGGGCAGAGAGACGCTGTACGCCCTGCGCGCCGTGCCCTTCGGCGGCTACTGCATGATGGGCGAGGACGAGGCGAGCGACGATCCCCGCGCCTTCCCGAACCAGGCGCCGTGGAAGCGGGCGCTCATCCTCTTCGCCGGGGCCTTCATGAACTTCCTGCTGGGGCTTTTCATCGTGATCATCCTCTACACCGGAGCCTACGCCTTCCGCACAAGCGAGATCGTGGACTTCATGCCCGGCTGCCCCTATGAGAGTGCCGAGGGCCTGCACAAGGGCGACCGCTTCTACAAGATCGACGGCAGGCGCATCTTCATGCAGTTCGACGTGGACGATTTTCTCGCCCAGGGCGACGGGGTCTACGACATCGTGGTCCTGCGTGACGGGAAAAAGGTCACGCTCAGGGACTTTTCGATGCAGCCGCTGCCGTACGAGGGGCAGAGCCAGAACATGTACGGCTTCTACCTCGGCTATGAGCTGAACGCGCCGGGCGTGCTGCTGCGCAACGCCTGGGAGACATGCATGGAGTTCGGCCGCTGGATCTTCATGGGCCTGAGTGAGCTGATCCACGGCAAGGTCGGCATGGAACAGGTGAGCGGGCCGGTCGGCATCGTGGACATCATGGCCGAGACCGGCGAGGCCGCCGAGACCGCCGGCGCCGCGCTGTACGACATCTTCTACCTCACATCCTTCATCGCGGTCAACCTTGCGATCATGAACCTGCTGCCCCTCCCCGCGCTGGACGGCGGGCGCATCTTCCTGCTCATCGTGACCTGGCTCATCGAGAGCGTGACGCACAAAAAGCTCAACCCCAAATACGAGGGCTACATCCACGCCGCCGGCATGGTGCTCCTGCTCGGCCTGATGGCGGTCATCATGTTCCACGATATTTTGAGATTGTTTACAAAATGAGTCTGTAGGGGCGGACAGTATCCGCCCGCGCGGAAAACGCGAAAAATGCGGGCGGCTGATAGCCGCCCCTACGGCGCTGCTATAATAAAGGAACGGACGATATGAAAGACAGAACCCAGACGAAACGAATCAACGTCGGCCCTCTCGCGCTCGGCGGGGGCGCCTCTGTGAGCGTGCAGACCATGTGCTCCACCAAGACCTGGGACGTGGAGGCCACCGTCTCCCAGATCCGCGCCATGCAGGCGGCGGGGGCCGACATCGTGCGCGTCGCGATCCCGGACATGGAGGCGGCGCGGGCCGTCTCCGCGATCAAGAAGCAGGTCTCCGTCCCGCTGGTGGCGGACATCCATTTCGACTACCGCCTCGCCCTCGAGGCGGCGGCGCGCGGCATCGACAAGATCCGCATCAACCCCGGCAACATCGGCGGCGAGGAGAACGTCAAGGCCGTCGCCGTGGCCTGCCGGGAGCGGCATATCCCCATCCGCATCGGGGTCAACGCGGGCTCGCTCGAAAAGCGGCTGCTCGAAAAGTACGGCCACCCCTGCCCCGAGGCCATGGTGGAGAGCGCGCAGGGCCACGTCGCGCTTTTGAACAAATACGGCTTCGACGACATCTGCCTGTCTCTCAAGACCTCCTCCGTGCCGCTGACCATCCGGAGCTACCGCCTCGCGGCCGAGACCTTCGATTACCCCCTGCATCTCGGTGTCACCGAGACGGGGACCGAGTGGAACGGCACCATCCAGTCCGCCGTCGGCATCGGGACGCTCCTCAGCGAGGGCATCGGCGACACGATCCGCGTCTCCCTCACCGCCGACCCCGTGCGCGAGGTGTCGGTGGGCATCGCGATCCTCAAGGCCGCGGGCCTGCGGCCCGGCGGGGTCAAGTTTGTCTCCTGCCCCACCTGCGGCAGGACCGAGATCGACCTCATCTCTCTCGCCTCCGAGGTGGAGAGAAGGGTGCGGGATATTCCGCGCGACATCACGGTCGCCGTGATGGGCTGCGTGGTCAACGGCCCGGGTGAGGCGCGCGAGGCCGACTACGGCATCGCGGGCGGCAGAGGCAAGGGCCTGCTGTTCAAGAAGGGCGTCGTCCTCGGCACCTACCCCTATGAGGAGCTGTGCGACCGCCTTCTCGCCCTCATTGAGAGCGACGGAGAGCGGCATGGCTGAGCACACCCCCTTTCTCACGGTCTTCCCGGGCTGCGCGGGGCTGACGCCCGCCGCCGGGGGACTGGACAGGGCCTACGTCACAGACGTGCAGGTGGACGTAAAGCAGGGCGCGGTCTCGATTGCGGCCTTCTTTGCCGCCATGCCCTCGCCTGTCGACATCTGCCAGCTCTCGGACTGCATACGTCTGGACTACGGTCTCAACACCGTCGCCATCGTCCCCGACTATCCGCGCGTCAAGCCCGCCGCGCAGGCGGGTGCGCCCGCGGCCTCCAATCCGAACAAACCCACGGGCGCGGTCCTGATGGGAAAGCCCGTCAGGCAGCGCCCCGTTCCCATGAATACGCTGACGCTGGAGTCGGGCCGCGTCGCCGTGGAGGGGGATGTGGTGGCTGTCACCAGCCGCAGCCTGCAAAAGAGCGGCGGCGCGGTGCTGTGCTTCGATCTCACCGACCGCACGAACTCCGTGCGGGTCTCCCGCTTTCTGCGCGCGGACGATGACAAATCCGTCCTCGACGCGATCAATCCCGGCGACCACCTGATTGTCCAGGGGGAGATCATCTACTCCAAGTACGATGACGACATGGTCCTCGACCCGCGCAATATCATGAAGGGCAAGCGCGTCATCCGCCCGGACAACGCGAAGGAGAAGCGCGTGGAGCTGCATCTGCACACCCGCTTTTCGGCTCTCGACGCCCTCACCGAGCCTGCTGCCGTCGTCAAGCGCGCAGCCTTCTGGGGAATGCCCGCCATCGCCGTCACGGACCACGGCGTGGCCCAGGCCTTCCCGGATATGTGGAAGGCCGGAAAGAAGGAGGGCGTCAAGATCATCTACGGCATGGAGGCATACTATCTGAACGACATGGACGGCAACAGCGCCGTGATCGGCAAGTCGTCCCTGCCGCTGGACACGGAATTTGTGGCCTTCGATATTGAGACCACCGGCCTCAACGCCCAGACGGACCGCATGACCGAGATCGGCGCGATCCGCTTCTCCGGCGGTGAGATCATGGAGACCTTCAACACCTTTGTCGACCCCCAGCGCCATATCCCGGCGGACATCACAAATCTCACCGGCATCCGTGACAGCGACGTGGCGGGCGCGCCTCTCGAAAAGGAGGCCATGCAGCACTTCATGGACTTCGTTGGGGACCGGCCCATCATCGCCCACAACGCCCACTTCGACGTGGGCTTCATGACCGCGGCGGCAAGGCGCAACGGCCTGCGCTTTACGCCGGTCTTTCTCGACACCCTGGCCCTGAGCCAGGCCCTGTGTCCCGAGCTCAAGCGCTTCAAGCTGGACATCGTCTCGAACCACCTGGGGCTTCCGCAGTTCAACCACCACCGCGCCTCGGATGACGCGCTGGTCGTGGCCCGCATGATGGGGAAGTTTTTGCCGATGCTCCGCCAGCAGGGCGCGCACACGGTGGACGACATTGAGACCGTCTACCACTCCCTGCGGCGCACCGACGTGGCGAAAACCTACCACATGGTGCTGCTCGTGAAGAACAAGACGGGCCTCAAAAATCTCTATGAGATGATCTCCCAGTCATATTTAAAATACTTTCACCGCGTGCCCACCATCCCGAAGAGCCTGCTCATGCAGCACCGGGAGGGCATCCTCGTCGGCTCCGCCTGCGGCATGGGGGAGCTCTACGGCGCGGTCATGACCGGGGCGGGCGACGCCGAACTCAAAAAGATTGCCGCTCTCTACGACTATCTGGAGATCCAGCCCATCTGCAACAACGCCTTCCTGATCGAAAACGGCAGGGTCAGCGATGCCTCGGTCCTCCAGGACTACAACCGCACGATCCTCCGCCTGGGGCGCGAGACGGGCAAGCCCGTGATCGCCGCCTCGGACGTGCACTTTCTCGACGCCGAGGACGAGCAGTACCGCAAGATCCTCCAGGCAGCCAAGAAGTTTTCCGACGCCGACCGGGACTGCCCCATCTTCTTCCGCAACACGGAGGAGATGCTGGCGGAGTTTCAGTATCTCGGCGAGGAGACGGCCTACGAGGTCGTGGTCACGAACACCCGCGCCATCGCCGACCAGGTGGAGGAGATCGAGCTTCTGCCCAAGGACCTCTTTGCGCCGAAGATCGAAAACTCCGCCGAGGACCTGAAGCGCCTCGTCTACGAAAAAATGCACCGTATCTACGGCGAGAATCCGCCGGAGCTCGTGCAGAGCCGCGTGGACACGGAGCTCAACACCATCCTCGACCACCAGTACGATGTGATCTACATGTCGGCCCAGAAGCTGGTGCAGAACAGTCTTGAAAACGGCTACCTCGTCGGAAGCCGCGGCAGCGTCGGCTCGTCCATCGTGGCCTATATGTCCGGCATTACGGAGGTCAACTCCCTGCCGCCGCATTACGTCTGCCCCAAGTGCTGCCACTCGGAATTCGTCACCGACGGCAGCTACGGCTGCGGCGCGGACATGCCCGAAAAGGACTGCCCAGACTGCGGGACCCGGATGCGGCGCGACGGCTTCGACATCCCCTTTGAGACCTTCCTGGGCTTTCCCGGCAACGAGAAGACCCCCGATATCGACCTCAACTTCTCCGGCGAATACCAGGCCAAGGCGCACAAGTACACCGAGACGCTCTTCGGCGCCGACCATGTGTTCCGCGCGGGAACCATCGGCACTCTGGCCGAGAAGACCGCCTACGGCTATGTCAAAAAATATCTTGAGGAGCGCGGCATCACCGCCACCAAGGCGGAGGAGAACCGCCTCGCTCTCGGTCTCGTGGGCATCAAGCGCACCACGGGCCAGCACCCGGGCGGCCTCGTCGTCATCCCGCAGGACATGGACGTGACCGACTTCTGCCCCGTCCAGCACCCGGCGGACGACCCGAACTCCGACATCATCACCACGCACTTTGAATACCACTGTATGGAGTCGAACCTGCTGAAGCTGGACGAGCTGGGCCACGATGACCCCACCATGATCCGCATGATGGAGGACATGACCGGCGTGGACGCGAAGGAAATCTCCCTCTCCGACCCCGAGACCATGTCCATCTACACCTCGCCCGCGGGCCTCGGCCTGCCGGAGGACGACCCCATCATCGGCAAAACCGGCACAATCGGCGTGCCCGAGTTCGGCACCCCCTTCACGCGCCAGATGCTGGTGGACACCCAGCCGAAGCAGTTCGACACCCTGATCCGTCTCTCCGGCTTCTCCCACGGGACCGACGTGTGGGCGGGCAACATCCACGACCTCATCGTCAGCGGCACCGCGTCCGTCAACGAGACCATCGGCTGCCGCGACGACATCATGCTCTACCTGATCTCCGTCGGGATCGAGCCGTCGCTGGCCTTCAAGACCATGGAGGCCGTGCGCAAGGGCAAGGTCAAGAAGTCCGGCAGCTTCCCCGGCGACGCCGAGCAGCAGATGCGCGACAAGGGCGTGCCCGAGTGGTACATCGAATCCGCGCGCAAGATCGCCTACCTCTTCCCCAAGGCCCACGCGGTGGCCTATGTCATGATGGCCTTCCGCATCGCCTGGTTCAAGGTACACGAGCCGCTGGCCTTCTATTCCGCCTACTTCTACCGCCGCAGCCAGAAGGGCGGCTTCGACGCGGGACTCATGTGCGGCGGCGCGGACGACGTGCGCCGCAGGATCAACGAGATGCACCGCCGCCCGACGCTCAGCGCAAACGAGGAGGACCTGCTGGTCACGATGGAGGCCGTATACGAAATGAACATGCGCGGCTTTCTCTTCGCGCCCATCGACCTGTACAAATCCCACGCCACGAAATTCCTCATCACGGAGGACGGAAAGCTCCGCCCGCCCTTTGTGGCCATCTCCGGTCTCGGCGAGACGGCGGCTCTCGACCTCCAGCGCGCCGGCGAGAGCGGGCAGAAATTCATCTCCGTCCAGGAGCTCTCCGCTGCCTGCCCCAAGGTCTCCCAGGCCCACATCGAGCAGCTGAAGGCTCTCGGCGCTCTCGGCGAGATGCCCGACACGAACCAGATCAACCTCTTTGACGCGCTGTTCGGATAGGCGGACGCGACGGGGGCAATCGTTATATAGGGCAGCACCGCACAATTCGGCGAGAGCGAATCCTGAGAAAAATTGGGTTCTGGCAATGGCAGTTTTTCGCAGGAATACTTTGTGTATTGCAAGAAAAAGTGACGAAGGCAGGGCACTATTTTTCCAGGAGGCGCCGATGGCGGATTGTGCGGTGTCGCCATAGAAAAACATACGGTGAATTCGCAGCCTGTACGAATTCACCGTATGTTTTTTCAGCTATGATTGCCTGCTTCGGCGGGCGGTCATTCGCCGGCCTCGGGCTTGTCCTCCTCGCTCAGGTCGAACTCCAGAAGCTCCCCGCACTTGGGGCAGCGGATGGAGCCCTCCTCCAGGGTCTCCTCGTCGAAGCTGATCTCCTCGCCGCAGACGGGGCAGGTGGCATCGTAGATGACGCCGTCATACTCCAGCTCCTCGTCCTCGCCGTCCTCCTCATCCTGGGCGTCGTCGTCGCCCTCGTCATAGTCGCTGTCTTCGAAGACGCTGCAGAGCTCTTCGAGATAGCTCAGCTCGTCGGCCACGCCGTCGAGCGCTTCGGCCTGGCCGAGATCGGTCTCGCGCAGCTCCTCCAGCTCATGTGCGATATCGCTCAGCAGATCGTTGAGCGCCGCCCACAGCCTGCCCTCCTTCGACTGGGGATCGACCCCGAGGCCGTCCGCGAGGCCCTTGAGATACGCGGTTTTTTCCGTAATCGTCATAGCAGATACCTCCTCAGTATTGCAGTACGTTCCTGTTTGTCCCGTCAAAAGAAGGGAAGACCGCCCGGCCTTCCCTTTCGTTTTCGCTGTGATCGCCGCTTTACGCCCTGGACAGATACTCGCCCGTGCGGGTGTCGATCTTGATGCGCTCGCCGCGCTCGATAAAGAGGGGCACCTTGATCTCGGCGCCGGTCTCGACGGTGGCGGGCTTGGTGGCGTTGGTGGCGGTGTTGCCGGCGAAGCCCGGGTCAGTCTCGGTGACCTCGAGCTCAACGAAGAAGGGGGGCTCCACGTTGAAGACCTTGCCCTTGTAGGAGTAGATGGTGCACTCCATGTTCTCCTTGACGAACTTGAAGTTGTCGCCCAGGATGGACCCGTCGACCGGCTCCTGCTCATAGGTCTCGGGATTCATGAAGTAATAGAGGTTGCCGTCGTTGTACAGATACTCCATGGTCGCGCGGTCAACGGTGGCGTTCTCGAATTTTGCGGTGGGGTTGAAGGAAGTTTCGGTGACGGCGCCGGTGATGACGTTCTTCATCTTGGTGCGGACAAACCCTTGCCGGGCTTGACGTGCTGGAACTCGACGACCTGCATGACCTGGCCGTCCATCTCAAAGGTAACGCCGTTTCTGAAATCGCCTGCAGTGATCATATAATGGGACCTCCCGAATATTAGTTTAAGATAAATCCATTTATCTACGCTATTTTACAGGATAGATGCGCATAATGCAAGAGTTTTTTTGCGTGGAGGCGTTTTTTGCGAGGTATCCGCCCCCGGGAAAACAGGAGCATCAAGTTCAGCGGGCGGAGTCTGCTCCAAACTCCACACTTATAAAATGATGAGCACGTTTTTCGGCGCTCTGGTGATGACCTCGGCGCCGGTTTCGCGGATGATCATGACGTCCTCGATGCGCACGCCGAAGCGGCCGGGCAGGTAGATGCCGGGCTCCGCCGAGGAGACGCAGCCCGCGGGCATGGGGACGTCCCCGCGAGGGCCGGCGATGGGAGGCTCGTGGATGTCGAGACCGAGACAGTGGCCGAAGCCGTGGCCGAAGTACGCGCCGAAGCCCGCGTCCGCAATGACCCTGCGCGCAGCGGCGTCGATGTCCCGGCCCGGCACCCCGGCCCGCGCCGCCGCGATCCCGGCGAGCTGGGCCTTGAGCACGGTTTCATACACCGTCTTCATCTCGTTAGTGGCAAAGCCGACGGCCACGGTGCGCGTCATGTCGGAGCAGTAGCCGTCCTTGAGACAGCCGAAGTCCATGGTGACGAAGTCGCCGTTCTGAATCACCCTGTCCCCGGGCACGCCGTGGGGCATACTGGTCTTCGAGCCGGTGACCACGATGGGATCAAAGGAGTTGCCCTCGCTGCCGTTGCGCAGCATATGGTAGACGAGCTCCGCCGCGACCTCCCGCTCCGTCATGCCGGGGCGGATGAGGGGCAGCGTCTCCTCCAGCGCCCGCTCGCTGATGCGCTGGGCGCGGACCATGGAGGCGATCTCCTCCTCCGTCTTCACCGCGCGAAGCTGCGCGAAGAGCCCGCCTGCCGCCTCAAGATTCAGTCCCAGTTTTTTCTCAAAGCCGAGAAAGCCCGCGTGGCTGAGCTTTTGGTCCTCCGCCGCAACGCGCTGTGCCCCCGTCTCGGCGAGGGCCTCCTTCAAGCGCGCCATGAGCGGGTGCTCCCTGTCGAACAGCCGCACGTTCACGCAGTCCGGCGCCGCGGCCTCCGCCGCCTCGATGTAGCGCGAGTCGGTAATCAGGAAGGCCTTCTCCCGGCCTACCAGCACGGCCCCGTCGGTAAAGGGGAAGCCCGCCGCATAGCGCTGGTTCTTCTCATCGGTGATGAGTACGGCGTCCAGCCCGCGCCGGATGAGCTCTTCCCGGATTCGTTCGATCTGATTCATGCTTCTTTTCTCCGCCTTTCTTATATACTGTATAGTGTCAATCCGCAGGCGGGCGCTTGCATTTTGGCCCGCCGGGCTGTATAATAATCAACACGTCTCTCTGGCCCTGCTGCAGTCTGTGCATAGTAAATCCCCATGCGGCAAGCCCTGCCGCAATGATTAAAAGCTGACTCATGAGGATTTCGCACACTCATAATCACTGTAAACGCATCAGCTTTTATAGTATACCATTATTTCGGAGAAAACGGGAGAGCAAAATGAAAAGTTTCCGTATCGTTTCCCATATCCTGCTCCTGAGCGTCCTGCTCACCCTCTGCGCCCCCGCGGCGTGCGCGCTGACGGCGCCCTCGCTCAACGGGCAGGCCGCGGTGCTCATCGACCTCGACACGGGCCGGGTACTCTACGGCTACAACATGGACGAGGAGCGCGCCCCCGCCAGTCTCACCAAGGTTATGACCGTGCTGCTGGCGCTGGAGGCGGTCGACGCCGGGCGCGTCAGCCTGGACGAGATGATCGTCGCGCAGGACGACTGCCTCCAGGGCATGGAGGACGACTCCAGCACCTCGGGCATCGGGCCGGGCGTACATATTTCAATGAAGGACCTGCTCTACTGTGCGCTGCTCCAGTCGGCGAACGAGGCCTGCAACATCATCGGCCGCTACCTCGCGGGCAGCATTGCAGGCTTTGTGGATCAGATGAACCAGAAGGCGGAGCAGCTCGGGTGCAAGCACACGCACTTTGCCAACACCAACGGCCTGCCCGACGACAACCACTACAGCTCGGCCTATGACCAGTACCTGATTTTCGCGGCGGCGATGAAGCACCCGCTGTTCATGGAGATCTCCAACGCAGCCTCCTACCAGGCGGCCTGCACCGCCGTCAACAACGGCGAGCCCATCGGAAACTCCAACGCCCTCATCAACATCACCTCCATCTACTCCAACGGCGGCCGCTATCTTTACGAGGGGGCCAGCGGCGGCAAGACCGGCTATACCCGCGCCGCGGGCTACTGCCTCGTCTCCACCGCCCAGCGCAACGGCGTGCGCCTGCTGGCCGTGGCCATGGGCTGCGACGGCGCGCTCAACGCCCAGATCGAGGACTACTACAACTTCATCGACAGCCGCACCCTCTACGACTGGGGCTTCGACAACTTCTCGTACCGCACGCTCCTGAATCCCAACGAGGTCATCGAACGCCAGGAGGTGGAGCTTGCCGAGGGCGACGCGCTGGCCATGCTCCGCCCGGCGGAGGAGGTCACCGTCCTCATGCCCAATGAGGTCACCGAAGATGACCTGCGCCGCGAGGTCGTGCTCTACAACGAAACGCTGCGCGCCCCCATCGACGCCGGCACCGTCCTGGGCGAGGTGCGCGTCTACGTCGGCAGCACCCTCTACGGCACGAGCAAGCTGGTCAACAGCTCCACCATCGAGCTGTCGCGCAACGCCTATCTCATGCGCCGCGTGGCGGAGATCCTGAGCAAGGGCTGGGTCATCACGCTGCTGAGCATCCTGTCCGTCTTCGCGGTCATCTATCTCATCCTCATCACGCGCTACCGCCGCCTGCGCAAAAAGCACCTGCGCGAGCGCCGCCGCGCCGAGAAGCGCAGGAGAGAAGAGGAGCTCGCCCGCCGCAGGCAGGGCGTCCCCTTCAAAAGCGCCGACCCGACAGACCGCTTCGACTTCACCGCCGACATGAGCGCTTTCTTCGACGACGAGGAGAAATAACATACAAAGGCACGAAGGCCGCGGCGTCTCATCCGCCGCGGCCTTTGTGCCAAAGTTTTAACAGGTAAATCTCTCCGCGTTCTTGACATACGCTTAAAAAACATGTATTATTCTGATTGTCAAATCCGGGACAGGATACAGACAGAAAGGAGGGCCCTGCATGAAAATCGGCGTCATGGAACTGGTCGTCATTTTTATCGTGGCCCTGCTGGTGATCGGACCTGACAAGCTGCCGATGTACGCCCGCAAGTTCGGCGCAGCCCTGCAGGAATTCCGCAAGGCCTCGTCCGGCATGTCCAAGGAGATCCGCGAGAGCATCGTCGACCCCCTGCAGGAGGCGCAGAAGCCCCTGCGCGAGGCGATGGAGCCGCTGGATGACATCTCCAGGGACCTCAAGGGCGAGCTCAACGCAGTGGAAAAGGATCTGAAAAACATCGGCAAGACCAAGCCTCAGGAGAAAAAGCCCGCGGCGGAGGAGCCCGCATCCGCAGAGGAACAGCCCGCAGAGGCTGCGGCGCAGTCCGCGCCGGAGCCCGAACAGGCAGTCGAGCAGGCGCCCGCCGGGCAGCCCGCAGAAGAAAAAACAGGAGGAGAATCCGCATGAAAATCGGAATGCAGGAACTCATCATCGTACTGATCGTCGTCATCATCATCTTCGGACCCACCCAGATCCCCAAGCTGACCAAGATGTTCGGCAAGAGCGTCAAGAGCTTCAAGGACGGCATGGAGGAGACGGAGGAAGACGCGCCAGAGGGCAAGAAGGCCCCCAAGGCCAAAAAGGCCGAGAGCGCCGCGGCGTCCGATGAAGAAGAGAGCTAAGCAGGCCGCCCCGTCCGACGGCAGCATGAGTCTGTCAGGCCACCTCAAGGAACTGCGCAACCGCATCCTGGTCTGCGTCGTTCTGCTGGTGGCCGTCTTCGCCCTGTGCCTGAGTGTCGCGCCGCGGCTTGTGACCATGCTCACGGACATGGGCCAGCGCTATAACTATGTCTATGTCTACATAGCCCCGCAGGAGCTGTTTCTCGTCTATATGAACCTGTCGCTGGTCGGTGCGCTGGTGGTCTGCTTCCCCGTGCTGGGCTACCAGATCTACGCCTTCTGCAGCCCGGGACTGAGCGCGAAGGAGCGCACCTACATCTCCGGCTCCCTTGTCGCGGGCGGACTCTGCTTTCTCGCGGGCGTGGCCTTCGCCTATTTTATCAGCCTGCCCTTCATGCTGCGCTTTCTGATCCAGTTTACCGGCGAGGTGGACGTCGCCGCCTCCATCAGCATCCAGCAGTATGTGAGCTTTTTGCTGACGGTCTTCGTCATCTTCGGCATGGTGTTTGAGCTGCCGGTGGTCTCTGTGCTGCTGACCGGCCTGGGGATCGTGCGCGCCGAGTGGCTCATGAAGGGCCGCAAGGTCATGATCGTCGTGATCTTCGTCATGGCCGCCATCATCACCCCGCCGGACATCGTCTCGCAGATCATGGTCGCCATCCCGATGATCGCTCTGTACGAGATCAGCATCGCGCTGAGCAAGCTCGTCGGCAAGGCGCGCAAAACCGCCGCTGAGGCGGCATAATACGGAAAAACGCGGTGGATTCGCTGAAAGAGGCGGGTCCGCCGTGTTTTCGTCCGCTTCCCCGGGAAGGCATGTTCACGGCCTTCCGCGCAGTATTTATATCAGGCGCGGCACCGGATTTTTTGTATATCATGGTTGCCGAACGCGGACGGACTGTGCTATAATATCGTTTATGTACAAATACCCCCGCGGGCGTTCTGTTCACGGGGGTGCGGCCCTTTGACGGGGCCGCCGCGAAACCTACGCAATACCCAATCAAAACAAGGGGGGTGTGCCAATGTCATTTGAAGCGATCAGCAATATTGCCCAGGCGGAAGCGCAGGCGAAGACCACCGTCGCGAACGCGGAGGTCCGGGCAAAGCAGCTCGCCGCCGACGCGGAGAGCGCCGGCAGGCTCGCCGTGGAGTCAGCCTTGGGCAAGGCCGAGGATGAGCTCGCGGAGCTCGGGCGCCAGGTCAACGAGAAGGCGCGCAGGCAGGCGGAGAGCCTGTCCGGCGTGCTGGAAAACCAGAAGGCCGCGCTGCGCGCCAGGGCCGGCGGCAAGATGGAGGCGGCTGCGGCGAAGGTAGTGGAAAGGATAGTGAACAGCTGAGATGGCCATTGTAGAAATGAAAAAGCTCCGGCTGCTGGCTGTCCGCGACAGCAAGGAGGAGCTCCTGCGGGAGCTGATCCGCCACGGCTGCGTACAGTTTACGGAGCTGGAGCCCAGACTCCGGGGAACGGAGGCCGAGGGGCTTGTCCGCTCGGAGGGCAGCGAGCTGAACGCCCTCAAGGCAAAGCACCAGAGCCTTGTCCATGCGGTGGAGCTGCTGGACCGCTACGCGCCGAAGAAGACGAAGCTGCTCTCCGCAAAGCCCGAGCTGGAGGACCGTGTCCTCATCGACGACACGGGTCTCGCCGGGGCGCTGAAGACCGCCGAGACGCTGGAGGGCTACGACACGCGCATCAAGCGCATCAGCGCCGAGGAGAGCCGCCAGCGCGCCGTGATCGAATCCCTGCAGCCCTGGCTGGATCTGGACCTGCCCCTGAACTTTGAGGGCACGGAGCGCTGCAGCGTGCTGACGGGCTCCCTCCCGTCGCGCATCCCCGTCGAGGAGACGGAGGCCGCGCTTGCCGCGGTGGACGAGGAGAGCGAGCTCTTCACGATCCGCGAGGAGAAGAAGACCCGTTACGTGCTGCTGGTCTGTATGCGCGGGCAGCTTGCCGCCATGCAGGACGCGCTGCGCCCCTTCGGCTTCACGCCCTCGGCGCTGTCCGGCATGAACGGCACCGCGCGCCAGTGCCAGCTCGACGCGGAGCAGACGCTCAAGGAGCTTGCGGCCGAGAAGGAAAACTGCGCCCACTACATCACGGACGACGCCGTGCACCGGGACGAGCTCAAGCTCGCCGCCGACCGGGTGAACGTCAAGATCGCCATGGCCGAGGCCGAGGAGCGGCTCTGCGGCACAGAGAGCGTCCTGGTGATGGAGGGCTGGATCCCCGCCGAAAAGGAAAACGAGCTGGCCGAGGTCTTTGAGCGCTTCGGCTGTGCCTGGGAGACCCTGGACCCGACCGAGGAGGAATACCCCGAGGTCCCGGTCAAGCTCAAGAACAACAAATTCTCCGACGCATTAAACATGGTGACCAATATGTATTCGCTCCCGGCCTACGGGACCGTGGACCCGAACCCTGTGATGGCACCCTTCTTCATCCTGTTTTACGGGCTGATGATGGCCGACATGGGCTACGGCATCCTGATGATCCTGGCGGCGCTGGTGGCGATGCGGAAGATCAGGCCACGCGCGGGCACTCTGTCGTTTTGCAGGCTGCTGCTGTACGGCGGGATCTCCACCTTCCTGGTCGGAGTCCTGACAGCCAGCTTCTTCGGCAATGCGCCGGACGTGATCGCAAAAATGTGCGGCTCGAGCTGGAAGCTCTGGGACCCCGTGTTCAGCCCCGTGAACGACAGCGAACGCGTGCTCTACGGCGCAATGATCCTGGGCGTGATCCACCTGAACTTCGGCATGGCGATCAACTTCCGCGAAAAGCTGCGGCACGGCAACGCGGCGGGCGCCGTCTTCGAGGAGGGCGCGCAGTTCGTCATCCTGCTGGGCATCGTCCTGTACGCACTCGGACTGCTGGTCTTCCCGGACGCGGCGCTTCTGCAGAAGCTCGGCCTCGGGATCATGATCCTCGGCGGCGCGATGCTGCTGCTCGGCTCCATGCGCGGCGCCAAGGGCTTCGGCATCATCACGGCCCCCTTCTCCTGCATCTACAGTACCCTGACGGGCTGGTTCGGCGACGTGCTGAGCTATTCGCGTATCATGGCGCTGATGCTGGCGGGCGGGGTGGTGGCCCAGGTGTTCAACACCATCGCGGCCATGCCTTCGGAAAAGGGCGTGACGCCGGTGTCGGGCGTGATCTTCGTCGTGGTGTTTCTGATCGGCCACGCGCTGAACTTCGCGCTGAACCTGCTGGGCTGCTTCGTGCACGATCTGAGACTCCAGTGTCTCGAGTTCTTCGGCAAGTTCTATCAGGACGGCGGCAAGCCCTTTGAGCCCCTGCGCATCCGCACGCAATACATCAATCCGCAGGAGTGATTTCAATTGAAAAGAGCTGTGCGCTGCAAACATATACTCAATTTCACATCTACATATTGAGGAGGAAACAAAAATGGAATTTCTGAACAGCATCGGCGGCTTCGCCATCGGCATTCTGGGCGCGGGTCTCGCGGCTTTCATGGCGGGCATCGGCTCTGCCAAGGGCACCGGCATCGCGGGCGAAGCGGGCGCGGGTCTCGTATCCGAGGACCCCAGCAAGTTCGGCAAGGCGATGATTCTGCAGGTCATCCCGGGCACCCAGGGCCTGTACGGCTTCGTCATCTGGTTCCTCGCCTTCAGCAAGCTGACCGGCGTGGCCGACGTGTCCGCCATCACCGTGGCCCAGGGTCTCCAGATCCTCGGCGCGTGCCTGCCCATCGGCTTTGCGGGCCTGCTCTCCGGCATCGCCCAGGGCAAGGTTGCGGCCGCTTCCGTCAATATCCTGGCCAAGAAGCCCGACGACTGGTCCAAGGGCATGATCCTCTGCATCACCGTTGAGTTCTACGCCATTCTGGGCCTGCTGGCTTCCTTCATGATGCTCAACGCCGTCAGCCTCTGACAGCGGCATCGGATTGGAGAAGCTATGAAGGGCACGGAAAAAATCATCGCACATATCCAGGCCGACGCCAATGCCCAGGCTGACGCGATCATCAAGCAGGCGGAAGAGAAATGCGCCGCCATCCGCGAAAGCTACGAGCAGAAGGCGAAGGAGGCCTATGCCGAAAAGATCCGCGCCGGCGTCAAGGCCAATCAGGACCGGCTCGACAGCATGGACCGTCTGGCCAAAATGGAGGGCCGCAAGGCCATCCTCGCCCTCAAGCAGGACATGGTGAACGAGAGCTTTGATCTCGCCGCCGAGAAGCTGGTGAACCTGCCGGAGGCACAGTATGTGGCCTTTCTGGCAAAGCTCGCCGGCGATGCCAGCGTCACCGGGGACGAGCAGATCGTCCTCAACGCGCGCGACCGCAAGGCCGTGGGCGAGAAGGTCTGCGCCGCGGCGAACGAAAAGCTCAAAGACGGCAGACTCACGCTCGCGCCCGACTGCGGCGACTTCAAGGGCGGCCTGATCCTGCGCCGCGAGAACATCGCGGTCAACTGCACGGCGGAGCTTCTGGTCGATCTCTGCCGCGACGAAATGGCCGCCGAGCTCGCCGGCGTTCTCTTCGGCTGACGTCCCATCAAGGGAGGGAAAACATTGTCAACGAAAAAAGAAGCGTATCTGTGCTTGTCGGCCATGCTGCGCGCCCGAGAGCCGAGACTTTTGAACGACGAGAGAGCCTCGCGCATGCTGGATGCCGCCTCCTTTGAGGACGCCGCCAAGATCCTGACGGACTGCGGGTATCCCGACATGTCCAGTATGACGGTGGACGAGGTGGAGCAAGCCCTCGCCGCGCGCCGCGCGGAGATCTTTGACGAGATGAGCAGGCTCTCCCCCGACAGGGAGCTGCCGGATCTCTTCAAGCTCAAATACGACTACCACAACGCCAAGGCCATCATCAAGGCCGAGGCCATGGAGAGCGACCCGCAGCGCCTCCTGTCCGACGCCGGGCGCGTCCCGGGTGCGCAGCTTCTGGAGCTCTATCACGAGGAGCGCTGGAGCCTGCTGCCGCCCGTCCTCGCCGGGGCGATGGAGGAGGCCAGGGGCGTGCTCGCCCGCACGGCCAACCCCCAGCTCTCGGACTTCGTGCTGGACCGCGCCTACTTTGAGGAGCTGCGCGCCGTTGCCGACCGGGTGGACAGCGATTACCTCCGGGGCTATGTCAAAACCCTGGCTGACAGCGCAAATCTCAAAAGCGCCGTGCGTACCCTGCGCATGGGCAAGAGCCAGGACTTTCTGCGCGAGGTGCTGGTGGACGGCGGCAGCGTGGAAGCGCGCCGCATCGTCGCCGCGTCCGACCGGGAGAGTCTCGCCGGGCTCTACGCCCACTCGCCGCTCGAGAAGGCGGCCGCCCTCGGGGCGGAGGCCCTCTCCGGCGGGAGCATGACCGCCTTTGAGCGCGCCTGCGACAACGCCGTGAACGACTGTCTGCGCTCTGCGAAGCTCGTCAGCTACGGGCCGGAGGCGGAGGCGGCCTACCTCGCCGCCGTCGAGGGGGAAATCCAGGCGGTCAGGATGATTTTGACGGGCAGGCTTGCCGGCGTTAGGCCGCAGGCCATCCGGGAAAGGCTGCGTGATCTGTATGCTTAAAATCGCCGTCATCGGCGGCAGGGACACGGTCATGGGCTTCAAGGCCCTGGGCCTGGACACCTTCCCCGCCTCCGACTCCGCCGAGGCAGGCAAGATCCTCCGGCGGCTCACCCGCGAGAGCGAGGAGGAGTACGCCATCATCTACCTGGAGGAGACCTTTGCCGCGCAGATTCAGGGCGAGATCGAGCGCTTCAAGGACAGCCCCAGCCCCGCCATCATCCTGATCCCGGGACGTGAGGGCTCCACCGGCATGGGTCGGCAGGCCCTTCGCGCCGCAGTCGAACGCGCCGTCGGCACCAATATTCTGGGAGACTGAACCATATTCCCCGCTGTCATTTTGAGGCGCGAGACGACGATGTCGTGGCCGAGGGCCTGGCGGACGCCAACGTCTCCGACGTTGTGCGCGTGGGCTCTCAGCGCCTGATCGGCGAGATCCTGAATATGACCGGCGACACGGCCTCCATCCAGGTCTATGAGGAGACCTCCGGACTCGGCCCCGGCGCCGCGGTCGTGACGACCGGTATGCCCATGTCCGTCGAGCTCGGACCCGGTATGCTGGACAATATTTACGACGGTATCCAGCGCCCCCTGCCCGAGATGCGCGCTCTCACCGGCGACTGCATCACCAGAGGCACGGACGTGCCCGCCCTCAACCGCGAGAAGACCTGGGAGTTTGTCCCCGTCGCCAAAAAGGGCGACAAGGTCGGCCCCGGCGATGTGCTCGGCACCGTGCAGGAGACCAGTGCCATCCTCCACAAGATCATGGTCCCCTACGGCGTCCAGGGCGAGGTGACCTGGGTCATCAAGCAGGGCACCTACACGGTCGATGAGACCGTCGCCAAAATCAAGACCGACAAAGGCGAGAAGGCGCTCACCATGGTGCAGCGCTGGCCCGTCCGTATCCAGCGCCCCTATACGAGAAAATTCGTCCCCGCCCGCCCCATGAACTCCGGCCAGCGCATCATCGACACGCTCTTCCCCATCGCGAAGGGCGGCACCGCGGCCGTCCCCGGCCCCTTCGGCTCGGGCAAGACCGTGGTGCAGCACCAGCTTGCCAAGTGGTCCGACGTGGACATCGTGGTCTACATCGGCTGCGGCGAGCGCGGCAACGAGATGACCGACGTGCTGATGGAGTTCCCTGAGCTCAAGGACCCCAGAAACGGCGAGCCGCTGATGAAGCGCACCGTTCTGATCGCCAACACCTCCGACATGCCTGTGGCGGCGCGCGAGGCGTCCATCTATACCGGCATCACCATCGCCGAGTACTTCCGCGACATGGGCTACGACGTGGCGGTCCTGGCCGACTCCACCTCCCGCTGGGCCGAGGCCCTGCGCGAGATGTCCGGCCGTCTTGAGGAGATGCCCGGCGAAGAGGGCTACCCCGCCTACCTCGCCTCCCGTCTCGCCCAGTTCTACGAGCGTGCGGGCGTCGTTCAGTGCCTCGGCGCGGAGGAGCGCAAGGGCTCCGTCACCGCCATCGGCGCGGTGTCGCCTCCGGGCGGCGATATTTCCGAGCCTGTCTCCCAGGCGACCATGCGTATCGTCAAGGTCTTCTGGGCGCTGGACTCCAGTCTCGCCTACGCCCGCCACTTCCCGGCCATCAACTGGCTGACCTCCTACTCCCTGTATCTGGACACCCTCGCCCCCTGGTATACCGAGCAGTTCGGCGAAAAATACATGCAAAACCGCGAGAAGGCCATGCACATCCTCCAGGAGGAGAGCGAGCTGCAGGAGATCGTGCGCCTGGTCGGCCAGGATTCGCTCAGCCCCTCGGACCGCCTCACCATGGAGACCGCGAAGATGATCCGCGAGGACTTCCTGCAGCAGAACGCCTTTGTGGACGAGGACGCCTACTCCGCCTACGCCAAGCAGTTCCGGCTTCTGGACATGGTGCTCGAGTACGACACGGCCTGCCGCGAGGCGCTTGAGCGCCACGCCGACATGGAGGCCCTCTTCGCCATCGACGCGCGCGAAAAGATCGGCCGCGCCAAGATGGCCGACGCGAAGACCTTCGGCGCCGATTACGACGCCATTATCGCCGAGATGAAACAGCAGATCGAGGACGTTGCCGCCGGAGGTGAGGAAGAATGATCAAAGAATACAAGACTATAAAAGAGATCGCGAGCCCCCTGATGGTCGTCGAGCATGTCGAGGGCGTCACCTACGACGAGCTGGGCGAGATCGAGCTGCCGAACGGCGAGCTCCGCCGCTGCAAGGTGCTCGAGGTCGAGGGCGACAAGGCCGTCGTGCAGCTCTTTGAATCCGCCCAGGGCATCAACCTGGCGGAATCCAAGGTGCGCTTCCTCGGCCACCCGCAGCAGCTCGCCGTGTCGGAGGACATGCTGGGCCGCGTCTTCAACGGCATGGGCCAGCCCATTGACGGCGGCCCCGCCATCCTGGCCGATGCCCACATGGACATCAACGGCCTGCCCATGAACCCCGCTGCGCGCGCCTACCCCGCCGAGTTCATCCAGACCGGCGTGTCCACCATCGACGGCCTGAACACCCTGGTCCGCGGCCAGAAGCTGCCCATCTTCTCCGGCTCCGGCCTGCCCCACGCGGCGCTCGCCGCCCAGATCGCGCGTCAGGCCAAGGTTCTGGGTGACAACGAGACCTTCGCCGTCGTCTTCGCCGCCATCGGCATCACGTTTGAGGAGTCCGAGTACTTCATCAACGACTTCCGCCGCACCGGCGCCATCGACCGCACCGTCGTCTTCTCCAACCTCGCCAACGACCCCGCGGTCGAGCGTATCGCCACCCCGCGCATGGCCCTGACCGCCGCCGAGTACCTGGCCTTTGAGAAGGACATGCACGTGCTGGTCATCCTGACCGACATCACCAACTACGCCGAGGCCCTGCGTGAGATCTCCGCCGCGAAGAAGGAGGTCCCGGGCCGCCGCGGCTATCCCGGCTACATGTACACCGACCTTGCCACCATGTACGAGCGCGCGGGCCGCCGCATCGGGCACAAGGGCTCCATCACCATGATCCCGATTTTGACCATGCCCGAGGACGACAAGACCCACCCCATCCCGGACCTCACCGGCTACATCACCGAGGGCCAGATCATCCTCTCCCGCGAGCTGCACCGCAAGGGCATCGTGCCCCCCGTGAACGTGCTGCCCTCGCTGAGCCGTCTGAAGGACAAGGGCATCGGCGTCGGCAAGACCCGCGAGGACCACGCCGGCACCATGAACCAGCTCTTCGCCGCTTACTCCCGCGGCAAGGACGCCAAGGAGCTCATGACCATCCTGGGCGAAGCCGCCCTCTCCGAGGACGACAAGCTCTTCGCCAAGTTCGCAGAGGAGTTTGAAAAGGTCTATGTCAGCCAGGGCAACAACACCAACCGCTCCATCGAGGAGACCCTGAATATCGGCTGGGAGCTTCTGAGCATCCTGCCCAAGCGTGAGCTCAAGCGCATCAAGCCCGAGTTTATCGAAAAGTATCTGCCCAAGAAGTAATTCTCCTTCGATTGCGAAACTGCGTTTTGCAATCGTCTACTCTATCTATTTTTGGAGGTGATGCTTTTTGGCAGGTACGACTATCATTCCGACCAGAATGGTCCTCAATCAGCTCAAGGGCAGGCTCCGCACGGCGCGGCGCGGCCACAAGCTTTTGAAGGACAAGCGCGACGAGCTGATGCGCCAGTTCATGGACGTAGTGCGGCGCAACAAGGTGCTGCGCGAGCGCGTGGAGGACGGTCTCACCGAGGCCTTCGCCTCGCTGCAGGTCGCAAGCTCCATCATGTCGCCCGAGATGCTGGAGCAGGCGCTGCTCTATCCGCGCCAGAGTGTCGAGCTCGGCATGAAGTTCAAGAACATCATGTCGGTCAACGTCCCCGTCTACAGCTTCACGACGAAGAACAACGATCCCACGGAGATCTATCCCTACGGCTTCGCGCAGACCAGCGGCGAGCTGGACGACGCGCTGGAGAACATGGCGAAGGTCTTCGAGGATATGCTGGAGCTGGCGGAGGTCGAGAAGACCATGCAGCTTCTGGCCGAGGAGATCGAGAAGACCCGCCGCCGCGTCAACGCCCTCGAGTACGTGATGATCCCTGATCTGGAGTCCAACATCAAGTACATCACCATGAAGCTGGAGGAAAACGAGAACGCCACCAAGGTGCGGCTCCTCAAGGTCAAGGAAATGGTGCTGCAGCAGGCCCACAACTACAAGTAATTGCCAAATTCCATCCAAAACAGGAACCCGGAGAGGACGGACGTCTTCTCCGGGTTCTTTGTGCTGTGACGTTTCTCAGCCTTTCGCCTGCTGTTTCTTCGCCCGCTCGTTGGTGTCGATGCTGCCGCGGAAGACCACGAAGCGGTCATAGAGATATTCCGTAATGAGGTTGAGGCCCATATTGATGCCGGTCACGAGATACTCGTTCCAGCCGAGACGCATGGTCAGCACATGCTCCAGCCAGGTAGTCAGGGGGGTGAACACCGCGTAGAACAGCGCCACCAGCAGCATGGCCCTGGGGACGTTGTTCGCGCTCTGGAAGGTGAACTTGCGGTTGAGCGTGAAGTTCCACAGCACCGACGCCACCAGCGCCACGAGATAGCACAGCCAGTAGGGCAGGCCGATGAGCTCGTTGAGCAGCGTAAAGACCGCAAGCTCAATGATCCCCGCCGAGGCGGAGAAAAACACAAATTTCAGCGCGCGGAAAAATTCTTTTCTTTTCTCCATAGCTGTTCTCCGTTATGATATTCTCTCGTAGGTCAAGAAGCGGTAGCGCACGCCGTTTTCCTCCTGCCAGGGCCCCGCCTCCCGCACGCGCCAGTCCGGAGCGGCGTCGAGGTTTTCAAAGAAGCTGTCGGACGAGGGCGCAAGGTCGATCTGCGTCACATGCGCGAGATCCACCCAGGGCAGAAGCTGCCGGTAGACCGAAGCCCCGCCGATGACAAGCGCGCGGGGGTACTTCGCCGCGAGCGCGGCGGCCTCCTCCGCGGAGTGGGCGACTTCGGCCCCCTCGACCGAAAGGTCCTGCCGGGTGAGCACAATGTTGTGACGCCCCTTCAGGGGCCTGCCGCCGGGAAAGTCCGCGAGCGTGCGGCGGCCCACAATGACCGCAGCGCCGGCCGTCAGCTCCCGGAAATGGGCGCGGTCGGCCTTCAGCACGAGCTGCTGCGTCCCCTCGCTGCCGATGCCCCAGTCGGAGAAGACCGCGACGATGGCCTCCATCGCCTCTCCCCCTTACAGCGCCACCGGGATCTTCCCGGCAAAGTCCGAATACTTGTAGCCCTCCATGGTGAAGCTGTCGCGGGTGAACTTGTAGAAATCCGTCACCGCGGGGTCGAGAGTGAACTTCGGGGCGGGCTTCGGCTCGTGCCGGATAAGCTCCTTCACGGCGTCCACATGGCGGTCGTAGATGTGCGCGTCCGCGATCACATGCACAAATTCGCCCGGTTTGAGGCCGGAGACCTGCGCCATCATCAGGGTCAGCACCGCGTACTGCACCACGTTCCAGTTGTTCGCGGTCAGCATGTCCTGGCTGCGCTGGTTCAAAATCGCGTTGAGACGGTCGCCCGTGACGTTGAAGGTCATGGAGTAGGCGCAGGGGTAGAGGGCCATCTCCGACACCTGGTCCATGTCCCCCTCGGGGTAGTGGTGCTTCACGCCGAGCTGGTAGCCGTAGGCCTTGCCGATGGAGCCGTTCTCGTCGGCCCAGGCGTCCCACACCCGGGTGCGCAGCTCCCGCACATTGTTGCTCTTGGCCTGCCAGATCCACAGCAGCTCGTCGATGGCGGACTTCCAGAAGATGCGTCGGACGGTCAGGATGGGAAACTCCTCCGCCAGATCGTAGCGGTTCACCACGCAGAATTTTTTGATCGTATGGGCGGGCGTCCCGTCGTCCCAGCGGGTGCGGACGGCGCGGTCCGTGTCCCAGATCCCGTTTTCCAGGATGTCTTTGCAGTTTTGAATGAAGATTTCGTCGGCTCTGCTCATAGCGCTTTACCTCACACACAAGGATGCCCTATTGTAACACGCGGGCGGGTGATTGTCACCAGATATCGTAAAATTTTAACAAGAATGCGCCGTGGGAGTCCCGGAATTTTTACAGGGCGAAACGCGATTTTTCTTGTATGTTTATGCCTGCTTGCAGTATAATTCTCCTATCCTGATACTGTGAAGGGAGACAGATCCATGTTTAAAAGCGAATACCTCAACCGTGTTTATGCCGAGGTCGAGCGCCGCGACGCCGGCGAGCCCGAATTCCTCCAGGCTGTGCGCGAGGTCTTTGAATCTCTGGAGCTCGTGGTCGACAAGCACCCCGAGTGGGAGCAGGCCGGCCTGCTTGAGCGCTTCGTAGAGCCCGAGCGCGTGCTGGAGTTCCGCGTCCCCTGGGTGGACGACGAGGGCAGGACGAGAGTCAACCGCGGTTTCCGCGTACAGTATAACTCCGCCATCGGCCCCTACAAGGGCGGCCTGCGCTTCCACCCCTCGGTCAACCTCTCCATCATGAAATTCCTGGGCTTCGAGCAGGTGCTGAAAAACTCGCTGACCACCCTGCCCATGGGCGGCGGCAAGGGCGGCAGCGACTTTGACCCCAAGGGCAAGTCCGACGCCGAGGTCATGCGCTTCTGCCAGAGCTTCATGACCGAGCTCTACCGCCACATCGGCCAGTTCACCGACGTGCCCGCCGGCGACATCGGCGTGGGCGCGCGCGAGGTCGGCTTCCTCTTCGGCCAGTACAAGCGCATTGTCGACCGCTTCGACGGCGGCGTCATCACCGGCAAGGGTCTGAGCTTCGGCGGCTCCCTGGCGAGAACCCAGGCCACCGGCTACGGCCTGTGCTACTTCTCCGCCGAGGCGCTGAAGTACCTCAGAAACGACAGCTATGCCGGCAAGACCGTCATCGTCTCCGGCTCCGGCAACGTGGCCCAGTACTGCGCCGAGAAGGTCACCCAGCTCGGCGGCAGGGTCGTCGCCATGTCCGACTCCAAGGGCTATGTCTACGATCCCAACGGCATCGACCTGCCCAAGCTCTTCGACATCAAGCAGAAGAGAAGGGCCCGTATCTCCGTCTATGCTGATGAGGTCCCCGGCTCCCGGTATGTTGAGGGCTGCAAGAACATCTGGAACGTCAAGTGCGACATCGCGCATCCCTGCGCGAGCCAGAACGAGATGGACGCAGAGGGCGCGAAGGCCCTCATCGACAACGGCTGCATCGCGGTCTTCGAGGGCGCGAACATGCCCCTGACGCCCGAGGCCATTGCCCTCGTCCAGGGCGCGGGTCTGCTGTACAGCCCCGGCAAGGCCTCCAACGCGGGCGGCGTTGCCACCTCCGGCCTGGAGATGAGCCAAAACTCCATGCGCCTGTCCTGGAGCTTCGACGAGGTCGACGAGAAGCTGCACGGCATCATGCAGAGCATCTACAAGGCCTGCTATGACGCCTCTGTCGAGTGCGGCAAGCCCGGCGATCTCATGGTCGGCGCGAATGTCGCAGGCTTCCTCAAGGTGGCCGAGGCCATGATGGCCCAGGGGGAAAATTTGCGCTCTGATTTCGTCACTTTTCCTTGAGGTACACAAAGTACATCTGCGAAAAAGTGCCTTTATCAGAACCCAAATTTTCTCAGGATCTGTTCTTGCCGAATTATGCGGTATTGCCCTAAACCAAACGCACAAAACCCCTGTCACGGCTCCGCAGAGCCATGACAGGGGTTTTTCACGCCTTGAACAGCCTGATCTCCCTCCCGCTGCTGACGGCGTTGACCGCGTCGCCGGGGCGGAGAGCGCCTTCCAGGAGAAGCTGGGCCGCGCGGTCCACGATCTCGCGGCGTATTGTGCGTCTGAGGGGGCGCGCGCCGCTCTGCTCGCTCTGGCCGAGGCCGGCGAGAAGCCGCGCGGTGTCCTCCGGCACTCTGAGCTGCAGGCCTAGGCTCTCGAAGCGCTGTTCTACCTCCGCGAGGAGCTTGCGCGTGATTTGCAGCATGTCGCTCTCGTCCAGGCGGCGGAAGATGATGATTTCATCCACGCGGTTGAGAAATTCCGGCCTGAAGGTCCGGCGCAGCTCCGCGCGCACCTGAGAGCGCATGGCGGTCTCATCCTGCCGCTCGTCCCCGGAGAAGCCGAGAGGCAGGCGGCGCTCGGTGATGGCCTTGGCCCCGACGTTGGAGGTCATGACCACCACGGTGTTGGAGAAATCCACGCGCCGCCCGGCGGAGTCCGTGAGATGCCCGTCGTCCATGATCTGCAGGAGAATGCTCCACACATCCTCGTGTGCCTTCTCGATCTCGTCGAAGAGCACCACGGACCAGGGGCGGCGGCGCACCTTCTCGGTAAGCTGACCGCCGTCCTCGTACCCCACGTAGCCCGGTGGCGAGCCGATCAGCCTGCTGACCGAGTGCTTTTCCATATACTCGGACATATCGAGGCGGATGACGGCTCCGCCGTCGCCGTAGACCGCGTCGGCCAGAGCGCGGCAGAGCTCGGTCTTGCCCACGCCCGTCGGCCCGCAGAAGAGAAAGGAGCCGACGGGCCTCGCCGGGTCCTTGAGCCCGACGCGTCCGCGGCGTATCGCGCGGGCCACGGCGGAGACCGCCTCGTCCTGGCCAATGATGCGCTCGCGCAGCCTGTCCTCAAGGGCGACAAGGCGTTCGCTCTCGCTCTCCGACAGGCCTGCGACCGGGATGCCGGTCCAGGTGGAGAGGACGCGGGCCACGTCCTCCTCCTCAACGCTGCGCCCGCCCTGCACGCGCACGGCGGCCCCTGCCTCGTCCAGCAGGTCGATGGCCTTGTCGGGCAGGAAGCGGTCATTGATATAGCGCGCCGAGAGGGCGCAGGCCGCCTCCATCGATGCCTCGCTGAAGCTGACGCGGTGGTGCTTTTCCAACGCCGGGCGCAGAGAGCGCAGCATCTCCAGCGCGAGGGCCTTGTCCGGCTCACGCACCTGTACGGGCTGGAAGCGCCGCTCGAGCGCCGCGTCCTTCTCAATATAGCGGCGATACTCTTCCGGCGTCGTGGCCCCGATGATCTGCACCTCGCCGCGGCCGAGGGCGGGCTTGAGGATATTGGCCGCGTCGATGGCCCCCTCCGCGCTGCCCGCGCCGACGACGGTGTGCAGCTCGTCCACGAAGAGGATCACGTCTCCGGCCCGGCGCACGTCGCGCAGGACGGACTTGACCCGGTCCTCGAAGTCGCCGCGGTACTTGGTCCCGGCCAGCATCGCGGGGATGTCCAGCGACACGATGCGCTTGCCGCCGAGGCAGGGCGGGGCCTCGCCCCGGGCGACCGCGAGGGCCAGGCCCTCGGCCACGGCGGTCTTGCCGACGCCGGGCTCCCCGATGAGGACGGGGTTGTTTTTGCTGCGCCGGGCGAGGATCTGGATGGCGCGGCGGATCTCGGAGCCGCGTCCTACGACGGGGTCGATGAGGCCGTTGGCCGCCCGCTCGGTCAGGTCGCGGCTGTACTGATCCAGCACGCGGGTTTCGGCCCGGCGGACAGGGCTGTGCAGCGCGCCGGTCTGGGCGCGGCCCCTGGGGTCGGGGTTGCCGAACACGTCCATGATCGCGGTGTACACGTCGTTGAGATCGATCCCGGCCCCGGTCAGGACGCGGGAGGCAGCGCAGTCCGGCAGGCGCAGCAGACCCAGCAGCAGGTGCTCTGTGCCGATGCAGCCATGGCGCAGGGCGCGCGCCTCCTGCGCCGCGCGCTCGAGCGCGGCCCTCGCGTTTCCCGTCAGGCCGAGCCCCGGGGCCCCCGGGCAGCCCATGCCGCTCTCCCGGGCGACAATGCGGCGCAGCTGCTCGCGCTCCAGCCCCTGGCGGCGCAGGATGTGCGCGCCGAGGCCGTCCTCCTCTTCCATGATGCCCAGCAGCAGGTGCTCCGTGCCGATGTAGGCGTGGCCCAGCTCACCCGCCGCGGCGCGCGCCGCCTCGATGGCAATCTCGGCGCGCTGGGTGAATTTCTCGTTGCTTTTCACAGGGCGTTCCCTCCCTTGTCATTGCGTTGTCAGCCGCGCCCACCGGGGCGGGAAGCGGCGCAGAAAAAGTATCGCCAGAAACATTACAAAATATATTCGCGTATTTTCGGATTTGTAATTGATTTTTGGGAGAGATGTGCTACAATAAAACAAGACCTGCGGGTCAATCTACATACGGAGGTAACATCATGGCTTTTGTGATCACGGACGAGTGCCTGTCCTGCGGCTCCTGCGCTGCTCAGTGTCCCGCCGAGGCGATCGACATGGGCGAGCTCCACTACGAGATCGACGCCAGCAAGTGCCTGGAGTGCGGTGCCTGCGCCGCCCAGTGCCCCGCCGAGGCGATCGTTCAGGAGTAATTCCTGAGAGAAAAGAGGGACGAGAGCTCGTCCCTTTTTTCTTTTAAAAAGCGGAGAGTGAAGTTTATGTCCGATGTAGAACAGCTCTGGCCCGGGGGGCCGGTTTTGCGGCAGGCGGCGCATTTCCGCCTGGGGACGGACTGCGTGCTGCTGGCCGATTTTGTGAATACCGCGGGAGCGGCAAACGGGATCGAGCTCGGCTGCGCGTCGGGCGCGGCGATGCTGCTCCTGCTCGTACGCTCGCCGAAGCTTTGCATGACGGGGCTGGAGATCGTACCGGAGGCGGCGGAGACCGCGCGGGACAATCTGCGGCGAAACGGCCTGGATGCGCGCGGCAGCATCGTCACCGGCGACATCCGCGCCCACCGCGCCCTCTTTCCCGCGGGGCGCTTTGATCTGCTGGTCTGCAACCCGCCGTATTTCCCGCCGGGCAGCGGCGCGCTTTCGGCGGACCGGGACCGGGCGGCGGCCCGCGCTGAGCTTTTGTGTACGCTGCCGGAGCTCTGCGCTGCGGCGGCTTATCTACTGCGCACCGGCGGGCGGGCCTGCTTCGTCCACCGCCCGGAACGGCTGGCGGAGCTCTTCACAAACATGAGCGCCGCGGGGCTCGAGCCCAAGCGCCTGCGCCTCGTCTGCCGGGACACCAGCGCCGCGCCGAGTCTCGTACTGGTCGAAGGGCGGCGCGGCGGCAGACCCGGTCTTTCGGTCGAGCCCGCGCTGCTTCTCCAAAACCTCGACGGCACGGAGAGCGCGGAGTACCGCCGCATTTATCACAGGGATACAAGCTCCGTGCCAGGATAATAATGGGCGAGGATCGCCCGGTAGTCTGCGCCCTGTGCCGCCATGACGTTCGCGCCGTACTGGCTCATGCCGACGCCGTGGCCGAAGCCGACCACCGTGAAGCGGAAGACCCCGTCCTCATACGCAAGCCCGAAGGCCGTCGAGCGCAGGGAGAACAGCTCCCGCAGCTTCACGCCCGTGAAAACCGCGCCGCCGAGCACGGCCTCGGATACGCGGCCGCTGGCGTCGCGCGTGATTTTTCCGATCCAGGTCTCCGGCGCGCCGGTAAAGTCCGCGTCGGGGCTGACCGAGAGCAGCGTGTCCCGGAAGTCCAGCGGGCTTCGCTCCGCGTGGGTGACATAGTTCGGGACGCTGTCGGCGTTCTCGGGGCTCGAGACGCTGACCAGATACGGCGCCCCACCCCATATGGCGGCGCAGTCCTCGGTGAAGCCCGCCGAAGAGGAGTGAAACGCGGTGAAGGCCGCCTGGCCATCAAAGCGCAGGTACTCCCCGGCGGTCTCCTCCACCGCGCGGCGCACGCGCGGGTCGGCCTCCGCACCGTCCCGCCATGCCTGACAGCAGCGGTAGTCCGCGCAGACGTCCGCGTCCGCGTGGCGCTTTGAGTCCCGGCAGTAGAGCGTATAGGTCCGCGCGGCGACGGCCTGGGCCTTGAGGGCCTCGGGCTCAAAATCCGCGGGCATCTCCGCCGCAACCACGCCGACCAGATACTGCTCCAGCGGCAGCTCCGTCACCTCCCCGTCCCGCAGCAGCCGCACCGTCTCCGGGAGCGGCTCCTCCGGCGGGACGAGGCGGCGCTCCATCCACAGCATGGCAAACACCAGCGCGAGGGCGAGAAAGGCGGCAAAAATACAGCGGCCCGGCATGGCGGTCTCCTTTCTTCCCCAAAAGACTTACGGGCGTTTCATCAACGTCCCGGGGAGTTCAAAATGCCGTCGGGGCATTTTGTGAAACGATCTTGAATAAGCACGCCGCCGACTTGACGCGGACGGCGAATCAGAGTATACTGTCTGCGCTATAAACTATTCTATGGAATCGAGATTCGGCTTATGTATAAAAAACCTTTGGAGATCTGTTGTTATGTGGCCGGCGCGGGCGCGTTCGGCGTGTTTTTCCGCTGGCTGCAGGATCAGCTCGCCTTTGACGAGCTGGGCCTGAACGAGAAGAGCGTGTTCAATCTCCTGGTTCCGGCGATGTTCATCGCCTCGGCCCTGCTGTTTTACCGCTTCGTGCGGGCGATGAAGGACCGGCGCATCGCCGTGCCGGAGGATTTCTGCCGCGCGCTGTATAACCCCGGCAAGTTCTTCGCCCTGCTGAGCTGGCTCGCGGGCTTCGTGATGATCGCGGGCGCGGTGCTGCTGCTCGTCACCACGGAGGCCGATCAGCACGCCGAGATGATCCGCATCCTGTGCCTGCTCGCCGCCCTTTCGGGCGTGGCCTACCCCTTTGTGCTGGGCCAGGCGAATTATGAGACCTTCGAGCACCAGTGGGCCGTGCGCTTCGCAGCCATGCTGCCGGTGGCGACCTTTGCCTTCTGGCTGGTGCTGAGCTATATCCAGAACCAGCTCAACAGCGTGGCCTGGTCCTTCGCGGTGGAGCTGGTCACCCTGATGTGCGCGATGATGGCCTTCTTCCGCGTTGCGGGCTTCGCCTTCCATGTGCCGGACGGCTACCGCGCCCTGTTCTCCGCCATGCTGGGCGCCAGCACCTGCATCATGTCTCTGGCGGACGAGCGCTACATGGGGATGCAGCTCATCCTGCTCGCCGGCGCGGGGATGCTGCTGCTGTACGTGTGGATCATGGTGCGCAACCTTGAAAAGCTGCCGCAGAAGAAGATCGAAGGCCCGGAGATCGACGAGGGCGGTTTTGAGAAGGTAAACTGATCCGGCAGTTCTTTGTTTCGCTTAAGGCAATACCGCATAACTCGGCAAAAACAGATCCTGAGAAAATTTGGGTTCTGATAAAGGCGCTTTTTCGCAGATGTACTTTGTGTACCTCAAGAAAAAGGCTCAAAATCAGGGCGCAAATTTTCCAGGAGATGCCGCAGGCGGATTGTGCGGTGCTGCCTTAAAACTTACGCGTCATTCTCAGGAGCGCAGCGACGAAGAATAATAAAAATCCTTCGACTCCGCTGCACGAAGTCATGATAACAGAAACAGCAGGGGCGATTCGGAAATCGCCCCTGCGTTTCATTATGGCAGCACCGCATAATCTGGCGAGAGTGAATCCTGAGAACAATTGGGTTCTGACAATGGCAGTTTTTCTCAGGAATACTTTGCGTATTGCAAGAAAAAGGCTCGAAGTCAGGGCACTTTTTTCCGGGAGGCGCCGATGGCGGATTGTGCGGTGTTGCCATATGCGACGTTTTTTGAAAGGAGCGCTGTCATGGACAACGACGCGCTGGTGCGCGCGTGCGCCGCACGCATTATCGACTGGTGCGCCGCCGTGCGGCGGCCGCTGCCGTGGAGGCTCTCGCCCACGCCGTACCATGTGTGGGTGTCGGAGATCATGCTGCAGCAGACGCGCATCGAGGCGGTGATCCCGTACTACGCGCGCTTTCTGGAGGCGCTGCCGGACATCCCGGCTCTCGCCGCCGCAGACGAAGACCGGCTTTTGAAGCTCTGGGAGGGGCTCGGCTACTACAGCAGAGCCCGCAACCTGAAAAAAGCGGCGCTGCGCGTGATGGCGGAGTACGGCGGAGAGCTGCCCCGGACGGCCGCGGAGCTGCGGACCCTGCCGGGGATCGGAGCCTACACCGCGGGGGCCATCGCCTCCATCGCCTGCGGGGAGCCGGAGCCCGCCGTGGACGGCAATGTCCTGCGTGTTATGACGCGCGCGCTCGCCTGCCCGGACGATATTCTGCTGCCCCGCACGCGCGAGGAAATCTCCGAGCTCCTGCGCCGCGCCTACCCGAGAGGAGAGCGGGCGGGGCTGCTGACCGAGGGAATCATGGAGCTGGGCGAAACCGTCTGTCTCCCAAACACAGCGCCGCGCTGTGAAAACTGCCCGCTGCGCTCGCTCTGCCGCGCCTGTCTCACAGGCCGGACCGCGGACTTCCCGGTCAAGAGTCCCCCGCGGGAGCGGCGCATCGAGGAACGGACGATCCTGCTTCTGCGCTGCGGGGAGAGCTACGCCGTGCGCAAGCGGGCGCCAAAGGGCCTTCTCGCCGGGCTGTGGGAGTTTCCGAACCTGGACGGTGCGCTCAGTCTGACGCAGGCCGCCGAGTCCGTCCGCGCCCTGGGGGGCGAGGTCCTGTCCATCGAGCCCTGCGGCGAGGCGCGGCATGTCTTTACCCACGTCGAATGGCATATGCGCGGCTACCGGATCGCGCTGCAAAAGGAGCTGCCCGCCTTCGTCTGGAGGACCCCGGCGGAGATTGCGGCCGACTGCCCCATCCCGACCGCGCTGCGGTACTATCAGAAAAAGCTCCACGGGCCGCAGAGCGAAGAACTTTGAATCAAACAGGAGCGCCCCGTGAGGGACCGCTCCTGTTTGATTTCGTATATACCGGGTGCGTTTTCTTTGAGAAGGGCGCTGGTTTCAAACCTTGAAGTTGACGGAGGTGTCGCCCTGGGAGTCGACGCCGAACTCGTAGTCCTTGCCCGGGAGGACGGCGTTGAGCAGGATGCCCACGATGGAGGCCACCGCGAGACCGGACAGGGAGACGATGCCGATCTGGATCGAGCCGGCGTAGTTGATACCGATGGCCAGCACCAGGATCAGGGCGGCGATGATGACGTTGCGGGTGTTGGTGAAGTCCACCTTGTTCTCGACGACGTTGCGCACGCCGACGGCGGAGATCATACCGTAGAGGATGAGACTGACGCCGCCGATGGTGGCCCCGGGCATGGCGGAGACCAGCGCCGCGAACTTCGGGCAGAAGGAGAAGACGATGGCGAACACGGCCGCGAGGCGGATCACACGGGGGTCGTAGACCTTGGAGAGGGCCAGCACGCCGGTGTTTTCACCGTAAGTGGTGTTGGCAGGTGCCCCGAAGAGAGCCGCGAGGGAGGTGGCCAGGCCGTCGCCCAGGAGGGTGCGGTGCAGGCCAGGATCGACGAGGAAGTTCTGCTCGCAGGTGGAGGAGATGGCGCAGACGTCGCCGATGTGCTCAACCATGGTGGCGAGGCTCAGCGGCACGATGGTAAGGATGGCGGAGGTCAGCAGGGCTCCGTCGATGCTGCCGGAGGTCAGAAGACCGAAGACGGTGCGGTCCCAGTAGACGGGCAGGCCGAACCATTTGGCGGAGGCGACCGCGGAGGCTACGCTCTCACGGGCGGAGGGATCGACGATCAGCGCGAAGACATAGGAGACCACCACGCCCAGGAGGATCGGGATGATCTTAACCATGCCCTTGCCGTACATGTTGGCCCCGATGACCACCACGATCGCAACAATGGCGATCAGCCAGTTGGAGGAGCAGTTGCTGATGGCAGAGGAGCTGAGGTTCAGGCCGATGGCAATGATGATGGGGCCGGTGACAATGGGCGGGAAGAAGCGCATGACCTTTTTGATGCCGTAGGTCTTGAACAGGGCCGACAGGATGGCATACATGACGCCCACGCAGGCCACGCCGCAGCAGGCGTAGACCAGCAGATCCGCCTCTCCGTGGGGGGCGACGGCGGCATAGCCGGGGATGAAGGCGAAGGAGGAGCCCAGGAAGGCCGGGACCTTCTTCTTAGTCAGCAGGTGGAACAGCAGCGTGCCGAGACCCGCAAACAGCAGGGTTGTCGCCACGTCAAGGCCGGTCAGGGCCGGGACCAGTACAGTCGCGCCGAACATGGCGAACATGTGCTGCAGGCCGAGCACCAGCATTCTGGAGGTACCCAGTGTACGCGCGTCGTACACGGCGTCGAGGTTTGTGTTTTTGGCAGTCATTCAATTTCCCTCTCTCTGTAGTTTTTAATTGAAATCTATCAACAAACGGCAGTCTGCCGGTTGTTTTTTGTTGTTCCCCCAATAAATACTTGAATTTGTTGGGGAGCAATTTTGCCATGTCTCGCGGCTGCCCCGTCAAGGGGCGAGCGAAACGGCAATCAAATCATGATTGATGTTCCAGACATCAGGCCACATCCTGATTCAAGATTTCATTGGCACATCAAGATATATCCATGAGCCACACGCCGGTCTCGTTGTCGAACTCCGGCAGGCGCACTTCGATGAGCTCCGTGCGCGCGCTGGGGACGTTCTTGCCCACATAGTCGGGGCGGATCGGCAGCTCACGGTGGCCGCGGTCGATGAGTACGGCGAGCTGGATGCTGCGCGGGCGGCCGCAGGAGAAGACCGCCTCGATCGCGGCGCGGACCGTGCGCCCGGTGTAGATCACGTCGTCCGCCAGCACCACGTCGCGCCCGGTCACATCGAAGGGCAGCTCAGTCCGGCGCACGGCGGGCAGCTCGCTCAGGTGGCTGAGATCGTCGCGGTAGAAGCGGATGTCGATGCTGCCGACGGGGACCTCGCGGTTTTCGATGCGCTGGATGTTGTCGCGGATGCGTTCGGCGATGGGGCCGCCGCGGCGGCGTATGCCGACCAGTACCACGTTCTCCGCGCCCTTATTCTTCTCCACGATCTCATGGGAAATGCGCGTCAGCGCCCGCATGAGCGCCGCCTCGTCCATGAGCTGGGCCTTCTGTCTCATCTCAGCACCCCTTGAAGCATGAAAAAAAGTCCTGCCGGATTCGGCAAGACGCTCAAAAACCGGACTGCCCCCATGGCAGCCCCGCCCTATGACGATCTTGCCGGTCTCTCTGTACCGCGCTTAAAAATCTTTATGCGCATTATACCGTCATGCGAGGGAAAAAGCAATAGGCGAAAAAAACTTCGGAGGCAATGTAGAATCTGTACAGACACGCGGGCCGGTTTTTGTACACTTTACAGGTTTATTTGATTTTTCACGGTCCGCGTGGTAAGCTGAAAAAAACATGCGAAAGAAGGGAATACGCCATGAAAAGAACATTCCTGTTTATTCTGATCCTCTCCATGCTGCTGCCGCTTGCGGGCTGCGGTACAAAGGCCGCGGCTCCGACACCGGAGCCGACCCCCGCCGTGACGCCCGAGCCGACGCCCGAACCCACGCCGGAGCCCACCCCGGCCCCGACGCCGGAGCCGCTGCCGCTGATCCCGGACCTGCCGCCCGTGCGCGACGAGGCGCTGTACGAGATCTTCGAGGGGGTGCTGCAGGTCTATCCCGGCACAGCGGGCTCCTCCCTGCGCGCTGCCCGCTGCGCCGCGTGGCTGCTGGACTGGGGCGCGGAGACAAAGCTCACGGACGACGAGATCTATTCTGCCGTCGGCTGCTGGCTCGAGGAACAGGACGACGTGCGTCTGCGGATCTTCCTTGAGAGCATTCTCCCGGTCTATGACCGCTGCTACGACCTCCGGGGCGAGTATGCGCAGGACATCATGATCGACGCCGGAGTCGAAGCAAGCCTCTACCCCTGGAACGACCGCGCCTTCCGCGCTGTTGAGATGGTCAGCTACGGCTGCGGCCTGCGCTGAAAAGCGGCGGGCTTCGGCACAGCTCCGCCTGGGGCGGCGGCCCGCCCGGCGACGCGGACGATTTCAAAAAACAGGGCTGTGAACAGCCCGATCATCACGGCAGGGTAAAGGGGCTTGCCCCCGGCGGTACAGGGTATCGTCCGGATAGAGCATTACGGCGAAATCGCAGTATGACGCGATTTCGCCGTAATGTCTTACAGGACACCTTGTCGCTGCCGGGAGGGACAGGCCCCTCTCCTGAGTTTGATCAGAACGCCGTACCGGTTTATCCGGCCCGGCTCTGCCGGCACACGAAGCAGTGCCACTCCTCCTCGGAGCGGTGATCCGTGATCTCAAAGCCGTTGGCCCTGAGCGCCGCGGCGGTCTCCGGCCAGCGGTTTTCGATGATGCCGGAGCAGATGAACACCGCGCCCTCCGCCATAAAGCGCGAGACCAGTGCCGAGAGCGGGATGATCACGTCGGCCACGATATTGGCGAGCACGAGCTGCCAGCCGCCGCCGATGTGCTCGCGCAGGCCCTCGTCCCCCAGGATGTCGCCCGCCAGCGCCGTCATGCGCTCCGGGCCGATGCCGTTCAGGGCCGCGTTCGACATCACCACGTCCGGGGCCTTCGGGTCGATGTCCACGCCGAGACAGCGCCCGCAGCCCAGCAGCAGCGCCCCGATGCCGAGGATGCCGCTGCCGCAGCCCAGGTCCAGCACCTTCACGCTGGGGGCGCAGTGTTTTTCCAGCGCGGCCAGGCACATGCGCGTCGTGGCGTGACTGCCGGTGCCGAAAATCAGTCCGGGGTCAAGACGCAGCGGAACGCGCCCGTCATCCGGCGCCTCCTCCCACTCGGGCACCACGACGAGCTTTTCGCCCACCTCGATGGGCTTGTAGAACTCGCGCCAGTTGTTTTCCCAGTCGCTGTCCTCCACAAACGCGGTGGAGAGGGCGGGCCACGCCTCGCGGAAGCGGCGCAGCACGGCGAGGCCGTCCTCATCGTCCGTCAGGTAGCATTTGATGCGGCTGACGCCGTGAAATCTGTCTTCCAGCTCCCGGTCCACATAGTCCCAGTACTGACGGTTGTGCTCCAGAAAATCCCGGAAATCGTCCTCGTTTTCAATGACGAAGCCGCCCGCGCCCATGGCCGCCATCTGCTCGCAGCGCGCGTCCAGCTCCTCCTTCGGGGTGTTCACCGTGACCTCAATGTATCGCATGTTCGTCCTCCAATCATATTCTGCTGCCGGGAGATTCTTCGTTCCGCTCGGAATGACAGGGCTTAAAGCGGTCCCACGGATAAGTCTCCGGCGGCGGGGCGCTGAACGTAAGCGCCCGGCCCGAGCCCGGATGCGTGAAGGAGAGGGCGCAGGAGAAAAGCGCGATTGGGCACTCCCGCGCGGGACTGCCGTATTTCGCGTCCCCGACCAGCGGGTGACGCCGGGACCCGAGCTGCACGCGGATCTGGTGGCTGCGCCCGGTATGCAGGCGGATGCGCAGCAGGGAAAGTCCCTCCGCCTCGCCGAGCACGCGGTAGTCGAGCGCGGCCTCCTTCACGCCGCCGCGCCTGCGCGTGACCACATAGCTCTTGTTCTTCGCCCGGTCGTGGAAGAGCAGGTCGCGCAGCGTCCCCTCCGTTTCCCCGAACGCGCCGTGGGCGACGGCGAGATATTCCTTCCGAAAAAGCCCCGCGCGCATCTGTTCCGAGAGCGAAGCTGCCGCTTCCCGCGTCAGGGCATAGACCATCACGCCGCCGACGCCTCTGTCCAGCCGGTGCACGCAGAAGACCTCCGCCGTGCCGAGCCCCGCCCGCAGCAGCGCGGGCAGCTCCGACTCCGAATCGACGCCCGCCGGCTTTCGACAGACTGCGACAGCGCCGTCATTATAATATAGGGTAATCTCCAAAGCTCTCACCTGCCGCCTACCAGTGTACCATCCGGACGCCGAAAACACAAGGGCATATACCCCGCCCGCACCTGTCATCCGCCCCGCACCTGTCATCCTGAGCGATGCGAAGGATCTTTCCCACGGTCTGTGCGGACGGAAAAGATTCTTCGCTCCGCTCTAAATGACAATGTGCCTGCGCACAGGATGACACGATGGACAGAAAACCGCGCGGCACACGCGGAGGAAGGAAATGAAAAAGCAGTGAAGAAACGGGAACAAACGGGCGGGCGGCGCGTCTAATTGATCGAACGCAGCGCTCCCGTCTCCGGACCCGCGGCAATCGGCCGATGCCGCAAAGCCTTGCGGCGCAGCGCTTTTCCCAAGTCCGCAGAGCTGCAAGACGTTACCGAATTGCAATAAATTGAAATTTTTTCGCTTTTAGGTCTTGCAATTTAAGAAGAGTTGTTGTAATATTATAGCCGAATCGTAATACTTTTTTAACTTTTTGAAAGAGGCTGCGATTCAGATAAGTCCACAGCACCGTAATCATTTTACCCGCGAGGGTAGTTTTAGGGGGAGCAACTATGAAGAAACGGATCATTAGTATGCTGCTTTCGGTACTGATGGTGATGTCCCTGTTTTCGGGCATGACCGTCTCCGCAAGCGCAGCCACCACTGCGTATGGCGCCAACGTTGTTGAGTACACCATGGCGCAGGGCGACTATGTATTGAGGATCTGCCAGAGATTGGGTCTGAACTATTACACCTGCAAGGACGCAATCATGGCCCTCAACAACATCAACGACGGACAGTGGAGCAAGCTGGCCGTCGGCAGGACGCTGTATCTGCCTGCAAGCGACTCTGACGCGCAGGTGATCGCGACCAACGCGAGAGGCGGCGCGGCTGTAACGAACACCGCCACCACCGGCATCGCCACCACCGGCACTGCCGCCACCGGCGTTGCGTCCACAACCGCGCAGACCAGCACGGTCAGCACCTACGCCAGTGCCAACCAGAACCGCAGCGGCGACGTGCTCGCCTTCTACCTGGTGCCCTACACCATGTCCTGGGGCGAGACGGTCTCCGGCGTCTGCAACAGTCTGGGCGTCAACTTCTCGATTTTCTCCTCGTTCATCGCAAACGTGAACGGTATCTCCAACTGGAAGAACGTGAGAGCGGGCGACACCCTCATCATCCCGACGCCTGTCGCGCCGGCTGTCGGCACCACCTGCTACGGCGTCATGGCGCACACGCTGGTGTCCAACGACACGGCGTACTCCATTGCCACGTCTCACGGCCTCAACTACTATGCCAGTGAGAGACTGCTCAAGGCGCTGAACATGAAGGACGACCTCAGCGCGCTGAAAGCCGGCAACATCTTCTGCTACCCGGTGGCGATGAGCGTCTCCGTGGCGGGCACCGGCAATCCGGGCACCACCGCCACCACCACGACGACCAGCACCACTACGAACGGCAACGGCACCACGACCACCACGACGACGACCACTGCCACGCTTTACAAGCTGACGAGCAGCATGTCCTCCTCGGACGGCAGACTGCTGTTCTACGTGAACAATGCGCCCGTCACCGCCGCTCCTGCCGGTGCGACGGTCACCGTGGTCAGCGAGACCGCTTCCGGCAAGGCCATCGACTCTCTGACGGTCAAGCACGCAAACGGCCAGGCGGACATCCGCCTCACCGGCGACACCTTCATCATGCCGGGCTGCGACGTGCGCGTGGACGCGGCCATCAAGAGCGGCCATGACATCAAGATCAGCGCCAACTACAGCGGCAAGGCAGCGGCCTCCGTCAACGGCGTGTCTGTCCTGTCCGCGGTCAAGGGCGCGGCGGTTGTCATCCGCAGCACCGACCCGAACTATGAGATCCAGAGCATCGACGCGTACTACTCCAAGCAGGTCTCTTTGGACAACAAGACCAAGCTCGCGGTGAGCGCGTCCAACGCCTTCCTCATGCCTGATGGAGACGCGTATGTGACAGTCACGCTCAAGCCCGTCTCCACTTACGCCTTCTACCTGAACGAGCCCACGCCGGCTCTCGGCAGCTTCTACCTCCAGGTCAACGGCAGCGCCGTGACCCGCGCGGCCAAGGGCACGCAGGTCACCGTCGTCACCAAGTCCCTCGACGGGTATGAGCCCATCGGTCTCGTCGTGACGAACCGCACCACCGGCACGCCCGTGAACGTGTTCAGCAACACCTTCACGATGCCCGGCTCCGACGTCGACGTCCAGGTTACCTTCGGCGCGAAGGGCAACAACATCATCATCCTGCCCGCCAACGGCGGCGTTGTCACCAGCAATCCTGTCGATGAGGCCAACACCGGCGCGACGGTCACCCTGACCGCAACGCCCGAACCGGGCTACGGCGCGACGCCCACCTACGACATCGTCCGCAACAGCGACGGTCTCAAGGTCACGATGACCGGCGCCAACACCTTCATCATGCCGAAGGGCGGCGTCACCATCACGCCCACCTTCCGCGGCGGCGCACACACCATCACCTCCCGCTTCTTTGTCAGCGGGAACGCGGTGGGCGGCAACTACCAGAACGTGAGCTTCACGACCACCATTACCCGCAACAACCAGGCCTTCAAGGGCGAGTTCCTGTGGGACGGCAACACCTCGAACGACACCGTCTCCGCCCGCAGACAGCTCAAAAACAACGTCTTCTTCGGCGACTACATTGACCTGCGCTACGACTGCGGCGACAACATCGCCTTCGTCCGCTACGACATCACCGGCACCGGCGCAGATCCCGAGGGCGTGGAAGTGGCGAACAACCAGGCCAATCTCCACGGCTACTTCCAGGTGCCCAACGACGACATCACGATCACTGCCTACTTTGAGCAGGGCAAGGTCGCAATCGGCCAGTTCGCACTCATCCGCGGCGACGGCGACGTCAGCTACATCGTAAACGGCAAATCGGCAGCCGCCTGCATGCCCGGCGAGACCGTCAGCCTCATGCCGCGCGCCAGCCATGGCTACCGCTGGGCCGGCAACGGTACGAACTTCGCGGACAAGATCATCGTCACCCGCAAGGATAACGGCGCAATCGTGAGCCTGACCCCGTTCAGCTATACGGATTCGACGGGTGCCGTCGCCTGGGGCTATGATTTCACGATGCCTGCCGAGGGCGTGTACATCCAGGTCGCCTTTGATCCGCTGCCCTTCACGCTCACCATGAGATGCGTTGACGAGACGATGAGCCCGATCAACGAGGCATTCCTCAGCGGCTCCGGTCTGTGGCAGATCGCCATCAACGGTGTGGTCGGTGCGGCCGACAACAATCCGGGAGGCATGACGCAGATCGACGTGGAGTACGGCGACGCCGTCATCGTCGGCATGACCGAGTCCGGCATCTCCAAGTACGACATGGTCGGCTTCCGCATCGACGGCCGTGAGTACATCGCAGACGTCAAGAACTACTTCTACAACTTCTCCATGGTCGACGAGCGTGCGAAGGACCTCGAGATCGTCGCCATCCTCAGGCCGAAAGTGCCCTATAACGTGGCCCTCTACGCCCTCGGCGCAACCTACGACGCCACCAAGGGCAACGTGGAATTCCTGCTGCTCGACCGCAACCCGCTCAATCCGGCCCAGGAGAGCACCACAAAGTACGGCAATGTCGGCGCCGGACACTACAGCACAGTCGATGCGATGATGAACAATATCGACCCGTCCTCCTATGAGAAGGCAGCCATCCCGGGCGATTACGTTGCGATCGTGGTCGATACGCCGAACCCGATGTACAGCGTGACAGCCAGAGACATCACCATCGTTGAGGTCAACGGCGACTCCAACCGCGTCGTACCGGCGGAGGTGACCGGCTGGACCATCGGCGGCGTGGCGAGAAACTTCTTCGTCTTCCAGATGCCGAACTCTCCCGTGAATATCTACGTGAACTTCGCGGGCGTCAGCTACAGCCTCAGAGTCAGGGTCACGGATACGGCCGGCAACCCCGTTACCAGCGGCTATGTCCAGGTCTACACCGGCGACGTGTACCGTGATGTCGCGGCGGACACCACCTTCGACAACGTGGGCTACAACACCCAGGTCCAGATCGGCCGCACGGCACTGGCTCAGGCCCAGAACATGAAGATCGCCGCGGTCGAGGTCGTGACCACGGACCCGAACTCCACGGTCTCCTACCACGACAACAGCCTCAACGGCGAGGGTATCTGGTTCATGATGCCTGCCGACAACGTCGAGGTCCGTATCCAGGTCGAGAAGGGCACGAACAATCAGGCTGCCATCCTGGTCGACCAGGTCTACAACGGCACGCTGGCCTTCTACGCGGACCCCGCATGCACGATCCCGGTCACGAGCTTCAATATCGGCGATGTGGTGTACATCGTTGACCAGCCCTTCGCAGGCTATGCCAACCTCGGCGACGGCGAGCTCAAGGTCTACAACAACGGCATGATCAACACGGTCAACCGTGACGACGGCACCGGCCTCTGGAAGTTCACGGTGCAGCCCGGCCAGACCATCTTCGGCGCGGTCTTCCAGCCCTCCGCGGTGGCGCTCACCGTCAGCGTCGTCCCGAACACCATGTCCGTGTTCATCAACGGCAACGTCTTCAAAGACGGCGACACCTTCTTCGCAAATGTCGGCGATTACCTCGAATTCGCCTCCGCTGAGCCCGGCTTCGCGCTCACCGGCGCGACGGACTACGTCGTCCCGAATGTGGCCTCTGCGACGCTGAGCTTCGACCTGGCCCCGACCGGCAGCAAGATCACGGTGAAGTCCGCCACCGCCGGCGTCAACCCGATCATCACGGCGGAGGACGGCAGCGCACCCGGCACGCCGCTCAACATCAACAACGTGCCCACCGGCCAGGATGTCCTGATCACCGCTTCCGACAGCGGCAAGTACATCGTGAAGAGAGTCGTCGTAACCGCTGCGGCCGACGGAACCTTCCTCGCGGAAGGCACCCTTGGCATTGCAAACTTCACCATGCCCGCGGGCGGCGCAGTGGTCACCGTTGAGTACGAGGTGAGGACCGTGGACGTGAAGTTCGTAGTCCCGACCGGTTACAAGATCCTGGTCAGCTTCAACGGCGGCACGGCCAATGAGATCGACGACACCATCACCGGCGCGATCACCCTGAAGGTGGACGACAGGATCACCTACCTGGCGAAGAACAACGCCTTTGTGATCACGAACGTCTCCGACGGCAGCGCGACCAACTTCCTGGGCGGCTACCAGGTCCCGAACGTCGCCGGGCCGATCACCCTGACCTTCACCTGCAACTGATGCAGGCGTAGGCCGCAAAACAGCCAATTCCCCTATATCTCCCCCCTGAGCGGCAGGGCTCCGGTCCTGTCGCTCACTTGGAGGGGAAAAGAGATAAAGCGCAGCTCCCGGAACCGAAAGGCCCCGGGAGCTTTGTTTTTGGTCTTCTGCATCGCAGGGGACTGTGAAAAAGTCCGTCCTCGCCGTAGGGGCGGCTATCAGCCGCCCGCACAGCGAGAAGGAAATCGCGCCCAGATACATCTGCAAACGATTCTGCTTTTCTGCCGGGCGGACATGACAGCCGCCCCTGCTATTCCTTCCCCTGCCGCCGCGCGGGCTTGACGTTCTGCGCAGCCTCGATCTCGCCCTCGATCGGGCCGTGCTTTTCCTCAAAGCCGCGGATGCTCTGCCGGATCAGCACGAGAATATGACTGTTGACCGAGCGCCCCTCATAATCCGCCACATAGGACAGCTTTTGCAGCATCTCCTCCTCAATGCGGATGGATACGCTTTTGATTGCCATAAGTTCACCTCACAGATATACGGTGACTTTACTTTATGGCAAAATTGTGGTATTATTCGTCATATAGATATACAGTATATCTATTATAATTATTGTTTGGAGGGAAAGATGGCAGATTATCCGAAAATGTACGCGATCCTCTGCGCCGCCGCGTCGGAGGCGCTGGACTGGCTGGCGGCGGGGCAAACGCAACAGGCGGCGTCCGTGCTGCAAAAGGCGCTGCTGGACGCGGAGGAGCTGTATGTCGCGGAAGACTTGCCTTGACTTTACTTCGGTAATGTGCTAAAATGCGCACATCTTTTTGAGAGGACCGGTGAAGCCCATGCTCACGAGCAACATCGCGCGCGACGAAAACGGAAGCCTTCTCTTCGCGGGGCAGGACGTGTGCGCCCTCGCCGACCGCTTCGGCACGCCCCTCTATCTGATGGACGAGGCGCGCATCCGCGAAAACTGCCGCATGTACCAAAACGCCTTCCGCAAAGCCTTCGGGGACGCGGCCCTGCCGCTCTATGCCGGGAAGGCCTGCGCGTTCCGGCAGATGTACCGCATCATGGCGGAGGAGGGCATGGGCGTCGACGCCGTCTCCCGCGGGGAGATCCACACCGCACTGTCCGCGGGCTTCCCGGCCTCGCGCATCTGGTTTCACGGCGACGGCAAGACGGACGAGGATATCCGCTATGCGCTGGACAAGGGCGTGGGCTGCTTCGTTGTGGACGGGCCTGAGGAGCTGGAAGCGCTGGACGCCGAGGCGGGAAAGCGCGGCATCCGGCAGAAGGTCCTGCTGCGCGTCACCCCCGGCATCGACCCGCACACCTACGAGGCCGTGAACACCGGGCGCGTGGATGTGAAGTTCGGCGTCCCCATCGGCACCGGCCAGGCCCTGGAATTTGTCGGGGCGGCGCTGAACGCAGAGCATGTGGAGCTCGACGGCCTGCACTGCCACGTGGGCTCCATGGTCTTCGACGAGACCGTGTTTGAGGATACAGCCGACCTTATGTTCGCCTTTATGCGGGAGCTTCGGGAGAAGTTCGGCTATGTAACCGGGACGCTTAACCTCGGCGGAGGCTACGGCGTACGCTATGTGGAGGCCGACAAGCAGGCCGACATCCCGGCCCGCATCGCGGCGCTGGCGGAGCATCTGCGCGCGCTGGCGGCACGGGCCTCGTTTCCCATGCCCGTGATTCTCATGGAGCCGGGCCGCAGCATCGTTGCCGACGCGGGCATGACCGTCTACACGGTCGGCTCCGTCAAGCGCATCCCGGGCTTCAAAAACCACGTGATCGTCGATGGCGGCATGACGGACAACCCCCGCTACTGCCTCTACCGCGCGCAGTACACGGTCCTCCACGCAGAGCGCGCCGGAGGGGAGACTGCGGTCTTCGACCTCGCGGGCCGCTGCTGCGAGAGCGGCGACATCATCCAGCCCGCGGTCACGCTCCCCGCCGACACGCGGCGCGGCGACCGGATCGCCGTCTGCACCACCGGCGCGTATAACTACTCCATGGCCTCCAACTACAACCGCCTGGGCCGTCCGCCCGTGGTCATGCTGCGGGAAGGGGAGAGCTATGTCGCCGTCCGGCGTGAGGGTTTGGACGAGCTCTGCGCCCTCGACCTGTGAGCGCAATGGACGAGCGCAAGCGGCAGCTCCGCCGGGAATACCGGGCGAGGGCCGCGTCGCTGACGCCGGAATACCGCGCGAGAGCCGACCGCGCCATCCGCGAGGCGGTGCTCTGCAGCCGGTACTGGCAGCAGGCGCGGAGCGTTTTTCTCTACGTCAGCGTTGGGGCCGAGCCGGACACGCGCGCCCTGATCGCGGCGGCGCTCGCGGCGGGAAAGCGGGTATATGTACCGCGCTGTCTCGCGGACCGGACGATGGAGGCCGTGCGGGTCAGTGATCCCGCGGCGCTGCGCCCCGGGGCGTTCGGCATCCCGGAGCCGCCGGAGACCGCGGAGAGCGCGGCGCCGGGGGAAATCGGCCTTGCGCTGGTCCCCTGCGTGACGGCGACGGAGGATGGCGCGCGCCTCGGCCGCGGCGCGGGGTATTACGACCGCTTTCTGCGCCGCTGCGCCTGCCCGAAGCTCTGCCTCTGCTACGCCGAAATGCTCGCGCCGGAGCTCCCCTCGGAGGCGCACGACGTCCGGATGGACGCCGTCGTGACAGAAAAAGGAATCGTATCATAAAAAACGTATGGCAAATCCGCAGTTTCCACGGATCTGTCATACGTTTTCCACTTATTATGTTCCGTACAGCCTGCAGCTGGCCTTGCCGCCGTTCTTGACCTGATAGAGCGCCGTGTCCGCCGCCTTGTACAGCTCCTCGAAGAGCCTGCCGTGCTGGGGGAAGAGGGCGATGCCGATGGAGAGCGTCACGTCGGGCAGGCCGGGCAGCCGGGCGATCTGGGCGGCGACGCGTTCGGCCAGATGCAGCGCCGCCTCCGGGGATTCGACATCCTGGGCGAAGACCATGAACTCGTCCCCGCCGACGCGGCCCGCGACGTCCGCGCCGCGGAAGCTGTTGCGGATCACGCGCCCCGTCTCGGCGAGCACGCGGTCGCCGATCGCGTGGCCGTACTGGTCGTTGACGGTTTTGAAGTTGTCCACGTCGATCATGATGAGCGCGCCGTGCTTGCCGCTCTTGTTGCCGGCGGACAGGCGGATTTCAATAAGCTCCTGCGTCGTGGACTTGTTCAGAAGCTCCGTGAGCTGATCGACCTGTGCCCGCTTTTCCAGCTCCAGCTTCAAAAGCTCCTTCTCGGTCACGTCGTTGATGAGGGCGACGATGCCGGTCACCTTGCCGCTGTCGTCGAACACGGGGCGCTTGATGAGCTCCAGATACTCATGGACACCGTCGCAGCGCTCCTGAATGATGTAGTCGGTGCCGACGCCGGTGGCAACGATGCGGCGGTCGGCCTCCATCGCCTTGAGGGCGTTTTCGCGGTCCTTGCGGATCTCCAGATCGGTCTTGCCGCGGATCGACCAGTTGGGATCGTCCGCGTGGTAGAGGTGATGCCAGTAGTGGGTGCAGAAGACGTAGCGTCCCTCGGTGTCCTTGAGGAAAATGTTTGAGGGCAGGGCCTTCAGCAGCTTTTCAATGTCGTGGAAGGAGATGGAGTCCATCGCCCGCGCCGCACTGCGGATGCGGCGCAGCATCAGCTTGGGCGGCGTCATCGGGGAGAGGAGGTCATAGATCCCGCGGTCCAGGCATTCTGCGTCCTCGGCCGTGGGCCGCGCCCTGGTCACGCCGATGATGGGCAGGCGGGCGAAGGGGTCGTCCCCGGCAAGCTCACGCTCAAAGGCTTCCCCGGTCTCCCGCGCAAAGTCGAGGTCAAGCAGGATCGCAAGCAGCTCCTGCCGCCTCTCGTGCAGGATGGCGAGCGCGTCCTCCCACCGGGCGGCGATCAGCAGCTCGCACGCCCCGCCGAGCGCGGCTTTGATGCCCTCCAGCGTCGGTCCCTCCGGGATAATCAGCAGCAATTTCTCGGTCACCTTCGTCCCCTCCCACCGCATATGCGTTCACTGCCTTTTCTGTATTTTACTCCGCTTTTCCGGGGAAGACAAGGGCAAAATAAAAAAACAGGCTCCCTGTATGTATCTTCTGCCGGCAAAAAGCCCCGTGACAGACGAAATGCCGAAGGAGCGTTCCCGTTGAAGTTTCCGAGAACTTCTTGAGAACGCTCCTTCGGCTTTGCCCTGCTCAGGATGGCATAAAAAAGGGGCAGGACTTCCGGCCGGTCCGGATGCTGTGCCGCATCACGTCAGGCTGCGGATGATCGCACGCATGTCGTCCATGTGAAGCATCATATCCCGGAACAGGGCGAGCTGCGCACGCGCGCGGACGAGGTTGTGCTCGGGGTAGTCGATGCGGAAATACTTGTCGCCGACGAGGTAGTCGCCCAGAAAGCGGGAGGCGAGCTCCAGCGTGATGACCGCCGCGCCGGTGGCGAGGGAGTCGCACTCCGCCCCGGTCAGAAAGTCGCGGGTCTCCGCGAGATAGCCCTCCGCATACGCGCGGAAGAGCGCAAGGTCCAGCTTCATTTTCGAGCAGTCGCGCTCGTCTTCCTCCGCGGTGCAGGCCGCAAAGCGTATCGTGTCGCCGAAGTCGTAGCAGGCGAGGCCCGGCATACAGGTGTCGAGGTCGATGATGACCAGCGGATCGAGGGTGTCGCGGTCGAAGAGGATGTTGTTTGTCTTGGTGTCATTGTGGGTGACACGGATGGGGAGCTCCCCCCGCTCGATCTGGCGGCACAGGGTCCCCGCAAAGGTACGGTTTTCGCGGATGAGGGCGATCTCCTCCACCGCGTCCTTCACGCGGCCGAGCGGGTCCTCGTCCACAATGTCGAAGAAGGTGTTCATCCGGTAGACCGTGTCGTGAAAATGCGGGATCGACTCGACCAGCCGGGAGGCGTCGAAGTCCCGGAGCTGGCGGTTGAACTTGCCGAAGGCCTTGCCGGACATGCGCAGCACCTCGGGATTGCCGTCGGCGGTCTCAAAGCAGACGGCGTTTTCGATAAAGTTGTAGAGCCGCCAGAACTCCGCGTTCTCCCCCTCGCCGAGGATCAGATAGTTCCTGCCCTCCGCCGTGTGGTGGAAGTGCAGGCGCCGCCGGCGCTCCAGCGTGCGCTCCTTGTCCATGATATGCCTCGTGATCAGGTCGATGTTGCGCATCATGCTGACCGGCTCCCGGAAGACATACCAGTTGACCTTCTGGGCGAGAAACTGTCTCACCTCGTTCCCGTCGTACAGCGCGACGTAGTAGGCCGTGTTGATGTGCCCGGTCGGGATCAGGCGGTAGAGGATCAGCTCTCCCGGAATGCGAAATTCTTTGCAGATGAGGGCGAGCTTTTCTTTGATATTCTCGCCGGAATTGCTCTGCATCTTGTCGTTCACCACATTTCCTGTCTGTTTGTAACGATTCGGTCTCTTTCATCCTGAGAAACAAGGTGACGAAGGATCTCGCTGCTTCTCAACGTTTTCGGGAAGGATCCTTCGACTCCGCTCGGGATGACGGGCCGTGCACGTTATCGGCGCTGCTTGTAGTTTTCGACCACGCGCACCAGCTCCTCGGCGACAGCGGTGATCTTGTCAAGCTCGCCGTTCTCGATCCACCGGCGGTTGACGAGATTGCCGCCGATGCCGGCGCCGCACGCGCCCGCCTCCAGAAAATCGCACAGGTTTTTCTCATTGACGCCGCCCACCGCCGTCATTTTGATGTGACTGAGCGGGGCGCGGACCGCCTTGAGATAGGCGGGGCCAAGCACGCCGATGGGGAAGATTTTGACGAGGTCTGCGCCCGCCTCGTGGGCGGCCTTGATCTCCGTCGGGGTCAGCGCGCCCGGCATGGACACAAGCTCCAGCTCCCGCGTCCGGTGTATGACGTCCGCGTCCGCGTCCGGGGAGATAATAAACGAGCCGCCGGCCTCCGCCGTCATCTCGACCAGCTTCGTACTCGTCACCGTGCCGGCACCGACGAACATTTTCCCCGCGTACTCCCGCGAGAGCGCACCGATGGCGTCCGCGGTCTCCTGCCAGCTCTCGGGCCGTTTCTGATCGTAGGTAATCTCCATGAGGCGGATGCCGCCGCAGTACAGGGCCTCCGCGACCCGGAAGCACTGCCCGGGCTCCGCGCCCCGGACGATGGCGATGATCTTGTATTTGTCGATCCACTGTAAAAGCTTTTCTCTCACGGCGATCCCCCTTTTCGCTTTATCCGGCACAATAATAATAAATGCGCCGGAACTTGTCAAGCGCGATCATTCTTCCTGTTGCAATGTGTTTTTCGGCCATGGTATAATAGGCGCAAAGAGAAAAGGAGGCTGTCACCATGGCAAAAATCGTGACCTTCGGCGAGCTGATGATCCGGCTCGAGCCGTATAACTATGAGCGCTTCACACAGGCGAGCACGCTTGCGTTCAAGCTCGGCGGGGCGGAGGCGAACGTCGCCGTGTCGCTTGCAAACTACGGGCAGGACGCCGTCTTCGTCACAAAGCTCCCCGCGCACGCGATCGGCCAGGCGGTGGTCAACTCCCTGCGCCGCTACGGGGTGGATACCTCCATGATCGTCCGCGGGGGCGATCGTGTCGGCGTCTACTACACCGAGAAGGGGGCCAGCCAGCGCCCCAGCGTCTGCATCTATGACCGCGCCCGCTCCGCCATCGCGGAGGCACAGCCCGGTGACTTCGACTGGGACAGGATCTTCGACGGCGCCTCCTGGTTCCACTTCACCGGCATCACCCCGGCGCTGGGGCCCGGCCTGGTCGAGCTCTGCAGGCAGGCCTGCAGGGCTGCGAAGGCAAAGGGCGTGAAGATCTCCTGCGACCTCAACTACCGCGCCAAGCTCTGGACCCGCGCCGAGGCCCGCGCGGCCATGACGGAGCTCTGCCAGTACGTCGACCTCTGCATCGCCAACGAGGAGGATGCGAAGGACGTCTTCGGCATCGAGGCCGAGAGGACAGACGTCACCGCGGGAGAGCTCAACAGAGAGGGCTACCAGTCCGTGGCCCGCCAGCTCATGGAGAAGTTCGGCTTCGAGAAGGTCGCCATCACCCTGCGCGAGTCGAAGTCCGCCTTTGACAACGACTGGTCCGCCATGCTGTACGACGGGGAGAACTATTACTTCTCCAAACTCTATCATCTCCATATCGTGGACCGCCTCGGCGGGGGCGACAGCTTCGGCGGCGGCCTGATCTATGCCCTGCTGGACGGTTACGACGCGCAGAGCGCCGTGGAGTTTGCGGTCGCGGCGTCGGCTCTCAAGCAGTCTGTTGACGGCGACTACAACATGGTCACCGTCCAGGAGGTCCAAAAGCTCGCCGGCGGAGACGGCTCCGGCAGGGTGCAGCGCTGAGCGCGATGCACGCTCCCCGACGCCCCCGGCGGAGAAGTGCGGGGATCATAGGATACATGAAAACTGGAAGTACATATCGGTTTTCGTCAGCAATCTTGAATGAGAGTGGAGTGTGAAAAGTTAAGAGTGAAGAGTGAAGAGTGAAGTTATGGAGCACCTTCGGCACGATTAGGGCAGTTTTTTTGCAGGAATACTTTGTGTATTTCAAGAAAAAGTGACAAAATCAGAGCGCAAATTTTCCAGGAGGCGCCGAAGGCGAATTGTGCGGTGTTGCCTTAGAAATCATTGCGAAGCGGCACCTTCACGCCGCTCTTCACTCTCTGCTTTTTGCTGCTTTGACCCGATACCCATAAAACCGGAAAAAACGCCGATTATCGCCGTAAGGGAGGGGCTTGCCCCTCCCTTTGCCGTGCGCGGTGTTCTGCGGCGCCGTCACACCACATACGCCCTGGCTGCCCCGCATTCCCGGGCGAGACTCGCATAGCGCTCGGCATAGTCGGGGTCGGTTTCAAACTCGCCCAGGAGCTTTTGGTATTTCTCCCGCACGCCGTAGGGGCGGTAGCGAATGATCTTGTAAAAGCACCGGTCCCCGATGTGCTCGGCGACATAGCGCACGGTCTCTGCATTCTCGCGGTCGCGGTTCGGGAAGAGGATCGTGCGCACCTCATAGAGCTTGCCGGCGGCGAGCAGCCAGTCGAGGTTTTTTAGCACCGTGTCACGCGGGTGGGAGATGAGAGTATCCGACCAGCCCTTTTCCACGGCCTTTACATCCAGCATCACGCCCTCCGACACCGCGAGGACCCGGGGGTCGCGCTCAAAATCGAAGGAGCCGTTGGAGTCGATGAGACAGGTCTTGCCCAGCTTTCGCACCTCGGTGAAGAGGGCGATCAGAAATTCGTTATGCAGGGTACATTCTCCGCCCGAGGTGGTGATCCCCTCAATATAGGGGGCGGCGCGGCGGACCTCCTTCACCACGTCCTCCACCGTCATCCAGCGGATTCTGGGCGAGGCGTCGTGCGGGCAGGTCCTGATGCAGGCGTCGCACTGGACACACCTGCCGCCGTCCCATTCCACTGCCCCGTCCGTGAGCCGAAGGGCCCCGGTGGGGCAGCCCTTTACGCACAGGCCGCAGCCCTTGCAGAGATGAATGGTCTCCGGGTTGTGGCAGAAGAGGCAGTTGAAGGGGCAGCCCTGGAAGAAGATCGAGGTCCGGTTGCCGGGCCCGTCCACGTTGGAAAACGGGATGATCTTATTGACCGGCGCTATCATGCTTCTGGACTCTCCGGTCGAGGGCATGGCCGCCGTCCTGCGCGCCCATGCCGAAGACGGTCACGTTGTTGAGAGACTGCTTTTTCGCGCGCAGCTTTTCGATCTCGCTCTTCTTGACGAGATAGCCCGTGACGCGCACCACGTCGTTGTTCTCCAGATACCCGGAGAAGTAGCGCAGGCCGTTTGCGAGCGAGCCCTTGATGATCGCGAGGATCGCGTCGGGGGTCTTGAGCCAGGTCTCCTCAAATTTGAAGATGTCGCCCGTGCCGGTGGGGAAGTAGGGGTGGAACTTCTCGTTGACCTCGAGCTGCTCGAGCATGGTGGGCTCCACGCCGATGGGGATGCGGGTGCCGGGCGAGTCGTCCATGCCGTCGGTGTCGATGCCGACCTGGGCGTGGAGACGGTAACGGTGGCCATAGGCGTCGCAGTAGGGCGCCTCGTGCGCCTTGACCCGCGCGTCGATGGCGTCCATGATGCGCAGGCCGAGGGCGGTAGCCTCCGGGTTCATGCCGAAGCCCTGCTTTTTATCCCGGATGCCCAGCAGGTGGTTGCAGCACTCGGCAAGGCCGACAACGCCGAACATCCCGGTGAAGTTTTCCAGCTTCACAAAGCCCTCGGTGACGAGAAAGTTGGTCTTGAAGAAGCTGGACTGCTCCACGATGAACTTCACGCGCCTGTCCATGTACTCGAGCTGCAGGTCGATGTGGCGCGGCAGCTCGCGCGTGAGAAAGTCGTCCGCGCTCTTCGCGTCCAGCGCGCACTCGTACAGGCGCAGGCGCGGCAGGGTGAACCCGCCCCCGCCGATGGACAGGCCGTTGTAGCAGGAGGCGATGGCGTAGCGTTCGCCCCACTCCCTGACAAACATGCGGTGGTTTGCGAAGGAGGGCTTGGCAGTCTTGAGCATACACCGGACACAGGCGAGAGCGAAGTCGTCGCTGGTCTTCTCCGGGTCATATTTCAGCGTCAGGTTCGGGACCGCGAGCTGCATCTCCTCGGTCAGCTCCAGCAGGATGCGGGCGGTGACGCTATCCTCCGGGCCGATGTCCGCGTGGACGAAGGAGTCGGTCTGCACACGGTCGATGTTTCTGAGAAACAGCCCAAGCACCTTCTTGGCGAAGGAGCGGTCCTCTCTGACGACAAACGGCTCGAGCAGCCTGTCAAGATCGCCGAGATAGACCGGGAAGCTCGTGATCGAGGGGACATGGCAGTAGAAGATCTCCAGCACGTTCACGGCCTCGAGCAGGTCCTTCGGCGGGTCGAGGGCCAGAAATTTGCAGCCCTTCTGAAACAGAAGCTCGTAATCCGGGCAGATGTAGCGCGGGCGGTAGGGCATGACGCCCTCGTTGAGATCGCAGAGCGCGCCCTTTCGTTTGGCCTCGTAGTATTCGTCGGAGTAGCGCAGGGAATCGTCGGTGCTCTCACCGAGACGCGCCAGCGCCAGCAGCTCCTGCTTATAGGTCAGGGTCGGGTCCTGAATGATGTTCAAAGCGTCGGACAAGAAAATCAACCTCCTGTTATGATATATAAATATAGCGAAGAGTTCGTGTCAGCATGACGGGAGCTTATGGAACGCCGTGCTCCGCCTCGTAGATGAGCTCCTCGAGGGTCTGGTACAGATGGTCCGACTCCACGGGCTTACTCAGGTGGGCGTTCATGCCGGCCTGGAGAGAGCGCTGTACGTCCTCGTCGAAGGCGTTGGCGGTGAGGGCGATGATGGGGATGGTCTTCGCGTCGGGCCGGTCAAGGGCGCGGATCGCGGCGGCGGCCTCGAGGCCGTCCATCTCCGGCATACGCACGTCCATGAGGATGGCGGCATAGACGCCGACGGCGGAGGACGCGAACATCTCGAGTGCGAGCCTGCCGTTTTCGGCGTGGTCGGCCTCCATGCCGCGCATGGATAGAATGTCCATCATGATCTCCGCGTTGATCTCCATGTCCTCGGCGAGCAGGACGCGGCGGCCTTCCAGCTCCGCGCGCTGCTTCTCCTTGAACAGACGCATGTTGTTGCGGCGGGCGATATGCTCAAATTCACTCAGGACGTTGGAGGCAAAGAGGGGCTTTGCGAGGAAGCTGTCTACGCCGGCCCTGACCGCCTCCTCCTGAATCTCGTCCCAGTTGTAGGCCGTGAGGATAATGACGGTGGTCTCGTTGTCGTAGCGCTCGCGGATGAGCCTTGCGGTGTCGATGCCATCCGGCTCCGGCATCTTCCAGTCCATGAGCACGAGATTGTACGGCTCCTGCTTGATGTGCTGGACCTCGAGCATGTGCAGGGCGGTCTGCCCGTCGGTGCAGACGTCGGTGCGGATGCCGGCCTCGTCCAGAATCATGCGGGCGTGCTCGGCGGCGATGGGCTCGTCGTCCACCACGAGGACGCGGAGGCGGCCGGGATCGACCGTGCTGTCGGCCCTGTCCGTCTGCTCGCTGTTGCGGAGCGTGACCGCGACGGTGAACGTGGAGCCGACGCCCTTCTCGGACTCGACCGAGATGGTGCCGTTCATCATCTCCACGATGCTCCGCGTGATCGCCATGCCGAGGCCCGTGCTGCCGTACTTGTTTTTGCGGCTGCTGTCCTCCTGCGAGAACGCCTCGAAGATCTTCGGAATGAACTCCTTGTCCATGCCGATGCCCGTGTCCCGGATGCAGAATTTGAGCGTGGACTGGTCCTCGAAGAGGGCGGTGCGCTCCACGCTGAGCATGACGCTGCCGGGCGGCTCGGTAAACTTGATGGCGTTTGAGAGAATGTTGATGAGGACCTCCTTGAGCTTGAGATCGTCCCCGATGTAACAGTCGTCGACGCGGCTGAGCATACGGCATTCGTAGTGCAGGCCCTTGTCGCTGCACTGGGACATGACCATGGTGTTGATCTGCTCGAGCATGGCGCTGAAGGAAAACTCCTCCCGGCGCAGGACCAGACGGCCGGACTCGATGCGGCTCATGTCCAGGATGTCGTTGATAAGACCCAGCAGGTGCCGCGCGCTGCCGCCGATCTTCTCGAGGTAATCCCGCGTCTGGGGCGTGAGCGCCTCATCGTGGAGGGCGAGCGTGTCGAGCCCGATGATCGCGTTCATGGGCGTGCGGATCTCATGGCTCATATTCGAGAGGAAGGCGGTCTTGGCGATGTTGGCCTCCTCCGCCACGGCCAGGGCTTCGGCCAGAGCCTCGTTTTTCGCCATGCTCTCGCGCATTTCGGCGTCGATCTCCGTCAGGCCGAGGCCGACAGCGTGGACGATATGGTCGTAACGGTCCTCCACGCGGCGCACGCCCGCCATGCGGATCATCTCATAATACTCGCGTCCGCCGCGCCGGGCCAGATAGCGGTAGGCGATGATGGGGTGGGTGGACAGGCGCTCGCGGATGTTTTCGGGGGCGACGAAGTTCAGAAAGCCCTCGCGGTACTTTTCCGTGACGCAGCGCTCGGCATACCAGGTGATGCGCTCGAGATAGGGGAAGTGGAGGCCCACCGGCGACAGATCCGGATCAGTGGGGTCGCCGCGGTAGCAGACGCCGTCGTTCTCGTCGAGGTTGATATGGTAGACGCAGCGGTAGTCTGAGGCCATGGCGGTGATCATGGCGTTGGCCTGGGTGCTGGTGTGCGAGATGTAATAGCGGAGCTTGTTGCGCAGCGTGGAGATGCGCCGGCCGAGCCCCTGGATATCCTCGGTATCCACGGAGGAGGCGTGCACGTCCCCGGTCTTGCCCGGGCCTTCGTTCGTGAGCTGTTCGATGTCGTCCGCAAGGTCGTTGAGGTTCGAGATGATGGTCTCCAGACGGTGGCCGTACTGCCCGGTCAGCACGAAGGTGATCACGACGCCGATGACGAGGAAGAGAAAGCAGGAGAGCATGATGGTCCTGGCATTCTGGTTCACCTGCGCGTCGTACCAGGCCGCACCGAAGTCGGCGGTGACCACTGCGGCGACCTGCCCGTCGGAGCTGAAGACCGGGCTGAACGCGCTGTAGAAGCGGCCCCACTGGTCCTCATAGGGCTCCTCGTCCACGGAGGGGCGGCCCATGCTCGCCATATACAGGGCGTCGGTATAGACCACGGGAGAGCCGAACGCGCCCGGAGCGACGGGGTCCGGGTCGATGCCGAAGGTGAAGAGCTTGCCGCCCCCGGGGCGGACGTAATAGATATAATCCAGCTTGATATTGTCCCGGAAGTGGACCAGCGTGTCGTAGACCTTCTGGTACTCCGGCGTGCCCGCGTCGTCCGCGCGCAGATGCAGCAGCACGTCCCCGTCCAGCATGGCGGCCGCGGTATTGACAATATCCAGCATCCTCTCGTTGATCTGCGTCTTCATCGCGTTGCGTGACTGCCGCATGAGCGCGATGCCCAGCGCGACGTTCGTCGTCAGCAGGAAGATGGACACGAGCAGGATTCCCTTTGCGCGCAGGCTGACTTTTTTTCCGGACATAGGCGGAGTTCCTTCCGTCCTGTGGAAGCGCAGATGTGCCCCACGTATTGGAGGGTATACTATACAATATTATTATACAGGATCAAGCCCGAAAAAGCAACGCGGAAATGCACCGCCGCGGGCATTTCATACGCCCTGCGCGGAAAAAACACGGCGGCTCCGGTTTGGGAGCCGCCGTGATCCTGTGTGCGCTGCCCTCAGCCCGCGAGGACCAGGTCCAGGGCTTCGCGGATGCGGGCTTTGATCGTGTCGTAGTCGTGAGTGGGGCGCGCCTCGTAGAGCTTTTCGCCGTTCCGGAAGATTGCGGGCACGTAGTAGTAATCGCGCGCCTCGGCAAGCTCCGGGCGCTCACTCTCCTCGATCCAGTCGATTTGAATATCGGCGCGGGCGGGGTTTTCCTCTTTCAGCTCCTCAACGGCCCGTCTCGCGAGGCGGCAGTAGGGGCAGTCCGCGAGATAAAAAAGCTCGATCTCTCTCATGCGCGGGCTCAGTAGTTCTCCGCGTTGAGCTCGAAATACGCCTGCGGGTGGGCGCAGACGGGGCAGATCTCGGGGGCTTCGGTGCCGACAACGATGTGCCCGCAGTTGCGGCACTCCCAGACCTTGACCTCGCTCTTCCTGAAGACCTCCTGCATCTCAACGTTCTTCAAAAGCGCGCGGTAGCGCTCCTCGTGGTGCTTCTCGATGGCGGCCACACCGCGGAATTTGGCGGCGAGTTCGGTGAAGCCCTCCTCCTCGGCGGTCTTCGCAAAGCCCTCGTACATGTCCGTCCACTCATAGTTCTCCCCGTCCGCCGCGGCGGCGAGGTTTTCGGCCGTGCTGCCGATGCCGTTGAGCTCCTTGAACCAGAGCTTGGCGTGCTCCTTCTCGTTCTCGGCGGTCTTGAGGAAGAGGGCCGCGATCTGCTCAAAGCCCTCCTTCTTCGCCTTGGAGGCGAAATAGCTGTACTTGTTCCTGGCCTGGGACTCCCCCGCAAAGGCGGCCTCCAGGTTCTTCTCGGTCTGTGTTCCGGCGTAGGGATTGTTTGCCATGGTGTGTGTCCTCCTTATTTGAAAAATACCTGTCCGCAATCAGAAAAGCAGGCTGCTGGCGATGCTGAAGTATACCAGCAGGGAAAGCGCGTCCACAATGGTGGTGATGAAGGGGCTGGCCATGACGGCGGGGTCGAAGCCCAGCTTCTTGGCCGCCATCGGCAGCGTGCAGCCGACGACCTTGGCGATCAGCACCGTGACGGCCATGGTGGCGCAGACCACAATGGCCGTGAGCGTGGTGATCCCGGTGTTGCCGAGGAGCAGACGGTCGAAGAGCATGATCTTGCAGAAGCACAGGGACGCCAGCGCGACGCCGCAGAGCACCGCGGTCTGGATCTCCTTCCACACGACCTGGGGCAGATCGTTCAGCTCCAGCTCGCCCAGGGAGAGGGCGCGGATGACCGTGACCGAGGCCTGGGAGCCCGAGTTGCCGCCGGTGTCCATGAGCATGGGGATGAAGGCCGTCAGCACCACCTGGGCGGCCAGCGCGTTTTCAAAGCCAGTGATGATCATGCCCGTAAACGTGGCGGAGATCATCAGCAGCATGAGCCAGGGGATGCGGTGTCTGAAGAGATCCCATGCGTTGGAGCGCAGATAGGTCTTCTCCGAGGGGAGCATACCGGCCATCTTCTCGATATCCTCCGTGGTCTCTTCGACGAGGACGTCCATGGCGTCGTCGAAGGTCACGATACCGACCATGCGATCCTCCGCGTCCACGACGGGCAGGGCGAGGAAGTTGTATTTGGAGAGCATCTGCGCGACCTCCTCCTGGTCGGTCATGGTGTTGACGCAGATGACATGCTCGTCCATGATCTGGGAGACCGGGGTGTTGTCGTCCGCGGCGAGGAGCAGGTCCTTGACCGAGACGGTACCCAGCAGCCGCCGCGCCTCGGTGACGTAGCAGGTGTAGATGGTCTCCTTGTCCACGCCCGTGCGCCGGATGCGCTGGATAGCCTCCGCGACCGTCATCTGCGGGCGGAGGGAGACGTACTCCGTGGTCATGATGGAACCGGCGGAGTTTTCGGGGTAACGCAGGATCTCGTTGATTTCGCGGCGCATGTCGGGGTCGGCCTGGGCCAGGATGCGCTTGACGACGCTCGCCGGCATCTCCTCGACCAGATCCGCCGCGTCGTCCACGTACAGCTCGCTCACGACCTCGCGCAGCTCCTTGTCCGAGAAGCCGCGGATCAGATGCTCCTGCAGCTCGGGACTGAGCTCCGCAAAGGCCTCCGCCGCGGTCTCCTTGGGCAGCAGGCGGAAGAGCAGGGGTGTGCGTTCCTCATCCAGATCCTCAAACACGGCGGCGGCGTCCGCCCCGTTCATGGTGGCCAGCACGTCCTTGAGCGTCTGATATTTTTTCTCGTCAAGCAGCTTTTTGAGGGATTTTTCCAGCGTGACAAAGTGTTCTGCCATCGGGTCTCCTCCTTTCGGTTTTCGTCCGGGGTAGGAAGCCGACACGCAGACCAAAGCCCTTTCGGTTATGATTCCACGGAAACGCCATGCGTATTCCGCAATCGACTTCGGCCTGCCGCTGTGCCGGTACCGCTTCCAGCGTCCATGACGTTTCCTCCCTTATATGTAGATTTTTGGGGGTTGTCCCCGCTTGAATTGTACTCTGCCGGGGTCCGCTTTGTCAACAAAAAAGAGTTGGGAATCTCCTTGCCAAGCGGCGGACGGCAGGCTATAATGATCATCGCAGAGTGAGATCAATCATAGCTGCGATTGATTTTGAAAACATGCGCGCGGTGCTCAGGATCATCCAGCCGGTGAATCTGTTCAAATAATACGGAGGACTACAGCTATGGCCGAAAACATCATCTATTGCTATTCCGCCACGGGCAACTGCCTCGACATGGCGAAGAACATTGCGAAGGGGCTGGGCGACACGGAGATCGTCATGATGCGCAGCCTCCCCCAAAAGACGGACGCCACGCAGGCCAAACGCGTGGGCTTCGTCTTCTCCTGCAACGGCGGCGGCCTGCCGATGGGCGTGGAGGACTCCATGCGCGCGGTACGGATCGCCCCGGACGCCTATGTCTTCGGCATCGTGCAGTACGCGGGCTACATGGGCACGGGCCTGTGGCAGCTCAACCGGATCCACCCGCTCTCCTACTGGGCGGGGGCGAGTCACCAGAGCGGCTGCATCTGGCTCATGCCGCACACGCTGATGTTCCCGCCGCTGTCCGCGAAGGCCGCCCAGAAGCGCAGCGAAAAGCTGGCCGCCGGGTTTGCCGCGGATATCAAAGAGGGGAAGCTCACCGGGAAGCAGCCGCCGAAAAACGCCCTCAACGCCTTTGAGAGCAGGGCCTTCGTCAAAATCATCCCCATGAAGGCGAAAAAGTACCGCGTGAACGAAAGCTGCATCGGCTGCGGGACCTGCGCGCGGGTATGTCCCCGGCAGAATATCCACATCGTCGGCGGCATCCCCATCTTCGGCCAGGACTGCATCGGCTGTCTGAGCTGCATCCAGTTCTGCCCCAGGGCCGCCCTTGACGTCGGCGGCGTAACCCGAAAGCGCGAGCGCTACACCAACCCGAACGTCACCGCCGCGGAGCTCACGTCCGAGAGCATTTACGTTGAGTAAGGCCGCAGCTTCCCGGAAAACGTTTTTTCGCATTCCCGCATCATTTCAGGCGCCGCACTTCGGCACAGAGGCAGGCGGTCAGCCGGCCGCCTGTCTTTACAGATATTGGCTTTTTGACATTATATAATGTTTTGTATGGTAGACACAGCGCGTCGCGCGGTGTATGATACGAGAGTGGAAGTGTGTTTCTGTACGAAACAATTCTCAGGCAACACCCTTTTTCTTGCAATACACAAAGTATTCCTGCAAAAAACTGCCTTCATCAGAACCCAAATTTTCTCAGGATTCGCTCTCGCCGAATTATGCGGTGCTGCCCTCAATCTTTTTTCTGTTTGGGTGCACTTTACGAACAGGAGCGTCGTACCATGAAGAAACCGGGTTTGCTTTTACTTTGCTTCTTGATCGTGCTGACGATGATCGTCTCTCCTGTCGCCTACGGGGCGAAGCCGGAGACGAAGGTGGTGCGCGTCGGCTGGTATGAGTCGGCCTTCCACCGGACGGACCAGTTCGGGCGGCGCTCGGGCTACGGGTACGAGTATCAGCAGCGCATCTCCACCTATACCGGCTGGACCTACGAGTATGTGGAGGGAAGCTGGTCGGAGCTGCTGGAGAAGCTGATCGCGGGGGAGATCGACCTGCTGAGCGACGTATCGTATACCGAGGCGCGCGCGGAAAAGATCCTCTACTCGGCCGAGTCCATGGGCTCCGAGGACTATCACGTCTTTATCGCGCCGGACAACACCGAGATCAGGCCGGACGACTTCTCGACCTTCAACGGCAAGCGTCTCGGCGTCAACAAAAACAGCATCCAGGAGCAGCTCTATATCGAATGGGCCGAAAGGCACGACGTACACGCGGAGATCATCGAACTGTCGGTCAAGACGCCGGAGCTTCTGGACATGCTCGCAAAGGGCGAGCTGGACATGCTGGTCACGTTGGACACCTACGGCAACTCCGCCGACATTGTGCCCGTGTGCAAGGTCGGCTCCGCGCAGTCCTACTTCGGCATCAACAAGGACCGCCCGGACATCAAGCGCGAGCTCGACACCGCCATGAACCGCATCTTTGAGGACAACCGCGATTTCAACCAGCAGCTCACCGAAAAGTACAACAAGGCCAGCTCCGTCAGCAGCTTCCTCACGATGGAGGAGACGGAATGGCTCTCGCAGCACGGCGTTATCCGCGTCGGATTCCGTGACGGCTTTCTCCCCTTCTGCGCCCGGGACGAGCTGGGCGCGCTCACAGGTTCTCTGGCGGACTATCTCAAATTCGCCGAGACTGCGGAGAAAAACGCCAGGCTCAGCTTTGAGACCCGCGCCTACGAGACCACCGAGGCCGCTCTGCAGGCCCTGACCGCGGGTGAGATCGACTGCGTCTTCCCCGTCAACCTCAGCTCGTATGACGGCGAAAAGCTGGGCGTAATCGTGTCGGACCCCTTCGTCACCACCGAGATGTTCGTCGCGACACGGACCACGGACCGCCAGGGCGTATCGCCGGATCGGATGATGACGGTCGCAGCCCTGATCGGACACCCCAGCCACGAGACCTTCCTGATGGACCACTTCCCCGGTTGGCGGATACGCTATTACAACACGGTGGACGAGTGCTTCCAGTCCGTCGCCGCCGGGGACACGGACTGCACTCTGGTCAGCAACTACCGCCTCAACCGTGTGGGCGAGCTGCTGCGCGACTATGATCTTGCGGCCCTCGCCACCGGCGAGAACCTGGACCTGTGCTTTGCCATGAATCAGGCGGATGACTGTCTGTACTCCATCCTCAACAAGATCACCCGTCTCATACCGAATGCAAAGCTCAACTCCTCGCTGACCAGATACTCCTTCCAGGATGAGAAGCTCAGCCTGCTGGACCTTCTGAAGAACAACCTGCCCCATGTGATCACGATCATCGCCATCGTCGCCTGCGCGATTTTGTACCTGCTGTTCAAGAGCGTGCGGGCCGAGGCGAACGCCCGGGCCGGGCGGGAGCTCATCTCCGAGGCGGAGGCCGACCCCCTGGTCCCGGAGCTGTACAGCCGCAGCTTCTTCCACGTCTACGCAGACCGCCACTACCGCGAGCATCCCGATAAGCCCATGGATGCGATCATCCTGAACATCGACCGCTTCCATACCATCAACACCATGAACGGCCGCGAATACGGCAACGAGGTGCTGCGCCTGGTGGGCCAGGAGATCGCGGCCTACCTCAAGGAGACGGACGGCATCGGCGCCCGCATCGAGGGCGACCACTTCGACATCTACTGCGCGCACATCGAAAACTATGCCGCCCTGCTCGAGCGCTTTCAGTCGAAGCTCACCACCATGATCACCAATGCGGATGTGCGGCTGCGCATGGGCGTCATGCCCTGGAAGAAGGATGTCACGCCGCGGGAGATGTTCGACCGCGCGTGGCTCGCGTGCAGCATGGTGCGGCGCGACTACAAATCCCACCTCATGATCTACGATGAGGCGGCGCGCCAGCGGGACGAGTTCAACCAGATCCTGCTCTCGAGCTTCACCCACGCGCTGGAGTCGCACGAGCTGGAGGTCTACTACCAGCCCAAGTACGACATTCAGCAGGACCCGCCGAAGCTCGCAAGCTGTGAAGCGCTGGTGCGCTGGCAGCATCCGACGCTGGGCATCATCGCGCCCGACGCCTTCATCAAGCTCTTTGAGCGCAGCGGACAGATCACGATCCTGGACAAATACGTCTGGGAGGAGGCCGCGCGGCAGATCTCCTTCTGGCGGGACCGCTACGGCGTGCTGCTGCCGGTGTCCGTCAACCTCTCTCGCGTGGACGTGTTCAACCCCGACCTGCCGGATCTGCTGGACGGCATCGTCGAGAAATACGGGCTGGAGCGCAAAGACCTCAATCTGGAGGTCACCGAGTCCGCCTATACCGAGAACGCCGACCACCTGATCCGCGTCATCGGCCAGCTCAGGGAAAAGGGCTATGTGATCGAAATGGACGACTTCGGCACCGGCTACTCGTCGCTGAACATGCTGTCCTCCATGCCCATCGACGTGCTTAAAATGGACATGGCATTCATTCGCAACATCGAACGCAACGAGCGCGACTTCCGCCTCGTCGAGCTGATCCTCGATATTGCCCGCTACCTCAAGGTGCCCGTCGTGGCCGAGGGCGTGGAGACCGACACGCAGCTCAGACTCCTGCGCAACGCGGGCTGCGATCTGGTCCAGGGCTACTACTTCTCCCGCCCCCTTCCGGCGGAGGAGTTCGCGGAGCAGGTCCTCAAAAAAGCCTGAGACGAAACGGAACGCTGTGTAAAAACCGCCGGGGGGCTTTTTTGCAGGAATACTTTGTGTATTTCAAGAAAAAGTGACAAAATCAGAGCGCGAATTTTCCAGGAGGCGCCGAAGGCGGATTGTGCGGTGTTGCCTAAGGTGTCCTTCCCAAAAAGCGTTACGGCGAAATCGCGGTTTGCCGCGGTTTCGCCGTTTTTACGCCCGCAATCTGCTCAGTCGCGCTCTTTCTTGCACTTCAGGACCTTGCCGGTCTCGGCGTCGATATCGAACTCATACTCGAAGCCGCTCTTGTAAAACTCGATCTCATAGATCTTTCTGCCCTGCTCAAAGTCGAGCTCGACCTTCTTCACAAAGTCGAGCTGATCTCTGGCGAGATCGACATGGCCCAGGGCCGCGGAAAGGGCCTCATCCTCAGTAATGCCGCCGGCCACCTTCTCCAGGTCCCGGTCGTCCAGCCTGTTCGTTCTGTTCATGATGTGCATCTCCTTTTTGTCGTTTTTGTTTTGTGAGCCCATGATAGCACGCGCACTGTCACAAAAGCGTCACACGACCCGCAGCCGCCGTGAAATGCCCGCCAAGAAATTCTTGACAGGGACTCTTTCTCTGATTAAAATAACAGGGTGGCTGTTCAGCCATGTCATGAAGAGAGAAAAAAGTCCTGCCGTTTTGAGGAGCAAAGCGAAGAATCCCGCCGTTTTCGGCGCTTTTGGAAAGATCCTTCGCTGACGCAAAGCCATGATACGGGGACGGAATCAATACATACCAAAGCTGTAAGCGAAGAGAGGGGCGAGGCGCTGTGATACGGCAGAATCTGCATTGCCACACACTTTTTGACGACGGGAAGGACAGCCCGGAGGCGATGGTACTGGCCGCGCTGCACAAGGGCTTTTCCTCCGTCGGCGTGAGTCTGCACTGTCCCATCGACGGGGAGGAGAGCTGGTGCTGCTCAAAGTCGAACGAGCAGAATTTCATCGACGAGATGCACAGACTCAGGGACGCCTACGCCGGGCACATTGAAGTGTGGTGCGGCCTGGAGTACGACGTGGACGCCCCGCGCCGCAGCGTACCGCCCTATGACTACATCATTGGCTCCTGCCATATGCTGGATGAGATGCCCATCGACTACTCACCCGAGGCGGCGGAGGAACTGGTTGCCTGGCTTCGCGGGCCGGACCGTACCGCGCAGATGTACTATGAGCGTATGGGCGTCATGGCGGACTATCCGGAAATCTCCATTGCAGGGCACTTCGATCTGCTCACCAAGTACGACGAGCAGGCGCCGATCTACCGCCCCGTGACGCAGGCCTACCGGGACGCGGCCTTCGCTGCCATGGAAAAGCTCAGCGCCGCGGGCAAGATCTTTGAGATCAACTCCGGCGCGATCAGCCGCGGCTGGCGCACGACGCCCTACCCGGCGCCGGAGCTTCTGCGCCACCTCCGGAGCATCGGCGGGCGCATCTGCATCAGCTCCGACGCGCATTCCGCCGCGGCCATGGACTGCGCTTTCGACCAGTGCGAGACCCTGGCCCGCGACTGCGGCTTCACAGAGCTCTGGCACTTCCGGGGCGACGGGCAGTTTGTCCCGATCAAGCTGTAAGTTCGCAGATGTACTTTGTGTACCTCAAGAAAAAGGCTCGAAATCAGGGCGCAAATTTTCCAGGAGATGCCGCAGGCGAATTGCGCGGTGTTGCCTAAAGAAATTCCAAGAATCGAGGGATGTACGATGAACAAATATCTTTCCATGAGCAAGGACGAGCTGCGCGCGGAGCTGTCCGGTCTTCTGGCACGCTATGAGAGCGTCAAAGGCCGCGGTCTCAAGCTCGATATGTCGCGCGGCAAGCCCGACCCCACCCAGCTCAATCTCAGCATGGATATGCTGCGCATGAACCCCTATGAGCTGATCTACAGCCGCAAGGGCACCGACGTGCGCAACTACGGGGAGCTGGCCGGCGTGGACGAGGCCAAGGAGCTCTTCGGCGAGGTGCTGGGTCTGCCGATGGAGAACATCATCATGGGCGGCCAGTCCAGCCTCGCGCTGATGTACGACTGCGTCATCAAGGCCATTGTGCTGGGCGTCTGCGGCGGCAGCGCGCCGTGGGGCCAGCAGGGCCAGATCCGCTTCCTCTGCCCCGTGCCCGGCTATGACAGGCACTTCCGCATCTGCCAGGAGTTCGGCATCGAGATGATCAATATTCCCATGATGCCCGACGGCCCGGACATGGAGCTGGTGCGCCAGTATGTGGAGTCCGACCCCACCGTCAAGGGCATCTGGTGCGTGCCGAAGTACTCCAATCCCCAGGGCTATACCTATTCCGCCGACACGGTCCGCGCCTTCGCGGCCCTCAAGCCCGCGGCGGACGACTTCCGCATCTTCTGGGACAACGCCTATCTGGTCCACGGCTTCCGTGAGCAGGACGACGAGCTGCTGAATATCTTCGACGCCTGCAGGGAGTACGGCAGCGAGGATATGGTCTATGAGTTCATGTCCACCAGCAAGATCACCTTCTCCGGTGCGGGCGTCGCCGTCCTCGCCGCGAGCGTCAACAACGTTAAGTTCCTGCTCAAACAGATGGGCGTGCAGACCATCGGCTACGACAAGATCAACCAGATCCGCCACGTCCACTATCTCAAGAGTGTGGACGGCATCAGAGCCCATATGAAAAAGCAGGCCGACTATCTGCGCCCCAAGTTCGATTACGTGCTCTCCGCGCTCGAAACGGGGCTGAGCGCCTACGGCATCGGCTGCTGGACCAACCCCAACGGCGGCTACTTCATCAGCTATGACGGCCTGCCCGGCACGGCGAAGCGCTGCGTCTCCCTCTGCGCGGACGCGGGCGTCAAGTTCACCAGCGCCGGCGCGACCTTCCCGTACGGTAAGGACCCCGAGGACAAGAACATCCGCATCGCCCCGTCCTTCCCCTCCATCAGCGAGCTTCACGGCAGCATGGAAGTCTTCTGCCTCTGCCAGCGCATCGCCGCGGCTGAGGTCCTGCTCGGCTCGTAATGAAGCTCCTGATCGCCTCCGATGTCCACGGCTCGGCGTATTACTGCCGCCTGCTGCTGGACCGCCTGCGTGACGAGAAGGCCGAAAGCCTCCTCCTGCTGGGCGATACGCTCTATCACGGCCCGCGCAACGCTCTTCCCCGGGACTATGCGCCCATGGAGGTCGCCGCGATGCTGAACGCGCTGGACCTGCCCGTGTGCAGCGTGCGCGGCAACTGCGACGCGGAGATCGACCAGGCCGTGCTGGACTTTCCCATCATGGCGGACTGCAGCCTCCTGCTGTACGGAAACCGCCGCATCTTCGTCACCCACGGCCACCTGTATACGCCCGAGCAGCACCCGCGTCTCCGTCCGGGCGACGCCTTCCTTTTCGGCCACATCCATGTCCCCCTGTGCGAGGAGCGCGACGGCGTCCTGATCCTGAACCCCGGCTCCGCCGCCATTCCGAAGGAGCAGAGCCCTCACAGCGCCATGCTTTTTGAAGACGGCGTCTTTCGCTGGCTCGACCTCGAGACGGGGGCGTGCTGCCGTGAACACCGCTGGGGCACGTGATTCCACGGACGCAGGCACGCAGAAATCCGGCGCCGCCTGCCGCTTGAGCGCAGAGAAGAGACTTGTACCCTCCCGGCGGAACAAGACATCATCCTGAAAGAACGATACGGCGAGATCGCAGCCTGCTGTGATCTCGCCGTATGTCTCTCAAAATGGGTACGTTGTCGCCGCCGGGAGGGACAGTATTACGTCAGATACCCGCCGTCAACACTGGAGGAGGCGCCGGAGGAGTCCGCGTCGGCATAGATGTCGTAGCCGCCGAGGATGTCATAGTAATCGTAATAGGGGTCATTGGTATCGGCCGGGTCATTGCGGCGCGGCTCGGCCGTGGGTGTCGGACTCGGCGTGGGAGAGACCACGGGCGTGTAGATCGGCGTGGGCGTCGGCATCGGCGTAGCGGAGGCCGGCGTGACCTGCGCGGGCACGGGGGTAGCCGCCGCGCTCTGGGCGGACGCTGTCTCGCCGTCCCGCGGGGTCTTGCCGACGACGTCAAAGCGGTCCACATCGAAAAAGTCCTGATCGGTGATCTTGAAGCCGACGACCTGAATATGGGTCCAGTCCTCCAGACAGGTGTAGCAGGTGTAATCCTCGCCGGCGGTGATCTGCCTGTTGGCCGAGTCCGTGATGCCAGTGCCGGTGTTGATGCCGTCGGTCACAAGATCGCAGACGAGACTGACCACATGGTCGCCCGCGAGGATGTAGGCCGGGTCGCCGGGCTTTACGGTCGAGAGCGTGAGAAAGTCCTGATTGGAGTGGTCCGCGATCACGTTGCCCAGCCCGTCGTTGTACAGCAGGGCGCTGTCCTCGTAGTCCACGATGAGCTGACGCACCTGCTCGACGATCTTGTCGGGGTCGGTCTCGGCAACGGAGGCGTCGATCCAGGTGAAGAGGGCGACGTTGATGCCGGCCGAGGGGATCATCAGGCGGCCGTCCATCCCGTCGCGCCGGTGCATCTCGCGCCAGACCTCGGCGTTGCGGACCTGGAGGGCCTGCACCTCGGGCGACACGGGCTTCGGCGTGGGCGTGGGGGTCGGCGTGGGGACCGGCGTGTTCGTCGCGGTGGCGGTGGGCTTCGCGCTGCCCGCTGCGGGGGAGGAGAGACCGCTGCATCCCGTCAGCAGCAGGGTCAGGATCAAAAGCAGGGGAATAAGCGCTTTTTTCATAAAACCAACTCTTTCTATATAATGGATTCGGTTTTCGCATTTGAGTCATCATAACACAGTTTTTATGTAAACGCCAGAGCAAAATCATGAATTTTTCGGGAAGAGACGAAAAAGGTCGCAAAGCGCCGCCCCCCTTTGTGGTTATTTCCAAAAAACAAGGCGGCGGGGCGAGATTCTTCGTATTCTTATGCAGCTTGACAGTATGGCGCTTTTGCGTTAAAATGCAGACGTCAAATTCAGAAACAGGAGTTTGTAAGAATGAAAACCGGTCTTTTCTACGCCTATTATTATCTCTTTACCGGCTCTCGCGGGTAAGGATAATTTGTGGCGCAAAAAAGACGGACCCAAGCTGTTTTGCCGCACAGGTTATCCTGTGCGGTTTTTGTATTTCAGGAGGAAAAAGAAATGATCGTAGTCTTAAAGCACGGCGTATCCGAGGAAAAAATGGCGCGGCTCATCGCGTGGCTCAAGGCGCTGGGCCTGCGCATCCACATCTCCAACGGCGAGTTCCAGACCGTTCTGGGCCTCGTGGGCGACACCTCCGCCGTCGATATCGACCTCGTGGAGAGCCTGGACATTGTGGACAGCGTCAAGCGTGTGAGCGAGCCCTTCAAGATGAGCAGCCGCAAATTCCACCCCGAATCCCTGGTGGTGGAGGTCGGCAGCGTGAAGATCGGCGCGGGCAACTTTGTGATGATCGCGGGCCCCTGCTCCGTGGAGTCCGAGGAGCAGATCGTGACGGTTGCGAAGGCGGTGAAGCAGGCCGGGGCGCAGATGCTGCGCGGCGGCGCGTTCAAGCCCCGCACCTCGCCCTACGACTTTCCCGGCCTCAAGGCCGAGGGGCTGGAGCTGCTGCGGATCGCGCGGAAGGAGACGGGCCTTCCCATCGTGACAGAGCTCATGAACATCAACGACATGCATCTCTTTGAGGACGTGGACGTCATCCAGATCGGGGCGCGCAACATGCAGAACTTCGATCTTTTGCGCGAACTGGGGCATGTGAACAAGCCCATCCTCCTCAAGCGCGGCCTCGCCAACACCCTCAAGGAGCTGCTGATGAGCGCGGAGTACATCATGGCCAGCGGCAACGAGCAGGTCATCCTCTGCGAGCGCGGCATCCGCACCTTCTCCGATTACACCAGAAACACCCTCGACCTCTCGGCGGTGCCCATGCTGCATGAGCTGAGCCACCTGCCCGTGATCGTCGATCCCAGCCACGCCACCGGCATTGCGCGGCTCGTGCCCCCGATGGCGCTGGCCGCGACCGCCGGCGGGGCCGACGGCCTCATCATCGAGGTCCACAACGATCCCCTGCACGCCCTGTGCGACGGGGCGCAGAGCCTGCGGCCCGAGGAGTTTGAAGCGCTGGCCGGAAAGGTCCGCGCCGTGAGGGAGGCGCTGCAATGAGCACCGTCGGCGTTTTCGGCCTCGGCCTCATCGGCGGCAGCTTCGTCAAGGCTTATCACGCCGCCGGCTGGACCGTGCTGGCCCACAACAGGACCAGATCGGTCCTGGACTTCGCGCAGCTCTCCTGCGACGTGGACGGCGAGCTCACCAAAGAGAACATCCGGGACTGCGACCTCGTCCTGCTGACGATCTTTCCCGAGGCGGTCATCGACACGCTGCGGGAGTTCGGCCCGTACATCGGGCCCGGGCCCATCGTGATGGACTGCTGCGGCACCAAGCGCCTCGTGTGCGAGCGCGCCTTCCCCATCGCGGAGGAGTACGGCTTCACCTTCGTCGGCGGGCACCCCATGGCGGGCACCCAGTACTCCGGCTACAAATACGCCAAGGCCAGCATGTACGTCCGCCAGCCCATGGTCATCGTCCCCCCGAAGTTTGACGACATCTTCCTGCTCGACCGCGTGAAGGAGCTCCTGTCCCCGGCGGGCTTCGGCCGCTATTCGGTTACCACCGCCGAGGCGCACGACGAGATGATCGCCTTCACCTCCCAGCTTGCGCATGTGGTCTCCAACGCCTATGTCAAAAGTCCCACGGCAAAGCTGCACCACGGCTTCTCCGCCGGCAGCTACAAGGACATGACCCGCGTCGCTTGGCTGAACCCGGCCATGTGGGCCGAGCTCTTCCTGGAAAACCGCGAAAACCTCATCCGCGAGGTGGACTGCATCATCGAAAACATGGCGGCCTACCGCGACGCCATGGCGGCGGGCGACAGAGAGGGCCTGACCGCGCTGCTGGCCGAGGGCAAGAAGCGCAAGGAGGAGATCGACGGCTGATGCGATGCGTGACGGTAAACGCGCCCTCCGGAAGCTATGAGGTGCGCATCGGCGCGGGGCTGCTGGAGAGCCTGGGCGCGGGCGTGCGCGCCTGCACCGGGGCGAAGCGCTGCGCGGTGATCGCCGGTGAGAACGTCTTTCCCCTCTACGGGGAGCGGGCGCTCGGGAGCCTGCGCTCCGCCGGACTCGAGACGGCGTCCCTTGTCTTTCCCGCGGGGGAGGCGACCAAGTGCCTGCGCCGCTACGGGGAGCTGCTGGAATTTCTGGCCGCAAATCGCTTTACGAGAAGCGACTGCGTCGTCGCCCTCGGCGGCGGTGTGACCGGCGATCTGTCCGGCTTCGCGGCGGCGACCTATCAGCGCGGCATCGCCTGCGTCCAGGTCCCGACGACGCTTCTGGCGGCGGTGGACTCCTCCGTCGGCGGCAAGACCGCCATCGACCTGCCCCAGGGCAAAAACCAGGTGGGGGCCTTTTACCAGCCCGCCCTGGTCCTCTGCGACACCGATACCCTGAACACCCTGCCCGGACGCGAGCTGCGCGCGGGCTTTGCGGAGGTTGTCAAGTACGCTGTCCTCGGCGACAGGGCGCTCTTTGAAAAGCTCCGAAAGGACGACATCGAGCCTGGCGAGGTGATCGAGACCTGCGTCAGACGCAAGGCCGAGATCGTCGCGGAGGACGAGCGGGACACCGGCAGGCGGCGGCTTTTGAACCTGGGCCATACCTTCGGCCACGCGGTCGAGAGCCGCAGCGCCTACGCGCTTTTGCACGGGGAGGCCGTGGCTGTCGGCATGGCGATGATCTGCCGCGCGGCCTGCGCCGAGGGCCTGCTCGCCCCGGATGACCGGGACGCGGTGATCGCTCTCCTGCGCGCCTTCGGTCTCCCGACCGAGACGGCGTACAGCGCGGATGAGCTGTATGACGCCTTGCTGCTTGACAAGAAGATTTCCGGCGGCAGGCTGCACCTGATCGTGCCGCGCGCGATCGGCTCCTGCGATATCCTCCCCCTGACGGCGGAGGAGGCGTACAAATGGCTGGAGGCGGGGCTGAGATGAAGAAGGAACGCAGTTTTTCTGTCAGGCTGACACCGGGGCCCTGTGCGGGCGAAGTCTGCATTCCCTCCTCCAAATCCGTTGCCCACCGCCTGCTGATCTGCGCCGCGCTGGGGTCGGAGAAAACAACGCTTCTGATCGACGGCTTCTCCAGGGACATCCTCGCCACGGCGAAGTGCCTCAAAGCGCTCGGCGCGGGGATCGAAACGAGCGGACGCCGCATCCGTGTCACGCCCGTTCAAAAGCCTGTCGGCGGCGGTCTGCTCCCCTGCGGGGAGAGCGGCTCGACGCTGCGCTTCCTGCTCCCCGTGGCCGGGGCACTGGGCGTTTCCGGGTATTTCGAAATGGAAGGACGCCTGCCCGAGCGGCCCATGCAGGTCTATGAAGACGTCCTGCGCGCCCACGGGATGGCGATTTCCCGGGACGGAAGCTGGCTGTGCTTCGGCGGACAGCTCAAAAGCGGGACGTACAGCCTGCCGGGGGACGTGTCCAGCCAGTATTTCTCCGGTCTGCTGATGGCCCTGCCGCGGCTTGAAGGCGACAGCACGGTCACGGTGGAGGGGACGCTGGAATCCGCGGGCTATATACGCCTGACGGAGGACGCCCTCACGCTCTCCGGCGTCCGGCTCGAGCGGGAGGGACAGAGCTGGCGCGTCCCCGGCTCACAGCGTTTTACGCTGCCCGGCATCCTGCGCGTGGAAGGGGACTGGTCCAACGCCGCCTTCTTCCTCTGCATGGGCGCGCTGAGTGAAAAGGGCGTCACCGTGCGTGGGCTGAATCTCCGCTCTGCCCAGGGGGACATGGCCGTTCTGGACATATTAAGACAGTTCGGCGCTTCGGTCGAAGCCTCCGGGGGCGAGGTGACAGTACGGCGCACGGAGCTGCGGCCTGTCACCATTGACGCCGCCGACATCCCTGATCTAGTTCCGGTCCTGTCGGTGCTTGCCTGCGGGGCGGCGGGGAACACGCGCATCATCAACGCGGCACGGCTTCGCATGAAGGAGTCCGACCGTCTGCAAACGACGGCAAAGCTGATAAGCGACGTCGGCGGGGCGGTGGAGGAACTGCCCGATGGCCTCGTTATCCACGGGACAGGCGGACTTCGCGGCGGTTGGGTCGATTCCTGCAACGATCACCGCATTGCCATGAGCGCCGCCGTCGCCGCCGGCCTGTGCCGTGAGAGCGTAACGATCGGCGGCGCACACTGTGTACAAAAATCCTATCCCGCTTTCTGGGAGGACTTCTGGAGGTGCGCGAGATGAGCAGTACCTTTATCGGACAAAGACTGCGGCTGAGCATCTTCGGCCAGAGCCATTCGGAGGCGGTCGGCATGACGCTGGACGGGCTGCCCGCCGGCATCCCCGTGGACCTGGACGCGCTCCAGCTCTTTCTGAACCGCCGCGCCCCGGGCCGGAACGACTGGTCCACCCCCCGCAGGGAGGAGGACAGGCCGGAATTTCTCTGCGGGCTCAAGGACGGCTTCACCTGCGGCGCGCCGCTCACGGCGGTCATCCGGAACGCTAATACGCGCCCGAAGGACTATTCGCAGCTCAGGATCATGCCGCGCCCCGGCCACGCCGACTACACGGCGGAGGTAAAATACGGCGGCTTTCAGGACTGCAGCGGCGGCGGGCACTTCTCCGGGAGGCTGACTGCGCCGCTCTGTGTCGCGGGCGGGATCCTCAAAAAGATACTCGAAAGGCGCGGCGTCACGGTGGACGCGCGCATCGCGGCCATCGCCGGGATTTGGGATCGAAGCCCCTTCGAGGCGTCGGTCGCAGGGAAGGAATTTCCCGTCGTCGACGATGCCGCAGGTGAGAAGATGCGCGCGGCGATCCAAAGTGCCCGTGCGGACGGGGACTCCGTCGGCGGCGTGATCGAGTGCGTGGTCCGCGGCCTGCCCGCCGGGGTGGGCGAGCCGATGTTCGACGGGCTCGAAAACCAGCTTGCCCGCGTGCTCTTCGCCGTGCCCGCGGTCAAGGGACTCGAGTTCGGAGCGGGCTTTTCCGCCGCGAACCTGCGCGGCAGTGACAATAACGACGCCTACTGCATACGGGAGGGGCGCGTCGAAGCCCTTACGAACAACGCCGGCGGCATCCTCGGCGGCATCTCGAACGGGATGCCGGTGGTGTTCCGCGTGGCCGTCAAGCCCACGCCGTCCATTGCAAAAGCACAGCGGAGCGTCAATCTGCAGACTCTCACAGAGGAGGAGCTTCGCATCACCGGCAGGCACGACCCCTGCATCGTCCCGCGCGCGGTACCGGTCATCGAGGCCGCGGCTTCCCTCGCAATCTATGATTTCATGGAGGACTGACAAATGGAGTTGAAGGAATACCGGCAGGAGCTCGACCGTATCGACAGCGAGCTTGTCCGCCTCTTTGCAGAGCGCATGGGCGTTGCCGCGGACATCGCCCTCTGGAAGCAGGCAAACGGGATGCGCGTGCTCGACCTGCGCCGGGAGAAGGAGAAGCTCAGAGCCGTGGAGGAGCAGAGCCCGGAGGAGCTGCGCGAGTATACCTCGGCTCTCTTCTCGCTCATCATGGAGCTGTCGCGCAGCCGCCAGAACCGCATTTTGAACCCGCAGAGCGCGGAGACCCTCGCCATCGAGAAGGCGCTCAGGGATACGCCGCAGCTCTTCCCCGAGACCGCCATGGTTGCCTGCCAGGGCGTGGAGGGGGCCTATTCGGGCATCGCCTGCGAGAAGCTCTTCGCAAGGCCAAATATCTTCTATTTCTCCACCTTCGACGCGGTCTTCTCCGCCATCGAAAAGGGCCTCTGCCGCTACGGCGTGATCCCGGTTGAAAACAGCACCGCCGGTACGGTCAACGCGGTGTACGATCTGATGAGAAAGCACGACTTTCGCATCGTGCGCTCGGTCCGCGTGAAGGTGGACCACAACCTGCTCGTCCGCCCCGGCACGAAGCCGGAGGACATCCGGGAGATCTATTCCCACCCCCAGGCCATCGCCCAGTGCGCGGCCTTCCTCCAGACCATGCCGAAGGTCAAGGTCATCCCCTGCGAGAACACGGCCCTCGCCGCGAAGATGGCAGCGGAGTCCACGGAGCCCGGCATCGCGGCCCTCTCATCGCGCGCGTGCAGCAGGCTCTACGGGCTGGACATTCTGAAAAGCGACGTGCAGGACTCCGGCAACAACTATACCCGCTTCATCTGCATCTCGCGGGAGCTGGAGATCTACCCCGGCGCGAACCGCACCAGTCTCATGGTGGTGCTGCCGCATGAGCCGGGCTCCCTCTACCGCCTGCTCTCGCGCTTCAACGCCCTGGGCATCAACCTGACCAAGCTCGAGAGCCGCCCCATGCCGGAGCGCAGCTTTGAGTTCATGTTCTATTTTGACTTCGATACCTCCGTCTACTCCCCGCGCTTCATCCAGCTCATGGGCGAGCTCGGCGAGCTCACGGACGAGTACGAATATCTCGGAAGCTACAGTGAGGTGATATGATGCGCTGCGGACTGCTCGGCGAAAAGCTCGGCCACAGCTACTCCCCGCAGATCCATGCGGAGCTGGCCGATTACGAATACAAGCTCTACGAGAAGGCCCCCGACGAGGTGGAGGCCTTCGTCCGGGAGGGGGACTGGCACGGCCTGAACGTCACCATCCCGTATAAAAAGACCGTGATCCCGCTCTGCAGCGAGCTGTCGGACACGGCCCGCGCCATCGGCAGCGTCAACACCCTGCTCAGGCGCCCGGACGGGACGATCTTCGGCGACAACACGGACGCCTTCGGCTTTGAGACCCTGCTTGACAGGACCGTGCCGGGCAGCATCGAGGGGAAAAAGGCCCTGGTCCTCGGCACCGGCGGCGCGTCTGTCACGGTCTGCGCGGTCCTGCGCGGGCGCGGGGCGCAGGTCGTCCCCATCTCCCGCAGCGGTGAGGACAATTATGAAAATCTCGGCCGCCACGCGGACGCGCGCCTCCTCGTCAACGCCACGCCCGTGGGCATGTACCCGAAAAACGGTGTCAGTCCTGTGGAGCTCTCCGCCTTCCCAAAGCTCGAGGCTGTGCTGGACGTGGTGTATAACCCCGCCCGCACCGCTCTGCTTATGCAGGCGGAATCCCGCGGCATCCCCTGCGCCGGTGGTCTCACGATGCTGGTGGCGCAGGCCAAGCGCAGCGCGGAGATCTATCTGGGCCATACGCTCCCCGACAGTGAGCTTGCGCGCATTACCGGGAAGCTCTCCCGCTCCATGCAGAACATCATCCTGATCGGGATGCCGGGCTGCGGCAAGTCCACCGTCGGCAGGATACTCGCGCGAAAGCTGGACCGCCCCTGCGTCGAGGCGGACCGGGAGCTCGAGCGGGCCGCGGGCATGAGGATCCCCGCCATCTTCGAGAGGGAGGGGGAGGCGGGCTTTCGCCGGCGCGAGACCGCCATCCTGTCCGAGCTCGGCAAGCGCTCCGGAATCGTGCTCTCCACCGGCGGCGGCTGCGTCACCCGAAGCGAGAACTATCCGCTCCTGCACCAGAACGGCGTCATCGTCTGCCTGACGAGGCCGCTCGAAAAACTCGCGCGGGAGGGGAGACCCCTGTCGCAGAACGGGGACCTGAAGGCAATGTACGAAAGGCGCAGGCCCCTGTATGAGAAGTTTGCCGACTATACGATCGATAACACGGGTACGCCGGAGGAGACGGCGAACGCCGTTCTGGAGGCGCTGACATGAAATTTCTGGTCATCAACGGGCCGAATCTGAACCTTCTGGGCCTGCGTGAGCCGGACATCTACGGCAGGCAGGACTTCCGCGCGCTCGAGGATTTCATCCGCGAGAGCTGCCGGGCGGAGGGCATCGAGGTCGAGCTTTTTCAGTCCAACCACGAGGGCGCGATCGTCGACGCGATCCAGGGCGCTTACGGCAGGATCGACGGCATCGTCATCAACCCCGCCGCCTATACCCACACCAGCGTCGCCATCCTGGACGCGCTCAAGGCCGTACAGCTCCCGGCTGTGGAGGTGCATATCTCGGATGTCTCCAGACGCGAGAGCTTCCGGCAGATCTCCTATGCGGGCCTCGCCTGCATCAAGCGCTACATCGGTCTCGGCTTCGAGGGCTATCGCCAGGCGATCCTGTTTCTCAAGGACTATCTCGAGGGAAACGAAAACGTCTGAGACCGGACGTGCAGAGGGCTCACCGCCTTCGCAACGCCGAAAAAGACGCGCCGTCCCCAGGCGCCCGGAGAATCCCGGCAGAACCCTGTAACGTGCAAAACATAAAACGTATGGCGAATTCGTAGCTTTCACGAATTCGCCATACGTTTTTATAGCCATATCGCCGGGCAGGCGGGTCTATACCCGTTCCCCGCCGATGTAGACTGCGCGGGCGTTGAGGGCCTCGTCGCACAGCACAAAGTCGGCGAGCTTGCCCTGCTCGATGGAGCCGATCTCATCCCCGCGGCCGATCTCCCGGGCGGGGCGTATCGTCGCCGCCAGGATCGCCTCCTCGCGGGGAATGCCGAAGGCGACGGCGTTCTGCATATCCCGGTAGAGGTCGGAGGCCGCGCCGGCAATGGTGCCGTCCCGAAGCCGCGCAACGCCGCCGGAGAGAAAGACCTGCTGGCCGCCGAGCTCGTACTCCCCGTCCGGCATTCCGCAGCAGCGCAGGGAGTCCGAGATCAGGCACACGCGCCCGGGGAAGAGGCGGAAGGCCATGCGCACGGCGCTGGGATGGACGTGCAGCCCGTCGCAGATGAGCTCCGCGGCGACGCTTTCGCGCTCCGAGGCCGCGCCGATGACGCCGGGCTTGCGGTGGTGGATGCCGGGCATGGCGTTGAAGAGGTGAGTCAGATGCGTCGCCCCTGCCTCAAAGACCGCCGCGGCCTCGTCGTAATCTGCGTCCGTGTGCGCGACCGAGACGGTGCAGAGCTTCTTTGCCGCCTCGGTGAACGCCGCCGCACCCTCGAGCTCCGGGGCCACGTCCACGATGCGCACAAGACCGCCGCAGCCCTCGTACAGCCGGCGAAAGCCCTTTGCATCGGGCAGCCTCAGGTACGCGGCGTTCTGCGCGCCTTTTTTCTTTTCGGAGAAGTAGGGACCCTCCATATGGATGCCCACGACCCGCGCGCAGCCCGCGGGCCGGTTTTCGGAGAGCGCAGCCGCGGTCGCGAAGGCCCTTTCCAGCGTCTCGTACGGCAGGGTCATGGAGGTGGGCGCAAAGCTCGTCACCCCGCGCTTTGCGAGGTGCGCCGCCATGCGTCTGAGCCCCTCGGCGTCCCCGTCGGAGAAGTCCGCGCCCGCGGCCCCGTGGGTGTGGATGTCCACAAGGCCCGGCAGCACCGCCGCGCCGCCGAGATCGGTCCCGCCGCCGCGCGCGCCCGCGAAAACCTCCGCGAAGCGTCCGCCCTCAACCGTGAAGCCGCCGCGGACAAAGCCCCTCGGCGTAAAGACAAAGGCGTTCGTATACAGCATATCACACCTCCGGCAGACTCGCCGCCGCGATGCTCTGCCCGACGCGGCGCGCCTTTTCGTCCGGCAGCATGACGGTGAGCTTCGCCGCGAGCTCCGGATATTCTTCGGACAGGACGCGGTTGCACTCCGCAATCAGCAGATCGCCGCCGACGCCGGAGGCGACCCGGCCCAGGACCAGCAGATAACGCAGATCGTAGAAGCTCGCGTAGAGCGGCAGGGTGTGGCCGAGGTAGGTCCCGATGGTCACAAAAATCTGCCGTGCGCCCTCATGTCCGTCTTCGGCGAGGCGCTGGACCGCCTTGAGTCTGTCGGCGAGACTGAGACTGCCGTCCAGCTCGATTCCCGCGCGGGGGGCGAGGCGGATGACCGCGTCCTGGGAGAAGTATTTGCAGCCGACGCCGTAATCCGTGGACCACTCGTCCCGGGGCGCGTCGGGCTGGAGATCGACGGGGGCGAAGGCCAGCTCGTTGAACCAGCCGAGGATCTTGCCGTCCTCTGTCACATAGCCCGCGGCCTCGCTGGTGCCCATGGCGATGCCCATGACCGCGCCGGAGCCGAGACTCATCGCGCCGGCGAGGGCGGTCACGTCCCCGTCGTTTGCCACGACGATGGGCACATCCGGGCCGATCTCCTTCGCCGCGCGGTCATAGACGCTCTTGACCTCCTCGCGCCGCTCACGCGGGACCTTGATAAAGAGGGAGGAGACCATGGGGCTGTTGCCGACAAAGGTGCCCGCGGAGGAGACGCCGATCGCGTCCACGCGGGGCATTTTGGAGGCGGCGGTCCTGAAGGCCTCGACGATGCCGTTGTACTGGTACGTCGGGTCTGCCGACTGCTTGGGGAACCAGACGACCTCCTCGGAATAGACGCTCACCCCGTCGATGACGGCGGAGACCTTGCGGTCCGAGCCGCCCGCGTCGAAGCCGATGCGGCAGCCCTCAAGGTGGCCGCCGATGGATCTGGCCCGCTCGTTTGCGGCAGGGAAGTCCTCCTCCCCGCACAGGACCAGCTCGAAGGGCTTTTCAAAAATGTCGAACTCAAAGTTTGCGTCAAAGTCGCGCGCACCGCCGGGGCGGTAGAGATCCCGGAGCTTTTCCGCCGTCTCCGCGCAGCCGCAGACCGTCACGCGCCAGCCGCCCACGCTCCACAGCAGGAACTTGACGTAGCGCTCCATGTAACGGAGGTTCGCGTCGGCATACTCCTCGCCGCGGAGGAAGGAGGAGAAGACGGAGACCAGCCCGTTCTCCCGCTCGAGCGCGACGCGGAAGGGCCGGTCCGCACCCTTGAGATAAGCCCTCGCCCACACGCCGAAGGGGATGAAGCTCTCGTCCAGCGGGGGCCTGTTTTGATAGTCATACGAAATGCCAAGGTAGTTCATGGTCATGACCTCCTGTGCAGTCAGCATTATTCCGTGCCAGGCGCAGCTTTTTCAACGCTTGCTCCTGGCAACAGTGTAACAGCGGCGCATGTTTTTTTCAAGACCCAATGCCCGTATCCGGGATGCACAGCAGGCATTCTGCTCAAAGCGGTTTGACAAGAAAAATTGCCCTGTGATATAATTGTCACAGGCCGTTTTGAGGCAGAGCCGCCTCGACGGAAGGGAAACCGGGGCGACAGAAAAAGAGGAGCTGAGAAGAATGCAAGACGAAAAGAAAACGGATTTCAAGCCCTACATACCGGCCGAACAGAAACCGCCGGAGCTGACCGTAACGGCAATTGTTCTGGGCAGTCTGCTGGCCGTGGTTTTCGGCGCGGCCAACGCCTACCTCGGCCTGCGCGTCGGCATGACGATCTCCGCGTCCATTCCGGCGGCGGTCATCTCCATGTGCGTGACGCGCATCCTGCTGAAACGAAACTCCATCCTCGAGAGCAACATGGTCCAGACCATCGGCTCGGCGGGCGAGTCGGTCGCCGCCGCCGTGATTTTCACGCTGCCGGTCCTGTTTCTGTGGACGGAGGAGGGGAAGATCGACTCGCCCCGGATGCTGGGCATCTTTCTGGTCGCACTCTGCGGCGGTATGCTCGGCGTGCTGTTCATGATCCCGCTGCGCAACACCCTGATCGTCAGGGAGCACGGCGTCCTGCCCTACCCTGAGGGGACCGCCTGCGCCGAGGTGCTTCTCGCCGGCGAGAAGGGCGGGACGGGCGCCAGAGCCGTATTCACGGGCCTGGGCGTCTCGGCTGCCATCAAGTTTTTCGTTGACGGGCTCAAGCTCATACCGGGCGTGATCACCGCCCCGATCAAAGCGCTGCGGACGGAGCTTTCGCTGGAGATCTATCCCGCGCTCATCGGCGTCGGCTATATCTGCGGCCCGAAGATCACCTCCTACATGTTCTCCGGCGGCCTGCTCGGCTGGTTCGTCCTCATCCCCGCCATCGTGCTCTTCGGCGCGGAGACGACGCTGTTCCCGGGGACCGAGCCCATCGGGGCGATGTATGAGGCCGGCGGCGCGTCCGCGATCTGGAGCACGTACATCCGCTATATCGGCGCGGGCATGGTGGCCTCCGGCGGTATCCTCAGCCTCATCAAGTCGGCGCCCCTCATCGTGAGCACCTTCGTCGCCGCGCTCAAAGGCATGAAGGACGCGAACAGCGCGTCCGAAAAGCGCACCGATCAGAATCTCGGCATGAGGCTCTGCATGTGTCTCGTGCTCGTGATCATGCTGCTGCTGTGGCTTCTGCCGCAGGTGTCGGTCTCACTCCCGGCGGCGCTTCTGATCGTCTTCTTCGGCTTCTTCTTCGGCGCGGTGGCTTCCCGCATCGTGGGCCTGATCGGCAGCAGCAACAGCCCCGTGTCCGGCATGACGATCGCCACGCTGCTTTTCACAACGCTGATTTTGAAGAGCACGGGGAACGTCGGTATGCCCGGGATGGTCACCGCCATCACCGTCTGCGCCGTGGTGTGCATCGTGGCCGCCATCGCCGGCGATACCTCGCAGGATCTGAAAACCGGCTTCCTGCTCGGCGCGACGCCGAAGAAGCAGCAGATCGGGGAGATGATCGGCGTCCTGGCCTCCGCCGCGGTCATCGGGGCGGTGCTGGTGCTTTTGAACAACGCCTGGGGCTTCGGAAGCAAGGAGCTGGCCGCCCCGCAGGCGACCATGATGAAGATGATCGTGGAGGGTGTCATGGACGGCAACCTCCCCTGGTCGATGGTGATGATCGGCGTGTTTCTCGGGATCGTCATCGACATCCTCGGCGTTCCGGTCCTCGCGGTCGCCATCGGGGTCTATCTGCCCCTTGAGCTCTCCGCAGCCTGTATGATAGGCGGTCTGGCCCGGTATCTGACGGACAGGGGCCTCGGGAAGTTCAGAAAACCCAATCCGGACGGAGGCGTCCTGTTCTGCTCCGGCATGATCGCGGGCGAAGGACTCGTCGGCATCCTGATGGCCGTCCTCACGGCGGGCGGCATCGCGGATAAGATCGACCTGTCAGGCGCTTTGAACATCGGCCTGCCGGGGAGCCTGGCCGTGCTTGCCGTGCTGCTCTTTGCCATCGCCAAAGCCGGAACACGCAAGGCGGCGGAGTAGTGGAATACCGGACAGCAAAAGAAGAGGATCGGTCACCCGGTCCTCTTCTCTGTTTGATGTGGTATGCTATTCCTCGGCGGTGAACTCGTCCTTGCCGACGCCGCAGAGCTCGCAGGTGAAATCGTCGGGCAGGTCCTCCCACTTTGTGCCCTGCTCGTCCTCATCATAGACCCAGCCGCATACATTGCAGACGTATTTCATTGGTGATTTCTCCTTTCGTGAAAATGATGCTCTCCCCCGTTACCTGATCAGCGAAACGCTCACAGCCATCAGAACGCCGCCGATGAGAAAGCTCAGGATGGAGACCAGATGCCCCAGATACTGGTGCAGGATAATCGCGACAAAATTGAACAGTCCGATTCCGAAAATGAATCCGCCCGCCATGCCGAGGAAGACCCCAAAGCTTGGGGGTGCTTGAGGCGGCAGCAATAGTAAAAGATACACAATCTCCGGCAGCAGCAGGGCAAAAATCCCCAGCAGCACCGCAAAAACATAGCCGACGGGGTGCCGCCGCTGAAAATCGGCGTCGGACTCCATGTGGAAATAAGCGGCAGAACCCTTGGGCGGGAACCACTGGTTGATCCATCTGCTCTTGGGAGAGTTTTCATAGATCACAACCGCGCCTTTCGGCGGCCCGTTATAGTGTCTGCGCTTTTTCCTGCTCACTTGAAGTATCTCTCCAGCAGGCCCTTGAAGGCTTTGCCGTGGCGGGCCTCGTCGCGGGCCATCTCATGGATGGTGTCGTGCAGGGCGTCGAGATTGTACTTCTTGCAGAGCTTGGCAAGATCGGTCTTGCCGGCGGTGGCGCCGTTCTCGGCGTCGACACGCATCTGCAGGTTCTTTTTGGTGCTGTCGGTGACGACCTCGCCCAGCAGCTCGGCAAACTTGGCGGCGTGCTCGGCCTCCTCGAGACCTGCCTTCTCCCAGTACATGCCGATCTCGGGATAGCCTTCGCGGAAAGCGACGCGGGCCATGGCGAGGTACATGCCGACTTCGGAGCACTCGCCCTGGAAGTTGGAGCGCAGACCCGCGATGATCTCCTCTTGTACCTCGGCCGGGACGTCCGCGCCGAAGACCTTGCCGACGCCGACCACATGCTCGGCCGCCCAGCTCATCTCACCGGCCTGCTCCACGAACTTGGAGCCGGGAACCTTGCAGACGGGGCAGAACTCGGGGGGCGTGTCGCCCTCGTGAACGTAACCGCATACGGAACATACCCATTTTTTCATTGTGAATTCCTCCTGTTTGTAAGTGATTGACAGAAACGGGCCTCAGCCTTCTGATGCTCTGACTATAGCATACTTTGAATGCCTTGTAAAGCGGATTTCACGGCGCCTCCACAAGCTCCGCCAGCGCGGGGCCCGCGGCGCGGCCGAAGAGGCGGATGGCGGCCAGCGCCTCGCGCAGGGTGTTGCCGCTGCTGCCCACCTCGAGAATGAGCGAGCCCGGCGTGAGCTCCTGATTATAGCGCTGCGGCACCAGATCGACCGGGCGCATGAGCGTGGGAAACGCGCTGTTGACGGCGTTTTGCAGATACAGCGCCAGGGCGAGATTGCCGCGCCAGTACGGGTGGGAAAGTCCGCTCTCGTCCGTCCCGACGAGGAGCATGATCTGACTTGCCACCGTGCCCTCCTCCTCGGCCATGGTCTTGTAGACCACGCCGTTTGCGCCCAGGGCGTCGCGGTGGATGTCCAGCACGATGCGGATGCCGGGGCAGCTCTGGAGGTACTGTCCGATGGCCGCCGCGGCGCGGTTGTAGGAGCCGGTATAGCTCGGATAATCATAGATGCCGCGGTCGTGGATGACGTTCAGCCCGCACTCGGTCAGAAGCGCGGTCAGCTCGTCGCCGATGCGCACCACGTTGAACTGCGTGTCCTCGGTGCGGCTGTCGTCGCTGGCCGAATAGCGGTCGAGCCCCGCCTGCGTGTAGGCCTCGCTGGCGTGGGTGTGGATGATGAGGATCTGCGGCTCGTCCGCCGGCAGCGTGAGCCCCGGACCCTCGGACAGGATCTGCGCCGCGTCCACCCAGTAGGAGGTCTCGTTCTTGATGCGCATCCCGCCCTCGATCGTCGTCTCGAGCACGGTGTCCGGGGCGTTTACCGTGAAGTCCTCGATGGGCTCGCGCGTCGGCTCGGGCGTCATGGCGGCGGGCGGATTCTCCCGGACGGTCCTGACGGCGCGCGCGGCTGCGGGCGCCGACGCCCGCAGCAGACGGACGTTTCGCATCCGCTCCTCCTGCGGCCGCTCCGCCAGGCGCGCGCTGAGCCCGCCGAGCGCCCCGCCCGCCGACAACAGACAGAGCCCCGCCGCCGTAAGCAGCCCCGCGATCCCTCTTGCAAACCTGTTCAACGCATTCGCCTCCCGCCGTACCGTTTCCCTCCAAGTCTATGCCCGCGCCCGCCGCGTAATACTGTCATCCTGAGCGCAGCAAAGCAAAGTCGAAGAAACGCATCAGGAAACCGGGGGTGCTTTTTTGCAAAAAAATGCATATTCGGCGCGTATGCCTGAAAATCCCGCTTGAAAACGCACAGGGGGAATGCTATACTGAATCGTGTTATGTAACCCTGCGAGGCTGACGAAAGGGGGTCAGGCAATGGCGGAGCGATATTCCAGGCTGTACAGTCTGCCGGAAGATCTCTATACGCCCGGCGCGCCGCTGGTGATCGCGGCCGGCGCGCTGCTCATGGACAACCAGAGCGGCCGCATCCTGGCCCAGCTCAAGCTGCGCAGCATTTCCCCCGGGACGATCGACACTGTCAGGCTCACCGTGATCGGCCTGGACGCCGGGGGAGGGGAGCTCTGCCGCGCCGGGCACGTCTATGAGGGCCTGAACGCCGGGCGCGACGCGCTCTTCGGCGCGCGGGAGGCGGTGCGCCTGCCGGACGACCGGGTCCGCCGCTTCACGGTGCAGCTCATTGCGGTCAGCTTCACGGACGGCAGCCGCTGGCGCTATACCGGCGGGCCGATGAAAACCCTGCCGCCGCAGGAAAATCTGAACAAGCGCCTGTTCGACGCGGAGCTCATCCGTCAGTACAGGCTGGAAACCGGCTCGCTGAGCCGCTTCGTCCCGCTGGAGACGGCGGACCTCTGGCTCTGCGCCTGCGGGGAGATCAACCACAAGGGGGAGAGCTGCTACCGCTGCGACCAGACGCTCGAGCATATGAAGGCCTGCCTGCGGGTGGACCGTCTCCGGGAGAACAAGTACCTGCGCCTCAACGCCGAGGCGGTACAGGCCGCGATCGAGGAGAAGAAAAAGCAGGAGCTCGGCAGGATTATACGCCGCGTCCTGCTGATGCTGCTGCCGCTTGTGCTGATCGCCGGGCTCGCCGCCGGGGTTTTTGCTTTCATGTCGCGCCGTGCCGCCGCCTACGAGGAGGCCAGCCGCCTCTACAGCGCCGGCGAATACGCGGAGGCGGCGGTGCATTTCAGCAAACTCAGCCGCTTTCTGAATTACCGCGACGCGCGCCAGATGGCCGCAAACGCAAAGAAGGCAGACGCGGAGGTCGCCTCTTACGCCCGGGCCGGCAGGTTCCTGGAAAACGGACGCTGGGACGACGCGTACGCGGCGTATCTGGAGCTGGGCGATTACGCCGACAGCGCGGAGCTCGCGCAGGAGGCGTTGTACCAGAAGGGCCTTGCGTTCATCGCGGACGGGCGCTATGCCGAGGCAAAGGAGCAGTTCATCGCCCTGGGGGATTACAAGGACGCGCCTGGCATCGTCACCGCCTTTCACAACCGCTGCCTCTCCGAAGAGATCAGCTACAATCAGGAGTGCGGCGGCCCGCTGAAAACCAGCTACCGCTATGACATCTACGGCCGCCTGTCCGGGCGCACGGAGCACTTCTCCGCCTACGACGGCATGAGCGACCGCGAATACGAATACAGCTACGAGGAGGACGGCGGCTGGTCGATCACGGAGGGCCAGGTGGAAATGCGCTATGACAAAGAGGGCAACCTGATCGGCCAGGGCAATCTCCGTGCCTTCACCTACGACTACCACTACTATGAGGACGGCAGCGTGCACTTTTTCGCCTCCTACGACGCAAAGACAAAGCTCTACCGCGGCTCCACCGCCTATGACGAGCACGGCAACATCTCCGCCATCCAGGACGCGGACGGGTCGGTCACCCAGTTCGTCAACGAGTACGAAAACGGGCTGCTCGTCAAGCAGGAGCGCTACAACGAGGCGGGCACGATGCTCAGCCGCATGAGCTTCGAGTACGACGAGACGGGCCTTCGCAAGCGCGCGAGTTTTATCACCCCCGGCGCGTCCATGACCGTCACGGTCCAGTACCAAAACGGCCCGATCTTCGCTCCGCGCGCGGAGGAATAATTCAGCCGGCCTCCCGCGAAGCACGGGCATAAAAGCAAAGACCTAAGGCAACACCGCATAATCCGCCTTCGGCGCCTCCTGGAAAATTCGCGCTCTGATTTTGTCACTTTTTCTTGAAATACACAAAGTATTCCGGCAAAAAAATGCCTTCATCAGAACCCAAATGTTCTCAGGATTCGCTCTCGCCGAATTATGCGGTGTTGCCCTAAAGCAAGCACCCCAAAAGAGACGGTTGTTTTGCACCCATGCTGCGGAAAAACCATTTCCACAGAGAAGCCGACCGTGCTGCGTGGTCTGCTCTCCGCTGTCATTCTGCAGCGCGGGGCGGCTTTGTCAGACGGCAAAGCCGTCACTTTTTTGTGAGGAATGCACCCGTTTTTCGCTTGACAGCGCTCTTCGTTTCGTGTTATGATCGCCGAGGAACGATGGCGCACAGCCTCATTTCCCGTCTTTCAGGGAGATGAGGTTCTGTTTTTTGCTGGTAAGGAGTGTTTTTTATGAATTATGACGTTATCATTGTCGGCGCGGGACCCGGGGGGATCTTCAGCGCCTATGAGCTCGCAAACGCCGGGCGCGGGCTCAGGATCGCGGTGCTGGAGCTGGGCCGGGCGCTCGACAAGCGGTGCTGCCCCATCGACGGGAAGAAGGTCAAGTCCTGCATCCGCTGCCAGACCTGCAGCATCATGAGCGGCTTCGGCGGCGCGGGCGCCTTTTCCGACGGCAAGTACAACATCACGAATCAGTTCGGCGGCACGCTCTACGAGCATATCGGCAAGACCGAGGCCATAGAGCTGATGCAGTACGTCGATTCCATCAACCTTACCCACGGCGGCGCGGGTACGAGACTCTATTCCACCGCAAACTCCGACATCAAGCGCATGTGCCTGCAAAACGGCCTGCACCTTCTGGACGCGCAGGTCCGCCATCTGGGCACGGACATCAACTATGTGGTGCTGGAAAACCTGTACGAGGAGCTGCGCCGCAAGGTCGACTTCTACTTTGAGACCGCGGTGGAGTCCATCGTCCGCACCGACGGCGGGTATGAGCTCTGCGCCGGGGAGAAGCGCTTCTCCTGCAAAAGCTGCATCATCTCCGTGGGCCGCAGCGGCAGCAAGTGGATGGAGAGCGTGTGCGGCTCGCTGGGCATCCCCACCATGTCCAACCGCGTGGACATCGGCGTGCGCGTGGAGCTGCCGGCGGAGATATTCGCCCCCCTCACCGACGAGCTGTACGAGAGCAAGATCGTCTACCGCACCCAGAAATTCGAGGACATGGTGCGCACCTTCTGCATGAACCCGCACGGTGTCGTCGTCAACGAGAACACCAACGGCATCGTCACGGTCAACGGCCACAGCTACGAGGACAGGAGCAGGCACACCGAGAACACCAACTTCGCCCTGCTGGTTTCCAAGCATTTCTCCGTCCCTTTCAAGGACTCCAACGGCTACGGCGAGAGCATCGCGCGCCTGTCGAACATGCTGGGCGGCGGCGTGATCGTCCAGCGCTTCGGCGACCTGGTCCGCGGTCGCCGCAGCACCGAGCAGCGCATCCGTGAGAGCTTCGTGACCCCGACCCTCGCCGCCACTCCGGGCGATTTGAGTCTCGTGATCCCCAAGCGCATCCTCGACGGTATTATCGAAATGATCTACGCCCTCGACAAGATCGCCCCCGGCACCGCCAACGACGACACCCTCCTCTACGGTGTGGAGGTCAAGTTCTACAACATGGAGGTCGAAATCAACGACAGACTGGAGACCCGCTGCCCCGGCCTCTACGTGATCGGGGACTGCTCCGGTGTGACGCACTCGCTCTCCCACGCCTCAGCCAGCGGCGTTTACGCCGCAAGGCAAATCCTGAAAAAGAGTGGAGAGTGAAGAGTGGAGTTAATGTGTCCCCTTCGGGGACAAATTTAAAAACTGTGTCATTCTGAGCGAAGCGAAGAATCCCGTACCAATTGCAACCAACCACGGGTTCCTTCGCTGACGTTCAGGATGACATGCGCACATTTTCAATCGTCGCGCAGCGACACCACAACACCACTCTCCACACTTCACTCTCGCCCAACTCCACTCTCATTTGGAGGTCGCAAATGTCTAAAACCAAAGGCCAAAACTACATGCACGGAGCGGCCATTCTGACCGTCGGCGTCATCATCATGAAGATCCTGGGCTTCTGCTACAAGATCCCCCTCGGCAATATCCTGGGGGACGAGGGCTACTCGATGTTCATGGGCGCGTACAGCATCTACTACATCTTCTTCACCCTCGCGACTGCGGGCCTGCCGGTGGCGCTGTCGCGCATGGTGGCCGAGGCGGACGCCAACGGGCGGGTCCGGCAGGAGGAGAAGACCTTCCGCGTCGCCCTTGTCACGTTTACGGTGATCGGCACGGTCTTTGCCCTCATCATGTTCTGCTTCCCGAACTGGCTGGCCTCCACATATCTGGAAAACCCCGACGCGGGCCCCAGCGTGCGGGCAATGGCCCCGGCGATCCTGCTGGTGTGCATCGTGTCCGCCTATCGCGGCTACTGCCAGGGCAACGGCAACATGCTCCCCACCACCGTGGACGAGGTGCTGGAGGTCTTCTTCAAGGTCGTCTCCGGCCTCGTGATCGCGGTGCTGGTCCTGCGGGCATACCGCGGGGACCCCATGGCCCTGCCCATGGGCTCGGCGGGCGCAATCTTCGGCGTATCCGTCGGCTCGGCGGTGTCGCTCGGGTATATGATCGTCTACAAGCGCCGGCACTACGCCGCCCTCTCCGGGCCCTACACCGCCGGCGTCGTCGACCCGAACGATGTGCCGGAGGACGACGACACGGCTGACCCCGCCCTCAGGATCGTCCGCGACATCCTCACCATCGGCATCCCCATCGCCACCGGCGCGTGCATCATGGCGCTTTTGAACAGCGTGGACTCCAAGCTCTGTATGAACCGCCTGCAGAGCGCCGCCGGCTTCAGCTACCGGGAGGCGAAGGTGCTCTACGGCGTGTACGGCAAGGCGCAGACGCTCTTCAACCTGCCCGCGGCCTTCATCACGCCGCTGACCATCTCCATCGTCCCGGCCATCTCCGGGGCCCTGGCCAGGCGCGAGTTCAAGACCGCCGCCGCCGTGTCCGAGGACTCGATGCGCATCTCGGCCTTCCTCGCCATCCCGATGGGCGTGGGCCTCGCGGTGCTGGCAGAGCCGATCATGCAGGTCCTCTATCCCGGCAGCCATCTCGCGGGCGCGGGGCTTTTGAAGATCATGGGCGCGGCCTCCTTCTTCGTCTGCCTCGTGCTGATGGAAAATGCCGTGCTCCAGGCCTCGGGGCGCGAGAAGCTCACCATGCTCACGCTCATCACGGGCGGCGTCATCAAAATCGTGATCAACTGGTTCCTTGTCGCCCGCCGGGACGTCAACATCTACGGCGCGCCGATCGGGACGCTGTGCAGCTACTGCACCATGGCCGCGATGAACTATCTCTTCATGTGCCGCACGCTCTCGCACAGGCCGCGGCTTTTGAAGGTCTTCACGGGTCCGGTCCTCGCGAGCGCGCTCATGGGCCTCACGGCCTGGGGCGTCTTTGGCATCCTGCAGCGCGCGCTGATGCATTACCGCCGTCTCGGGACCCTGCTCGCCATGGGAATTGCGATCCTCGCAGCCGTCGCGGTCTACCTCATTGCCGCCATCGCGTTCAGAGCGGTGACAAAAGAGGACATGAAGCTCATCCCCGGTGGAGAAAAAATTGCACGAATTCTCCATATGCGCTGAGAAGTGGTACAAAATGCTTGAAAAAACACAAATAAGGTCTTGCGAAACAGAGAGAAATATGGTAGAGTCTATTTGCTTTCAGCGCCGGGTTGGTTTTTCGGCGCGTAAGGAGCATGAGTAATCCGCAAAATAGCGGGAAAACTCACCATAACATGGCATAAAAGCCAACCATAATTCAGGAGGAAACCAGTAATGAATAAGGCAGAATTAGTCGCTGTAGTCGCTGAGAAGTCCGGTCTCTCCAAGAAGGACAGTGAGAAGGCCGTCAACGCCGCGATCGAGGCCGTCTCGGCTGAGCTCGTCGCGGGCGGCAAGGTCCAGCTCGTCGGCTTCGGTTCCTTTGAGACCAAGAAGCGCAACGCGCGCGTTGGCCGCAACCCCAGAACCAAGGAAGAGATCGAGATCCCCGAGAGCAGTGTTCCTGTCTTCAAAGCCGGCAAAGCCCTCAAGGACGCCGTTGCCAAGTAATTACAGACGCAATGCGTGTGACCGCCTCTCCGTTCGGAAAGGCGGTCTTTTTCAGCAGTGAAACGGAAAACCGGAGGAGGGATTGTTTGATGCGTCTGGACAAATATCTGAAGGTCTCGCGGCTCATCAAGCGCCGCACCGTGGCGAATGACGCCTGCGACGCCGACCGCATCCTCGTCAACGGCCGCCAGGCCAAGGCGAGCTACCAGGTCAAGGTGGGCGACGTGATCGAGATCGCCTTCGGCCAGCGCACCCTGAAGGTCGAGGTCACCCAGGTCCAGGACAACGTCGCCAAAGCCGACGCCCCGGCGATGTATAAGGAGATCCTGTAGAAAAGCTGCCGGATCGAAAAGACATGTCATCCCGAACGCGGTGAAGGATCCCGGCAGGATCCTTCGCTTGCGCTCGGGATGACATTTTTTGCGGCGCGTGTCCGCGTTTACGCGAGATTCAGCCTGTTCTGCAGAAAATACCGCGTCACGAAGTAGAACAGGGCGGAGAGCCCCGCCTCAACGATGAGATTTCCGAGCATCACGACATGCATGAGACGGTCCGCCGGGATGCGCTCATAGAAATAGGCCGCGTCCATATGGGGCAGCACGGCGAAAGCCGCGGCGTTCGCCACCATGCCGAGGGCGATGCCGATCAGAAAATAGGCGACGAAGGAGAGGAGCAGCTTGTGGTCCGCCGCGCTGCAACCGATGGCCATGGAGGCATAGCAGCGCAGGCAGGTGGCGCAGATGCCGAAGAAGACCACCGCCGCCATCTCCAGGAGGTAGAGGATCATGCTCCCGACACCGAGCTCACGAAGCGCCTCCCGCATGGCGTGCAGCATCTCCAGCAGCTCCTCCTGATCGGGGAGCGTGATATAGGAACCGATGCTCATCACGACGAACATCGACAGGAAAAACAGCGCCCCCACCGCGATAAACCACACAAAGGAGCTGAGGAGCTTCGCCCAGATCTGCGCGTCCACTGTAACGGGCAGCGTCATGGAGAGATAACCCTCGTCCCGCAGAAGGCTCCTGTAAAAGCGCTGGATCATCAGCACGAAAGCCACCACCGCGATGGCGAACATGCCGAGCCCGAAAACGATGAGCGTCATGACGTACATCGAGCGCAGAAAGCTCATATCCTCCATGCGCGCAAGGCCGCGCACCGAGAAGCCCGCCAGCACCGCGAGGATCAGCTCCGCCGCGAGGAGGGGGAGCATGATGCGCCCGGTCGCGCGAAACTCGTGCCTGATAAGCCTGCCTAACATTTGAACACCTCCCGGAATACCGCGTCCACGCTCTTGCCGTACTGCTCGCGCATGTCGTCGGCGCTGGCCTGCATGGCGACCTTGCCCTCGCGCAGGAAGATCACGTCGTCCAGCACGTTCTCCACGTCGGAGATGAGATGCGTGGAGATTACCACGCCCGCGTCCTCGCTGTAGTTGCGGATGATGGTGTCGAGAATATAGTCCCGTGTCGCGGGGTCCACGCCGCCGATGGGCTCGTCCAGCAGGTAGAGCTTTGCGCTCCGGCTCATGACAAGGACGAGCTGCACCTTCTCCTTCGTGCCCTTGGACATCTGCGAGACCTTCTGCTCCGCCCGCAGTCCGAGACGCGCCAGCATGTCGGCGGCCTTTGCGCGGTCAAAGTCTGCGAAGAAATCGGCGTAGTAGTCCATGAGCTCCTCCGCGCTCATCCACTCCGGCAGACACATCCGGTCCGGCAGATAGCTCACCAGCGCCTTGCTCTCCTTTCCGGGCGCAAGGCCGCATACCGCGATCCTGCCCGCCGTCGGGGTCAAAAGCCCGGTTGCCAGCTTGATGAGCGTGGTCTTGCCGCTCCCGTTCGGCCCCAGCAGGCCGACCACGCGGCCCGGCGCGATGCGCAGGCTCACCGCGTCCAGCGCCGCCACAGGGCCGAAACGCCGGGTCAGCTCTGTGCATTCAAGGCAGTTTTCCATCTTCGTCCTCCTCCGCGCCGCAGCTGAGCAGCGCTTTCATCTCCTCGTCCGAGTAGCCGAGACCGCGCATGGCCTCGCGGTAGCGCCGGACATGTCCGGCGGCGAGCGCGTCCCGCACCCGCGCGACCGCGGCCGTATCCTCGGTGATATAGCGGCCGTTGCCGCGCTGGGAATAGACAAGCCCCTCGCGCTCCAACTGCTGCAGCGCCCGCTGCATGGTGTTCGGGTTCACGCCCGCCTCCAGCGACAGGTCCCGCACCGGGGTCATCCGCGACCCGGGCGCCAGCTCACCCGTCGCGATGGCGAGCTTGATCCGGCTGACAAGCTGCGTATAGATCGGCAGCTCGTTATCGAAATGCCAAAGCAAAGGCGGCACCTCCTCTGTATTGCTGTATTAGTCAATTAGTAAATTTGGGTTCTGATAAAGGCACTTTTTCGCAGATGTACTTTGTGTACCTCAAGAAAAAGGCTCGAAATCAGGGCGCAAATTTTCCAGGAGATGCCGCAAGCGGATTGCGCGGTGTTGCCCAAGAGAAAATGTGCGCGAAGAGGCAAAGTGCCCGTCAGTACTTCCGGCTCAGGACCAGATACGATACCCAGTACACAAAAATGATCAGCCACACGGAATAGGAGAGCGCGAGCTGCACGGTCCGGTTCCCGAGCAACGCTGCCGCGATCGCGCCGACGCCCTCAACGAGCACCACCACGTAGCCGGTCCAGGCCCAGCTTTTCTGTCGTAGATAACGGCTGCGCTCGTCCTGCAGCTCAATGTCGATCTTCTCGCGGTACGCGGGGTCCTTCCGGTATTTCAGGTTCCGCGCGATCTGCAGCGCCCCGACGGCGACCAGCGCGCCGCCCATGCCGGAGTACATCGAGGAATCCAGCAGCTCCGTTTGTGTCAGCACGATCAGCACCGCGCCGAGGACGGCCCAGAAGATGCTCAGCGCCAGTCTCCAGTTGTTGTAGTACATGTTTATTCCTCCTCAAAGATAAAGACTTCCTCGATCGTCAGCCCGAAGAAGGCCGCGATCCTGTGCGCCAGCAGGATGGAGGGGTTATAGCGGCCGTTCTCGAGCGAGCTGATCGTCTGCCGCGATACCCCCATCAGCCGGGCAAATTCCTCCTGCCGTATGCCCCTCGCGTTTCGTATTTCCTCGATTCGATTCTTCAATCCGTCACCTTCCTCAAAAAGAAAAATGTAAAGCTCGCTTGACAACCGGAGCATAACACATCCGAAGAATGTTGTCAAGCGAGCTTTACATTTTTGCATGGCGGGTAACGATTCCGTCACTGTCATTTTTCATAAATACCGCAAAGGCAATACCGCATAATTCGGCAAGCGCAGATCCTGAGAAAATTTGGGTTCTGATAAAGGCACTTTTTTGCAGATGTACTTTGTGTACCTCAAGAAAAAGGCTCGAAATCAGGGTGCAAATTTTCCAGGAGATGCCGCAGGCGAATTGCGCGGTGTTGCCCAAAAGCTCCTTCGCCTGCGCGCAGGATGACACGCGGGTCTGAATCGTTACGATAGCGGAAGCAAAACGGGCCTACATAAATCTCTCCCAATACTTCGCCAGATCCTCAAAGCGGCTGCGGAGCTCTTTGGTGAGGCGCCCCTGCACGTTTTCCCGGTCGGCGGTGATGCCCTGGAGCTTCTGGCTCTGCTCCAAAACCTCGCGGCGGAGCTTTCGGTAGCTCTCGCTCAGCTCATGCATCCGGGCCCGGCTGTACTCCACGCTGCGGTTGTAGCCGTCCATGCTCCGGGCAATGCTGTGGATCAGATCGTCGGAGAGGCCGGTGTGCCGGGGGTATTTGCCGGCGCGGTAGTTTTCGATCACGATCTCGTAGCGCGCCATCGCGCTGGCGACAGCCTCGTCCCAGGAGATGTAGAGCTCGCGCTGCGCCCCGTCGCCGACGGCACGGAAAACTTCGGGGGCCTTGCACAGCTCCGTGAGCTTTGCGGCCATGCTCGCGGCGTTCTCCTCGATCAAAAAGCCGCTGACGCCGTCAACCGCGTCCTCCGCGGCGCAGCTGCCCGCGATCAGGACGCTTGCGAGAGCGCAGGCCGCGGCCTCGTGTACGACGAGACCGTTGGTATCGAAGGTGGAGGGGAAGAGAAAGAGGTCGGCGCGGCAATACCAGGCGCGGATGCGGCTGCGGTCGCGGATGGGCTCGACAAACAGAACCCGGTCCGAAAGCCCCAGCTCCTGCGTGTAAGCGACGATCTCGTCCCGGTCGCCGCCGCCTCCGACGAAGACCATGCGGTAGTCCTGCCCCGATTCGCGCAGGGTTTTCAGCGCGTCGAGGATGATGCGGATGCCCTTGTACCACATCATGCGCCCGACAAAGAGGAAGACCGGCACGCCGTCCGGCAGGTCACAGGCCCCGGTCACCTCGTCGATGAGCGTGTCGTCCACCCGGCCTCTGGGGAAGTCCACGCCGTTCGGCATGACGATATAGTCTCCCTCAAAGCCGAGGGAGCGCAGGTTCTCGCCGGCCCCCCGGCTGACGGTCCAGACCTCATCGCAGGCGTCGATGTTCTGGACCAGCAGGCGTTTGGCCTCCTCCTGCAGCAGCTTCCCGGAGATGGCGTTGGCGATGTCGATGTCAAACTTGGTGTGGTAGGTCAGCACCACCGGCGCGTCGATCCTGTCGCGCAGGGAGCGGGCCAGCATGGTGGACGTGATGGGGCAGTGGGTGTGGATGAGGTCGAAGCCCTCCGCCACAAGGCGTTTCTGCACCTCGGGCGAGAAGGGGAAGCCCGCGTAATAACCCACCAGCTTCGTGAGGTCCACGCTGGGATAGCGCAGCACGGGGAAGCTGTATACGGAGTCATCCGCCTCCGGGTTGTCCGGCGTGACGACGGTGACGCGGCTGCTGCGGCTGATGATGTCCGCGTAGTTCAAAACGGCATTGGCCACCCCGTCGATCTCCGGCGGGAAGGCATCGTTGACGAGACAGATATTGCGCTTTTCGGTCATGGCTTACTCCTTGAAGAGAGGCTGTCTCAGATTTCCGTTTGGTCATCCTTCGGCGCCGCTTCGCCCGCGCTCGGGATGACAGGGTGCTTTGAGACAGCCTTTCATATTTTTTCGCTGATACGGCTCAGCCCTTGTCCTGCTTGATGACACCGGTGCGGTAGGCCTCCAGCAGGAGCTTCAGGTCCTCGATCTGTGCGGCAAGTTCGCGCCCGTCGTCGGTGTCGGCGATGGTGACGCGCCGGGGGAAGGTCTTGACCGGGATGATCTTGGAGATCATGTCGTGGTTGCTGTGGACGGTCTCCTCCTCGGAGACGGAGGGCTCGTGCTCCGAGAGGTAGATCTGGTGGGAGTTCGAGACCAGCGTGTAGCCCGCGATGCCTGTGACGGACTGGTAGGCCTTGGACATGCCGCCGTCGATGATGATGAGCTTTTCCGGGACCTTGATGGGGCTCTCGCCCTTGCGGATCTTGACGGGGATGTGGCCGTTGACGATCACGGCTTCCTTGTCGTGTATACCGAACTCCTCCAGCACGCGCTCGCAGGCGTCGGCGTTGTAGGCGAGGGTGAAGTAGGGGTCGGAGGTCTCCTTGTGGGTCTTCTTGTCGTCGATGAAGTAGCGCTCAAAGGTTGCCATCTTATCCTTGCCGAACAGCGGCGACTTGCTGCCGCACCAGAGATACCACATGAAGTCCGCGCCGCGCTGGCGCTCCTCGCTGTCTCTGGAGTAGCGGCCCTGGCGCACCAGCTCCTCACAGCGGTCGAAAAGGCTGCGCCCGCTGCAGGTGACGCCGTAGACCTCCAGCTCCGTAAAGCTGCCATCGGGGTTCATGGGGAGGCAGCCGTGGAACATCAGGCAGCCGTTGAAGTAGCGGTACATGGAGCCCTTCTTGTACAGGAAGTCCACATGGCGCTGGAGCTTTTCGCAGTTGAGGAAGGAGATCTGCAGGCCCTCGAGCACCTTCTGCTCCCCGGGACTGAGGGCGTAGGGGTCGTTCGGGTCCAGCGTGGGGAAGAAGGTGTCGAGCAGGGGATACTCGGTCCCGTCCAGCGTGATGACGCCGCGCGACAGGTCCATCTTGTCCAGCAGCAGCCGGTCGTCCATGCCGTACTCCGGGTGGCGGCGGGCGGTCTGCCCCTCGATCTTGAACTGGATGACGGCCATCGCCTTGTGCATCTTGGCGATGACGGCGTCGTTGTGCGGGTCGACAACGTCGTCCGGACCGCTCTTGGGCTGGAAGCAGGTGCAGGGATCGTCCGCGTAGGTCTCCAGCGCGAACAGCGAGAGCGGGCGCATGTTGATGCCGTAGCCGCCCTCCATGAAATCATAGTTGTTGTAGCGCAGGCAGATGCGCACGGCGTTGGCGATGCAGCATAGATCGCCGGCGGCCGCGCCCATCCAGAGAATGTCGTGGTTGCCCCACTGGATGTCGATGTGGCGCTGCTTCTCGAGCTCGTCCATCACGAGATGGGGGCTGTCGCCGCGGTCATAGATGTCGCCGACGACGTGGAGCCTGTCAATGACGGAGTCCTGCACCAGATGGCACATGGCGGTGATGAACTGGTCGGCGGCTTCGGTCTCGATGATGGACTGGAGGATCTGCTCAAAGTAGTCCTCCTTGTTGAAGTCCTTGCTGCCGGTGGTCATGAGCTCGCTGATGATGTACTCAAACTCCCTCGGCAGCATACGCCGCACCTTGGAGCGGGTATACTTCGAGGTCGTGATCTTGCAGATGGCGACAAGCTGCTTGAGCGTGATGGTGTACCACTCCGGGCACAGCAGCCCCAGGTGGCGCAGGTGGCGCAGCTTGTGCTCGGGGTAGTAGATCAGCGCCGCCAGCGCGTCGCGGTCCGCGGAGGAGAGATAGTCACCCAGCGCCTGGTCGATCTTGCGCCGTACCGAGCCGGAGGCGTTGCGCAGGATGTGGCGCAGGCCCTGGTATTCGCCGTGGATGTCGCTGATGAAGTGCTCGGTCCCCTTGGGGAGATTCAGGATCGCGCGGAGATTGATGATCTCGGTGGACACCGCCTGGGTGTTCGGATAGCTGCGGGAGAGCGTCTTGAGATAGCGCAGGGTCTTTTCGTCAAAACTCAGATCCGACATGGCGACCTCCTTTGAGTTTACATAAAATTATTTACATATTATCAACGACATGTTTTGTCCCCGCCAGGGGAGCGCAAGGCATGTACTGCCTTGGCGCTGCCAAAACGGCGGGCTGCCTCACTCGACCCAGAACACGCGGCCCTCTCTGCGCGGCGCGGGCTGCGGGGCGGGGGAGGCGGGATAGCCGACGATGCAGTGGCCGATGCCCTGGTAGTCGCCCTCGATGCCGAGCTCCCGGAGGATGGACTTGCCCTCGTCGCTGTCAAACTCCTCTCTCGCGCGGTTGATCCAGCAGCTGCCGAGACCCAGCGCGTGGGCGGCCAGCATCATGTTCCCCATGGCGAGACTGCCGTCGTACACGCAGTTGGAGCTGGACCTGTCCGCAAGCACCAGCAGCAGCGCGGGCGCGCCGTAGAAGGGGTCGAAGTCCTCCTTCCAGCCGCCGATCCTGCGGTTCATCTCCATGAGCCTGTCGCGAAGGCCCCTGTCTGTGACGGCCACGATGACCGCGGACTGCAGGCCCTTCCCGCTGGCGGCGTAGAGGCCCGCCTCGATGATCTGCTCCAGCGCCTCCTTCGGCGGCAGCTCTGGCCTGTAGCTGCGGATGCTGCGGCGCGTGCGCATGAGTTCCAGTGCGTTTTCCATATCTGATCCCCTTTCTGATCGATCCTTGTCAAAGTAGTTTTGAGGCGGCCTTGCCGCCTCAAAAACGAATCCTATTCTTCTTCCACGTCCAGCTCCAGTCCCAGCTCACGCGGACGGAAGCGGGGGCAGACGTTCTCCGAGACCTTGATGACCGAGGCGGCGAGCCGGGTGCCGATCTCGACGGAATCACGCATCGACTTGTGATAGGTCAGCCCGATGGCAACGCCGGCGCAGAAGGCGTCCCCGGCGCCCGTAGTGTCGCGCACCTTGACATGCTCCGCGGGGAAAAAGCCGGCCTCCCCGTCGCTTCTCGCGTAAACCGAGCCGCGGCTGCCCAGCGTGACGATGATGGAAGGGATGTTCGCGCTGCGCAGCCTCGCGGGCAGGTCGGCGCACATCTGCTCGGGCGTCGAATCGGAGTAGTCCGTCACGAAAAGGATGCCCGCCTCGGCCTGGTTACAGACGAAGCAGTCCATGCGCTGCAGCAGGTCCCGCCGCTCGGACGCGATGCCCATGTTGGCCACCACGCCGTAGACGGGCTTGCCGTACTTCTCGGCAAGGTCCAGCACTCGCTTGACGATCTCCTTGCCGATGTCGGCCTCGATGATCACGCTGTCCGCGTTCCTGAAGATCTCGTCGCCCTTTTCGTCCAGGATGGTGCGGATGGGGTGCAGGTCGGGCCGCTGGGAGATGGAGCCCGCCAGATCGCCCGTGCTGTCGAAGACTGCCAGCCACATCCCCATGCCGTTGGGGACGACGCGGATATAGTCGGTGTTGACCTTGTGGTTGCGGAGCTTGCGCAGGACCTCCTCGCCCTGGGCGCTCTCATCCACGAGACTGACAAAGGTGGGGCGGAGCTCGACATTTGCAATATCCTCCGCCACGTTGCGGCCCACGCCGCCGTGTACAAATTCAATCGACCCGGCGTTGCGCCCGGTCGGCAGATACAGATCCTCCGGAAAGCCCTTCACGTCCACAAATACCGCGCCCACAACCACGATTGCCATAGCTGACCTCCGTTAATATATAATGTCTATCCTAACTATAAAAAGAATGTGAACATTTGTCAATGGGGGTCGAAAGGCATTTTCTTTTTTTGGAATCTGTGCTACAATCATTTTAACTAACTGAATAGGAGGCGTTTCTATGTCCGTTACCGTTCAACCCTTCGGCTTCACCCGCGCGGGGGAGGAGGTCAAGGCCTATACCATCGTCAATGAGATCGGCGCAAGCTGCACCCTGCTGGACTACGGCGCGACCGTGCAGGCGCTGAACGTCCCCAATAAAAACGGCGGCTTCACCGACGTCGTCCTCGGCTATGATACCGTCGCGGAGTACGAGGACGGGAACTTCTTCCTCGGCGCGACCATCGGCCGCTTTGCCAACCGCATCGGCGGGGCGCGCTTCGAGCTCGGCGGCAGGACCTACGAGCTCGCCGACAACGACGGCGGCAACTGCCTCCACGGCGGCAGGAAGGGCTTTGACCGCCATGTGTGGCAGGCGACGTACACGGAGGACGATTTCGCCGTGCGCTTTTCGAGAAAGAGCCCGGACGGGGAGGAGGGCTTCCCCGGCAACATGGACGTTGCGGTCACCTTCCGCCTCTCGCGCACCGGCTGCGCGCTGGGCATCGAATACGAGGCCGTGTGCGACGCGGACACGATCGTGAATCTCACGAACCACAGCTACTTCGACCTCTCCGGCTGCGGCGAGGCCATGGATCAGCTGCTCTGGATCAACGCCGACAGGTATCTCGAGCTCGGGGCGGGCACGCGCCCGTCCGGCGTCATCGGCGTCGTCAGCGGCACGCCCTTCGACTTCACCGTCCCCAAGCCCGTGGGCCGGGACCTGAACGCGGACAGCGAACAGCTCCGCCTCGGCGGCGGCTACGACCACAACTACTGCCTCAATAACCGCTACGACGCGGCCTCGGTTTCGAGCTCCGCGACCGGCATCCGGATGCTGGTCTCCACCGATCTGCCCGGGATGCAGCTCTACAGCGGCAACTTCCTCACCGACGCGCGCGGCAAGGGCGGCAGCATGATCCGCTACCGCGGCGCGATCTGCCTCGAGACCCAGCTCTGGCCCGACGCCACGAACCACTGGGGCTTCCCCTCCGCGATTCTCAGGAAGGGTGAAAAGCTCGCCAGCACCACCAGCTACATCTTCTCCGTGGATCAGGAAAGCTGAGAGAGGAAAGCAAGATGGAAAACAGACCTCACAGCAGAGACAAACGGGTCGGCGAGGGCTCTGTCAGCGCGCAGAAGGGCCGCGAGGTCAACACCGGCAGGCCCGTCGGCGGCGCTCAGGGCGGCAGACCCGGACCAGGTCCCGTCGGCCCTCAGCGCGGACAGGGGCCCCGCCGCAGCGGCGGCCCGAATCGCGCCACGGGCGGCATCGGCATCGTTGGCCTCATTCTGATCGCGCTCTTCACCTTCCTGCGCAGCGGCTCCGGCGATGTGACGACGCTCCCCGCCGCCACGCCGAAGCCCACGGCCTATGTCACGGCGCAGCCCGGCTACACCCTCGCCCCGCAGCAGGACGCGGGGCTGGAGTCCATCGACGACGCAAACATGATGTTCTCCTCCGGCAGCTCCGACGACTGGGCCGAGCTCCTGAATACCCTCTTCGGCTATGGGGAGAGCTATTCCGGCGAAAATCCCACGGGCGGATCTTCCGGCGGCAGCGGCCTTCTGCAGGACCTGCCCGGCGCGAAGCCCACGGCGACCCCGAAGCCCGCGTCGACCGCCAAACCCGCCGCAACGCCCAAACCCACGGCGGCTGTCTCCGCGGTGCAGACCTCTGCCCGGGAGAAGCGCGTAAAGCCCCTCGGAAACGGCAGGGATACCGTGACCGTCATGGTCTACATGTGCGGCACGGACCTGGAATCCCGCTACGGCATGGGTACCTCGGACCTGACGGAGATGGCGAAGGCCAATCTCTCCGACAAGGTCAACGTCATCGTCGAGACCGGCGGCTGCAAATCCTGGAAGAACAGCGTGGTCTCCAGCTCCGTCAACCAGATCTACCGCGTCCGCAGCGGCGGGCTCGAGCGCCTGGAGGACAACTTCGGCAGGTCCGCCATGACGGACCCCGCAAACCTCACATCGTTCATCCGCTACTGCGCGAAGAACTACCCCGCCAACCGCAACGTCCTCATCCTCTGGGACCACGGCGGCGGCTCCATCAGCGGCTACGGCTACGACGAGAAGAGCGGCGGCCGCAGCTCCATGACTCTGCCGCAGATCGACAAAGCCCTGTCCGACGCGAACGTCACCTTCGACTGGATCGGCTATGACGCCTGCCTCATGTCCACGCTCGAGACGGCGCTGGTATCGGCCAGGTACGCCGACTACCTCATCGCCTCCGAGGAGGTCGAGCCCGGCACCGGCTGGTACTACACCGACTGGCTCAACGCCCTGTCGAAGAATACCTCCGTCGCCACCGAGAGCCTCGGCAAGACCATCATCGACAGCTATGTCTCGGCCTGCCGCGCCAAATCCTACAACGCCCAGGTCACTCTGGCGATGACGGACCTGGCCCGGCTCCAGAGTGTCGTCCCCGCCGCGTTCCGGGATTTCTCCGTCTCCACCAACGAGCTTATCGGCTCCAGCGGCTACAGGCAGGTCTCAAACGCCCGCGCCGGGGCGAGGCAGTTTGCCCAGTCTACGCGCATCAACCAGGTGGACCTGGCGGACCTGGCCCTGCGCATCGGGTCCTCGGAGGGCAAGGCCCTCGCCGAAGCCATCCAGAGCTGCGTAAAGTATAACGGCACCACCATCACCAAGTGCTACGGCCTGAGCATCTACTTCCCCTACGAGACCATGAACTCCGTCTCCTCCGCCATCAACACTTACGACAGCCTCGGCCTTGACGAGGAGTACGCCAAGGTCATCAAGAGCTTTGCGAGCCTGGAGTACGGCGGACAGCTCGGCTCCTCCGCTTCGTCCTACGGCGGCTACGGCCAGTCCGGCAGCTCCGGCTCGTCCTACGGCGGCTACGGCGATCTGCTCGAGGCCCTGCTCGGCTCTTACTCCTATGCGGGCTCCGGCTCATCCGGCAGCTCGCCCTACGGCAGCGCGTCCCCCGCAGGTTCCCTCTCCGGCGGCTACACTAACAGCTACGGCCAGAGCAGCGCCGGCTATTCGATCGACATGTCCGACATCTTCGGCCTGCTGTCCGCCTTCTCGGGCCGCAGCCTGCCCGCCGACAGGGCCTGGGTCGACACCGGCCTCATCGCGGACCGCGCTGCCGACATTGCCAACAGCTTCCTCGATCCCGGCCGCATCGCCGTCACGAACAAAAACGGCCGCTCCGTCGTCTCTCTGACGGATGAGGAGTGGGGCCTTGTGCAGACCGTGGAGCTCAACGTCTTTGTCGACGACGGCGAGGGCTATCTGGACCTCGGCTTCGACAACGTCTTCGACATGGACGGGGACGATCTGCTTCTCGATTACGACGGGACCTGGCTCACCCTCAACGGCCAGCCGGTGGCCTATTACCTGGTCTCCGACAGCCAGAACCCGGACGGGAGCTGGACCACCGTCGGCCGCATCCCGGCGCTGCTGAACGGGGAGCTCGTAAACCTCCAGGTGATCTTTGACGACGCCGACCCCTACGGCACCGTCACCGGGGCCTACCCCTTCTACGATAACGGCGAGACCGAGACCGCGCCCAAGGGCCTCGTCCCGCTGCTGGACGGCGACAGGCTCGAATTCGTCTGCGACTACTACGGCTACGACGGCAGCTACAGGAGCAGCCATGTGTTCGGCACCGGCCTCACGGTCAGCGGAGAGCTGACGCTTGAAAACCTTCGCTTTGAAAACGAGCTGCTGCCCAGCTTCCGCTTCACCGACGTCTACGGCAATCACTACTGGCTCGCGTTCTGAGCGCGGGCAGCCATTCAAAACGTATACTACCGACAGGAGGCATATACCATGGGACTCATTTCCACTCTTCTCAAGACCGGCCTCATTGCAGGGGCCAGCATCACCGCCTATCAGGCCGCCACGGTCTCAAAGGACAAGGAGACCGGCAGGATCAGGGCTGACGAATTTGCGCGCAGCTTCAAGGACCTCGCCGTGATGAACTCCAAAATGGTTGTCGACACGGTCAAGTCCGCCGTCGGCGTGAAGGACGGGGGCTACCGCTATTCCGACGAGGGCGAGAACGGCTACACCTATCCCGACGCGGAGCCCGCTTCCGACAAGGTCAGCGAGGTCTTCGAGACCATGAAGGAGAAGGCCCCCGAGGTCATCGGCAAGGTGCAGAACTTCGTCGAGGACGTCCGCGAGAACGCCCCCGAGTACAAAGCCAAGGCCCAGGACTTCGTCGAAGACGTCGTGGAGGCCGCCAAAAAGGCCCTCGACAAGGACGAGGACAAAGAAGACAAGTAAACACCACACAGCAGGGGCCGGCGTCAAAAACGCCGGCCCCTGCTGTGTACAGCCCTGATCCCGGCAGCCTCTGCTTCGCGCGGGATGACAACCGGGAGCACGTCTCACAAGTTTGTCAATTGTCAATACCCACAGTTTTTTCCTGAATTTTTTGCGCGAAAGGTACAAAAATAGTGCGCCTGCGCTGTGGAGTTTTAGGGCATGATTGACAGGAAACGGGGCAGGGTGTATAATGCACTTTGTTAAAAATGTGAAAGCATCATCGGGATTTAACGGCTTCGGCCGATAAATACAATATACTTTATGGAGGAGGATTCCCATGAAAAAGACCTTATCTCTGCTTCTTGTCCTGTCCATGGTTTTCGCGCTGTGCGTGTTCGGACAGGGCGCCGCCTATGCCGACGGCATGGACGATCTGATCGCCGCCGCCAAGGCCGAGGGCGAGCTCGTCGTCTACGGCTCCTGCGAGGAGGAATATCTCGCCGCCGCGTGCGAGAACTTCCAGAAGCTCTACGGCATCAAGACCACCTATCAGCGCCTGTCCACCGGCGAGGTGCCTGCCAAGATCGAGGAAGAGAACGGCAAGCCCTCCGCTGACGTCTGGTTCGGCGGCACGAACAACCCCTACGACGGCCTGGCCGCCAAGGGCTTCCTGGACAACTCCTATGTCCCCCAGAACGCCTCCCACCTGACCAAGGACATCTACAAGGACCCCAACGGCTACTGGTACGGCATCTACACCGGCCTTCTGGGCTTCATGGTCAACAAGGATGAGCTTAATCGCATGGGCCTCGAGACGCCCCAGAGCTGGGACGATCTTCTCAAGCCCGAGTACAAGGGCCTCATCTGGCTGTCCAACTACATGACCGCCGGCACCCCGAAGCTCGTCGCCAACCTCATGATCCAGCTCAAGGGCCATGACGAGGGCATCCAGTACCTCGTAGACCTTGACAAGAACATCCAGGTCTACACCAAGTCCGGCTCCGGCCCGTCCAAGAACGTCGGCACCGGCGAGTGCGTCATCGGCATCGGCTTCCTGCATGACGGCATCACCCAGATCGTCGACAACGGCTACGACAACGTGGGCCTGGTCGTCCCGTCCGACGGCACCGCCTGCGAGATCGGCCCCGTCGCCATCTTCAAGGGCGCGGCGCACCTCAACGCCGCCCGCCTCTTTGTGGAGTACGCTCTGAGCCCCGACTGCGTTGAGATCGCCGCCAACCACGGCTCCTACCAGTTCCTCGTCATCGACAACGCCAAGCAGCCCGAGGTTGCCGCGGAGTTCGGTCTCGATCCCAGCCTCGTGTGGGACGGCTATGACTTCGCCGAGGCCGCGGCCGACACCGCCCAGAACGTCGAGGACGTGATGGCCGCGATCGCCGCCTCCGGCAGCGACACCGGCGAGGGCCGCTTCAAGACCTCGTGATCTGAATACCTTTTTGAACGCATAACGATTCCGCAAGGGATGGCGGTTAACCGCCATCCCTCTTTTTTAGAATCTGACGGCCTTTCAATTCGTCACGAATCAAACCACTCAAAATCAATGCACGGGCATTGATTTTGGAAGGAAGAAGGAGGGAGCAGAGCGCAGTTTTCGTCACGCCTGACGAAAACGGAGCGGAGCGAGCTTCTTCTGACGCGAGCGCGAGCATCTCAATTGTGAAACATCGCTTCACAATTGAATTCAAGAAAGGAGAGAACCCTATGGCAAGAGGCCAGGGCGCGGCGTTGGACCGGAAAAAGCTGATGGCCGACCCCATCATGGTCACCACCATTGTCGTGCTGATTACCTTTTTGACGCTGTTCATCCTCTATCCGCTGGCGATCCTGCTGGTGGACAGCTTCGTGGGCGACGGCAGCTTCGGCTTTTCGATTTTCAAACGCATCTTCGCCATGCCGAGCTTTACCCGCGCCATCACGAACACCCTCAAGGTCGGCTTTCTGGTCGGCATCCTCTCGGCGCTGATCGGCCTGCTGTTCGCGTATGTGGAGGTCTACGTCCGGATGCACAGGATCGTGGGCGGCCTGTTCAAGGTCGTGTCCATGCTGCCGGTCGTGTCGCCCCCCTTCGTCCTGTCCCTGTCGATGATCATGCTCTTCGGCAAGGCGGGCATCATCACACGCTTTCTGCTCGGCATCTATGACAACAACGTCTACGGCTTCTGGGGCATTGTCGTCGTGCAGACGCTGACCTTCTTCCCGGTCTGCTACATGATGCTCAAGGGCCTGCTGAAAAACATCGACCCCTCTCTTGAGGAGGCCGCGCGCGACATGGGCGCGGGCCGCTGGAAGGTTTTCGCGGACGTGACCCTGCCGCTGATGCTGCCCGGTCTCGGCAACGCCTTCCTGGTTACCTTTATCGAGTCCATCGCGGACTTCGCGAACCCCATGCTCATCGGCGGCTCCTACGACACGCTGGCCACCACGATCTACCTCCAGATCACCGGCGCGTACGACAAGGCCGGCGCCGCCGCGATGGCCGTGGTGCTGCTGTGCATCACGCTCGCCATGTTTGCGGTGCAGAAGTACTATCTCGAAGCCAAGACCGCCGCGACCCTCACCGGCAAGGCCAGCCGCGGCCGTATGCTCATCGAGGACCGGAGCGTCAAGATCCCGCTGACGATCTTTTGCGGCATCGCCGCGGCCTTCGTCATCATGATGTACATCTGCGTCCCCATCGGCGCCTGCTTCCCCACCTGGGGCTACAAGTTCTTCCCGCTGACGGGCAAGTGGTTCAGTCAGGTCTTTACCCGCTACCACGGCTTCAAGGCGTTTAAAGACTCCTTTGTGCTCAGCCTCATCTCCGCGCCCATCACCGCCCTGCTGAGCATGATCATCTCCTACCTCGTCGTCAAGCGCAGGTTCAGGGCCAAGGGCTTCATCGAGGCCGTGTCCATGCTCGCCATGGCCGTGCCCGGCACCGTTCTCGGCGTCGGCTATATCCGCGGCTTCTCCCAGGGTGTGTTCCACACCGGCTTTCTGCAGGGCATCTACGGCACGGGCCTCATCCTCGTCATCGTCTTCGTGGTCCGCTCCCTGCCGACCGGCACCCGCAGCGGCATCTCCGCCCTCCGGCAGATCGACAAGTCCATTGAGGAATCCGCCTACGACATGGGCGCGGACAGCTACAGGGTCTTCATGACGGTCACGCTGCCGCTCATCAAGGACTCCTTCCTCTCCGGCCTTGTCACCGCCTTCGTCAGAAGCATCACCGCCATCTCCGCGATCATCCTGCTCGTCACGCCGAGCTACCTGCTCATCACCGTGCAGATCAACGAGTTTGCCGAAAAGGGCTCCTACAGCCTGGCCTGCGCGTTTGCCACCATTCTGATCGCCATCACCTACAGCGCCGTGCTGCTGATGAACCTGTTCATCAAGCGCTTCGGCACCAGCAAATCCATAAAGGAGGATTGAGTCCATGGCTAAAGTCAAGAAAGGCGTTCGCCTGGAGCATATTTCCAAGATCTATCAGGACCCCAAGACGGGCAAGGAGTTTTACGCGGTCAAGGATACCTCCCTGGTCATCGAGCCGGGCTCCTTTGTGACGCTGCTGGGCCCCTCCGGCTGCGGCAAAACCACGACGCTCAGAATGATCGCCGGCTTTGAAAGCCCGGACGAGGGCGAAATCTACCTCGGGGACGAGCCCATCAACGAGCTGACCCCGAACAAGCGCGACACCGCCATGGTCTTCCAGAGCTATGCGCTGCTGCCGCACTACAACGTGTTCGACAACGTGGCCTACGGTCTCAAGCTGCGCAAGGTCCCCGCGGCGGAGATCAAGGAGCGCGTCATGAAGATCCTCGACCTCGTGGAGCTGACCGGCATGGAGGGGCGCATGACCAACCAGCTCTCCGGCGGCCAGCAGCAGCGCGTCGCCCTGGCGAGAGCCCTGGTCATCGAGCCCTCGGTCCTCCTGTTCGACGAGCCGCTGAGTAACCTCGACGCGAAGCTGCGCGTCACGATGCGCACCGAGATCCGCCGCATCCAGCAGGAGGTCGGCATCACTGCCATCTACGTCACCCACGACCAGTCCGAGGCCATGGCCCTGTCCGACAACATCATCATCATGTCCAAGGGCGTCGTGGCCCAGATGGGCACGCCACAGGAGATCTACTACCACCCGGTCAACGAGTTCGTGGCGGACTTCATCGGCGAGGCCAACTTCCTCAAGGGCCCCATGACCGGCAAGGACGGCAAATTCGTCACTCTGAATATCGAGGGCAACCCCCTCAAGGTGGAAGGACGCGACGATATGGAGAAGGGCAGGGAGTACACCGTTGTCCTCCGTCCCGAGGCCGCGACGCTCGCGGATCAGGGCGGCCTGCCCTGCAGGGTGGTGCTGAGCTGCTTCATGGGCTCCTACCAGAACTACCACGTCATGGTGGGCGACACGCTCGTCAAGCTCGAGGAGCACAACCCCAAGAACAAGCACATCTATCAGGTGGGCGATACCTGCTGCCTCGTCTTCGATCCCGCATCCGTCCACGTATTGTAAAAAAAGCCCAGGCGCCGCGGCGTCTGGGCTTTTTATCAGGGAAGAGTCTTATTTCCCGCTCATCTTCCGGATCTCGATGCGCTTTCTGCGGCCCTCGATAAAGACGGGCAGCTCGGTCGGACGGTCGAAGTAGTCGATGCTCTCCACGTAGGTGCGCTTGCGCAGGTGGATGGCGTCGAACTTGCACCTTGTCGTGCACACGCCGCAGCCGAGGCACTTGTTCGGATCGACGAAGGACGCGCCGCAGCCGAGGCAGCGGGCCGTCTCCTTCTTGAGCTGCTCCTCGGTGAAGGTCCTGCGGTCATCCCTGAAGGTGGAGGCCTTGCTCTCGTCCCTGCCGGGGACCTGGCGCGGGGAGGCGTCATACTCGCGCCTGACGGTGTCAAAGTCCACGTTGTCCTTGTCGAAGGCGCGGTAGGTGAGTCTGTCGCGGCCGACGGTGAGGCTCTGCCCGGGCTGGACAAAGCGGTGGATGGAGATGGCCGCCTGCTTGCCCTGGGCGATGGCGTCGATGGCAAACTTCGGCCCGGTGTGCACGTCGCCGCCGGCGAAGACGTCCGGCTGCGCGGTCTGACAGGTGACCTCGTCCGCCTTCACGCGGCCCTTGTCGTCGCATTCCAGCGCCCCGAGGTCGAGCGCCGCAAGCTCAATGCGCTGACCGACGGCGGCGAGGACAGCGTCGCATTTGATGAGCTTGTCACCCTCGCACCTGAGCGCGGTGACTTTGCCGTTCCTGCCCTCGATCTCCACGGGTCTGTGCTCGAAGAGGAACTTCACGCCCTCCTCCTTCGCCTCCAGAACCTCGGCGGGGTCGGCGGGCATGTCGCTCTCCTTGCGGCGGTAGGCGACCGTCACCTGCGCGCCGAGACGCACGGCGGTGCGGGCCACGTCCATGGCCACGTTGCCGCCGCCGACCACGACGACCTTCCTGCCGACGGCGGGCTTTGCGCCGGAATTGACCTCACGCAGAAAGTCGATGCCGCCCCATACACCCTTGAGCTCCTCACCCGGGATACCGAGGGGCGCGGACTTCTGCGCGCCGACGGCGAGGTAGAAGGCGTCGAAGCCCTGAGCGCGCAGCTCATCGAGCGTTACGTCCTTTCCAACCTCCACGCCGCAGCGGAAGATCACGCCCAGCTCCTTCAGCACGTCGATCTCGGCGTCCAGAACGGGCTTTTCGAGGCGGAAGGCCGGGATGCCATAGCGCAGCATACCGCCGGGCTGCTCGTTTTTGTCGAAGACGGTGACGCGGTAATTGTCACAGGCGAGGTAATAGGCGCAGCTCAGCCCCGCGGGGCCGGCGCCGATGACCGCGATCTTTTTATCGCTGAAATCGTAGAGCTTCTTCGGTACGAAACGGGTGTCGCGCTCGAGCTCGCGGTCGGCGATGAACTTCTTGACCTCGTCGATGGCGACGGCCCGGTCCACATCGCCGCGGGTGCACACATCCTCGCACTTGCGGTTGCAGACGCGGCCGCAGACGGCGGGCAGGGGGTTCTCCTTCTTGATGAGTTCCAGCGCCTCGAGATACCGTCCCTGCGCGGCGAGCTTGAGATAGCCCTGCACGGCGATGTGCGCGGGACACGCGGTTTTGCAGGGCGCGGTGCCCTCGGGCGCGATATACTCGCGATTGGTGCGGTGCTCGGGGTTCCAGTGCTCCGGCGTCCACTCAATGTCGTCGGGCAGCTCCATGTGCTCGTGCACGATGGGCGTTTTGGCGCAGAGCTTCTGGCCCATCTGGATGGCGTTGTTGGCGCATCGGTCGGTGCACTGGCCGCAGGCGACGCACTTGGCCTCGTCGATCTCGGCGACATAGTTGCTCTTCGAGGTGGCGGGGGTGTTGTAGTACTGGGTCACGCCGAGGGCCAGGCAGCTCTCGGGCATACAGTTGCAGATGGCGAAGGTCTCCCCCTGGTGGAGGGTGGTGATCTGGTGGACGCAGCCGCGCTCGTCACACTTCCTGACGAGGGCCTTGGCTTCCTCCACCGTGACGGGCCTGCCCTTGCCGGAGCGGTTGAACATGTCGCCCACGTGGCCCATGAAGATGCACAAACCCTCGTCCAGATCGCCGCTGCCCTCGTTCATCAGCCTGCGCACGCGGCGGCACTGGCAGGGCGTGACGCTCAGGTGTCCCTCGTTTTCCTCGATGTACTTGCTGCACAGCTCGTTCTCGATGCAGACGGCGTCGGCCGGAATGGCGCTCTCCACCGGGATGACGCGCATGATGCCCGCGCCCATGGGGGTGTTCGGCGCGTGCTCGATCTGGCTCGTGGTGGCGTGCTGGTGGAAGGCATAGGCGATCTCGGGGTGCTGGAGGCAGAACTTCTCGTTGATGAGCAGAAATTCAAAAATGCCGGGAGTGTAGGGCGGCAGAAGATAGATCTCCAGCCCCACCCGGGGGACGACGACCTGCACCACGAGGCCGATATCGAAGAGCTCGTGCAGGACCTCGCGGGTGCGTTTGACGCTCATTTTCGCCTTGCGGGCGATGATGGGTACGAAAGCCGGCTTCATGTCGGTCAGCGCCAGCATAACGGTGATCTGTTCGTCCGTGATCCACTGCTCGAAGACCTTGTACTCCGCGCAGTCGGGCGTGATGGTATAGTGCCCGCCGTTGATTTTTTCACACAGCCTGATCAGATTCTCTCTGACTGCCAAAAAGATTCCCTCCTTAGAATACGTTATATAATAGTCGGATTCACCGCATATAACATTCGTTTCACAGTGTATCTGCTCGGAAGATAAAAGTCAAGAAAAACGCGGTCACGTCCTGTAGATCGGTATGGGCAGACGCTTTTTCAGCACCACCCGGCCGAGGCAGAGACAGGCCGCCTTTTCACTTTTGCTCAGCGACAGGTTTTCGCTCTCCCGCTTCGGATTGGCGCACAGCAGGTGGAGCGTGCCGGCGCTGTCCTCGCACCACTGGCGGCAGAGGACACGGCCCCCGTACCAAAAGAGCCCGGGCTGCAGCTCCTCCGGCGCGCCGTGCCGGTCGATGTACAAGAGCTCGCCCCGCATGAGAAAGGGTTCCATGCAGTCGTTGTCCAGCCGCAGGCAGAAGTCCGCTCCCTCCGGCGTCTCCTTCGTCCGCGGCAGAAAGCTGTATTCTTCGGTCATTGGATCACCTCTGCCTCCAAGCATACAGGCTGCCCGCCCCGGGGTCAAGAAGAATCGCTTGAATTTTCGCCGCAAGAGACTATAATGAGCATGAATTGTTGCGGGTTTATTACGGAAAAACCGTGCCATTCGGAGCAAAGCGAAGGCCCATCCCGACGGCTCCTTCGACCTTGCCCGGCATGACAGAAGTTTTCAAATCTGGAGGTTTGTCATGATTCTTGTGTATTTTGCTCTCTTCTCCGCCGGCGCCGGGATCGGCGCGTCTGCGGCGGGGCTGAACATCTGGCAGGCTTTGCTGGTGTGCTTCGGCGCGTTTCTGGGCATCAACCTGCTGTACGTGCTCTTCTGGTACGCGGTCTCCTTCACGGTGGACCGCGACAAGCCGATCGAGAAAGTGCGCCCGATCTATCCCCGCGGCTGCGCCTCCGTCGCAGGCTGGCTCTGCGCCTGGGGCGGCGTCCGCACGGCGGTGAACGGCATGGAGAAGCTGCCGGCCGACAGCCGCTTCCTGCTGGTGTGCAACCACCGCTCCATGTTCGATCCCATCGTCACCGAGTATCAGCTGCGAAGGTACACCCTCGCCTTCGTCTCCAAGCCGTCGAACCTGATGATTCCCGGCATCAGCAAGCTGGCCGTCGGCGCGGGCTTTGTCGCCATCAACCGCGAGAACGACCGCGAGGCGCTCAAGAGCATCCTGCTGGCCGCGGACTATCTCAGGCGTGATTTCTGCAGTATGGCCATCTATCCCGAGGGCACACGCAGCAAGACCGGGGAGCTCGGCCCCTTCCACGCCGGCAGCTTCAAGATCGCCCAGCGGGCGAACGTCCCCGTCGTGGTGGCCTCGATCCGCGGCACGGAGCTTGTGAGCAGGCACTTCCCCTTCTGCCCGACGCACGTCACGCTCGACATCCTCGATGTGATCCCGGCGGAGAAGGTCAAGGCCATGAGCACCCAGGAACTGTCCCAGTACTGCCGGGATGAGATCGCGCGCAGTCTCGGGACCGCGGAGGCCGCGGCATGAGAAGGGTCGCGCTTGTCACCGGCTCCTCCCGCGGCATCGGCAGAGCCTGCGCCGAGGCACTGGCAGGGGAGGGATACGCCGTCTGCATCAACTGCGTGGAGCGCACGGACCTCGCCTCCGCACTCTGCGAAAAGCTCCGCGCGCAGGGGAGGGACGCCATCTGGGTCCGGGCAGACGTGGCAGACGCCGATGCCGTCGCCGCCATGGCCGCGCAGACGGAAAAGGAGCTCGGCAGGATCACGCTGCTCGTGAACAACGCAGGCATCGCGAAGCAGCAGCTCTTTCAGGACATCGACCGCGCCACCTGGGACCGCGTCTTCGCGGTGAACCTCGGCGGCTGCTACAACACGATCCAGGCGGTACTGCCCTCCATGCTGCATGAGCACGCGGGCTGCATCGTCAACGTCTCCTCAATCTGGGGCAGGCACGGCGCGTCATGCGAGGCGACCTATTCCGCCACCAAGCACGCCATCATCGGCCTGACACGCTCCCTTGCCGCAGAGCTCGCCCCCAGCGGCATCCGCGTCAACGCCGTCGCCCCGGGCGTCATCGACACCGACATGGTCCAGGTCCTCGGGCAAGAGACGCTGAACATGCTGGCAGACGAGATCCCCCTGGGCCGTTTGGGAAAACCGCAGGAGATTGCCCAGGCGGTCCTCTACCTCGCCGAAGCGGACTACGTCACGGGACAGGTTTTGCATGTGGACGGGGGCTTCCCGGTCATCTGAGCGGCCTGAACGCCGCTCCTCAATCCCGTTTCTTTCTGTACTCGCTCGGCAGCATGTGGTAGCGTTCGCGGAAGGCGGCGGAGAAGCGGCTGGGGCTGTCGTAGCCCACGGCGGCGGCGACCTCTGCGACGCTCAGTTCCCCGCGCCGCAGAAGCTCCGCCGCCTTTTCCATGCGGTGCTCCTTCATGTGCGAGGCGAGAGAGTCCCCGTACACCGCCTTGAATACCGTTTTCAGCGTGGTCGGGTTCATCAGGCAGCGGCGCGCCAGCTCCTCGATCGTGACGCGCTTCTCCGGGTGCTGCAGGAGCTCGTCGTGCATACGGCGCACGGTGGCGGCCTGCTCCGGGGTAAAGTCCGCCGCGCCCTCGCCCTCCTCCCCGGCGTATTCGGGGCAGGAGATCTCCATGGTCCTCTCGATGACGCCGTGCAGCAGCTTCACCACAGGGGTGTCCGCCGCGCGGTAGCAGACCTCCTTCCCCTCACGGCGGCTGACGATGAGCCCCGCGTCCTTCAAAAGCCGCAGATGGTGCGACACGGCGGGGCTGGACATCCCCGTCAGCGCGGAGATATTGAGCACGCACTCCTCACAGTGGCACAGCAGCCAGAAGATGCGCACGCGGCTGCCGTCGTCCAGCAGCTGGAAGATCGCGGCCACGCTGTCAAAGCCGCCTCCGCGCTCCAGCGCTTTCCTGAGCTTCGCGGCCCTCTGGAGGTTCCCGTGGTTGTGGAGCATGAGCGTATCCTTCATCGTGCCGTCCTCCCTTTCGCCTGATCGGAAATCCTTTTCTCCCTTTTGGCAGGGGCTTTGCCCCTGCCATTGACTTTCCTGTACGGCAGGATTATACTCCGCGCAGAAGGATTAAACAAGTATTTAATCTTTATTATTGCGAAACTCTGGTTTCGCAATAATAGGACTCGCGCTCATCGCATCATTTTTGAATTGATATGGAGGACAGCAGCATGAAAAAGAGCTACAAGATCGAGGTCGACTGCGCCAACTGCGCAAACCTTATGGAACAGGCCGCAAAGAAGATCCCCGGCGTGAAGAACGCCGCGGTCAGCTTCATGGCCCTCAAGATGACGGTCGAATTCGAGGACGGCGCGGAGCCCGCAAAGGTCATGCAGGACGTGCTCAAAGCCTGCCGCAAGGTCGAGCCCGACTGTGAAATCTATATGTGAGCCCGTCGCAGCGGACCGGGAGGCGGCTGTATGAACAGAAAGCAGAAAAAAGCGCTGTACCGCATCCTGATCGCCGCCGCGCTGCTGCTCGCCGCGAACCTCGCCCCGCTGCCGTACGGGGCGTCCTGCCTCGTCTACGCCGCGGCCTATCTCACCATCGGCTGGGATATCCTGCGCAAGGCGGCTCTCGGTGTGAAAAACCGCCGGATCTTCGACGAGAACTTCCTCATGGCGGTTGCCACCCTGGGTGCGATCGCCCTGGCGGTCGTGGAGGGCAGCGGCGATTTCAATGAGGCTGTCGCCGTCATGCTCTTCTACCAGATCGGCGAGCTGTTCCAGAGCGTCGCCGTCGGCAAGAGCAGGCGCAGCATTGCCGCGCTCATGGACATCCGCCCGGACAGCGCCAATCTCGAGACCGAGAACGGGCTCGAGCAGGTGGACCCGGAGGAGATTCCGGTCGGCAGCGTCATCGTCGTGCAGCCGGGCGAGCGCATCCCCATCGACGGCACGGTGATCGGGGGCAGCTCCGGCGTCGACACCGCGGCCCTCACCGGCGAGAGCGTCCCGCGGGACGTGACGGTCGGGGACGAGGTGATCAGCGGCTGCATCAACCTAAGCGGCGTTTTGCGCGTGCAGACCACGAAGAAGTTCGGCGAGTCCACGGTCAGCAAAATCCTCGAACTGGTGGAGAATTCCAGCTCCCACAAGTCGCAGTCGGAGAACTTTATCTCCAAATTTGCGCGCGTGTATACCCCTGCCGTGTGCTACGGGGCGCTGGCGCTGGCGCTGCTTCCGCCGCTTGCGCGTCTTGCGGCGGGGGTGCCTCCTGCCTTCGGGGACTGGGGCTACCGGGCGCTGACCTTTCTCGTCATCAGCTGCCCCTGCGCGCTCGTCATCTCCATCCCGCTCAGCTTCTTTGCGGGTCTCGGCGGGGCCAGCCGCGAGGGCATCCTCATCAAGGGCTCCAACTATCTCGAAACTCTCTCGAGGGTCAAAACCGTGGTCTTCGACAAGACGGGCACCATCACCAGGGGCGTGTTCGAGGTCAGCGGTGTCCACCACTGCGAGGGGCGCGGCGAGGAACTGATCGAGTACGCCGCCCTGGCCGAATGCGCCTCCTCCCACCCCATCAGCCAGAGCCTGCGCCGTCACTACGGGAAGGAGCCGGACCGGGACCGCGTGCGCGACATTGAGGAGATCAGCGGCCACGGCGTCACCGCCACGGTGGACGATCGCACGGTCGCCGCCGGCAACGACAAGCTCATGCGCCGCCTCGGCGTCGATTACATCCCCTGCCACAGCGTGGGCACCGTCGTACATGTAGCCATAGACGGCAGCTACGCCGGGCACATCCTGATCTCCGACGTGGAGAAGGAGAATGTGCGCGAGGCGCTGGCGGCTCTGCGTGAGGCGGGTGTGGAGAAGACCGTCATGCTCACTGGCGACATGGAGAGCGCGGCCAGACAGGTGGCAGAGAGCGTAGGCGTCGACGAGTACCACAGCGAGCTGCTGCCCGGCGACAAGGTAGAGAAGGTCGAGCAGCTTTTAAAGGAGCTCCCGAACGGCGGGAAGCTTGCCTTCGTGGGGGACGGCATCAACGACGCGCCGGTCCTCTCCCGCGCCGACATCGGCATCGCCATGGGCGCGCTGGGCTCCGATGCGGCCATCGAGGCGGCGGACGTGGTGCTCATGGACGACGATCCCATGAAGATCGCCCGTGCCATCAGAATCTCCCGCAAGTGCCTGCGCATCGTGTACGAGAATATCGTCTTCGCCCTCGCGGTGAAGCTCGGCTGCCTGCTGCTGGGCGCGCTGGGCCTCGCGGGGATGTGGGCCGCCATCTTCGCCGATGTGGGCGTCATGGTCCTCGCGGTCCTCAACGCCATGCGCGCCCTGCGGACAAAGTAAAAAGCACCCTGTCATGACTTCGAGGGACGAAGCCGTGACAGGGCGTTTTGCAGTAAACGAAAATGATTATCGTTTACTATAATTATATAAGATTTGATGCCGTTTTTTCTCGCCCCTGGCGGGGCAAGCGAAAAACACGGCAATATCGTAAACGCAATTTTTAATTATGTTTACGGTATATTACAATACAATATGGATCACGCCGTAGGTGACGAGAGTCATGATCGCCGCGGCGATGCATACGCCGATCAGGATCACGGGCGTAGCCTTGGCGGTGCGGATGTCCAGCAGCGCCGCGATCAGCGCGCCCGTCCAGGCGCCGGTGCCGGGAAGCGGGATCGCCACGAAGATGAGCAGGCCCCAGTGGCCGTATTTCTGCACCGTCTCTCCCTTGAGATTCGCCCGGGTCTCCAGATTCGTGACGAAGGAATCCAGCCACGGCATACGCTTTCGCAGCCATTCGAAAATGCGCTTGATATACACGATAATGAAGGGCACCGGAAGCATGTTCCCCAGCAGCGCCGCCATCAGCGCAAGCGGGTATTCCAGCCCCAGCGCGATCCCGTAGGGGAGACCGACGCGCAGCTCGCCCACCGGAAGCATCGACAGGAAAAAGGTCGCGCACATCTTGCCGGCGTCTGTGCCGGTCAGCCAATCAAACATAGAATTACTCCGACTTGGAATTACTTCGACTTGTATTTGGTCAAACCTGCAGCATTATACCACGCATTCCGTACAATTACAAGCGCTTTGTTTTATGGCATCACCGCACCATCCGTCTTCGGCGCCTTCCGGAAGAATCGCGCTCTGATTCTGTCATTTTTTCTTGCAATACACAAAGAATTCCTGCAAAAAACCACCTTCGTCAGGACTCGATTTGTCTCGGAATACGCTCTCGCCGAATGATGCGGTGCTGCCTTATGTATTGAGCAGCGCCGCGGCGGCGGAGCCGGGCAGCGTCGTCTCCTGGCCGACGCGCAGCTCGAAAGCGATGCCGCGCTTCTCGGTGCCGTAGAGCTGCAGCAGACGCTCGAGCTCCGGCCGGTAGCAGCGTCCCTTCTGGACGAGGGAGCCCTCCGCCAGCATACAGATAGGCTTCTCGCGCCCGCCGATGAGCTCCGCCAGCGCCAGGAGATTCACGCACATGCAGCGTGCCGAACGGTGGAAGAGCGCAATGCTGAGCGTACGGGCAAAGCTGTGGTCGTCCTCGTTCCCGCCCAGCATGTCATAGCCCTCGCCGCAGGCCCAGGCGTCGATCACGGCGGAATCGAAGACCGGGAGACTGCGCACTCTCTCGGCGCACTCCGGGCTCAGGAGCCCCTCGTCAGCGGCGGCATTGAGCATGAGATGGCAGATCTCACCCAGGTAGACGCCCGCGGTCAGCTTCTCAAAGTGCTTCTGGCCGGGGTTGTGGCTCTCCTCGTCGAGCAGGCGGTCAAAGTCACCGCCCTGGATGCCGTCATACTTGCCGGACTCGAGATTGATGATCATGCCGCGCTCGCCGCTCAGGCCGAGCTTGCCGATGGCCGAGACCGGCAGGGAGACGCAGGTGTTGGTGCCGGTGCCGCTGACCTGCCCGATGAAGCCCGCGTATTTGGACTTGTCCAGCCCCGCTGCCATGCCCAGCAGCACCGCCACGGTGTCGTTGAGGATGACGATGCGTTTGCCGGTGATGCCGCGGCGCTCCAGCTCCGCCAGCAGGGACGCGCCGATGAGCTGCCCCTCGCAGCCGGTGACGACGACCTCCTTGTCGATGGTGATGACGCGGCCGTCCATCTCCGGCGTGATCGTGGCAGCGTAGGAGAAACAGAAACCGATGACGTCGGCCCGGTCCATCAGCGGCTCAATGGCGTCGGCCGTGAAGCGGATGAACTCCTCCCAGGTGCAGGGGCTCTCCGTGCCGGGCATTTTGCGCTTGATCATATCGGTGACGGTGCAGCCCGTCGGCTGAAAGCGGACGAGGGCGCTGCGGAAATTCGTCCCGCCCGCGTCGATCACGGCGGCGCTGACGCCGGGGTGGAGCTCCCCGTCGTTGGAGAGGTAGGTGGGAATCATGTCCATGGAGCAGGCTTCGCCCTGGAGACCGCTGCGCATCTCGGCGAGCATACGGTAGATGCACACGTCGGGATCGACGCTCTCGGGCGTCATGTTGTGCCTGGCCAGAAATGCGAGGGCTTTTTCATTGGTGGTCAGGCATCTCCTGGAAAATTTGCGCCCTGATTTCGAGCCTTTTTCTTGAGGTACACAAAGTACATCTGCGAAAAAGTGCCTTTATCAGAACCCAAATTTTCCCAGGATCTGCTCTTGCCGAATTATGCGGTATTGCCTTTACTTCTCCTTGACGGACTCGATCAGGCCCGCCGCGAGGCCGGCAACGCCCTGAATCTCGCTCGGAATGATGATCTTGGTGGCCTGGCCGTTGGCGGCGCTGGCGAAGGCCTCCATGGCCTTGAGCTTGATGACGGCCTCGGAGGGCATGGACTCGTTGATGAGGCGTATGCCTTCGGCGGTGGCGGTCTGGACCTTCAGGATGGCCTCGGCCTGGCCCTCGGCCTCAAGGATCTGCTGCTGCTTCTTCGCGTCGGCCCGCAGGATCGCGGACTCCTTCTCGCCCTCGGCCTCGAGGATGGCGGCGCGCTTTTCACCTTCGGCACGGAGGATGGATTCACGCCGCTCGCGCTCGGCCTTCATCTGCTTCTCCATGGCGTTCTGGATCTCCTTGGGTGGCAGAATGTTCTTGAGCTCGACGCGGTTGACCTTGATGCCCCAGGGGTCGGTGGCCTCGTCCAGAATGGAGCGCATCTTGGAGTTGATGATGTCGCGGCTGGTGAGGCACTGGTCCAGTTCCAGGTCGCCGATGATGTTTCGCAGCGTGGTCGCGGAGAGATTTTCAATGGCGAGCATGGGCTGCTCGATGCCGTAGGTGTAGAGGCGCGGGTCGGTGATCTGGAAGTAGACGACGGTGTCGATCTGCATGGTGACGTTGTCCTTCGTGATCACGGGCTGGGGCGGGAAGTCCGCCACCTGCTCCTTGAGGGAGACGACCTTCGCGATCCGTTCCACGAACGGGAGTTTGAAGTGGATGCCGACGTTCCAGGTGGTCTTGTAGGCGCCGAGGAATTCGATGACATAGGCTCTCGCCTGCTGGACGATGCGGATGCAGCGCACCGCGATAAACACCGCGATGAGCACGACGATGGCGATGGGGACGATGGAATTCATGTGACAACCTCCTGTAATGTTATGTAGTTGGCTTCTCTTCCACGATGAGCTTGACGCCCTCGATGCGCAGCACACGCAGGACGCTGCCCTTCGGGGCCTTCCCGTCGACCGCGTCCATGCGGGCGGTCCAGGTCTTGCCGCCGACGCTCACCGCGCCCTGGCCGAGAACGTTGTCGATCGCCTCCGTCACGACGCAGTCCTGCCCGATAACCATGTCGGCGTTGGTGGGCACGGCACGGCCGTTGACGTATTTCTTCGCAAAGGGCCGCGTGAGCAGCAGCGTTATGATCGAGACGAGGAAAAACCAGACGAGCTGGAGCCAGACCGGTGCGCCCAGCAGGGCCGAGATCATCGCGGCCAGCGCCCCGAGCGCGAACCAGATCGACACAAGCCCCGGCGCAAGCCCCTCAACGACCAGCAGGACGATCATCGCGGCAAGCCAGACCGCGGGCATCCCTGTTCTGAATACGGAACCAAACATGGCTTCTCCTTTCCGCGGGGCGCGGCCCCGCTTCTGTCTTTCCGGACACTATTATAGTATGCAGCGCGAAAAACCGCAAGTGGGAATGCAGAGCGCTTGTTGAATTTTCGGTAAACTTCGCAAATGCCCCTTTACTTTTTCAGTGTAATGATGTAAAGTGTGAATGTGCATAAGCGCTGTCATTCCGGCGCGCGGGAAGCGCGCAGCATGCCGTGCCCGCCTTTTTCCCGGCAATCCGGAAAAGCTCCTTCGACCTCGCCCCGCGCGAGATGGCATGGAGGAGCCGGACAGCTTCGAACGCACCATGAGAATGATACCGGAGGCTCACGCTCCGGGTGGAGGTCAACATGAACAAGCATTCCCGGAAGCCCCGCAACGAGAAGATGTACGAGGCCATCCTTGCACTCAAGACCATGGATGAGTGTATGCGCTTCTTTGACGATCTGTGCACCGTGTCGGAGCTTATGGCGATGGAACAGCGCTATCAGGTCGCGTCCTGCCTGAACAACGGGATGATCTACAACGATATTCTGGCCCAGACCGGCGCGTCCAGCGCGACCATCAGCCGCGTCAACCGTTCGCTGCAGTACGGCAGGGGCGGCTACGCTGTGGTGTTCGAGCGCCTGAAGGAGAAGGAGACGTGAGCTGCTACAGCGCTCTCGCCCCCTGGTACGACAGGCTGACGGGGGACGTGCCCTACGGCGGCATCGCGGACCTCTACGAGGCGGAATTCAAAGCGGACGGCGGAAAGTTCCGTCTCCTGCTGGATCTGTGCTGCGGAACGGGCTCGATGACCTGGGAGTTGGCACGCCGCGGGTATGAGATGATCGCGGCCGACCGCTCGGTGGACATGCTCATGCAGGCGCAGGGCAAGCAGGGGGAATGCCGCGTGCGGCCCCTCTTTCTCTGCCAGGCGGCGGAGGAGCTGGACCTCTACGGGACGGTGGATGCCGCGCTCTGCTGTCTGGACGGCTTCAACTACATCGCGCCCGACGTTCTGCGGGAGGTTTTCCGCCGGCTGCATCTTTTCGTACGGCCCGGCGGGCTTCTGATCTTCGATATCCGCACACCGGAATTTCTGCGCGCGCTCGATGGTCAAATCTTCGTGGACGAGACGGAGGACGTGCTCTGCCTCTGGCGCGCGGACTTTGACGAGGCGCAGGGCGCGCTGGTCTACGGGATGGACCTTTTCGAGCGCCGCGGCCGCCTCTGGGAGCGCCGCGGCGAGGAGCACGTCGAATACGCACACGAGCCGGAGGTCCTGCGCGGGGCTCTTGAACATGCCGGCTTCGGGAATGTCCGCCTCCGGCGCGACGGCCCCCAGGGAAACGCGGGCAGACTCTATATCATTGCGGAAAGGCTGTAAACATGGATAAAATCATCAGAGCGACGTCGGCGGACGGCTTTGTCAAAATGGCGGTCATCAGCGCAAAGGACACGGTGGAGCGGGCGCGGCAGATCCACGCTCTCAGCCCCACGGCCTGCGCCGCCCTCGGCAGGACGCTGTGCGGCGCTTCCCTGCTGGGCCAGGCCATGAAGGAGGAGAAGGCCAGCCTCACCATCCGGATCAACGGCGGCGGGCCCATCGGCAGCGTGGTGGCGGTCTCGGATCATGAGGGCAATGTGCGAGGCTACGTGGACAACTCACGCTGCGAGCTGCCCCTCAGATCCGACGGCAAGCTCAACGTGGGCGGGGCGGTCGGCCGGGACGGGATGCTCACAGTCAGCCGCGACCTGGGTCTGCGCGAGCCCTACATCGGCTCGGTGGAGCTTGTCAGCGGGGAGATCGCGGAGGATCTCACGGCCTATCTCCTCGAGAGCGAGCAGGTCCCCTCCGCCTGCGCCCTGGGTGTGCTGGTGGACACGGATCTGAGCATCCGGGCCGCCGGCGGCTTTCTCGTACAGCTCATGCCCGGAGCGGAGGAGGAGCTGATCGAGACGCTTGAGGAGAACATCCTGATGATGGATCAGCTCACCACCGTCCTCGACGAGGACGGGGCCGGGGCCCTGTTCAGGCAGGTGCTGCGCGGCTTCGACTGGCACACGGTCGGGGAGTACCCGGTTCAGTACCGCTGCTATTGCAGCCGTGAGCGGGTGGCGTCCGCCCTCTCGGTCATCGACGATGCGGAGCTTGCGGAGATGATCGCGGAGGGGGAGGAGATCACCATCTCCTGCCAGTTCTGCGACCGAAAGTACGCCTTCTCCCCCAAGGCGCTCCGGGATGTGCTGGACGGCAAAAACAAAAAAACCGAAAATGATACTTGACAAATCCGAAAACCTTTAGTATGATAACAAAGCTGTGACGCGGGAGCATAGCTCAGCTGGTTAGAGCACCTGCCTTACAAGCAGGGGGTCACTGGTTCGAGTCCAGTTGTTCCCACCATGCTTCCCACTCACGGGATCTGCCTCGGTAGCTCAGTAGGTAGAGCAGCGGACTGAAAATCCGCGTGTCGCCAGTTCGACTCTGGCCTGAGGCACCATCCGCGGCTTTAGCTCATCCGGTAGAGCGCCACCTTGCCAAGGTGGAGGTAGCGAGTTCGAGCCTCGTAAGCCGCTCCAAAAAACGAATTTGCGGACGCTTCGTCCGCAAATTCGATATATGGCGCCATAGCCAAGTGGTAAGGCACGGGACTGCAAATCCCTGACCCCCGGTTCAAGTCCGGGTGGCGCCTCCAAAACGAAGGCACCCGCATAAGCGGGTGCCTTCGTTTTGGCACGTGCCGCTCCCAATCCTGAACCGGTCTGCCGAAGACTGATTCCGGCGAAGGCGTCAGGCGAAGCTGGACGCCGAGTGCCGCGAAGCGGCGTCAAGTCCGGGTGGCTTATGCAGGTGCTCTCTTTTTGCATATGCCGCTCCCAACCCTGAACCGGTCTGCCGGAGGCGTCGGGCGGCTCTTTTTCGCGCGCGAAAATATCCGCTCTTTACAGCTTCCTGCGGGCATGATACAATTAAAACACAAGCTCGGTAGGAATGAAAAAGGAGAAAAGGAGGCGACTGTTCATGAGCGAACAGAAGAAAGGCATGCTGGTCACCGTGATTCTGGGACTGGTCCTGATCCTGGCCGGCAGCCTGACCCTGTTTATCAGCGCGGCAAGACCGCATTACCCCGCCGTCATCACCGGGACCGGCGATCCCTATACGACGCGGCAGCAGTCCGGGTCCAGTTCAAAGCGCATCAAATACAATGAAAAGGTCAGCGTTGTCTACACCGACAAAAACGGCGTCGAGAAGCAGGCCGACGGCGTTCGCGTGAAGAGAAGCAGCAAGTCGCAGCTCCCCGCGGTCGGCGATACGATCCAGGTCGCGGAGGGGCTCTCGGTCCATGAGCACAGCCTCATCACCCCGGTCGCCGTTTTCATCACCGGTCTCTTCGTCGGGATCGCGCTGATCATCTCGGGCCTGCGCTACGGAAGAAAGCAGCGGCGCGCGGAATAAGCTCCGGCGTCGAAGGACAGGAAGAACGACGGAACACCTGCCGCACACGCGCGGCGAAAAGGAGAACACAATGAAACGGACACTTGCGATCCTCCTGACAATGGTACTGCTCCTGGCGCTCTGCCCCGCCGGGACCCTGGCGGCGGAGGGCGCTGCCGGGAAGTACACGATCTTCACCATAGACATGATGGGAACGCAGACGGACCCCGCGGTCCTCGGCCTGGAGGGTTACCTCGCCCTGTATGAGGACGGCACGGGCAAGTTCGTCGTCGACGGGGACGAGCAGACGCTTGCCTCGTGGAGCATCGACGGGAAAACCATCACCGCGTCGGACGGCGTGGGGAGCACGGAGACGCTCACGCTCGAGAACGGCGTGATCGAGATGGACCTCGGCGGCGTCTATCTCTACCTCGCGCGCGAGGGCGTGGACCTGAAGGACTTTCGACCGTGGGATCACTCCACGGGCTCGAGGACCGCGGCGATCTACAAGGGCGTCGACGCCAAAAAGGGCGCGCACCTGGACTATGAGTTCCACGCGGACTACATGGACTCCACCTCCATCCTTGACGTGCACGCGAAGGACGGCATGTACTACTCCGGGCGCGTCACAAAGGCGGGCGGGTACGAGCAGCCCTCCGCCACCCTGTACCGCGACGGCAAGGCCTATAACCTGTATCCGGATGAAAAGCGCGGCACGGTTGCGCTCTCGTATTCCTCGAGCCTTTTGACCGAGAACATTCTCCTGATGGACGAGCTTTTCAAGGAGATCTACGAGTGCGCCTTTCGCAAGGACTTCACCGAGGAAAAGCGCGAGCTCGAGGGCGTGCAGTATACGACCGAGGTGTTCCCGGCCCAGGACTACAGCGCGGAGGCGGTCTTCTTCTATGACGACGCGGGCAGGCTCGTCCACGTGCTCGTGGGCCCGCCGGTCTATATGCCCGACTTCGGCGAGACCTTCTATACCGTCCGTTCGATCGACGACAAGGTGGACGAAACGCTCTTCGACCTCTCGGGCTACACCATCACGGAATGATCCCGCAGCGAAACGCGCATCGAACCCGTACAGCCTGCGGATTCGACGCGCGTTTTTAAGGCAACACCGCATAATTCGGCGAGAGCGAATCCTGATTTTGCAGGAATACTTTGTGTATTTCAAGAAAAAGTGACAAAATCAGAGCGCGATTTTTCCAGGAGGCGCCGAAGGCGGATTGTGCGGTGTTGCCTTAATAAAAAAATACCCGGCAGGACTGCCGGGTGTTTTTTTACCAGAGATCCGTGTCGCCGGTCTCTTCGCCGCGTACCCAGTACGCCTTGTTCTGATCGACTCTCACATATACTTTATCAACGTCGCCGACCTTGGCAAGAATCTCGGCAAAGGAGATCTCACCGCCGAGCGGAGACTGAACGATGATCTCGGCAGTCTTCTTGACCGCAGGCTTCCGGGCCGCGGGCTTCTTCGCCGCGGGCTTTTTGGCGGGAGCCTCAGCCTTCACCGCAGGGGCCTCGGCCTTGGCGGCGGTCTTCTTCGCAGCCGCGGTCTCTTCGCTTGCTTTTCTGGGTGCCATGAGAGAAAGTCCTCCTCTAAACAGAATACAGAATGCGATATCTTTTTGCGGATATCGCTGGTATTATAGCACGATCATTCAAAAAATCAATTGTTTTTTGCACATTCTCCGACTCGTGAGACGGGTTTCTCCGCAAAAAGAAGAAAAAGCTGCCCGGCGGCGTCGGGAGAAAGCTCCGCGAACGAGCGGCCGCGGCGAAAAAACCGATATACAAGCGCCCGAAACTGTGTTATAATCACTCAAATCACAGGCAATCAAGCCCGAAAGGAGGGATGCCCCGTGGCTCTGCAATACAGGCATGAGCTCAAGCATGAGATCAGCTATGCCGATCTTCTGGCGATACGCCAGCGCCTGCGCGCGATCGCGGAGACCGACCCCCACGCTGTGAACGGCAGCTACAGGATACGCAGTCTGTACTTCGACAGCCCGGGCGACAAGGCCCTGCGCGAAAAGATCGACGGGGTCAACCTGCGCGAGAAGTTCCGTATCCGATATTATAACAACGACTGTTCCGTCATCCGCCTGGAGAAAAAGAGCAAGCGCGGCGGTCTCGGCACCAAGTTTTCGGCCCCCCTGAGCCCGGAGGAGGCGCAGATGCTCGTGGACGGGGAGCTCGGCTGGATGATGGACAGCGGCAGGCCGCTGGTGCAGGAGCTCTACTGCAAGATGCGCTATCAGGCGCTCAGGCCGAAAACTATCGTTGACTACATGCGCGAGCCCTATATCTACCACCCCGGCAACGTCCGAGTCACGCTGGACTACGACATCCGTACCGGCCTGCGGTGCACGGACTTTCTCAGACCGGACTGCGTGACCGTCCCCGCCGGGGACGCGCCGATCCTGCTGGAGGTGAAGTGGGACGCTTTCCTGCCCTCGATCATCCGCGACGCCGTCCAGACCCCGGGCCGCCGGGCCGAGGCGTTTTCCAAATACGCCCAATGCAGAATTTATGATTAACAGAAGGAGACAGAGATCATGAGCTTTCAGGACATTTTCAAATCCAGCTTTCTGGAGAACGTGAACAGCGTGAGCGTGCTGGACATGGCGCTGGCGATGCTGCTGGCCTTCGGCCTCGGCGTATTCATCTTTTTCATCTACATGAAGACCTACGCGGGCGTGATGTATTCCACAAACTTCGGCGTGACGCTGATCGCCCTGACCATGATCACGACGCTGGTTATCCTCGCCGTCACGTCGAACATCGTGCTGTCCCTCGGCATGGTCGGCGCCCTGTCCATTGTCCGTTTCCGCACGGCCATCAAGGAGCCGCTGGATATCGCATTCCTGTTCTGGGCGATCGCCGACGGCATCGTGCTGGCCGCGGGCCTCATCCCGCTGGTCGTGTTCGGCAGCGTCGTCATCGGGATCATCCTGCTCGTCTTCGCAAACCTCAAGGACGTGACAAGACCCTTTATCGTTGTCATCGAGTGCGACGGGCACAGCAGCGAGAGGTCGGCCATGCACCTGCTGCGGGAGTATACCTCGCGCTGCGCCGTCAAGAGCAAAACCGCCCGGCCCGATCAGGTGGAGCTGACGGTGGAGGTCAGACTCAGAAACGGCGACACCGACTTCGTCAACGAGCTTGCCCGCCTCAAGGGCGTGAACAGCGCGGTCCTCGTCAGCTATAACGGCGACTACATGGGATAAGGGGGCGCGGCGGTGTCAGCGCACAAGTATATTGATTATATCTGCGTTGCCGTGCTCGTCTGTACGCTCCTGCTCACGCTGCTGTTCATCAACGGCGAGCGCCTCGGAGTCGCGGTCCTCGCGGACGGCGACTCCGTCAACAGCACCGACTCCGCGTACTTCACCAGAAACGACCGGGACGGCGCCTGGAACACCCCCGACGCGGCAAAGATCACGCTGCTCGGGGACCATGCCCGCGTTTTCGGCGGCGGCGCGTACTTCTATGACGGCGACGTGGTCATCGCGCAGCCGGGCCGCTATCTGGTCTCCGGCACGCTGGATGACGGCAGCATCGTCGTCAGCGCCGAAGCCGAGTCCAAGGTCTGGATCAGGCTCGACGGGGCGGACATCTCCTGCTCCGACGACGCGTGCCTGCGCGTCGACCAGGCCGACAAGGTCTTCCTGACCCTGGCCGAGGGCACCGAGAACAGCCTGACGAGCGGCGCGGAATTCAGCGAGGAGGCCGTGGCCGACAACCGGAGCGGCGCGATCTTCAGCCATGACGATCTCACCATCAACGGCGGCGGCAGCCTCCGGGTCCTTTCGCAATACCGTCACGGCATCGACGTCAATGACGAGCTTGTCATCACCGGCGGCAGCATCGACGTCGACGCCCCGGGCGACGCGATCCACGTCAACGACGGCCTGCGCGTCGAGAACGCCGTGCTCTCCCTGCACGCGGGGGACGAGGGGATCGACCTCCGGGCGGAGGACAGCCTGCTCTACATCGCCTCCGGCAGTCTCGAGATCGTAAGCACGGGCGCGGGGGTCAAGTGCGCGGCCGATATGCTGACGGAGGGCGGCACGCTTGACATCCGCAGCGAGGCCGACGGCGTCCACACCGGCGGCAGCTTCTGTATGGCGGACGGTGCCCTGCGCATCGCGAGCGGGGACGACGGCGTCCACGCCGACCGGGCGGTAGCGGTTGCGGGCGGCAGTCTCACCGTCAGCGAGTGCTACGAGGGCATCGAGGCCCTGACCATCGACCTGAGCGGCGGCGACGTTACCCTCTACCCCAGCGACGACGGCCTGAACGCCAACGGCGGCGCCGGCTTCGGCCCTCCGTCCGACAGCGGGGACGCCGGCGCGGAGGATGAGGAGACCTGGGTCCACATCAGCGGCGGCAGCCTCACGATCGTCAACAACGTCGCCCGCGACGCGGACGGCATCGACTCCAACGGGAATATCCGTATCAGCGGCGGCAGAGTGAATATCAGTCTCAGCTCCAACGGCAGCAACAGCGCCATCGATTTCGGCAGCGAAAGCGGCGGCACCTGCGAGATCAGCGGCGGCGAGGTGGTCGCCTGCGGCAGCTACATGATGGCCGAGGGCTTCAGCTCCTCGTCCACCCAGTGCTCCATCCTCTACAACATCAGCTACGGCGTCGCCGCCGGCACGGAGCTGAGCCTCGAGGACGCCGAGGGCCGCGTGCTGCTGCGCTATACGCCGCCCTGCGCCTTCTCCTCCGTCTCCCTCAGCTCGCCCAAAATGAAGCTCGGCGAGACCTATACCCTTGTCATTGGCGAGAAGGAGGAGCAGATCACCCTCAGCGAGATCTCCGCCTCCTACGGCGACGTGAAAAGCGACGGCTTCGGCGGGAACATGAATTTCGGCCAGATGCGCCCGCGCGACGGCGGGCCGCGCGGTCCGCGCCCGGACGGAGCGGGGATGCGCCCGACGCCCACGGACATGCAGCCGCCTCCCGGGTTTAACGGCCCGCCTCCCGATTTCGGCGGCCCGCCCCCCGATTTCGGCGGCCCGCCTCCCGATTTCGGCGGCCCGCCTCCCGATTTCGGCGGCCCGCCTCCCGACTTCGGCGGCGCAGCTCCCGGCTTCGGCAGCACGCCCACCGACTTCGGCGGCTGGCAGCGCCCGGGACAGACGTCGACGGAGCAGTCCGTCGACGACGCCGTCGTGGAGACCCTGGCCGGCCCGCAGCTCGTCAGCAGCGATACCTGGATCATGGTCGGCGCCTGCCTCCTGGTCCTCCTCCTCGGCATCCTCTATGCCGTGGCGTACAGACGATAAAAATTCCCCCGGCCGGGCCGGGGGAATTTTTATGAGGTTCATATCCCCGCGACGAGGAAGCAGAAGTAGACCGTGGGGATGGAAAAGAGCAGGCTGTCGGCCCGGTCGAACATGCCGCCGTGGCCGGGTATGAGATTGGAGAAGTCCTTCACGCCGATCATGCGTTTGAGAAGAGACTCCGCAAGGTCGCCGATCTGGCCCATGCAGGAGCCGACAAAGGCCGTGGCAAGGCAGAGCGGCAGGGGGATGGGATCGCCGGCGCGGGTGATAATGAGCCAGGCGAGCGCCCCGGTCAGCAGCGAGGACAGAGCCCCGCACACGGCCCCCTCCACGGTCTTCTTGGGGCTGACCGCAGGGGCGAGCTTGTGCCTGCCGAAGCGCATCCCGCCGAAGAGCGCGGCGGTGTCGCAGCCGATGGTGGCGAAGACCGCCGTCAGGATCGTCTGCCACCAGATGCGACTGACGCTGATGGTCATGATGATCCCGAAGAGCACACAGGGATAGGTGAGCCCGGCCAGCGTGTACAGCGCCCCGATGCCGGATACCTGCCTGTGGATGACACCCGAGAACAGCGCGAGATACAGGCAGAACACAAAGCACACCGAATAGGCAAAGAGCCCGGCGTCCAGAAACGTCAGCACCGCGTGGGCCGCAAGATACACGAACATGACCCACAGCGTGCAGCGGGCATTGAGCTTTTCGACATTCTTGCTGTATTCATAGGCGCAAATCCCGCCCGTACCCAGGAAATACAGAATCCGGGTCGGGGCGAAGGGCATACAGGCCGCGGTAATCAAAATCAGGATCGCGGCGGATCTAAAACGGTCCTTCAAGGGGCATCCTCTCTTTCTCGGCCGGGGATGACGTAAAGCGTATAATTCTCATGTATCATAACATATAGCAGGCGGAAACACAACAGGACAACGCGATACGCGCAATAAAAGATTTCAAAAGTTTCATGACATTGATATTGTGCCCTGCGGCAGACTGTGCTACAATATATACACATTTTGAAACAAACAGGGGGACAGATTCATGTTTACAGAAAATAAAATCTGGCTGGCGCAGTCGGACAGGCGGCTGTTTCTGCTGCCGAACATGGCCAACCGCCACGGCCTGATCGCAGGCGCCACCGGCACCGGCAAGACCGTCACCATGAAGGTCATGGCGGAGTCCTTCTCCGATATGGGCGTCCCGGTCTTTCTCGCGGACATCAAGGGCGACCTGAGCGGGATGTGCAAGCCCGGCAGGGACAGCGCCGACATGCAGGCGAGGATCGAGCGCTTCGGGATCGAGAATTTCAGCTTCCACGGCTACCCCACCCGCTTCTGGGACATCTTCGGCGAGGTCGGCCATCCCGTGCGCGTCACGGTCAGCTCCATGGGCCCGGTGCTCCTGTCGCGCCTGCTCGGCCTGACCGAGATCCAGGCCGGCGTACTGAACATCGTCTTCAAGGTCGCGGACGACAACGGCCTGCTGCTGCTCGACCTCAAGGACCTGCGCGCCATGCTCCAGTTCGTGGGCGAGAACCGCGCGGAGTTCACCGTGGAGTACGGCAACGTCTCCGCCGCCAGCATCGGCGCGATCCAGCGCGCCCTGCTCGCCTTTGAACAGGAGGGCGGCGAGCTCTTCTTCGGCGAGCCGGAGCTGGATATCAAGGACTGGATGGCCACCGACGCAAACGGCCGCGGCTACATCAACATCCTATCCAGCCAGAAGCTCATTCAGAGCCCCACCGTGTACGCGACCTTCCTGCTCTGGATGCTGACCGAGCTCTTTGAGCAGCTGCCCGAGGTCGGCGATCTCGACAAGCCCAAAATGATCTTCTTCTTTGACGAGGCCCACCTGCTCTTCAACGGAATGCCCAAGGCCCTGCTGCAGAAGATCGTCCAGGTCGTCAAGCTCATCCGCTCCAAGGCCGTCGGCGTCTATTTCATCAGCCAGAGCCCGAGCGACATCCCGGGCGACGTGCTGGCCCAGCTCTCCAACCGCGTCCAGCACGCGCTGCGCGCCTACACGCCGGACGAGCTCAAGGCCGTCCGCGCCGCCGCCCGCGCCTTCCGCGCGAACCCTGCCTTCAAGACGGAGGACGCCATCATGGAGCTCGGCGTGGGCGAGGCGCTGGTCACCTTCCTGGACGAGGAGGGCATCCCCAGCATCGTCGAGCGCGCCAGCATCCTCCCGCCGCAGAGCCTGATGGGCGCCGCCGGGACCGAGGAGGTCAAGCTCCGCATCTACGGCGACGCGCTGGACGAGAAGTACCGCGAGGGCGTCGACCGCGAATCCGCGTTTGAGATCCTCACCCGCGCCACTGCGGAGCTCGAGAAGCAGCGCGCCGAGGCTGCGGCAGCCGCCGCCGAGGAGGCCGCCAGAAGAAAGGCTGAGGCCGAGGCCGAAAAGCAGCGCATCAAGGAGGAGGCCGCCGCGGAGAAGCAGCGCCTGAAGGAAGAGCTCGCCGCGCAGAGGGTCGCCGAGAGAGAGGCCGCTGCCGCGGAGAAGGCCGCCGAGAGGGAGGCCGCAAAGAAAAAGAAGATCGTCCAGCAGGCCGCGACGACCGCCGCCTCCACCGTCGTGGGCGCGCTGTCTACCAATATTATCAACGCCGCGACCGGCGGCAAGACCACCAGCGCCCAGACCATCGCCAAGCGCACCGCCAGAAACGCCCTCAGCTCTGTCATGCGCTCCAGCTCCACCGCGATCATCCGCGGCCTGTTCGGGAACAGGAAGTAATACTATCCCCAAAGGTAACACCGCATAATCCGCCATCGGCGCCTCCCGGTACAAGTTCTGCTCGAAACGCCAAGTCAGCTTTCTATCAGGAAATAGTATAAAAGCGGGGACGAAAAAACCAAATACATGTATGACTTCACGGCGCGCGAGGGCTCTGCAAGCTCCTTCGCGCGCCTCAGAGTGACAGATAAACGTGCGTCAAATTCGTGATTTTCACAAATTTGCCGCACGTTTCATGCTGTTATATAGTTATGGCCGATTACCAGTCGCCGCCGTCATCGTAGTCGCCGTAGTCCTCGTAACCGCCGTCATCGTAGTCGCCGTAGTCCTCGTAACCACCGTCGTCGTAGTCGCCGTAGTCCTCGTAGTCGTCATAGCCGTCATCGTAATCGTCGTCGTAGTCGTAATCGTCGAGGTCGTCGTAATCGTCGTAGTCGTCGTCCCAGTCGTCCCAGTCGTCGTAATCGAAGTCGAAGTCATCGTCGTCATCGTAGAGGTCGAGATCGTCGTCATCGTCCTCGTCGAGCAGGATCAGGAAGAAGTACTCAACGTCGTAATTCTTGTGGTTGTAGACGGGGGCTGCCTGGCTGCCGGAGGCGTTATTCTTTGCGATCGCGGCGTTCACGGCGTTCAGCGCCTCCAGGGTCGCCTCCATGGCGAGCTTGGACATGTTGACGCTCTCGGAGATGCAGTAGGAGGTCACGCAGAGCTCATCCTGCACGCTTGTGTACACAAGAATGCTGCCGTCCTCCGTGCCCTGGCCGCAGTAGCAGTAGAGCTCGTCGCCCTTCTTGTCGTCGGAGGGCAGACGGCCGGCGGTGGCGTTCTCGGGATAGTACTGATAGTAGTTCTCGGTCCAGGAATCAAGCACCTCGTCGGGCAGCTTGGCCATGGTATAGCCCTTGAATTCCTTGATGTTCTGCGCGTCGACATAGATGCTCGCATCGGGCTGGCCTTCGACGCTGAACGTGAACTCCACGCCGCTGCCGTCGTCCAGCTTCACCTCATCGACAAGCGCCATCTTGCTCGGGAGCCGGATGGTCTTTTTCAGAAGCCTGGATTTATACCCCTCGGCCATGGCCGTCCCGGACAGGCAGGAGAGCGCCAGCGTAAGGGCAATCAGCATCGCCAACAGTTTTTTCATGGTATTGATCCGCCTTTCATGTGTTTTTATACTGTCCTCTCAATGTTTTACAGCGCGGCTATTTTATACCCTGTTTCGAGAGTTGTAAATAGTGAAAAGCAAAAATGCACGGGCGTTTCATGAAAATTCCCTCAGGGAGTTCAGAGGGGCCTCGGCCCCGGTTTTTTCGCCTCGCAAGGCGAAAAGCTGATTACAATGCGTTTTACGGGGGCGTGTACTCCAAAAAACGTGGCGAAAAGGGGATCAGCCCGTGATCAGGCGCCCGGCCGGCGGAAGAGAAGCATGCACAGTCCCATCAGCACAGGCTGGTGCAGCAGATAGACCGGGAGCGTGCGCCGCCCCAACGGGGACAGCAGGGGGACGCGGGTCTCCGCCATGCGCTGCAGCGTCTTGTTCCGGCGGAAGAGCCGCTCGAGATGCCAGCCGCAGAGAAAGAGGAAATACCAGGGGAGAAGGGGAAAATAGTCGCTCGAAGCAAAGCCCGCGTCCGGGAAGCCGAGGGGCGCGAGGGCGCGAAAGCGGAACAGCGTCTCCGGAAGGCGCAGCGTCCAGGGACCGACGCCGAGAACGCCGACGCTCACACTCCGAAAAATCAGAAAAAGAACAAACGAAAGCGCAAGCCCCCACACGGCGGGCAGCCTTTCCAGCGGCTTTTCCAGCGCCAGCGTCAGCAGTACGGCGCAGCCCATGAAATTCAAAATGCCGAACCAGATGGCCTCCGACGGCATGAACACCAGCGTGACTGCGGTGATCAAAAGGCCGCAGGCGTTCAGCAAAAGTCCCCGCCGCAGGTTATGCCTCCGCCCCCAGCGGAAGGAGAAGCCCGCGATCAGGATAAACGCCCAACAGATTCCCTGCTGCCAGAGAAAAACATCCGCGCGCCGGTACCACGCAGGCTCCCGCCCGAAGACCACGTTCACATCGTAGAGAAAATGATACCCTGCCATGTTCAAAAGCGAGAGACCACGCAGCGCGTCGATCAGATAAAAGCGCCGCTTCGCAGCCATATGCAGCCCTCCTTATAACGGAATCGGTACCTGGACTGTAGCATCTGCCCGGGACATTGTCAACGACTGCCGTGTGCGTTCATAACTTGTTTGCTTTACAGGACAGGCGGACGATGATATAGTATAGGCAGAAATCTATGACAAGGAGGTGCGGTGCTTTGGACAGAGCCGCACTTAAATCCAGGGCGCGTGAGGTCATTGCGACGTCAAACCCGCGCGTGATCAGCGTCGGGCTTGTCTACCTGATCGTCAGCATCGTTCTCCAGGCGCTCTCGTCAAGGGTGCTGAGCGTCAACATCAGCGAGAGCGAGGCCATGAACTATCTGCGCTATGCGTCCTCCGGCAACTACGAATACGCCCTGCAGTATGCCGAGACCATGCAGCCGCCCGCCGCCGCCTACGGGATCAATCTCCTGCTGCATCTCATTTCCGGGATCATCGGCGCGGGCTTCGTCATTTTCCTGCTCAACACCATCCGCAACCGCCAGCCCTGCCTGGGGAACCTCTTTGACGGCTTCGGGCTCTGGTGGAAGGTCATTTTGCTGGACATGCTGGAGGGCCTGCTCATCGGGCTGTGGGGGGTGCTGTTCATCGTACCCGGCGTGATCGCGTACTACCGCTACTCCCAGGCGCTCTACATACTGATCGACGATCCGCAGAAATCCCCTCTCCAATGCCTGCGCGAATCCAGACAGATGATGGACGGGCACAAGTCCGAGCTCTTTATGCTGGACCTGAGTATGCTGGGCTGGTATCTGCTGGGCCTCGTCCCCTATGTGGGCTACCTCGCGCAGATCTGGTCCGTCCCGTATATCGGCATGGTCAAGGCGCTCTTCCACGAAAAACTCCTCGGCAGCAACGTCTGGAGCTACACGCCGGACTACCCCGCGTGAAAGACTCATGAAATCAGGATAAGCGCTAAGGCAACACCGCACAATCCGCCATCGGCGCCTCCTGGAAAATTCGCGCTCTGATTTTGTCACTTTTTCTGCGCTCTGATTTTGTCACTTTTTCTTGAAATACACAAAGTATTCCTGCAAAAAAATGCCTTCATCAGAACCCAATTTTTCTCAGGATTCGCTCTCGCCGTATTGCGCGGTGTTGCCCTAACACTCGCGCAGTCATCCTGAGGAGCAAAGCGACGAAGGATCTCTCTCCGAAAGGCTTCTGAAGCCCTCCGGGGAAAGATCCTTCACTGCGCTTGGGACGAACATCCTGTGTTTTAGGCAACACTTCTTGAGGTACACAAAGTACATCTGCGAAAAAGTGCCTTTATCAGAACCCAAATTTTCTCAGGATCTGCTCTTGCCGAATTATGCGGTATTGCCTTTATGTTTTTGATGTGCTCAGAACACGGACACGGTCGCCTCGGCGCTGGTCTTGGTGATGCCGGTGGCGTCGGTGATCACGCAGCGGTAGGTGCCGCTGGCCGCGGGCTTGATGCCGTTGGCCCAGAGGATGGATGTATAGGTATTCTCGTTTTTGTCGAAGCTGTTCTCCAGACGCAGGCCATACTCATCGTTGTTGGTCGCGTCCCCGGTGAAGACGATGGAGACCCAGCCGCCGGTGGTCTCGTTATACTTCTGCCAGTCGAAGGAGGAATTCACGCTCAGGTTGCCCTTGGCGTTGACGATAAACATGCGGTTGTATTTGCCGGACTCCACTGGGCCGGTGAGCGGGGTGATGTCCTTGACGACGGCGATGGACTGGCTGGCAAGCTGGTTATAGGCTTCGGACTGTACGCGCGAGAGCGTATCGTCCAGCTCATAGAGCCGGTCGTTGACCGCGTTGACGGCGTTGCGCACCTCGGAGATGCTGCCGGTGAGGACGTTGTTCTGCTCCCGAACGGTGCCGCGCAGCGACAGAATGCTGACGAGGCAGGCCAGACAGAGCACGCAGGCGACGGCCGAGACAATCAGCGCGGGCATCCCCGCCGGGAGACGGATGGGCCCCGCGCCCCTGCGGGCCTCGGGATAGACGGGGTTTTCATCGAAATAATCCTGCCCGTCGTCGGGATCGGGGGCGGCCTCGCTGACAGGGTCGGCGTCGGGCAGACCGGCGGGACTCTCGTCCGCGTATGTGTCCGTCATGCTGCCGCAGAAGGGGCAGACCTTCAGATCGTCGTCGATCGCTTTTCCGCAATTCAAACAGATCATGTTCAACACCTTACTTTCAGAAAAATCGAATAATCGTATGGATCGAGAATACCCTCATGCGTGCTGTATTTTACCACAAGTTTGCATATCCGTCAATGATTTCACCGCGTTTTTGGGCGATATCCGGGCATCTTGCCCCACATACTCCGGGCAAACAGGGGAGAAACGGGGGGAACTTTCCCCACTGCTGCTGCTTTTTATCCGTTTTTGACGAAAGTGCGCCGCTGCCGCTTCAAGAATTTTAAGAACAAAACAAGTTTACAAGGCGCGGCTTTCGTGTTAAAATACAATCGTCCATCTGGCAAAACTATTTTATTAGATATGGAGATGAGTGTATGGAGAGACACTACAAGACCATGGACGGCAATAACGCGGCCGCCCATGTATCGTATGCGTTTACGGAAGTAGCGGCGATC
>CACZDN010000015.1 GCA_902779945.1 Oscillospiraceae bacterium | reverse complement strand
TTCGCCGGCGCGTCGCCGCTATAGGCGGGAACCGCCCCGGCCGCGAGCGACTCGGTTTTGAGAACCGTGCCGTCACTGTGCTTCCAGGTGACGGTATAGATGGGGGTGCTGTCCTTGTTCGTGAACAGCTTGATGCGCCCGTCGGCATTGGTGTTGAAGCTGCCGTGGGACGGGTCGGTGAGCAGCATACCGCCGCTGCCGCAGACGGATGTATAAATGATGCCGCCGTAATTGGTCGTACCGATCCGCTCGATCGGAATGCGGATCTCGTCGCTGCCGGTATAGGTGATCTGCACCGTCGCGCGGGAGGCCGCGGTGACGAGGATGGTGTCGTCCAGCGGGATGAGGTAGTAGCCGGGATAGGTGGTGTTATAGGTCTTCGTGACCGTTTTGGACCCGCAGGTCACGCGAAGCGCGAGAGTCAGGCTCGCGGTGTCGACCTCGACGCCGACGGCGCTGATGCGCTCCCCGCCGCTCACGTTGAAGCTCTGCTCGGTCATGACGCCGCTGTTCATGGTGTAGTACTGGGAGAAGGGCGTGGCGTCATAGGCGTAGCAGCAGTCGTACTGCGTGGTCGCCATGTCCAGCGCGGTGCCGATGGTCTTGAGACTCTTGTCGTAATAGGAGAGCCAGAAGTAGCTGTAATAGCTGTAGCCGGTGCCGCCCCAGCTGTTGCGGACAAGCCAGGCGCCGTCGCCCTCCGGCTTGTAGCTGCCGGCAAAGTTCTGGCTGGAAAAGCTGTCGTCCCAGCCGACCAGCATGACAGAGTGATTGATACCGTAGTTGATGGGGCAGTAGTAGGAGTTGTAGCGGGAACTGTAATAGGCGTCCGCGGTGTAGAAGGCCGTCTCCACGCCGCCGTGGGTCTGAATATTGTACTTGATCGCATCGCGGTCCTGCATACTGAAGGTATAGGCCGCGCTGAGCTGCAGCGAGCTGTTGTCCTGCCGTCCATAGTCCGGACCGGGATCGTAGCTTGCGGCCATGAAGTACGACGCGTCCGTCTCCCGCGCCGGGCCGACGAGATTTTCAAACCGGTTCACGGCCAGGGTCGAATCGCCTCCGAGGTTCAGAATGTTCAGCCCGCGCGTATTGACAGAGTCGCCTGTGCTGCAGCCCTTCTCGTCCGTGTAGTTGTGGAAGGCGTAGTAGACCGTGTGCAGCTCGGACAGGTTGACGCTCGTATTGGCGGCCCCGTCGTGGATGAGGTCGGTCTCCGCGCAGCCGATCACGGCGTGGGCCCAGCAGGTGCCGTAGGGGTTCTGATTGCGGATCGGCGGCAGGAGCCCCTGGGTGTAGGCGTTGTAGTAGGACGGGGCCCAGGCGCGGGCGTACTCTTCGCCCGTCAGGACGCCGACGATGGGCAGCTCATACTCGTCGATCTCCGGGATCTCGGCCAGCACGGGCGTTGCGCGCGTCCCCTCAATCAGCACCGTGAGCATCGGGAGCGCCAGCCCCTCGGCAAGCTTTCCCTCCGGCACGGCGGCAAAGTGGAATTCGCTCAGGCCCGCGTCGTAGTCTTCCTGGCACTCCCAGCGGACCGGGCGGCTCTCCCCCTCGGCGGAGCCGTCCAGATAGACGGTCAGCTCCTCCGGAAACAGCTTTTCCAGCTCGATCAGAGCAAGCTTGTATTCCGTCACGATGACCGCCGCCTCGCCCAGATCCTCGAAGCCGACGATGACGGCCTCCGTCCCGGCGGCGGGCGCCGGGGCGTTAAAGGTCTCAAGGTCCGAGACCGAGGCCGCAGGCTCCTCCTCCGCGGGCTCTTCCGCGGGTTCCGGCTCCGGTTCGGGCTCCGGCTCCGGCTCGGGTTCGGGTTCCGGCTCGGGCTCGGGTTCGGGCTCCTCGACGATCGCGGGCTCCTCCGGCTCCGTCTCGACGATCGCGGGCTCCTCCGGCTCCGTCTCGGCGATCGACGCTTCCTCATACGCCGTCTCGACGATGGCCTCCTCGACCTCCTCGATATCTTCCGCCATGGCCGCGCCCGGAACCAGCGTCAGGCACAGCGCCAGCGCCAGCAGCAGGGCGAGCAGTTTTCTCCTTTTCATACAGGACCTCCGCTTCAGAGCTTATGTATAATCATTCACAGTATTCTACCATACCTCGCCCGCCGATTCAAGAACGCCGTGTAAACAAAATACGGCTGCCGCGGCGCTTTCTGCAAAAATCCTTGCGCATCGGGGCGGGATGGGGTATACTTACGAGAGGCAATCCCGCACAGTCCGCCTTCGCCGTAACCCGGATTTTCTCAGGATTCGCGTGTGCCGAATGATGCGATTTTGCCTTGGTCAACAACAAGCGGGAGGCGGGGCTTTGAAGGATACTGTGAAACGCGGCTGGGCGCCGGCGCTGGCGCTGGCGATGATCTGCGCCGTATGTCTGCTTTTTTCCGCGCGCAAGCAGGGCATGTTCATCGACGAGATCTATACCTACGGCCTGTCCAATTCCAGCTACCGCCCCTTCCTCTGCGGGACCGACAAGTACGGACGCATCGAGCATTCCGTCGTCACCCGGGAGGAGCTGCTCGACTACGTCAGCATCACGGGGGACGAGGGCTTTGACTTCGGCTCCGTCTACTTCAACCAGGTGCACGACGTACACCCGCCGCTCTACTACTGGCTGTTCAACGCCGTCTCGACGCTCGCGCGGGGCAGCTTTTCCAAATGGACCGGCCTTGCGCTGGACGGGGCGCTGTACCTGCTGGCGGCGGGGCTGCTGTATGTGCTGGTCAGAAAGCTCGGCGGCGGGCGGTACAACGCGGCGGCCGCGGCGGCCCTCTACGGGCTGAGCGTGATCGGCCTGTCCACCATGGTCATGATCCGCATGTATGTGCTGATGACGCTTCTGACCGTCGTGCTCATGGTCTTCATCGCGGAGCTCATGCGACAATTCAGGCCGCGCACCTGCGTGTTTGTCGGCCTCACGCTGCTGGCGGGGCTTCTGACGCAGTACTATTTCGTGTTCTTCGCCTTCTTCCTCTGCGCGGCCTATGTGCTCCGGGCGCTGCTGAAAAAGCAGTACCGGGCCCTTGCGTGGTTCATCCCCTGCGCGCTGCTCGGGGCGCTGTCCCTGCTGCTGGTGTTCCCGGCGGCGCTCGACCACCTTTTCTCCGGGGAGCTCGTCTCCGGGGAGAGCGCGGCGGAAAACCTCCGGAATTTCGCCCAGTACCCGGTCAGACTCAGAACCTTTACGGGCTTTGCACTGCACGGGCTCAAGGCCGCGATCTATACGGGCCTCGCCGCGCTGGCGGCGTTCTGCTTCGGCTTCAAGCGCCTGCGCGGAAGGGACGTGTCTCTCGACTGGCTGGTGTTTATCGTCCCGGCGTTTCTGAGCTTCGTGCTGGTGGCCGTTATCTCCCCGGTGGACGAGGCGCGCTATATCTACAACCTCATCCCCGCCTTCGTGCTGGCGGTCAGCTTTCTGCTGTACCTGCTGGAAAAAGCGTTCGACGGCGCAAAGCGCCCGAGATTCTCCGCCGCTGTGTTCCTCGCGATCGCGGCGCTGGCCGTGTGGGAGGCGCGCTGCGCCCCGCCGGACTACCTCTACCCCGAGCACGCCGCATACAACGCCGCCCTCGAGGAGAGAAGCGGCGACCCCTGCGTCTTCTTTGCCGAGCCCGAGTGGGCCTTCGTCCCCATGACCGAGGATCTGATCCAGCTTCTGCACTTCCCGGAGGTCTACGTCACCGATCAGGCCAGCCTTGCGCCGATGCTCGACTATGTGGGCGACGCGGATGAGGTCGTCGTATACATCGACGTGAGCGAGTTCTGGTCCAGCGGCTACGACGCGGACGCCCTGCTCGCCCGCATCCGGGACGAGACCGGCTTCCGGCGGGCCGAGGAGCTTTTCACCACCGGCCTTTCCACTACCTATGTGATCTCCCGATAAGGAGGTATCCCCGTGCTCTCTGTTGTTCTGCCCTCGTATAACGAGGAAAAAATGATCCCCATCGCCGCCGCGCGTCTGGGCGAGGTCCTGGGCGGGGCCGGGATCGAATACGAGCTGCTGTTTGTGGACGACGGCTCGCGCGACAAGACCTGGGCGGCGATCCGAACATGCAGCGAGACGGACGGGCACGTCGTCGGCGTGCATTTCAGCCGCAACTTCGGCAAGGAGTCCGCCATGTTCGCGGGGCTTGAGCAGGCGAAGGGCGACTGCGTCGCGGTCATGGACTGCGATCTCCAGCACCCGCCCGAGAAGCTGATCGACATGTACCGCCTCTGGGAAGCGGGCTACGAGGTGGTCGAGGGCATCAAGGAGGACCGCGGCGAGGAGAGCGCCCTGCACCGCTTCGCCGCCCAGCGCTTCTACGGCATCATCAGCCGCCTCACCGGCATGGACATGGCCGCCTCCTCGGACTTCAAGCTCCTCGACCGCAAGGTGGTCGACACGCTCAACAGCCTGCCGGAGCGCAACGTCTTTTTCCGCGCCCTGTCGTTCTGGGTCGGCTACCGGAAGACGGAGGTCCTCTACCGCGTACAGGAGCGCACCGAGGGGGAGAGCAAGTGGTCCACACGGGCGCTCATCCGCTACGCCGTCACGAACATCGCCTCCTTCTCCTCCGCGCCGCTGCATCTGGTGACGGTGATGGGCGTGCTCATGCTCCTCACGGCGCTGGTCTTCGGCGCCATCTCGCTGACGCAGAAGCTCGCGGGCGTGGCCCAGCCCGGGTTCACGACGGTGATTTTGCTGCTGCTCATCATCGGCAGCTTTCTGATGCTTTCCCTCGGCATCATCGGCTACTATCTCGCGCGCATCTACGACGAGATCAAGGGCCGCCCGCGCTATATCATCTCGCAGGTCTGCGGCAGGGAGGAGAAGCCATGATCGAAAAAATCAAAGCCCTCTGCGTGAAGTACAGAGAGCTCATCATCTATATTCTCGTCGGCGGCCTTACCACGGCGGTGTCCTGGGGCTGCAAGTTCCTCTGCGGCGCGCTCTTCTACCCCGGCGTCTCCATCCCGACGCTGACGCAGACCACGGTGCTGAACGTGGTGGAGAACCTGTCCGGCATTTTCTTCGCCTACTTTCCGAACCGCAAGTGGGTCTTCCAAAGCCGGGACCCGCGGATTTTCCGGGAGTTTCTGAGCTTCGTCACCTCCCGCCTCGGCACCTGGGGGCTGAGCTATGTGCTGAATGTGCTGCTGACAAACGTGCTGCACATCGAGTACCATATCACCACCATCCTCGTCAGCGTGGTCGTCGTCATCGGCAACTACGTCATCAGCAAGTTTTTCGTGTTCCGGAAGAAGGAACAGAAGGGCTGAGCGCGGCAGTCCGGCGGCGCAGGCAAAACAAAGGTTCAATCCCCGGCAAATACGGAAGCTTTTCCGATATTTGCCGGGGATACTTGCATTCTTTTCGCCTTTTCCGTGCGCCAGGCACGCGGCTCTCATATGATTATCCGACAGAACAGTCTGCTTCTTTCCGGCCGGATTCATGCCAGGCTTCGTTATCGGACTTGACCATACACAAAGGTTGCTCTGCGTCCGCTGCCCTGCCTGACGCAAATCTGTCCCGGGAATCTTTCAAACCGCCTTATCGGATAATCGTATCAGCCGAGCAGAACCTCGACCTTCACGCTTTCGCCGGGGGCCTGGACGGGGATGAGCCGGCCCTCCGTGAGCGCGCCGTTGACGCGCAGCTCCCTGACGCCGTGCTCCGCGCCGTTCGGGTTTCGGACCGTGATCTCATAGCTTGCGCCGCGGAAACGGCGTCTGACCGTGAAGCCCTTGCAGCCGGACGGGACGCAGGGGTCGATCAACAGGCCGTCGAGCGTGGGCTTGACGCCGAGAATGGCCTGCGACACGCTCAGGAAGGTCCAGGCGGCGGTGCCGGTCAGCCAGGAGTTCTTGGCCTCGCCGAAGGATGGTGCGTCCTTGCCGGCGATCATCTGGCTGTAGACATAGGGCTCGGTGCGGTGGATCTCGCTGATGTCCTCGATGAAGGCGGGGCAGGTGCGGCGGTAGACCTCAAAGGCCCGGCTGCCGTGGCCCAGCTCCGTCTCGGCGCAGACGATCCAGGGGTTGTTATGGCAGAAAATGCCGGCGTTCTCCTTGTAGCCGGGGGGATAGCTGGAGATCTCGCCCAGCTCGAGGTGGTAGCGGGTATAGGCCGGGTTGTTGAGCACGATGCCGTATTTGGTGTCCAGGCGCTCCTTCACGCTCTCGAGCGCCTTCGCGGCCTCGCCGGTCTCCTTGCCGATGCCGGCCATGACGCACATGCCCTGCGGCTCGATGAAGATCTGGCCCTCCTCGCACGCGCTCCCGCCGACAACGTTTCCGAACGCGTCGAACGCGCGGCGGAACCACGCGCCGTCCCAGCCGGCGTCGAGCACGGCCTTCTCCACCGCGGCGATGGCCTGGTCGGCCTCGTCCGCCTCGCTGTTCAGCCCGACGTGGCGGCAGATTTCCGCCCAGGCGCGGCCGTATTTGACGAACATGCCGCCGATGAACACGCTCTCGGCGACGGGCCCCTCGCTCGGCCCGGTGATCTGGAAGCTCTCACCCGGGTGCTCCGAGAAGCAGTTGAGATTCAGACAGTCGTTCCAGTCGGCGCGGCCGATGAGCGGCAGACCGTGGGGGCCGAGATGGGTGACGGTGTAGCGGAAGCTGCGGCGCAGATGCTCGAGAAGGGGCTGCGCCAGCGTGGGATCGTTGTCGAAATCCACCTGCTCGTCCAGGATGCCGAAGTCCCCGGTCTCGCGCAGGTAGGCGTCGGTCCCGGCGATGAGCCAGAGGGGATCGTCGTTGAAGCCGCTGCCGACGGCCAGGTTCCCCTTCTTGGTGAGGGGCTGGTACTGGTGGTAGGCGCTGCCGTCGGGAAACTGGGTGGCCGCAATGTCGAGGATGCGCTCGCGCGCGCGCTCCGGAATCATGTGCACGAAGCCCAGAAGGTCCTGGCAGGAGTCGCGGAAGCCCATGCCGCGGCCCATGCCGCTCTCAAAATAGCTGGCCGAACGGCTCATGTTGAAGGTGACCATGCACTGGTACTGGTTCCAGATGTTGACCATGCGGTCGAGCCGCGCGTCCCCGGTCTCGACCTGGTACTTGTCCAGCAGGGCGCTCCAGTGGGCGCGCAGGGCGTCCATCGCGGCGTCGAAGGAGGCGTCGTCCGGGAAGCGGGCGATCAGCGCCTCGGCCTTTTCTTTATTAATAATACCGGGCGCGGCCCATTTCCGGTCCCGCGGGTTCTCAATGTAGCCGAGACCGAAAATCAGGCTCTCGCTCCCGCCCGGAGCGAGGCGGAGGTTGAACTGCTGCGCGGCGACGGGCTGCCAGCCGTGGGCGACGCTGCCGGTGCAGCCGTCTCCGAACACGGCCGCGGGCCGCGCGGGGCCGCCGTAGACGCCGAGAAAGGCGTCGCGCGCGGTGTCAAAGCCGTCGGGCTCCCGATTGGCCCAGAAGACGGCGTAGTGGTCGCGGCGCTCGCGGTACTCGGTCTTGTGGTAGATGGCGGGGCCGACGATCTCCATCTCGCCGATGGAGTAGTTGCGCTGAAAGTTAGAGGCGTCGTCCATCGCGTCCCAGAGGCAGAACTCCACATACGGGAAGATGCGCAGCTCCTTTTCCGCGGCACTCTCGTTTTTGACCGTGACGCGCATGAGCAGGCAGTTTTCTCCCCTGGGGACCAGCAGCTCCTGCCGGACGTCGACGCCGTTTTTCGCGCCCTCGATGATCGTGTAGCCCAGACCGTGGCGGCAGCTGTAGCGCTCCGGCTCGACCTGTACGGGCTGCCAGCCGGGGTTCCAGACCAGGTCCCCGTCCCTGACGTAGAGGCGGAAGCCCTCCTGATCCAGCGGGGCGTTGTTGTAGCGGTAGCGCGTCAGACGGCGCAGGCGGGCGTCGCGGTAAAAGGCGTAGCCGCCGGCGGTATTCGAGAGCAGGGCAAAGAAATCGTCACTGCCGAGATAGTTGATCCAGGGCAGGGGAGTGCGCGGCGTGGTGATGACATACTCGCGGCGTGCGTCGTCAAAGCTTCCGTACTGCATCGCGGATCCCTCCAAACTTAAACGATTAAGATCTGTTATATATACATATTATCCTATGTCTTTCAGAAATGCAAGCATTATTTGCCCGAAATTTTTATATGACTTTTCCCCGGCGCTTTTCAAGCGCCCCAAAACGGCGCCCCGGCCTTGTACATACCATCCAAAATGTGCGGATTAAAATAGCCGCTTTCTACAAAATTGCGGGCTTCCAGACGGCTTTCGCAAAAAGCGCTTGCATTTTAATCCGCGCTGCGTTACATTCAAAGAAACGAAAACGTCTTGAGGTACACAAAGTACATCTGCGAAAAAGTGCCTTTATCAGAACCCAAATTTTCTCAGGATCTGCTCTTGCCGAATTATGCGGTATTGCCCTAAGGCAAAGGGGGCGGCCGTATGGTATCCATGAAAGACATCGCGATGCGCTGCGGCGTATCCGTCGCCACCGTGAGCAAGGCGCTCAGCGGACAGCAGGACATCGGCGAGGAGACGCGGCTGCGCGTTTTGCGGACTGCGGACGAGATGGGCTATATGGCCAACGCCTCGGCCCGCGCGCTCAAGACCAACCGCTCCTACAACATCGGCGTCGTGTTCGTCGACCCCATGCGCGGCGGCCTTGCGCACGAGTTTTTTTCCGCCGTGCTCGACGGCATCCGCAGCGAGGCCGAGCGCTCCGGCTACGACATCACCTTCATCAACCGCAACATCGGCGTGAGACCGGCGAGCTATCTGCAGCACTGCCGCTACCGGGGTGTGGACGGGGTGGTGATCGTCCTGGCGGACTATCAGGACCCGATGATGCTGGAGCTTGTGAACGCCGATCTGCCGGTGGTGACCATCGACCATGTGTTCAACAACCGCCTCTCCGTCATGTCGGACAATCTCTCCGGCACCGACGCGCTGGTGCGCTACGCGGTCTCAAAGGGGCACCGCAGGCTCGCCTTCATCCACGGGGAGAAGACGAGCGTGACGCAGAGCCGCCTCATCGGCTTTCACCGCGCGTGCGAGGAGCTGGGCGTCAGGGTGCCCGACGCGTGGATACGCGAGGGAGTGTACCACGACCCGAAAAGCTGCCGCGCCCTCACGGCGGAGCTGCTGGCCCTGCCCGAGAGGCCGACCTGCATCTTCTTCCCGGACGACTACTCCTTCATCGGCGGCGCCAACGCCATCCGGGACGCGGGCCTGCGTATCCCGGAGGACGTCTCCGTCGTCGGCTACGACGGCATCCCCCTCTCCCGCATCATGAGCCCGGTGCTCACCACCTGGCGTCAGGATACCGACCGCCTGGGCGCCCTCTCCGCCGCCCGCCTCATCGAGCAGATCGAGCACCCCCGCACCGCGATCCCGGACCGCGTTCTCGTCACAGGACGCCTGCAGGAGGGCGAGAGCGTGGGGGAGATATGACGCCGGAAAGCCGGCGGAAAATCGAAAAGATCAACATTATAATAAGGGGATGATCCTCATGACGCGTGAAAACGCCAAAAAACGGGCCGAGGCCCTGGTTTCGCAGATGACCGTGGCGGAGCGGGCTTCGCAGCTTCGCTTTGACGCGCCTGCCATCGAGCGGCTGGGCGTGCCGGAATACAACTGGTGGAACGAGGCGCTGCACGGCCTGGCCCGCGGCGGCACCGCGACGAGCTTCCCCCAGGCCATCGGGCTTGCGGCAATGTTCGACGACGCCCTTCTCGAAAAGATCGGTGCCGCCGTGTCCACCGAGGCGCGGGCCAAATACAACGCCCTCTCCCGCGAGGGGGACCGGGACATCTACCACGGCCTCACGGTCTGGTCCCCGAACGTGAACATCTTCCGCGATCCCCGCTGGGGGCGCGGACATGAGACCTACGGCGAGGACCCGTATCTCACCGCCCGCCTCGGCACGGCCTATGTGAAGGGCCTGCAGGGCGAGGGGGAGACCCTGCGCACCGCCGCCTGCGCCAAGCACTTCGCCGTACACAGCGGGCCCGAGGCGCTGCGCCACAGCTTCAACGCCGTCGCCTCCGAAAAGGACCTTGAGGAGACCTATCTGCCCGCCTTCCGGACGCTGGTGCAGGAGGCAAAGGTCGAGTCCGTCATGGGCGCGTACAACCGCACCAACGGCGAGGTCTGCTGCGCCAGCGACACGCTGATGCGCAAGCTGCGCGGCGAATGGGGCTTCGAGGGCCACTTCGTCTCCGACTGCTGGGCCATCCGCGATTTCCACGAGAACCACAAGGTCACCACAGAGCCCGCCGAATCCGTCACCAAAGCGCTCAAGGCGGGCTGCGACCTCAACTGCGGCTGCACCTACCAGCATATCATGGCGGCATACGAGCGCGGCATGATCACTGAGGAGGACATCACCCGCTGCGCCGTGCGGCTGTTCACGACGCGCTATCTGCTCGGGGATCTCGGCGCGGGCAGCGAGTACGACAGCATCCCCTACACCGCGGTCGAGGCTCCGGAGCATCTGGCTCTCGCGCATAAGGCGGCGCTCGAATCCTGCGTGCTGCTGAAAAACGACGGGCTGCTCCCGCTGGATGCCGGGCGCTGCGGGACGCTCGGCGTCATCGGACCGAACGCCAACAGCCGCGCGGCCCTCATCGGCAACTACCACGGCACCGCCTCGCGCTATGTCACGGTGCTGGAGGGCATTCAGGACCTGGTCGGGGACAGCTGCCGCGTGCTGTATTCCGAGGGCTCCTCTCTCGGCGGCGACCGGGTCGAGCCGCTGGCAAAGCCCCACGACCGTCTCGCGGAGGCTGTCGCCGTCGCGAAGGCGAGCGACACCGTGATCCTGGTCCTCGGTCTGGACGAGACCCTCGAGGGCGAGGAGGGCGACACCGGCAACAGCTATTACTCCGGCGACAAGGCGGATCTCCTGCTGCCCGAGGGCCAGCGTCTCCTGCTCGAGCGCGTGCTGGCGGTTGGCAGGCCCACCGTCGTCGTGCTCATGGCGGGCAGCGCCATCGACCTGAGCTACGCCCAGTGCTGCGCCGACGCGATCCTGCTGAGCTGGTATCCGGGCGCAGGCGGCGGCAGGGCGGTCGCGGAGCTGCTGTTCGGGCGCGAGTCCCCGTCCGGCAAGCTGCCGGTCACCTTCTACTGCAACGAGGCGCTCGCCGAGCTGCCGGACTTCACGGACTACGCCATGCGCGGCCGCACCTACCGCTATTATGAGGGTACGCCGCTCTACCCCTTCGGCTACGGGCTGAGCTACGCAAGATGCGAGCTCGTCTCCCTCGGGGCCGACCGCGAAAACGCCCGCGTGCGCGTGAAAAACACCGGCGAGCGCGCGACAGACGAGGTCATCGAGCTCTACCTGCATGACGAGGGGTCCCCCCTCGCCCCGCCGAACCCCGTCCTCTGCGGCTTCCGGCGCGTCAGGCTCGAAGCGGGGGAGGAGCGGGAATTCACCGTCCCCATCCACCCGGACGCCTTCACCGTCGTGACCGAACAGGGCGCCCGCGTCCCCGGCAGCGGGAATTGGACCCTCTACGCAGGCTTCGGCGCCCCGGACAAGCGCACGGAAACACTGACGGGCCGCAAGGCCGCGGCTGTCAGGGTAAACGTTTAAGTTACCCCCCAGCCCTGCGGGCTATTGCAGGAGGCGCTACAGAATATTTACAATTTTATACTTTGCTGGTTGAAATATTCAGCCATAAGTGATTATTGCCAATATGGTCAGCTTTGACCCATCCGTCAAATGCTACAAAAACAGGAAGCAAAACTGTGCAAGAAGTCTATTTTGCATTTTTAGACAAAAAAGACTTGCCAAATCGAGGGAAATGGATTATCTTAAAAATGCGAAAACGATTAAGTAAGAAATCGCTTTTGCCTTCTACCGGTGATTTGCAGGGCATCAGGCAGGTCCTCCTGCCGGATCGCTGCAATTTATAAATCACAATTTTTTATGGAGGATAAACCTATGAAAAAGCTGCTCGCAATTGTCCTGGCGCTCGCCATGATCGTCGCGCTCGGCGCTCCCGCCTTTGCCGACGGGAAAACCACCATCAACGTGAGGTCCTTCACCGATGAAGTCCCCAAGATGATCGACCGCTACCTCGAGCTGCACCCCGACTTCGCCGCAAAGTATGACGTCAACTACACCATCATCGCCACCACCGACGGCCTCTACCAGCCCGCGCTGGACCAGGCCCTCGCAGCCGGCGGCTCCGAGGCTCCCGACCTCTACTGCGCCGAGGCCGCTTTCGTTCTGAAATACACCCAGGGCGACATGGCCGACTTCGCCGCCGCCTATGAGGATCTGGGCATCGACATCGACGCTGAGATCGCGGCGGCCGAGATCGCTCCCTACTCCGTCGAGATCGGCACCCGTCCCTCCGACGGCAAGGTCGTCGGCCTCGGCTACCAGGCCACCGGCGGCGCCTTCATCTACCGCCGCTCCATCGCGAAGGACGTGTTCGGCTCCGATGATCCCGCTGTCGTCGCTGAGGCGATCGGCGCCGGCACCCAGAGCTGGGACAAGTTCTTTGAGGCCGCCGCTGCTCTGAAGGAGAAGGGCTACGCCATCGTCTCCGGTGACGGCGACATCTGGCACGCCATTGAGAACAGCTCCGACGCCGGCTGGATCGTCGACGGCAAGCTGAACATCGACCCCAAGCGTGAGGCCTTCCTCGACCTGTCCAAGCAGCTCAAGGACAACGGCTACCACAACGATACCCAGGACTGGACCGAGGCCTGGTACGCTGACATGGCCGGTATCGGCAATCAGCCCGTCTTCGGCTTCTACGGCCCCGCATGGCTGATCAACTACGTCATGGCCGGCAACTCCGGCGGCTCCGCTCCCGGCGAGGGCACCTACGGCGACTGGGCCGTCTGCCCCTCCAACGTCGGCTTCTTCTGGGGCGGCACCTGGCTCCTGGCCAGCAAGGACACCCAGAACGCCGAGGCTGTTGCCGAGCTCATCAAGTGGATCACTCTTGACTCCTCTGATGACGGCCTGCAGTACGGCTGGGCCAACGGCACCTGGTCCGGCGAGCAGGGTACCAAGGACACCGTCGCTTCCGGCGCTGTCATGGCCAGGTCCAACGGCGAACTCGACTTCCTGGGCGGCCAGAACATGTTCGAGGCCTTTGTTCCCGCCAACCAGTACGCCAACGGCTCCAACCTGACCCAGTACGACGAGACCATCAACAACTATTGGCGTGACGCCGTCCGTCAGTACACCTCCGGTGAGCTGAGCCGCGACGATGCCATCACCACCTTCAAGACCAACGTGGCCGACAACCTCGACGTCGAGGTCGACTTCTGAACGGCTTTCGCTGCGTCAGACTTCCAAGGACAAAAAAGGGAAGGATAGCTTCCGCTATCCTTCCCCTTGCGCCTATATTCAGGCCGGGCATCCATATCCGCGGTTCGGGGGCTCTGATATGGGCCGGAGTTTCCGCCCTTGCAGAGTTTCCGGTTTATATCAAAGCCCGACGGGCTGCTTCCGGCGCTCCCGATTCTGACATACGAAGGAGTTGAAGTGTTGCGATGAACCAAATCAAATCAAAAGACAATTTCAGCTACGCAAAATACGGCTATATCTTCTCGATCCCCTTTATCATTGCCTTCCTGGTCTTCAACCTCTACCCCACGCTCTTCACGGTGCTGCTCGGCTTCACGGACAGCAAGGGCCTCGGCAACATCACCTTCCATATCCTGAAGGACGATCCCTGGAAAAACTTCCGCGCCGTCCTGAAGGCCCCGACCTTCATCCTCTCCATCAAGAACACCTTCGTGCTCTGGACGATGAACTTCATCCCCCAGATTACGCTGGCCCTGCTGCTGACGGCGTGGTTCACCAGCCGCCGCAACGAGATCAGGGGCAAGGGCTTCTTCAAGGTCGTTTTCTACATGCCGAACATCATCACCTCAGCCTCCGTCGCCGTCCTGTTCAGCACCCTCTTCGGCTACCCGAAGGGCCCTGTGAACGACCTGCTCATCAGCCTGGGCATACGCGACAGCGCATACTACTTCATGAACAGCGGCACGGCCACGCGCTGGATCGTCGCCTTCATCCAGTTCTGGATGTGGTACGGCTACACGATGCTGGTGCTGATCTCCGGCGTTCTGGGCATCAGCCCCGACATCTATGAGGCCGCCGAGATCGACGGCGCGAACGACCGCCAGATCTTTTTCCGCATCACGCTGCCGAACCTGCGCACCATCCTGACCTATACCCTGGTCACGAGCCTCATCGGCGGCCTGAGCATGTACGACATCCCGAAAATGCTCAACAACGGCAACCCCAGCAACGCCACTCTCACGGCGACGATGTTTATCTACAACCAGTCCTTCCAGAACAGCTACATGTACGCGCGCGGCGCGGCGGCCAGCATGATCCTCTTCCTGATTATCGCGTTCTTCTCGGCAATCGTGTTTTACCTGCTGCGTGAGAGGAAGGGAGAGAGGAGGAAAAGAAAATGATGAACAAATTTGAAAGACGCGACGGCAACCCCATCAAAAAGGCGTTCATTTATTTCGTCTGCATCATCCTGGCGCTGCTGAGCATCTGGCCCTTCTACGTCATGGCCATCAACTCCACCCGCAGCACCTTTGAGGTTCAGCAGCAGGCGGTCGCGCTCATGCCCTCCACCCACCTGATGGACAACTTCAAGGTCTTCCAGGGCAAATCCTTCAACCCGGGCCGCGGCTTCCTCAACTCCCTGATCGTCGCCGTCGGCGCGACGGCCTGCACCGTCTATTTCTCCACGCTGACGGCCTACGCCCTCGTGGCGTATCAGTGGAAGCTGCGGAATGCGATGTTCACCTTCATCCTCTGCGTCATGATGATCCCCGGCCAGGTCACAGCCATCGGCTTCTACCAGTTCATGTACCGCATCCATATGACCAACAACCTCCTGGCGCTGATCCTCCCGGCGGTCTACGCGCCGAGCGCGGTCTTCTTCATGCGGCAGTTCATGATTGCCTCCCTGCCGCTGGAGCTGCTGGACTCCGCGCGCATCGACGGCGCGGGCGAGTTTTTCACCTTCAACCGCATCGCCATGCCCATCATGAAGCCCGCCATGGCCACCCAGGGCATCTTCTCCTTCGTCGGCACCTGGAATAACCTCTTCATGCCCTCCATCCTGCTGACGCGCGACGAGGTGAAGACCATGCCGGTCATGGTCTCCATGCTCAAGGGCGACATCTACAAGAGAGAGTACGGCGCCATCTACCTCGGCCTGACGCTGACGGTGCTGCCGCTGTTCGTCGTGTACTTCGCCCTGTCCAAGTACATCATCGCCGGCATCGCTCTCGGCGGCGTCAAGGGCTGATGGACAGGCTCAAGGCGTCGCTGGGCAATTTCCTGCGCACCCTCGGCGATCTGATGGCGCTGAATCTGCTGTGGCTCGTGTGCTCGCTGCCGGTCGTGACGGTCGGCCCCGCGTCGAGCGCGCTGTGTTCCGTGCTGCTCAAGCTCACCCGGGACGAGCCCGTCTCCACCCTCGCCGGCTTCTTCGCCGGCTTCAAAAGCGAGATCAAAAAGTCCCTGGTCCTGGGCCTGCTGGGCATCGCCGGCCTGGTGATCGCCGGGGTGGACTTCTACTTCGCCGTAAGCCAGACGGGGACCATGCGTACGCTGTACTTCGTCGTCGCCGTGATCGTGAGCGCCCTGGTGCTCAGCTACTGGGCCTGGGCCTTCGCCCTGCACGCGGGGTATGAGAATACCATCGGCGCCACAATCAAAAACGCCCTGTCGCTGGCCTTCGTCGAGCCGAAGAAAACGGTGCTCATCTGGATCGGCTTCGCGGTCCCGGTGGTCTGCTTCCTGTTCCTGCCGGAGCTCGTCAACATCTACCTCGGCTGGGCCTACCTCCTCTTTGCGGTCTCCGCCCCCGCGTGGTTCGCCGCGAGGCAGCAGGTCAGGGTCTTCGCAAGGTTTGACGAGGAGACCCCGGCGGACGGGGTAGAGGCCGACGCGGAAACCTGAACCCCCACAGGGTCCGGACCTGCCCGGACCGTCAGGGCTTACACCAAAAAATGTACGGCGAATTCGCAAAACACACGAAATCGCCGTACTTTTTTACAGGATCGGGAAAAGAGCCTCACGGCGCGGGCACACCCGCGCCCTGCGTGATCGCGCGGTAGAACGGGATCGCGTCGGAGTCGCTGCGGACGGTGAAGACGTATCCGGGCGTGAGGGCGGCAAAGACCGGGATGCTCCCGCAGGGGATCAGCTCCTCCACCGGGACGACCACGTTTGCGCGGAAGCCCTCGGCGTCGTCCGCCAGAAACAGCGCGCTGCGCCGGCCGACGAGGTCGGCGTCGAACGCGGCGGCCCCCTGGTAGTTCAGCGTGCCGGGCGTCTGTCCCGAGAGGTCGAGCACGTAGGAGCAGACCTCCACAAGCACGCGGCCGTCGCCGTTCAAATCGTCGGCGAGGGGCGTGAGCGCCTCCCGCAGCGCCGTGAGCGTCTCCTCCGGCTGCGGGACCGTCCCCACCACGGCGAGGGTGTAGTCCGCCTTCGCCGAAAGCATGTTCGGCACGAGGGAATACACCACGACGGCCAGCGCCGCCGCCGCGATCAATACATGTATCCTGTGGTAATACCACCAGTTTTTCAGCTTTGCCTTCGTCGTCATGGCGGCACCTGCCTGCGGTCGTTATCCTGTCGTCCCTCGCTCCGCCCGGGAGGACAGGTTCCATGATCTCTATTATATAACCAAACCGACATTCTGTAAAGGAGACGGACCCATGCTAAAGGAACTCGGCATATACAGGGGCGTGAACCTCGGCGGCTGGCTCTCCCAGTGCGACTACTCCGAGGAGCGGCTGGATCACTTCATCACCGGGGAGGACTTCTCCCGGATCGCCGCCCTGGGCTTCGACCATGTGCGCATCCCCATCGACTACAACGTCATCCAGAACGCTGACGGCAGCATGAGAGAGGACGGGCTGCGGCGTGTCGACCGGGCCCTGGCGCTCAGCGAAAAGTACGGCCTCAAAACCGTGCTGGACCTGCACAAGACCCCAGGCTTCTCCTTCGACAAGGGCGAGCACGAGGCGGGCTTCTTTGACAGCGAGCGCTTCCAGGAGCGCTTCTATACGATCTGGGAGACCCTGGCCGCCCGCTACGGCCGGCTCCATGACCGCGTGGTGTTCGAGCTTCTGAACGAGGTGACCGAGGCACGCTATCTCCCCGCGTGGAAGCACATCTCCCGCGAGTGCGTGCGCCGCATACGCCTGAGCGCGCCGGACACCTGCGTCCTGCTGGGAAGCTACTGCTGGAACAGCGCCCGTACGCTCCCGGAGCTGGATGCCCCCTACGACGACAAGGTGGTCTACAACTTCCACTTCTACGAGCCGCACTTTTTCACCCACCAGGGCGCCTGGTGGGACGCCGACCGCATGGATGTCACAAAGCGCTATACCTACGCCGAGGCGGGCGCGGGGGAGAAGTGGCTGGAGGACTTCATGGCCCCCGCCTTCGAGAAGGCCGAAAGGGAGGGCACGGAGCTCTACTGCGGCGAGTACGGCGTGATCGACGTCGTCCCGCCCGAGGAGGCCGTCAAGTGGTTCCGCGACGTGCACGCGGTCTTTGAGCGCCACCACGTCGCCCACAGCGTGTGGACCTGGAAGCAGATGGACTTTGGCATCAGTGACGCGCGCATGGACAGCGTGCGGGAGGAATTGACGGGCGTGCTGTAATGACGCGCAGGCGCCTCCGAACGCCGCAAAGACGCGGCGGAACTTATAACGGACAGGAGGGTTTTTCATGAAAATCACCAAGAAAAACGGCAAGGTCGTGCTCTTTGACGAGGAGAAGGTCGTCAACAGTATCCTCAGGGCAAACGCCGAGGTCCCGGGCGAGGAGATCACCCGCAAAAAGGCGATGGCGTTCGCCGACGAGGTGTTCGTGAAGCTCACGAAGAGCACCGAGATCATCCGCACCGAGGACGTCCGCACCTGTGTGACGGCGCTTCTGAAGGAGAAGGGCTTTCCGCAGACTGCGGAGCACTATCAGAACTACAAAAAGTAACAGGCTCACGTTTACCGTTTGAATAAGCTGAGAAGCGTCCCCCATTTGTCATCCAGAGAAGCGCCAGCGCCGAAGGATCTTTCCCTGCATCGAGTGCCGGGGAAAGATCCTTCGGCTCCGTTTTGCCGCGCGAAGCCATGCCGGCACAGGGCGCTGCGAAGCTGCGGGGCGCGTTACTCCGGCACGCGGAACGGCGCGGCTTGTCAAGGCTTTATTTTACCCAAAAAAACAGGGAGGTTTTTATGAAAGCTGCCAAAACAAACCCGGCGTACGGCGGGCGGTATTGACAATTCCGTACAATTTGGTGTAAGTTTACCTTGTGTTAATGGTACGTTAACAATCGGCTCATTTTTGGAAAGAGAGGGCCCTCTCTTTCCCCCTCTGCCTTCGGCAAAGGGGGAAGCAAAAGCTCTCCTCTCTCCGGAAACGAAAAACGTTGACGGCCTGAAAAAACGATAAATCTGGAAAAGGAGAATCCGAAATGAAGAAAACACTCGCAATGCTTCTGGTTCTGACCATGGTTGTCAGCATGCTGGCCTTCGCGCCCTCCGCGTTTGCCGACGAGGCCGACGACTACTACATCGAGCTGACCTACTCCAACGTCTTCAACCCCAAGGAATGGAACTACAAGGCCGCCGAGAAGTTTGCCGAGATGGTCACCGAGCGCACCGAGGGCCACGTGAAGGTCACCTTCCACGGCCTGAACGAGCTCGACTGCTACCGTGACTCCGTCGTCCACGCCGTCAACGGCGACAAGTGGATCGGCCTGGAGGAGCCCTCCCTCTTCGCGGACTGGGTCGGTGACTGCGCCGTCCTCGTCGGCCCGATGCTCTACAACAACGACGAAGAGTACAACTACGTCATGGATTCCGACATCGTCAAGGGCGTGAAGGACGCGCTGGCCGAGGAGAACATCCACATCCTCGACACCCACTACTCCTTCGGCTACCGCTCCGTCGTCACCAACAAGGACATCTACACCCCCGAGGATCTCAAGGGCGTGAAGCTGCGCTCCACCACCGCGTCCCTCTTCATCAAGACCATCGAGTGCCTGGGCGCCACCCCCGTGCCCATGAGCTTTACCGAGTGCCTCTCCTCCATCTCCTCCGGTCTGGTTGACGGCTTTGAGGGCTCCACCTCCACCCTCGCCGGTGCCGGCGCTCCCTACGAGCTCGTGAAGAAGGTCGCCCTGACCAACCACTTCATCGCGACCCGCTGGCTGTTCATGGCCCAGGACGTGTATGAGGATATGCCCGAGAAGTGGCGCAACATCCTGGACGAGTGCGCGGTCGAGTGCGGCGTGTGGGAGCAGACCCAGTGCGCTGACGACGAGGCCGTCCAGATCGAGAAGATGAAGAACGAAGCCGGCGTCACCTGGAACGAGGTTGACATCGACGCCTTCACCGAGGCCTGCGCTCCCGTCTACGACTGGATCGTCGAGGAGTACGGCGCGAACCCCGACCTGCACCAGCAGCTCGTCGACCTCATCAACGACTTCCGCGCCTCCAAGGCCGCGTAAGCCGGATTCAAGCCCCCCTAAATTCACAGCATATACGACTGGACTGCCCGCGCCCTGCGGGCAGTCCATGTCCGGTAATAAGGGACCTCTAACGGTAAGGACTGTTTGCCTATGAAAAAAAAGAAATTTACCGCGAAAACCTTCTTTTCCAATCTGGACGCCATCATCTGCGGCACGACTCTGACCCTCTGCGTGATCCTGGTCAACGTGAACGTGGTGTTCCGCTACTTTCTGAATAACCCCATCAAGTGGACGGATGAGGTCGTGACCAGTCTCTTCGTGTGGACGGTGTTTATGGGCAGCGCCTACGCCCACCGCCGCCACGCCCATCTCGGCGTGGACATCGTGGTGAACCTGGTGAAGGGCCGCTCCAGACAGGTGATCGAGTTTATCGTGGCCCTGCTTGAGATCGCCATCCTGCTGCTGCTGACCTATATCAGCACCCAGTATGTCCTGAACCTGATCTTCAAGCGCGGCATCCTGTTCCAGATCAAGGACGGCGTCTTTGCCTGGGGCAAGGTGAAGCTCACCTACACCGATACGCTGCGCATCCCCAAGTGGTACACCGGCATCGCGGTGCCGCTCGGCTTCGGCATCTCGTTCATCTACTCCGTGATCGACTTTCTGCGCTGCCAGCTCCACCTTCTCAAGCCGAAGGCGGAGGAGACGGCGCTTGAGGAAGGGGGCGCGTACTGATGGAATTGACCTTTGTTAATCTCATCCCCGTCTTCCTCGTCTTCATCCTGTACTTTGCGGGCATGCCCATCGTCTATGCCCTCTTCGGCTCCACCTTCTTCTACTTCCTGTTCATCAACAACGGCGTGCAGCCCTGGACCATCCTGCAGAAGGTCATGAACTCCACGCAGTCCTTCTCCATGCTGGCCATTCCCTTCTTCGTCATGTCCGGCTCCGTCATGAACTACGGCGGCATCTCAGACAAGATGATGGACTTCTGTGAATGCGTCACAGGCCACATGAAGGGCGGCCTTGCCCAGGTCAACGTGCTTCTCAGTATGCTGATGGGCGGCTGCTCCGGCTCCGCAAACGCCGACTGCGCCATGCAGTCGAAGATGCTGGTGCCCGAGATGGAAAAGCGCGGCTACTCCAAGGCTTTCTCCGCCGCCATCACGGCGGCCTCGTCCGCGGCGACGCCCGTCATCCCCCCCGGGGTCAACCTCATCGTCTACTCCCTGATCGCGCAGGCGTCCCTGGGCCGCATCTTCGCCGCGGGCTATGTCCCCGGCATCCTGATGTCGATCTCCATGATGATCGTCGTGACCATCATCGCCCACCGGAGAAACTACCCCACCACGCGCGACAAGTTCCCGCCCATGAAGGAAGTCCTCAAGCAGGCGTTTATCTCCTTCTGGGGCCTGTTCTTCCCCTTCGGCATCATCCTCGGCATGCGCTTCGGCCTGTTCACCCCGGCCGAGGGCGGCGCCGTCGCGGTGCTCTACTGCTTTGTGATCGGCAAATTTGTGTACAAGAAGCTCAGCTTCAAGGAGCATTTTATTCCCATCCTGCTCGATACCATCGCCGGCACCTCCAGCGTCGTGCTCATCATGGTCTCCGCCGCCACCTTCGGCAACTACATGAGCTACATCAACCTGCCGAAGATCGTCGCGGCCTCCATCACGACGCTCACCAGCAACAAGTATGTGTTCCTCATGCTCGTGAACCTGGTGCTGCTCGTCATGGGCATGTTCCTCGAGGGCGGCGCGGCCCTGATGATCGCAACGCCCCTGCTGCTGCCCGTGGCCCAGAAGCTCGGCGTCGATACCATCCACTTCGGCCTTGTCTGCATCGTCAACATCATGATCGGCGGCATCACGCCTCCCTTCGGCTCCATGATGTTCACCACCTGCGGCATCACCGGCTGCCGGATCGGAGACTTTATCAAGGAGGTCTGGCCCTTCATCCTGTGCCTGTTCTTCGTGCTGCTGCTCATCACCTTCGTCCCGGTGCTCGTCACCGTGGTCCCGGATCTGATCTACGGCCCGATCAACACGACGATCTCGATGTAAAAAAACCAACGGCGTCAGCGCGCGCCTTTCCCTTCCGGGCCTGCCCGCCCGGAAGGGGAGTGCGGTACGTTGAGTCAGATGACGAATGCGGCGGAGCAAAACCCGGCCTGCGGGCAGGGGAGCCGCATTCGAGCAAAAACCGGAAAAGCAGAAACCGAAAACAGCAGGCGCTCCGAAGAACGCCTGCTGTTTTTTTCCGGGCGCTTATACGGATCAAAGAGATCATTCATCCGGGCAAGATTTGACAAGAAGAAGCAGAAATGTGCCTGTTCACTTTCGTCTTATCCTTGTATAATATAGAAAAGAACAGGAGGGATAAGCGATGCAGTACGGACATTTCGACCATGGAAAGCGCGAGTATGTCATCGACCGGGTGGATCTCCCGGTCTCCTGGACAAATTACATCGGCACAAAGGATATGATGGGCGTCTTCAACCACACCGCCGGGGGCTATCTGATCTGCGGGAGCTCGGAGTACCACCGCATTACGCGCTTCCGGCCGAACGGCGTCCCGATGGACGGCCCGGGCCACTATGTCTACCTGCGCGACGCGGAGGACGGGGATTACTGGTCGGTGTCCTGGCAGCCTGTCGGCAAGCCCGTCGAGCACTTCACCTGCCGCCACGGACTGGGCTATGTGCAATACCGCAGCGACTACAGCGGCATTGACGCGGCGCAGACGCTCTTCGTCGCAATGGATGACCCTGTGGAGATCTGGGATCTGCGGCTGAAAAACGAGAGCGGACGCACGCGCACGCTCTCGGTGTTTTCCTACCTGGAGTTCAGCTTTCACCATGTGGCGATGGACAACCAGAACTTTCAGATGAGTCTCTATGCCGCGGGCAGCCGTTGTCTGGAGGGGGTGATCGAGCACGATCTGTACTACGAGGAGGACGGCTGCCAGTTTTTCACCGCAGACTTTGAGCCCGACGGCTTTGACTGCCTGCGCGACAGCTTCCTCGGACCCTACCGCACCGAGAGAAATCCCCTCGCGGTCGAATCCGGAAAGTGCGGCGGGAGCTTTGAAAAGGGCGGGAACCACTGCGGCTGTCTCATGAAAACGCTGACGCTCCGGCCCGGCGAGGAAGCGCGGCTCCTTTTCCTGCTGGGCGAGGGCGGCGTGGAAGCCGGGAAGGCCATGCGGGAAAAATATACGGCCGCGCGCGCGGATGCGGAGTTTGCGCGGCTTGCGGGCTTCTGGGACGAAAAGCTCTCCCGCCTGCAGGTCCGCACGCCGAACGAGGGGATGAACACGGAGCTCAATCTCTGGAACCTGTACCAGAGCGAGATCAACGTCATGTTTTCCCGCTTTACGTCCTTTATTGAAGTCGGCGGCCGGGTCGGTCTGGGCTACCGGGACACGGCCCAGGACGCCATGATGGTCGTACACTCCAACCCCCAAAAATGCCGCAGCCGCCTTGTGGAGCTTCTGCGGGCGCTGACCGGGGAGGGCTACGGCCTGCATCTGTTTGAGCCGCGCTGGTTTGAGCCCGAGAGCGGGCGGCAGTCCTTCAAATCCCCCACCGTGATCCCCACACCGGAAAAAAGCCGGATCGTCCACGGGCTGAAGGACGCCTGCGCGGACGATGCCCTGTGGCTTGTAAGCTCTGTGGTGCAGTATATCCGGGAGACGGGAGAGTTTGGCTTTATAGACGAGACCGTCAGCTATGCCGACGGCGGCGAGGGCAGCGTGTACGAGCATCTCAGGCGCATTCTGGATTTTTCCGCGCGCCAGGTGGGGCAAAACGGCGTCTGCAAAGGGCTTCGCGCAGACTGGAACGACTGCCTGAATCTCGGCGGCGGAGAGAGCGCCATGGTGAGCTTCCTGCATCTCTGGGCGCTGAACAACTTCTGCGACCTGGCGGAGTATCTGGGCCGCGCGGAGGACGCCGCCCGTTACCGCGCCATGGCCGAAAAGGTCAAGCGCGTATGTCGGGAGGTCTTGTGGGACGGGAAATGGTTCCTGCGCGGCATCACCGCCGACAACCGGAAGATCGGCACGCAGGCCGACACGGAGGGCCGCGTCCATATGGAATCCAACACCTGGGCCGTGATTTCCGGTGCGGCAAGCCGGGAACAGGGGCTTTCCGCTATGGACAATGTGAATGAATACCTGTATACTGAATACGGTCTGATGCTCAACGCGCCCTGCTACACAAAGCCGGACGACGGCATCGGCTTTGTGACGAGGGTCTATCCCGGGCTCAAGGAAAACGGCTCCATTTTCAGCCATCCCAATCCCTGGGCCTGGGTCGCGGAGGCAAAGCTCGGCCGCGGGAGCAGGGCCATGAAGTTCTATAACGCCCTGTGCCCCGCGCTGCAGAACGACAAAATCGAGATCCGCAGGGCCGAGCCCTACACCTACTGTCAGTTTATCGCCGGGCCGGATCACACGGCCTTCGGCCGGGCGCACCACCCCTTTATGACAGGCTCGGCCGGCTGGGCCTACTACGCCGCCACACAGTACCTGCTGGGTGTGAGGCCGGAGTTTGACCGGCTGACGGTTGACCCCTGCATCCCGGCAGACTGGAGGGAGTTTTCCGTCCGGCGCATCTGGCGCGGGGCGGTCTACGAGATCCATGTACAAAACCCGGACGGGGCGGAAAAGGGCGTGCGCTCCATCCGCGTCGACGGGAAGGAGACAGATACGATACCGGCACTCCCGGCGGGCGGGAGCTGCCGCGTGGAGATCATCATGGGATAAGGAGGAATCGACATGCTGCAATTCGGAACCGGCGGCTGGCGCGCCGTCATCGCCGACGGCTTTACAAAGGCAAATCTCCGGCTGCTCGCGGCGGGACTGTGCCGCCTGATGGACAAGGAGGGCTTGAACGGCGCGGAGCTCTGCATCGGATATGACCGGCGCTTTCTCTCCAAGGAATCGGCCCACTGGCTGGCGGAGGTGATTGCGGCAAACGGCTGCCGCGTGCTGATGATCAACCGCTCCTCCCCGACCCCGCTTATCATGTACACGGTCAAGACGATGAACATGCCCTACGGTCTCATGGTCACCGCGAGCCACAACCCGGCCATCTACAACGGCGTCAAGCTCTTCACCGCCGGCGGCCGCGACGCGGACAAGTCCTTCACGAACCGCCTCGAGGCGGAGATCGCGCAGGTCGACGAGAGCGCCATCCGGAGCATCGACTATGAGGATGCGCTGCGGCAGGGTCTCGTACGGGAGGACAACACCGCCAACGCCTATATCGACAGCATTTTGGAGCTTGTGGACACGCAGGCGATCAAGCGCGCCCGGCTTCGCATCGCCCTCGATCCCATGTACGGGGTGAGCCAGACCTGCCTGCGCACGATCCTGATGACCTGCCGCTGTGATCTGGAGGTCATCCACGACCGCCATGACACGCTCTTCGGCGGGAAGCTCCCCGCCCCGAATGCCCGCACCCTGGTTTCTCTCTCCAACTATGTGACCGACCGTCACTGCGACCTCGGCGTGGCGACCGACGGCGACGCGGACAGGCTCGGCGTCATCGACGAGACGGGCGGCTTCATCCATCCCAACACCCTGCTGGTGCTGCTGTATTATTACCTTGTCAAATACCGCGGCTGGCAGGGACCGTGCGTGCGCAACAATTCCACCACGCATCTGCTTGACCGCGTGGCGGCAGGTCTGGGACAGGCCTGCTACGAGGTGCCGGTCGGCTTCAAATATGTCTCCGCCAAAATGAGCGAGACCGACGCCGTGATCGGCGGCGAGAGCTCCGGCGGCATGGCGGTGCGCGGACATATCTCCGGCAAGGACGGCATCTATGCCGCCACGCTCCTGACCGAGATGCTGGCCGTGACCGGCAAGTCCATCTCCGCGCTCTACCGGGAGATCACCGACGCCTACGGGGAGCTGCAGTACCGCGAGGCCGATTTCAGGATGACGCCCGCCCGCAAGGAGGAGCTGAAAACGCTGCTGTTTGAAAGGGAGCTCCTGCCGGCGCTTGACGGCATCCGGAAGATCGACCGCAGCGACGGGGTAAAGCTCTGGTTTTCCGACGAAAGCTGGGTGATCTGCCGTTTTTCCGGCACCGAGCCGCTGCTGCGCATGGCTGCCGAGGCGGAGCGCGCGGAGCGCGCGGAAGCCCTGATCGCAGCCTGGCGGGAGTTGCTCAGGCTGTAAGCCCGGTCTTCAATAAAGCGCCGGCTTAGTTTCTTGCAATACACAAAGTATTCCTGCAAAAAACTGCCATCGTCAGAACCCAATTTTTCTCGGAATTTGCTCTCGCCGAATTATGCGGTGTTGCCTTATCAATCGTTTTATTGAAGAAGATAATGGGAGGTCTTCTCATGGCCCCAAACGGAAAGCCGCTGCGTTCCCTGCGCTCGAGGCTGGTGATCACGGTCCTGATCTGCTGGGTCGTGCCGATCGTGATGATCGTGGCGGTCGCCGGTTTCCTGCTGCGCCTGAATTACGAAAATGAGATGGCCCGGCGGCTGGAGACGGACGCGGGTTATACCCTCCGGCAGCTTGAAACGCATCTGGACACGGCCTTTACCGATTCCAAAGCCGTCAGCTACGACGGGGTAGTCCGGGCAGCTTACCGCGCCTGGCAGCAGGACGGGGACAAGGCCGCGCTGTACCGCAGCATCAACGGCTATCTCGCGCAGAGCTTTGGCCGGGAGGAGCGGTACAAGGCCGTGTTCATCAGCTTCTGGGAAGAGGTGGGCATCTATCCCTATGTGATGAGCAGCGGCATTACGGGCTACAGTCTGCCGCGAAACTACCATCACAGCACCGAACCGGTCATTCTGGAGGCCATGCGCGACGCCGACACGGAGATCCGCTTTTTCACGGTGGACGGCGATCTCTATATCGCCCGCAATCTGCTTGACAGCCGCTTTCAGCCTTATGCGACCGTCGTGCAGCTTGTGGACGGTCAGACGCTGTCTGACGCCATGCGTGCGTTGCCGGGCGATACGCGCCTTACGCTGGACGGGCTGGTGCTGGATGCAGACGGTCTGCATCGTTTTGAGGAAAGCACCGCTGGCGCGTATGGTTTTCATTTCACGGGGGACCTGCCCGGGCATACGCTTACGCTGGACGCAAGTCTTGCGCCCTTTGACATCTTCCGCGACATGCCCTGGCTGCAAAACGCCATCCTGGCGGTCGTGCTGCTGGTGCTGCCGCTGCTGGGTGTGATGATCCTGCTGTTTCGCAAATATGTGACAAGGCCGGTGGAGGCTCTGGTGGAGGCGACCGCCAGACTCCAGAACGGAGAGCGCGGCTGGCAGATCGCGGACAGCCCCAGAAGCCTGGAGCTTCAGCGTATCTACCGGCATTTCAACAGCATGTCCTCCGAGCTGAAAAACCAGTTTGAGCGCTCCGTCCTGGAGCAGCAGGCTCTGCAGCAGGCGCGCGTCAAAGCACTGCAGTCCCAGATCAACCCGCATTTTCTCAACAATACCCTGGAGGTCATCAACTGGGAGGCGCGGCTTGCGGGTGATGAGCGCGTGAGCGCGATGATCGAGGCGCTGTCGGTCATGCTCAACGCGGCGCTCGACCGGGACGGCCGGGGACAGATCCCCCTGCGGGAAGAGCTCAGCTATGTGGACGCCTATCTCTACATCATACGCGAGCGCCTGGGCGAGCGGCTGGTGATCGAGAGGGAGATCGACGAAACCATGCTCGACGCGGCGGTGCCGAGGCTGATTCTCCAGCCGCTGGTGGAAAACGCCGTAGAGCACGATCTCACCGCCCGGCACGGCGGGCTGCTGTGTATCCGCGCCAGACGGGAGGGGGCCTTCGTCGTGCTCGAGGTCGAGCACGACGGCACGCTCAGCGACGGGGATCTGCGGCAGATCACGCAGATGCTCTCCTCCGACATTGCGGATACGGCGCTCTCCGGGCAGGTCGGCATTCGGAACGTCAAGCAGCGTCTTGATCTCCTGTACGGGGAGAAGGGCAGCCTCACGCTCTGCCAGTCCGGCGCCGACAGTGTTCTTGCCCGGGTGCGTTTCCCTGCGGCGCAGCCTTAAGGCAATAGCGCATAATTCGGCAAGAACAGACCCTGAGAAAATTTGGGTTCTGATAAAGGCGCTTTTTCGCAGATGTACTTTGTGTACCTCAAGAAAAAGGCTCGAAATCAGGGCGCAAGTTTTCCAGGAGATGCCGCAGACGGATTGTGCGGTGTTGCCTTAAAAATGCAGCAAAAAAAGACAAGAAAAAGCAAGAACAAATCTCACGCCTTTTCCCGTTCTCCTCTATAATACAGTCATGGACAATTCACGGGATTTGTCAACGACACATTCAAAAAAAGGAGAATGTCAACATGAAAAAAGCGCTTGCTCTGCTTCTGGCCCTGGTCATGGTCCTGGGTCTCGGCGCTGTCGCGTATGCCGACGGCGTGACGCTGAACGTTGTCACCTCATACGGAGGCGACGACGGAAACCGCGGCAATTTCGAGGCCGCCGTCAAGGCCTATGAGGCTTCCACCGGCAACAAGGTCAACGACGGCTCCGCCACCTCCAACGAGGAGTGGAAGGCCAAGGTCCTGACCGACTTTGAGACCGGCTCCGAGCCCGACGTCCTTTTCTTCTTCACCAACGCCGACGCCGAACCCTTCATCTCCGCCGGCAAGGTCGTCTCCATTGAGGAGATCCGCGCCGAGTACCCCGACTACGCCACCAATATGCGCGACAGTATGCTGGCAGTCGCCTCCGACGGCAGGCAGTATGCAGTGCCCTCCTACGGCTACTGGGAGAACATGTTTGTCAACAGGACCGTTCTTTCCGACTGCGGCATCGAGGTCCCGGGCCCCGACTATACCTGGGATCAGTTCCTCGCCGACTGCGAAACCATCAAGGATAACGGCTATACCCCGATCGCCTGCTCCCTCGTGGAGGTTCCCCATTACTGGTTCGAGTTCCTGGTCATGAATAACGGCACCGTCGCCAATCACCTCGATGTCCCCGTTTCCGTGGAGGACGCCGCCGGCGCCAAATGGGTCGCCGCGCTGGAGGATTTCAAGGCGCTCTACGAGGCCGGGTATTTCCCCGCCAACACGCTGACCGCCTCCGACGCCGAGACTGTTGAAATGTTCAACCAGGGCGAGGCCGCCTTCCTCATTGACGGCTCCTGGAAGGTCGGTTACTTCACCGAGAATGCGGCGGATCTGGGCGACTTTGCGATCTCTTACGTCCCCGCCAGGGGCGAGCGCAAGGCCTCCGAGGCCATCGGCGGCATCTCCATGGGCTATTTCATCACCCGCAAGGCGTGGGACGATCCCGCAAAGCGCGAGGCCGCCGTGGAGTTCGTCTCCCAGCTCACCTCCGACGAGGTCCTGAGCACCTTCGTCACCACCGAGGTCACCGCCCTGATTAACGGCGCCAAGCCCGCGGGCCTCAATCCCCTGCAGCAGTCCGCCGCGGACGCAAACGCCAATATCACCGCCATTGCCGGCGCCGTGCAGGATACCATCACCGGCGAAGCCAAGGCTGACCTCTTCGGGAACATCCAGAACGTGGTCACCGGCAAGCTGAGCGCGCGGGACGCCGTTGCCGCCGCCATCGCTCTGAACTGAGCTTACCGACACGCAACCGACAAGGCTGCTGCGAAAGCAGCAGCCTTGTTTCCGTTATCCTTTCTCACAGGACGGTGCAGCCATGAACTCCATGATCTATAAAAACAAAAAGCCGCTGCTGGTTTTCCTGATCCCCGCCTTTGCCTTTCTGATCGTCTTTCTCTACTATCCCTTTTTCCAGAACGTGGTCAACACCTTTTTGAAAATCGGCGGACTAGGGCGCGCGTCCCAGGGGCTCAACACGCCCTGGTACGAGAACTATCAGCGGCTCTTTACCGATCCCAATATGCGCACGGCGCTCAAAAACACCCTGCTGCTGACGCTGTGCACCATCGTGTTCCAGGTCGGCATCGCGCTGATCCTCGCCCTGCTGGTGGACACGATCCGCGTCGGCGCACAGTTTTTCCGCACGGTCTACTTCTTCCCCATCGTGATCTCCGCCACCGCGCTGGGACTCATGTTCAACCTCATCTTTCTCTACAAGGGCGGCATGGTCAATCAGCTCCTGCTGAGTCTCGGCAGGCTCCCCAGTGAGGTCAAGCCCAGCGGCAAGGTGCTGGTACAGTGGCTGGACTGGAAGGACCAGGCGCATTTTCTGTTCACGATGTTCATGCCGGTCATGTGGCAGTATGTGGGCTTCTACTTTGTCATTCTGGTCACGGGGCTCAACAACATCTCCCCCGACCTCTTTGAGGCGGCCGCGCTGGACGGGGCGGACGGCTGGAAGCGCACGCGCTACATCACCCTGCCGCTGCTGCGGAATGTGCTGTGTACCTGTCTGGTGCTGGCCATCACGGGCGCGCTCAAGGTCTTCGACCTGCCCTGGGTCATGTTCGGCGCCGGGATGCCGGAAAACAGGGGCTGGCTCACCGGCACCTACATGTACGATCAGACCTTCAACCGCATGAATGTGGACTATGGCTCCACCATCGCGGTGCTGATCGTGGTGCTCGGCGTGGTGCTGTCCAATATAGCCAACCGTGTCTTCAGACCCTCGGACGATCTGTAGGGAGGCGGGAATATGAATACCGGAATCAAAAAAATTCCGCGCGTGCTGACCTATCTTGTCCTCTGCTTCTGGGCGCTGACGACGATCTATCCCTTTATCTGGGTCCTGCTCAATTCCTTCCGCAAAAAGGGACTGATCCTCTCGGATTCCTTCTCCCTCCCGCTGGGAGATTCCTTCACCTGGGATAACTATATCACAGCCTGGCAGCGCGCGGATTTCAAAAACGCCTATCTCAACAGCTTTCTCATCTCCGGGACGGTCACCGTCTTCGTCGTGATCATCGCGGGGCTTGCCGCCTACGGCCTGGTGCGCTACCGCTTTCGGGGCCGCGATTTTCTCTACAGCCTCATCATGGCCGGCATGATGTTCCCGGTTTTCTCCACCATCATCCCGGTCTTCCGGCTGGAGGTCATGCTGGGCATCGCCGGGACCGGCAGGCGCTGGCTGAGTCTGCTGGCGGTGATCCTCCCGCAGATTGCGGGAAACCTCTGCTTTGCCATCATCATTCTCATGGGCTTTATTCAGTCGGTGCCCATTGATCTCGAGGAGAGCGCCTATCTCGACGGCTGCAACGTCTTTCAGATTTACTTCTATATCATCATCCCGGCGGCCAAATCCTCCTTCGCCACCGTGGCGATCTTTGCCTTTCTCTGGAGCTACAACGATCTGTTCACCCAGTCCTTCTTCCTGCGCTACCCGCAGGAGCGCGCCATTACGGGGCTGCTCAACGAGATCAGCTCGCAGGCCGGGGTCAACTACGGCCTCATGGCATCCTCCGTCGTCCTGGTGCTCATCCCGGTGCTGATCGTCTATATCTGCCTGCAGAAGCATATCATCAAGGGCTTGACGGCAGGCGCGGTCAAAGGCTAATATAAAAGCAGCTTAAACGAGTATTCCCTTCGGACATGCAGGTTGTTCAAAATGGCTTACAGGAGGTGGTCGCATGGTTCGCGTGGTGCTCATTGACGATGAGCGCATGATCGTGGAGGGTCTGCGCAGGGTGATCCCCTGGCAGGACTATGCGTGCGAGGTCGTGGGTACCGCAGAGGATGCGGCCTCCGGTGCGGAGCTTATACGCAGGGTGCATCCCCATATCGTCTTTACCGATATCCGAATGCCCGGGCAGGATGGGCTGACCATGCTAGCGGGGCTGCGCTCGGAGTTTCCGGATATGCAGGTTACCGTTTTGACAGGCTACCGGGATTTCAGCTATGCGCAGGAGGCAATACGCCTCGGCGTCACACGCTTTCTTCTCAAGCCCTCGAAGCTGGATGAAATTCTGGAGGCGCTCTCCGCCATGACCGAACGCGTTCGCGCCCTGCCTGCCGATGATGCCGGGGACAACGCCGGCAGCCTGCAGGCCGGACATTATCTTGTCAGACGCGCGCTCGCCTATATGCAGCAGCATTATGCCGAGAAGCTGACGCTTTCAGAGCTCGCGGACGTCTGCTATGTCTCGCAGTGGCACCTGTCGAAGCTTCTCAACCGTTACGCCGGAAAGGGCTTCAACGATATTCTCAACACGCTGCGAATCGAAGAGGCCCGGCGTCTGCTGGCAGACCCCAGCCTGAAGATCGGAGACATCGGGGAAATGGTCGGCTATGCCGATCCTGCGTATTTTGCCAAGGTTTTCAAGAAGCTCACCGATATGAGCGCAAATGAATACCGCAGCCGTCTGTGACCGCCGTGAACACGCGGACTGCGGCACAGAAAGCTGCGGCGATTGTGTTATGAACATGCGTCCTTCCGTTGTCCTCTCAAATGCAGCCGATGCGTTGCATTTGAGAGGACAATTGAATGCTCTGCGGGCTTTGCCTTCCCTGACGCAGATATTGCGCGGGTTGTCAAAAAGCGTATTAATCACGATTGTTCAGCTGCTTGATCGTCTTCTCGTTCCACTTTCCGATTCGCTTCAGCTCAGCCTCCTTATTCCATAGAAAGCTGGTCCGCATCTCTGTGCCCTCCCGGATGCGGACAAAGTTTTCCCAATGCTTGTAAAAGATCGGGATGGACGGGACAAGAAGAATGAGCGCGCTTGCCGGCAGATGCGTCTGCCAGCAGAAGCAGGCGGGGAACACGAGGGACATGGTCGGCGCTGCCAGGCAGACATAGCGTGTGGCAAAAGCAATGATGATGGCCGCGAGAAGCAGCAGCAGGAACCATTTCCAGCTCCAGGCCAGCACCACGCCGCCCATGCTCGCGAGTCCCTTGCCGCCCTTGAAGCGGAGGAAAACCGGATACAGATGCCCGATGATGCAGGCTGCCCCCGCCAGCGGCCCGGCCGTTACCAGATCGGGAAACAGAAGCTGACAAATCTTCCAGGAGGCGAATGCCTTCAGAATATCGAGAATGGCCGTCATGAAAAAAGCGTACTTTCCGACGAGCAGAAAGACGTTTGTCGCGCCGACATTCCCGGACCCCTCTTCCCGGATGTCATAGCCCTTGATCTTTCCGAACAGAAACGCCGGGCTGAAATTCCCGAGCAAATACCCGAGCAGGATACAGGCAAAGACTTTCAATATGACCATAGGAACCACTCCCTTTTCGTATGGGCGACACCGTACAATCCGTCTGCGGCACCTTTGATAAAGATGTATTCAAATAATTCGAGCTGCCGTCTGTTCTGCCCCGGCATAAGCTTCCGCTCGCTTCAAGCCGGGATGATCTATCTGTATTTTACCATAAAAGCGGGCCCGTTACAAACAAAATGGGTGCGAGAGCTGCATAAAAAGGCGACAATCGAGCGCAGCCATATCGACCGCGCCCCGCAATTGAGCAGCTATCCTGCGCCATAGCGTCAAACTCCGGCGCAGAGAAGAACTCGTCCGATATATGGATGTGCCAATGAAAGCTTGAATCAGGATGTGGCCTGATGCCTGGCTCATCAATCATGATTTGCTTGCCGTTTCGCGCGCACCTTGACGGGGCAAGCGCGAAACATGGCAAAATTGCTCCCCGACAAATTCAAGAATTGATCGGGGGAGCAATAAGATCCAGACCGCTGTGCATTTGCGGCGCAATGCCTGCATATCTCCGTCGCTTTGCGCCCCTGCATAACACAAGACCTCCTGCAAATACTATCTGCGACAACAGATAGAAACGCAGGAGGTTTTTTGCATATGAAAGCAACCGGAATCGTGCGGCGCATCGACGACCTCGGCCGCGTCGTCATCCCCAAGGAGATCCGCCGCACCATGCGCATCCGCGAGGGTGACCCGCTGGAGATTTTCACGGATAAGGACGGGGAGCTGATTTTTAAGAAGTATTCGCCGATCGGGGAGCTGGGGGACTTTGCGGGGCAGCTCTGCGACAGCCTGCGGCGCTCGACCGACGCGATCGCCGCCGTGTGCGACCGGGACGCGGTGATCGCCATTGCCGGCGGCGGCCGGCGTGAGCTGCTCGACAAGCCCGTCAGCCAGAAGCTCAGCGAGATCATGGAGGAGCGGGCGCTTTACCGCCACCTCGGCGGGGGCGGCGTCAGCGTCAGCGAGAGCGACGACAAGTTCGCGGTCTCGGTCGCGGCCCCCGTGATCTCCGAGGGCGACGTGATGGGTGCGGTGCTCTTCGTCGCGCCGAAGGACGCGCCGCCCGCGGGGGAGATCGAGTGCAAGCTCGCCCAGACGGTGGCCGCGTTTCTGGGCAAGCAGATGGAGAGCTGACAGAGGATTCAAAAACCATGTCATCCTGAGCGCAGCGAGGCGGAGTCGAAGGATCTTCCCCGGTACGAAAGGCAGCAAAAGATTCTTCGCTTCGCCCAGAATGACAACTTGGGGAGGGACCGGCGTCCCTCCCCGCTTCTGTCTATGGACTTGTCCGCCTTAAGCTGTCACGCGGCGCTGCCGCCGTAGACCGCGGGGTCGATGCCGCCGCTCTCGAGGGCCCTGGCCGCGGCGAGGAGGATGGCCTCGGAGGTCACGGTCGCGCCGGAGACGGCGTCCACCTGCAGGCTCTGCGCCTCGAGAATCGCGGCGGGCAGGGCGTCGACCGCCATGGTGCCGATGCCTTCGGTCTCGCTGTGCTCCAGAACGCTGAACTTGTAGATTTTCTTCGCGTCCGCGACGAGCTCGACCGTCACGTCGCCCACCTTGCCGGGGGCGCTGGCCGTGAGAGTCTGGGCGCTGGAGGGGACGTAGTTTGCCATGATGCCGGACACAATGCTGATCACCAGCAGAAGCACGAGGAACAGGCCGCAGCTCATGCCGATGAGATTCAGCCGCTTCTCTCTTTTCACCTTGTCGTTCATGTCGTTCTCCTGTCTTCATGCGCAGTTTTTTCGCCGGGCGCGCATATCTCGTCTATATTGTATATGATCGCCCCGGTTTTGGCAAGAGCTATCTGTGAGTTCGCCGCGACAAACCCGGGGAAACATTTTTTCGTCGCAGGGTGTTGCCCTCAACGTCCCGCGCTGCGAAGCGAAGGTCGGCGACAACGACTGCCTGACACTGTCTTAAGGCTGTTCACTCCGGTTTTATACGGCTTTGCGCTCATTTTCATATGGGAAGAGAAATGATTATTCAAAAATATGAGAGCATAGAACTGCGGGTGTTTCAACGAACAGAGGAGCATTTGCGGAGAACTACGCGTCCCTGTATATCCAAAACTTTCTGATGAGGAAATTCCAAATAAAGACGATCCCGGTCGAGAGGATCTTTGCGGTGGTCTTCAATAGCTCGGTGTTCATGCCAAGGACGCTCACAAACACATACATGAGCGCCAGATTGCCCAGGAGCCCGATCGCGCTGACGCCAAAGACCTGCAGGATCTCCTTCGACTTGTTCTTTCCCAGGTCCGCCCCCCTGAAAGTGAAGGTCCTGCCCAGAAACCAGTTTGCTGTCGTGGAGAAGACGAAGGCCAGCGCCGTCGCCGACAGATAAGGCAAAGTGAGCAGCCTCCCCAGCAGGAAGAAAATCACCCACTCCACGACGGCGGACGCCCCGCCCACTGCAAAGTAAGAGAGAAACTGCCGGACGTTCTTTGACGTGATCAGCGCTAAGGCAACACCGCACAATCCGTTCTTGAAATACACAAAGTATTCCTGCAAAAAAATGCCTTCATCAGAACCCAAATTTTCTCAGGATTCGCTCTCGCCGAATTATGCGGTGTTGCCTTAGAAAAACGGCTATTCGCAGCATGACAGGAATACCCTCACGCATAGCAAAAAGTGTCATAAATTATAGCAGATATTTTCTTTTTGTACAGTATTTTTTGAAAAAACTACCGCGCAAAGCAACAGCTTTGTGTAGCAACAAATGGGGCTATGTGTTTTTGCGAATTCGCCGCACGTTTTATGCGATCATAACAGGAAGCTCCGCCGGGCGATTCGTGAATCGCCCCTACGGATAATCGGACGTTTTTCGTGTAAACCGTGGTGAAAAACCTGTAGCCTACGCCCGCGCCCGTTCCCGCGTGTAGTACTCCTCCAGCTTCGGCCTCGCGTGCTCGTAGGTTTCCCGGAGGCTGGGGTCGAACTGGGGGCCCATGCCTTCCAGGATGATCCGGTCGGCCTTCTCAAAAGAGAAGGACTCCTTGTAAACGCGCTTGCTGACCAGGGCGTCGTACACATCGGCGATGGCCATGATCCTCGCCTCGAGCGGGATCTCGTCCCCCCGGAGGCCGTCGGGGTAGCCGGAGCCGTCCATGCGCTCGTGGTGGTAGTGGGCCACGTTTTCGGCAATGCGGCGAAAATCCTCGTCGTCGGTGTCCTGCAGGATCTCGTGCACGATGCGTGCGCCCTCGGCCGCATGGGCCTTCATCTTCTCAAATTCCTCCGGCGTGAAGCGGCCGGGCTTGCGCAAAACCGCGTCGTCCACGGCGATCTTGCCGAGGTCGTGCATGGGCGCGGCCTTGATGAGGTTCTTGCAGAAGGCGTCCGAGAGCTCCGCGCCGTCCGCCCGCATGGTCTCGACCAGGATACGCACGCCCTCGCTGGTGCGGCGGATGTGGCCGCCGGTGGAGTTGTCCCGGCTTTCGACCATGGCCGCCATGCCGAGGATGAGGCGGTCATGCATGACGACGATGCGCTCCGTCTTGGCGGCGACCTCCGCCTGCAGATCGCTGTTATAGCGGTCGAGGAGGCGGATGTATTTCTGCTTTTCGGTGTCGTCCTGCAAAAAGATCTGGCAGCCGCAGCGCCGCCGGCCGTCGTAGAGGTCGTTGACGTCGATGGCGTAGATGCGGTCCTCCTCGCCGTCCGTGCCGACGCGGGTATAGAGAAACTTGTCGTCGGTCGGGTCCTTTCGGAAGCGCTCGATCCAGGCGAGCACGGTCTGGCGCATGGCGGGCTCGTCCGCGACGGGGCGGTCCACCGTCAGATTCCGCAGGGCGGGCAGGAAACGCTTGGCGGAGCCGTTGCTGCCGAGGTAGCGGCCCTTCGCGTCCACGGTGATGAAGCCGGTCTCGCCTGCCTGCACCATGGACTCGATCACCATTTCGCTGACATTGTAGAGCACCATGCGCTGCGCGATCAGCAGATACAAAAGCTGGGAGAACACATAGGAAACGGGCATGAACTCAAAGCCGAGACCGGCCAGGCGGTGGCCCGCAAAATAGCCCATGGTGGAGACCGGGATGGGCATGAAGAGCAGCAGCAGAATACGGCGGGAGACCTGCTTCTTTTTCCGGTAGCTGTACAGGATCGCGGCGAGGGAGGCGGCCAGGTAGAGCACCACGCAGATATAGTGCAGCACATGGGCGGGGCCGTAGCGCTTGATCATGACCCAGGCGTCCCCGACGCGCTCGATCTCGAGGCTGCGGTAGAAGAGCGGGGAGTGGCCGACGGTCAGCACCGTACAGAAGACGGCGGTGCTGACCAGCAGCGACCCCATGCGCACGAGACGGCTTACGCGGATGCGGCACAGCCCCATCACGCACATCATGGCGAGCCAGGGCAGCAGACAGCCGCACAGATACACGACCTTCATCAGCGCGGTCACGGCGACGGAATCGGGGTTTGCGTAGATGAGCAGATATGCGAGGTTCGAGATGGGAAGCAGGAGGAAGACCGCGGTCATGTGCACGTCGAACTGCCGCCGCCACAGACAGACATAGAGCAGCGACAGCAGCAGCGAGAGGACAAAAAGCGCGGAATAATAGATCAGTTGGACCATGTCGTTTCCCTTTCGCAGTTTCTGAGGCTATTGTAATATGTTCCCATGGTTTTGGCAAGCGGGGAGATAAAAAACCGGGCCGTCTCATACGATTATCCGACAAGGCGGTCTGAAAGCTTTCCGAGACAGCTTTGCGTCAGGCAAGGCAGCGGACGCAGAGCAAGCTTTGCGTATGGTCAGGTCCGATAAGGCAATACCGCATAACTTTTTCGCAGATGTACTTTGTGTACCTCAAGAAAAAGGCTCGAAATCAGGGCGCAAATTTTCCAGGAGATGCCGCAGGCGAATTGTGCGGTGTTGCCATAACAAAGCCCGGCACAAATCCGGCCGGATAGATTCAAACTGTTCTGTCGGATAATCGTATCAAAACCCCGCCTGAGCAGCAAAGTGACGAAGGAGCTTTCTTCTTGAGGTTTACGGGAACCTCGGGAGAAAGCTCCTTCGCCTTTGCTCAGGGTGTTTTGAGACAGCCCGGTCTGCGTCCTGCGTTCCCGGCTCAGCAGAGCTGGGCGCCGGCGGGGACGGAATCGTCGAGCATGATGAGGTGCAGCTCCTCCTGACCGTCCACCTCGCGGACGGCGGACAGAAGCATTCCGTTTGACATCTGGCCCATCATCTTGCGCGGGGGCAGGTTCACGATGGCGACGACGGTCTTGCCGACCAGCGCCTCGGGCTCGTAGAATTTGCGGATGCCGGAGAGGATCTGGCGGGGCGTGCCGCTGCCGTCGTCGAGCTGGAACTTCAGAAGCTTTTCGCTCTTCCTGACGCCCTCGCAGGCGAGGACCTTGCACACGCGCATGTCGCACTTCGCAAACTCGTCGATGGTGACCTCGGGCAGGACGGGGTTGAGCCTGACCTTGGGGCCGTGGGCGGCCTTCTCGGCCTGCTCCAGCTCGTCGAGCATCTTCTGCGCGTCGATGCGGGGGAAGAGCGTCTCGCCCTTGCGCACCTCAACGCCGGCGGGGAGGGAGCCGTAGACCAGCGCGGAATCCCAGCTGCGGCATTCGGCCGGCGCGCCGATCTGGTCGAAGGCCCTGGCGCAGCTGTCGGGGATGAAGGGCGTGAGCAGGACGAGGGAGACGCGCAGCGCCTCGAGCAGATTGTACATGACCGCGGCGAGGCGGGGCTTTTTGACCTCGTCCTTCGCGAGGACCCAGGGTGCGGTCTCGTCGATGTACTTGTTGGCGCGCTGGATGAGGCGGAAGATCTCCTCCAGGGCGAGATGGGGCTGGAAAATGTCCATCTGCGCGGCGTATCTCTCCGGCGTGGCGCGGATGAGGGCGACGAGCTCGTCATCGAGGGCGTCGGCCTCGCGCTCTGCCGGGAGCGTGCCGCCGAAGTACTTTTCGACCATGGCGGTCGTGCGGGAGACGAGGTTGCCGAGGTCGTTTGCGAGATCGGTGTTGATCGTGGAGATCAGCAGCTCGTTGGAGAAGTTGCCGTCGGAGCCGAAGGGGAAGGTGCGCAGCAGGAAGAAGCGCAGCGCGTCCACGCCGAACTTGTCCGCCAGGACGTAGGGGTCCACCACGTTGCCCTTGGACTTGGACATCTTGCCGCCGTCGATGACCAGCCAGCCGTGGCCGTAAACCTTCTTCGGCAGGGGCATCTCCATGCTCATGAGCATGGCGGGCCAGATGATGGAGTGGAAGCGCACGATCTCCTTGCCGACGATGTGGCAGTCGGCGGGCCAGAATCTGTCGTAATCGTCGTAGCGGTCGTTGAGGAAGCCGAGAGCGGTGCAGTAGTTGAAGAGGGCGTCGACCCAGACATAGACCACGTGGCCCGGGTCAAAGTCCACCGGGATGCCCCAGGTGAAGCTGGTGCGGGAGACGCACAGGTCCTCAAGGCCGGGCTTGATGAAGTTGTTGATCATCTCGTTGACGCGGGAGGCGGGTTCGAGGAAGGTGCCGGTCTCCAGCAGCTCCTGTACGGGCTTGGCGTACTTGGAGAGACGGAAAAAGTAGGCCTCCTCCTCGGCGTCGTGGACGGGGCGGCCGCAGTCGGGGCACATGCCGTTGACGAGCTGGCTCTCGGTCCAGAAGCTCTCGCAGGGGGTGCAGTATTTGCCCTTGTAGGAGCCCTTGTAGATGTCGCCCTTGTCGTACATCTTTTTGAAGATGCGCTGGATGGACTGGACGTGGTAGTCGTCGGTGGTGCGGATGAAGCGGTCGTTGGAGATGTTCATCAGCTTCCACAGGTCGAGGATGCCGCCCTCGCCGGTGACGATCCTGTCCACGAACTGCTGGGGCGTGACGCCGGCAGCCCTGGCCTTTTCCTCGATCTTCTGGCCGTGCTCGTCCGTGCCGGTGAGGAACATCACGTCATAGCCTCTGAGCCGCTTGTAGCGGGCAAAGGCGTCGGTCGCGACGGTGCAGTAGGTGTGACCGATGTGCAGCTTGTCCGAGGGATAGTAGATCGGGGTGGTGATGTAAAAGGTCTTCTTGTTTTCCATGCTCTCTTCTCCTGTATTTGAATTCAAATCATACATCCTTATCGGCCCCCTTGCCTGGAGGGGGCTGCCGCAGCGCGTGTCCGCCCGCGCCGTGACCGGGGGATTCTCTTCGGCCATGCACATCGTACAAAGGACCGTATCCCCCCGCCCCGGTGTGCACACTGGGGCGCCCCCCCTTTCAGGGGGCATTAAGCTCAGAGATACGCGTCGCCGAGGCTGCGCTCGTAGCCCTCGGGCCACTCGATGTCCTCGTCGTGGAAGTAGTAGACGCCGGAATTGACGTTGGTGGTGTTGAGGTAGTTCCCGTCGGCGTCGTAGAGGTCCGCGTAGGTGTGGACGCTCTTGCCGATCAGCACCCAGGGCAGCTCCTCGTCGAACACGTCGTCCTCCGTGTGGTAGAGGCGGACGGTGACGCCGTCCACGTCGGTGCCCCAGATCTCCACCACCAGGGACTGCTCATCCTCGTTGAGGTAGGCGACCAGCTTGACGGGGAATTCCCGGTCGTTGCGGAACTTGAAGTCCGGCTGCCGCCAGCTCACCGTGGCGTCGAGACCGTAGTCCAGATAGCCGACCTTGAAATAGTGGTTCTGCCGCGAGAGGATCTTGAGTCTCGCGTACAGCGCCGCGCCGTAGAGCGTGGACGACACCTGGCAGATGCCGCCGCCCAGCTCCGAGACCACCTGGCCGTCGGAATAGGCGTCGGCGTACTGGAAGCCGGCCTCCACCGTGCGCTGGCCCACCGTGTCGTTATAGGAGAAGGTCTCTCCCGGCAGGAGGATCAGCCCGTCGAGCTTCGAGGCCGCGAGGCGGATGTTGTTGACGCGCTCGGACGTGGAGCCGTAGTAATAGGTCAACTGCGCGCCCAGCACATCCCGGTAGAGATAGGACTGCAGCTGCGCGGCGGTGACCGCGGGGGCCTGCGTGAAGAGCGGGACCACGACCTGCTCGCCCACGCCGGCGGCCTGCCAGAGGCGCGCGGCCTCGTTGATGTCAAAGCCGCAGCCCACAACCTCGGGCACGACCTCGAAGGCCTCGGTGTAGTACGCGTCGGCGGGCACGACCGCGAGCTCCCAGAACAGGGCCTCAAAGTCCGGCGCGGCGAGCTCCCGCGTGAGCTTGTCGTAGCGCAGACTCGTCTCCCCGGCCTCGAGCGCGGCGGTGACGGCGGCATACAGCCCTTCGGTATCCAGCGGGACGCCGCCCGCCCCCTTGAAGAGGACAAGCTTTTCACCCGGGATGTCGGCCACATAGGCGGTCTTGTTGAGATTGTCCCCGAGCGCCTTGAGTCCCTCGGCCATGCGGTCGCGGATATAGCTCTCGTTCAGGGCGCGTTTGCCGGCGGTCACGTCCACGGGCTTCAGCAGGTTTTTCAGATAGGCCGCGAGATTTTGAAACACGTCCCCGTCGTGCCCGATCGACACGGCCGCGGCGACGGCCTGATCCCGCCCCAGCACCGCGCCGGAGCCCAGGTAGTCCACCGAAAAGCCGGCGCCGGCGGGCAGGCTGACCGCAAGCGTCTCGCCCTCGAGCGCACCCCAGTCGGCGCTGCGCAGGGCGGCCTCGGTCTCCTCGCGCGTCATGCCGCCGACGTAGACCCCGTCGATGTAGACGTTCGGCAGGTTTTTGCCGTTCACGCTCAGGCTGTAGCCCCAGACGGCCGCGGCGCACACCAGCAGGGCGACGGCGCACACCAGGACGAAAACGGTGATCGCAAGGCGCCTGCCCAGACTGCGCCGCGGCTTCGCCTTCGGCGCGGGCGCCTCCGTCTTCTCGGGGGCGGAGGATATTTTGTTTTTCAGAAGATCGTCGAATTTATCGCTCAATACAGGTCCCTCATTCGCCTCTTGTCTTTTGTTCGTAGAGCTCCGCAAAGAGCTCCTCCTCGCCCTTGGGCAGATCGAGCGGGCGGGCGGCGTATTCCCCGTCGCTGATCCAGGGGGCGCCCTCGATCCGGCCGCTGGCCTGGGTCTCGAGCATGATGCCGATCAGGGTGTTGGAGATCAGAAAGCCCGGCACCGTGAAGTGCCAGCGGTCCTCTGTCTGCGCGACCCAGCCCTTCTGCCTGAAGGCCTCCAGCACCTGGCCGATGGGCCGCCAGTCGCACTGGGTTTTCGTGACATAGTCGTAGCGGGAGATGCCGCGTGCGGTGCGCATCCCGAGCATGACGTACTCCACCGCCCGCTCGAGCGGGCTGATCTCCTCGTACTCGTCCACGATGCTGACCTTGCGGTGCACGCCGGAGATGTATTCCCGCAGGTCCTTCACATAGCTGTAGCGCACGTTGCCCACGCAGGAGTGGGCCCCGGGGCCGAAGCTGATGTAGTCCTCCATGTTCCAGTACTTGAGATTGTGGCGCGACTCAAAGCCCGGGGCCGCGAAGTTGGAGATCTCGTACTGCCTGTAGCCGTAGCGCTCCAGCATTTCGGCGGCGTAGGAGTACATGTCCGCCTGCTCGTCGTCGTCCGGCAGGATGGGGGAGCCCTTGTATTCCTGATACATCTTCGTCCCCGGCTCGAGCTTGAGACCGTAGCAGGAGATATGCTCCGGGTGCATTTCGACGATCTTGGCCAGGGTGTCGGCCCAGTCACGCCTTGTCTGGCTGGGCAGGCCGTACATGAGATCCAGGCTCACGTTGTCGAAGCCGGCGCGCCTTGCGCTGCGAAAGGCCTGCTGCGCCTGCTGAAAGCTGTGGCGGCGGCCGATGAGCTTCAAAAGATTATTGTCTGTGGCCTGCACGCCGATGGACACGCGGTTCACGCCCTCCTCCCGCAGGAGCTTGAAGGCTGTGGGACTGATGGAGTCGGGGTTACACTCCACGCTGATCTCCCCGTCAAGGCGCACGTTGCCGTTGAGCTTCAGAAGGTCCAGGATCTGCACCAGCCGGTCCGCCCCGTAAAAGCTCGGGGTGCCGCCGCCGAAGTAGATCGAGTCCACCTCGTAGCTCTTGATGGAGTGCGACGACTCCTTGATATGCTCCGTCAGCGCGGCCTGATACTCGGGCATCAGGTGGTCGCAGCCCGCGAGGGAATAGAAGTCGCAGTAGCTGCATTTGCTGGCGCAGAAGGGGATATGGATATAGATGCCGAGTCGTGGTCTACTCATGATTTGCTCCAAGCTGAAATACTTGGCTCCCCCTCCGGGGGAGCTGTCAGCGCCGTTTACGGCGATGACTGAGAGGGTGTCATGTCAACGGACGGCCCTCTCCGCCCCGGCTTTGCGAACCGGGGTACCTCTCCCGCAGGGAGAGGAAAGGAAAAGACGGGAAAGGATCAGAACAGCTCCGAAACCTCGCTTACGAAGGCTGCGGGGTCTTCGATTTCCGCGCCGGCCATGAGCTCGGCCAGACGGGCGAGGATCAGGGAGAGGTTTTTGGCCTTGTCCTTGTCGCCGCCGTCGTAGGCGGATTTGAGGGCCGCGAAGGCCTTGTGGTCGGGGTTGAGCTCCAGGACGCGGGTGGCGCGGATGGCGCGCATTTCGGGACTCGGCCCGCGGCGGAAGTATTTCTCCATCTCCAGCGTCAGCGCGCCCTCGGTGGTCAGGCAGCAGGGCTGGGAATTCAGCTTCCGGCTCAGCCGCACCTTGCTCACCGCGTCGCCCACGGACTCCTTGACGAAGTCCAGGAACTCCTTGTTTTCAATGTCGCGCTCCTCGGCGGCCTTCTTCTCCTCCTCGGTCTCAAAGCCGAGATCGTCGGTCACCACGTTGCAGAAGCTCTTGCCGTCCTGATCGTGCAGGGCCTCGAGCACCATCTCGTCAATGGGCGTCGTGAGGCAGAGAATCTCATAGCCGCGCTTCTTCACGTCCTCGCACTGGGGCAGGCTCAGCGCGTGCCTGACGGAGTCGGAGCTTGCGTAGTAGATGACCTTCTGGCTCTCGGGCATGGCCTCGACGTATTCCTTGAGCGTGCACTGGTGGTCCTCCGAGGTGCAGAAGACCAGCAGATCGCGCAGGAAATCCTTGTAGCGGCCGTACTCGTCGCAGATGCCGCACTTGATGTGCACGCCGTAGTTCCGGAAGAACTCCTCGTATTTGGGGCGGTCCTCCTTCATGAGCTTTTCAAGCTCGCCCTTGATGCGCTTTTCAATGTTCTGCCCCATGATCCGGAGCTGGCGGTCGTGCTGCAGCAGCTCGCGGGAGATGTTCAGCGACAGGTCGGGGGAATCGACCACGCCCTTGACGAACTCAAAGTAGTCGTGCACCAGCTTGTCGCAGTTTTCCATGATCATGACGCCGTTGGAGTAGAGCGTGATGCCGCCCTTGGTCTCGCCGTAGAACTGGCTGCCGTGCTCCTCCCCGGGGACGAAGAGCATGGCCTTGTAGCTGACCTGACCTTCGGCGTTGATGCGCACCAGGACGCAGGGGTCCTTCACGTCGTGGTGCTTTTCCTTGTACCAGGCGATGCAGTCGTCGTCCGTGACCTCGCTCCTGGCGCGCTGCCAGATGGGGATCATGGAGTTGACGGTCTCCTCCTCCGTGACCGTGCGGTAGTCCATCTTCGGGCTGCCGTCATCGTTCTTCTCGCCGGTGTCAAAGCTCTCGCGGCGCTCGACCTCCATCTTGATGGGCCAGCGCACATAGTCGGAGTATTTCTTGATGAGGGCGCGCAGCTTCCAGACCTCGAGGTAGCTGCCGTAGACCTCCTCGTCGGAGTCGGGCTTGATGTGCATGATGACCTCGGTGCCGACCTGGTCGCGGTCGATCTCGGTCACGGTGTAGCCGTCCGCGCCGCTGCTCTCCCACATGACGCCCTTCTCCTCCCCGTACTTGCGGGTGAGGACGGTGACCTTGTCGGACACCATGAAGGCCGAATAGAAGCCGACGCCGAACTGACCGATGATGCTCAGGTCCTCGGCCTTGGAGCTGTCCATCTCCGCCTTGAACGCGCCGGAGCCGGACCTCGCGATGACGCCGAGGTTGTTCTCGCACTCCTGCATACTCATGCCGATGCCGTTGTCCTTCACGGTGACGGTGCGCGCCTCCTTGTCGGCGCTCACGTCGATGCGGAAGTCGGCGCGGTCGAGACCCACCTGCTCGTCCGTCAGCGACAGGTAGCAGAGCTTGTCGATGGCATCGGACGCGTTGGAGATGATCTCGCGCAGAAAGATCTCCTTGTTGGTGTATATGGAGTTGATCATCAGATCGAGAAGACGCCTGGATTCCGCCTTGAATTGCTTTTTGGACATGTTACCCTCCTGAATTTACGTGCGGGGATCGGCCGGCGGGGCGCGGCGCCGCTCCGGACGCTCGGCAGCCCGCGTTCGACCGATACGCATATTTTTTCCGTAAATATGAAGTATATCACCTTTCGCGGGATTTGCAACAACCCCGAGTGCGGAATTTACGATTTGATCACAAACGGAGAACAGAACGGCGAATGCGCGCGTGCGCGCATTCGCCGATTGTACGCTGTCGTATTGACGCCGGAGCTCAGTGCTTGCCCTGATAGCCGCCGGTTCTTGTGCGGGCGCTCTTCTTTGCGGCGCTGCCCGACTCGGGCGCGGCGTGACGGCCTGCGCTGCGGGTGGCTGCCGCGTCGTGGGAGCCGCCTGCGCTGCGGGCGCCTGCCGTGTCGCGGGGACTGCTCACCCGCGCGGCGCTCCGTCTCACGGGGGCCTCCGCGGCTCCGGCCGCGGCGCTCCGCCTCGCGGGATAGGTCTTCACGTCCTCCTCGGCCCCGGCCTCCGGAGTTTTCGCCGCACGGCCGGAACGCCGGGCGGGCGCCTCGGCCCTGCGTCCCTTCGGGAGGGAGAGGGTCGGAAGCTGGAAGGGCAGGACCTCACGGATGTCAAAGTCCAGGATCAGCGCAAAGACGGGCTTGTCCGCATTCTTTCTGAGGAAGCGGAAGATGAGCTGGGTGATGAACCACGCGACCACGCCGGAGAACACGCCGATGAGCGCGGCGGCCACCACGTCGCTGGGGTAGTGTGCCATCAGGTAATTGCGGGAGATCGCCATGAGCAGCACCAGCAGCGCCGACGGCAGGATCCACTTCTTGCCGCGCATCAGGGTGACCGCCGTCATGCCCGCGGCACAGGCTGTCACATGTCCCGACGGGAAGGAGAAGCCGTCCTCCGCCGGGGAGCCGATCGCGTTCCACCACAGCTCGTATTCGATCGAGCTTTCAAAGGGGCGCGGGCGGGCGATGGTGTCCTTCAGAATGATATTGGTGATCAGCGCGCCGCAGCAGACCGCGCCGAAGACGCACACGCCGAGATCGCGCTTGTCCGCCATCAGCAGGAACAGCAGCGCCAGCAGAAAGAAGGGCCAGCCCTTTTCGCCCATGAAGGTGACGAAGCGCATGAGCGGCGTCAGCACAACGCCGGCGTGTTCGCCGAAAAAGTGCTGGATCGACAGAAAGAGATGGTCAAAGCCCCTCAAATAGGTGTCAAGCCAGATCGCCGAAGCGGTTGTAGCCATAAGTATCCCTCTTTTCGTAACGAACTGTAACCACTATACAACAAAGTGTTACAAAATGCAAGAGCTTTCCGCGGGAAAATTCACGCGGTTGTCAAGCGCGGCTTCCCATGGTATAATAGTATATGTTAGGAGCTGATCGAATATGAAGCTGAAAAAAATCCTGCCGGTGCTGGTTCTGGCGCTGCTGCTCGTATATCTCTTTCTGCCCGACACGATCGCGGCCAAACCCGCGCAGACGGCAGAGCCCGAGCCTGCACTTTCCCTTGTCACGCCCGCGCCGGCGAAGACGCCGAAGCCGACGCCCGCCCAGACGCCGAAGCCGACCAAAGCGCCCGGCCCTGCGGCGGACCCCGCGGCGGGCGAGACGCTGGATGAGGACGGCAGCTACACCACGAAGGAGGATCTCGCCCTCTACATCCACACCTACGGCCACCTGCCGCCGAACTTTGTCACCAAGAAGGAGGCCGAGGCCGCCGGCTGGACCGGCGGCTCGCTGGAGCGGGTGCTGCCCGGCAAGTGTATCGGCGGGAGCCGCTTCGGCAATTACGAGGGGCTGCTCCCCAAGGCCAAAGGCCGCACCTGGACCGAGTGCGACGTGAACACCCTCGGCGCGAAATCCCGCGGGGCGGAGCGCATCGTCTTCTCCAACGACGGTCTGATCTACTACACCGGCGACCACTATGAGAGCTTCGAGCTGCTCTACGATTGACCGCCCGTTCGACAAAATTCGACAAACGCACGTCGAAAAAAGCGGATATTTTTGGCCTTCCCTGTTGAATACCGGAGAAATGCGGCGTATTATGTCAACAGATAATCCCGATTGTTCGACAGTATTCTGTTGTCGCAAAACTTGCCCATATGGTAAATTTAATGCGACAAACGCGATGAACGATGCTTTATGCAAAAGCAATTCACCCGAGATCGCAACATGGGAGGACTATGATTATGGAAACCAGGATACGCATACTCACCGCGGACCCGAACCGCGAATTCTGCCGGCAGCTCAAGGAGCTCATGGCCGCTGAGGGAGATATGGAGATTGTCGGCATCGCGGCCGACGGGATGGACGCACTGGAGCTGGCAGCGGAGCTCAAGCCGGACCTGATCCTGCTGGAGCTGGTGCTGCCGAAGCTGGACGGGCTGGAGGTGCTGCGCCGCCTGCGGGACAGCAGTGCGGCCTGCCATGTGATCGTGCTGTCGGGCTTTGTCAACGCCAAGATCATTGCGGAGTGCTCGGCCTGCGGGGCTGACTACTTCATCCCCAAGCCCTGTGACGTACAGGCCCTGCTGGCCCGCATCCGCCAGCTCAGCCTTGACCTGCCGCGCACCCCCGGCGTCGGCATCGACTTCCGGCGCGACGCGCAGCCCGAGCCGACGGACACGAACCTCGAGACCGTCGTCACCGATGTGATCCACGAGATCGGCGTCCCCGCCCACATCAAGGGCTACCAGTATCTGCGCGAGGCCATCATCCTCACCATCCAGGACATGGACATGATCAACGCCGTCACCAAGGTCCTCTACCCCGAGGTCGCCAAGCGCTTCGGCACCACCCCGTCCCGGGTCGAGCGCGCCATCCGCCATGCCATCGAGGTCGCCTGGGACCGCGGCGACGTGGAGACCCTGCAAAGGTTCTTCGGCTACACCGTGAGCGGCATCAAGGGAAAACCCACCAATTCGGAGTTTATCGCCATGATCGCTGACAATCTCAGCCTCAAACGCAAGCACGCCGTGAGGTGAGCAAACGATTGCGGCGCAACGATTTGCGGGATTGGAAACAGCTTCCAGGAAAGCGATGAATTTTTGCTTCATTGGTTTGAAACGGGTCCGGTAAACCTATAAACTTTTTTTGCCGAACCTATGAACACTTCCTGTTTATTGGGGTCAAAATCCTGATGAATGGGGAGTGTTTTTTATGGAAAAAGGAGCCTTGTTTTCACAAAGCTCCATGATTAAAGGATCTTGTTAATTTGCTCTCGCAAGGACGGGAAATCTTCCGCAACTGTCTCATAAACGTCCTCCATGCGGAGTGTCTGGTATTTATGAGCAGCTATATCACGAAATCCGGCAATCGCTTTCCAGGGAATGTGCGTATGGGCAGCGCGAGTCTCTTCACTAAGGCTTTTAACCAACTCGCCAATATTGATAACGGTCATGGAAACCGCGCGTTTCAGCATTTCGTTTTGCTCAAAGTGTTCAAGCGAGCAATTGCCCATCATCTTTTGAGCAATTTCAATTTCGCTGAGCACCTTTTGCAGAATTACCCGATCTCTATGCTCCATACAGCGGAATCCTCCTGTCAAGCTCCAGCAGGCTTCCTTCCGGAAGCGGCCCATGGACAATGTCTACTTCCGTCCCCAATAGTTCCTCCATGCGGAACTTGAAAGCGCTGATCGTAAGCAACGACACGCGCGGCTGCATAAACTCGACCAGAAGGTCCACATCGCTCTGCGCAGTGTTTTTTCCATTGGCATAGGAGCCGAACAGTTCCACCCTGCGAAGCGGATATTCCCGCGACGCAACACGAACCCCGTCTGCGATCTGCTGAACCGACAGCATATACAGCCCTCCTTTGGTGAAGTCATCTGTATTATAGCCTATCGCACCGCGTTCGTCAAACAAACTGTTCGTAAATTGGGAGCTCTTCATCGGTCCGCTTCAACAAGACCTGCCAGACCAGGAGAGACTTGTATTTCTGCCCTTGGCGTTTGTAGCCTGCGCCGCCGCTCACGGCCTGGGATTCGTCCTTCTCCGCCATTGCTGCGCCCTCCTGGTTCGTTTTTCTCCATAATAGCAAATTCCCCAAAGGTTTTCCATACCCTTTGGGGATTTAAATGTGCACTTTCAATCTCAGGTCACGCTTGCTTGTTATGGGTGGCGGGACTGTTTTCTTCGCTGCCGCCATCGTTCAAGGCCAGGAGTTCAGAGATTATATCATTAAGCAATGGGATGTATCTGCGGTCAAGGCGTCTGATTCTGTCTAGAAGAAGGGCGTCATCTCCACGATCTTCCCCGAAAAGCACATAATCGGCTGATAAACCAAGCATATTACAGATTTTCACAAGCATTTTGACAGAAATCCCTGTCCTGCCGCGCTCTACTTCCGCCATATAGGAAACACTCACATCCAGAAGTTCGGCGAACTTTTCTCTTGTATAGCCCAAATCTTCACGAGCTTTTCTAATGCGCTTATACATTTACCATCACCTCAACATACAGTATGGGTGATAGCAAACAAAGAGAACATCAACTATTTATTGATATTAAACATATTGTATTACTTGATACTCTGTGCTATATTACTTATGGTTGGACTTGGATGCGTATTTTTATAGAAGGGAGACAAAACATGAACGCAATTATGTGTGAACTTTGTGGTAGTAACGATGTTGTAAAGCAGGGTGATTATTTTGTGTGTCAGCATTGTGGGACAAAGTATTCACTTGAAGACGCAAAAAAGCTTATAAAAACAGTAAAGATTGACAATTCTGAAAACCTGAGCAATTTATATGAATTAGCACGGCGCGCAAAAGATAGTAACAACTGGGAAGATGCCCAAAATTATTATGGACAAATTGTCCAGCAAGATGCACATAGCTGGGAAGCATATTTCTATTCAGTTTATTATCGTCAACTCAACTGTAAGATATATCAAATAGCCAATTCTGCGGGCAATATTCAAAATGCTATTCATCCCACGATAGAGTTGATTCAGAAATATGTTCCAAAAGAAGAACAGAAGGCCGCATATACTGAGGTTGCAAAACAATGTACCATGGCTGCCATGTTACTGAAGAATGGCGCTAAGAATCACTATAACAATAATGGAACAGTTGATGGAGCACGATCTGAATATAAAGTGCGCGGATTAGCTTGTGCAAATATAATCTGGAATTGCGCTCAAGAATTAGATAGTATTGGTGAAAAGAATATCGCGCTAACACTTTACAAGACTGTTAATTCTGGTGACTTTAATGAATTTTTCGATAAAGAAAACATGGATAAAGTAACTGCAAAAATTCATCAGTATGACAGCTCTTATACACCGCCTCCCAAGCAAGGTGGCTGTTATGTAGCCACAGCTGTCTATGGTTCTTATGACTGCCCTCAAGTCTGGACACTGCGCCGGTATCGTGACTATACTCTCGCGGAAACGTGGCATGGTCGCGCTTTTATCCGCACCTATTATGCTATCAGTCCTATGCTTGTAAAATGGTTTGGAGAAACGCAATGGTTTAAGAACATGTGGAAGCCGAGACTCGATATGATGGTAAAGCATCTGAATGATGAAGGCGTTGCTGATACACCATATCAGGATAGGAAATGGTAAAAAGCAGGGGGGTGAATATTCGCCCCCCTGTTATATTAACTCAGCATGTCCCTCTATCGCTTTTTCAATCCTCTGCGGCTCAATGCCTATATAACGCTGAGTGACGGCGGCGGAACTGTGCTGTAATAGCCGCTGGATAAGGGCAATGTCATAGCCGTTCTTCTTGTATATCTCTGTGGCATACCATTTCCGAAAGCTGTGGGTGCTTATCCCCTCATAACCCAGGTAGTCACAGACAAGGGCAAGCTGCTTTTGTACGGCGCGCGTTGTCAGGGGAAACATCAACTCATTGCGGCCTATTCCGTTGCGCAGACAGAAATTTTCAATATATTGATAGATAACAAGTGGAACAGTGAAAACGCGCTTCATCTCTTTTGTGATTTCATTATAACAAGGTTTGAGATTGGACCTGTCGATATAGATGTATTTCAAGCAAAAGAAATAGCGACTTATTGCTCCTGTGAATACATGGATAAGAGCAAAAAGCCGCGTTTATGAAACTGCCTTTAAGCGGGAGTTATATGAAAGTCGTTAATAGTTGATTCAGGGTTTTATCATTCTTTATTCCGTCTTCCTTCAAAGTTGATTCAATCTTGCTTGTAATTCGTATAATTCAAGAAATACGAACAGAGAAAACCGCCAACATTGCAGGACTGAGCTAATAACTGAACAAAGTTCGTATAAATATCGCAGAAAGTTCGCGTTTTGCACATTTTTACTTGCACTTTCCGGAGAAATGTGGTATGCTCTGAATGTGAAAAGTTGCCGTAGCTGATACGACAACGAAACAAATACATGTAGCTTGAAATTTTGATCAAAGAAAAGGAAAAACGGCGAAACTGTTGTGACTGAGGGACAGCAAAGGTCAGTCGTGCCAGGGAAGCGCCGAAGGCGATTCCATACGAGTGGGGCTTCTCCAACAAGATGCTCGACCTCACCCGTCACATCGACAGCGTCCGCAAGGTCTGATTCGATACGCATTCAAACAACCTTCGGAAGATTCTTTCGAAGGTTGTTTTTGTATAATCAGCGTGGCATAATCATAGCGGGAGGTGCACGATGATACAGACGGCTGTGGAAAAAAGAGCGAAGCGAATAGACAGCCTGACCGGGCTGAAAGTGATTTGTTTGCTCTTGATTTTTCTGTGGCACGGGCCGTTCCCGCATCCAAAAACAGATATTGGTGCCAGAACATGCGAATTTCTGTTTTTGGCGTCTGGTTTTTTGGTTGCATACAATGGCTTTTATAAAGAGGTTCACGCTTCCTGGGCGGAGTCTTTTCATTACGTAGGAAAGAAACTGGCGGCCTTTTGGCCCCTGCACGCGATTGCCATGCTGGCGGTTATGTGTGCCGCCGGCGGCCCGATCCTGACCCGGAAAAACCTGATCAACGGTGCCATCAATCTCCTTCTCCTGCAAGCGTGGAGCGGAAAAACAACGTTTTCATATAATGGCGCGACATGGTTTTTATCGGCACTGTTGTTTTGTTATTTTCTGGCGCCGTTTTTGCTCCGACTCGCAAAGAATATCAGAACGTCCTGCTTCCTTTTTGTGCTCATTTATCTTACCAGAACGGCTGTTGAATACGTTGTGACTGCCTTCCCGGGAGAGTTCTGGTCTATCAGCATACATTCCTTCCCCATAATACGGGCGCTTGAGTTTGCAATGGGGATGATGCTGGTGCCTCTTTTTATGCGGATAAACGAACGCGATTGGGGAGAACACGCATACCTTGCAATGAGCGCGATAGAGATTGCCGCTCTTGCGGGAGCGCTTTGGGCAACGATCCATTATAACGGGATCTGGAGGCGTTCCGGCTTTTTACTTCCCTACAGCGCTCTGCTGTTTGTCTTTGCGTTTGATCGGGGACTCCTGAGTCGTTTGTTGTCATGGAAGGCGGTAAAACGGTTTTCTGAGATACAGTTTGAGTTTTTTATTTTGCATCAAGCAATCATTACCTGCTTAGCGCCTCCGTTAAAACGGGTGATTCCAAAATGGAGTGTCGGGGCCGTACTGTTTCTGATAACGGTAATATTGGCAATGCTGTATAAAAAATATCTGAGCAAACCTTTGTCTGCACATTTTGTTCGTGTACAAAATGCTGTGCTGCGAATACTGCAAATAGATTTGTACTGATATGCCGCCCCCGCCTGCCAACAAGATGCTCGACCTCACCCGCCACATCGACTCCGCCCGCAAGGCCTGATTCGATACGCAATTGAAGCAAAAAATTCCGAAAGATTTGTCTTTCGGAATTTTTTGTTCCTTATATGGTCTGCGCAAAAGCGGCGGTACATGACCGAAACAGAATGTTTCCCGAAGGTGCGGAAAACCGCAGGCGCTTCGCCGCGATACCCCGCAGGCGGACAAAACAAAAAACGGTTTGAGACAGCCCCGCCGCTTACTTCGCCGCGGTCCCCAGCATGGGGCGGGCGACGGTTCTGTTGAAAAAGGCGATGAGCGGCCCCATGAAGAAGGCCGTGACGATGGTGCCGACGCCGACCACGCCGAAAAGCTGCGAGACGCCCATGCCGGAGAGCAGGCACAGCGCCGCGCCGGTGAGCACGCACAAGCTGTCCGTGATGATGCGGCAGAACTGGAAGGGGATGCGCGTCTGCCGCTCGGACCAGACGAGGGCGACGGCGTCGTAGGTCGAGACGCCCAGGTCCGCCGTGAAGTAGAGCGCGGAGGCGAGGGACAGGATCACCAGCCCCGCGAGAAAGAGGAGCGCCCGCCCGCCGAGTCCGGGGGCTGGGAACAGCCTCTGGCACTGGGCCTGGGAGAACTCCACCACATAGCCCAGCAGGAAGAGGTTGATGAAGGTTGCAAGCCCGATCTTGCGACGGTCCGTAATCAGAGAAAAGCTCAGCAGCAGGAGATTGACGAGCACGTACAGTGTCCCGAAGCGGATCGGGATCACCGCGTCCAGCCCGCTCATCAGCGCCTGAAAGGGGTCGACGCCGAACGCCGCGTGCTTGAACATCCCGACGCTGAGCCCGCAGATCACCACGCCGAGTACACTCATGAGTATGCGTTTTGAATAAGTGTTCATAAAGACCCCCCTTGGGTAGTTTCGCGTATTGTAGTGTTTCGGCGGCGTAAAGAGGAAAGTCCGCCCGCCGCCGGACGCTCACACCGGGCCGCGCTCATCGGGCGGCAGCGTCAGGCGAAGCAGCGCCTGCATGGCCCCGTTGTGGTCGTTATCGTCCTCCGTGACGCGCTTCGCCTTCTGCCGGACGTCTGCCGGCGCGTTTTTCATCGCGTAGGCGTGTTCCGTCAGGGCAAACATCGGAATATCATTGGAGCTGTCGCCAAAGACAGCCGTCTCATCGTCCCCGACATTCAGGTATTCCTGGAAGAAGCGGACCGCGGAAGCCTTGTTGGAGTTCTTTTCCGTGATCCCGATCCACCCGTATCCGGTTTCCAGCACATCGCCGCGGGCCTGCATCTCCGCAAAAACGGAGGAGACCATTTGCTTCGCCGCCTCGATGCCGTCCCGGCAGTACACGTGGATCTTGCAGAGCTTTGTGTCCTCTGCCGGCTCCTTCGGCGCCTCCGGCATAAAGCGCCCCAGGCCCCAGGCGATAAAGCGGCGGTAATGCCCGGCGGAGACATAGAGCTCGTCCGGCCCGGAGCAGACGACGGCGACGTCGTCCCGCCCGGCGGCAATCGCGTATACGCGGGCAGTCAGTTCACCGGAGACATACCGGGCACACAGAAGCTGCCTGCCCCGGAAAAAGATGTTTCCGTCCTCTCCGCTGATGAGCAGATCCACATCGCGGTCGAACATCTCAAACAGGAACTGCGCAGGTCTTGCGCTGGCGATCGCAACGCTGACATTGCGGCAGTGAAGCAATTCCACATCGCGGTAAAACGTCTCCGGCAGCCTGCCATCGCTCGTCAAAAGCGTTCCGTCCAGATCAAACACACCGAGCTTAATCATGGAAAAGCTCCTCCAGAGGAAACGTATCCAGGCGAACCACAGAGGAGGCCGGCATCGTGCAGGCGATGCCCTGCTCCCCGGCGATCTCCAGAGCGGCCGGAGCAATGCTGTTGTCACAGCCGATCTCCTGGGCCCTGAAATGCAGCAGGCCCCGCCACTCATAGGCGAGGACAACGACGGGGACCCTCGTCACCGTGCTCAGCACGCTCACGTCTTCTATACATCTGTCAAGGGCGGCCCCCACGTCAATGTGTCCCAGATAGGAGAGAAAGTAGGTGGATTTCCGGGCGGACGCACGCCTTTCGGCATCCAGCCTCTCCTGGTCCAGAATTGAAGACCCGACGTCCTTCAGCATGGCGTCCGCCTGCGCTCTCCGCGCGGCGATCGACCTCGCGACGGTTCCTTCCTCCAGCGCAATATCCATGCGCGCGCGCTGGACCGTGAGCTGCCGGCTCAGATCCATAGAACGCTCACGGGGATGCAGCACGGTCGGAAAGGTCTGAGAAAAGCACCTGGGGGTCCGGGAGTGAAACATGCCGCGGCAATTGAAGGAGCCCGCGCCTGTCAGCAGCCTGTCTTCTCCTCCGTAGGTCCTGGCCACGGCCTTGCCCGTCAGCCATGTCAGGAAAGGAAAAATGGAGGACTCAGCCCTGTTTGATCTTGTCAGGAAATCGGAGATCGAAAAGATCAGCTCATGAACCCGGATGGGCTCAGCTCTCCTGTACAGCATCCGGTTTGGGAGAAACAGCTCGTTGTGCCATTTGTTTTTCATGCTGAAGCCGGGGGAGTTCGGATTCCCGTACAGGAGATAGGGGTCCCGAATATCCTCCGGGTCCACGGCGAGGAGCCTTTTGATCTCCTCCGGCTGTCCGTTCGCGATATTGAAGTAGAAGCAGAGAATACATTTCAGAAACTCATTTGCTCCGAAAAAATCCGTCAGCGTGTGAAGCACGGACAGCAGGATGCGGTTTCCCGCGTAATACACGCGGAACAGATAACCGCCGCTCTCCTCACCGAACATGTGCGGTCTGCCGTCGCAGGGATAGACCTCGGCTTCCCGGGTGTTGCGCGCATAGACCGGCCTGCGGTCCGGGCAGGTGAGCGCCAGCTTCACCTGAAACGCCCGGAAAACGGCAAGCGCCCTCCTCACCGCGCTCAGGAGCCGCTCCCTGTCCACCGTCTCCATTATGTCGTATTCGATCAGAAACGCCGGGGACTGCTCCCTGATCCCGGTGACGAGCTGCACCGCACCGCCCGCATCCATCGGATAACGCTCCATCTCACGCACACCCTCTTCCGTCTCGCATTTCCCTGCATCCGCAGCTGTCGGCATTTGCTCATGATTTGAGCTATTATATCAAAGGCGTCGGCGGTTTTCCATACATTTCTCATACTCTTCTCCAATAGAGCGCTATGAATCTTTCCGGCCGGATTTGCGCCATGCTTCGTTATCGCCCTTGGCAATACACAAAGTATTCCTTGCGGGCGCTGCCTTGCCTGACACAAATCCGCCTCGGAAATCTTTCACAGCGCTTTATTGGAGAAGAGTATCAGACACCTCTCAGCCCGCAGGTATGCGGGCGTCCCCCGCAGGCGAATGCGCGCGGCAGGCTGTGAACCTTCTCGTTTCACAAAAATGCCCAAAAGCATTTTTGTGAAACGAACGTGAAGCACTGACACAAATTGTTGACGCGGGATTGGTTTTGACGTATAATAAACCGATTTAGGTACCGATCAACCGGGACAGAAAGGCGGCGGGGATGTGGCGCGGGACATGCTTGAGACGAACGACAGGGTCCCCCATGCCTGCCTGATCTGTGCCCCCGGCGGGGAGCTTGCGCTGCGGAAGGCAAAAGAGCTCGCCGCGGCGGCCGTCTGCTCCGGAACGGGGCGCAAGCCCTGCGGCCTCTGCCGCGACTGCCGCAAGGCGGCGGCGGACGTACACCCCGACGTGATCACCGTCGCGCGCGCCCAGGACGACAAGGGCAGGCGCAAACAGAACATCACCGTCGATCAGATCCGCGCCCTCGCGGCCGATGCGGTGGTCCTGCCGAACGAGGCGCAGCGCAAGGTCTACATCCTCGACGAGGCGGAGACCATGAACTCCGCCGCCCAGAACGCGGCGCTCAAGCTCCTGGAGGAGCCGCCGAAGAATGTGGTCTTCCTGCTGTGCACGACGCGGCCCATGCTGCTGCTGCCGACGGTGCGCTCCCGCTGCGCGCTTGTCAAGCTCGGCGGCACGGAGGGAGAAGCGGAGACGGACGAGGCCGGGGAACTCGCGTCGGGCTTTCTGAAGGCGCTGAACACCCGGGACGAGGCGCAGGTCCTCCGCTGGTGCGTCCAGAACGAGGGGATCGACCCCCAGACCATGGCTGCTTTTCTGGAGGCACTGCGCGGCCGTCTGACGGATATGCTCTGTCTGCGGCAGAAGAGCGGGCGGCTCACACGGCGGGACATGCTGGAGCTGTGCCGGCTGTGCGACCGCTGCGCGGGGTATCTGAAGGTCAATACGAATGTAAAGCAATTATTCGGGCTGCTGGCGGTGGACGCCCTGCCCGACGGAAACAGAGGAAACGCAATTGATTGAAGTAGTCAGCATCAAATTCAAAAACCGGGGCAAGAGCTATTATTTCTCCCCCAACGGCTTCCAGGTGAAGACCGGCGACAAGGTGATCGTGGACACTGCCAAGGGACTTGAAATCGCCGACTGCACCCGCGGCAACCACAGCGTGATGGAGACGGCGGTGGTCCAGCCGCTGCGCCCCGTCCAGCGCATCGCCACGCCCGACGATCTGCGCATCGCCCAGCTCAACGTCAAGCGGGAGAAGGAGGCCTTCGAGATCTGCCAGGAGCGCATCGCCAGGCACGGACTCGACATGAAGCTCGTGGACGTGGAGTGCAACTTCGAGGGCACCAAGACCATGTTCTTCTTCACGTCCGACGGGCGCGTCGACTTTCGCGAACTCGTGAAGGACCTCGCGAGCATCTTCCGAAACCGCATCGAGCTGCGGCAGATCGGCGTGCGGGACGAGGCCAAGATGATCGGCGGCATCGGCATCTGCGGCCGCCCCTACTGCTGCGGCCAGTTTCTGGACGACTTTCAGCCCGTCTCCACCAAGATGGCGAAGGTGCAGTCCCTGTCTCTCAACCCCACCAAGATCTCCGGCAGCTGCGGCAGGCTCATGTGCTGCCTGCGGTACGAGCAGGAGGCCTACGAGGACCTGATCCGCAAGATCCCCCGCCAGGGCGCCTTCGTCGAGACCAAGGACGGTTTCGGAACCGCCGTGCAAGTCAATCTTCTGCGCCAGACCGTCAAGGTCCGCCTGGACGGCGACGGGGACGACACCCTGCATCTCTACAAGGCCAACGAGCTGTGCACCGTCCCCGGCGGCAGGCCCCGGGACGGGGAGGCCCCCGTCTCCACCTTCCGCTACGTGCCGGAGCCCGAGCCGGAGAATGAGGAGCCGGAGACTGACGCCTGGTTCGTCGAGCCGCAGTACCACGACCCCGCCCTCATCGACACGCCGGAGCCGTCGTCCGAGGAGGCCAGGCGCAGCCAGCGCCGCCGCCGCGGCCGGAAGCCCCACACGGGCGAGGCCAGAGTTGAGGTCAAGACGGAGCCCCGGAAGGAGCCCGCGCCGGAGGACGTCGCTGCGGACAAGGCCGGTCAGGGCGGACGGTCAAGACGCGGCGGGAAAAACCGCGGCAAGGGCGGGAAGGTAGAGATCAAGGCCCACGCCGCCGACCAGGCCCCGGGCAAAGAGAACACGGGCGGCAGGGAGGCCCCCGCGGGCAAAGCCGCCCAGAGCAATAAAGAGAACCAGAACGGCAAAGAGAACGCAAAGCCGAAAAAGGAAGCCGCCCACACCGTGGTCCATCCGGTCAAGGAGGAGGGAGCAAAACCCAAATCCAACCGCCGCCGCTACTACCACGGCAAGCCCAAAGCCAAGGGCGGAGAGAAATGAGCGGATTATAAAGAACGGGGCTGACTCAAAACGTTCATCGTTTTGAGTCAGCCCCGTTTTGTCCCGTTTGTTATACTATCCCCTGATAGAAACAGCAAAATCTTTCCGGCAGAATTTGTGCCATACTGCGTTTGATGTGTTGAAAGCTATCTCTGCGTCGGTTAATTCCGGGCCTGTCTTGTCTTTTAATTGTCCGGCAGCCAGTGCCGAGGGGAGAAGGGACACGAGCATAATCGCTGCGAGGAAAAAACTGAGGATTGTTTTCATCACAGGTCCGACCTTTCATAACTATAATTTTATAGTGTACTAAAACCGCCCTTGTCAAGGCATAATGTCAAAAACAAGGGGCGGTTTTATGCGCGAGGAAATCATAATTACGAAAAAGGTGGCAAAGAAGGGAGACGACGGATACAAAATCGTCTCTGCCAGAATGAAAGATGAGCTGATCGCTTGTCTGGATGATCTTTCCGTGCAAACAAACCGCTCGAGAAATGAACTCATCAATCTTTTACTGGAAAATGCGGTGAAGATCGTCAAGATCAAGGATTAAAACCGTGACGAAAACTTCAATGCCTGTCATAAACAAAGCGCCCCGCCTTTCGCTATACACGAATCAGGCGGGGCGCTTTTAGCGATGCAGACAATTGCCCAGTTCCGCACCCGTGCAGACAGGCACAAAGCCCCCGCTTTTTTCGTTTTCGGGATGGCGTGCGGGGCCGGTTTGTGTTATGATGATAAAAAACAGTCTTGGCACGGGGGGGTGCGGGATGGACAATCTGGTTTTGGTACGTGCGGCGGCGGAAATTCCGGCGGCTGTGGCTTTGGCGGAGCGCTATGCCGCCGCAGCCACGGAGAGCGCCGGAGCGCGGATCTGCCCGCTGATCTGTGAGGAGCTGCTGCTGCGCCTTCTTCGCATGGGCTGTACGGAGATCCGGGTATCGCTGCGGGGCAGGCCGTTCCGGCATATCGAGATCCGCGCCGCGGGGGAGCGGACGGACGTGCTCGACGCGGCCCCGGACACGGGGGCCGACGGGATCGACACGCAGATCAGCGGCTGCATCCTCGAGCAGTACATGAGCTTTTTCAGCTTCCGCTATCAGGGCGGCGTGAATGTATACCGGGTATTCGCCCGGAAGGGAGAGGCCGTCGACCTGACGGAGGATATCTACGCCTATTATCAGGACGCAGACCCGGACGGGGCACAGAAGCCGCTGGCCGTGCTGCGGTATATCGCGCGCAGTCACCGGGGCTTTTTCGCGCTTTCGGTCATCATTCTGCTCGTAAAGCATCTGGGGGGTCTGCTGCTGCCGGTGTTCGTGTCGAACATCATCAACATCGTGACGGATACAGGGTCCTTCTTCGTGCGGCCCGTGCTGACCAACATTCTCGCGTCCGTGCTGGCGCTGGCCGTGAATCTCATCTGCTACTGGCTGGACAGCCGCTGCTACCGCCGCTTCACCAGAGCGGTGGAGGCGGGCTTCCGCATGGCGCTGGTGCAGAAGCTGCAGGCCCTCTCCATGCGCTTTCACAGCGAGACACAGTCGGGTGTGGTCCTGTCCAAGGTGGCCTCCGACGTGCAGTTCATCCAGACGCTGATCTACGACCGCTTCATGGAAATTCTGTATCTGGGCGAGGACGTGCTGTTTATCATCGCGGTCGCACTGTCAACCTTCCCGCTGATGCTGGTGTTCTATCTCGTGATCGTGCCGATGGTCGTGTATCTGGTGCGGCGCTTCTCGAAGCCCCTGCAGGACAGACGGGCCAGAATGCGCCGGCAAAACGAGCAGGTGAACGCCGCCGTCAAGGAGATGCTGGAGATGGAGAGCCTGACCCGGGCCCACGGTCTCGAGCGGACGGAGTACCGGGACATCCTGACAAAGGTGCGCGGCGCGCAGCGGGCCGCCGTGGCCTACGACCGCGAGACCGTCATCGTCAACAATCTCACCTACGGCGGCTTCCAGGGGCTGCGGCTGCTGTCGCTCAGCCTGGCCGCCCTGCTGATGGCAGGCGGACATATCAGCGTCGGCACGCTGGTGCTGTTCCAGTCCATCTTCGACCTCATCATCGCGAACGTCCAGCGTCTGTTGGACGCGGTGCCGCTGATCACCCAGGGCTACGACAGCCTGGTCAGCGTGAACGAGATCCTGTACGCGAGCGATGTGGAGCGCAACGGGAGTGCCCGGCTTCCCGGCCCCATGCGGGGCGAGATCACGTTTTCGCACGTCTCCTTCGGGTATGAGCCGGACAAGCCCCCGGTTCTGGACGATGTGAGCTTTACCGTGCCCGCGGGCGGAAGCGCCGCCTTCGTCGGCAAATCCGGCGAGGGGAAGACCACGATCCTGAACCTGATCCTGGGGCTCTACGGTGCGCAGAGCGGTGATATCCTGATCGACGGCGTAAACCTGGACGAGCTGGAGAAGGGCGCCTACCGCCGGAACATCGCCGTCGTGCCGCAGCAGAGCGTACTGTTTTCGGGCACGCTGTGGGACAATCTGGTCTACGGTCTGAACTACGTGAGCGCCGAGCAGGTCATGGACGTCATCCGCCGCGTGGGACTCGAGGATCTGATCGCGTCGCTCCCGGAGGGGCTGAACGCTCCCATCCTCGAAAACGGCGGCAACCTCTCCGGCGGACAGCGGCAGCGCATTTCCATTGCGCGAGCCCTGCTGCGAAACCCGAAGCTCATCCTGCTGGACGAGGCGACCAGCGCCCTCGACAGCGAAAGCGAGCGCCAGGTGCAGGAGGCCATCGACGCCATCATGGGCAGCTGCACGGTCATCATGGTGGCCCACCGTCTGAGCACCCTGCGCCGTGCGGACACGATCTACCGGCTCGAGGGCGGCGTATTGCGCCGCTACGACGATTTTGAACAGGTGATACAGGATATGGACGGAGGCGAGAGCACATGATCGGCACAGCGCCGTGTGCCCGCCTCGGAAAAAGCACAGAGCAGGGGGGAAAAACATGATACTTGCGTTATACGGCGCGGGGGCGATGGGACGCGAATTCCGGCAGCTTGCGGTGAAGTCCGGCGGCTGGTCCGGCTTTGTATTCATCGACGACCACGCGGAGGCGGAGGAGCTGACCGGAAGCCCGGTCTGCCGCTTCCAGCAGTTTCGCGCGCGCTACACCCCGGAGGACACGCGCTTCGTCGTGGCCATCGGGGAGCCCAGATTTCGGGCCGAGGCCTTTCAGCGCATGACCCGCGCGGGCTATCGGGGCGCGGTGCTTGTCCACGGCTCCGCCTGCGTGAGCCCGGACGCGGAGCTCGGGGAGGGCACGGTGGTCTGCCACGACGTGCACATCGGCTCGCTTGCAAAAATCGGCAGGAACTGCTACCTCTCGCGCGGGGCCTCCATCGGGCATGACGCCGTCGTGGGCGACCACACGAGACTCGGCGTCAACGCCTTTGTCGGCGGGCACAGCGTGATCGGCGAAAACTGCTTCATCGGTGCAGGCGCGCTGCTGAGAGACCGCATCCGCATCGGCGCCATGAGCGTCGCGGCGCTGGGCGCGGCCGTATTTGAGGACGTGCCCGACGGCGTCACCGTGATCGGAAACCCCGCGCGCATCGCGGGGGACGGTACGCAGACCGCCGTCTACGCGCCGAGCCGGGCGCTGGAGGCGCAGCAGGAGGAGGTCGCGCCGGAGAGCGTGGCAGAGCGCTACTGGGATGTGTTTTCCGGCTGCTTCGAGGGCGTGGACTTCAACCCCGTCGCCTTCCGCTATCACGACGGCGGCTGGGACTCCCTGACACATATGACGCTCATCGGCAGGCTCGAGGAGACCTTCGGCGTCTCCTTCAAGGGGCGCGAGGTCATGCGCCTCAAGTCCTATGCCGACGGGCTCAGGATGGTCAAGGCCAAGCTCGAGGAGAAGGACGGGGGGACAGCCCATGAATAAAATCTGGGATTTTGCCGCCTTCGGGAAAAAAGAGGCCCTGCGGGACGACGCCGGCGTCGCCCTGCGCTATGACGAGCTTGCGGCCCTGCAGGATACCCTCTCCGGGACAGGCCCCGGGGAGCTGACCATGATGCTGTGCGAGAACAGCCTCGGCGCGCTCGCGGGCTATGCCGCGCTGCTGAACGGCGGGCATCCGATGCTGATGGCGTCGGCTTCGCTCGCGGGGGACATGCGCCGGCAGATCATGAACACCTACCGCCCGGGTCTGGTCTTCGCGCCGCGGGCGCTGCGCGCGGACTATCCGCACATGCAGGAGCTCTACGCGCTCGACGATTATGTCCTGCTGCGGACCAACTACGCGGACGCCTGCCCGGTCCATCCGGCCCTCGCCCAGCTCCTGACCACCTCGGGCTCCACGGGCTCGGTCAAGTTTGTCCGCCAGTCCTGGGACAATATCCGCGCCAACGCCCGCATCCTTGCGGACGATCTGGGCATGACGGATACGGAGCGCACCATCACCACCCTGCCGCTGAGCTACACCTACGGCATGTCCGTCTACAGCGCCAGCCTGCTGGTCGGCGGCGTCATGATCGTCACGCGCAGCGGTATCATGGACGAGGAGTTCTGGGACCTCTTCGAAAACGAGGGCGTGACCGCCTTCCACGGCGTCCCCGGCAGCTATGACATGCTCCGCCGCATGGATATCTTCTGCGAGGATTTCCCGGCCCTGCGGATCATGAGCCAGGCCGGCGGCAGGCTGAGCCGGGAGCTGCACCGCCATTTCGCGCAGTACGCGCGCGATTACGGCAAACGCTTCGTCGTCATGTACGGGCAGAGCGAGGCCACAGCGGCCATCAGCCGCCTGCCCGCCGCGCTGTCGCTCGAAAAGATCGGCTCCGTCGGCGTCGTCCACCCGGGCGGCGAGATCGAGCTTGTCGACGCCGACGGGCGCGTGATTGAAGAGACGCATGTCCCCGGGGAGCTGGTCTACCGCGGGGAGAATGTGACCCTCGGCTACGCGGCCGGAAGCGAGGACCTCGCCCGGGGCGACGAGCGGCACGGCGTGCTGCGCACCGGCGACCTTGCCGAGCGGGACGAGGACGGCTTTCTGTATATTACGGGCCGCATCAAGCGTATCCTGAAGATGGCGGGCCACCGCATCAGCCTCGACGAGATCGACGAGAAGATCATGGATGCGCTCAACATTCGCAGCGTGAGCTCCGGCACGGACGATCACCTGGTCATCTTCGTGCTGAGCGAGGCGGACGCGGACGCCGTACGGCCCTTTGTCCGCCGGACCTTCGGAACGGTGCGCAATGCGTTCCGGGTCGTGACGATCGACGCCTTCCCGACCAACGAGTCCGGAAAGCTCCTGTACGGCGAGCTGCTCGAGCGGGCAAAGGAGTATCTGCCATGAAAGGAAGCATGAACATGAAAAAATGGATCGCGCTGCTGCTGTGCCTGACGATGGCGCTGGCCCTGTGTGGGACGGCGCTGGCGGAGAGCGGGACAGCGGACGGCGAACAGACGGACGAAGAGATCATGGAGGACAAGGTCCAGGAGCTGCTGGGGCACACGGCCGCGATGAGCGACCGGGAGATCCGGGACGCGTTTCGACGGATCGCGGAGGAGAGCGACATCAAGCTCACGGACAAGGATCTCGACCGCATCGTAAAGGTCTGCCGCTCTCTGGAATCACTCAGCTCGGGCGACCTCAGCGAGCGCGTTGAGCTCATGGCGGAGAACTTCTACAACGGCCTTGTCGAGACGCCGGACAAATTCATGTCCTGGCTCGAGGACGTGAGCAGCGGGAAATACACGCTCGAGGACGCAAAAAACGACGTCTTCAACGGCTTCGGCCAAGCTGCCGGCATTCTCTCCGAGATCTTCAGCGGCCTGTCGGATTTCTTCAACGGGCTGCGCCCGGAGAAAGCGTGACAAAGGGGCGGACTCAAAGCCCCGTGTCATCCTGAGCGGAGTCGAAAGCGCTCCCTCCGCAAGCTCCCGGAGAGCTCCGGGGGAGAGATCCTTCGTCACTTCGTTCCTCAGGGTGACAGGACGAAACCATTGCGAAACAGGAAAAAACCCGGAAACGCTGCCGTTTCCGGGTTTTTTGTATCCTGTAGATCGATTAACGCTTGCTGAACTGGGGAGCGCGGCGTGCGGCCTTGAGACCGTACTTCTTGCGTTCCTTCATTCTCGGGTCGCGGGTCAGGAGACCGGCGGCCTTGAGCGCGGCGCGGTAGCTCTCGTCGACGACGAGGAGGGCGCGGGCGATGCCGTGGCGGATGGCGCCGGCCTGGCCGGAAACGCCGCCGCCGGCGACGGTCGTCTCAATGTCGACCTTGCCGAGGGTGCCGGTGGTGACGAGGGGCTGACGCACAATGAGCTTCAGGGTCTCGAGCCCGAAGTAATCGTCGATATCACGGCCGTTGATGGTGATGACGCCGGAGCCGTTGGGGATGAGGTGGACGCGGGCGACAGAAGACTTTCTGCGGCCGGTGCCGTACATATAGGGCTTCTTGGTCTTGTAGGTTGCCATAGTTCTTTACCTCCTCTTAGCGATCCCAGACTTCGGGCTTCTGGGCGGCGTGG
>CACZDN010000014.1 GCA_902779945.1 Oscillospiraceae bacterium | reverse complement strand
TTTTTCGCAGATGTACTTTGTGTACCTCAAGAAAAAGGCTCGAAATCAGGGCGCAAATTTTCCAGGAGATGCCGCAGGCGGATTGTGCGGTGTTGCCCTTGCAAGGGAAAAAAACAAGCGGGTATCCTCTCGGTACCTTGCGCCGGGAGTTTTCGGAAACGGCTGCTTCCTTATCAAAAACTTGTGCTTGCTAATTTCAAAAAAATGTATATACTGGATTTTATTATATGGGGGTAATATGAGATGCCTGCAAACCCCGGGCGTATTCCCGGCAGCAAGCATTGATACGCGGTACCTGATAGAGAGAGGATGCAGTTTTTACCATGACGTCACTGAAAAAAATGAAAACGGACGGGATTTCGCTGCGGACCGTAAATACCTGCCTGATTGTATTTGCCGCTATCGCCTCCGCCATTCTGATCTATGCCACCTTCCACGCCTCGTCTACCTTCCAGCAGCTTTCCAATGCCACCAATGAGTTCATCGAAATGCAGGAGGGCACGCAGCAGCTGATGGATGCCTCCGACTATCTGACCGATCAGGTGCAGATGTTTGCCATCGACGGCGAGGTCGAATACATGGACAACTACTTTCGCGAGGCGTTTGAGAATCGCAGGCGCGAGGAATCTATTGAAAAGCTCTCCCATAACCCGGATTACCGAGCTGCGCATGATAAGCTTCAGGAGGCGATGAACAGCTCCCTGCTTCTCATGGAACGCGAATACTATGCGATGAAGCTTGTGATCGATTCGAAGGGCCTGCAGGACTATCCCGATGTGCTGCGCGACGTCCGGCTTAAAGAGGAGGACGCTGCTCTCCCGGCCGCGGAGAAGCTTCATCTGGCGCAGAGTATGCTGGTCGACAACGTCTATTACACACAGAAGGAGTCGATACGCGCCAACATGAAGGCCAGCGTCTTGGAGCTGGAGGAGATCACGCGCACGGCGCAGCTCCAGTCTGAGTCCGATATGAAGGTGGAGCTGTCCATTGTCCGCGCGGTCATCATCATCCAGGCTGTCGGCATCATGTTCATGATCTGGCTGACCGCCCGCCTCGGCATCAATCCCGTTTTGAAGGCCGTGGACAATATCCGCGAAGACAGCCCGATCCCGGTCATCGGCGCCAACGAATTCCGCTATCTCGCGAAAACCTATAACAAGATGTACAACGTCTATAAAAAGAGCATCGAGCATCTGAACTACAAAGCCTCCCATGACGAGCTGACCAAGCTGTACAACCGATCGGGGTACGAGCTTTTGCTCTCAAGCCTGGATCTCAAGACCACCTTCATGCTCCTGTTCGACGCTGACCATTTCAAGGAGGTCAACGATACCTACGGGCACGAGACCGGCGACAGGATCCTCCAGAAGATCGCCAATGCGATACGGCACAGCTTCCGTTCAGACGACTATGCGTGCCGCATCGGGGGGGACGAGTTCATCGTCTTCATGGTCCACGCGGACCACCAGCAGGACCAGCTCATCCGCTCGAAGATACGCCAGATCAACGCAGAGCTTACCGACACCTCGGACAACCTTCCCGCCATCTCGATCAGCGCGGGCATCGCGCACGGATCGGAGGTCCCTGCGGGCGAGGATCTCTTCGACTGCGCGGACAAGGCGCTTTACCACACCAAGCAGACCGGGCGCAAGGGCTATACCTTCTACTCCGCTCTGCTGTGAAAGCAATACGGACCGCAGCTTCCGACAGCGCTGCGGTCCGTTTCCTTTCTCTTGAAATCCTGCCGGCCCCCTCCCGACTCACAGGATACCCGTTTTTTGAAACATCCGTGCGTATCCCTGTCTTTTTCGTTGACACGCCCCGTTTTATCCTGTATGATGCCTTTGTTTCATTTTTGACGCGCAAACTCTCAGACGCCCTTGCAGCCATGCTTTTGAAAGGAGCATCCCATGGAAGAGAGCCTGAAACGCTATATCAGCGAACATTTTGATAACGCCCTTGCGCAGGGGCATATTCAGGCCTACTATCAGCCCGTGATCCGTTCGATCTCCGGGCAGCTTTGCAGCTTTGAAGCCCTGGCGCGCTGGGTCGATCCCGAGCGCGGTCTCCTGCTTCCGCGTGATTTTATCCCCGTCCTGGAGCAGGAAAAGCGCATCCACCTCCTCGACGTATCCATCATCCGCCAGGTCTGCGCCCGGCTGCGCCGCACCGTCATTGCGGGCGAGACGCCCATCCCCGTGTCCATCAATCTCTCGCGACTCGATTTCTCGCTGTGCGATATCTTTTCCCTGGTGGATGAGAATGTCCGCGCCTGCCAGATCCCGCACGACTTTCTGTATATCGAGATCACGGAGAGCGTGCTTGCCGAGCAGGAGGGACATATGCACTCCGTGGTCGACCGCTTTCACGAGGCCGGCTACCAGGTCTGGATGGACGATTTTGGCAGCGGCTACTCCTCTCTCAATATGCTGAAGGACTACTCCTTCGACGAGCTCAAGCTGGATATGCGCTTTCTGAGCTCCTTCAACCAGCGCTCGCGCCGTATCCTGACCTCCGTCATCCATATGGCCAAGGAGATCGACATCCACACCCTGGCCGAGGGCGTGGAGACCGAGGAGCAGTTTCAATATCTGCGCAACATCGGCTGTGAAAAAGTGCAGGGCTACTACTTCGGCGCTCCGAAGCCCTACGACGAGGCGCTTGCAGACCTGAGGGAGAGAGGCATCGACATAGAGCTTCCCCGCCACCGCCGGTATTATGACGAGATCGGCGCTGTGAACTTCCTCAGCTCCGTGCCCTTTATGGACCGCCTGGAGAAGCAGCGGCTGATAAGCGGCCGCCAGCTCAACAGTATCCCGCTGGCTCTTGTGGAGCTCCGGCCGGACGCCATGGCCGTACTCTTCATCAACGCCGCCTTTGAGCAGAACCTCACCCGGCTTGAGGCATGGACCGTTCTTCAAAAAGACCCGCATGGCGGCGTTTTCTCGCTGTCGGCGCTCCCCGTGCGTGTGCGCAAGCTCCTTGACAGCACGCGCGACCGGGGCACGGGTCACATGATCTTCGTCTCGCACGATGAGTACTACGAGGTGAAGACCAAGCTCATCACCTCGCGCAGCGACGCGTTCTGCGTCCTGCTCCAGCTGAACAACCTGTCCGAGGTATCCCGCGCGGCGAGCACCTCCCATCTCGACGAGGGGCTGCGCCAGATGTATACGCTGTTTGATCGCATCACGCTGGTCGATCTGAACACAAACCGCATCAAGCCGCTTTATGTCGGTCTGATGGACTATTTTACCACAGGGTATACGGACGTCAAAAGGCTGGCGATCGAATTTGCCGAACGCTGGGTCTTTCCCGAGGATCGGGAGAAATACCTCGCGCTGCTGGATACGGACACGCTCGCGGAGCGTATCGACGCGGCTCACAGCACCTCGGTCTGCGGCTTCATCCGCTGCCTTGTCGTAAACGGAGAATATGAGTGGAAGCAGATCGTCCTGCTGCGCTACCGCCCGGACGTCTACTTTGAGCTGATCCGCGACGCGCACCGGGAGCTTGCGCCCTTTGAGCTGCGTGACGAGTCCCCTTCCGTCCCCCCGGAGGAAGGCCGCCTCCCGGCGCTCCTGTGGAAAAACCTGGTGCGTTCCGACGTGGTGCGCATGTTCTGGAAAGACAGGGCGCGCCGCTTTCTCGGCGCGAATCAGGGCTTTCTGGATTACTACGGCTTCGCTTCCGCGCAGGAGCTTGTCGGGAAGACAGACGAGGATCTCGGCTGGCATGTCCACCCCGATCCCTATATGAACGACGAGCTGCGCGTCATCCACGAGGGCGTCACCACGCACAACATCCCAGGCCGCTGCATCTCCAACGGCGAGAACCGGGAGATCCTGGCGAACAAGACGCCCCTGTACAACGAGGAGGGCAGCATCATCGGCCTGCTGGGCTGCTTTATCGACAGGGATCTTCTGAACATGAACGACAAGCGCGGCGTCGAGACCTCCAGCCGCGACGAGCTGACGGGGCTTCTGAACTCCCGCGGCCTGTCAGAGCAGGTCCACGCCTTCAAGGACGAGTATTTTCTGCGCAATACCGACTTCATGCGCCTGCACATCTCCATCGACGATCTCTCGGAGATCAACCGGGAATACGGCTTCGACTTTGGCGACAGGATGATCGCCGCCCTCGGCGTGCGGCTCAAAAAGAGCTTCGGAACAAGCTCCGCGATCGGCCGCATCAACGGTTATGAGTTTGTGCTCCTGCACCAGATCCGGGACCGCAGGGAGCTGGAGGAGATCCCGTCCGCCGTGCGGCAGATTTCCGACAGCATCAAGGAGATCGACGGCACACCCATCACGATCTACCTCTCCCTCGGTTATGCCCTCTTCTCCGAATCCGAGGATGCCGACGAGCTGATGCAGAGCGCGCAGATGCGCCTGCTGGCTGACCATGACGATCACGCCCCTGTCGGAAGCTACCGCTCCGTCTCCTCCGGCTTCTTCCGTCTGTACGACGATCTCCCCATTGCCTATGCGGTCTACAGGATCCGGACCAGCCGCGGGGCGAAACACACGGACGCCGTGCTCTTCTACGCAAACCATGTCTTCGAGCGCCGCGCCGGCAGACCTCTGAAGGACATGCTGGGCCTCAGCGTGAGAGATCTTTTCCCGCAGCTTGACGAGAGCTGGCACGATATTGCGAGACGCTCCGCGCTGCACGGGGAAACGGTGACCGGCAGTATCCGCAACCCGTCCGATGAAAAGCAGTATTACATCACCGCCCACCAGATCATCCATCCCGGCTACTGCTGCTTTACCTATCAGGAGCTCGACAGCCAGGGCAGGCCCATTGAACCGGGCACCGAGTGAGCAGCGCCATGCAGCCGAATCTTCTGCTGGGAAATGCAGTCTCTCTGGGCGCCGCCTGCTTCACCTTCGCAAGCTCGTGGAGCCGGGACAGAAAACTGATCTACCTCTTTCAGGCGGGGCAGTGTCTGCTTGCGGGTGTCGCCAACATCTTCTTCTGCTCCTTGAGCGGCGTGACCACCTTCGCACTCTGTACCCTGCGAAACGTCCTGCTGGCCTACGACCGTCTGACAAAACCGCTCTGCTGGTTTCTTGTGCTGCTCGTGTCCCTGCTGGGCATCGCTTCCAACAACCGGGGGCTCATCGGCCTGCTCCCCGTCGTTACGACGGCGGTCTATTCCGTGGCCTGTCTGTATGTGCGGCGCATCCGGGCTGTAAAGCTCAATATCTTCGTCAACCTGGCGCTCTGGGCCGTCTATGATTTTTTCATCATGGACTTTGTCGCCTGCGCGGTCGACAGCGCTTCCGCCGCGCTTGCGCTTCTGTCTCTGTTTCGCGGGACGCCCCCCGGACAGGAGCATGTCCCTACCTGATCGCTTATGCAGGGGCTGTGAAAAAAGCCGGTATATCAACGTCTGCAGGATGAGGTGGCTTCCCCCCTTGTCATGCGCTTTGCTTTGTCAGATATTCGGTCTTTTTCACAGTCCCTGTTTCGGGGTGGGGCCCGGTTTCAATTTGGGAACATAAGCCATCGGATTATTACATAGCAATGACAAATCTGTGCTTGAATTCTTTTGACCGCCATGTTATATTATAAGATAAAGAGAATTGTATTCTGGTAAATAATACCTGATTCTATAAAGAGGCTGTATTATGCGTAGTGTGAGCTATATTCTGATCCTGATACTTCTGATCAGCGGCATTTTTCTGATTGTCTTTTCGCCCGATGTTATCTCCATCGGGTTCACCGCCGTGATGGAGGCGGTGTGCGTGGTCGGCGTCGTCTTCGGCATTCTGCCGGTGCTGCAGTATGCGAAAGCTTTTCAGAACGGATCAGACGGGATCGACCGTATCCTTGACTCGCAGGCGGTCTCGGTGTGGTCTGGCATCGCACAGGCGCCGGTTTTTTTTCAACAGCGCACGATGGATCGGCTCCTCTCCGACTACAGGGAGAAGGTCAGGCTGCAGCAGCAGTCCGGTCAGGTTCTGAGCGACATCGACGACTACATCAACGACGATGTTCTCGCCGTGCGAAGCTGGCAGAATCTCATCCACCAGATTCCGGGCACGCTGACCGGTTTCGGCATACTGGGCACCTTTGTCGGCCTGATCGTCGGGCTCCGCGGCATCGGCGTCAATACCGTCAACGCGGCCATCTCCGGCGTGCAAGCCCTGCTTAACGGGATTCAGGTCGCCTTCTACGCATCCATTGCCGGTGTCTTCCTCTCCCTGCTGTTCAACCTTCTGTACCGCATCGCCTGGAACATCATGCTGCGCAACATGGCGCTTTTCAGCGACAAATTTCACAAGCATGTCATCCCTTCCGTGGAGGAACAGCTGCGCTATCGTGAGAAGAAGGACCTGCAGCAGATCACGGAGCTTCTGGAACACCTTCCCAAGGACACGGGCTTCTCCGTCTCCGGCGGGGGCGGCGCCGGCGGGCAGCAGAGCGGCGGGAACGAACAGATCCTCATGCCGCAGATCCTCGAGGGCCTGCGCAACGGTGAGTTTTTTTTCCAGCTCCAGCCCAAGTTTAACCTGATCACCAAAAAGGCCATCGGCAGCGAGGTGCTTGTGCGCTGGAACCACGGCAAGCTCGGCATGGTCTCTCCTGCAGTCTTCATCCCCCTGCTCGAGAGCAACGGCTATATCACGAAGCTCGACCAGTATATCTGGGAGCAGGTCTGCATCACCTTACGCCGGTGGATCGACAGGGGCATTCGTCCCCTTCCGCTGGCCATTAACGTGACAAAGACCGACGTGCTCGCACTGGACGTTGCGGATTTCTTCATGAATATGGTCAAAAAGTACCGCATCCCTTCGCGCATTCTGGAGATCGAAATTGCGGAAAACGCCTATCTCCAGTCCGGCAGCGCCGTGATCGAGGTGGAAGAAAAGCTCCGCCAGGCGGGCTTCCGTGTGATCGTCGACAGCTTCAACGGCGACTATCTGGCCCTCAGCTCCATCGAGGGCATGTCTGCCGACACCTTGAAGCTCGACCTGCGCTATTTCGCCGGGAACCAGAACCAGGCGTCGCTGAACGCCGCGTTCGACCAGGCGCGCAAGCTGGGGCTCGATCTGGCCGTCGAGGGCATCGAGAACATGGAGCAGCTCGGTATGCTGCGCAAGTGCGGCTGCTCCGAGGGTCAGGGCTTCTTCCTGTCCAAGCCCATTACGCTTGAAAAGTTTGAGGGATTGCTGAGTGGGGATAGCAAGAAATGAGAAGCAAGTGGAAAAAGGGGGAGGAACTGAATTTCTGGCAGCCGGCCTCGGCTTTGTTCAGCGCCCTGTTTCTGGTTTCCCTGCTCCTGGTCCTTCTTCCCGGACTGAATCAGTCATCTGTCCCGGAGCATCCCCTCCCCGACCCGAATACGGTCGACAGCCCTGTCGACATCGCGACTGTGGATGAATCGGTCCTGACGGATGAGGCGGACAGCGAAGCCGATTCTGTCCCGGCCGCGCCTGTTCCGGCCACGCCCGTCCCAGTGACAGCGCCGTTCCCCGACAGCCCCCCGATACCGACGTCCGCTGCGACGCCTGACGATCCCGGCGGCGAAACCGGCGACGGCCCGGGCGCTGTGGATGGCGAAGCTCCGAAGGGCGCCGTATACGTCATGCTGACCGACGCCGAGACCGGCCTCACCGTCAGGGAGTCCGGCGTCCGGTTCGAGCTCTACGGGGAGGACGGCGCGCTCCGGATTATGGACACCTATTATCCCGAGCATACCGTGCTTCAAACCTACGAGACGGCGGAAACAGGCGGCTTTTTCTTCCCGGAAAAGCTGAAAGCCGGCGTCTACTTTCTGCATCAGCTCAGCGGGCAGGAGGGCTACGATACGGCTGAGTACCAGCGCTTTTCTGTGGAAGCCGTGCATGACTGGTCCGATCCCCTTGTGGTCTCTGTGCCGGTCTTCGCCTCGCGCAGCGTGATCCGCGTCCAGATGACAGACGCCGAGACCGGCGGCCTTGTGTCCGGCGGCAGCTTCGACGTGATCGCGGACGAGGACATCGTCACGGCGGACGGCTCCGTGCGCTTGCGCAAGGGACAGGTCGCCGCGCGGATCGCAGTGGACGAGGAGGGCTTCGGCACGAGTGAGCCCGTCTATCTCGGCAGGTATATCCTGCGCCAGCATGACATTCCCGAGTTCTGCGCGGCGCTGAGAGAGGATATCCCCGTTGTAGCCGAAAAGGGATCCGGGGACCCGCCGACTCCCTATATGGTGTCGAACCTGCGCACCCGCGTCCGTTTCTCCCTGACGGACGAGCTGTATCCAACGAAGGCCGTCGCCGGCGCAGTGTTTCGCGTCACAGCGGACCGCGGCAGCTTTACGCCTCTGGACGTGAGCACAGACGCGGACGGCAGCTTTGTGCTTGACGGGCTGCCGAGGGGCGCCACATACCGCATCCGCCAGCTCACCGCGCCCGGAGATTATCAGCCGAGTGCCGCGGATTACACGGTCACGGTCGACGCGGCCGGATACATCGATGGCTCCAGCGAGGTGCATATCGAGGCGACAAACCGTATGCTGCGCGTTTTGATCGGCATCACGGACGAGCTGAGCAGCGTGCAGATCCCGAACGTCAACCTGGCGCTGTTCGATATGGACGGCGCGCTGATCCGCACCTGGAATACCTCCGGCAACCCTCAGACGTTCACCGAGCTCCGGGCTGGCAGCTACTATCTGATCAAGAACCTGGACCCGGCCCAGCGCTATGACATCAATGTCGCCGATCAGGCTGAGATCCAGAAAATCAACATTCACACGACCTACGTATTGCAGTACGTGATCGTCGGCACATCCGCCGCAGCCGCGGCCGTCTGCGCCGCCTGCATCACGTTCGTGGTGCGCAGGAGGAAGAAAAAAGCGCGGGCTCAGACGGGCCTGTAACATGGGGTATGGAACATGCGAAGTAGTGGAATTCAACTGCGCGTCGGTGATTTCCTGTTTTCGATCCAGAAAAGATGGAAGCTCATCCTGTCGCTGACCTTCGTCGGACTGATGTTCGGTCTTCTGCTCTCGGGCGTCACCTATGTGCAGAGCGGCCTGCAGAGCTTTGAAGTCACCGGCGCATTCGCGATCAATACGCTGACGAACGAAATGCACCTGGACGGCAACCCGAATCCCGCGTACAACGATTTCATGCTGCCCCCGGAGATGGTGGACGCGGTCAACTACGTCGTCCAGAGCGACCATGTTCTCAACGAGGTCATCAACCGCAGGAATCTCCTCGGCATGTCACCGACGCTTCTGCGCAAGGAACTCACGCTCACCCAGTACAACGCCACCCAGATCGTGGAGATGCAGGTCGACTGGAACGATGCGGAGGAGGGCGTCGATATCTGGAACACGATGATCGAGGTGGCGAACGAGACCATTCCGAGAGTGCTTCAGATCGGCTCTCTCTCCGTGATCAACGAGCCTGAGGCCGTCATGGTCGGTGCGGGCGGCGCTACAGGCAAGCTCTGGATTGCGCTCACGGTCCTCGGCTTTTTGTCGGGTATCGGCTTTGCCGTAATGGAGCTTCTGATGCATCCGACACTCACGAACCTCAAGGATGTCGAGACCGTCTTCGGTATGGAGACCATCGGCGTTATCCCGCGCGACAACGCCTATTACCGCAGGAAGACCTCCTTCCTCGTGCAGGACGATATTTCCTCGAGCGAGGTCGTGCAGAACTTCTCGGCCGCGGCCTATATCCTCCGCAACCGCCTCGGGACGAAGGAGAAACATCACTGCTTCTATGTCACCTCCGCCACTGCACAGGAGGGCAAGTCCACCGTGGCGGCGAATCTCGCGATCCAGCTGTCGGACATGGAGCACCGGACGCTGCTGGTCGATTTCGACATGCGCAACCCGCGCCTCGGCAGCATGTTCCTCGAAAATGTGGATTATTACCGCTCCTTCAACGCTCTCTACAGTGGCGACGCCACGGTGCAGGAGGCCGTCACCACGCTCACAGGCTATCTCGACATCCTGCCCTCCCTGATCGGCAACATCGCCGTCTGCATGGACAGCTCGGTCGTGGAGCTCTTTGAAAAGCTCAAGGAGCAGTATGAGTATATCGTCATCGACGCCCCGCCCGTCGGCGAGGTGTCGGGTACGCTGAGCCTGAACCAGATCTGCGGCACGGCGCTGTTCGTCGTCGGCTACGATATGGCCACGATCCCCGAAATCCAGAGCTCTCTGGACAAGCTGGACAAGACCGGTGTGCGGGTGCTGGGCTGCATCGTCAACGCCGCACAGACCGGAAAGAGCAAGGGCAGCGGCAAGGACGAGACGAAGGACTACCGCAGAAGGAAGAAAACAACGCCGGAGCAGGCATACTTTATCCCGAACGGAAACGAAGCCGGCGCCGCAGGCCCGAACGAAAACGGCGGCAGGCAGTTCAATTCCGGGCCCCGGGTCAATGGCACGGCGCAGTATGAAGCGCCCGTCTCCTCGCCGCTGCGAAACGCCTTTGAAGAAAGCGTAAGCCCGGCCTTTATGGATGAGAGCGAAGCGGCGGATACCCCGTTGGAGACGCTGCAGGTTCAGAGCGCCCCGTCCCCGCAGCTCAATATCGACAAAGAGCCCGCCGCGGCCGATGCGCTCAGGGCCGCCGAGCTTGCCCTCAGGCAGGCCGACAGGCAAAGCGGCGGCAGGCGGAAGGCGCGCGGCATACTCCCGCTGTACATTCTGCTTGCAATTCCCGTTACGGCGCTGGGCGTTGCTGTGCTGGCCGCTGCCGCGGGCGCATCTCTGGGCGGTGCGACGCTGGGCTTTGCGCTGTGCGCCAACGGACTCATCGCCACGTATCAGACCTTTACCACGCTTGCGGACAAGCTGTGCGCCGTCGGCTGGTCCGCGATCATCCTGGCTCTGAGCGCCGCGCTGCTCTGGCTCTTCATCCTCATGCTTCTGAGGGCGCTCCCGGCGTTCGTCCGCAGTGTATTCGCGCTTTGCCGCAAATGGTGCTATCGGGAGGAAAAACAATGAACAAGCTGAAAAAAGCGGTCGTCATCATCCTCCTGATCGTGCTGGCGCTGGGTGCGGTGGGCGTCGTTGTCGGTATGTTCCTCGGCGCGCATCCGATCCAGATTTTGAAAACCATCGTGCAGGAGACCTCCGTGCAAGGCAGATTTGATTTCTTCCGAAGCGCGCAGGACCTGACGGCTACGTCCACCGCGCTCCAGGCCTGAGCAGGCGCTCATCTTATCAGAAGGAGGCAGAGCATTGCGTACACCGGTTCTGATGCAGAGCATTCTGATCGTGATCCTGATGCTCTGCGGCTATCTCTATCTCTTGCAGGTCGTGACGCGGCGGACGCCGAACAAGAATTCGCTGACCCTTGTGGCGATCGTGCTGCTCATGATTTACACGGTCCTCTCCGGCGCGCTGATCCTGATTCTCAGCACGCTGGGCTCCGTTGAGCTGATTCTGATGGCGCTGCTGCTGCTGTTTGCCACCGTCGCGCTGTGCATGGCCGTCTACGGGATGCTCCGGGATTTCCGAAAGCTGAACAAGGGGATCCTGGCTGTCTTCCTCGTGTATCTGCTCGCGCTCACGTATATCACGTTTCTCTCGCGGGAAACCAGAAGCCAGACGGTGATCAAAATGGTCCCCTTCGCCTCATTGACGGACGCGATGCGCTCCCGCTCCTCAGAGAAGCTCAACCACATGCTGCTGAACGTGGCGCTTTTTGTCCCGATGGGACTGCTCTTTCCGATGATTTATCCGGAAAAGCTCTCGACGATCTTCTTTGTGCTGCCCATGGGCATGATGTTCACGACGCTGATCGAATCGCTGCAGCTCATCCTGCGTCTTGGGAACTGTGACATCGACGATATTATTGCCAACACCCTGGGGACCTTGCTTGGATTTTTGTTTTACGCGATATTCAGAAGGTTCCGGAGGGATGATCCGGATTAGCGCGTACCCTGGAGGTGAGACGCCGTGGACAACAGAAGAGAAATCAAAAGACGCAGTGAGATGGATATGCTCTGGGATTTCTGCTGCTTCATCACGGTCCTGTGCAGCCTCGGCTTTCCCGGCAATCTGGAGCGGCTGATCCCCGGCGCGGTGAATCTGGTGTTCCAGTACGGCCCCTTTCTGCTCCAGATCGTGCTGATGCTTCTCTCCAGCGGAGACGACATCATGGACATCAAGATCCTCGATCTCAAGCGTTGCTATCTGCCGGTCTATCTGATGATCTTCATGTGGTGCGCGGTGTCCATGCCGGTCACCCGCTTTCCGAAGGAGCAGCTGATCGCCTGCATCCGCTTCGCCGTCACGGGCCTGTTTGCCCTCTGGATGGTGGATCAGTACGACGTGAGACATATCCTCGAAATCTGTTATTACGCGTGTCTTGCCATGCTCTTTTTCACGCTCGTTGCCCTGGTTCTCATGCCGGGGCGCAGCTTCTCGTATGAGGCCGGGGAAAAGACCTTCTGCGGCCTGTTCACGACGAAGAACCCCTGCGCGTCGGAGCTTGCCATCGGGCTGATGATCGGCACCATGCTGCAGGGCGCGTACAGGGGCAGGCGGCGTTCGTTCCCCAGCTTCTTTGTGACCTATATGTCAATCCATATTGTGCTGCTGCTCCTGTGCAAATCGACGGGAGCCATCTTCTGCGCGTTCATCCCGATCGCCTACCTGCTTTTCCTGCGTCGGCAGAATAATCCCCGGCTGCGTCTGCATCTGGGCATCGTGTACATCACGGCGAGCGTCGGCTTCCTCATCTTCTCGCTGACCATTATCCCGCTCTTTGCTCCCGTGTTTGAGGCCATGGGCAAGGACGCGACGCTGACCGGGCGCACGCCGATGTGGCGGCAGCTCATCACGGTCATGACGGAGCATAACTCCTTCACCGGCTTTGGGTTTTCCATGTTCTGGAAAGACCCGGCTGCTGTCAAGCTGTTTCACAGCGGCTTCAGCCGGGGCTCCTGGGGCAACACCATGACCTACGGCGCGCACAACGCGCTTCTGGAGATCTGGCTCGACGTCGGGCTGCTCGGCATTGCGGCCTATTTCGGGATGCTCCTGCTCGCCTTTCGGCATCCGGAGCAGCTCACCGATATGCAGTACGAGTTTTGCAGCTCCTATATCCTCTGGCAGACTCTGAAGGGGTTTACGGAGCGCTCCTATATCCCGTTCAACTATCAAACGCTGTTTCTGTTCCTGTGCGCGGGGATCAGCTGCTCGCGCTACGGGGCGGTCAGGCCGTCCCGACTGCGGCGCTATCAGCCTGTCGGCAGTGCCGTACCGGGCCGCAGCACGCAGGGCCGCCCGTCTGAGACCGCATAGCGGAAGGAAGGTTCCATCCAGATGAAAATTTTGATGATCGAGTATTTCTTTCCCGAGAACACCTATACTCAGGAGCTCGGTAACGCACTGAGCGAGTACATGGACGTGACCATCGCCTGTAAAAAGCGGGTCGAGCTGCCGCATGACAACGTGCACTGGAAGGGTCTGGTCTACGAGGGGTATCACAGCAGACTCACCGCGCCGTTTCTGTACGGCCTGAGTCTTCTGCAGCTCGCACACGAGATCCGCAGCGGGCATTACGACGTGGTCAATATCCAGTACATGCGGGACCCGAAGTACGAGATCCCGTTTTTCCGCGCCCTCAAAAAGCACTGCGGCATCATGGTCAACACGATCCACACGATACTTCCCCACGAGGCCACGCAGAAGGACGTCGCTCTGCATCAGCAGCTCTATGACATGTGCGATCTCCAGATTGTGCACAACACCCCCTGCAAACGTCAGGTGGCGGCCGATTACCACGTACCCGCAGAGAAAATCTGTGTGATCCCGCACGGCGTCTATACGAGGGACTGTGCCCTCCCCACGTCTTCCGGGGAGAAATCCGGGAGGACGGAGTTTCTGCTCTTCGGCCAGATGCGCAAATACAAGGGCATCGACATCATGCTCCGGGCGCTGGCGCTTCTGCCCCCGGAGGCGCGGGCGAAGCTGCATGTGACCGTCGCAGGGCCGCAGTACACCAAGATCGACGACACGGACTATGAGGGCATGGCGCGCTCCCTTGGCGTGGAGGACTGCGTCTCCTTTATCCGGCGGCACATCCCCCCGGAGGAGCATCCGGCGCTCTTTGCGAAGGCGGACATCTGCGTATTCCCATACAAGGAGCTGTACGGCAGCGGTGCGCTGCTCATGGCGTATACCTATGAAAAGCCCGTTATTGTAAGCGAGGACCCCATCTTTCGCGAGGAAACCGACGACGGGCAGACCGGACTGCTGTTTGAGAAGAACGATCCGCAGGCCCTTGCGGACGCGCTGGTGAAAGCGCTCTCGTGGGGCGAGGAGGACCATGCCGCGTACCGGACGCATATCCGCCGCATGATCCGTGAGAAATACAGCTGGGATCGGGCCGCACGTATCCTGAAGACGGCTTTTGAAGAGGCGCTGAAACGATGAACACAGCGCTCAGAGACAGCAAATACGCAAAGCTCGCCCGCGCGATCTTTACCACCGGTCTCGCCTTTGTGGTCAATTATCTGATCCAGCTCATTCTCACGCCGTATATTACCAGGACGGTCGGCACCGAGGCCTACGGCTTCGTCGCGCTGGCAAAAAATTTTGCCCAGTACGCGGCGATCATCACAGCGGCGCTGAATTCCTTTGCGGCGCGCTACATCGCCGTCTCCTATCACGAGCACGACATCGACGGCGCGAACACCTTCTTTTCTTCCGTATTCTGGGGGGATCTGGCTCTGGGAACGGGACTCCTCCTGATCGCGATACCCGTTATCCTGCTGCTGGAGCGTTTTTTGAACATCTCTCCTGCTATCGTCGCGGATGTAAAGCTCCTGTTCTTTTTCGTCTTTCTGAACTTCTGGCTGGTCACGCTCGGCTGCGCGTTTGAGTCAACGGCGTATATCAAGAGCAAGCTCGATCTGCTGGGGCTGATCAAGGCCCTGTCCTACCTGACTGAAGCGCTTGTGCTCTACCTGCTCTTTACCCGCCTGCCGCCGTCTATCGCCTATGTTGGCGCGGGGCTGATCGCGGCCTCCGTTGTCGTTGTGCTCGGCGATCTCCTGATCAGCCGGAAAGAGACGCCGGAGCTGTCGATCGATCACAGGCTGTTCTCCTGGCAGGCTGTCAAAAAGCTCGTCCTCGACGGCGTTTGGACCTCTCTCAACAGCCTTGGCAATATCCTGAACAGCGGGCTCGATCTGATCGTCTGCAATCTCATGCTCACGCCGCTGCGCATGGGGCAGGTGGCCGTCGCGAAGACCATCCACACGATGCTGTGCGGCATATTTGTCATACTCAACCCCGCCTTTCAGCCCATGCTGCTCAAGAGCTATGCAGAGAACGACCGCGAGACGCTTTTGAGCGAGCTGAAGACGGCGATGAAGATTTCCGGCATGGCAGGAAGTATTCTGTTTGCGGGCTTTGCCGCTCTCGGTCTGCGCTACTATCAGCTCTGGATCCCGGATCAGGATGTGCAGCTCATCTTCCGCCTGACCGTACTCAATTGCGTGACGCTGATCACAAGCGGCTGTATGCAGCCTCTGTACTATATCTACATTCTCACGCTGAAACGCAAGCTGCCCTGTCTGATCACGCTCGGCGGCGGGGCGATCAATGTCCTCAGCATGTACATTCTGATCCGGCATACCTCGCTGGAGGCCTACGCCGTGATCCTTACGACGGTGGTCGTCACCTTTTTCATGGACTTTGTATCGAATCCGATGTACATGGCCCATGTGCTCGGGCTTCCGCTCCGGACCTTTTACCCCATCATTCTGCGCAATTTTCTCTCCGCCGCTCTGATGACAGCGCTGTTCCGCTTGCTGACAAAGTGCTGCATGCCCGGGGGCTGGATTTCCCTTTTTGCCTGCATTCTGTGCTACGCTCTCCTCGGAGCCGTTCTGCATACGTTCATCGTCTGCGACGCCCGGGAGCGGAAAAAGCTTTTCGGCATGTGCCGCAGGTTTCTGAACAAAACGTGAAAAAATCACAGGGACACAGTCCCTGAGAAGAAGAGGGACGTTATGAAGCTCGCTATTCTCTGCACCATGGTCAAGCGCTTCGGGCGCAAGGGCTTTTACAACAGTCAGGAGATCGGTCTCGCCCGGGCGCTGACAGCCATGGGCCATACCGTTGTCATATACAAGGGGACGAACGACAAGCGTCAGGTCGAAGACGTGCGGCTTGAGGACGGGCTCATCGTCCACTACATGTTCATGCCCTATCTGGGCGCGCACGGCTACATTGACCCCGCACGCATGGATCGGGACTTTGACGGGATGCTCTGCTTTTCCGACCAGCAGATCTTTCTGCCGCATGTGGTCCGCTTCTGCCGGGAAAACGGAATCGTCTTCGTGCCCTATGTCGGCACCACCTACAGCCTCTATGTGAACACCTTCCGCGGGGACGTGATGAATTTCGTTTTCGCCCACACCACGCTGCCTCTGTATCGGAAAATGCCCGTGCTGGCCAAGACAGATGCCGCGAAGAAGGAGCTGGAGGCCCTGGGTGTCCCGTTGGAGAACATCACCGTCTCCCCCGTCGGGATCGACGCCTCGGTTTTGAAAAAGGATTTCCTGCACGAAGACCGCGCGGCGCTGCGGCGGGAGTTCGGCTTTGAGACGGACGATGTGATCCTCTGCAACGTGGCGCGCCTCGACCACGACAAGCGCACTCTCGAACTGCTGCAGCTGTTCAACACAGTGCGCGGAAGGAAGAAGTTCCGCCTGCTCATCGTCGGCGAGGGGGAGCTCCGCCCCGCCGTAGACGAGAAGATCGCCGAATACGGGCTCGGAGACGAGGTCAGGATCCTCGACCGCGTGCCCTATCAGGACATGTGGAAGGTCTACACCATGTCCGACTACTACCTAAACCTGAGCCGGACGGAGATCTTCGGCATGGCGATCATGGAGGCCGTGTATTACCATACCTCCGTCGCCGCGATCCGGGCGATCGGCCCGTCGCTGACGCTCAAGGGCAAAAAGGGCCATCTGCTCTGTGACAGCGACGAGGAGATCATCGACTGGATCCTGGGCCCCTATCCCGACGAGCGCGACCTCGCTGAGAGCGCGGAGAAGATGATCCGGGAATTCTCCTGGGAGCGCACGGCGTCCGCGTTCCTGGACCTGATCAAAAAGCCGCGCGGGTAACCCCGTCGCACTGGATTTAAGGCTGCGCCTCAGCGTTCTGTATGCCGGACAGCCTTTTATGCCTTGCCGACCGCTGACCGCTGTCAATATCTGGTGATAATAAAGTTGCACGCGGTTTATAAAAAAATCTCATATTCCACTGGCGTTTCTTGAAAAACCGTGATATAATAAATCAGTTTATAAAGAAGCGGCGTGGAATTTTTTTACATGCCGCCGAATACACGCAGGCAGGCAGGAGGATGAGCTGCATTCATGAAAGCTGGTATTATCGGATTTGGCTATATGGGCCACTATCATTTGAAGAAATGCCGCGAACTCGGTATCGAGGTGGCGGCCGTATACAATACGCCCTCACCGAAGCTGGCTGAGGCGCGGGCCGAGGGGATCACGGCCTACGATACGCTGGACGCGTTTCTGGCAGACGACCGTTTTTCTCTGGTCTACATATGCACCCCCAACGACGTACACGCCGAGCTCGCCATCGCATGTCTCGAGACGGGCAAGCACGTCATGTGCGAAAAGCCCGTGACCATGAACGCTGCGGAGCTTGATGCCTGCATCGCGGCGGCGGAGAAAAACAACCGCATTTTCACCGCGCACCAGAACCGGCGCTGGGATGTCGACTATCTGACCGTCAAGGCGGCGGTCGATTCCGGGGAGATCGGCAGAATCACGACCATCAACTCGCGCGTCTACGGACAGCGGGGCGTCTGCTTCGGCTGGCGCGCCGACCCCTCTCGCGGCGGCGGTATGCTTTACGACTGGGGCATTCACCTGATCGACCAGTTTCTCTGCATGTTCCGCGGTCATAAGGTGATCAGTGTCTACGCGCGGCTCCTGTCGATCCTGACGCCGGCCGTGGACGACAGCTTCGAACTGCAGATGACCTTCGACAACGAGACCTGCGCCATCGTCCATGTGGGCACCTTCAGCTTGCAGAGTCTTCCCCGCTGGTTTGTCTACGGCGACCGCGGCACCCTGCGGCTGGATGATTTTACCGGCGTCAACGGCGGCATGGCCCGCATCCGGGACGCTGTCTCCGGCTTTGACAGCGTCTTCGGCAAACACGACATCGGACCGAGCCGCACCATGGCTCCGCTCCAGCCGGAGTTTATCGAGGAGCTTCCGCTCCCCACGGCAGAGAGCGATCCCCTGGCTTACCATCGCAATCTCATCGCCGCCTGCGAGGGGCTTGAGACGCCTTTCGTCACGTTCGACGAGATGCGCCGTGCGATGAAGATCGTTGATCTCGCGTTTGAAAGCGCAAAAAGCAACCAGGTCATCAAGACCAAAATTTGAGGGAGAGGACAGCATGAAAGCACTTGTAGGATACACCGGCTTTGTCGGCGGCAACATCGACCGCAAAGCGGATTTTGACGCGCGCTACAACTCCAAAAATATCGCCGACGCCTTTGGGACCCGTCCGGACCTGCTGGTCTATGCCGGGCTGCGGGCGGAGAAATACCTGGCCAACAAGCAGCCGGATAAGGATCTCGAAAGCATCCGCGAGGCCTTTGACAACATCCGCAAAATCGACCCCAAGGAGCTGGTTCTGATCTCCACCTCCGACGTATACAAGGTCCCCGTCGGCGTGGATGAGGACACGCCGGTCGACACCGAGGAGCTCCACGCCTACGGACTGAACCGCTATTATCTGGAGCAGTGGGTACGCGAGGCGTATCCCGAGGCTTCCATCGTCCGCCTGCCCGCGCTCTACGGTGTCGGCATCAAGAAGAATTTCGTCTATGATTTCATCAAGCGCATCCCCTTTATGTTGACGGAAAAAAAGTTTGCCGAGCTTGTCGCGACCGATGATTTTATCAAGCCCTACTACACGGATCAGGGCAACGGCTTCTACCAGTGCCATTATGCGAGCGAGGACGAGCGTCTCGCACTCAAGGCGTATTTTGAGCGCATCGGCTTTTCGGCGCTGCAGTTCACGGACAGCCGCAGCCAGTTCCAGTTTTACCCCCTCGCCCGCCTCTGGGACGATATTCAGACCATACGCAAAAACGGTCTCAAGCTCGTCAACATCGTGACGGAGCCGGCCACCGCCGCGGAGGTCTATGCGTATGTGACCGGCAAGCACTTTGTCAACGAGATGAACAAGGCCCCGGCGATCTACGATATCCGCACCAAATACGGCGCGCTTTTCCACAGCGCCATTCCCTACATGATGGACAAGGAGAGCGTTCTGCCCGACCTCAAGCAGTTTATTCTTTCGAGCAACTGACGCACCCTGAGCGGATACAGACTAACAGGAGGACGATGGATGATGCGTTTTGCGATTTCCAATATCGCGTGGGGAGCCGAGGACGATCCCTGCGTTTTGAGCGCGCTGCCTTCGCACGGCTGCCAGGCGCTTGAGATTGCCCCGACCCGTGTTCTGCCGGAGACGCCGTACAAGCGTCTGCCCGAGGCGCGCGCCTTTGCGAAAAAGCTGCTGGAGGAGACGGGGCTTTCCGTCTGCTCCATGCAGTCCATCTGGTACCGCCGCGGCGAAAGCATCTTTGGCACACCCGGGGAGATCGACGCGCTGATCGAGTATACAAAGGAGGCCGTCCTGTTCGCCGAGGCGGTCGGATGTCCCAACCTGGTGTTCGGCAGCCCGAAAAACCGTATCGTGCCCGAGGGCAGGAAGGGCGAAGAGGCGGCCGGCTTCTTCCGCGCAATCGGCGACTTTGCGGCCGAGCACGGCGCAGCCATCGCGCTTGAAGCGGTACCCGTGTCCTACGGGACCAATTTCCTGAATCGCACCGATGATCTCTGTGATTACGTCCGGATGGTCGGCTCCAAGGGGCTCAAAATGAATCTTGACTTCGGCACTATGCTGGTAAACGGAGAGGACGTCGGCGACATTGCCCGCTTCATCCCCTGGGTGAACCATGTCCACATCAGTGAGAACCAGCTTGTCGGGATCGAGCGGCGCGAGGAGCACCGTACATTTCTGCGGGCACTGCGGGACGGCGGCTATGAGCGCTGCGTCTCCATTGAAATGCGCAACCAGGAGGACGCGGACAAGGTGCTCGCCATCGTCGATTACGTCCACGGCCTGCTGGCCGAGATCGACGGATGAGCGGCCAAAACAGCGCGGAGCGCCCGGTTTATCGTCCCGCCTTTCAGAGAAAGCTTGACGTGTCGGCGCTTGAGACCTGCACCATCGCGGGCTGCGAGATCCTGGTGAGCACCATGTCGGAGCTCGTCGACTTTCTGTCCGCGCATATCCGGGAGCTCTCGGGCGACTATCTCATGGTCAGCGCCACAAACGAGATCGTCATGGCCTGCCAGAGTGAGGATTTTTTGCGCTGTATGAACGGCGCGGCGATCAACATCCCGGACGGCGGGCCACTGGTCACCTACGGGAAGCTGCACGGGCGCCGCGACATGGAGCGCATCACCGGCCCGGACCTGATGATCGAGCTTTTCAAGGTCTCCGAGGAAAAGGGTTTTCGCCACTATTTCTACGGCAACCGGGAGGAGACGCTGGATCGTATGCGCGCCCGGCTGGAAAAGGACTACCCCCGCCTCCGGATTGCGGGCATGTCCCCCTCCCGCTACCGCGATCTCACAGAGGAGGAGGACCGCGAGCTCGTTGCGAAGATCAACGAAACGCACCCGGATTTTGTATGGTTCTGTCTCGGCGCGCCGAAGGGCTGCTATTTTACCGCAAACCACCAGGGCGTCATGGAGGGCCTGCTCATCAGCGTCGGCGCGGGCTTTGACTACTTCGCCGGCAACATCAGACGCGCCCCGAAGTGGATGCAGGACCACGATCTCGAGTGGCTGTACCGCATCTTTCAGGAGCCGAAGCGTCTCTTCAAGCGCTATTTCTACAACATTCCGCGCTTTCTGCTGCATGCATATGTGCTGAAGAAATAGAAGCGTAATAAAAGCCGTGTCATCCTGATGACGAAGGATCTTTCCTCGTGCATGTTCTCATGCCTGCGGGGACAGATCCTTCTCTGCGTTCAGGATGACACGGCTTTTAGGCAACACCGCACAGCCTTCGGCATCTCCTGGAAAATTTGCGCTCTGATTTCGTCACTTTTCCTTGAGGTACACAAAGTACATCTGCGAAAAAGTGCCTTTATCAGAACCCAATTTTTCTCAGGATCTGCTCTTGCCGAATTATGCGGTATTGCCTTTATCATTTTGTGATCAGTCCTGCTCTTCCCTGATAAGGGGCTTTCTATCAAGGAAGAGTATCATGCATCGCCGGGGAAGACGAGTCCTGCGCCGCGGCGTATCCGCTCCATAAGGGCGACCGTCTCGATGGTCGTGTCCAGCCGCTCGCAGAAGAGCTCGCGGTCCTCCCGAAGGAGATGCGCGGTCAGCGCCCTGATCTCGTAGTGCCAGCGGTTGGGGTCCGGCTGCTCGTTGTAGAGCGCCTCCCCCACTTCGGTCACAACGCGTATGGACTTGAGGCCGTTCGATCCGTCCTCGATGTAGAGGAAGCCCTGCTCCCCCTCAATCTGGAAGCTGTTGACTCCCCGGCTGTCCTTCGCGGCGCTGTTGGCGGAGATGAAGCCGTCGTATTCCAGGATGACCGTGCCGGAGGTGTCGGCCAGGTCCCGAAAACGGTTGGCGTAGTATTTCGCCGCCTTTGGGGTGCCGAAGAGGAGCACGTTCAGAAGGATGTTGTAGAAATTCAGATCCATCAGCGCGCCGCCCGCAAACGCCGGGTTGAAGACGTTGGGCGTCTCTCCCCGCAGAAGCAGATCGTAACGGGACGAATACTGGCTGTAGTTGGCCATCACGAGATGCACGCGGCCCAGCTTTGGCAGCTCCCGTCTCAAAACGGCAAAGTTCGGGAGCCAGGCCGTGGGCGCGGCTTCGATCAGAAAGAGTCCGCGCTCCGCGGCGAGGCTGCGCAGCTCCTGCGCCTGCTCAAGTCTTGTGACGAAGGGTTTTTCGCAGATCACGCTTTTCCCGGCCAGAAGCGCGCGCTTCGCCTGGGGGTAATGCAGAAGATTCGGTGACGCAATATAGACTACATTCACGTCCGTATCCGCGAACAAGCTGTCGAGCCCGGTATAGCACTTCCCGCAGCCGTAGCGCTTTGCAAGCTCCGCGCCCTTCTCCGCGCTTCGCGAGTAGACCGCCTCAAGCGTTATGCCGTCCGTCAGCATAACGCTGTCCAGAATCTCATGGACGATCATGCCGGAGCCGATCGTGCCGAGCCTGATGGCATCCATGTGTACGCTCCTTTCATACGCTTCCCTGACGGGAGGCGTATCACTTCACTTTGGCGTGCTGCTTCTCCTCCTGCTTGCCGGGGATCAGGCCCCGCAGGAATTTCATCGCCGTCATAAAGACGATCCTTATGTCCACACCCGTGCCCCAGTTTGAGATGTATTCCGTGTCCAGCCGTACCACGTCGTCGAAGGACATGTAATCCTTGTCAGGGTTGATCTGCCACAGGCCGGTCATGCCGGGCTTGACCGACATGCGCGCGCGGTGGCGGAGCTGGTATTTCTCCCACTCGTCCGGCGTGGGCGGGCGTGTTCCGACAACGCTCATGTCCCCCTTGAGGACGTTGAAAAACTGCGGAAACTCGTCCAGGCTCGTTGAGCGGATAAAGGCACCGATCCCCTTTTTCTGCCGTCCGTCCGGCAGGATGCGGTTGCCGATGACGCGGGGGTCGAAATCCATCTTGAACATCATCCCGTCCTCGTGCGTGCTCTCCTTGGCGAGGGCGGCCTTTCTCTCCTCGGCGTCGAGATACATGGAACGGATCTTGTACATTCTGAACTTGTGACCGTTTTCGCCGATCCGCTCCTGGCAGAAGATCAGCGGGCCGGGCGACGCGATGTAGATGAGCGGGCCGATAAGGATCAGCACGATCAGCGCGCAGAGGCTGCCGAAAAGGCCGACCACGATGTCAAAGCTGCGTTTGAGAAACGCGTCCCGGGGCTCCATAAGATTGACGTTTGCGGTCACGACCTCGTACCCCGCGATATAGCCGATGGTCTGTTTTCTCTCGTCGATGCCCTGGATCGCCACGGATACATGGATCGTCAGCGCCATCTCGCGGCACTGCAGGAGCAGATTCTCCGTGCGCTTGTCCATGGAGGCGTGGAAAAAGAAGACCTCGTCCACCCACTCCCGGCACAGGAATTCTGCGGCGTCATCCAGGTTTGCGACCACCGGCACGCCCTCGATCTCCTCCCCTTTCGCGTCGCGGTCAGCCAGGACCAGGCCGACCAGCTTATAGCGGATGAAGGAGTAATGCCGCATACGGTCCAGAATCTCGTGCGTGCGGGCGCTGTCCGTCACGATCAGGATGGGGCGCTGCACCTCGCCCGCGATGGGCTGGCGGCGCAGAACCCACTTCCAGGCAACGCGCGTGCTGTAAGACAGGAAGAAATAGATCGCGCAGGACATGGCGATCAGGACCTTGTGATGGGTAATATGCTCCGCGCGGATCATCACCGCGAGCACGGAAAACCCAAACAGAAGCATCTCATGCCGAAGCGTGCTGGTAAATTCCACATAGTAGCCGCGCGTGACCACGCAGTTGAAGCTGTCAAACGAGATGATGACGACAAGATCGATCAACAGCAGCATTGCGATAAAGCCTGAGGGATCGGTGGTCATGAAGTTACGCCCGAGTCTCCCGCTGAGCCGGAAGACGATGAGCATTGAAAACAGAAGTGAGGAGAGGTCCAGCAATATAAAATCCAGATGTTTCACCCAGCTGCGCAGCGCCATTTTATACACGATTCATCCCTGCCCGGTCTTGAGATTGATACAGTCGGAGAAAGCCGACCGATTCACGAGAAGGAGGCTATCTCCTGCACTTTGATTTTACGACGCGCAGCGCTTTTTGTCAACGCGCGCGTGGCTTGCCGCGCAGGTTTTTGTCCCGCTTGCAATCGCCGTCGAAGCACGCTATAATAACAAGCAGGCCGCGCCAATGTTTTTTATTCCGGAGGAGCTATGAAGACGACGATCACCCATCCCTTTCCCCCGCTGTATGACGAAAACGCCCGCGTGCTGATCCTCGGTTCGTTTCCCTCCGTCAAATCGAGAGAGCAGCGTTTTTTCTACGGGCACCCGCAAAACCGCTTCTGGAAGGTGCTCGCCGGCGTACTGAGCTGTCCCGTGCCGACGGACATTCCGGAGAAGAAGCGTATGCTCCTGTCCCACGGGATCGCGCTCTGGGATTCCATCGCCCGCTGTGAGATCGAGGGCTCCTCCGACGCGAGCATCGAACACGTCGTGCCGAACGATCTGACACCGATATTTGAGACCGCAGAGATCCGCCAGGTCTTCTGCAACGGCAAAAAGTCCTGGGAGATGTACAGGCGGTACATCGAGCCCGAGGTGGGACGCGGCGCCGTCTGCCTGCCTTCGACCAGTCCCGCCAACGCCGTATGGTCGCTGGAGCGTCTGACGCAGGCGTGGCGGGAGCATCTGACGCCATATCTGTAGTGTGCCGCTGTCTTCCATCGCAAAATCTTGCGCGAAAAAGAAAAAAACACTTGAAATGTTCCGTTGCCTGTGTTATATTATCTAAGCTTCTAAGTAATACAAATCTCGAAAGGATTGAAATACATGTCTGCTCTTACCATCATTTTCACCATTCTTCAGGTTCTCTCCGGTCTCGCTGTGACCACCATCGTGCTCATGCAGAGCGGCAAGAGCGCCGGCCTCTCCGGTTCCATTTCCGGCGGTGCGGATACCTTCCTCGCCAAGGGAAAGGCCAAGACGCTGGACGCTAAGCTCGCAAAGGCCACCAAGTGGTTCGCCCTGGCCTTCGTTCTTCTGACCCTGATCCTCAACCTGATCTGATTTCAAAATAAAAAAGACGCTCGAAAGAGCGTCTTTTTTATTTCCAGTCCTTCCAGATATCCGGGCAGAAGCCGACGGTGGCCTGCTTCCCATTTCGCACGACCGGGGTCCTGATGAGCCAGGGGACTTCAAAGAGCTTCTCCATCTTCGCCTCCGTTGAGGCGAGGTACTGGAACAGAGCGTAATCCTCATCCTTCGGGTCGACCATGGCGTCGAGCCCCACGGCGCTTTTTACGCTCGCCAGCTCTCCCCTGCTCATGCCGTATTTGATCACGTCGATATACTGATACTTGATTCGGCGTTCCTTGAACCAGCGCTCCGCTTTTTTCGTATCAAAGCATTTTGATTTTCCGAATATTTGAATGTTCATCTCATATAACCCCGTATTTTTTCTTCCGCAAAGAGATGGTTTAATTGATTGCCCATACGTGTTTTCCTGTGTAATCCTTGCTTATTCAGGGCAAAACCGCGCAATCCGCCATCGGTGCCTCCCGGGAAAATTTGCCCTTTTTTGAGTCTGTTTCTTGCCATACACAAAGTATTTCAGTGAAAAATTGCCTTTATCAGAACCCGTTTTTCGCAGGATTCGCTCTTACCGCATCATGCGGTATTGCCTCGGTCTCTTTTCATCCGGCTCAATGTCCGTACAGTTTGTCTGACTCCTCTATCCGGCAATATATACCTCGGTTAAAACAAGTATATGCGTATCGGGAAACCTTATGACTTGTACAATGCCCCGGTGTTCGGGTCGATCTGGGGATCGACCCCTACGAAATGGGCGGTTTGCTGATTAAAGCCGATACCCATAAACAAGTATATTCAATCAGGCTTTCGCTGTCAAATATTTCTTTCTGCCTTTCCGGCAGTTTCGTATCAGGGCAGCACCGCGCGATCCGCCATCGGCGCCTCCTGGAAAAATTGCACCCTGACTTCGTCCTTTTTTCTTGCAATGCACGTAGTATTCCTGTGAATAATTGCCTTTCTCGGAACCTGATTTTTCTCGGGATTCGCTCTTGCCGAATCATGCGGTGTTGCCTTAGAGCTTGTGCCGTGATAGACCACGCGGTGTTTCCCGTCTGGCGTTCTAATTTTACTGTCAGGATTAGCCATAGCTTCTTGGGTCTGCTGAGTTTCCTCCTTGACAGAGAGCTTGCCGTTTGGTTGCTTCTTCGCGTAAGCCGCAATCCGCTTTTCATCCTCGGCAATAGCCGCCTGCTTTGCCGTTAGCTGTTCCTCACTGAGCATCTTGTCGGGTATATATTTCAAGAAATGTGCATCCGTGGGGTTGATTTCCCGTACAATATCTGCTAATATATAGGAAACTGATAAATCGGCTTTATTGGGAGCTGATACCAGAGAGGGATGTGTCGGGTAATCCTCGATAGCCCTCCCAAAGACGTCAGCTCCTATTTTTGTCATAGCGACGGTCATGTATAGTCTTCCTCCATAGTTGGAGGATTTTTTATTTCAAACTGTACTGGGATAATGGAGTTGCCGTCACGGAATGCGCCGAGCAGAACAGATACACTTTCAAGAGTCGGATCTTCACGCACTGTCCCCTTGTACTTGTCCGTGTGCTTTTCCACAAGAACGGCGTCCTGGAGGACCTGGTCGATATGGATAAGCGCCTTTGCGAAGTCCTGATAACTGCCGCCGTACCGTGATACATCACCTTCGGCGTCCCGTCTGCGTTGACGACCTTGCTGTCACCAAACCAGCGCTTGAAAGCCTCGGTTTGCGTCTGATCGGATTCATCCTTGACAGAGAGCTTGCCGTTTTGGGTATTGCTTTTCTTGTCTACAAATGATATACTACGAATGAACCCGAAGGATGTTCCGTTTAACGGCACGGAGATGCCGCAGACTTGGAACCAATTGCGGGTTCTTTTTTTATCTTCGTTCAGATAAAGTATGTTCCCGTCATTGATTGCTGCATGGCTGTCTGCGTGAACCGTCAGAATTTTATTGACGATCATCCTGTTACCTTCGCCACGAACCATCATGACACCAACCGCAACAGGAATATTGGTATCTGGGATCACAAGCCCCCAAACAGTTACGGTATTGTTAATATTCCCTTTGGGACCTCTGTATTCAGTAATAGCAATTGGATTATTCAAAAGCGCAGGAATATCTTTCAGGATTTCTTTTGAAAAATGGTCACTGTGTTTGTCAAAGTCTTTCCTGATTTTACCAACATCAAACCACATTCCAGCCACAGGAAAACCGACCTGATTGAGAGCGCTGCCTTCTTTCAACTCTCCAACTTTTATTCTGGTTTTGTCAGCCTTTGATTCCCATTGACGGAAGCGCGTTGAATCGGAGCTTGCGCGGACGCCAGGATACCCTGTCTGACGTCAATTATGCTGAATCCATGAAAGCCTCGCATCTGAGATTCGTATGATCTTGATATATGGATGATTATGGGCATGTTGTGCGGGATTGCACCGCATCAACATGCCCTTATTGTTGCCCGGTTACGGGATCCATATGATTGCGTCCCTCTCTGCGCCGACGGAGACATAGCGGATCGGACAGCCCACCGCGGATTCCACGAAGGCAATATAGTCCCGCGCACTCTGCGGCAGGTCTTCAAGATGTCGGCAGGCGCTGATGTCACAGTGAAACCCGGGCAGATACTCATAGATCGGTTTTGCCGCATTCAGGTCATCGATCACGGTGGGGAAATCTTCAACACGCTCCCCTCTCAGCTCATAGGCAACGCACACCGGGATTTTTTCCATATAGGACAACACGTCCAGCTTGGTCAGTGCAAGTAAAGTGCAGCCCTGCATTTTGGTCCCGTAGCGGGAGGCGACAACGTCGAAGCCGCCGACTCTGCGTGGTCTGCCGGTGGCGGCGCCGTATTCCGCCCCGGCTTCCCGCAGTGTGCTCCCCTCTTCTCCGAAAAGCTCACAGGGAAAGGGACCTGCGCCGACACAACTGGAATACGCTTTCATGATCCCGATCACCTGATCCAGATGCGCAAAGGGTACCCCCGCGCCGATAGGGGCATAGGCGGAGAGCGTTGAGGATGCGGAGGTAAAGGGATAGATGCCGAAGTCTATGTCCCGCAGCGCGCCGAGCTGCGCTTCAAACAGAACGGATTTTCCTTCGTTTATCGCATTTTGCAGATAGAGCCCGGTATCCCGAATATACGGTACAAAGGGCTTTCCGTAGGCGATGAGCCAGTCCATGATCTCATCCGTCTTGACCGGGCTGTGTCCGTAGCCCTTTTCGACAGTGAGGTTCTTCCACGCAAGCAGTTCCTCGACCTTTTTTCTGAGCGTAGTCGGGTACAGCAGATCTCCCATGCGCAGCGTCTTTTTCATATACTTATCCGCATAGACCGGAGAAATCCCCCGCCGGGTGGAGCCAAAGCTTTTGCTGCCGAGGCGTTCCTCCTCCAGCACATCCAGAAGTCGATGATACGGCAGGCAGATCGTCGCGCGGGAGCTGAGGATCAGGTTTTCCGGACTGATCGGCACGCCGCGCTTTCGGATCGCGTCGGTCTCCTTGGAAAGATGTTCAAGGTCGACGACCATGCCGGGGCCGAGAATATTCGCGGTATTCTTCCGCATGATGCCGGAGGGCAGCAGGTTCAGCACCGTCTTTCCGTATTCATTCACGACTGTGTGACCGGCGTTGTTGCCGCCCTGATAGCGCACAACGACGTCATACGCCTCGCTGAGCATATCGACCATGCGGCCCTTCCCCTCGTCGCCCCAGTTTGTCCCTACTACAGATGTCAGCATTTATATCTCCCCTTACACATTGATTTCGTCTGCCTTCTGCATGTTTGCCCGGTTTTGTTCGAGTATCGGTCCGATCACATTCTCGAGATAACGTGCGCATTGCGCTCCTGCCATGCCGGTAAAGGCCGAGGGATGGGCAAGCGCTTCCAGTTCCTCCGCCGTCAGATCGAATGCCGGGTCCTCCGCGATCCGCTGCAGCAGGTCGTTGTCCCTGCCATATACCTTGACCTGCTCTGCCGCCGCGATGGCGTGGAGACGAAGGCGTTCATGTAGAAGCTGGCGGTCTCCGTGCTTCTCCTTTACGCAGGCCATCAAAATATTCTCGGTGGCGAGAAACGGCAGTTCCTCGCTGAGATGCTTTTGCATCACCGCAGGGAACAGGCGCAGGCCGGAGACAATGTTCTCATACAGGTTCAAAATCCCGTCACAGGCCAGAAACGCCTCCGGGATGGCGATGCGGCGGTTGGCGGAATCGTCCAGCGTGCGCTCCAGCCACTGGGAGGACGCTGTAAAAGCCGCATTTTGAAGGTCGCACATCACATAGCGTGCCAGCGCCGCAATGCGTTCGCTGCGCATGGGGTTGCGTTTGTAGGCCATGGCGGACGAGCCGATCTGCCCGCTCTCAAAGGGCTCCTCCAGCTCTTTGAGATGGCTCAGAAGCCGGATATCGCCGGCAAATTTGCAGGCGCTCTGGGCAATGCCGCTGAGAACCTGCAGCACGGCGAAATCCTGCTTGCGGGAATAGGTCTGTCCGCTTACCTGCTGGCAGGCTTTCATGTCCATTTTCTCCGCGATCATGCGCTCGAGCGCCAGCACCTTTTCCTCGTCCCCGTCAAAGAGCTTCAGAAAGCTCGCCGCCGTACCGGTCGTACCCTTGCAGCCCAGAAGCCGCAGCTGGGATAATGCAAAATCCAACTGTTTGAGATCCATCTCCAGATCCTGAAGCCAGAGACAGGCACGTTTTCCCACCGTGCTGGGCTGGGCTGCCTGAAAGTGGGTAAAGGCCAGCGTCGGGAAATCCCTGTTCTTCCCGGCGAAATCTGCGAGCGCCCGCATGACGGACAGGAGCTTGCCGCGGATGAGCAGCAGTGCATTGCGCTGATTGAGAACGTCCGTGTTGTCCCCCACATAGCAGGAGGTGGCGCCCAGATGGATGATGGGCGCGGCCTTCGGGCAGGCGGCGGCAAAGGTATGCACATGCGCCATCACGTCATGGCGCAGCTCCATTTCCTTGCGGTGGGCCAGGTCGTAGTCGATGTCATCCAGATGGAGGCGCATCTCGTCAAGCTGCGCGTCCGTGATGGGAAGGCCGAGGGCCTGTTCGCTCTCGGCCAGCGCGAGCCAAAGCCTTCGCCATGTGGAAAACTTTTGCTGATCCGAGAAGATCCGCTGCATCTCCTTCCCCGCATAGCGGGTACAGAGCGGATTTTGATAACTGTCGTGCATGTCTCTCTCCGTTCCCGCTCAGGTTCCGCTTGCGCCGTAGTTTGCAAGGACACGGGCGGAGGGGTCGTTCACATCGCAGCCCGGCCAGCTCTTGTTCGGCATCCAGAAGTCCGCGATCATTTCCGCCTGACCGGGGTAGTATTTCTCGAAGATTTCACGGTACAGCAAGCTCTCCTTGGTGAAGGGACGGCCATAGTCATAGACCATCCGTTTCCGCTCAAATTCCTCGTCGGAGTACAGGCTCTCGGCATAGGCTTTCAGATCGTCCACCATGGAATGACCCACCGCGTCGGAGAAGGCCGCCTTCTGGCGCCACAGGATCTCGTCAGGCAGAAGGTGATCCTTTTCAAAAGCATGTCGCAGCAGGTATTTTCCCATGTTGTAGCGGTTCATCTTGAGGGCGGGGTCAATGGACATGACGTATTTCACAAATTCCAGATCGCCGAAGGGGACGCGGGCTTCCAGAGAGTTTACCGAGATGCAGCGGTCAGCGCGGAGCACGTCGTACATGTAGATTTCGTCAATGCGTTTTTTGGCCTCCCGCTGGAATTCCTCCGGGCTCGGCGCAAAGTCCGTGTACTTGTAGCCGAAGAGCTCGTCGCTGATCTCACCGGTCAGCAGGACGCGCACATCCGTCCGCTCGTGGATGGCCTTGCAGCAGAGGTACATGCCCATGCTGGCCCGGATCGTGGTGATGTCCCAGGTACCGAGAGCGGCGATGACCTCCTCCAGAGAGTCCAGCACCTGCCGGCGGGTCATGTACACCTCGGTATGCTCGGCCCCGATGAAGTCTGCCGCCGTGCGGGCGTATTTGAGGTCGATGGCGTCCACATCCATGCCGATGGCAAAGGTGCGCACATGCCTGCCGAGAATCTTGGCAGAGATGGCGCAGACCAGGCTCGAATCCAGGCCGCCGGAGAGCAGGAAGCCCAGAGGCGCGTCCGCGTCCAGGCGCTTGTCCACGCCGAGGATCAGCTTTTCCCGTATCCCCGCGCAGATCTCGTCCAGATCCCCGTCGATGCAGGAATCGACGGTGGTGAGATCGGCATAGCGGACGAATTTTCCGTCCTTCCAGTAGTGTCCCGGCGGGAAGGGTTTGACCTCCGCGCAGAGTCCCACGAGGTTTTTGGCCTCGCTGGCAAAGACCAGGCTGCCGTCGGTGAGGGCTCCGTAAAACAGCGGTCGAATGCCGATCGGGTCACGGGCGGCAATGAAGCTGTTTGTTTCGGCATCATAGAGGATCATGGCAAACTCCGCGTCCAGCTTTGCGAACATCTCCACGCCGTACCGGTGGTAGAGCGGCAGGATGATCTCGCAGTCGGAATCGCTCTGAAAGACGTAGCCCTCATCCTCCAGCTCCTTTTTGAGCGGGCGGAAAAGGTACAGTTCTCCGTTGCAGACACACATATCGCCCTTGAGGTGGAAGGGCTGCATTCCCTCCTCATGCAGGCCCATGATGGCGAGGCGGTGGAAGCAGAGATACCCCTCCCCGGCCCGCTCCACACGGCTCATATCCGGGCCGCGGGAGACCGTGCGCTCAAAAAACGGCATGAATTGCTCCGGCGTCAAGCTGCCGGAAGTGAAGCCCATAATCGAACACATGATGATTCTCCTATCTAACTGTATTGATACACGCAAACAGGGAATGCTTATTCCACATCCTGCAGGGCGTCATATCCTTCTTCGCCGGTGCGCACCTTCACAACGTTCTCCACATCGTAGACAAAGATCTTGCCGTCCCCGATATGTCCGGTATACAGCACCTTCTTTGCGGTTTCGATCACATCCCGCACCGGGATGGCGCTGACCACGATATCCACCTGCACCTTGGGCCGCAGGTCGGTTTCCACCGCAACACCGCGGTAATACTCCACCTGCCCTTTCTGGATACCGTAGCCCATGACGTGGGAAACTGTCATGCCGGTGATGCCGAGTCTGCTCATGGCATCCTTGAGGGCATAGAGCTTTTCTTCCTTGAAGACGATTTCAATCTTGGTAAACTTATGACCGTCCAGGCGCAAGGCGGCCTCACGCCTGACCGGAACGGCCTCTGCCGGAGGAACAGTCCCGGTTACGACGCTGTCAGCACTGGTCAAGCCATACTCTGCGTATTTGTTCACCGCGGGGACGAAGTCCGCATAAGCACTTGGCAAACCGTGTTCACTCACGTCCAAGCCGATCATTTCGTCCGCGGGATCGGCGCGCAGGCCATTTGTCTTTTCAATGAGTCTGAAGGTAATAAACAGCAATACCGTCGTATAAACAGCGACTGTCACAAGTCCCAGCGTCTGGATGCCGAGCTGTGTAAAAGACCCGGTATAGAAAAGTCCCTTCAGTCCGGCAGGAGCATCGGGATTTGCAAGCAGGCCGACCGCTATTGTTCCCCACATGCCGTTTGCCATATGGACACCCACAGCACCGACAGGGTCATCGACATGCAGCTTCAGATCCAGAGTTTCCACGACCACAACGACCAGAACGCCCGAAACAATACCCACGATGATTGCTCCCAGGGCGTCCATTGCGTCGCAGCCCGCCGTAATGGCAACAAGGCCGGCAAGAGATGCGTTGAGGCACATGGACACATCCGGTTTCCCGTTCTTCTTCCAGGTGTAGATCATGGTGGTGCAGGTAGCGACAGCCGGGGCGATGGTCGTTGTGAGGAAGATGGACGAGAGTTCCGAAGGAGTGGTCGCCGCCGCGCCGTTAAACCCGTACCAGCCGAGCCAGAGGATAAACACGCCCAGGGCGCCGAGCGGGATCGAGTGGCCGGGAATGGCGTTGATCTTGACAACCTTACCGTCCGGGCCTTTCACATATTTTCCGATTCTCGCGCCCAGCAGGATAGCGCCGATCAGGGCTGCGATGCCGCCCACCATATGGATCGCGCAGGAGCCCGCGTAATCGTGAAAGCCGAGCTTGCTGAGCCAGCCGCCGCCCCAGATCCAGTGCGCCTCGATGGGGTATACCACGAGGCTGATGACACCGGAATAGATGCAGTAGGCGGAAAACTTTGTGCGCTCCGCCATTGCGCCGGAGACAATCGTCGCTGTCGTGGCGCAGAACACGAGGTTAAACACGAAGGTGCTTGCGCCGGTGAAGCCCTCTGTCGGAGAGGCAATGAACTCCTTATAGTGCGTGAACAGCTGTAGATTCGGTTTGCCGATGAGGCCGAAAAAGGTGTCCTCCCCCATCATCAGCGTATATCCCAAGAGCGAGAACACCACGGTGCCGATGCAGAAATCCATCAGGTTTTTCATGATGATGTTTCCCGCGTTCTTGGCTCGGGTAAATCCTGTCTCGACCATTGCAAAGCCCGCCTGCATCCAGAAAACCAGTGCCGCGCCTATCAGATACCAAAATTCAACAGACATTGAAAGCCCTCCTTGACTTCTCCGTATTTCTTTGTTAAAGTGGAGGGCGGTGATGAGTGCTTTTGCCCTCCATTACCTCTATAAAGGCAGCCGTAACTTTTCCAGGGTGGCGACTGTCTTTTTTATTCCCATTCCACCGTCGCGGGCGGTTTGGACGTGATGTCATAGACCACGCGGCTGACATTGGGGACCTCGTTTGTGATGCGGGACGAAGCCCTCGCAAGAAGCTCCCAGGGCAGGCGCGACCAGTCGGCGGTCATGAAGTCGTCGGTGGACACCGCGCGCAGGGCGACGACCCATCCGTAGGTGCGGGCGTCACCCATGACGCCGACGCTGCGGTTATCCGTCAGCACGGCGAAATACTGGCTCGGCGCATCCGCAGGTCCGGCGTTCATGATCTCCTCCCGGAAAATGGCGTCCGCCTCCCGGAGCACCGTGAGCTTTTCCTCCGTGATCTCGCCCATCACGCGGATGGCGAGGCCCGGGCCCGGAAACGGCTGGCGCATGACGAGCTCCTCCGGGATGCCGAGCTTTAGTCCCACGGCGCGAACCTCATCCTTGAAAAGCTCCCGCAGGGGCTCGACGATGCGCTCAAAGCCGATCTTCTCCGGCAGGCCGCCCACATTGTGGTGGCTCTTGATCACCGCCGCGCTGCCCGCGCCGGATTCCACCACGTCGGGGTAAATGGTGCCCTGCACCAGTACGTCCTGCTTTTCGAGCTTTTTCGCTTCTTCCTCAAAGACGCGGATAAACTCTTCGCCGATGATTTTCCTTTTTCGCTCCGGCTCCGTGACGCCCTTGAGCCTTGCAAGAAAGCGCTCCCGCGCTTGGGCAACGATCAGATTCATCTGAAAGCGCTGCCGAAAGACCCGCTCCACCTGCTCACGCTCTCCCTTGCGCAGCAGGCCGTGATCCACGAAAACACAGGTCAGGCGATTCCCTATGGCCCGGTGCAGCAGCACCGCCGCCACGGCGGAGTCCACCCCGCCGGACAGGGCGCACAGGGCGCGCTTGCCGGCCAGCTCCCGGCGGAGCTTTTCTATGGATGCGGAGACAAAATCCTCCATTGTCCAGTCTCCCCGGCATGTGCAGACCTTGAAAAGAAAGTTTTTGAGAATTTGATTTCCGCAGGCGGTGTGCGTCACTTCCGGGTGAAACTGCACGCCGTAGAGCTTTCGGGCATCGTCCGCCATGGCGGCACAGGGGCAATTATCCGTGGAGGCGGTCACGGCAAAGCCGTCGGGTACGCTTTTCACGAAATCCGTGTGACTCATCCAGCAGATGCTTTCGGTCGGAACCCCGTCAAACAATACGCCTCCGGCAGACCTGAGCGTTACCCTGCCGTACTCGCTGGCGTTCTCGGCGGCCTGAATTTCGCCGTCCGCCATCCAGGCCAGAAGCTGGTGGCCGTAGCAGATGCCGAGGATCGGGATACCAAGGCTGAGGATCCCAGGGTCAAAGTGCGGCGAGGCAGGATCATAGACGCTGTTCGGCCCGCCGGTAAAGACGATGCCCTTGTAGCCTTCCCGCTGTATCTGCTCTGGGGTAATGCTGTTATACGATTTCACCTCGGCATAGACATGCTGCTGCCGGATGCGCCTGGCGATCAGCAGATTGTACTGGCCGCCGAAGTCCAGAACGAGTATTTTTTCCTGCATAACACTCTCCGTTTTACAAATTTGCCTCAAGGCAGCTTTGCCGCCTAAAAAACCCCTTGAGCCGGGCCGAGGCCTTGCACGAGATGCGCAATCGACGAACTACTCCACCGTCACGGATTTTGCGAGATTCTTCGGCTTGTCGATATCGCAGCCCTTTTCTTTGGCTGCATAATAGGCCAGCAATTGAAGCGGCACGACCGCGAGCGCTGCCGAAAACACCGTTTCCACGCGCGGGATGAAGATCACGTCGTCCGCCTGGGAGACGATTTTTTTATTGCCCTTGAAGGACAGGGCCAGCACCTTCGCCCCGCGAGCCTTGACCTCCACGATGTTCGAGAGCGTCTTATCCATGAGCGCCTCGTTGCAGCACACCGCGATGACCGGCTGATTTTCTTCAATGAGGGCGATGGTGCCGTGCTTGAGCTCTCCGGCCGCATAGGATTCGGCGTGGAGGTAGGAGATCTCCTTCATTTTGAGCGCGCCCTCCAACGCCACGGCGTAGTCTGTATTGCGCCCGATAAAGAAAAGCGAATGGCTTGCATAGCGGCTTGCAAGCTTCGGTAGCTGCCAGTTCATGTCAATGGTCTGCTGGATGCGCCGCGGCAGATGCAGAAGCTCCTTTACCAAGGCGGCATAGCTCTCCGCGTCGATGCGCCCGAGCTTTTCGGCCAGGTACAGGGCGAAGAGATACAACACGGTGAGCTGCGTGGTGTAGCCCTTGGTAGTGGCGACGGCGATCTCCGGCCCCGCGAAGGTATAGAGCACATGATCGGAGAGTTTTGCGATGGTGCTGCCCACCACGTTTACAATGCCGATCACCCTTGCCCCGCGCGCCCTGCACTCCCGGAGTGCGGCGATGGTATCCGCCGTCTCGCCGGACTGGGAGATCACCAGCACCAGGGTGTGCTCATCCACCATTGGGTCAGAGTAGCGCAGCTCGCTGGCAAGCTCCACCTGGACCGGGATGCGGCAGAGGCGTTCGATGGCGTAGCGGCCCGAGCAGCCCGCGTAATAGGCAGAGCCGCAGGCGGTGATGATGATTTTGCTGACGTCCCGGAGCTCTTCCGCGCTCAGCTCGAAGCCGTCGAGCTGTACGCGCCCCTCATGGATTCTCGGGGCGAGGGCTGCCTTGACGGCGGCGGGCTGCTCCATGATCTCCTTGAGCATGAAGTGCTCGTAGCCGCCCTTTTCCGCCGCCTCGACACTCCAGGTCACGCGGCTGATGGGCTTTTTTACTTCCTGTCCGGCGCAGTCGCAGACTGTGATGCTGTCCGGCGTGAGCCTTGCAAACTCGCCGTCCTCCAGATAGATCACGTTTTTCGTGTGGGACACCAGTGCCGTCACATCCGAGGCAAAGTAGTTCTCCCCCACCCCAACGCCGAGGATCAGCGGGCTTGACTCACGCACGACATAGAGGGCGTCCGGCGTGTCGGTACAGACGATGCCGAGGGCGTAGGAGCCTTCCAGCCGCGCGGCGGTTTTCATGACGGCGGTTTTGATGTCTCCGTCATAGTATTTTTCCAGCAGGTGGACGATGGTCTCCGTGTCGGTCTCGCTCTGAAAGACATAGCCGTCCCGGATAAGCTCCCTGCGAAGCTCCAGATAGTTTTCAATGATGCCGTTGTGAACCACGGCGAAGCGCCCGTCGTTTGACAGATGCGGATGGGCGTTCAGGTCCGTCGGCGCGCCGTGGGTTGCCCAGCGGGTGTGACCGATCCCCGCGAAGCCCTGTGTCAAAGCGCCGTCCTCCGTCTTCTCGCGCAGCTTGGCGATGCGTCCGCTGACCTTCTCCACCTGAATTGTCCCGTCATGGAGCACCGCGATCCCGGCGGAGTCATAGCCCCGGTACTCCAGTCTCTCCAGTCCGCCGAGCAATACGGGCGCCGCGGCGCGCGCTCCCGTAAATCCAACGATCCCACACATGATGCTTCTCCTTCATCCTTAAATTTGTGCAGACCCGCTCCGCCCCAGTGTTGCGGCACCGGGGCACCTCTCCCAGAGGGAGAGGCAGGTTTCTCGGCTCCCCTTTGGGGGAGCTGTCACCAGTGCCCGCACTGGTGACAGAGAGGGTTTTATATGGCGAACAGCAAGTCGCCGTAGGTTGGGAAGGGCCAGTATTCCTTTGCCGTCATGACCTCCGCCTCGTCTGCCACGGCACGCAGCTCCGCCATCCTCGGCAGCAGCATGTCGCGTATTGCTTCGGAAAGCGCAGCGGTTTCGGTCACGGTGGAGAGCTTCACGAGCGTACCCTCCAGCGCCTCCTCGCTCTTTTCGATCTGATCGGACAGCACCGAGAGCTTTTCCACAAGTCCCGTCTCATAAGCGCAGGGCAGCGTCGGCACAAGAGCGCGCTTCTTGCCCGCGCCCTCCGCCACGGCGGCGCAGTACTTTGTCACGGCGGGCAGGATCTCCTTGCGCGTCATCTCCGCCATGGTGTTGGCCTCGATGACGATGGTCTTGCAGTAGTTTTCCAGCATGATCTCATAGCGGGAGCACAGCTCCGTTTCGGTATAGACCTTCTGCCGCAGCAGCATCTCCCTGTTTTTCGGTTCCAGCAGGGCCTTCATGGCGTCGGGTGTGGTGCGCAGGTTGTGCAGGCCGCGCACCTTCGTCGCCTCCTCGATCCAGGCGTCATCATAGCCGTTGCCGTTGAAGAGGATGCGTTTGTGGGCCTTGAGGCTCCCGATCAGCAGGGCGTGGAGCGTCACATCAAAGTCTGTGCTCTTCTCCAGCTCATCGGCAAAGCGCCGCAGGGTATCCGCCACGGCGGAATTAAGCATGATGTTGGCGCAGGCAATGGAGTTGGACGAGCCCACCATGCGGAACTCAAACTTGTTGCCCGTAAAGGCGAAGGGCGAAGTGCGGTTGCGGTCGGTGGTGTCGCGCAGAAAGCGCGGCAAAGTCAGCACGCCCAGCATCATCTCGGACCTCGTAGTGCCGGCGTAGGGCTCTTCCTTCTCAAGTGCCTCCAGCACCGCTGTCAGCTCGTCACCCAGGAAGACGGACACCACAGCGGGCGGCGCTTCGTTGGCACCCAGGCGGTGGTCGTTCCCGGCGGTGGCGACGCTTGCCCGCAGGAGATCGGCGTACTCATCCACGGCTTCGATGACCGCGATCAGAAACAGCAGAAACTGCGCGTTTTCATAGGGGGATTCGCCGGGAGAGAGCAGGTTCACGCCCGTATCGGTGGCGATCGACCAGTTGTTGTGCTTGCCGGAACCGTTGACCCCCGCAAAGGGCTTTTCATGCAGCAGGCACATCAGACCGTGCTTTTCCGCGACCTTCTGCATGATCTCCATGGTGAGCTGGTTGTGGTCGGTTGCAATATTGGTGGTGGAATAGATCGGCGCAAGCTCATGCTGGCAGGGGGCGACCTCGTTATGTTCGGTCTTGGCGAGGATGCCGAGCTTCCAGAGCTCCTCGTTCAGTTCCTCCATATAGGCCTGCACCCGCGGCTTGATGACGCCGAAGTAGTGGTCGTCCAGCTCCTGGCCCTTGGGCGGCTTTGCACCGAAGAGCGTGCGCCCGGTATAGATGAGATCGCGGCGTTTTTTATACAGCTCGCGGTCCACAAGGAAGTACTCCTGCTCCGGCCCTACCGAGCAGGTGACGTGCTGCACATCAAGGTTTCCGAAGAGCCGCAGGATACGCAGCGCCTCGCGGTTCAGTGCCTCCATGGAGCGCAGAAGCGGGGTCTTCTTGTCCAGGGCTTCGCCGCCGTAGGAGCAAAAGGCCGTCGGGATGCAGAGCACCTTGCCCTTGATAAAAGCGTAGGAGGTGGGGTCCCAGGCTGTGTAGCCTCTCGCCTCAAAGGTGGCGCGCAGGCCGCCGGAGGGGAAGGAGCTGGCATCAGGCTCGCCGCGAATGAGCTCCTTGCCGGAAAACTCCATGATGACGCCGCCGTCGGGCGCCGGGGAGATGAACCCGTCGTGCTTTTCCGCTGTGACGCCGGTGAGGGGCTGGAACCAGTGGGTAAAGTGTGTGGCGCCGTGCTCCACGGCCCAGTCGCGCATACTGGTCGCGACAGCGTTTGCCACCTTGGGATCAAGGGGCTGGCCCTTTTTCATGGTCTGCTTCATGGCGTGGTAGACCTCGCCGGAGAGGCGGGCTTTCATGGTGCGGTCGTCAAATACAAGACTGCCGAATGTTTCCGGTACGGATTTCATTTCGATTCACCCTTTCAGAATAAAAAAAGAGACAACGACGTACAGGGGCACCTGGCCCACTGAGACGTCGTTGTCTCAAGACGCTCGCGAGTATAGACCTGTTTGAGATCTTTGTCAAGTTTCTTCAAAAATTTTCACCGATTTGCATTGACAAAAGAATCTCCCGGATGTTATCTTTCAGCATATTGAACGAATCGGGACGCCTTATTCACTTTGTCATTCTGAGGAGCATGGCGATGAAGAATCTTCTCTCTTTCTAATGATGCCAAAAGATCCTTCGCTGGCGCGCAGGATGACATACAGTAACGAATAGATGCAAATCGGAAAGGAGCCAAACATGCCGGACTTTACCGAACAGGAAGTACGCCAATATGTGGAGCAGGAGGATGTGCGCTTCATCCGCCTGGCCTTCTGTGATGTCTTCGGAAAGCAGAAAAACATCGCCATCCTGCCGACGGAGCTGGATCGCGCCTTTCGGCACGGCATCGCCATAGATGCCTCCGCCATCGCCGGCTTCGGGGGCGAGGTACGCTCCGACCTCTTCCTGCATCCCGATCCCGCCACGCTCGCCTCCCTGCCCTGGCGGGGCGAAAACGGGCAGGTGGTGCGCATGTTCTGCGGGGTTGCCCACCCGGACGGAACGACTCTGGAGACGGACTCCCGCGCCCTGCTCCAAAAGGCCGTGGAGCGTGCGGTGAAAAGCGGAATCTCCTTTGCCTTCGGCACGGAGATGGAGTTTTATCTGTTCAAGACCGACGAGGACGGCGAGGCAACGAATATCCCCTTTGACCGGGCGGGTTACATGGACATCGCCCCCAAGGACAGGGGTGAAAATGTGCGGCGCGAGATCTGCCTGACGCTCAGTCAGATGGGCATCCGGCCGGAATGCTCCCACCACGAGGAGGGGCCGGGACAGAACGAGATCGACTTTCGCTACTCCGATCCGCTGTCTGCCGCCGACAACGCCCTGACCTTCCGTGCCGTGGTGGAGGCCATCGTCTCGCGAAACGGCCTGGCGGCGGACTTTTCCCCCAAGCCGCTGCCGGATCAGGCGGGAAACGGGATGCACATCAACATCTCCGTGGAAAGCAGTGACGGGCGCGATTTGCTCCCGCAGATGATTGCGGGCATCATGGCGCGCATCCGGGAGATCACGGCCTTTCTCAACCCGACGGAGAACTCTTATCTCCGCCTCGGCAGCCGGAAAGCGCCGGGCTATATCTCCTGGTCGAGTGAAAACCGCTCTCAGCTCATCCGTATTCCCGCAGCTCCGGGTCTACACAAACGGGCAGAGCTGCGCTCCGCCGATCCCGGCGTGAATCCCTATCTGGCTTTTGCCCTGCTGATCCACGCGGGGCTTGACGGCATTGAGGCGGGACTGCCCCTGCCGCCGAGCGCCGATCTCAACCTCTTTACGGCACCGGAGGAGATCCTGCGCGGCTTCGAGCGTCTGCCGACCTCGCTCAAGGAGGCGAATGTCCTCGCCCTCGAGAGCGGCTTTGTCCGGCGCTATGTCCCCGAGGCGATCATCGCCGCGTACTGCGAGCGATAAATGCTGCGCTTGCCTCCCTTTGGAAAAAGGGAGGGGGACCGCTTGCGGTGGCGGGATCGATCCCTCAGTCACAGCGCGGGCGGACACGCGCTGCGACAGCTCCCTTTCGCAAAGGGAGCTTATAGCGTTGAAAGGAGGTTTGCGCGTGATCTTTCAGGAACGGACCTATTCCGTTTTGATCGTTTCCGCGTCCGAAAAACTGGATAATCAGCTGCGCAGCCTCCTTCCCGGGACGGAGTACTACCCGGTGCAGAGCGCAAGGAGCGTCGGCGAAGCGCGGCGTCTGCTGCTGGGTACGAGCTTTGATCTGGTGCTCATCCATACGCCGCTGAAGGACGACTTCGGTACGCAGCTTGCCATCGATGTCTGTGTTGACAGTGCGGCAGGCGCGCTGCTCTTTGTCAAGGCCGAGCTCTATGACAGTGTAAACGCGCGTGTGATGGAATACGGCGTGGTGACGCTCTCGATGCCCAGCGCCAGCCCCCTCGTGAGCCAGAGCCTGCGTATGCTCTGCGCTCAGCGGGAAAGACTCCGGCGCATGGAGCAGAAGCAGCAGAGCGTGGAGGATAAGATCGAGGAGATCCGCCTTGTAAACCGGGCCAAATGGCTGCTGATCGAATGTCTGAGCATGACAGAGGCGGACGCCCAGCGCTATATCGAACGGCAGAGCATGGATCAGCGCATCACCAAGCGCCGGGTCGCGGAGAACATCATCAAAACCTATTCTTGATAAAGCGACCTTCGCGGTGTATTCTCACCGTGTTGAACAAAGACGTTTATCTGGGATAACTATCCCCCCGGATGGGTGTCTTTTTCCCTCGGGCAACACCGCATAATTCGGCGAGAGCGAATCCTGTTTTTTGCAGGAATACTTTGTGTATTTCAAGAAAAAGTGACAAAATCAGAGCGCGAATTTTCCAGGAGGCGCCGAAGGCGGATTGTGCGGTGTTGCCCTCGTAGGGGTCGATCCCCAGATCGACCCGTGTCATACATCATGCGGCAGGCTGATGAGGGCATCAGCCCATAACGCTCTCCGGCATGTTGCCGGACGGACATCCGGTGGAGGCCATGGAGCTGAGTGATCGGCCGTTTAATGTGGGCGTGCAGTATCATCCGGAGTTTAAAAGCCGCCCGAACAGGCCGCACCCGCTGTTTGTCGGCCTCATCGAAGCGGCGCTTCAGAAGGACGTGCGGCGCCACGGCGCCGGAAAAGGAGCGCAGGAAGCCGGAGCGTTTCATCGAGAACATCGAGGCCCTGCCGGATGTTACAGTCTGGCAGCGCTTCTTTTCATATTCACAGATTGCATCTTGAATCCGGGGCATGGCGGAATTATAATGATTCGGGGTATGTGAGCGTCTGCTCAGGCGATAAATCGGGACTTATTGAGGAAAAGGTCTGTTAACCATGACAAAAGTGTCATCACTGAAAGATAAAATATCTCTTAGCGGAAATGTACTGAAAGTTATCGCCATCATCGCCATGACCATAGATCATCTGGCCTGGATGGGCATCGCAGAATACAGTCAGGCAGAGACTCCGGCGCAAATCTTTTTGCACTGTATAGGGCGGTTGACCGCACCAATCATGTTCTTCTTCGTGGCCGAAGGCTATCACCACACCCGGGATTATTGGAAGTATCTGGGTCGAATGGCAGCGCTGGCGGCAATCAGTCATTTTGCTTTCTGCTATTTTGCTTATCAAAGCTTTAACCCTTTTAAAAATGAGCTCTTCAATGCTACGAGCATCGCCTGGCCTTTGATGTGGGGATTGATTTTTCTGAGAGTCTGGGACATGGAAAAAACGGATATCTGGCTGAAAATGCTGATTTCCGTGGTTGGCTGCATACTGACGGTTACATCCGACTGGAGTTGTGCCGCACCTCTGGCCATTCTGATGATAGGACGCAATCGAGGCAAATTTCATAAACAGATGCTCTGGCTTATGGCAATCATCACACTGTACGCGGTTGCTTTTTACATTTTCAAGAATCCGACATACGGGATGGTGCACATGGCCAGCTGGTTTTCAGTTCCGCTGCTCTCCATATACAACGGCCGCCGGGGCAAGCTGCGTTGGCTGGGAAAGATCTTCTACTTGTATTATCCCGCCCATTTGGCTTTGATCGGTCTGGTCACGCATACTGTCTTTTCCTGACTCACACCGGGGCTTGGTATGGTAAACAGCAGTTTATCGTGACAAATAATCGAGCGTCTCTTTTTCGGAGGAGGCGCTCTTTTCTGCCTTGCGAGGTGAATAATCAGCGGGAGCCCTCCGAACCCGGCGGGAGTTTTATGAGACGACCCAGCCCGCGGCGCGGCTTGCACTTTTCATTTTCTGCGCGCCGTGGTATAATCCACCTCAAACGGATCAACAGGAGGAATCGGGTGTGGATACAGTCAAGCCCTACGAAGGCAGCGAACCCTATATTTTTCTCAGCTACGCCCATGCGGACGCCCATGCGGTCATGGAGATCGCTGCGCGGCTGCAGAGCGTAGGCTGCCGTATCTGGTATGACGGCGGCATAGAGGTCGGCAGCGAGTGGCCGGAGTATATTGCCGCGCACCTCGACGGCGCCTCTGTGATGCTGGCCTTTCTCTCCAACGCCTATGTCGGTTCGGACAACTGCCGCAAGGAGATGCACTTTGCCCAGACACGGAAGATCAAAACGGTCAACATCTTTCTGGAGGAGACCGCCCTCACCCCCGGCATGGAGATGCAGATCGGCCCCCTGTTCGCGCTGATGAAGTACAGCATGGACGAGGACAGCTTCTATCAAAAGCTCCTGGACGCGCCGCAGCTTGCCCCGTTTCTGGGCCGGGAGAAGCATTTATTTGTGTTTCATGCGGCGCCGTTAAAAAAGAAAAAGCGTTGGACGGGCAGACGCATCGCGGCGCTGTGCGTATCGCTTGCGCTGCTCGCAGCCCTCACGACCCTCGGCATAGTCGGCTGGTCCACAGGTTATGCCCAGCGCATTTACTACATGCATCACCAGTCGGAGATCCCGGTTTTCCCCGGGGAAACGGAGATCAACTTCACAAGCACCCGTCTGGAGAGCGCTGCGCGCGCACATGCGGGGCTGACGGACGGGGCGCTTACCGTGTCCGATCTCACGGGGCTGAGTGAGCTTTCCCTGAACGCCCCGGAGGCCGTGGAGCTCTCCGAGCTGCGCTGGTTTCCCGATCTCAGGAAGCTGACGCTGACCGGGTATGAGGAGGAGGATCTGGAGGCGCTGCCGGTCTGTTCCGTGGAGACGCTTGTCCTGCGCGACTGCGGTATCGTCAATCTCAGCGGCGTGGGGAAGCTGCAGCTTCTGCGGGAGCTTGACACGGAAAACTGCCCCATCCGTCTGCTCGGGGATCTGTCCCACTGCCTCCAGCTTCGGCGGCTTCGCCTGGCAGGGGCGGATGTGAGCTCCTATGCGCCGCTCAAAACCATGACGGTGCTGGCGGAGGTGGAGATCGACAACGCCGCCATCAACGAGCTGCGGCCCCTCATGCGCCTGAGCAGTCTCTCCGATCTGCGCTTTACAAACTGTGATCTGCGCGGGCGCTTCTTCAAGCGTTTTGACCGGGAGTGGAACATCGTGACACTGAATCTTACGGACTGCAAGCTCAACTCCACAAAAAACCTGGAGGACTTCACAGGCCTGCGGGAGCTTACGCTGATTCGCAGCGGAGAAAAGCTCGACTGGTCGGCGCTGGCGGGACTTGATAGCCTGCGCACCGTTACGGCTGACAGGAGCATGGAGCCTGTTTTGCGCGAGGCGCTGGCAGATTCGAAGAATTTGACTGCGCTTCTTGTGACGGAATAGAGAGAAGCCGCAGGCGGCGGCTTCCCTTAAGGCAACACCGCACAATCCGCCTGCGGCATCTCCTGGAAAAATTGCGCCCTGATTTCGAGCCTTTTTCTTGAGGTACACAAAGTACATCTGCGAAAAACTGCCTTTATCAGAACCCAGATTTTCTCAGGATCTGCTCTTGCCGAATTATGCGGTATTGCCTTAAAGCAAGACCACATGCACAATACTGATACAGTCTTGAGCCGGTACCGCAATCTGCGCGGTACCGGCTCGCTTTTGTATATGGGAGAATATCAGTCTTTTACCCGCAGCAGTTCTGAATCATAAAACTCGGACTGTTTCTGCAGCTCCTCTGAGAGATAATCGTAACCGAAGCGCTCCGTCAGGGTTTCCTGGTCGGAGAACAGATTTGTGCCAAGGGCAAGCCGATCGCCGTCTATTCTTACCCCCAACGCGGCCAGCGTTGTCGGGAACAGATCAAAGGTCCCAAACCGGCGATTCTTTTCTCGCGCCGGTGTTTCCGCTGCATTGATAAAGCAGTTGTAGACGGTCCTGGTAAACTGCGGGTTGATCTCTTCCATAAAGCCGGCATCCATCGTCAGATGATCTCCGCTTATCACAACAGTTGTGTTGTCATAGAACGGCTGCTCCTGAATCCAGGAGATGAATCCGGCAACCTGTCGCGATGAGCAGGCCAGAACGTTGGCATACTGATTGGCAAAATCATTTCTGCACAGGCTGCACTGACAGCCGTCCGGGAAGTGGGTGTCCGCCGTAAGCATCGTAAAATTAAACGGTTCGCCGGCTTCCGCCAGGCGCGTCAACTCCTCCCGCGCATAGGAGAACAGCTTTTCATCCTCGAAGCCCCACCACGCTTCATAGTCCTCGGGCAGCCTTCCGGCTTCCTTCAGCGAACAGGTGTCAATGATTTCATAGTCTCCATGCTCTGTAAAGTAAGCCTCACGACCATGAAATTCAGCGTCGGAGCCGAGAAGCAGCACCTGCGTGTATCCCTGCTCCTTCAAAATCTGTCCGATCGAGACTACTCCGGGCAAAAAAGATCCGGCCGCGCCATAGGCGTCTGCCCCCAGCGAAACCTTCACGGGCACTCCGGCGGTTTGCGCCACCATAGCGGCTGCCGTCCACGTCGTTCCGGGATAGGACAGCGCGCCGCCGAGGCCGGTGTTGTGGGAGAAATTCAAATTGTGTTCGGCCAGCGACACTAGCTCCGGTATAACGCAGTCTGTTATCGTCCCACCCGATGAAGAATCCGCATAGGTGCTCTCCATGGACTCCAGAAAAATATAGATCAGATTTCGCTTTTGCTCCGGGAAGCTGAGGAGTGCCTGATCCGGCTTCACATAGTTATGGCGTATGAACTCAGATTTCATGGCATCTACCTTCATAAAGGCAAAGACGCGGGTATTTGTACCGCAGATAAGAAGGGATACTGCCAGCACGACGGATACAATGGATAAAACATGCTTTCTGATCAACAGGGATACATGCGAATCAGAGCAAAGGCGACGCCTGAAAAGCGAACAGTTTCTGATGCTTTGTTTTTCGGTAATCAGATGATAAATCCAACCTTCGATGATTGTGATGATCATGGAGAATAACCCCACGTACAAAACGGCGTTGTTTAAAAGGTCTGGATTCACACCTTTAGAAGTGGATTTCATCTGAAACAGGAGTTGGTCAAAGCTGATCTGGTCATAGGTATGGTCTAACCAGAGCGTAAGCAATAACACCACATTTGCAAACAGAAGAAGAACGGTGGCCGTTTTTTCTTTCGTTGTTAAATATCTTTTGATTATGATTCTCACCCTTTCATCGCTGCAATGCCGCTTTGTTTACCTCACGGTCGTTTCGCGAAAATGCCCTGAAGACATTATCGTGAAACAGGATGGGATTGCAGGCATGGGCAAACTACTTAAGTTCTGCTCTTTATCTGTTCACCGCCTTGTTCTGTCCGATCCGGCATTTAGGCGCAGACAGCAGGCAGTTGTGATGGCAGCCGCCGCAGTGAAGCGATTGCTTTGTGGCCCGGATACGGTCCAGCGGCCTCGGCACCAGTTCTCCGCCCTCGAGACAGTAGCCGCGGAATCGAAGGATCATTTTCAATAGTATCAGGATCAGGCCGCCGCAGATCACGATGCAATCCTGGTTTTCCGCTTCAAGCCGGTCCAGAAATCCTCTCAGACGCGCCAGCGTTTCCCTCCCCGATTCCGCCTGTCTGTCGCTGCCGAAAGCCCACTGTATGCAGCCCATTGTCCGCCATTGCCATAGCGGATACTTTTTGTCCGTATCCCGACAGGGGCGCAGCTTCACATCGTCGATTGAGGGCGTTTTCACAGGCGGCTCAGCCAGCTCAAACAGCAGTTCCGCCGTCTCCGCTGCAGCCCGGGACGTGCCGGTATAGACGCGATAGGCCGCGGCGTCGCTGCGGCGGAGCGGTTTAACCACTGTGCTCCGATTTTTTGCACTCGCGAGCGCGCGGGAAAATCCTTCCGCGTCACAGCTCTCTTCCCGCATTATATCCGGCTCCGCCTGCCGTATCAGGATGATCTTCATCCGTCTTTCTCTCCCATGGCTTTCTCAACGGCTTTGCAGAATTCCGGCAACGTGCGTTTGATGCTCACGATGCGGCCTTCGCGGTTCAGAAACGTATGCTCGGACCGTGCAATGCAAACGAGCTCGCCCGTCTGCTTTCGCATCTCATACGCGATCGCAAGCCGCACATTGCTGAACGACTCCACCGCAACCGTGATGGTGATCTCGTCGCCGAAGGTACACGGTTTCTTATATTCGCACGATACGGCGATGACAGGAGAGCTGACGCCCTCGGCCTCCATCCGGGTATACGGGAACCCGAGCTGGACCATGAAGTCGACTCTCGCCTCCTCCATCCAGCGGATATAGTTTGCATGATGGGTCACACCCATCATATCTGTCTCATAGTACTGGACTGTCCGAATATAGGGTACCATTTTTCTTTCCTCCCTCGCATTCCGGTTTCAGGAGCGGCCCTCTCTCTCAAGCGATCCCGCAGGGCCGGGCGCGAAGTTCAAATGCGGATCATCAGAACATTGAGGCCCAGGAGGTTCTGGTACTGCTCCTCCTTTGCGATGGCGTTTACCAGGCCGATACCCAGGTTTCGGATCCCGTCGTCGGATTCGTTCGCCTTGGCGCGCGAGACGGGGTCAAAAGCGATGCAGTCGTCCCGGAGGCGTAGGATCACGTCGTCATCCTTGAGCGAGACGCGGATATCCAGTGAGTGCGGCTTGTGATCCTTTGTAAAGCCGTGCTGCACCACATTGCCCGCCATCTCCTCCAGACACAGCCCCGACAGGGCCGAGCGGCGCCGGTCGACGCCCCTCGCCTCGCAGAAGGCCATCACGCTCTCGGAAACGGCCAGCACGTCCTCCACACTGCGCACCGTCACGTCAAGCCGTTTCTTCTCGTCCACGCCGAAGCTGTCCGGATACGCCATCAGATCCTCCAGCGTACGAGGGAAGCGCTTCTTTGAGATCCAGACGCAGATGACGACCATCAGAAGACAAATCACGCCGTTGAGGATGTTCGCGATATACAGGCCATTCATCCCGATAAGCGGGATCAGGACCACGCTGCAGCTGACGACGCCCAGCGCGCCGTCCACGATCGGGAGGAGATTGGCCATCAGCCGTTTCTCCGCGACCTGGGCATAGCAGCTGTAGCTCAGGCTGAACACGGACAGCGGCATACAGCACGGCAGCAGGCGAAAGCCCATGACAGTCATGGTGTAGACCGGATCCGAGGGGTCCCGATAGAAAAGGTGCGTCAGCGGCACCGCCGCGAGGACCAGGAGAGCCGCGATGCCGAACATGATGAGCACGCCGCGTGTGAGCGTGATGCGCATGGTGTCCGTCACGCTTCTCCGGTCCTCCTCACCCCAGCTGATGCTGTAGAGGATACGCTCGACCGCCATCAGGCCGAAGGGATAGGCCCAGACAACACCCAGCAGCGAGCCGGACGCCGCGAAGGCCGACAGCCCCACGCTGCCCACATACCTGAGCACCACCACGTTCACAATGAAGCCGCGAAGCATCTCGAAAAAGCGGGGCATCGCCCCGGGGTAGCCAAGGCCGACGATCTGGAGCGCATCCTTCCACCGGCAGGCCCGAAGGGAGAAGTGCCACTCCGATCTGCCCCGCAGATAATACATGGCCTGAATAATGAGAAACAGCCACATCGCAACCGAGGAGGCAAGGCCCAGGCCGAAGCTCCCCATGTTGAAGAAGACGACAAGCACCTGGTTCATGGCTGCTTTCGCAGCGATGCAGACGAGGCTGGCGGCCATGGTCCGCTTCGTCTGGTTTTCGAGGGACAGGAAAGCAAAGAGCTGCTGGCCCAGCACCAGCGCCGGGATGCCGACCGACTGCCCCAGAAGATATTGGTTGAAGACCGGCAGGACCGCTTCTTCCGCGATCATCACACGCGTCGCGCCGGTCAGTGCACCCAGCGCCAGCACCAGAGCCGTCAGGACCGAGAGCCCGGTCGAGAGGACGAGGTCCACGCTGAACACACTGTGGATACGCTCGCGCTCCTTTGCCAGATAGCGCCCGTACAGGATCTGCGAGCCGCTGACCAGCATCATGCTCGCCGCGTACAGGAAAAGGTTGAAGGGGTTAAAGAGCCCGATGGCACTCATCGCCGTCACGCCGATGGCGTTGCTGGCATAGAGGCCGTCGACGATGCCGTTGATCGCGTTGATCACGGCCAGAAGGATCTGATAGGGCAGCAGGCGGAAGTAAATCTTCGTTTGCAGTCCGAGGTCTGAGGATATGCGCGGCGTTGTTTCCATGCTCATGGTTTACTCTCCTTGTACTCGATTCCGGTTCAGGCAAAAGACACGCTTTTGATCGGGGGACAGAGTCTCACGATCCAAAAAGCAGCAGCAGAAACTGGGACGCCAGCACCACGCAGATGAGCGCGATCGGATAGGTGGAGGCATAGGAGGACGCGACGTCGTCAGACCCGGCCGTTTTGATGAGCGCGCCGAGGGCCGGCGTAGACGTCATCCCGCCCGTAATGGAGCCGAGTGTGTTCAGAAGCGGGAGCCTGAGCAGATGCTTTGCGACAAAGTAGCCGATGATCATCGGGATCACAGTGATGATTACGCCGTACAGGAAATAGACCGCGTGGAAATACTTCACGAAGGAAGCGCCGCCGGGGATGCCCGCGCCGATAAGAAACAGGATAAGGCCGAACTCCTGAAAGACCTCCATCATACGCCGGTCCGCCGACAGGCTGACAGGCCCGATATGCCCGAAGTGGGAGAGGATGAGACCCGAGAGCAGGACGCCGCCCGTGGTCGTCAGGCTGAACGAGGTGCCCGAGAGTCCCTTTGAGGACAGCGGCACCCGGATCATGCCGAGGAAGATCCCGGCGACCACGACAAAGCCGAAGGCAGCGTAGCCGCTTGGGTCTATCCGGAATCTGCTCTTTTTCTCGTCCGCGCGCACTCCGGTGTCTACCATGGCGATCAGCTCCCGCTCCTTCGCCATGTCGGCCTTGAGGAACCTGGGGACGAGCTGAATGAACAGCACGACGCCGATAACACCGAAGATATAGGCGATAGCGTGTCCGATGGTGATGATGTCCTGAATGGCGTCCGCCGCCTCCGGGGCAACGAGCGAGGCTGCGGTGGCCTGCGCGGCGGAAAACGCCGGCGTGGAGGTGAGCGCGCCGGACATGATGCCCGTGATCACGGAGATCATATACTGCTTTTTCGTGATCCCGAGCTCGGCGATCTCGGCGGGAAGCTCCGCAGCGCCGAGGCCCACATAGTAGCACGCGATCGACGCGAGCGCGCCGCCGAGGATGATGACGACCCCGATCAGGATGTAGGATTTGTAGTTCTTTTTCAGATTTCTGAAAAAGCTCGGCCCGGCGATCATGCCGACAGAGCCCACGAACAGGATCAGGCCCGCGTTTTCGATGATCTTGAAAGCGTTGGAGGTGATGTCGTCCCCGCTCAGGGTCATGGTCTTATGGAGCTCCGCGCTGAACAGTGCGCCGAATATGAGCGCTGCAATGAACACGCCCGCCGTCCCCAGACTGACGCCCTTGACCTCGATCCTTCCGATCAGATACCCGACGAGAATGACCGCGAAAACGACAAAAAGCTGATAAGTGATCCCGGTGATCTGGATTACGCCGTTGAACAAACTCATTTATTTCTACTCCTCTCTCTAAGGCAACACCGCGCAATTCGCCTTCGGCACCTCCTGGAAAATTCGCGCTCTGATTTTGTCACTTTTTCTTGAAATACACAAAGTATTCCTGCAAAAAAAGCCTTCATCAGAACCCAAATTTTCTCAGGATTCGCTCTCGCCGAATTATGCGGTGTTGCCCTAACAAAAACATACAGCTCTTACGACAGCCGTGTTCCTCATCACGGTAAAGGCGCTCGAGAACGTGTAAAGAACGCTGCGGTGGTATATCCGCCGAAGGACGCGCTCTCCCGTCCTGTCAAATCCGAATCTGTGTCTCATGGCGGGGCGCGGTTTTCGCAGGAGCGTGATCACAAGGCAGATCAGGCAGGCCTCAACGTCATCTCATGTTTGCTTATATTTACAGTATATCAGCGTCAGCAGGACACGGCAAGAGCCGGTTTGCGTATGCCGGAGCTTTTTCAGGCATTTTCCGAAAGGCCGCCTGCTCGCACATGCGGCTTCAGTCACCTCTGAGAAAGCGCGGACGGCGCGGAATCGCCGCGGCCGTTCTGCTTTCCGAACACCTGCTCGCGCAGCTTCAGGCCTGTCGGCGTCGCAGCGAGACCGCCGCCCGCCGTCTCCCGAAGGGCGGCAGGCATGGCATTTCCGACCTCACGCATGGCGTCGATGCATTCGTCCGCGGGGATCTTCGGCCCGATGCCCGCCAGAGCCAGATCGGCGCTGGAGAAAGCAATTACCAGGCCGGAGACGTTTCTTTTGATGCAGGGGATCTCCACCAGACCCGCCACAGGGTCGCACACCAGCCCGAGCTGGTTTGCGATGGCGATGGCGCAGGCGTCGGCACACTGAGCGGGCGTGCCGCCTATCAGCTCGACCAGGGATGCCGCAGCCATGCCGGCAGCGCTGCCGCACTCGGCCTGGCAGCCGCCCTGTGCCCCGGCGATGCCGGCGTTTGCGGCGATGACCATGCCGAAAGCGCCTGCGGTAAAGATGGACATGACGATGTCCTTCTCCGGCAAACCGCGGTCTTCGTAGAGGGAAACCAGGCAGCCGGGCAGGATGCCGCAGCTTCCGGCGGTGGGGGCGGCGACGATGCGGCCCATGGAGGCATTGCAGCCCGCCACGGCCAGGGCGCGGGCGATGGCGTGAGACAGGAACGTACCGCAAAGGCCGCCCTGCTCGTCCGCATACCGCTTCATTTTATAGCCCTCACCGCCGGTGAGACCGGACATGGAGCGCTGCTCCTCCTTCTGTCCTGCGGCAACGGACTCGCGCATGACCTCGAAGCTCCTGCGCATCCGCTCATAGAGCTCCTCCGGCGTCTTCTCCATGGCCTCGGCCTGGTCCTGAAGCACCAGCTCGCTGATTTTGAGGCCCCGCTCCCCGGCGGCGCTCACAAGCTCGTGTATGGATTCGTATTTCAGCATTTTGTTTTCCCTCTCTTACAGGCGCCGGATCAGCAGCGCGTTGGTGACATGCTCCAGCTCGCGGATGTCGTGGATCAGCGTCGAGGGGGGCATATTGTCGATCTCGATCGTCATGATGGCGTTTCCGCCGCGCCGCTCGCGGGACAGGTGGAAGTTGCAGATATTCAGGTCCGCGTATTCCCAGCGCATCAGCGTCGTGACCGCGGCGATGACGCCGGGGCGGTCCAGATGCATGACCAGCAGAGTGTTGCTCTCGCCGCTGAAATCCACACGCATGTCGTTGATCAGATCGACGCGGATATTGCCGCCGCCGATGCTGGCCCCCTGGACCGATCCGGTGGAGCCGTCGGCCAGGGTGTACAGGATGCGGGCAGTGTTGGGGTGCGCGCCGGGCAGGTTCTTCTTGATAAAGGCATATTCAATGCCCCTGCCTCTTGCGATCTCCAGCGCGTCGCGGATCTCCTCTGAATAGCTGTGATAGCCCATGATCCCGGCCAGCAGCGCCCGATCCGTGCCATGCCCGCGATAGGTCTCGGCGAAGGAGCCGGAGAGGGTGATCTCCAGCTTTTCCGGCGTCTGCCCGTCCATTAGCTTATTGACCACACGGCCGATGCGCACGGCGCCCGCCGTATGGGAACTCGACGGGCCGATCATGACAGGCCCGATGATGTCAAATACGTTCATGCTCTTCTCCTTATGCGGTCTTGCTCCGCCAGCCCGGGCGCCGTGCGCGCAGGGGAAGGACTTCATCCCGGCCGGCCATATAGCTGCCTGTCCCGGGAATCACGCCGGCCCCTCGTTTCAGCACACGTCGAACTCATACGCCATCTCTTATCTTCTGCTTCCGCTTCGCCGTCCGTGTCCGCGGCGGTAAAACCGACCGCGTCGGCAATCTGATTATACGTCAAGCGCCGCGTTCATGCAAGCCGCAGACATGCAATTTTGCTCTTACCGCCTCTCCCTTTCATAAGCGCGGAAAGCCCCTGATTTTCCGTTTTTCTCGTTTTGTGATGGAACTATGCGAGAGTCTGTGATATAGTAAGTGTTATAGTATGAAATGGGAGATGACCGTGGTGGACAAAAAGCAAGCCGAAGCGGCGTTCTATGCATATACCGCACATTACGATACCGGCAACATCATGATCCGGCACAAGGTGGAGCACACGCTGCGCGTCGCCGAAAACTGCGAGCGGATCGCCGAGAGCCTCGGGATGGGCAGCGGCGACGTGACGTTTGCCTGGTTTCTCGGCCTGCTGCACGACATCGGGCGCTTTGAGCAGGTGAAGCGCTACGGCACCTTCATCGACTCCGCCTCCGTGGATCACGCCGAATTCGGCGCCGATCTGCTGTTTCGGGAAAAGCTGATCGACGCCTTTCCCGCCGAATCACTCCCGCCGGAGGAACTGCTCCTGCTGGAGACAGCGATACGCCTGCACAACAAGCTCACGCTGCCCGCGGATCAGGACGCCCGCACACGCCGCTTCTGTGAGCTCATCCGGGATGCGGACAAGCTCGACATCTTCCGTGTTGTCTCGGAGCTGCCTTTCGAGCAGCGCATCGGCACAAGCCTGGCCCTGATTGTCGAGGGGGACGAGGCGAACGAGGCGGTGATGGACTGCGTGCGCGCACACCGCTGCGTGCCGAGCCGGCTCCGAAAGACCCGCTTTGAAGGACATATCGCCCACTGCTGCATGGCCTTTGAGCTGGTCTTTCCGGAGAGCCGGCGCATCGCAAAGGAGCAGGGCTATCTCGACCGCCTGCTGGAAGAGCGCGGAGGCGACGGCAAGCCCCTGTGGAGCGAAAAGCAGTGTGCGCAGCTGCGCGTTTTGCGGGATGAGCTCCGGAAATCCCTGGACCGGGACGCGCAGGTCTGAGGCTGGTTCGAGCGAAGACCGTGCGGGAAACCCCGCAGCGTGTCGGAAAATCGGTTGAGGAAATCGCGCATCGAATAACATTGCAATTCAGTTTGTTTCGGTTTATACTGGAATAAAGCAGTCAATTTTGGGCCACATCCTGTCCGGCCCGAAACGGTCTATGTAGTCCGGAAAGAGAGGCCCTTACCTATGGGGGAAGGAAACATGCCAAGCGCAAATCGGCGGCCGGAGGTCGTCTTTCTTTCCGCGCCCTATGTCTTTCCTCCCCGGCAGTCGCTCGCCCTGTCCATCTTCAAGTCCTGCCTTGCACAGGAGGGCATTTCCTCGGTGGTTTTGTATCCCATGCTGCGGATGGTGCGGCTCATGGGGGCGGAGCTCTGTCTGCGGCTGAACAACCTGCAGAGCATGTCGCTGTATGAGGAGTTCATTTTTTCCCATCTGACCGGGATCGGGGAGCCCCGGAGCGTGGACGAATACGCCGCTCTCGCCGCCGAACGGGACCCTTTTCTGGACCCTGCGGTCTTTGCCGGGCTGATCCGCCGGGCGATGCGGGCCGCCGGGCTCTGTACGGAGGAGACCGCCCGTGAGATCGCGGCGCTGCGGCCTTCAGTCCTCGCGGCAAGCTCCGTTTTTACCCAGAACAACGGAACGCTGGCCATCCTCCGCAGAGTGAAGGAGCTGGCGCCGGAGATCCGCACGCTGATGGGCGGGCCCAACTGTTCCGGCAGCGCCGGGGCCGCCATCCTGCGCTTTTGTCCGCAGGTCGACGCCGTGTATCTCGGCGAGGGGGACGAGGGCATGGCCCAGGCCTGCCGCGCCCTGGCCGCAGGTGATGCGGATGCGCTGCCCTGCGGGGTCATTTGTCGGGGCACTCCCCTGCCCGACCCGCTGCCCTACGCCATGACGCGGGACATGAATCGGGTGCCGGTCCCTGATTTCAGCGATTTCAGCTCTCAGCTCGCGCAGGCCATGACGCCGGAGCTGCCGGAGCTGCTGCGCAACAGTCCCTTTTACGGGCCGGATCTGGAGCCGCTGCTTCTCGTGGAGGGCTCCCGCGGGTGCTGGTGGGGCGAAAAGCACCCGTGCAGCTTTTGCGGCCTCAACGGGGAGAAGAACAAATACCGGGCCAAGACGCCGCAGCGCCTGCTGGCGGAGCTTCATGAGATCTCCAGGAAGACCGGCTCGACCCTCTTTGAGCTGACAGACAACGTGCTGAGCCGCAATGTGGTGCGCGAGCTGCCCGCCCTCCTGGAGTCGGAGCATACGCCGTACCGTTTTGTGGCCGAGGTGAAGACCAATCTGACAGACGCGGAGCTCGCCGCCCTGCGCAGGGCCGGCTTTGTCAGCGTACAGGCCGGCGTCGAGAGCCTGCAGGATCATCTGCTGCAGCTCATGGGAAAGGGCGGCAGCGCGGTTCAGAATGTGGCGTTCATGATCTCCTGCGCGCAAAACGATGTGTCCCTCATGTGGAACATCCTCTACGCCATTCCCGGAGAGAGCGCCGCCGATTATGAGGAGCTGTTGGCCCTTCTGCCGAAGCTCGCGCACCTGCCGCCGCCGCAGATTGCCACGCGGATCGCCTTTCAGCGATACAGCCGCTATCTGACGGACCCGGAGCGCTACGGCCTCGTTCTGCGTCCCAACGCCCTCTACCCCTTCCTGTATGGGAACAGTCAGGATCTGATCCGTGACACGGCCCTCTATTACGACCTGACAGGCGGCGAAGCCTTTGAAGCGTTTCAGGCGCATCTTCCCCTGTACGAAAAGCTCAGGCGCGTCGTTCAGGACTGGCTTGACAGCTGGAAGCGCGGTGAGCCTGCGCGGCTCGTCATGCTGGACCGGGGCGAGTATATCATGATGCTCGATTCGCGGCCATGCAGAGTGAGCTCCGTGTCCTTTCTCAGCGGGGCGGAAGCCGCGCTGTGCAGGGCGTGCGTTCGCCCCGTCTCCCCGGCTCATATTACGGAAAGCCTTTCCGGCGCCTGGTCGGAAGCGAGGCTTCACCGCGCCCTGGACTGGCTCACGCAGCGCGGCTTTCTGATCTGTCTCAGCGGAAAATACCTTCTTGTGGCCCTGCCGGGCAGGGACGGGAGTGAACAATAAGGAGACGCGAAATGGCACAGGATCTTCCAAACGGAATTTCCCGCGAGAACGAATCGGACCGGATCGACCGGATGTTCGCCGTCACGGCGCCGGTTCACTGGCTCATGCTGACGGGTCTGTTTCTCGTTTTTGTCGGCTTTACGGTCTGGGCCTGCTTCGGCAGTCTCAGCCGCACCGTCAGCGCGACCGCCCTCTACCATCCCGGCAGCTCCAACTGCGGCGAGATCATCGCGCTCGTCCCCCTGACCACGGGGAAAACGCTGGATACCGGCATGGACGTAGTCGTGAACCTGACAGGCTACAACCTCGAAGAGTACGGAAACATGCGCGGAAGCATTACCTATATTGATCCGTATACCGCCTCCGTCGACAGTATGCAGAAGCTCTTCAGCGATGATCTCATCGTCAACGCCTTCGCGGCGAACGGCCCCTGCGTGACGGTGATCTGCAAGCTGAAGGAGGACGCGGAATCGGAAAACGGCTTCTTCTGGACCAACGAAAAGGGCAGGACACTGAAGCTCCACGACGGGACCTGGGCCTCGCTCACCATCATTCAGGAGACCGTACACCCCATCACGCTGGGTATCCCCCAGCTGAGCAGGTTTTTTGCGTCATGACGACTGTCGGAAGCGCTGAGAAAAAGCGCGTTGTACGCACACCGGAGGTTTTGCAGATGGAGGCCGCCGAATGCGGAGCCGCCTCCCTCTCCATGATCCTGCGCTATTACGGCTGCCGGGTCTCGCTGGAGGAACTGCGCCAGGCCTGCGGCGTCTCCCGCAACGGCTGTACCGCGTCCGGGGTCCTTGCGGCCGCGAGGCAGTACGGGCTCAAGGGAGGCGGCTATCGGACCACGGCGCAAAAGCTCAGAAAGGCCCCGCTGCCCTGCATCCTCTTCTGGAACGACGACCACTTTGTCGTGCTTGAGGGCTTTCGGAAAAACAGGGTTCTGATCAACGACCCCATCATCGGGCATCGGCGTATCAGTGAGGCGGAGCTGGAAGCCTGCTACTCCGGCGTCATGCTCTGCATGGAGCCCGGCAGGGACTTTCAGCCCCGCGGCCGGAGGGAGAGCCTTTTTTCCATGGCCTCGGAACGGCTCAGGCCCGAAAAAAGCCTGATGCTCTATCTCCTGCTGCTCAGTGTTCTGCTGCTGGCGGCCAGTCTTTCGGCGCCGATCCTGACGCAGATTTTCATGGACAACGTCATGACCGCGAGAAATTCGGAATGGCTGAGTCTCGTCCTGCTCGCGATGGGCGTGGTCTACGCATCGACCTTTTTGATGAACGTGCTGCGCTCCCAGCTTCTCGCAAGGCTCCGGCTGAAGCTGAATCTGTCGGAGAACTACAAGCTTGTCGGCCGGATGCTGCGGCTGCCCATCGCCTTTTTTGAACAGCGCTACGCGGGGGAGCTCTCGCAGCGCGAGCAAAGCAGCAACGCCGTCAACGCGCATCTGGCGGGCAGCTATCTCATGACGCTGATGAACCTGGTGATCAGTGTGTTCTATCTCGGCCTGATGCTGCTGTACAGCCCCCTGCTGACCCTGTTGGGTCTTGTGGGCGTGGCCGCCTCTCTGCTTGCGCTGCGGCTGACGCTGGAGCCGCTGAAAAACCTCTCCATGAAGCACCAGCTGGACGAAAACTGGCTGTACGGCAGGCTGTGCGCCGGCCTCTCCGTGTTTTCGTCGATCAAGGCCGGCGGAACGGAAAACGACTATACCGCCGAGCTGCTTGGATATTATGTAAACTATGCGGACAGCGACCTGCGCCTGACCCGACTCCAGCAGGTCCTCTCCTCCATCCCCGACGCGATCAGCTCCCTCTTCACAACGCTGATGCTGATCATCGGCAGCGCCCAGGTGATCCGGGGCCGCTTTTCCGTCGGCGTGCTCACTGCCTTCTGCCAGATCTACAACAGCTTCACCTCCCCGATCAACACGCTGATCTCCATGGAGCAGCAGACGCAGATCATGCGCGCGGACATGATGAACGTGATGGACGTGGAGGAGGCCGCCCCCGATCCGCGCTTCACGATTCCGGAGGACAGCGGTCATACCGGGCTCTCCTGCTCGGGAAAGCTGGAGCTGCGCGATCTTGTGTTCGGGTACGACCGTCTTGCCGCGCCTGTGATTCAGGGCATTTCCGCCCTGATCGAGCCGGGCGCCCGCGTCGCGATCGTCGGGACCTCCGGCTGCGGGAAGAGCACGCTTTTGAAGCTTGCCGCCGGTCTGCTCGTTCCCCGGCAGGGAGAGATCCTGTTGGACGGCATCCCGCTCTCCTCCCTGCCCGGGCCGGTTCTGACGCGCGCCGTGGCGATGGTGAATCAAAGCGAGGCGTTTTTTGCCGATACCGTGGAAAACAATCTGACGCTCTGGAACCGGAACGTCAGCGAGGGGCTCGTGCTCCGGGCTCTGGAGGATGCGGGCGCGCTTGAGCTTGTCAGCTCGCTTCCGGGTACGCTGGACTATGAGCTGACAGAGGGCGGCAAAAACCTCTCCGGCGGTCAGCGGCAGCAGCTGGCCATTGCCCGCGCCCTGCTGCAGGAACCCGCGCTCCTGTTTCTGGACGAGGCCACCAGCGCCATGGACCCGCTGACGGAGAAGGCCGTCATGGACAAGCTGCGCCGGAGATCCTGCACCTGTCTGATCGTCGCACACAGGCTGTCCGCCGTCCGGGACTGCGATCTGATCCTGGTTCTGGATCACGGGCGCATCGCGGAGGCCGGCACACATGAGAGCCTGATGGCACGAAACGGGCTGTACGCTGGCATGTACAGCTCTGCGGGAGGAGGGAGCACGCTGCCGTGATAACCAAAAATCTATCCCCGGAGAGAGCTCGGCAGACCGCACGGCTCTCGGCATGGTTTCAGACAGTCTTCGTCTCGGAGCGGAACAAGAGTCTCGACCCTGGCCAGTGGACGGGCGACCCACTGTTCGACGCCGCCCAGTTTCTATGCCAGAAGCGCGGTATCCCGATCTGCCGCTATGAGCGTCTGAAGCGCGCCTGTCCTGAGCATCGCAGGTTTTCGGACATCGCGCGCCTGTCCGGCTTTACCTGCCGGGAGGTCACCCTTCCCGACGCCTGGCCCTCCCGGCGATATGAGCCGGTGCTGGCGTTTCTCAGAGATACGGACTCCGCCGGCAGCGTGATCGAAACCCCGGTGGTGTGCTTCTGGAGCTTCCCGGGCCGTCTGTCCGTCTTTGATCCAAGGGACGAGTCTATCCGGCCCATGTCGGAAGCCGAGCGCAAAAAGCTCGGCAGACAGGCCTGGGTCGTGTGCCGCTCCTTCACATCCTCCCGGATAGGTCCCCGGGAGCTGCTCGGTTTTTCGCTGCGGGAGCTGTCCCCGGGGCACGTCCTGCTGATGCTCACAGCCATGCTCCTTGTCTCCCAGGTGGGGCTTGCGATCTCCGCGCTGAGCAAGGCCATCTATGACAAGATCATCCCCATGGGCAACGCCCTTGTGATGTACGAGGTGGGCGGGCTGTTTCTGGCGGTGCTTCTGGCAAATATTCTGTTCACACTCATTCAGAGGCTGTCCCAGCAGGGTCTGACCGACCGGCTGCGCTACGCGCTGCAGGCCGCCGTATATGACCGGCTGTTCCATCTGGAGGAGAGCTTTACCGCCGGTAAGGAGAGCGGCGTGCTGGCTTTTCAGGCTTCGAACCTGTCCGGGACCTTTGTCGGCATGTTTCAAAACGCTCTCACGGCCGTGCTGCAGAGCGGGTTTTCCCTCTTCTACTGCGGCCGAATGCTGGCGCTCTCCCCCGCTCTATCCAGAATCGGCTTTTCGGTCGTGGCGCTGGAGATGGCAGCGACCGTCGTCATGAGCATGGTCATGCGCTCCTACTCGTCCAAACGCGCACGGCTGACCGGACGGGTACAATCCTTCCTGTTTCAGATCTTCGGCGGCATCGCCACCGTGCGGACCGCCGGGGCTGAGGATGTGGTGCTCGACCGGTATATGCAGCAGGAGGCGGCACTGAGCCGGAACGACCGAAAAAACAGCACCGCTTCGCTTTTCGGCACCCAAGCAATGGCCCTGGGCAACTCTGTCGCGATACTCCTGCTGTACCATCAGATGGGCAGCGGAACGGCGGGGATCACGCTCGGCACGTTTATGAGCTTTCTGACCGCCTTCAGCTTCTTTGCCGCCGCCATGCTCCAGACGGCCTCCTCCTGCGCCGATCTGATCTCCATGATTCCGGTCCTGCGCTATTCCTCCGACGTTCTCCAGAGCAGGGAGGAGAGAAGTCAGGGCGGGACTGTCCTGCAAAATCTCAAGGGCGATATTCTGCTCTCCAACGTCTCCTTCGCCTACAGCGGCCAGAGCCAAACCGCTTTGAAGGACATTTCCGTACACATCCATCCCGGCGAGTATATTGGTATCGTCGGGCATTCCGGCAGCGGGAAATCCACACTGCTGCGTCTCCTTCTGGGCTTTGACGCCCCCAAAAGCGGTGTGATCTGCTACGACGGCATCCCCATCAAGCAGCTGAACATGCCGGAGCTGAGAAGAAAAATCGGCACGGTGCTGCAGGACGGGTGTCTGTTCTCTGGCACGATCTATAAAAACATCAGCATCGGCGCGCCGGATATTTCGCCGGAACGCGTGTGGGAGGCCGTTGACAACGCCTGTCTGACGGACGACGTAAGCGCCATGCCCATGGGTCTGCATACGATCGTATCCGAGGAGAGACAGACCGTCTCCGGCGGCCAGAAGCAGCGTATCCTGCTGGCCAGGGCGGTTGTGAACCGCCCCTCCGTCCTGTTTCTGGACGAGGCTACCAGCTCGCTGGATAACCTTCTGCAGGACAGGATCGTACAAAACCTCGCCGGGCTGCGGGCCACGCGCATCGTGGTCGCCCATCGCCTGTCCACGGTGCGGCATTGCGACCGCATTCTGGTGATGGACCGGGGGCAGATCGCGGAGGAGGGCAGCTATGAGAATCTTATGGAGAAAAGGGGCCTCTTCTGGCAGATGGCCACCCGCCAGATCGCAGAGCTGGCACAGGAGAATGGGGCACTAAAAAAGGAGGAATACACATGAGTCGTACACAAAAGGAACTGGAAGCGCTTTATCAGAAGATAAACAAAGCGCTGGCCGAGGACCCCGCCTTCCGTGAGAAGGTGCAAAAGGACGCGAGAGCCGCTGTGGAAGAGCTGGCCGGCAGGCCGCTGGAGGAGGGCTTCCGCCTGGATTTCATCGAGCAGGACGCGCGTTACGGTGAAACGTATGTGCTGCCCGACTTTGTCGGACAGGAGCTCGAGCTGCACGAGCTGGACACGATCGCCGGCGGCAGGAACGTGAGGACTGTCTCCGCGAACACCTGCGCAGCCAGGCTCTCGTGCGGAGCCTATTCGACCCCCTGCGGCGCCGACAGCTCCCCGTGTGCCGTTTACGGTACCCCATGCGGTGCCTACGGCGGCTGTCCCTACGATTCCGGCTGCTCCGTGTTTGTGCCGTGCAATCCATACAACCCCTGCCCCTCCGACGTCGGCTGCGCCGCGCTTGCCAGCACCGGCGGTTCCGGCTTTGGGATATGACAGAGCTGGGGGCTTGCTTCATGAAATGGTCCAGATACAGCATTCTGTTTGAATCCAAACGCAACGGCTGGCTGCTGTTCAACACGGTGTCCAGATCGTTCCTGACCGTGGGGGAGGCGCAGCTGCCCGCCATCCGCGCCATCATGGCCGATCCGGAGGGCTTTGACTATTCTCCCTTCCCCATGCTGTATATGCAGCTTCGTTCTCTGGGCTTTCTTGTGGAGGACTCCAAGGACGACGATTTTTACAACATACACAAGATGCGCACGCTGTCCTTCCTGTACGGCAACCGGAGCCTGATGATCACCTTCGCGCTGTCCCTGGCCTGCAACTTTGATTGCAGCTATTGCTTCGAGAGCAGCCACAGCGGCCCCGTCATGACGCAGGAGACCGAGGACAGGGTCATGCGCTTCATCCAGAAATTCAAGGCGGATAATCTGTCCATCACCTGGTACGGCGGGGAGCCGCTGCTGGCCTTTGACCGCATCGTGAGCATCAACCGCAGGCTCCAGGACATGGGCAAAAACTACAGCGCCTCCATGATCACCAACGGCTATCTCCTGACGCGGGACAAGGCGGACCGCCTCAACGAGCTGCGGGTCAGCTATCTGCAGATCACGCTGGACGGGGCGCGGGAGACGCACAATTCCCGCCGCTTTCTGCGCGGCGGCGGCGAAACCTATGACCGCATCCTGGAGAATATCGACGGTGTCATGGCCTCCGATTTCCGCGGGACGCTCCACGTCCGCGTGAATGTGGACAGCCGCAACGAGGATGAGTTTGCGCAGGTCTACAATCTGATCCGCGAGCGCTACCCTGCGGACTTCGGAAAGCGCATCACCGTATATCCCGGCTTTGTAAAGGGCGACGATCACCCGGACCACAGCTGCTTCTTCGATCCGGTGCAGCAGGGCGAGTTTCTGACCCATATGATGGAGAAATACCAGATCGCCCCGTTCTCCCTCTTCCCCGAGAGACGGATGCAGGGCTGCATCCTGACGCGGCGCAACGCCTTCGTCATTGGGCCGGAGGGCGAGGTATACAAGTGCTGGGACGATGTGGGCATCCCGGAGCGCGTGGTCGGCAATGTGGACAATCTCAGAGACTGGAACATGGCGCTCATTGCCGAGGGCATGACGGGCTGCAGCTACCTCGACTCGCAGGAGTGCCGGGAGTGCTTCTATTTCCCCATCTGCGACGGCGGCTGCCACCGGATCCGTCAGAACAATCTGCACAGCACGCAGCCGCAGAGCTCCTGCTCCTATTTCAAGGAGAATCTGGAAAACCTGCTGGAGCTGCACTTTGAGCGGAAGAAGGAGCTTGCGCGGCAAAAGCGGGAGCAAAAGCCGTGAACGACTCAGAATACGCCCGCTTCAAACGTGCGGCGGACTTCTACCGCGTCGATCCCGATTTCCGGCGGCACGCGGCGGAGGACCCCGCCGGCGCTGCCGGGAGTCTCGGCTTCACGCTCGGTGATCCTGCCCTCGCGCTGCGGGGGTTCACGGTCATCGCCCGCGGCTGCGCGGCTGGTGAAGCCGAAAACCCCTATGTTGCCGAATACATGCGCCGCAACCGCGTTGTGAGTGAGTTTGTCGCGCACTCTCACGGCAGGGCGGCCTTCGCGAACGAAGCGCTTTTCCGTTTTTCCGACACGACCCGCAACCGCTGCCGGATGGAGAGCGGGCTTCTGCGCTTTCACGACAACATCCGCTATTTCCCTCTCTGTTTTGAGCTGAGTCTGGGCTGCTCGGTCCAGTGTCCCTTCTGCGGGCTGGACGCCCCGCGCTGGCAGGCGGATTTCCGGTACACGCCGGAAAACGCCGTGCTCTGGCGGGGGGTGCTGCAAAGCAGCGTCGAGCTGCTGGGGCCGGTCGCCGGAAGCTCGCCCTGTTACCTCGCGACCGAGCCGCTGGATAACCCGGATTACGAGCGCTTTCTCGCGGATTTTGAGGACGTCACCGGGCAGCTTCCGCAGACGACCACCGCCATAGCAGAGCGGGACACAGAGCGGGTGCGCCGTCTGATGTGCCGGATCGGGGCGGACCGTCTGCGCCGGCAGGCCGCGCTCCGCTTCAGCATCCGCACAAGGGCTCAGTTTCATCGCATCGCAGAGGCCTTCTCCCCGGAGGAGCTGGCGGATGTGGAGCTTCTGTCCAACAACCCGGAGTCGCTGAATCAGTATGCCGCCTCCGGGCGGGCCAGAGACGGCAGGAGCGGCAAGCCGGCAGGGCTGCCTTACAGCATCTGCTGCATCGCGGGCATGCGGGTGAACATGGCAGAGCGTACAATGCAGTTTGTGGAGCCGGAGCTGCCGGACAGTGTTTTTCCGCTGGGCGTGCGCGTCCGGGAGACGCTGCGCTTTGACGGCGCAGCGGACTTTCGAAGCAAGCTCCGGTATCTGACGGAGACCTGGGCTGTCGGCCTGCTGCCCCTCGGCCGCCCGTTGGCGCTGAACAGAAGCTGCAACGTTGTCCCGGAGGAAAACGCCGTCCTCTTTCTCGGGGACGGAGTCGGCTACCGCATCTCCGCGAACGCCTATACGCTGCGGACATTAGAGCTGCTGGATTCCGGTCTCACGCTGGAGCGGCTTCAGGAGGCGATCCGTCTGCCCTCCGAAGGGCGGGAGGCGTACTACAGGCTGATGAATCAACTGTTTATCCGCGGCTATCTCAGGCTTGCCGCCTGAAGCCGGCCGCATCAAGTCGTTGTTATACCGTAAATCCCCATGCGGCAAACCTTGCCGCAATGAATACAAGTAGATTCATGGGGATTTAGGGCAGCACCACACAATTCGGCGAGAGCGAATCCTGAGAAAAATTGGGTTCTGGCGATGGCAGTTTCGCAGGAATACTTTGTGTATTGCAAGAAAAAGGCTCGAAGTCAGGGCACTATTTTTCCAGGAGGCGCCGATGGCGGATTGTGCGGTGTTGCCTTAGATGTGCATAAAACCGGTTGCCGCGTGAGCGGCGAGGATTTCGCACACTCAAAAATTACGATAAAGGGCTCAGCTTTTATCGTAAACCCGATCATAAGGAGGAACGCGTATGAGCTGGACACAGAAGGAACTGGAGGAGCTGTACCTGAAGATCAACAAGGCGCTGGCAGAGGACCCCGACTTTCGGGAGAAGGCGCACAAGGACGCCAAAGCCGCCGTGGAGGAGCTGGCCGGAAGGCCGCTGGAGGAGGGCTTTCGCCTGAACTTCATTGAGCAGGACGAGGGCTACGGCGAAACCTACGTGCTGCCGGACTTTGTCGGGGAAGAGCTCGACCCGCGTGAGCTGGATGCGATCGCCGGCGGGAAAAACGAGAGGACCCTCAACGGGAAAAGAGACCCGAAAGACCCCAATCTCGGCGTCTCGGTGGTGGTGATCATCTCCGCCTGCGCCGCCGCCGTCAGCGCTGCATCCTGCGGTGCAGACGCCTGCGGCGCGGCAGGCTGCCCGGCGGACGCCGGATGCGGCGGGCAGGCCTGCGGCGGCAAGGGCTGCGGCGGGCATGCCGCATGTGCCGGAGAAGCCTGCGGCGGGCAGGCCTGCGGCGGCGAGGCCGGCTGCGTCTTGAAGGGCTGCACAGCCGACGCCTGCGGGGGTTACGCGGGCTGCCTTACCGCAGGCTGTGTGGCAGACGCCTGCGGCGCTCAGGCCGGCTGCCTGATGAAAGGCTGTACCGCCGATGCCTGCGGCGCTCAGGCCGGCTGCGTGAACAACGTCTGCGGCGGCGACGCCTGCGGCGGCAATGTCGCCTGTATCGCGAAGGGCTGCGGCGGCGACGCCTGCGTCGGCCACGCGGGCTGTATTGCAAAGGGCTGCGCCGCCGACTTCTGCACGGCTTTCGCCGGCTGCGTGGCAGAGGGCTGCAAGGCAGAGGGCTGCCTGTCCTATTCGGGCCCCGAAGGAAACGCATCCGGCGGCAATCCCCTCGGCGGAGCGTCGTTTGGCAGCGCAGGTTAAAGCGCAGCCGGAAGCACTTCCGGAAAGCAGCCAGCGCATCAGAGGCGTCAAAAACCGGGAAGACCGCAGCATTGTGCGGTCTTCCCGGTTTATTCTCTTCCCTGACAGAACCCCGGAAGCCCTTCCGGAAAAAATTTTCTTGTCTTCTCTCTGTCAGGGAACAGTATTAATTCATCAGCAGCCGGCCCTTTTCACCGGTCTGGTTGCGCTTGACCTTACGGGAGGTGGTCTTCTCAAATTCCCGGTCGCGCAGGCGCAGACGGACGATGCGCTTTGCGGGCGGGACTTTTTTGTTGATCTCCTCCACCTTCTTCCGAAACAGCGTCTCGGCCCTGTCCGCGTACTCGGGGAAGGGATAGACCTCGGCGGTGATCTGCTCCTCCTCGGAGTAGACCATGATCTCGCTCATCCACTCGCTGCCGGCAAAGCGGTTTTCCAGTTCCTCAGGGGAGACGTTCTCGCCGTTGGAGAGGATAATAAGGTTCTTTTTCCGCCCGGTAATATAAATGCGCTGGTCCTTTACATAGCCCAGGTCCCCGGTTTTGAGCCAGCCGTCCTCCGTAAACATCTCCGCGGTGGCCTCCGGGTTTTTGTAGTAGCCCAGCATGACCGACGGGCTCTTTGCCAGTATTTCCCCGTCCTCGATCCTGACCTCGCAGTTTTTGACGACGCGGCCCACGTCCTCGCCGGTGGAGGGGTCGGCCTGGCTCGAGGAGGTGATGCGCGGGGAGCACTCGGTCATCCCGTAGCCCTGGAGGATCGGGTAGCCCATCTTCTCATAGGCCCGGCTGAGCTCCGGTGAGAGGTAGGCCCCGCCGCAGAAGATAACCTCAAGCTCCCTGCCGAAGACCGCGCGGCCCGCCAGCTTCAGGGGGATCAGCGGGTTCTTTTTCTTCTCCGCCATGATGCGGCGGTAGATGGTCTCCGCGATCAGGGGCACCAGCAGGAGCTTGGTGGGCTTAAAGAGCCTGATGTTCTGCACAAGACGCATGGGCGAGTCGTTGATGCAAAGGGTCGCCCCGTAGCGCAGGGATAGCAGCACGTCGCAGGTGAGACAGTAGGCATGATGGATTGGCAGCACGGAGAGCAGTACGTCGCGGTCGCTGCCCTCATTGTCGCAGCAGGTGGCGTTGTCGATGAGGTTTGCGTGGGAGAGCATCACGCCCTTGCTCTTGCCCGTGGTGCCGGAGGTATAGAGGATACAGGCGCAGCTTTGGGGATCGACGGGCGGAAGCTCCGCGGGGGGCTCCCCTTCCAGCAGCTCCGGGAGAGAAAAGCAGCCCTCTTCGGCGGTGAAGCACACGGCGGCGGTGATCTGCGGGCAGGCGTCCCGCACCGCGTCCGCGAGGCTCCGGAAGCGCCGGTCGTAGAAGAGCACCGTCACGTCGGCCCGGTTGAGGTTGTCCGTGATCTCCTCCGGAGCGAGTTGCGGGTCGATGGGCACGGCCAGATTCCCGGAGGCCGCGGTCCCCAGAAGACAGGTGATATAGGCGATGCCCGAGCTGCCGACGAGGCCCGCGTGGACCGGGGCCGGCCCCTGCTTTTCCAGGAAGGCGGCGACTTTACGGCAGTCCTCCAGGAATCCGCCGAAGGTCTTCTCCGCGATGTCCCTGTTCGCCTTCTCCCGCAGCCAGACCTTATCGGGCCGCTCCTTCGCGGCCAGGACTACCAGGTCCCGGAGGCTGTGCAGTTCTTCTGTTTTCATCCCTCGGCCTGCTTTTTCTCCAGATAGGCGATGATGTCGCCCACGGTATGGATATCGGTGAGCTCGTTTTCGTCCACCGTGATACCGAACTCCTCCTCAAAGTCGCCCATCATGCTCATGACGGCGAAGGAGGTGAGCCCCAGCTCTTCGGCCAGCTTCGAGTCCGGCACGATCTGCTCCGGCTCCAGCTCGACATAGCGGGTCATGATCTCTCTGACTTGTTCCAACATGTTTCTGTATCCTCCTTTTGATTCTCATCGTATGCGTGCCGGTGACAGCCCTGCGCGGTCTTGCCATACGCGGGCGCCTGTTTTACATCCACTCCAGGATCTCGCCGATGGTGCGGTTCGGATCCTCGATGCCGCGGAAGATGGCGCGACAGAGGTAGAAGTAGAGCTTCTCGATCTCATCCAGCGAGACGGAGTTCTTCTCATATTCGAAGTGGAAGCTGAAGCCGTTGTCGGTGGGGCGGTGCATGACTGTGATGTAGATGAGCTGCATGGCCACGCCGTTGGTGTACCACTTGCTCATGAAGTTCATGTCGGGGATTGCGCGGCCCTTGAGCGAGGCGGCGGACACCGGCTGATAGGTCAGGGTCGTGCACTCGTAGCCCGTGCCACGGGGCGCGCCATAGTGTGCGCCGACCGCGCCCATGTAGCGGATGGGGTCGTAATTTGCGTGGCGCAGAAGAGCGTTTTCCTTGGCCTGGACGATTTTCAGCGCGTCGAGGAAGCTGGTCTCCGGCTCGATAACCGTGCGCAGGGGCCAGAAGTGGATGCGCGTGCCGCCGGACTGGCTCTCCAGCAGCGTGCCGCGGCGGGCCACGGCGTTTTTCACGCTCACGTCCTTTTCGCCGCCGGCAAAGTGAGAGAAGGTGGTGCGCAGGCCCAGCAGCAGGATCGACGCGATGGGGATGTGATACTCCCTGCTGAAACGCAGCAGAGCCTTTGAAGGCTCATCCTCCAGCTCGTAGACCTTGATGTCCGCCTCGATGTCGCCGGTACCGTAGCAGGCCCGGAGATTTGGGTTGCCCGTCTGCTCACGCAGTTCCAGAAGGCGGTTGCGGGGACTGAACGGGGTATAGATGGGCTCCGGTTCGCTGAGCTTTTCCATCCAGAACTTCTCGTCCCGCTGCATGGCGGGGCTGTTGTCCTCGTAGGCCAGGTCCAGCTTGAGCTGGGCGAGATAGCTCTTCGGCGGCTTCGGCTCTTCAATGTTCTCGAACTTCCTGCAGCAGTAGAGGTTCAGCACATAGCTGTAAAAGCTGATGATGGCCGTGGAGTCCATGGTCATGTGGTGGACCTTCATATACAGGCCATTGAAATTATTGGGCAGCCGGATCATGACGATCTCGTTCAGCGGGGTGCCGTCCATATGCAGGGGGATCTTGCTCCAGCGCGTCATCTCCGCGTGTGCGTCCTCCTCCCGCCAGGACGAAAAGTCCACAAGCCGGATCTCCCGGTCCTCGGTGGGCACCAGGTACTGGAGCGGGGTCTCCCCGTCCATGACGATACGCAGGCGCATGGCCTCAAACTTCCGGTAACCGTCCATGATACACTCGCGCAGGGTGTCGAAATCCACATCCGCAAACTCGATATAAAAGCCGGTGGCAATATTCAGAAGCTCGTGTCTCTGGCAGGCGGATACGGTGTAGAAATGGATGCGCTGCGCCGCGGTCAGCGGATAGGCCTGCACGACGGCGCCGTTAACATTGAGCTCCTTCATCGGATCACTCCTCCTTTGTAAACTGTCATGTTATCCCAGCGCGTCGGCCAGGAAGTCCTTCTCGGTCTGCTCGTAGAGGGGGAGGTTTTCAAACACGCTCGAGCCGTGGCCCGCGTTGTCCACCATCAGCAGCCGCTTTTTCGAGGTGCAGGCGTCGTAGTTTTTCTGACTCATCCAGGTGGGGACGAATTTGTCCTCCTTTCCGTGAATGAACAGGACGGGCACCCGGTTTCCGCGCAGCGCGTCCAGTGTGGAGTATTCGTCATAGCGGTAGCCCGCCAGCTTCTGGGACGTGACGGCGGTGAGCTTGATGACCGGAGTACCGGGGATGTGGTAGTCCTTCTCGATCACATGCGCAAAGATGTCGGCGGGCGAAGTGTAGCCGCAGTCGGCGATGACGGCGGAGACCGTCTCCTGGATCTCCGGCAGGCCCAGGGCCATCAGCACCGTCGCGCCGCCCATGGAGACGCCGTGCAGGACGATTTTGATATCCGTCCCGAAGCGCTCGCGCGCGTAGTTAACCCAGGCGAGGGTGTCATAGCGGTCCAGGATGCCGAAGCCCACATACTTCCCCTCGCTCTGCCCGTGGGCGCGCAGGTCCAGCAGCAGGACCGCGAAGCCCTGCTCGTGGAAGAATTTGGCGTGGGCCGCGTTGTCCATGGCCTTGCTGGTGTAGCCATGGTGGAGGATCGCCAGCTTTTTGGACGGGGCCTCCGCGGCCAGATAAAAGGCATGGAGCATGATCCCGTCGCGGGCGCGGATATGGACGTCCTCCATGGTCTGCTTCTGCATCCACTCGCCCACGGGGGCCATTTTGACCTTGTATTCCTCCATCTTTACGGGGTCGGCAAATTCGTTGATGATCTCCTGGCTGGTCTCCTTGGGGCGCGGCAGCGTCTTGTTGAGCAGGATGGTCGAGGCGATCCCCGTCCCGATGCCTGCCGCGCCGAGCGCGCCCCCGGTCAGAAGCCAGGCTTTCGTGTTTTGATTCATACGGTCATTCCTCCGATCGGTTTTGATTTCCTGTCTGCAGAAAGAGAGCGCTGAAGCAACAGCCGTATACGGCTGACGGCTTTACCGGCGGAGCCTGACAGGCGGGCGGCGCACACGGCGTTTGCTTCAGCGCTCTCTGCGTTTCATGAAATAATTATATACTGAAATGCTCAGGATGGCAAGCGCTTTCTCTGTTTATGCCTGCGGTTTCTCTGTCTGGATCCCGCTGTTCAGAAGCTCGGAAAACTGCAGCGCCCTGCCGGCATCGCCCTCTACGCGGAGCCTGCCCTCGTCATAGGCCTTGACGGCGTCCAGCTTTCCGCGCATGAGCCTAGAAAAATCGGCGTCGCTGATGGTGATGGCGCACTGGCGGTCGTAGTACTCATAGGGCTCCACGGAAATGCGGCCGTCCTTGACCTCCACATAAAAGACACCGCTCTCCTCGCCCTCGATGTTGATCTGCACCGCGAGAAAATCCACTCCGGAGATGTCGGCTTCGGCTGCCAGAGCCCGGGCTTTTTTCAGGATATTTGCAAATTTCATGTCTGTTTTCCCCCTGCTTTCGTATGGTGGACGATCAAAAATCGGCCGCTGTTATTATACGCGATAAGGCCCGTCTGCGCAACCATGAAATCGGCTGACGATTTCGAGCCTTTTTCTTGAGGTACACAAAGTACATCTGCGAAAAAGCGCCTTTATCAGAACCCAAATTTTCTCAGGATCTGTTCTTACCGAATTATGTGGTATTGCCTTAGAAATAACTTGAAATAGCGTCCCTGTCTTGCTATAATGCAAGCGCTTTTTATTTGCTTGACCCAAGCTTGAATCATTGGGAGGAATTCAAATGGCATGGTATGATGAAGCGGTATTCTATCACATTTACCCGCTGGGGCTGACCGGCGCACCCAGACAGAATGACTACGGCGAGCCGGTGCATCGGCTCAATACGTTGCTGCCCTGGATCGACCATCTCAAACGCCTGGGCTTTACGGCCCTCTACATAGGCCCCCTGTTCCAGTCCGTCGGCCACGGGTACGAGACCACCGATTACCGCGTGATGGACAGCCGTCTCGGCACGAATGAGGATCTGAAGGGCTTTGTCGCCGCCTGCCACGAAGCGGGACTCAGGGTCATCTTCGACGGCGTGTTCAACCACACGGGCCGCGATTTCTTCGCCTTCCGGGATATTCAGAAAAACCGCGAGGGCTCGGCCTATCGGGACTGGTACTGCAACGTCAACTTCTGCGGCAACAACGAATACAACGACGGCTTCTCCTACGACAACTGGGGCGGCTATAACCTGCTTGTGAAGCTCAACCAGCGCAACCCCGCCGTCCGGGATTATATCTGCGACGTGATCCGCTTCTGGGTCAGCGAGTTTGACGTGGACGGCATACGCCTCGACGCCGCCGACGTGCTGGACTTCGATTTCATGAAGGCCCTGCGCCGCACCGCCGACGAGGTCAAGCCCGACTTCTGGCTCATGGGCGAGGTCATCCACGGCGACTACTCCCGCTGGGCCAACGAGAACACCCTGCACAGCGTCACCAACTACACCCTGCACAAGGCCCTCTACAGCGGCCACAACGACCATAACTATTTTGAGATCGCCCATACCGTCCAGCGCACCAACGGCATGGTCCCCGCCCATATCAAGCTCTACAACTTTGTGGACAACCACGACGTGGAACGCATCATCACCAAGCTCATGAACAAGGCGCACTTCTTGCCTGTCCATATCCTGCTCTATACCCTGCCCGGCATCCCGTCGGTCTACTACGGCAGCGAGTTCGGTATCGAAGGCCGCAAGGAGCGCGGCTCCGACGATTCCCTGCGCCCGTATATCAGCCTGGACGAGCACCGGGAAGATTACACGAAAAACCCCTGCACCGCGCTCATCGCCTCCCTGGGGGCAATCCACAGCCGGTACAGGCAGGACCTGGTCCGGGGGGATTACCGCCAGCTCTGCCTGACCAACCAGCAGTATGTCTTCACCCGCGGCAGACTCATCGTCGCGGTGAACAACGCCGACGGCGAGACCTGGCTCAACGTGGAGGCGGGCGCCCCCGCCTACATCGGTCTGCTGTCCGGCAGACGCATCGAGGGCGGCGGAGGGCGGCTCAACTTCAATCTCCCCGGCGCGGGCGGCGACATCTTCGCTCCCGACGATGGTCAGGCGGTGCCGGAGCCGCCCGTCTGCGAGGAGGCGCCCGCAGCGGAGGAGCCTGTGAAGGAGACGCCTGCGACCGGGGTCGAGCCCGTCAGCCCCGCGGAGATAGAGACCGCGCCGGAAGAGACGGCGGAGATCGCGCGCCCGCAGGAGGAGCCGAAGGCTGAGACGAAACTGGAGGAGGAGCCGAAGGCCGGGACGAGGCCGGAAGACGTCACGATCCCCGACATTCCCTACGACCTCATGACGGTAGAGCAGCTTCAGGCCGTGATCCTCGCCAAGATGGCGAAAAACGGCCCCGTTACCGAGCGTATGCGCCAGGACGTGATTGAAAACATCTGGCACAACTCCCTGGTCAATTGGGCCAACAGCTTCCGCTGAGCACGGACGGCGCAGGGGGGGGCGTCTCAAAACGCGGCCCGTCCTGTTATTCCAAGAAACGAAGTGACGAAGGATCTTTCTCCTGAGGTTTTCGAAAACTTCCGGAGAGAGATCCTTCGACTCTGCTTTGCTTCGCGAAGACGTGACAGCGTGTTTTTTCTGCCCTGTTATATTTTTTCTTGAGGTACACAAAGTACATCTGCGAAAAAGTGCCTTTATCAGAACCCAATTTTTCTCAGGATCTGCTCTTGCCGAATTATGCGGTATTGCCTATACAGTCTTTCCACTTGTCAGGCTGCTGTTCTCATGTTAAACTAAGGCGACAGCGGAGAAACGAACCTGTACGGAGGTGCGATATGTCCATGAAATTGATGCGAAATCGACGGCTTCTCTGCCTGCTTCTTGTCTTTGCACTGGCTCCCGCGCTTTCAGGCTGCACGCAGGCTGCGGGCGCGGCTTCTGCTCCCCCCGCATCGGCCGGGTTCTTTCTCACATTGGAATATGACCGCCTGTACTTTGCGCCGGTCGACGGCTCCGCAGCCCACCTTGTGGCGGACAGCAGCACGCTGTGCACCGCACGTTGGGGGGACTGGCTCTATGCCGCGTTTGAAGACGGCAGCATCTGGCGTTTCCGTGCCGACGGGCTGGAGGCCGCAGAGCTTGTACCGGCGGGCAGCCGCACTTATCGTGAGCTCATTCCCTACGACGGCGGTGTGATCGGCGTGTACTACTCATTCCTCGACGGGGCCGGCTACGATCTCTATCGCAGCGGCGCGCAGACGCCGGTCGCGCTCTTTGAGGGCGAGCCGATGCTCATGTGCTGCACCGTCGGGAAATACATCTATTCCCGCGTCTATGACAACGAAAACGGCAGCCGCCTCGCCGCCTTCGATCCGGAGAGCCTTGAGAGGCTGTGGGAGATCCCGGTGGATTCCTCCGTGGAGCTTGTGCGCGATGCGGACGGCATTCTCTGCTTTTTTCCGAACAGCGGGCTGCTCTGCCGTCTCGACGAGGACGCCTGCGCTCTGGTCCCGGTGGATATTCCCCTCGCCGAGACCGACTGTGAGCTGATCGCCAGCTGCGGCGGGAACGCTCTCGTCCAGGGCAACTGGAACGACGATTACCGGTATTATTTCATCGACGGCAGCGGGCGGCGGCAGATGGACGAGGGCCTGCCCGAATTCTTCTCTCTTGCGGATATCCTGGACGGCAAGGCCCTGCTGCATTACAACACATATGGGCAGAGCGCCGCCGGGGAAAACGTCTGGTACAGGATCGAGGGGTACAAGCTGCTCGACATGGAAAGCGGCACGTTCAGTGATTTCCCGGTCAGCGGACAGTACGGCGCGCTCTTTGCCGGCGGGGACTTCCCCGTTCTGGACTCCTCCACGGCGAGAAAGCCCGTCACCGCGGAGCTCTACGCCTTCTTCTGCGAGAGTACCGGTGCGGGCGGGAGCCTGCCGCTGTGCTCCACGACGCACGGGGCGTGGCTCAATATTGCCGACGGCGCCGCCGATCTTGCGCTGCTGGCCGCCCCCACGCAGGAAGAGCAGGACTATCTGGATGAGCGCGGCGTGACGGTCGAGATGAAACTGTACGGGGGCGACGGTCTTGTATTCATCGGCAACCGCGCCTGCGGCGTGGAGGATCTGAGCCTTGCGCAGGTTCGCGCAATCTACCGCGGAGAGATCACAAACTGGTCGCAGCTCGGCGGCGCGGATCACGAAATCCGCGTCCTCTACCGCGACGATCAGTCGGGCAGCCAGCGCCTGTTTGAGCGGATGCTGTGGAAGGATGAGCCCGTCCCGGATTTTGAGGCTCTCGGCTTTGAACGTCTGGACGACATGAGCTCCATCGTCTCCGAGTGCCTGCGCGACCCCTATGCCGTGGGCTACAGCATTATGACTTATCTGCATGACGTCTATGGCAAAGAGGACCTGTTCGCCTTCTCGCTGGAGGGCTTTGCCGCAACGCCGGAAAATGTCGCGGCAGGGCGCTACCCCCTCGGCACGCAGGGCTATACGGTCATCCGCAGCGACGAGCCGGAAAACAGCCCCGCGCGGCGACTCTTCGATTTCTTCGGCACCCCGCTCTGTGATGTGATCCTTGCGAACAACGGCGTCACGCCGCTGCACGACGGCGAATAGCCTTTCGTCCGCCTTGTGCGCGGGAATAAAAAAATACCGGAGCGCAAGTCCGGCATGTATGGGAGTATTCTTGCATGAAACGACTGTTCACAATCATCCTGCTGATCTCTCTGGCCGCGTTCACGGTGCCTTCGGTGTCTGCGCAGACGCCGGAGCTCGTCGCGGTCTACGTCTCTCCGGAAACGCAGGAGACGGGAGGCGGGACGACGGTCCTCTGCATATTCGACGACGGTACCTATACGCAGAGCGCCGTCCAAGCCGGTCAGTCGGAGATTCGCGTCCGGGGACGCTGGGCGAAGGATTCCTGGCCCGTCGGCCCCGGGTATGTCCGGATCTATCCGGCGCGGGAGAGTCAGGCGGCCGGTCTCACGCCGGTCGTTGCTGAGAGCGGCGGAAGCGCCGTTGAGGACGCGTATTATGACGAGGGCGTCGATACGAAAACCGAGATCATCGGCTTCACGGAATACCGCGGGGACCCCGCCTTCCGCTTCCTGTCCGCAGGGGACAAAATTGCCGTGATCTCGCCCTCGGCCCTGCCCGGCTGGGCACAGACGGAGGAGACAATCGAAGGCCTGCGGAGCTGGGGCTATGAGCCGGTTCTGGGAAAGCACGCCGTCGCGGAGGTGCGGACGCTTGAACAATGCATCGAGGATCTGAAATGGGCGCTTGAGGACCCGGAGATCAAGGCGATCTTCTGTATCCGCGGCGGCTACGGTGCGACGGAGGTCATGGACGCGCTCGACCCCGCTCTGATCGCGGGCGCAGGCAAGCCGATCATCGGCTACAGCGACATCGCGGTCTATCACGGGGCATGGACCCGCGCGGGTCTCCCCTCCATTCATGCGAGCATGAGCGGCGCGTTTGAGGACTTTCCCGAAGCATGTGCGGAGGCGGAGCGCCGCATGATGCGGGGCGAGCTTCCCGTCTATCGCTGCGAGGCAGACGCGTACTGCCGGGAAGGCACCGCGGAGGGCATCCTCATCGGCGGCAATCTTGCCAGCTTTACCGCGTCGCTCGACACGGCGTATGACAGTGCGACGCTGGATCAGCCGTATATTCTCTTTCTCGAAGAGGTGGGCGAGAATATGCAGCACATCCACCGCTTTCTCACGATGCTCCGGCACGAGGGGATCCTGGACGGGGCCGCCGGCATCGTCTTTGGCGAATGGACGGAGCTTCCCGCAGACGGCAGAGGCAACTACGGTGAGAGCAGAGGCGGCCTTTTTGAATCCGTCTCGGACATGATCTCGAGACAGTTTCTCGACGGGCTGAATATTCCGGTCGCCTTCGGCTTTCCGGCAGGGCACGGAGATATCAACTATCCCCTTCTGCTCGGCGCAAAGGCAAAGCTGGACGTAAGCGCGGACAGCTTCACGCTCTCCTGGCCGGACACCGCGGGCGCGCAGTCGAACGCCGGCGGCACACACGAAGGCAACGCCGGGCGAAATGCCTCCGAGACAGAAGCGCGGATGATGACATACACCGTCAGGGGCTCCGACGCGGCAAAAGGCTAAGGCAACACCGCACAATCCGCCATCGGCGCCTCCTGGAAAAATAGTGCCCTGACTTCGTCACTTTTTCTCGCAATACACAAAGTATTCCTGCGAAAAACTGCCATCGCCAGAACCCAATTTTTCTCAGGATTCGCTCTCGCCGAATTGTGCGGTGCTGCCCTAAGCCCTCTCTCCGGGCCTTGTCGGTCTTTACCTGTTTCGGTACAGCTCGATCATCTGCTTGATGCGTTGGGCCGGCTTGACGAGATCCTGGATGGTATCGCCGCGGTTGAGCGTGTCGATGAGCGCAGCGATATAGCGGTCCATGTTCACGGTGAGATAGTACCCGCGTTCCTTGAGCTCCGGGCTCTGGTAGATCAGATTTGTCGTGAATACGCGGTCAAACCAGCCCGCGGCGTAGGCTTTGTCGAACTTCTCGAGTCCGTTTGTAAAGAGGCCGAAGGTGGAAAAGAGGAACACGCGCTTCGCACCCATCTCCTTGAGCTGCCGCGCCGTATCGAGCATACTGCCGCCGGAGGCGATCATGTCGTCGACCACGACGACGTCCATCCCCTCGACCGAGACGCCGCAGAAATCATGGGCGATCACGGGATTCGAGCCGTTCACGATGCGGGTGTAGTCCCGTCGCTTGTAGAACATGCCGATATTCACACCGAAGAGCGACGCGAGGAACACAACGCGCTCGGTCGCGCCCTCGTCGGGTGCGATGAACATCATATGCCCGTCGTCGAGCCTGAGATCCTCGTACTCGGTCAAAAGCGCCTGCGTGAACTGCAGCGCGGGAGAGACGTTCTCCAGGCCCATCAGCGGCACGACGTTATGCATACGGCTGTCGTGCGCGTCGAAGGTCAGGATGCTGTGTACGCCCATGTGCTCGAGCTCCTGCAGCATCACGGCGCAGTCCAGCGACTCGCGCAGGATCCTGCGGTGCTGACGGCCCTCGTAGAGGAAGGGCATGATGACCGTGATGCGGCCGGCCTTGCCGTTGCATGCCGAGATGACCCGCTTGAGATCCTGATAGTGATCGTCCGGGGACATGTGATTCGTGTGCCCGAACATCTCATAGGTCAGGGACGGGTTGCACACATCCACCAGAATGTACACATCGCGGTCCCGGACAGAATCATGGATGATGCACTTGCCCTCTCCGCTGCTGAAACGCGGGCAGTCCACCGCCGTCAGAAAATGATCGCCGCCGCGCCAATCGGACAGGATACAGTCGATCCGCCCGCCCATGTGCGCCATGGATTCGAGAGCGATCAGGCACAGGTTTCCGTGCATTTTTTACCTCCTCCTTCGCTTCGGCAAAGGTTTTCCTTCTTCTTTGCAGCTTCGCATACCCGCGGCAGCGTCCGGCATGATGGCCGGGCAGAGCTTCGACGGCGCTCTCGCCGCCATGCTTTCCGGGCTTTTCTCTCCGAAGACCTCCGCGGGAATCCGTCAGTTCGGTCCGGGGTCTAAAGCAGTCCTGACAGACTATGTTGATTATACCATAGTTTGCCCGTCTTGTGAATTCCTTCATCCCGCGAATGTCTGATTTTCCCCCGGCGGCAACATCCGCCAAGCGTTTTTTTGAAACATATCATACAAGGAGTAAACAACGTGAAAAACAAGCTTTCGGAACAGAAATGGTACAACGGCGCAGTGATCGCCTGCATCGGCGTGGCGTTCTACGCGCTCCTGATGAATCTGAGCACGGTGATTTCCTCTGTCGGCTTCTTCCTGAGCAGCTTCAATTCCATTGTTCTGGGTGTGATCTTCGCGTACATTCTCAACCCGCTGGCCGTCTTCTTTGAGAGAAAGGTCTTCAGCAGGATGAAGCCTGGCAATACGCGCTGGTATCTCTCTGTGACGCTCGGCATCCTGACGGCGCTGCTGGCCCTGGTTCTGCTGATCGGAACGCTGATCCCGCAGCTGGTGCAGAGCGTTTCCAGCTTTGCCGAAAGCTTTGACACTTACGCCGTCACGCTGGTCAAGCTGCTGGAGAACAGCCCGCTCTCCTCGCTCATCGACGCCGAGAAGCTGCAGATTATCTCACAGAACGCCATGACCACAATATCCGATTTTGTCCGCGGCAACGCCGGCAGAATCCTGACCGCCGCCGCCGACTCCGGCAAGGGTATCCTCTCCACGGTGATCTCACTGATCGTGGCGGTCTACTTCCTCGTCGACAAGGAAGGCGTCCTGAACGCCTGGTGGCGCTTTTTAAACGCGGCAATGCGCAAGGAGACGGCGGACGGCGTGATGGACTTTGTCCGGCGCTGCAACGCGATCCTGATGAGCTATCTCGGGCAGAGCCTGCTGGAATCTCTGATCGTCGCCGTTGTCAACGCCATCTTCATGCTTGCGTGCGGTATGCAGTATGTCGGCCTCATTTCGGTGGTTGTCGCCGTGACGAATCTGATTCCGAACTTCGGCCCCATCATCGGCAGCGTGATCGGCGGCTTTATCCTGCTGCTCGTCAATCCTGTCCATGCCCTGATGTTTGTCATCTTCTGCATCGTGCTCCAGTTCGTTGACGGCTATATTCTCGCGCCCAAGCTGTTTTCCAACTCTCTCGGCGTCTCCGGCCTGCTGATTCTGATCGCCGGCATCGTACTGGGGGACGTCTTCGGCGTGCTGGGTATGCTGCTGTCGATCCCCGCGGCGGCCATCCTGAGCTTTATCTATCAGGACTACTTTCTCGCAAGGCTCGAGAAGCGCCGTTCCCGGTCCTGAACCAGTATGCCCATCAAGCAGGAGAGGCTGAACAAGCCCCGTCGGAACGGCGGAACAGTCTGAGAAAGCAAACGAATCCCCGGCAAATTCGTGTGATACTACGGATTTGCCGGGGATTTCTGCATGGTATTCGCTTTTTCTGCGCGAGACGCCGAGGGCGGCGTCACTTAATCCGTGGAGGGCCACTCGTGCTTCCCTTTTCCCGTGACCAATAGATCACAGACACAGCAGGAGGACATGCATACAGGCATCCACGAGCTTGCGCAGACCGTCCCGTTTTTTGCTCTGCATGTTGCTCATTTGTGGCTGTCGCTCCACTCTTGCAGCTCCGCATTGGAAACGCCGGAGCTGAAGCGTGCAGAAGTGAGGAAGGTGCCGGTCCCCGCCTGCTCGCCCGCGGTCTCCCCGGTGGCGCGGGTCGAACGGTCGTTGCAGTTCATATCCTCCGCCGTGTAGGGCTGCGCCGGGACGAGATCCACAAGCTCTGCGCCGGTGAGGGCCGCGATCTTCTCGGCGGTGCCCTTCGTGGTGCCTGTGCAGGAGAAGACGACGGCAGGCTCTTGTTTTCCTGCTCGGTCTCTGAGGAAGTCTCTTGTTTCCGGTTCTTATCTGTGCTTATTGCGGCCCCAGAAGGTGTTGTAGCGATCAGGTTCCCAACCGGGCTTTACATCCTTCACAGCCTCCGCAGCAGTAATAACGGCGTCGTCATGATCGATGTCAATGAGTGTATAGCGGTCATGACCCATACCGAGCTCCTTCATATAGCTGAGCTGACGCAGACCATGGCGGGACTCCACCCTCTCAATCATCGCTTTGCCGCCCTTTTCCGGCAGATGATAGAGCAGATCAATGCAGGCGTTGTCCACCGCCAGAATGTCCAGTGATGCGAGGATGCCCACATCCGGCGTCACGACCGGCTCTGCCTGGGGGCCTTCACAGTCGCAGGAGACTGACATGTTGCGCATGGTGTTGATGAAGCAGACGTGCGGAGCAAAGTGATCGACGGTCGCTTTGGTGCTCTCGGAGATGCGCTCCATGAGCTCTTCTTCGGAGATGCTCCACATACCCGCACCGGGATGTGCATGGATTTCCTTTTTACCGATCCTGCCGTCAGCGCAGCCAATGCCGATATTCTTGTTGGAGCCGCCGAAGCCGCCCATGGTATGGCCCTTGAAGTGTGTCAGCACCAGAAGTGAATCATAGTTGAGCATGGACTTGCCGACGTGCATCTCGGTAAACCACTTGCCTCCCTTGACCGGCAGCACCGCCACGCCCTCGGCGTCGGTAATATCCACCGGGCAGAAATTCCAGCCGTTGATCTCCAGCGTTTTGCGGTGTGCCTCGGTGGTGTAGCGGCTTCCCTCGTAATAGGTATTGGTCTCAATGATGGCGGCATCCGGCAGACGGGTGTCAATCAGCTCCTTCACCCAGGGGCGTGGGATAATGTTGGGGCCTTCCGCCTCTCCGGTGTGCAGCTTGATGGCTACTTTGCCGGTCAGGACAGAGGATACCTTGTCATAGATCTTCTTCAGCCCTTTCTCAGACAGATCCCGGGTAAAGAATACCGCAGAACTCTCACCCGTACGCGCCTCATAGGGGACATAGTGATTGCCGTCTTTTCCGGGAACAGCTTTGTTGTTCATGGTATATACTCCTTTAACTTTTTTATTATACTCCATGTCTTTTTTGCGGCAGCGCATCACAGCTCGCAAAGCGCTCTGTCTTCATGTGAAGGTCATATTTTTCCCGCAGAGCTGCGATCTGCGCCATCATCGGGGAAGCATGGTGCGCGTCAATGGACGTCTGATCCCGCCACTGGTCGATGAAGAGATTGACCGTGATCATTGCAAGCCTCCCAAAAGCGCGCGAAGAAAGACATACGCCATGTTACGGGTACTCAAATATACATAGCAATGAGCATCAAATCACGGTGCGTCAACAGCGTCCGCTTCGACTTTTCGTCTCCCGGCGCTCCGGCTGCGCTCCCGTATTCTCTTTCATGTCAATGCTCCCTCTCAGAAACAATATTGACACAATGTCAAAACATAGTATAACAGTGTTCTGACATTGTGTCAATATATTTTTTTGTTCTATTTGGAAACCGGAGATCTGCCAGGATCACCATCGTGGACAGATGAGGCTTTCCGCAATACCAGAGCCTTCACGCGCAATGCTGACATAGCTATGAGCCGGATAATAAAGCGCTCGATTGGGTGCCGTGCGAGGCGGAAAAGCAGCGCGCCGTTCTGCTGAAGGATCATCCCCGTCCGTCTGGGACGGCATTGAGTCAGGGAACCGGAGGGCGGATCATCCTTCTCGTCAGATCAGCTTCCTGTATGAGCTGTTATCCTCATCTCCGGTGTCCGGAAGGCTGCGCACATGGGTCGCATCGTTTACTATATCTGCGCCCAGGACGAAAAAACTGCTCCGCAGAAAGGTCGTTTAGGGCAATACCGCATAATTCGGCAAGAGCAGATCCTGAGAATATTCGGGTTCTGTTTTCGCAGATGTACTTTGTGTACCTCAAGAAAAAGGCTCGAAATCAGGGCGCAAATTTTCCAGGAGATGCCGCAGGCGAATTGCGCGGTGTTGCCTTAGGATCAGTCCTCGAAATCGAAGTCATAACTCTTGCGCTCGGTGGACAATCCGACAAGCCTGTTGCCGTATTTCAGTGCCGCCTTCCACAGTTCCTCCGGCATCTTCGGCAGCATCTGCTTCTTCCGCTTGTCCGCGCCGGAGAAGGGCCAGATTGGCGGCAGCGGACTCCAGCCTCCGGAGCGTTCGCCCGTGCCCTCCGTCTGGAAGAGGTCAAAGAAGTTGTAGGCCGAATGGTTCTCCATGCCCGCCGGGAGCGTCCCCGCCGTGAAGCTGTTGACCTGCTCAACGTGCTTTGCCCGGATGTCGGTCAATGCCTCGTTCTCCATGACGGGAACGATATCATAGGCATCTCCGGTCAGACGCTGGCGGGTGATGCGGAAGGTGTCCAGCTTGCCATTGGCGTTCAGCGGGATGTCATTCACCAGCATGAATTGGGTGGGCAGGTTGTCGGCCCCGATCTGCTTCTCCTTCACATACACGTCCACCAAGGCCTTGCGGATGGACTCCGCCGCCCCGGGGCCCTTTTCGGAGGGCACCACGAAGAGCACGGGAACAGTGTCGTTGATTCGCTTCTCCATCACCGGCACCACGGCGCAGTTTTCCACGGCGCTATGGGCGCAGAGGCACCGGTTCACGATGCCGGCGTCGAATTTCCGGCCCTTGTTGTTTTCAAAGAACTGGTCCGTCCGCCCGGCGAAGGAGAGACTGCCGTCCTCGTTCACCTGTATGAGATCGTTCGTGCAGACATATTGCCTGCCGTCGATCTGCGTGTACTCGAAGATCACCTCGCCGTACAGCTCGTTGCCGGAGCGGACATCGGAGTACATGTACAGAATGCCTGTGCGCGGGCCGTCCTCCGGCCGGTAGAACTTACCGTCCTGCTCATCCTTGATCCGGAAGCTGTCGCTGTCCTCCGCGAAGCCGAGAATATCCCGCTTGTTGTCGTGCGGGGCAAACATTGGCTTGCCGCCGGCCTCGCTCATCCCGTAAGCGGACATGATATCGCAGGTGCAGCCGTGCGCCCGGAAGAAGGCGCGGTAGCGTTCCATCTTCTCCGGGGGGATATAGCCGCCGGACATGCCCACCACCTTCAGCGTACACAGGTCGAGATCGTCCAAGTCGGTGCGCTTCATCCAGCTGTCCACCATAAAGCCGGTGATCGACATGACATCGACATTATAGAAGTCCAGCGCCCGGACGAATTTCGGGTGGATGAAGCCGAAGAAGGTCACCACCAGCGTATCGGCCTGCGCGAACACCGTGTGGACCTGCCCGGAGAGGGACATGATTGAGCTGATGTCGAACACCTGGACGCAGCGCAGGGGTTTCCTGTTGTCGTAGCCCGGCAGAAAGGTGTGTATGCCCTTCGGCATCATCTCCAGGGTCCTGTTGAACACCATGTCCGTGAAGGGCAGCAGCTTTCGGCTACCGGAGGTACCGGAGGTGTGGGTGATGAAGGCCGTCCGCTCTCCCTTGGAGTCGTCGTAGCGGATGGGGGTGTCCTTATACTGCTTCAGCAGGTCCTCCATAAACACGGTGTCCGCCCGGCGCCTGAGAGAATGATAGTTAAATTCGTTGTAGACCAGCTCCGCCGGGCCCGTCGCCGCGCCGCCCATAAGGGAATGGAGCAGGATCACATGGCGCAGGCCGAGAGACTCCCTGGCCTCGCAGATCTCCGTCCACACCTCCGGCGTAACCATGATATCGCTGATGATGAGGTCGGTGATGTGCTCCTTTTCCAGCATGGTCCGCCACATCCCGCCGGGCAGGAAATCCGGATAGGAAAACAGGGACACCTCCGCCCCGGTCATATTCAGCGCGTAGAGGGCAAACAGCGGCTCAGCCGTGATAACCCCGCACAGCGCCGCCCGGGACTGGTTCTCCGCGCAAATGCCGAGACCGGAGAAGAGCCTGGCATAGCGGTCCCACTCGGCGAACATATCCGCATAGGTGTAGTTTCGGGCGCAGTCGATGATGGCGAGGCGGTCCAGGTTCGACTTGTTCACAAGGACGCGCTTCTTCAGGCTGGACCATACCTTTTGCCGGGCGAGGCTGCCGTCGTCGATGCGCGCCTGCAGGGCCGCCTTCTGCTGCTCGAGCTCCGGGCTGCTCTTCCGGCTCTCCCGACGCACCTGCGCCCAGTGCTCGAACCATTCCAGCATCTTGTCCGTGGCCTCGATGCTCTTCGGGTGCTCCGGGTTCATGATGGGAAAGATGTGCCGCAATTCCTCGTCGCCGAAATAGACCAGCTTGCAGGGCCGTCCGGCCTTCTTCAGGGCCTTGTGGAACTTGAGGGTGTAGTTATTGATCATGTCGCCGCAGCTGGTCACCATGAAGGCCGGCGGGAGATTGCCGAGGATATCGGGGTGTTCCACGTTCATAAACTTCAGGAACCGTTCATCCGTCCGCTTGTCGTCATAGACCTGATCCTGCAGAGCTTTCTCTGTGTAAAACATCCCGCTGATAAAGCCCACGGCGGCGTAGACTATCCTGGAGGGCTTGTAGCCGATGGCTTTTTGCAGCTTGACGGACTCGTGCATGGCGGATACGTAGCAGGCCAGATAGGCCCCGGCGCTGTCCGCCACGAGGAAGATGCGGGAGAAATCCACATCGTAGTCCACCAACATCTCTCCCACGCGGTCCATACCGGCGCAGACATCGTCGAGCTGCTGGCAGATGTTGGCCTTCGGCGCGAGGCGGTATTCCAGAGAGAAGACCATATATCCCTTGTGGGCAAGCAGGCGGGAATAAGGGCGGTCCAGGCCCCGGTCGCCCATGAACAGCCCGCCGCCATGGATGAGGAGGATGACCGGCAGCTCTGTACCTTCTGGCGCCTTCGGCTTGAACATGTCCATGGCCAGCGCCGCCTCGTCCCGGTTGACGTAGGCGATATTGAGCTGCTCCTCCACGTCGTCGTAGACCGTCGGCTCCACCGCGCCAAAGGCGGTCATGACCTGTTTCAAATCCATACTCTGGGACCGCTCCATCGCGGCCCGCATGAACTCACGCTTGACGACGCTTCCGATTCCACTCTTTTTTTCCATTTCAATCCTCCCCCGCGTCGCCTTGCTTGTCCTTGTTTTCCGGGATGGCCGCAAACAGGAAATTCAGAACCTTCTGCAGCTTTTCCAGATTCTCGGGTGACATTTCCATCTGCAGCAGCTTTTGCAGCAGCTCCGGGGGGATCGTCATTCCGCCGAGCTGGAAGCCTCCCGGCTGCGCCGCGCTATCCTTCTGTGCCGCCGCGCCCATTTGGCCCATGCCGGCCATGCCCTGCATGATGTGCATGGGCATCATCCACATCATCTGGGCGAGCTGCATCTGCATCTGGAACATCTGTGTCATCATCTGCATCGCCTCCTCCATGCCCTGCGCCATCCATGGCATCTGGGGCATCCAGGCGCTCTGGCCCTCCTGCGCGCCGTAGGAGCCTTGCGGGTTCATCATGGATATAAAGGGGTTCTTATTCGGGTCAAAGAAATCAATCATCTCTATTTGCTCCTTGTCAGGTATTTTGAGAAGCCCGCGTGGGAGAGAGGAACGGGACGGAAAAGGCGCCCGATGAATTGCCGGAACAGACCGAGAGGAGTATTACTTCTGCTCTGCGCTGAGGTTCTCGTTTATCTTCTGAACGGAGTCGAAAAACAGGTTTACCATCTTCTGATGTTGATCATTCATCTGCCGCAGCGTGGACAGGGCGCTCAGGTTCATCCGGGCCATGTGTTTGAGCATCTTGCCCATCGGGTTTTCGTCGGACGTCGCGCCGCAGGGCGTCTGGCCCATACGGCCCATCATATTGCTCATCATCTGCATGCCCATGCGATTCATGGCGTTGAAGCTCTCATAAGCCATCTTTGCACATTTCATATCAGGTACCTCCTTATTATTGTTCTCTATCTTGAATGAATGGAACGGCGTACTGCCCTTCAGTTCCGCAGATATGCCGTCAAATACCTCCTGAATCATATCCGCCGGGCCTTCGGTGCAGGGAACCAGCCGGAAATCAGTGATCTCGCCATCGACACACACAGGTTCAAGGGTAAATACCCCGCCCTCGACCTCGCCCCGGCCGATCTGGAAGAGGTCGATCTTGCCGTTGCCGTTGCGGGGCAGTCGTATGGCCAGCATCACCCGGCTGGGGAGCTGGTCCGGGCCCAGTGTCCGCTTCGTCACATAGACCTGTTTCAGTGCCCGAAGAACGACCTCCTGCGCTGCCCCGGCATCGGGCAAGGTGGCGACGCAGAGCTGGGGGATGTTTTCGTGGGTGGTCTTCACATAGACCGGCATGATGCAGCAGCTCTCGATGCCCTCCTGCCTGGCGATCTCCGCCTCCACCCGACCGGACTCGAAGCGCCTGCCCTCCTCGTTGATGAAGTAGCGGTTGGCCCGGCCGAGGAAGGTCAGCCTGCCGTCCGGGTCCATGCGCACCAGGTCGTTCGTGCAGACAAAGCGCCTGTTGTTCAGCACCTCATATTTCAAAACTGTCTCCCCATCCAGCTCCGGCGTGGCCATCGAGGAGGAATTGAGATACAGCACGCCCTCGCATGGGGTGTTTCTGGCAGTGAGGAATTTGCCGCTCTCGTCATCAAAGAGGCGGACATTCACCCCCGGAATGGGATAGCCGATGGACTCGTCGTCCAGCTCCGGGGAGGACAGGCAGCAGGCCCCGCCCAGCTCGGAGATGCCGTAGCCGTTGAGCAGGGTGATCTCCCCAGCCCCGTGGGCGCGGAGAAAGGCGTCAAATCGGCGCTTGTCCGCCGCGGAGACCGCCGCCCCGCCGAGCACCACCAGGCGCAGGCTGGAGAAGTCAAAGTCCGTCCCCTCCGGCAGCTTCATCCACCGCTCGAACATGGCGCTGATGGTGAAGAGCACGGAAATCTCATACTTCGGCACGGCCCTGTAGAACCACGGATTCAGGATTCCGCCAGGGGCCAGCACCACCTTTGCCCCCATGGCGAGGGGAAGGTGGACCTGGTCGATCATGCTGTAGGCGTTGCTCAGGTCGACGATCACCGCGGTCACCAGACGATCCATGGGCAGCTGCAGCTCCTCCATATGGTAGAAGACCGCCGCTGCGGCGTTGCAGGCAGCGTCAGAGAGGGCTACGGGCTTCCCCGCGCCGGTGGTGGTGCCGGAGGTGTGGAGGATGAATGCGGTGTCGCCGCTGTCCTCCGTGGCGTAGCGGACAGGGTGGTTCCCGCGTGCCGCGAGCAGCTCGTCCATGCAGATGGGCTTGTAGAACCCCTTGATCTGGTGATATTTGGCCTCCTGAGCGGCGGTCAGCATGGGATGTACCGTCACACCGTTCACTGGCACATGGAGCAGTATGATGTGCTCCAGCCCCAGCTCCTTCTGGCGCAGGAACAATTCGTTGATGAGATTGGCCTGTGCGAAGTCGTCGGTGACGATGAAGTCCGTCAGGTGCTCGTCGCGGATGGTCTGAATGATCCGCTTCGGCATCAGCGCGCTGTAGGTCGGCACTACCGACACGTCCGCGCCCACCATGTTCAGCCCGTAGAGGGCGAAGATCGTCTCAACGCAGGTGGAACCCAGCAAACCTACCCGGGAATGCCCCTCCCCCGTCATCCCCAGGGCGGAGAACACGGAGGCATACCGCTCCCACTCCCGGAACATCAGGCCGTAGGTGTAGCTGTGCGCGCCATCCTCCAGCGCGACCCGGTTCAGGTCGCACAGGGAGGTGTTGTTGACATCCCGTAAAAATTTCCACGCCTTCTGGGCGCGGCGTATGCGCACTCTGGCGGCCAGCGCGCTGCGGTCGTTTGTCTGTTCCATCTTGTTTCAGTCTCCTTTAAGGCAATACCGCATAATTCGGCGAGAGCGAATCGAGAGCGAATCCTGAGAAAAACCGGGTTTTGATGAAGGCAGTTTTTTGCAGGAATACTTTGGGTATCGCAAGAAAAAATGGCAAAATCAGGGCACAATTTTCCCGGGAGGCGCCGATAGCGGATTGTGCGGTTTTGCCATAATAACCTGTGATGCACTTGTCATGGTCAGAAGCGCCTTATAACACACAATTCAACATGATAATTATGCGTATCTGCTTAGCTCGGCAATAAAGGCAGGATTCATACTGAAAGCGAAAAAACTGCTCCGCAGAGGCTGATACCCTCATCAGCCCGAAACCTTATCGCTTGTGCAAGGAACTGAGGTTCAGGTCGATCAGGGGATCGACCCCAATGAAATGCGCACTTTGACGGTTTGCTGACGAAAGCCGAACCCCATACATATGTATTTGTATAGTTTTATACCTGTATTATAGGAAAGTCAATATTACCTGTCGGCGAATTACCATCTAAATAGTGTATTTTGGCTTTTCTGCTTTTTGCGGCCCGCTTTTACGCTGTATGGTGACGACGGACGGCGTCCTGTTCCTGATTTCCGGCCCTTGCTGCATGAGCGTCCTGAAAAACGGCGGTTTCTACGACATTGATCAAGGTGTGGATTCTGACCATGTCATCAACAACCATGAGCATTTCTATGACCGTGAGGCGCTGACAGAATATAATCACAGTCTTTATTGAAGCAGAAAGGAAAGGCAGCATCAAAAGCAAACAAAAGCACCGGTCAGATCCATTCGGATCTGACCGGTGCTTTGCATTGGACACTGTTATTGATTGCGTCTTTGGTTTGATTATCCCAGCTGAGCCAGGCAATCGGCGAGCATTGCGCGGTAAGTGGCGGGGTTCGCGCCTTCAAAGGGGTCGGTCAGCAGCTTGCCTTCGCTGTCCACAAAATAGGTGGTGGGCCACGCCGTAAGAGAGATATCCTCCTCGATCTCTTCGGTGCAGCGCAGGTTCAGGTAGGAAGCGTCAGCGTCACTCAGGAGCTGCCTGGCAGTCGCGGCGACTTCGTCATCGAACGCATCCGTGCAGATGCCGACGAGCTGGCAGCCCTGCTCCTCAAACTCCCTGGCCATCTTGCCAAGCTCGGGCAGCTCTGCCTTGCAGGGGTTGCACCACGTTCCCCAGCAGTTTACCACGGTGACCTTAGCCTTGGAGAAGAGCTCCGCGCTGTCGACGGCATTGCCGTCAAGGTCGGTGGTCTTGAAGGTGAACACATCGCCGGCTTTCTTGGTATTGGGCCACTCGGGAGCCGAGAGCTTCAGGCCGGAGAGGTAGAGGGACGGATCGTTAAAGAGCTTTTCATATTCGTCGAAGAACTCGCCCATGAGAGGCTTCAGTTCATCCGCAGAATCCATGATCCCGGCATACTGGGTGAGGAAGAAGTGGCAATCTGCGTCGGAGCCGATCTCGGTGAAGTTGCAGAACGCCTCGTCACCGAGTCCAAAGCCCTTCAGCAGCTCACGCAGCTCAGTCTCACCGCGGTTGTCATTGATGATGAAAATATCATAAAGCGGGAGGCTCTCATAGCCGCTCAGCCAGGTAGGGTGATCGGGGTCGGTGGGCATCTCTTCGCCGTTGGTGGAAGCTGCCACGGCGGCCCTGTAGAGGGTCATATAGGCATCCATGTCAGCCTTGGAAACAGCAAGAAACGTCACGGGAATATCCAGTACGCCGTCATCGAGGAAGTTGTAGTTCAAATTAGCCTGGCCATTCATGTTTGCGAGAGCTTCGGGCGTCTTGTAGTACACACCGATCTGGGGCGCGTCGATGACGTCAGCATCATCCTCTTCAGCGGCGGCGCCTTCCGGCTTGACGGTGAGAACCACGGTGTCGGGAGTCTCGGGAATGGGATACTCGGTGGTGTCTTTCTCGTAGCCGGCGGGAACCTTGAGCAGATGAACCGTATAAGTGCCGGCGGGTTCATCAAAAGCGGCGATGCCGTCAGCGCCGGTCTTGCCGACCAGGCACTGGGTATCGGAGCAGAACTGTACCATCACGCCCTCGACGGGGTTGCCGTCGGGGTCGACTACCTGAATCTGATAGCCGCCGTCGGCAAAGGCGCCAGTGCTGAGAACTGTGATCGTCAGGCAAAGCGTCAGGATCATTGCGATTGTTTTCTTCATTGTCAATACTCCTTTATAAATTTTGATTGATGGCCTGTATACAAGCCTTTCATCACATAGGGATCGGAAGGCTTACGCGGACGCCTGCTCGTACAAAGTTGCGAGCATTTCCGGCGTCACGGAGCCGCGCTGGTTGAAGACCACTTCGCCGCGGCGGTTGAGGACGATGGTCTGCGGCATGGCGGTGGTGCCGCCCACGAGATCCCAGATCGCCTCGTCGTCGTTTTCAACGGCGAAGGGCATGACCCAGTCCTTGCCGAACTCATCCAGATACTCCTGCGGATCGTCCGCCACGATGTCGGAGTGCAGGGCCAGCATGGCGATGTCGCCCTCGTGCTGCTTGTAGAGCTCGCTGAAATGCGGAAGCTCCTTCACACACGGGCCGCAGTAGGTGGCCCAGAGGTTGATGAACACGGGCTTTCCGCGATAGTCGGCAAGATGGAACTCGCTTCCGTCGAGACAGGTGATTGTGAAATCCGGGAGCTGCTGCCCGACCTCATTGCCGAGGGGCGCGGAGCTTGTGTAGTCGACCGCAGGAGCTGCCGGGGCCGCTGCTTCTCCCCCTTCGGACGCCTGCTCATACAGTGCTGCCAGCATCTCCGGCGTCACGGAGCCGCGCTGGTTGAAGACCACTTCGCCGTGGCGGTTGAGGACGATGGTCTGCGGCATGGCGGTGGTGCCTCCCACGAGATTCCAGATCGCCTCGTCTTCGTTTTCAATGGCGAAGGGCATGACCCAGTCCTTGCCGAACTCATCCAGATACTCCTGCGGATCGTCCGCCACGATATCCGAATGCAGGGCCAGCATGGCGATATCGCCCTCATGGGCCTTGTACAGCTCGCTGAAGTGCGGCAGCTCCTTCACGCAGGGGCCGCAGTAGGTCGCCCAGAGGTTGATGAACACGGGCTTGCCGCGATAGTCGGCAAGATGGAACTCACTGCCGTCCAGGCAGGTGATCGTGAAGTCCGGGAGCTGCTGTCCGACCTCGCAGCCGAGAGGCGCGGAGCTTGACCAGTCCGCCGGAGCCGCTTCCTGCACGGGTATTTCAGCTTCCACGACGGCGGGCTCAGCGGCAGGTGTTTCCGCCTTCTTGATGTTGGGGTCAAGGAAATTATAGTACACCAGCGCCGCGCACAGAACCGCAAGGGCAATACCCCAGGCGATCTTTCCGAGCTTTTTGCGCTTTGCCTCGGAATCGGGCTTGTCGTCCGCGCAGCCGCCGGAAGGCGCTTTGAGCGTAAAGCTGCCGGCCTTGAGGCTGATGGCCTTCTGGCTGCACACGTCCATGCACTTGGCACAGTGGATGCACTCATGATCGCCCACATGGCGCACATCCATGCCGCAGTTTCTCACACAGGAGCCGCAGTGGTTGCAGCGCGTGGCGTCCACTTTCACGCCCACAAGCGCGACCTTGCTGAAAAAGCCGTAGATTGCGCCCAGGGGGCAGAGAAAGCGGCAGAAGCTGCGGTAGCAGAACACACAGGCAAGGCCGATGACGAGCATGATGACAAACTTGCGTGTAAAGAGGATGTTCAGCATGCCGAAATCACCGGCGTTCGCGGGATTTATCAGCAGGAAGCCCGCCCCCTCAAAGGTGCCGGCCGGGCATATGTACTTGCAGAAAGCGGGCAGGGCCACGCCGTGGGCGATACCGTACCACGCTGTGATGCCGACGGCAAAGACCGCGAGGATCACATATTTCAGATACGACAGCGCTCTCGTTGCGCGGTTCTTTTTGAGCTTCGGCGTGGGCAGCTTATGCAGCAGCTCCTGAATGAGTCCCAGCGGACAGAGCCAGCCGCAGATGGTACGGCCCAGAATCAGGCCGTAGAGCATGAGGATGCCGAAGACATAGAAGCCGATCTGCTTGTTCGTGGTGCCGATGGCGTTTTGCAGCGAGCCCAGCGGGCAGGCGCCGACAGCGCCGGGGCAGGAATAGCAGTTGAAGCCGGGGACGCAGATCCCCTTTGTCGTGGGGGTTTTGCTCTTGTAGATTTCGCCCTCGACGAATCCCTTGACATGGGCGTTGTACAAGAGCGCGCAGTAGAGCTGCACAAGCCGTCTCCTGGACGGGCGGTGGGAGGCCCACCAGGAAGTTTTTACATTATCCAAGGCCAACACACTCCGTACAAATTCTGATCGCCTTGTTGACGACCGCCATCATGCTGCCGTTGCGGATGCCGACAATGATAAATACTACCGCGATTGCCAGGATGACCCAACGCAGAGCATTCACATTCCGTGTGGGCTTTTCCGTCTGCGGCTCGGCCTTAATTCCGGCTGCCTTTTCTTCTTTGATGCGCGCCATGATCGCGTCATATTCGCGCTGTATGCTCTTGCCCTGCAAGATGGCCGAGACGATCAGGACGGCCATGCCCACAATGATCCAGGGGAACACATGGACGGCAAACGCGCCCATCACCTGCTCCAGGTCGCCGTTGGGGAAATGGTCTCCGTTTGTCATGTAGATCAGGACAGGCAGCATACACAGCCCGAAGCCGCCCCAGCCGCCGTACAGAAGTTTTTTCTGTATGGCCTGCTCTTTTTTCATGGCGTCATCCGGCTGCGCAACACGCGTGCGCAGCAGATTGCGGTTAAGCTCCATGTCCTTTACGGGCTTGTTTTCATTTTCGTCCCGGACATTCAGTATCGCACAAACAACTGTCACGCCCACGGCAAGCAGGAAAACCGGCAATACGGGCTTCAGCGCGGCGGCAGCTTTTTCACGGGTATAGACCCAGGCCAGCGGGTTTTCCTGTTTTTCGGCGATACCGGAACGGTAGATACCGACAGCCGAGACAGCCAGCATCACGACCAGTATCACGCACAGGAGAGACTGCACGGCCAGCAGGATCTTGTTTTTTGTCACATGGATCACGCTCCTTACTGGTAGTCGCTTCCGAGAAACGGGGATTCTGATAAAGACGCTATGTTCACGCGTTCTTCCTGATGTTGTTGGCCAGATAGAAAATGCCGCAGCTGATGGCGAGGCCGAAGATGGCGGAGAAAATCTCCTGCGTACCGCTGCCGAAGCTGTTGATGAGAGAGATCACGCTAAACACAACGCTGATGATCGAGATGACCCAGAGGGGCGTAGCCTTTGAGGCGTCCTTTGCGGCGCGCAGGGAAAAGATGCCCTGGAGCAGCTCTACGATCGCGCTCACGAGAACGACGATCCCGATCAGGCCCAGGCCAACCAGGCCGCCGGCGGTCTCATCGTCGATCGCAGCGGTATCCAGAGACGCGGCGCCGAGGCCGGTGAGGCCAAACATGCCGATTGCGGCGATTATGCCCAGGACAGCCGCGATAATACTGAGGATACCCAACACCTTGACGATTTTCTGACTCTTTTCAAGACTCATGATTTTTTCCTCTTAAAATTGATTTTCTTCGTGAATGAATCCGTTGGGATTCATTCTGTTATCCACTGCAACGTCTTTGGATTTTTTAATATACCAGAAAAAGCATAAAAAAACAAGGGGGGAGGCTTCAGAATGAATCCCCCGATTCTTGTTTTCGCCTCTTGCGCTTTTTCCCCGGATTGTTTATTCTTTTATTCAGATAGAAGAAAGGAACGAGATACGTCATGGCTCTACTTATTGGTGAAACTCTGCGCCGCCTGAGAACCGAAAAGGGCCTGTCTCAGAAGCAGTTGGCAGACCGTCTGCATGTAGAGCGCGGCAGCGTCACAAACTGGGAGGCGGGCCGCCGTGTCCCAAGCATCGATATGCTCTACAAAATTGCCGAGGCTTTGGGCGTGGACACCACAGCGCTGATGGCAGCTGCGGGCGAGCGCAGTGAGATTCCCAGTGTTCTGCTGCTGGACGACGACCCCATCACCCTTGACGGAGCGCTACCCGTTTTGCGCGAGCTGATGCCCAACGCTAATGTTGTCGGCTTTACGAAGTCCCTGGAGGCTCTGGCCTTTTTTCGGGAAAACCCGGTAGCGCTTGTTTTTCTGGACATCGAGTTGGGGCGATCCAGCGGGCTGGAGCTGTGCCGTCAGATGCTTGAGTTGCGTCCCCATACCAATGTGATTTTTCTCACCGCATTTCCGGAGTATTCCCTCGACGCGTGGAGCGTCGGCGCAAGCGGGTTCCTGCTCAAGCCGTTCGACGCGGAGGAGGTGCGCAGGGAGCTCTCCCGGCTGCGCTATCCTGTAATGGGGCTGCTGTAATGGCGTGGATAAGCATATCATCCCTGGCAGAAATCGCGGCGATACTGTTTGGGTTGTTCGGTCTGGCTTTTCTCTTCATCGCACGCCGTGTCGACAAGTGGCCCATGCGCATGGGCATCGCGATCCTGTCCTTTGTGCTTGTGCTTTCCGCGGTTGATCTGGCGGAAAGCGCCGCCTTTTTTTACCGCGCTCCTCTTCCCTTATGCCGTGCGCTGTTTCTGGCCGACACGCTGCTCACGCCGATCCTGCCCATGCTTGTGACGGCATATTTTCTCCATTGCTGCGGGGAGGACTGGCACAGGAGCAGGGTCATGTATATCCTGTACGCGATGACCGGCCTAAGCCTTACGGTCGAGTTTTTTCATCTGCTGACCGGCGCCATAACGGTCACACCAGACTACGTTGTGGAGGGAGCTCCTTGGCCTGTCTTTTATCTGGGCATGGCTTTCGCCCTGCCGGCGGTTCGTTTGATTGCCCTGCACCAAAGACGGAAAAAGCTGAGCCGCATGCAGCGGTTCAGCTTTATCATCAGCTTCCTTACGCCGTCCTATACCCAGAGCGTTCTTGCAGAGCTGCTTCTGCTGAGCGATCTGGTTCGCCGATACCAGGAGCAGAAGGAAGATGCCGCGCGGCAACGGGCGCGTATTGCCGTGCTGCAAATGCGGCCCCATTTCATCTTCAACACGCTGATGAGCATCTATTATCTCTGCGGTCTGGATCCACAAAAGGCTCAGCAGGTCATACGGGATTTTTCCCGCTATCTGCAAAGCAATTTCAACGCGATTGTCGAGGAGGAAGCGATTCCCTTCGAAAAGGAGCTGGAACACACAGGCGCCTATCTCGCAGTGGAGCAGGCCCGGTTTGAAGGACAGCTGTCTGTAGCGTTTGACACGCCGTTCACCGCTTTCCGCCTCCCGCCGCTGACGCTTCAACCTATTGTGGAAAACGCCGTCAAGCACGGGCTTGACCCGAACCTTGAACCGCTGCATATCTCCATCGTTACGGAGAGAATGGAAGCGGGTGTCCGAATCACTGTGGAAGACAACGGCCCAGGCTATGACCCGTCGAAAGACAGCGAGCCGCACGCAACCCTTGAAAGCATACAGTCCCGGCTGAGCTCCATGTGCGGCGGAACGCTGGAAATCGTACCGCGGGAGGCGGGCGGAACAAGAGTAACGATCTTCGTCCCCGTGCAGTCGTCATAATACCGGCTTACAAAAGCGGGATGCGCTTTTGTAAGCCGGTATTATGCTTCTCGCCGTTTTATTCGATAAACTGGAGTTATTGCTCCGTCCATGGGAGCTTTATGTTCGGAAGCTCCAGCTCATTTACATCCTGGAGATCGTAGACGATCCCATTTTCCTCCAGCTCCTTCAGAAAAGCATTCACAAAGATGGGACTTGAAAACGTTTGGAGAAAGTCAAGGGTGAACCGGCCGTTGACTGCGGATATTTCAACGGTTAAACCGTTGGCCGCAGAGGACGTCCACGTTCTGAAATCGCGAATATACTGTTCGGCTTCTTTATAATTCGCCTTTCCCACATAGCTTACGGTTGCTGTGATGACTCTGGCCGCCAGTGCGTTGATATAACCCGCCACCCCGAGACGCTCCTGGTCGCTCTCCTTGGAGAGGAGAAGCCCGTTGATCCCCTTGATTGAGGCCACGCCCATCAGCACATTCTCTTCCTCGGTTTGGGCGAAAACCATCCCCCGGTAAGCAGTCGCCTGCCTGTCCAGAGGCCATTCGCGCATTTTGTCCTTATACTCCAGAAACGCACCGCCAACCAGGCTCTGATGTGCCAGCGGCGTATGAAGCGCCTTTCGCTGATTTACGCAAAGGGTGATGCGGATAATGTCCTTTGCGTAGGGAAACAGCTTCGCAATGGCCCGGCTCAGCAGCAGGGAGACCATGGTGCCGGGACTGCCATCGTTATCCAGACTGAATTTCATGAATTCGGATTCGGAGATGGCAATGCTGTATACGGTATGACGGTGATCCTTCTCAAGACCGGCCGAAGCGATGAGATTCAGCGCATCGGACATTTGCTCATTCCGCCTGGGGGCCGGAAGATCGGTCCTGTTTGCCACAGGATCAGTCCACTCCTCCGCAGGGATATCATCCCCAACCAGACGGATTCCCTCCGCCTGCAGCTGAATATCATATCGCTCCGAACAATAGTAAAAGAGAAGGGTCCTCAGCACTTCATACGCGCCTGTTCCATCTGTCATGCCATGGAATACATCCAGGATGATCCAGTTGTCCTGCCAGCAGAACGCGATCATATGGAAATTGGAGTCCGCGGAATTAAGCGCCACGCCGTGAAGGGAATTGGTGATTACCACAGGCCGATGGTTTTCCACGAAAACATAATGCGTATCCTTTTTCCGCAACTCAACGAGGAAATACGGGTAACGCTCCATCGTCGTATCCACGGCATGGCGAAGAATGGTCGGATCAATCAGGTCGCGCATACGGATCCGGATTCGGATCTCATTGGGGCTTTCCCTGCTTGTCACATATAACGGACGCAGCTCCGTAAACAGCTTCTGTTCCATGTATACCTCCATAAATACTTTTGAATATAAATCCCCATGCGGCAAGCCTCGCCACAATAAATAAAAGCTGATTTATGGGGACTTACATTTGCATGAAATCCGGTTGCCGCATGAGCGGCGAGGATTTCGCGCGCTCCAAAATTACTATATAAGCATCAGCTTTTATAGTAACCTTTGAAAATGTCGCCTGTCCGAGGGGGTAACCTCTCACAAATCCATGCCGAAATATTTCCCACGGGGCAAACGACTGGCAAGCCACGGGCAAGCAGCGGGACAATCCACCAGGAAGACAGCAGCCGCGGCGGCAAGGCAAAACGGTTGGCTCAAAGTGGGCTGTTTGTCTCCGTCAAACAGAGACGTTTTTCCCCACAAGTTTCGGTAAACAGCACTTTTACTCTGCTGTACTTAGCTTCAAAAAGGATAGCCAGTATTCCAAGGCGCTCAATGAGGTCGTGAAGGCTGGAAATGCCCTGCTCGATACCCTGACGGAAAAGCAGAAGGAGCAGTTTGAAGCCTACATGACCGCGCAGCACGAGGTCAATGTGCTGACAGACTGTGAGTCATTTATATATGCTTTCCGCCTCGGTGCAAAGATCATGATGGATGTGCTTACCGAGGGAAAAATGAAAGAAATCTGATACATGAACATGGCTAGGGGTGGCGACGTACCGTCAAATCCCTGGCCATTTTTTATTTGTAATATTGCGTTTCCAAGAACGCCGTAACGGTATTCAGAAACAATGCCGCATCCGAAACCAGTTTCTTGGTGTCGGAAATAGAGCAGATGTAAAAATCCTCATAATCGCTGCGATTGCGAATGATGGACGCCATAGAGATAATCTTACTCAACTCCGGCGAAAGAAGTTTGGTTTTCAAATATTGCTCCGAAAACCGGGAGATTACGCCGGAATGCTTTTTGTAATCCTCGCCGGTCAGCGCCAGCGTGGCACGCATAGCGTGAAAAATGCAATAGTAAGCGCGATTGTTCGCGGAGGCATAGTCCCCCGCGTCGAGATCACGGCGGGCGGTTTTGAGCATCTCTCCTGCTCGCTCCAGTCGATATTTCGACAGGTCGATTCTTGCAGCGTCAAGCACTGTAACGCACTCCTTCCCGCGCGATATTCTGATAGAAAGGCAGAAATCCAATGTTATCCTGGAAATAGCGACGATTCTCCACGATTGGGGAAACCATCACACCGCGATCCAGAAGCAGATCGGCGGCCACGCTACTGATTTCCCAAGTTTTTTCCGAGATGTCCTGACGAGAGGAATCCACCAGCACCATCACGTCGATATCCGATTCGGCGTCCGCCTCTCCACGCGCATAGGAGCCGAACAGAATGGCCTCCATGGAGCCCTGCGGGAACAGCGGCTTTAGACCGGAACAAAGCTGATTGATAATCGCACTGACTTCTTGCTGGCTTCGCATGGTAATCACTCCTCTCTGCAATTATTGTAGCATGGTAAATGATAAAAAACAACGGGAATGTTTGAAGTGGTTTTTAACATCTTGTTTTCTGGATATGACAGTTGAATTCGTGTTGAAATACGGCTTGAGGCTGTGTAGAATACAGATATTATAGAAGTATTCGAGGAAATATGTACTTAAGGACAGTGTCAAAAGACGTAAGAATTTGAAAATGTCATGAATAGCAGTGATTTTTGGGCAAAAACTTCACCATTTCAATCAGTTCCCACGCATGCGAAAATCAGTGGCATGGTTGCCATGGTTCTCGTGGACGAACTGTTATCTGCGGGGGTTAGAGAGCAGCTATGCGATGACCTGTCAATGGACAGAGATCAATTGACGGGCTTTGTCGGTTATCTTGTTTCGCTGCATGACCTCGGGAAAATAGAATACAGCTTTCAGGTAAAAGATGAGGAAATAAGGCAAGCGATAGAAAGCGAATCGACACTGCATGAAGTGTTCATGCCCGGAATCAGGCATGAAAAAACAGGGCAGAGTTTCCTCCGCACGTTTTGGAAAGAGTGTGGGGAGAATCGACAGTCCTGCACTCTAATGTCAAAGATTGTAGGAGCACATCACCAAGGGAAAACGGGAAACGGAAGCTACAATCAGAACTCTGCTTGGCAAGCGTTCCGCGTGTCTCTGGAGGCTGAACTGAAGAAAAAGTTTCTCGGAGATCAAGCCATTCGGCTCCCATCCTTCCAGAAAGAAAAGCAGGGCTCCATAGCTTCGGTGCTGCTTGGTGTTATGATCCTCTCGGACTGGATAGCATCCGGAAGCAGTTTTTCCGATGCGGAAGCTTGGATCAGGGACGACAATGCTGATGATAGAATCCAGGCAATAGCACAAAAGTTTCTGCTTGAGAGCGGCTTAAAGCCAAAGCATGTCACTTGGCCGCAGGATTTTTGCGGTCTATGGCCCAATATTCCTGTTAATGGAAAGCGGCCTATGCAGCGCGAAATTGAGCGTCAGATACATTCCGCGAGAATAAAGCCCCTCGCCGTCCTGATTGAAGCACCCATGGGAGAAGGGAAAACAGAGGCTGGTATCTATGCTGCTGTTCAGATGGCGTCGCAATGGGGAAAAGACGGTTTCTATATTGCACTTCCGACAGCCGCTACCGCTAACCAGATGGTAACACGGGCACATGCTCTTTTAGGAATGCACAATTTATCATCTGTAGTACGACTGCTACATTCGATGGCCTGGTTGGAAACTCCGCAGATATATTCGTCCAACTCACCTGATGAGCAGAGTGAAATAGCCACTTGGCTTGCACCTTTGAAACGTGGCCTCTTGGGACAATACGCCGTTGGAACTGTGGATCAGGCCATGTTTGCCGCGACGAATGTAAAGTACGGTGTGCTTCGCCTGCTAGGGCTGTCGAACAAGGTTTTGATCATTGATGAAATACACTCTTATGATGCGTATATGAGTGAAATTCTTGTCCGCTTGTTGGAATGGTGTAAAGCATTACAGATCCCGGTCGTGATGCTGTCGGCTACATTACCACCTTCTTTGAAGGAGAAACTGCTTGCTCCCTATACGTCCCAGCGATTATCTGGAGCCTATCCGCTCATTACGTTGCTCGGAAACAGCGGAGATGTGCAAGAGTGCATGATATCCGAAACAAGTCACCGCTTGACAATCTCAACAAAACTAAGCCCTATATTGGATAAACCTAATATTATTGCGGAGACAGCGATCAACGAAGTGGAAGACGGTGGCTGCATCTGCGTATTGCTGAATACCGTCAAAGAGGCGCAGGTTGTCTATTCGGCTATCAAGGAACGGTATGACGGAGATCTGCTTCTGTTTCATGCACAGTTCCCGGCTGGCCAACGGGCAGTAATTGAGAAAGAATGTATTCTTAAATACGGGAAAGAAAAGTCCAATCGTCCCAAGAAATCCATTCTGGTCGCAACACAGGTTGTCGAGCAGTCATTGGATGTAGACTTTGACGTTATGTTAACCGCGATAGCCCCAATAGATTTGCTTCTCCAGCGAATGGGCCGAGTGTTCCGCCATGAAAACACCGAACGCCCAGCCTCTCATAACGCAGCATCGGTCACGGTGCTGATGCCGGGCGTGGATCGGAACTATGGCGCAAGCGCTTATGTCTATCCGGAATGCCTGTTGAACAGCTCACGGCGTATACTTTTGGCCAGAACCAGCATTCAGATTCCGAAAGACCTTGCCCCCATGGTGCAGGAGGGCTATGATTCCTCGAATGCTCCTGAAGAAGAGATAAGGGGCTGGATGAAGAAAGTTTTGCAGGATGAGCTTGACGCGGGAGCAAGCCAGCAGTATCTGCTGAATCCTCCGGATAAGCTGTTCTCCGCATTGGATGGTTTTGCACTTTATGATGACGACGAGGACTCGTTCAATCTGTCGGTGAAAACGCGCCTTGGAGAACCTTCGGTCAGAATCGCGCTCCTTTCGTCGGAGGAGATGACATCCTTACAGCCTTTTATGAAAGCACGGGGAGAATGTAGAGTTGCGTCTGTCTGGGATCGTAATATTGCTGAACAAGTGATGAGACAAAGCGTTTCTGTAAGAATCAGCAGTTTGGGAAGACTGCCTGATGATTGGAGTATAAAAGGCGCGATGCTGTTATCCGGAATCAGGATTGTCTCTACAGATGAAAAAGGACAAGCCCATCTGGAAAACGGAAAAATTCTACGCTTTGACCCCGAACTGGGATTGATTATAAAAGAAGGTGAGTTATGAGCGCGACGTTTGATGTTCTGAATCAAGCATGGATTCCGGTTGTAACCTTAGATGGTACGGAAAAAATGCTTGGCATCAGAGAAACCCTTGTTAATGCGCATGAACTGCGTGAGATTTTCTCGGCGTCTCCGTTGGAAGAGTATAGCCTGTATCGCTTCCTTGGGTTGTTTTTAATGGATGCGTTGCGGCCGGAAAGTGAATCTGACATCGAAGACTTGCTGGATGCCGGCAGCTTTGACGAAACTGCGATTGAAAAGTATATAGCTCTTTGCCGGTCCGAGGGAGTCAGTTTTGATCTCTTTGACGTAGAAAGACCGTTCCTGCAAAGCAAATTTGATCCTGCACTTGATGGTGAGCCTAAACCGGTAACAGTTCTCGATTTTACACGAGCCAACGGCAACAACCATACGCATTTTGACCACGGCTCCAAATCCACCGCAAGGATCACTCCGGACGAAGCTATGCGACTCTTGCTGACAACATATCTGTTCTGCACGGCTGCAGCACAGGGCTACCCATCCGGTGTGAACGCCTCGCCGCCATATTATGGTGTTATACAAGGAAATAATCTGTTTGAAAGCCTTGTATTTACATTGCTTCCCATCGACAGCATAGGCATACAGTTCGACTCTCCGCCTGTTCTGTGGAGAAGAACCACTCCGGTTATACCCAAACAGGAAATCGGTAAAACCTCATGGCTCCACGGAATGCTGTTTCCAACGCGAAGAATTCACTTGCTTCCCAACGAAGACGGGACCGTGTCTTCTGTTTATCTGTGTCAAGGAGAAAACTTTGTAAACAAACCGAGCTGGCGCGATCCTTATGTTACCTATAGGCTTGGGAAGGACGGTTTCTTCCCGATGCGTCCGAGCGCAGACAAGGCGATCTGGCGCAATCTATGTGATATTGTCAATATCCCCGGAGGACAGGCGTCACAGCTTTTGACCTTCTATCGAAATCACCAGTATTGTGATACTGTCGATCTCACGCTCTATGGTGTTGAAACCAGTCAAGCGAGTTATCTCGGGATATACCGACATAGCTTTTCCTTCCCCCTTGCCCTGACGGAAAAGGGCAATACTGTGGACATGCTGCGATTGTGCATACAAACGTCGGAAACCTTGGCAAACGCGCTTCGCAAGGCTTTTTCCAAAATTGCGGTTTTTCCGGATGCTACCGCTTCACTTTCCCTACAGCAGTATTATCAGGCATGTGAGAAACGCTTCTGGCATTTCTGCGACCAGGCGGCAACAACCGCTCCTGGAAAAGAAGATCTTGCGGCCTTTTTTGATGATGCGGGGGATTATGCCGAAAATGCCTTTTCAGCGGCTGTCGGGTCGCTGAATCTGCGTGCAGCGGCGCTTGCCGTTGCGGAGCAGCAAAGAGGCATCCTGTACAAGAGCATACAAAAGCTGAAAAAGGAGGCTTGTCTATGACGGAATACCAGAAACAGTTTTTCGATCGGCTGGATCGCCTGAACAATGGCGAACGGGCTGCCCTGCGGAGAGAAGCCGGAATCATGCTTCAGGAGGCTGACGGTACAGCACTGACCGCCTTTTACCGTTGCCTTCCGGCTTCAGTAGACAAGTGGCAGGAAGAAAAATGGTTTGCGGTTGCCTGCCTGCGCTGTCTGTGGGACGCGGGCAATCAGGAGGGAACGCCGCTGGAACAGGTTATTTCAGCCCTTATGAAAAGCGATGATCTCTCCGACAGCACAGCGCATCGCGTGGAGATCCTGCTCGATACGAAGTGGGATGCTGACGGCTACATGCTGACGAAGTTGAGCCGCCTGGTGAAATTGATCCGTCAGAAATCAGATCGACGTCATATTGATTTCTCCGGTCTGCTGGACGATTTGATTTACTGGAACAGCGATTCACAGACGGTGCAGAGAAAATGGGCAAGAGCTGTTTTCTCCGAAGACACGATTATTGAAGATAAGGAGTAATAAAAATGCTTTACGAAATCCATATGTTGAAGAATTACCCTCCCACGAATCTGAACCGGGACGATACCGGCGCACCGAAGACCTGTGTATTTGGCGGTGTCACACGCGGGCGCATTTCCAGCCAGTGCCTCAAGCGGAGCTGGCGCACATCGGAGCTTCTCAAATCCGAGATTGGCGAAGAAAATCTTGGCATTCGCACGCGCAAGCTGCCCGCTCTGGTCGCACAAAAGCTGCTGGAGATGGGTGTTAACCCGGAATATGTTGAGGCAGTTACGCCGAAAATTACCGGCTTTGGCAACAAAGACGGGAAGGAAACCAAGGATGGTACAACGGCCCAGATCATTTTCTTTGCGCCGGGGGATATTGAGGCTGCCGCATCTGCCGTAAAGGAGAAGCTGGATTCCTGCAAGAATGTCAAAGATGTGGAAAAGCTGAAAGCCAAGGATCTTCAGGACGCAGTCACAGGTGCGGATGTGCGGCCGATAACACTGGACATCGCCCTCTTTGGCCGTATGGTGACCTGTGACGCCTTCCGGGATGTGGAGGCCGCGATGCAGGTGGCGCAGGCGATTTCCACCGGGAAGGTCTGCGTGGAATCCGATTATTTCACGGCGATGGATGATCTTCTCCGTGGTGAAACTATAGAGGAAAAAGGCGCAGGACATATCAACGATACAGACTTCAATGCCTCCTGTTATTACATTTACGCTTCTCTGGATACGGATGCTCTGTGGGAAAACCTCAAGTACTCCGAGGATTCGGACGAGATCGTCAAGAAAGCTTTGCCTGCGTTGCTGAGAGCGATGGCCTTTACCGATCCCAGCGGCAAGCAGAACAGCTTCGCGGGCCATGTGCTGCCAAGCGCTGTTCTGGTTGAATGCAAAACGAAAAAGGTTCCAACCAGTCTGGTCAATGCTTTTGTCAAGCCTGTCGCGGCGGCTGACCCGGTTGAAGAAAGTATTCGCAGGCTTGCAGCGGAATCTGACATGATGGTTCGGAATTTTGCCCTGCCGGTGGAAGAGCGCCTCTGGTTCAGCGTGGATAAATACGATGTGAAGCCCGAATATGCAACGAAATCCTTTACGGTGTTCCCGGAGCTGGTTGAGGCTGCTGCGGCAGCCTTGCAGTGAGGTGCTGTTATGCCCGAAAAGAAAGCGCTTTTGATCCTGCGGCTGGAGGGCGTTTTGCAAGCCTGGGGTGAAATGTCCAAATGGGATTTCCGGGACAGCGCCGATTTCCCCACCAAGTCCGGGATCGTCGGTCTGCTTGGCTGCGCGCTTGGGCTGGAACGCGGAAGCCCTGCGCTCTATGATCTGAACAAGGCGATTACGGTCGCAGTGCGGGCAGATCGCCTCGGCCTGCGGGCTGTGGATTTTCAGACGGTGACCGGAAATCCGCTCCGCAATGCCGAGGGGAAGCCGAAAAGCGGCGGTAATACGATCATCTCCCGCCGCGCGTATTTGCAGGACGCTTGCTTCACCGTATTCATTGAGACAGACGATACCTGGCGTGCGCGTCTTGTGTCTGCACTTAAAGAGCCCAAATGGCCGCTCTATCTGGGACGGAAAAACTGTGTGCCTTCGCGTCCGGTGCTGGACGCGGTGACAGCGGATTACGTTTCATTGCAGGATGCGCTTGCCCGGTACCCGGCGGCGGAGCGTACCGTTTTCCCCATGCTCTGCGAGGTGGAGCGGGAGTCCCCTGTGCTTTCCGGTTATCTGCGGCCTGATCATCTTGTGAGCGGAAACCGGGAATTTGCCTTGCGGCGTGTCTGGCGCGGTGTTGTGAAGGAGGATACCGATGGTTCTGTCCAAAATTGAGATGAATCTTTCCGAGCCGGTCGTTCGCGCCGCTCTCCGTGATGCGCAGAAGATGCACCGGCTTGTCGCGGGGCTGTATGGGCTTCCTCGTCAGGAGGCATCGCTTGTTTATCGTGTGCAGGTGCAGGGGCAACGGGTCAACCTGTATCTCTATGCCGGACAGCCGATTGGCCGAAGCCGAGTTCTCCCGTGGATGTTCCTTGCCGGAGAGCGTGAGCTGAGTAGATGGCTTGCGTCCATGCAGGAAGAGCAGCTTTGGAGCTTCGACCTGCTGACTATGCCCTTTAAAAAAGTGCCTTGTGGTGAGAACCGCAACAGCCGCCGCCGTGTCCTGCGCGCACAAGAGGAGCGCTTCGCCTGGCTGAATCGAAAGGCGGCACAGAATGGCTTTATGATCCTTGATGTTCAGGAGTTTCCCGGCGCAAAAGAGAGTGCGCTTCACCCGGCAGAACGGGGCGGCAGGCTGTATCTGGACTCCTACCGTTATTCCGGCATGCTTCAAATCAAGGATGTGGAACGCTTCCGGCTGGCGCTTCAAAACGGCATCGGTCCCGGAAAGTCATACGGGCTGGGCATGCTGCTGCTGAAAGAGTAACAGAGTATGGCTAAGGATCTGCACGAACTCCCAAAGATAAGGGATAGTATCAGCTATCTTTATATTGAGCATGCAATCATTGAACAGGAAGACTCTTCGATCGTCGTGATCCGCGCATTAGCCCCACGCACGTGGGGATGAACCAGCATTGACGTGCGCGGATACGACAGTATGGAGAATTAGCCCCACGCACGTGGGGATGAACCGACATTAACGGCGAGGATAGCGGACGTACCATGGATTAGCCCCACGCACGTGGGGATGAACCGTGGAGTTCATGACTCTGCTCTGAAAGGGGTGCATTAGCCCCACGCACGTGGGGATGAACCGGTTTGCTTCTTCTCGCTGGAGACGGACAGCGACGCATTAGCCCCACGCACGTGGGGATGAACCGACAAGGGTATTATAACATCGTCTTGCACATTTATTAGCCTCACGCACGTGGGGATGAACCGAACCTATGCGAAGCCCTGTACACGCTCGAAGGAATTAGCCCCACGCACGTGGGGATGAACCGTCTGCATGGCTGCACAACGTGATCGTCGCCAAGCATTAGCCCCACGCACGTGGGGATGAACCGTACACAGTCGCCACTGATAATTGTGCGGGTCGCATTACCTTCATCAACTTATCGTTCCTTCGTATCGTATCTCCTCAGCGCAAAAAACGGATCAGAGTTTGCACATTTTTCATGTGCGGCTCCGGTCCGTTTTTTGTTTTCGCTCGTTATTTCAAAACTCATTTCTTGAGGTTTTGAAATAGTGAGCGAAAAGGAATACCGGCAAAAAATGCAAAGTGTCATGAAGTGTGGCCACACTTTGCCGGTATTCGGGAGGGTTCCAAGGGATGGCCTTGCCCGCCTTTGGCGAAAGACCTTGCTCGCAAGGTCTAGTGAGTTACACCACCCAGCTTTGACAGGGGATGCAAGGACAACTCAGCTTGACGGCAAGATGCACAGCAGCACGCCGCGCCGATTCGTCAAAACAGAGAAAAATCCCTCTCAAAATCGGATTTGTTGACAGTTTGTGTTGACACTCTCAAAAACAGTGAAATCCGAAAATAAAGAAAAAGTACCGAAATCTTGACGAAATCGGTACTTCAACCCTTACAATGTATCCTGTAAGTTTGGTGGAGATAAGCGGGATCGAACCGCTGACCTCTTGAATGCCATTCAAGCGCTCTCCCAAGTCGTAGTTTATATGCCCCCCATAAGCTATCTCCAATAGCTTATGGGAAACGTAGTATGAGCATTAGCAAAAACATATAATGACTGGTACAATCCATGTTTTAATTATTATAACTTTCGACAGAAAACTGTTGTCTTATAAACTGGATACTGATAAAATTATGAAAAAGATTTAGGGGGAAACTATCGTGTCTAATAATTACAATTTTGAAAGCCAAGTCGAAAAACTCATAAAAGAAGCGTCAACAACCGCACTAACAAAAGACGATTTCATTCTAAATGTCATATTAACATCGGAGAAAGCCATCGCTGCTATGACGCAAATAAAAAATTTGATTAAGAAAAAGAAAGACAGAATCAATATCAATGAGCTTCTGATTATTGGAGCCGAATTTGAGTATCTTTCAATGGAAATTGATGCAATTAGACACGAACATCATTTATAGAATATAAAAGTTCGTCATATTCTTGAACTGAATCATGAGGAGCAATGAGACGTATAATGTTAAAAAGGCGATTGAGAGACACTTGATCGCTTAGAAGTGTACGCCAAGATGTTGAGCGACTATCTGTATGCATATAAGATAGAAACATTGCTTTTGTTCTGGCATCCTGCGACAAAATATACACTACACTTTTGCGCTCAAAAACACTAATGTATGAATGTTCTATGACTGGGAAAAAATTCAGGCTCCTAGCAGAACGAAAGAAGTTTTGAAACCGGTGAATATCTAGAAGAGAAATATCATCATTTGCAAGGTAATCCCTTAATCCTGACAATTGAATCCATATTATTTCCTCTTCTTTTGTTCTTGATATCAGATCCTTAATGGGACTAAACTGATGTCGAGTTGCATTTTTCTCTGTAATCATAGTAGTTTTCTCTCTCTATCTAAGTCGGCTGAAATTGAGTGTAGAGAATCTACACAATAACTGTCAAACGCGTCAGGCTTTTCGCTTTCTTTTAGATAATTGATAATATGCTTCCGCAGTTTCTTTATTTTGCGTTTCTCTTTCCATGGTAGAAAGTTCTTGAAGTCATCGAGTATTTCCGTCAAAGTCTTCAGAATGTTCCGATAATGCTTCTCAGAAACAATTTCCTTGTCATCGTAAAAAATACTGCGATAAGCTGTCAGACTTGCAATATATGCTTCAGACCTATTTATGAAATCTTCCCGCTCAACTTTACGAACCATGGTCTTTTTAATACCACTAGCAAAGCAAAGGGTTATGATACTAATCAATAAGGCAATGATTGTCGCTATGTTGGCAAACGGTGTGATGGATATTCCAAACTTAAGAATATACTCCCACATTCCAAAAATGTCCTTGTGTGATTTTCTACATTAATATCAATTCACAACAAACTATAATCTGTTGTGTATATTAGTGTATCATAAACCAGTTTTTTTGCAATACAAATCTTGAAAATTTGTGCAATTTGTACAGCTAATGGCGTCCATATTGTGTATTTTTTTAATCCGTACCCGTAATACCAGCCGCTGATGTCGAAGCACAATTAAAGATCGCAGTCAATGGTGTTTAGAAACTGCTCAATGCTGATATTCAGCGTGATCCTGATCTCATAGTCCCGGAACATATCGACGCGCTCAATGATGCGGGAAACGATCATCTTCTTTGCTGCCATATCCGCATTGTTGTACATAGCGGCCCAATGCAAAACATCGTCAAAGCGTTCTGTCAAGGCGAGGAGATTGTTTTCGCTGTCGTGCATATCTTCCTCGGCGGCGTGTAAAGTCTGCATCAGATCGGCAAATTTGCGCTCCTGAGCGTCGATGGCGGGGCGAAGCATTTGCGGGGTAAATGCGCTTTCACCGGTCAAGGATCGTATAATCTCGCTCTGGAGCTTTTGCAGCTCGCTTTCTGCTTTCTCTGCGTCCCTCCGCAGTTCTCTGATATGCTGCTTTTTGGATTCAATGTCGATCTTGTTCTGTGCTTCAACAATTTCCGTGCGGTCAACAGCGCGTACCTTTTCCAGAACACTCCGTACAAAGGTGTCGATGATCTCGTCCACCTTATGAACTGTATAGCCGGTCTGCCCGCCACATTCTCCGTGTGTGCGGGTTTTTGTCTGGCAGCAATATCGGGTACGCACAATGTCTGTGCCGTCCGCCCTGCGTCTGCCCTTGCCGCTGGTCGTGATGCACAGACGAGCGCCGCAATGCCCGCAGAAGATGTTTCCGGCCAAAAGGGAGCTGCCGCGTGTGTTCAGCGGTGCAGAGCGCGTCTGCTGGTATCGTCGGGAACGAACTTCCAGCATATCCTGTACGCTGTCAAAGACATTCTTCTCAACGATGCAAAGCTGATCCTGTACAGGAGAGAAGGTATCACCGCTTTTCAGTATGCCCGTATACGTTTTATTGCGCAGGATGGCTTGAACCGTTGAGGGGTGCCAGTTCTTGCCGGAGCGGTTTTTATAACCGTTTGCGTTCATGTGGTTTACGATGCTCTGTGCGCCGTACCCGTATGTATAGGCCAAATGAAACATCAGACGGATTTGCGCGGCCTCATCCTCATTGATCGCGAGGTCGTGGACTTCCTGCTTTTTCTTATTCATGCGCCCGGACTTTACAAGGTCATATCCATAGGGACGTGTGCCGCCTGTAAAATAGCCCTGCTCGGTGAGTATGTGCATACTGTTTGCTGTACGGATCGAGGTCTTTTGGCTTTCGCCGTCGGCCTGCCAGAAGCGGATGTAGTTCATCAGTCTGTCGGTATGGTTGTCTATGCGCTGTTCTCCCTCCTGAGAGGCCCACACCCGGATTCCGTGGCTGATAAGCCATTCCACGACAAAGGGTGTTTCGTCCGCTATGCGGCCTATGCGGTCAAACATGAAGACAAGAAGAATATCAAACTTCTGCTTGACGGCGTAATCCTTTATCATTTGGATTTTGTCGCGGTTTTCTGCCCTGACCTTATGGCCAGAGATGCCTTCCTCCTGCAGCTCACACACGATTGTCCAGCCGTTCTGCTGGGCAAACTCACGGCAGCGGAGCCTCTGCATGGGGATATCCGCCTCGTCGTTCATGTCGTGATAAAGCTGCTTTGTGGTAGATACGCGATAAAGGCACAAGACCCTTGTGCCGGGAACAATGCTCGTTGGCAAATCCAAACGCCAGCCCGTTTCTTTATCAAAACTATAACTTGGGACAGTGCTTGTATTTCTCATTTCAATACCATCCTTTCGGCGGGATGATATTGGCACTTCCACAAGTGTTCTATGAACTTTTCAAGGTGCATAGTGGATACTTCCTATTCATATTATCTCATAGGGGTCACAAAATGTCAAATTTTGCGGATAGATTATGCCAACTTTTCCAAAGCGCTGCTTAACAATATATCCTTTATCCTGCCGCAAATCTCTGGGTCAGATTTCTCCCGGCAAACGGCTGTAATCTTGTACCCGTTTATTTGAGCGTATATGGTATGCGTGGGCTTATCCACGCCGAGTATACTAACAATGTTTTCTGCGCTGTCTGTTCTTTCTATCTCTGGCAGCGTCCGAGGACGCCGGTTGATCACAAACGATCACTCTCCTCTTTCAAGAAAATGCGTTTCACGGTGAAACGCATTAAACGACAAAATCCGCACTCACATGTAGTGCGGATCAAGGATATCACAAACTATTCAAAGGCGAAAACAGACGGCGGCGGGGCGGGCCGCTCCGTAGGATAGGTTTATTCGTGCCTCCCTCCATGCTTATGGCGGGACGTTTGACTCTGT
>CACZDN010000013.1 GCA_902779945.1 Oscillospiraceae bacterium | reverse complement strand
AGTAGCGCCTGCTTACCCGTCCGGGAATGGTGAGAAAGCCTTTTTTCTTCAGCTCCTCGTTCATCTCCCGCACCAGCTTGTAGGCGTAGGGCTTGGAAACGCCCAGCTCCCTGGCGACCTCCTCCGCCCTCACAAACAGCTCCTTTTCCATGGTTAGCACCTCCTTGTTTTAGTTTCGCAAATATGTTAATATCCGCATTGTCATTATACATTAACATCTATGCTAATGTCAAGAATTTATTTCGCATTTTTGTTAAGATACATCTTGCATATTTCGCTTTTTTGCGCTATACTATCCTCAAAGGCGGTGAATGATATGACCGTAGGGGATAAAATCAAGAAAATCCGTACCTTTCGTGGTATGACGCAAAAGGAATTGGGCCTTGCCATTGGTTTGGAGGAAAAGGGTGCAGACAACCGGATCGCCCAGTATGAGACAAATTACCGTGTCCCGAAACGGGAGCTGCTGGACAAGATGGCCGAGGCGCTGCGGGTAGACCGCCAGAACTTCTACACCATTGCCCCCGGCTCTGCCGAGGACTTCATGCGGACATTTTTCTGGCTGGACGAGGACAGCCCAGGCGCTATCCGCCTGTTCCAGCTTGTCCGCAATCCCGGCAAGACAGGGGCCTCCGATGATACCAGCGTGCGCTACAATGACAACGACGACTGGCCTATTCATCCTCCCGTGGGGATTTACTTTCAGTACGGACTTGTGGACGAGTTCATGCACGAATGGTTATTGCGCCAGCAGGAACTTGACGCCGGGGAGATCACCAGGAACGAATACTTTGAATGGAAACTGAACTGGCCCGCTACTTGTGACGATGGCAAGGAACGCCAGTATTATGTAACCTGGAGAAAAAATAAATAAGACAAGCAAAAAACCGCCCTGCTGAATTTGTCGTTCAGCAGGGCGGTTTTGCTTGTCCCTTTGTGATTATTCTCTTGGGAATACCGGGAGGACACGAATAGTATCAATCCAGTATCAAGAGCCATGTGGACGGGCAAAAAAGCCTGTATTCATGCGGGTTTGCGCCGTTTTGGCGGTCATTCCCACTCGATTGTGGCGGTCGGTTTCGGGGTGATGTCCCAGAGGACGCGGTTGACGCCCTTGACCTCGTGGGTGATGCGGTCGACGATGTGGGCCATGAGCTTGAAGTCCAGCTCGGCCACCTCGGCGGTGACGGCGTCCACCGTGTTGACGGCGCGGATCACGACGGGCCAGTCGTAGGTGCGCAGGCCGTCGCTGATGCCGGTGGACTTGAAGTCGGGCACAATGGTGAAGTACTGCCAGACCTTGCCCTCCAGGCCGTTCTTTTTGAACTCCTCGCGCAGGATGGCGTCCGACTCGCGCACGGCCTCGAGACGGTCGCGGGTGATGGCGCCGACGCAGCGCACGCCGAGGCCGGGGCCCGGGAAGGGCTGGCGGTAGACCATGCCGTCCGGCAGGCCGAGGGCCTTGCCGACGACGCGGACCTCGTCCTTGTACAGGAATTTGACCGGCTCCACCAGCTCGAAGTTCAGCTCGGGCGGGAGGCCGCCGACGTTGTGGTGAGACTTGACGGGGCCGGACTCGAGAATGTCGGGATAGATGGTGCCCTGGGCGAGGAAGCTGATGCCGTCGAGTCTGGCGGCCTCCTCCGCAAAGACGTCAATAAAGACCTTGCCGATGATCTTGCGCTTGGTCTCGGGGTCGGCGACGCCGGCGAGCTGATCGAGGAAGCGGTCGACCGCGTCGATGTAGATGAGGTTCGCATCCATCTGGTTGCGGAAGACCTCGATCACCTGCTCGGGCTCTCCCTTGCGCAGGAGGCCGTGGTTGACATGGACGCAGACAAGCTGCCTGCCGACCGCCTTGATCAGCAGCGCCGCGACAACGGAGGAGTCCACGCCGCCGGAGAGGGCCAGCAGGACCTTCTTGTCGCCGATCTGCGCCCGGAGGGCCACGATCTGCTCGTCAATAAACGCCTGCGCAAGCTCGGGGGTGGTGATGCGCGCCATGCTCTCGGGACGTCTTGCTTGTTCCATAGTACAGTGTCCTTCTTTCTTTATGAATATCAGGGATTCTCAAAGGTGCTGACAGGACGGCGCTTGTGTTCGCTGCGGCTGTGGAAGCGCTCGATGACGGCGCGGTCGTGCTCGCTCGCCTCGCCGCCGCGGAGGAAGTCGTCGATGGCGCGGTAGCTCACGCCCATCTCCTGCTCGTCCGTCTGCCCGTCGAACAGTCCCGCGGAGGGGGCCTTCCCGATGATGGAGGCGGGCGCGTTCAGAAAGCGCAGGAACGCAAAGATCTCGGTTGCGCAGAGGTCCGCGATGGGGTTGAAGTCGCACGCGCCGTCGCCCCATTTGGTGAAGTAGCCCATATAGATCTCGCTGCGGTTGCCGGTGCCGGCGACCAGCCGGTTCTCCGCCGCGGCGATGGCGTAAAGCGTCGTCATGCGCAGGCGCGGGGCGATGTTCGTGAGGGCCATGTCGTTGAGACGGGCCGCGCCCTCCAGCGCCCTGATCTCCGCCTCGCGCACGGCCGTGAGATCGACGGTGCGCGTCTCGATGCCGAAGCTTGCCGCAAGGGCGTTCCCGTCCTCCGCGTCCTGTCCGTAGTTGCGCCTTGACGCGCAGGGCATGATCACGCCCAGCGTGTTTTCGCAGGCAGCCTTGCACAGGATGCCCACGAGCGCGCTGTCCTTGCCGCCGGAGTTGCCGAAGACGATCCCGTCGGCGTGGGCCTCGCGGAGCTTTTCACGGATATAGGCTGTGCGCCTGTCAAATTCTTCCTGATAGTCTCTCATGCCGCGTCTCCGTTCTCGATCGCGGCCGCGCCCTCCCCGTCGGGGAAAGCGAACGAGCCGCCCTCCGTCACAAACTCAAAGCCGCCGCTCTCACCGGCGCCCGTCTCGGCGCCCGCGCCGGCTTCCCCACCGCCGGTGCCGCTGTCTGCGCCGGTGTTTTCGTTTGCGTAGGCGTCCGCGCCCGCACCGGCACCATCGTCCGCGCCCTGGGCGTCTCCGCCGCCGCTCTGTTCGCCGGCCTGATTCTCGGCATCGTTCAGGCCCTGCTGGATCAGATAGGGGTCATACTGGATCGGATAATCAGAATACGGCTCCGTCGAAGGCTCGTCGTAGAGGAGCTCCTCCTCTTCCTCCGGCGGGATATAGACCTGCGGGGCCGGTGTCCAGACCGGGGCCGGAGTGGGCGTCGGGGTCGGCTTCGGTGCGGTGGCCGGGTCGTAGTTGGGGTCGCAGAGGGGATCGTTCCAGGTGAAGTTGTAGGCGGAATACGCATAGTCGCCGAACTGCTGGCGCAGCTTGACGTAGCGCTCGTGGTAGGTATCCACATAGGTGTAGATATAATCCGCCATGGCGATATAGCGCCAGCGCCCGCCGACGGGGTCCTCGTAGACCGTGAGGTCGATCTCGCAGTTCGGCGCGCGGCGCTGCATCTCCGCGACCTGCTCGGCGGGGACGGGGTTGTACGCGCCGATCCAGAGGCGCTCCAGCTCCGTGAGGCTGTAGAGCGGGGTGATGTCCTTGAGCTGGATACGGTCGGTCCCGTCCCAGGGCTGGTCATAGCCGATGCTGGCCACGTTCAGGTGGCGCAGCTTTTTGAGCCCGGAGAGCGGGCGCAGGTCGGAGGCGTAGGTGTTGGCCAGTTCGAGATATTCAAGCTCCGGGCAGCTCGCCAGGGGCTGGATGTTCGAGATATTGCACATGGCGAGGATCGCGACCTCCAGCTTCGGCATCTGGGCCACGAAGCCGATGTTCGTGAGCTCCGTGTTGTGGCCGAGGTCGAGATACTTGACGTCGTGGCAGTAGTAGAGCCCGTCTACGTTGTTGTCGGTCAGCATACCGCCGCGGCTGGCCATGGAGGCGAGGATGCGCTCGGCGTCGGTGCGGGCGGTATAGTTGTCGCCGAAGTAGACGCGGAAGACGAGCTTTGCGTCCGGGTGGCGCAGGTTGATCTCCTCAAGGCGCCTGGGGTCCAGGCCGCAGCTGTCCATGTCGACATAGGTGAGCTGGGGCATGTAGCCCATGACCTCGTCGATGAGCTTTCCGTTGTCCGGCACCTGCACGCGGAAGAGGTTGATGGTGGTGTCGGCGAGGTTGCAGTCCTTGCCGTAGAGCTTGAAGGCGTACTTGAAGACCGTCTTCGGCAAAATCTCGCGCAGGCGCGCGATGTCGCTCCAACTGAGCGCACCGCCCTCCGCCCCGAGATTCACGCTTCCGAGATTCGGCAGCAGGGCGAGCTTGCGCGCCGCGGCCTCGCAGTCGGCGGCGGACAGGCCGCTCAGGTCGGCGCTCGTCGTGTCGGAGTCGAGCACCGCCCCGCCCGGGAGCGTGACGGTATAGCGGGTCTGCACGTTTGGATGGGCCTGTGCCCAGGCGGCGATCTCCTCCTCGTTCTCGCTGCCGCTGAAATCGGCGCTGCTCAGGGCGGTCAGGGAGTCGAGCAGGGCCGTCTCTCCGGAGCTGAGCTTCATGCGCAGCTCGGTCGCAGTGAACTCCACATCGCCGCCGGCGAAGTGCGCGGCCGTCTCTGCCTGGGGCGCGGGGGTGGCCCGCGTCGGGAGCGCGGCCTTCCCGCAGGCGGCGAGAGCCATGCACATCAAAAGCAAAAGCGCGCCGCAAAGGATACGAATGAACTTGCGCTGCATCTGGATAGTCTCCTTTCAGGGGTCATAGAGCTTGTCGTTCCAGGTATAGGAATAGACCTCGCTCTCATAATAGCCGAACTGCATCCGCAGCAGGAAGTAGCGGTCCACGATGTCGCCGTTGCCGTCATAGCGCCAGTGCCCGCCGGTGGGATCGTCGTAGACGCCGGTGTCCACCTCGCAGTTCGGGACGCGCTTCTGGAATTCCTCGCACTGCTCCCAGGGGACGCGGTTCATGCTGCCGAGCCACAGGCGCTCGAGCTGCGTCATGCTGTAGAGCGGACTGATGTCCTCCAGATTGGGAATGCCGGCGATGTTCAGATGCCTGAGATTTTTGAGCTGCGCCAGGGGCCGGAGGTCGGTGCACTGGGTGGAGAACATTTCGAGATATTCGAGCTCCGGGCAGCTTGTGAGGGGACTTGCGTCCGACCAGTCGCACATGCCGAGGATCGCGACCTCGAGCTTCGGCATCTGGCGGACGAAGGAGATGTCCTTGAGCTGCTTGTTGTGGCCCAGATCCAGAAACACCACGTCATGGCAGCAGGCCAGGGCCTCGGTGTCCCACTCGTACAGCATACCGCCCGCGGACGGCTTGGAGGCGAGGATGCGCTGCACGTCGGTGCGCACGCTGTAGTTCTCGCCGAACCAGACGCGCCAGACGAATTTCACGTCCGGGAAGTCCGCGCGCAGCTTTTCCATGTCCTGATTGGAGACGCCGCTGCTGTCCATGTCCACATAGCTCAGCTCCGTCATGAGCGGGATCACCCGCCGCAGCTCCTCGCCGGCGTCCCCGACCGGGACGTGGCGGAAATTCAGAGAGGCGTCCGAGAGGTCGCAGGCCTTCCCGTAGAGAGTGAAGGCGTAGCGGAAGGTGGTGTCCGGCAGCAGCTTTTTGAATGCCGCGAGCGCCTCCCAGGTCCAGGCCCCGCCCTCCGCGCCGAGGCGCACGGTCCGGAGCGCCGGGAGCAGCGCGAGCTTTGCGGCCGCGGTCTCGCACTCCGCGGGCGTCATGCCGCTCAGATCATAGCTGCGCGCGCCGGAGTCCAGCACGTCCCTGTTCGGGAGCGTAACGGTATAATAGCACTCGACCTCGGGATGCGCTTTTGCCCAGGCGGCGATCTCCTCCTCGTTCCGGCTGCCGCTGAAATCGGCGGAGGCGAGGTTCGGCAGGGACGCGAGCCGGGCGGTCTCCCCGTCCGCGAGGATCATTCTGATCTCGCCCGCGTCCGCCGGGACGCTGCCCGCCGCAAAGGCGACCGTGCCGGCGTTGCTCTTCGTCCCGGGGAGCTCCGCCGTTGTATTCTGCGTGTCCGCGGCGCTCTTCACGTCCTGCGGCGCGGCGGCGGACACATCGTTCTTCGCGCAGCCGTACAGCGCAAAGCACAGGAGCGCTGAACACACCGCGGCACAAATCGAGCTTTTCTGCATGGATATACTCCTTGGCGGAGCATCGCTCCGCCGGTTATTTTTCTGCAGGCGACGCCGCCCGCCTTCGCGGGCGGCACTGTCGTCAGTACAAATCCTGAAAATCCTTCACCTCGGGGTCGGGTGTGACCTCCCGGGGGCAGGTCCAGTCGTAGAGGGGATCGGTCCAGTAGAAGCTGTAGGCCTCGTCCGAGTAGCGCATCTGCCTGCGCAAAAGCTCATAGCGGGGATCGTAGGCCTGGTTGCCCATGGCGTCGCCGTGTTCGGCAAAGCGCCAGTACTCCTCGGTTGGGTCGGGGGTGGTGTCGTTGACGACGCAGTTCGGGTGCAGCCTGCGAAACTCCTCAATCTGCGCGGGCGGGACGGGGTCGTGCATCCCGATCCACAGTCTCTCGAGCTCCAGACCGTAGAGCGGCGTGATGTCCGTGATCGCAAAGTCGTAGCAGATGTTGAGGTGGCGCAGATTGTGGAGCTCGGCAAAGGGCGTCAGATCATGCAGGCGCGTGGTGAAGGCCTCCACATACTCCAGCTTCGGGCAGTCAGCCACCGGCGAGAAATCCTCAATGTTGCTCAGCGCCGCGATCAGCACCTCGAGCTCCGGCATACTGCGGATGAATTCGAGCGTGTCCAGATAGTTGTTGTGGCCGAGGTCCAGATACTTCACCTTCGTGCAGTACTTCAGATTCTCGACATTGTTGTGTACCAGCTCCCCCGCCTGACCGGGCATGGAGGCGAGGATGCGCGTCTCGTCGGTGCGGGCGGTATAGCCCTGGGCAAAATTGATGCGCCAGATCACCTCGACTTCCGGGAGACTGTCGCGCAGGCGGGCCATGGCCTCGTTGGGCACGCGGCAGCTGTCCATGTCGATCTTTTTCAGCCTGCTCATGCAGGCGGCGACCCTGCCGACCAGCGCCCCCTCGTCATCCATGGGGATGTACTTGAGGTCCAGCTCCTCGTCGCTGAGGTTGAAGCTCCTGCCGAAGAGCGTGAAGGCGTAGTCGATCGCGGCCCCGGGCGCGGCGTCGCGCAGGGTCTTCAATGTCTCCCAGCTCAGGGGCGTCCCGGTCTCGCTGCCGATGTGGATCGTCCCGAGTGCCGGCATCTTCCCGAGCACCGCGGCGAGCTCCGCCGCATCCTCCTCACGCATCCCCGTGAGCTCCACCTCGGTCGCGGAGGCGGGATACTCTCTGCCGAGGATCGTATACACCGGCTCCGATGCGGGCTCCGGTGCGGGCTCCGGTGCGGGCTCCGGCGCGGGCTCCGGCGCCGCTGCGGCGGTCACCGCCGGGGGCGATGCGGCCGCGGCCTCACCCGCGCCGCTGCAGCCCGTGAGCAGCAGGCACACAAGCAGGCAGAGCAGAAAACAACATCTCTCCGTTCTCATAGTCCGTAGACCTCTTTTCCGTACATTCCGCGGTACTCCTCCGGCGCCTCCATGTCGCAGTAGGGGTCGAGCCAGTAGAAGCTGTACTCCTGATAGTTGTAGCCCATCTGCTCGCGCAGCAGCTCGTAGCGCGGGACCCAGTAGTATTTCGGCTCCTCCGGATCATAGGCGGTGAAGCGCCATGCGTCGCCGTGCGGGTCGTCGGTCGTGGTGTTGACCTTGCAGCCCGGCACGAGCTGCCGCATCTTCTGGGCCTGGTCGGCGGGCACGGGCGTGTCGACGCCGATCCAGAGACGCTCCAGCTCCGTCAGGCCGTAGAGCGGCGTGATGTCCCGGATCTTCGGGCAGTTGGCGATGTTCAGATGGTGCAGGCCGGTGCAGTTCGCGAGCGGCGAGAGATCGGAGATGTTGGTGGAGTTGATCTCAAGATACTCGAGATTCGGGCAGTTTTTGAGCGGGCTCAGGTCCGTGATCGCCGTCATGGCGATGATCAGGACCTCGAGCTTCGGCATACTGGAGACGAAGGACAGGTCGGGCAGATCGTCGTTGTGGCCCAGGTCGAGATACTTGATCTCCGTACAGTATTTGAGCATCGAGGCGTCGTAGATCATGCCGCCGACCGTGGGCTTCGAGGCCAGGATGCGCTCGGCGTCGGTGCGCACGCTGTAGTTTTCGCCGAACCAGACGCGCCAGACGATCTTCGTCTTCGGGAACAGCTCGCGCAGGCGCTCCAGCGACTCGTTGCTGACGCCGGTGTTGTCCATGTCGAGGTAGCTGCAGTTGTTCATGCAGGAGAGGACGGAGTAGAGGGCGTTCCCGTTGTCCGTGATCTGGGTCCCGCGGAAGTCCAGCTTCTCGGTGTCAAGGTCGAGCTGCTGGCCGTACAGGGTAAAGCTGTAGCGGAAGCGCACGTTTTCACAGTTGGACTTGAGCAGGGCGATGTCCTCCCAGGGGATGCTGCCGGTGGTGTCGCTGCCGAGCTCCACGGATTTGAGCCTGCTCATGCAGCCGAGGACGACGGCCAGATCCTGCGCCTGCTCGTGCCTTGCGTCGCGCAGGTCCAGCGTCTCCGCCTCGCCGTCAAAGAGCTTGCCGCCGATGACCGCGGAAAACTCGAAGCTCGCCTCCTTCAGCACCTCGCGTATCTCGCGCATGGACTGGATGTTGAGACGCTCGCCGCCGACCTCGCCCAGCCTGACGAGCCGGATGTCATGCAGGCAGGCGATGGCGTCCAGCAGGGCGGAGGTCTGCTCGCTGCGGATGTGGGTCAGATCCAGCTCCCGGGCGTTGCTGTCCACCCACTGGCCGTCGGGCAGCGGGACGGAATAGACGACCTCGACCTCCGGATGGGCCGCGGCCCAGGCCGTGATCTCCCGGTAGCACTCGCTGCCGCGCAGGTCGGCGGTCCTGAGCTTTGTGAGATAGTCGAGCTGGGCGATGTCCCGCCTGGTGATCCTGGCGGTGAGGCTTTCGGCGTTGGCGGACACGCGCCTGCCGCCGAGGTCGATTTTCACGCTGCCGATCAGCGGCGCGACGACCCACGGGGCCTCATGATAGATGCCGGACATGCCGAAAACCAGGGCGCCGCCGAGGATCAGCAGAGCAAGCATTCTCTGCAACGCTTTCTTGAATACCATGTTCTCCCTCCGGCGTTTCAAAACCGGCGCGCGCGGGACGCGCGCCGAGACAAATTAACACTGTGATTAAAAAGTATAACATTCCCCGGGGCCATTTGCAAGTCAAACCCCCGCCGCGAACGCACAAAATCTGTGCTTTTTCTGTGCCGGAGCCGCAATCCGCCGCGCTTTTGCGGGGCGGCGCAGCCGGCCGAAAAAATTTTTTGAAAAAGACGCTTGACAAACCTGGGGTCGTCTGCTATTATGATTAAGCCGTGGCCGGGTAGTTCAGTTGGTTAGAACGCCGGCCTGTCACGCCGGAGGTCGAGGGTTCAAGTCCCTTCTCGGTCGCCACGCATATGCCCCTTTTTAAGGGGCATATCTTTTGCTGCTATAGCTCAGCAGGTAGAGCGCATCCTTGGTAAGGATGAGGTCCCCAGTTCGAATCTGGGTAGCAGCTCCAGAAAAACGCCTGATTTTGAAAGAAATCGGGCGTTTTTCTTTTGTAGAAGTTCTTTTTAATTTTCTGAAAAACAGCAATTCTTTTATAAGATCGTTCCCATCCGGATTGAATTCTTGGCAGGTAACGCCGACGACGGGAATGAAAGAATTATGATTGCAAAACATGCCGGATCATCTTTTCAACGTCTTCTGACATTCTGACCGGCAGAAGACGGATGTCAGGGTGTTCATTCTGAAACACAACAAACAGTTGATGAGCAAAGCCCTGTCCAATCCAATCCAGTCCGGTAAAGTCGAGTGTTACCTCCCTGAAACGATCAAGACGGCTGCACAGGCGTTTTGCCTGAGACCGGGAAACCGGGCTGGATTCAAAATACTGCCGCAACGGGATTTGTGTTTTGGAAAAACCGCTGTCCGTATCGGCGTACTGCGCGAACACATCCTTTGCCTCCTTCTTTCGGGTTTGGGCCGATCGAGTGCGCATATGGGTATATTCGTATGCCGGGAGATTTTTTGCTTTTCACGGTTAATAAACTTCCTTTTGCAGGATTCTTGTGATACAATACGGAAAATGGGGTTTTGTACCCGGATATGCTTCACTGTTCACAATCAAGACCTTACAGGAGGATGCAGAATGAAGCTTCACGGAAAAATACTCGGCGTGTCCGAAAAATGTTTTTACACTGTCGTGCTGGCATGCACGATCGGTATTCTTCTGGGCTCCTTCTTTGACTTTCAGATCAATGAAAGGCTTGCCAATGTTACGAAGCTCGGCTCCTTCTTTGCAGCATACGGCTGCTACTTTTCCTACTGTTTGTATCCGGCGGCGGGAATGTGTCTGTACAAGGGGCTGAAGAAAAAGGGCTTTTCCATGGCGGGGACAGTGCTGCTGATCATCGGCTGGTTCCTTGCGGTCTATTATACGAATACCTACAGCGGCGGCAAGCTGCGTGAGCTGCTGTTCCATTACAAAGCCGGTGAGTCATCGCCGTGGCTTTCCGTCCTGAATTGGCTGATCATCGCGGTGCTGTACGTGTGGCCGATGCTCCTGTGCAATAGAATCCTGGATGAAACGGACGCGGACAGGCTGATTGCTGTCGGGGCCGCGATCCTGATTGCGGGCGTTGTTTCCGACAACGTCAATCTGTGGCTCAAACAGCTCGCCTCCCGCCCGAGATACAAGTATCTGATCACACTGGACGATCCGAGAAGTGAATTTCGCAATTGGTGGCAGATGGTTCCGAATCTCGCCGGCAGCAATGACAGCTTCAAATCCTGGCCCAGCGGCAATATGACTATAGCCGCCATGATGTTCTCGCTGCCCATGCTCGCGGACGTGACGAAAAAGAGAAGCGAGGGCAGAAATTTCCGCTGCTTTATCGTCGCCTGTATCTTCGTACTGATCTACGGCTATAACCGCATCCACATGACCAATCATTTTCTCACGGATGTATGCTTTGGGACGCTGATCACCTATCTGATCCACGCGGTCGTGAGCAGGGCGCTTTTGCCCACAGATAAGTTAGACTGACAAAGTAATGAACCCGGAAGTTGTAGGAACCCTGAATATGAAAAGAATCGTTTGCTTTGTATTGCTGGTTGCCATGCTGTTGTGCGGCTGCGGGGCACGCCCGAAAAGCAGTGATCAACCATCTTTTTCCCATTGGAATGCTGACGCCCCGGCCTTGAATGCGCTGATCGAGTATGTTTCTGCTGTGACAGACAAGGCGTCGCCCGACTACATCCCGCCGGCAGACCGTATCGCCACCTTCGATATGGACGGCACGCTGATCGGCGAGCTGTTTCCGACCTATCTGGAGGATGTCATGCTGATGCACCGGATTTTTGACGATCCCACTTATACGCCGGACGAGGACATGCTTGCCTTCGGCCTCGTCATACGCGATCATGCGGTGGACAGAACCTTCCCGGCAGGTTTTGAGTACGAGTTCTCCAGCCATCTGGCCAAGGCCTTTGCGGGAATGACGTTGGAGGAGTACGACGATTATGTGACAAAGTTTCTTGCTACCCCGGTGGATGGATTTGAGGGCATGACCTATGCGAAAGGATACTATCTGCCGATGGCGGAGGTCATTGCATATCTCCTGCAAAACGACTTCCAGTGCTATATTGTCTCAGGCAGCGATCGTTTCACCATTCGCGCCTTTATCAAGGGCGTGTTTGAACTCCCCAGTAAAAACTGCATCGGCTCTGACGCGAAGCTGGAAGCAAAAGACCAGGGCGAGGCGGAGAATTATGATTATCAGTTCACAGAAAAGGATACCCTGGTGCGCACAGAGCAATTGCTGGTAAAGGATGTCAAGACAAGCAAGGTTCAGCAAATCGCCCGGGAGATCGGCAAGCAGCCGGTACTCTCCTTCGGCAACAGCTCCGGCGACGTGAGCATGCACAACTACGCCCTGTATCATAACCGTTACAAGAGCGCGGCGTTCCAGCTCATTGCCGACGATGACGCCCGTGACTACGGCCACCCGGAGAAGGGTCCGGAGCTTCGCAGGCAGTGGGAGGACATGGGCTTTCATGTGATTTCCATGCGCGACGACTGGAAGACGATCTATGGCGAGAACGTCGTCAGAACCGGTGAAATACACTGGTACGAGGATTATGCGGACGACAAGATATCCGAAAAATTAAGCGGTATGGCTGACTTTGCCAATGCCGCTTAGCGCCCGCTTTCCCCAATAGGATAAGAAGCCAGCCCATCTCTGCTCAACAGGCAGAAATGGGCTGGCTTTTATGTGCCCCCCTCGCTTCATTTGATTTCCTGTTCCAGAGCATCAAACTCAGGCGTGGAGAAAAACTCACCCAATGTGATATCCAGACCGTCGCACAATTTCTTGATCGTAATGATCGACAAATCCCGGCGATCGCTGTCCATCATACTGTAAACCGTTGACGGCGTTATACCGGATATGTTGGCAAGCTCATTCGTTTTAATGCCTCTTTCAGCACAAATTTGCTGAAAACGGCAGACAACTGCATCTTTGACCGTCATGAAATCACCTCGAAAGTATTGTAGATTTCATGACGCTTGCGCGTATACGCACTTGCGTATACGCGCAAATTTTGCTATACTCCAGAAAAAAAGACAAGCTTGGGGGGGGGTAAAAGAAATGGACAACAAGGATTTGCTTATCGCGTCAGCGGCGCGGCTCTACAGCATGGGCATCGACCTGGAAGCCGCGCGGGATCGGCTCCGGCAATTGGTCGAACAGGGTGTGCCTTATAACTCTGACGAAATGAGGCGGGCAGTTCTGGACTTTAAGGAATTGGAGCAACAGTGGAAAGAGCTGGAGAAGCAACATTTGGAGTTGCGGAATAATATGCTGATGAGTTAACACTCTACGAAGAACAGCAGCCCACGGCTGAGATGCCGTGGGCTATTTTACCATGTTAGGCTAATGCTCAACTTAATCATTGACCCGCGTAATAGAGGAGTTCAATGATGCTGTCATCTAAAAAACGATCCATTTCCCCAAATTTATCTTTTCCGCCAATCTGTATTTTTATAATGCTTCCTATTTCAACGTTCTTGTATTTCTTAGAAGAACTGTTAATTGGAAAAACTTTTATATTATCATCAGAAAAACCTTGATCTAATAGTATTTGCTTAGCATCGTCGACCAATAAGCCAATAAAGGTGGTAGATTTTCTTCCAATGATAATCGAACTACTGTCCTCGGCAGGCACGTCTTGATCTGAGATGCTTGCATCTCTAGAATCCTTCTTCAAGCAGTAAATCTCAATAATAGAGCTCGGAAGAAAGTGATCTTTTGCCTCAAATTTTTCTGAGCCATTTATCTGGATGCTAACAACTTGACCCTCTGTGAGCTTTTTATGCTTTTTATCAGTATCGACGAGGTTTGTCAGTCGTATACATTCTTCAGGAAAACCTTGCTGAATCAATTCTTGCCGTGCTTCTTCCCCAACCATGCCATAAAAGCCTTTTGAACTTCTGCCCACAGCTATCCCATTATTCAGCATATGTGCTTCTTCTCTCTGACTGATTGCTTTTTCCTCCACTCCCGCTTGAAAAAATTTCTCCAAGGCGTTCAGAACATTATCCCAACGATATTTTTCGCGCTCATTTTCAATTCGTGCTTCACTAAAATTGCCTTGAGAGGTGAAGACATCAATTTTGTTAATTAGTTTGTTATAAAGATCATCCTGCCTCTTGTTATCTAAATAATTCAAAACACCCATCACCGCTGAACATGCAGTTGTGATAGTTATAAGAATACTGACTAACACAACAAAACCACGCCCAGTCTTTTTAGCTTTTCGTGTTTTTCCACCTGATGACACTTCGGCGTCGATAAACTGATTACTTGCCGTGATCTCCGTTTCTTCTTGCATGCCTATCCCTTTGCTCATTATTGCAGCCCTCCCAAAGCTCTATTTTTTGTATTATAACATGAATATAAATTGTTACAATTGAATTCACGATAATTATAACACATGTAGTGATAATATGCTCGCAAAATTTACAGCCCCTATAGTAGAGCACCGCTCGGGTATGACCCGGGCGGTGTTCAACTATAGAAAGGGTGAACATCTTGGCACAAGCAACTTTTGAAGCGGTGGGAATGCGGCTGCGTGTGGAGCTTACAGCGCTTCGGCCGGAGGATCTGGCAGGCTTCCCTTTTCAATAAATATCGCATCTTGTATAATAGAACAAACATTTTGCATCTTTTACTTTGCATCCCAATACAGTCAACCCATGATTGCAAGCCTCCCCGGTCTGTGGTAGACTGTCAAAAAACCGGTCTTTCTCGGAGCGCTGGGCGTATTTGGAATTCCCTATGTTCCCCTCATGGTCAAGTTCTATCGGGTGTTGCCCTAAAGAAGCATAAACGGGCAAATGCCGCTGCGGGTTTTCCCGGAGCGGCATCTGAGGAGGCAATAAAATGATGTGGTTTTGGTTAGCTCTCGGGTCTGCGGTCTTTGCCGCGCTGACATCCATACTGGCAAAGCTGGGTATTGAAGGGGTCGGCTCCAACCTCGCGACCGCGATCCGCACAATGGTCGTGGTGGTTATGGCGTGGGGGATGGTTTTCCTCACCAATCAGCAGGGCGGCATCCGGTCGATCGACCAGAAAAGCTGGATTTTCCTGATCCTGTCCGGCCTTGCCACCGGCGCTTCATGGCTCTGCTATTACAAGGCTTTGCAGCTCGGCGATGTGTCCAAGGTCGTCCCGATCGACAAGCTCTCCGTCGTCATCACGATCGTGCTGGCTTTTGTCTTCCTGCATGAAAAAGTGTCCGTCAAGTCCGTGCTTGGCTGCATCCTGATCGGCGCAGGAACCCTGCTGATGGTTTTGTAATCTACGATTGCGAGGATGAAACGATGCATTATACCGGCAATATCTATCGTCCGCCCTTTGAGGCGCGGTCCCTGCTGCTGCAGGTGACAACGGGCTGCTCCCATAACCGATGCAGCTTCTGCACCATGTACCGGGACACGCCCTTTCATATGGAACCCTTGGAACAGATCGAACAGGATCTGGAGGAAGCCAGCCTGTTCTATCCGAATACCCGGCGTGTATTTCTGGAAAACGGCGATCCCTTCGTGCTGCCTGCGGACCGTCTGGCTGAGATTGCACGCCTGATCCACGAAAAACTCCCGGAGGTGGAGACCATCGCCATGTACGCCTCCATCAAGAACATCCGCGGCAAATCGGATGACGAGCTGCGGAGGCTGCGGGAGCTCGGAATTAATGATTTGAATATCGGTGTGGAGAGCGGATATGACCCTGCGCTGAAATACATGAACAAGGATCACACTGCCGACGAAGCGGTGTATGAATTGAAACGGCTCAAAGAGGCTGGGATGGATTTCGGTCTGAATCTGATCCTCGGCTGTGCCGGTTCCGGGAACGGAGAGGCCAACGCCGTTTCTACGGCGGAGCTTGTAAACCGGGCGCAGCCGAACCTGATTTTCACGGGCACCATGCACTCGGAGCCGGGCTGCCCGCTGGATGAAGACATCCGCAGCGGCGCTTTTGTGGAGAACACAGTGGCCGAATATCTTGACGAGACAGAGGCGCTGGTCAGCCGTCTGGAGCTTGAGCACTGCCGCTACTTTTCCCTGCACCCGTCCAATATTGTCCGCGTGGATGCCGTGCTGCCCCGCGACAAGACGGAGCTGCTGCGTGAGATTCGTCTGACGCGAGAACGCATGAGCGCGGAAACGCTCGCCTCCCGTCCACGCCGTTTCGGCGAGGGCGCGGTACTGCTGTAAAAAAGAAGCTGTTTATTGCTCAGGAGGGCAGAATCATGGCCTTTGACTTCAAGAAGGAATACAAAGAATTTTACATGCCGAAGAACACGCCGGAGATCGTAACCGTGCCCCGGGCCAACTATATCGCCGTCCGGGGGCAGGGCGATCCCAACGTGGAGGGCGGCGCCTATCAGGCGGCTATCGGCGTTCTCTACGCGGTAGCCTATACGCTCAAGATGAGTTATAAGACCGATCACCGGATCGAGGGCTTTTATGAATATGTGGTTCCGCCGCTGGAGGGCTTCTGGTGGCAGGACGGTGTACAGGGCGTGGACTATTCCGACAAGGCCGGGTTCCGCTGGATCTCCGTGATCCGCCTGCCGGACTTTGTGACAGAGGCGGATTTCCGCTGGGCCGTGGAGACGGCGACAAAGAAGAAAAAGCTCGACTGCTCAGCGGCGGAGTTTCTGACGGTTGACGAGGGCTTGTGCGTGCAGATCATGCACATCGGTCCCTATGACGACGAGCCCGCGACGGTGGCGGTCATGGATCGGTTTCTTCAGGAAAACGGGTATGTGAACGATCTCAGCGACACGCGGCTGCATCATGAAATCTACCTCTCCGACGCGCGGAAGGTCGAGCCCGCCAAGCGCAAGACCGTGATCCGGCACCCGATCCGAAGGGTGAAGTGACTATAAAAAGCTCCGTACAAACGGTACGCAAATCATGCCGGATGTACGGAGCATTTGTTATTTTTCAAAACACAAATCTACCGATAATACTTCTCAATCCCGCCGTAGCCCATGATCAGCTTGTTCCGGCGCGTCTTTTCGATGAAGCTGTTCAGCCGCTTTTGAAATTCCTCCGGCCGCTTTCTTGCCGCCTCAATATAGGCGATGCGTATGCGTTTGTAGGGTTCGAAAAAGTTCTGATAGTTTTCCCACACGTTCTCATCCTGCCGGAGTCGTTCCAGAATATCTTCCGGGAACACGAACGGCGCTTCGATGACCGGAAGGATGCTCTCCCGGATTTTCGGGTGGATCAGTCCCTGCGCTTCCAGCCAGATCAGCCGCTCAATATTCGGCTGGGAATAGGCGCTTCCTTTGATGCGCGGCGAGAAGCGCCGGATGCAGTGCAGCGCGTCCAGGCGCCGGTTGGTGCTGTCGATCCAGCCGAAGCAGAGCGCTTCCTCCACGGCGTCGTTATAGCTCAGGCTTTCCTCACCGGCTTCTTTTGTGGGAAAGACGAACCATACTTCCGCCGCTGTTTCAAAATGCTCTGCAAGGTACTGCCGCCACGCGGAGCGCTCGCTTGTATAAAATGTTTCCATTCCGCTTCATGCTCTCTCTGATTCTTTGATGATCTCTTTTGAAGAGACAATGACCGCGCCGACATTTGCCATGTCGCGCAGGTTGCTCTCCTGGATCTCCGGCGTTTTGGAGGAGGTGCAGTCGCTCAGGACCGTCACCGCGTAGTCCAGCGAAATCGCGTCATAGCAGGTGGTGCGGATGCAGTTCGGCGTGGTCGTCCCGGCAAGGAGCAGGTGCCGGATTCCGAGTCTGCGCAGGATCAGGTCGAGCCCGGTGGCAAAGAACGCGGAGTAGCGCGGCTTTATGATGTGGCAGTCCCGCTTATCCTCCCCAAAGGCCTTTGGCATGTCGGCGGAGATCTCCTTCGCGCATCCCGGCGAGAGCGGCTTGCCGCCCTTTGCCCAGGACTCATACCGGGTATGCTCCACGTCGCTGCCGTCGGCGGCATAGACGCGCGTGACGAAGAACACCGGCACGTTCTGTCCCCGGCAAAACGCGATCATCTCCGCGCAGGCCGGGACAGTCGCCGCGGCGCCGTCTATGTAGAGCGGCGAGCGCTCGTTCAGAAAGCCGTTTTGCATGTCGATCACAAGCAGGGCCGTGTCTTTCATGGCAGTACCTCCCCTCTCCACTTAATCGGTCACCACGTCGCCGTTCCAGGTCGTGATGCCGCCGAACTCATAAATGCTGGTATAGCCCATGCCGGCCAGCTTCTGCGCTGCCTGCTTGGAGCGATTGCCGGTGCGGCAGTAGATCAGGATGATCTGGTTATAATCCGGCAGGGCCTCCGGGGAATCGAAGCCGATGGACTCATTCGGAATCAGGATCGCGCCCGGGATATGTCCCGCGTCATACTCATCCTGACGGCGCACATCCACGACGACATGCCCGTCATCCTTCGCCATCATCTCTTTGGCTTCCTCCTGTGAGATCTGGTGAAAGGTCGGCTCTCTCTTTTCCGTGTCCGCCGCCGGAGCGGGTGCGCTGCACCCGGCGATGAAAAACAGGAGCAGCAGGAAAACAAGAATAGGTCTCTTTTTCATTCTAAGGGCTCCTTTCTGTCCGTTTGAGGAAGACCGGAAGCTCCCCGCAGGCAAAGCTGTCCGTATCGACACGCATCTTTTTCGCCGGGGAGAGGATGATTCTCATGTCCGCACCTCCGGGTTTGTGTTGAGGCCATTATAATATAAGCACGGCGAAGGCACAAGGAGGAGATATCGCATGATTACAGCTTCCGTACCGCTGTTTTATATCCATCTTTCCTTTTACACGGCTCCCCGAATGTGCTATACTGCATTCCAAGGATGTGATGAAATGAACATAGACGAGCAAAAAACACGCTTTTTGAGCATCTGCCGTGAAACAATACATCGTGAAGGATTAGAAGAACTGCTTGATTGGCTTTTAAAAGCAGACTTTTTTACAGCTCCGGCCAGCACACACTATCATGGCGCTTATGCCGGCGGCCTTTGCGAGCACTCTTTGGATGTATATGATTACGCGCAAAAGCTGGCTTTTCTTTCGCCGACAACGCTGTCGGAAGAATCTCTTGCAATAGCCGCACTGTTTCACGATGTCTGCAAGGTCAATTTCTACACGACAGAGTATCGGAACAAAAAGATCGATGGGGTCTGGCAGGAGATCCCCTTCTACACGGTTGACGAGCGTTATCATTTTGGCGGGCACGGAAGCAAGTCGGTATACCAGGTTCAATATTTCATGAAGCTGACGCCGGAAGAAGCTGCGGCGATCAATTGCCATATGGGCTTCTCTGACGGAGACAAGGGAACAGTCCGCGATGTCAGCGATGCGTATGAGCAGTATCCGCTTGCGTGGATTATCCATGTTGCAGATGAAGCGGCAACATTTTTGCTGGAAAGATAACGCGAGAGGTGATGCGTATGCCCTTTCAAATCATCCGAAATGATATATGGTGTGCCTGCAATTCTGATGGCTGAGTGCAGGAGCAGGCTCCCGGAGGATATGCTGTATATCCTCGGCCGCTTTGATATTGCCCGTGAACATGGCCATGACGTGATCTCTGACGATACACCCGGTACGCCGAATCGTGCCGGATGTACGGAGTTTTTGGGATCTCAACTCTTTACTGGAAACTTGCAAAACGCACTTGACAAGTGACCTTTCGTTCACTATAATGAGTGAACGAAAGGTCACTCAACTGTTCTGGAGGTACTTATGGCAAACGACACAAAAGAGAGAATCCTTGCCGCGGCCTTGGAGATGTTTTCAAAAAACGGCTATGCAGGGACGAATATCCGGGAACTGAGCGCCTCGCTCGGGCTTGTGAAGTCCGGGGTCTATAAGCACTATGAGAGCAAGGAGGCGATCTGGAATGCGCTGCTGGACCAGATGATTGCTTACTACGGAGAGCATTTCGGTTCACCTGAGCACCTGCCGCCTGTGCCGAATTCGCCGGAGGAACTGACCCGGCTGACCATGCAGATGGTGAACATCACCGTTCATGACGAGAAGATCATCATGACGCGCAAGGTGCTGACGCTGGAACAGTTCAGAGACGCGCGCGCACGGGAACTGGCAACAAAACACTTTCTTACCGGTCTCACAGACATATTCACACGGATATTCACAGGCATGATGGATAAGGGCCTGCTCCGTAAAGACGATCCCAGAATGCTGGCCTTTGCCTATACCGCGCCGATTTCTGCCCTGATTCACCTGTGCGACCGGGAACCCGGGAAAACAGAAGATGCGCTCAAGCAGATAGAGGAATTCAGCCGGCATTTTATCCGGGTTTACGGACAGGATGGCGGGATGAAATGACTGAGATTACCTGATCGGGTGATGAAGGCATTTTTTTGCAGGAATACTTTGTGTATTTCAAGAAAAAGTGACAAAATCAGAGCGCAAATTTTCCAGGAGGCGCCGATGGCGGATTGTGCGGTGTTGCCTTAGATAAAAATGAACAGAAAAGCACTCGTCGTCATTGACATTCAAAACGACATTACGAAGCATTACAGGGACATCATTGAAAACATCAATTCCGCTGTCGATTGGGCAATGAAGCAAGGCATGGCGGTCATTTATATCAAGCACAACAATTTGTCCGCCGGAACCCGTACCTTCAAACCGGATACAAAAGGAGCAGAGCTTGTGCCGGAGCTCAAGATTGTCTCGGATCATGTTTTCGTCAAGGCAAAGGCCAACGCTTTGACCAGCGAGGCGTTTTCGGAATTCATCCGGTCAGGGGATATCAGGGAGTTCTACATTGCCGGTGCCGATGCCACGGGTTGTGTGAAATCCACCTGCTTCAACATGGCCAGGGCCGGATATACCGTACATGTCATCTCCGATTGTGTGACCAGCTACGACTTGAAGAAGCTGCCGGAAATGTTTGCCTACTACGCGGACAAGGGCTGCGAAGTCAGAATACTGGCTGAGTATATGAAAACGGAAGGAAAGCAGGTGGCTAAAGCATGAAACAGGAATTGATCGGCGGACTTGTTCTGTGTCTGATCGGACCGGGCTTCGTGTTTGTAACGCCGGTCACCTCATGGACGCTGACGGAAAAAGGTGATCGAAAATGAAGGGAAAAGCCTTTCCTGTGTCGATGGCCCTCCTCTGGGGCATGGTATTTTCGCAGGCCATGCACAGCATCACGCTTGGCGTCTGCATGGGGCTGCTCATGGGAATCACATTTGGCCTGTTTGATTCAGGCGGGGGAGGAAAAGAAGATGAATAAAAAGATTTCAAAATGGCTGACGCTTGCCGCATTGCTCATGTTCGCCGGCGCGACGTTCCAGATCACCAGTGACCATACGATACCGGGCATTGTCTGTTTTGCCGCTGCAGTGAGTTTTTCCTGTTCCGCAGAAGTATATCGAAAAAAGGAGAAGGAAGCAAACCGGAAAGAGGCGGATAACAAATGAAGATTCTTGTATTGAACGGAAGCCCCAGGCGGGAGCAAAGCGACACCATGCACATCACCCGCGCCTTTCTGGACGGGATGAACGAAGCGGCATGTCAGGAGGACCATATCATCCATGTGATTGACAAACACATCGAATACTGTACCGGATGCTTTTCCTGTATGCGAAACGGCGGCACCTGCATCCATGATGACGATATGCGGGAAATTCTGGAGGAGATCCTGGCAAGCGACCTGCTGATCTGGAGCTTCCCGCTGTACTGCTATGGGATGCCGGCACCGCTGAAGGCGCTGCTGGACCGCACTCTTCCTCTGTCAAGCATGGCGATGCGAAAGGCCGGTGACCGGTACGAGCATGTGGGTCAGGCTGATTTTGGTCATCTGCGATATCTCATGATCTGCGGCTGCGGCTTTCCCAACAGCAGGCAGAACTTTGAACCGGCGATTGCGCAGTTCAGGCTCTGTTTTCCCGGCAGCCATACCATCATCACCGTCCCGGAGAGCCCCATGTTCAGCGCGCCGGAGGCGGCGGTCGTCACCAAACCGAGGCTGGAACTTGTGAAAAAAGCCGGAAAGCAATACGCCGGGACGGGCGGGATCGACGCCGCCCTGCTGGCTGAGATCGGCTCTCCCATGATCCCGGAGGAGCAATATGCTGCAATTGTGAACGGAGGAGTGTAAAAATGAAAAAATACATCGCCTGTTGCGGACTGGACTGCGAAAGCTGCGAAGCCCGCCGTGCAACCGTGAATGACGACGATTCTTTAAGGCAAAGGGTTGCGAAAGAGTGGTCCGAGCTGAACGGCGTGGAGATCACGCCGGAGATGATCAACTGTGTCGGATGCAGGATAGACGGCGTGAAAACACCTTTCTGTGACTCGCTGTGTCCGATCCGCCGGTGCGCTCTGGAGAGAAGCGTGGAGACCTGCGGGGCCTGCGCCGACATGAGCAAGTGCGAAAAGCTGGGCATGATTACGGAAAACAACGCCGACGCCCTGGAAAACCTGAAATCATGACAAAGAAGCGGATGAAAAATGATAAGAACAGAACGCTTGCGCCTGTATCCCGCGTCGTGGGAGCAAATGGATGCCATGATCGCTTCCGAACAGGACGAAGAACTTAAGGCAACTGAGGTACACAAAGTACATCTGCGAAAAAGTGCCTTTATCAGAACCCAAATTTTCTCAGGATCTGCTCTTGCCGAATTATGCGGTATTGCCTTAAAAAAGCGTATACCGAAATGCTGGCAGGCTGCCTGCGGCACCCCGATCAATGGGACTGGTACGCCATCTGGATGATTGAGAAGACGGACGGAACGCATATCGGGGATCTCTGTTTCAAAGGGCTCCGGGAAGACGGGTTCGCGGAGATCGGATACGGGATTCTGGAGGAACACCGGGGGCAGGGCTATGCCGCGGAAGCGGTGCGGGCGGCCTGCCGGTGGGCCTTCCGGCATGAGGAAGTAAAAGCGCTGGAAGCGGAAACGGACGCCGGAAACGCAGCGTCACAGAGAGTCCTCGAAAAATGCGGTTTTCGCCCCAGCGGGATCATTGGGGAGGAAGGGCCTCGCTTTACGCTGGACCGCCTCGATGCTGCGGAAGGGACAAGATGAATCATCTGGCCGGAAACGGCCGCCTTGGGATATACGGAGCCGGGATTGGGGGAAAGCAGACCATGAAATTCAAAGGAAGTCTTATCGTCGTAAAAGACTGCAGGAAAGCATTGAAGTTTTATCAGGATATGTTTGGATTCGAGTTGATTTTGGATCATGACGGCAACATGGAGCTGTCCGGAAATCTGTATCTCCAGGAAGAGAAATACTGGGAGCAGTTTACGGGGAGGCGCGTTATTCCGCAAAGCAATCATACGGAGCTGTATTTTGAAGAGCCGGAGATTGACAGCTTTGTAAAAAAGCTGGACAGGCTCTATCCCGACACTGAATATGTCAATCGCCTGATGACGCACAGCTGGGGACAGCGGGTCGTCAGGTTTTATGACCCGGACGGCAACCTCATCGAGGTCGGCACCCCTGTATGATCCGTATAACGTATTTCAGCTTGTTCAGGCCGCCGCATTTTCTTCTCCTCTCGATTTGCGAAAAGCTTTCGCCGCGCTTGCAAATTTCTTATGATTAAGATATAATATAGAAAAACAGGGCGTTGTAAACGGATATGCTTTTCTGTAAAAACTGACGCCATTACAGGTATTTTTGAGTGTGCACAAGCGCAATCTTGCAGGAGGGAAAAACGCATGATGAAAATGGGAAAACTTGGCCTTACGGTGACTGTTCTTGTTCTTCTGATGTCTGTGTTCACATCCACATGCTTTGCGGAAACCGACATGAAAGACACATGCAAAACCGGAATCATCGGTGCGATGGATGAGGAAGTCAATTCTCTGAAGGAGGCACTGGACGAGAAGAGAGTCAGCACCATCGCGGGAATGGAGTTCTGTGAAGGCAAACTCGACGGCGCAGATGTGGTCGTTGTGAAATGCAGCGTGGGAAAGGTAAATGCCGCAGCCTGCACCCAGATCCTGATCGACCGCTTTGGAGTTGACCGGATCATCAATACCGGTGTTGCCGGCTCTCTCGACGCCGCCATTGATATCGGGGATATCGTCGTGTCCACAGAGGCCGTGCAGCATGATATGGATGTGACGCCGCTGGGCTATGCGCGCGGCGAGATCCCGTACACAGAGACGTCGGTATTCCCCGCGGACGAAGCGATGCGCGCAAGCGCACTGGAAGCCGTCAGGGCTGCCGCGCCCGATGTCCATGCTTTTGAGGGCCGCGTGTGCAGCGGCGACCAGTTCATCGCCTCCCGGGAGCAGAAGGAGTTTATTCTCTCCTCCGTCGGCGGGCTGTGCTGCGAAATGGAAGGCGCCGCGATTGCGCAGGTCTGCAGTCTGAACGGGATGCCCTTTGTGATCATCCGCGCGATCTCGGATAAGGCGGACGATTCGGAAGAGATGTCCTATGTCGAATTCGTACAGGCCGCCGCGGAAAACTGCGCCGCCATCACGCGCTACATGATCGCCCATTGACAACGGGACAGAGCGCCCAACAGAAGAAAAGTCCGGCCCATTTCTGCCCGGCAGGCAGAGATGGGCCGTTTTTTTATCTGGCAGCAGGATTCAGGAACCGTCCTTTCGCCTGCCCTGTGGGCCGCATGGATGCCCCGCCCGGCGCTTCATTTGATTTCCTGCTCCAGCGCATCAGACTCAGGCGTGGAGAAGAGCTATGCGTGCACTATTTGGGCTGTGTACAGCCTGAAATCGGGTTTGAGCTGGACAGCGTACGGACAGCAAGGAGTTGCTTATCGTGTCAGCGGCGCGGCTTTGCAGCATGGGGATCGACCCGGAGGCCGTGCGGGATCGGCTCCGGCAATCGGCCGAGCAGGGCGCGCCCTGTAACTGCGGCGAAATGAGGCAGGCCGTTCAGGACTTCAAAGAGCTTGGGCAATACCGCATAATTCGGCAAGAGCAGATCCTGAGAACATTTGGGTTCTGATAAAGGCACTTTTTTGCAGATGTACTTTGTGTACCTCAAGGAAAAGTGACGAAATCAGAGCGCAAATTCTCCAGGAGATGCCGAAGGCGGATTGTGCGGTGTTGCCCTTGACATCGGATACGGTTCAACTTATGATAGGTCGCGTTAACAAGCGGAAGACAGAGAGGGAGAGCAGATGAATCCTGGGCTTATACTGATGAGCAAGCTGGCCGCCATGATGCTCATGGTCATTGTCGGATTTGGGGCCGTTAAATTCCGTGTAATCGAGAGCAACGACAGCAAAACGCTGTCCAGACTGATCGTGTATATCCTCCAGCCCTGCCTGATCTGTCGGTCATTTCAGATCGACTTGACGCCGGAGAGATTACACGGTTTTCTTTGTGCGCTCGCACTGGGCTTCGGTACATACACGATTTGGATCTTGTCGTTGGAAATCCTGAAAAAACCGCTGAAGCTGGACGCAATTGACCAGTGCAGCATGATTTACAGCAATGTCGGCAACCTTGCCCTGCCGCTCATCAACATGATCATGGGCAGTGAATATGTTTTTTACGCAAGCGCGCTGCAGGTGCCCTTCAACGCATTTATCTGGACGCACGGGGACAGCGTCATCAGCGGCGAAAAGCGTCTTCACTTCAAAAAAATCATACTCAATCCGAATGTGCTCGCAATGACCGCGGGACTCTTCCTGACATCTCTCCGAATCAGGCTTCCGGATGTGCTTTATACTGCGATGGATAGCCTGGGGAGTATGGTCGGTCCCTGCTCCATGCTGGTGATCGGCATGGTTATCACCGGAAATGATCTGAGAAAGGTCTTTACAAACGGGAGGGCATATGCCATCACATTTGGGAGACTGATCGCTATGCCTGTGAGCCTGCTGCTCCTGTTTCTGGGTACGGGCATCTTCAATGGAAATCCGTCGCTGATCCCGGTGTTTCAGGTCTGCTTCATTGCTTTGTGCACACCGACGGCGTCCACCATATCGCAGCTTGCGGTTCTGTATAATAACAAAGCCTATGAAACAAGTGTATACAGTGTAATCAGTATGGCTCTCTGTGTCCTGACGATGCCTGTGATGCTGATCGTTTTTCAGTATCTCTTCTGTTGAAGCCGGCGGGTTTTTTCGGGACGTATTTCCTCTCCGCTCTCTGTGAATAATGCAGTCTTTTTTTGTATTGTTGGTTGTTATGTAAACCCCGTTTTGTGAAATGCCCATAAAACCCCTATAAAATGTCCAGATTGGAACATTGACAAATGTCCTGTGCAAGGCTATACTTTTTCCAGTATTATCCCGGTTGGATGGGATACCCAAAAATGATTTACAGGAGGAACACGCATGAAAAGAACACTTTCCGCAATCCTTGCATTTGCGCTGGTCTGCACGCTGATCCTTGGCTGCGGCCAGGCCTTTGCCTTCGCCGATGACAAGCCCGTGACCATCCGTCTGGGCAACTTCAACGCCAACGGCGAGCCCGGCCAGGCGGCTTCCCTGAAGTTCGCCGAGCTGGCGAACGAGTACTCCGGCGGCACCATCACCGTCGAGGTGCACAACAACTCCGAGTTCGGCAACGCCCCCGAGATGGCGGAGCAGGTTTCCATCGGCGCCATCGACGCCTGCCTGATCTGCGAGGCCACCCTGGGCGAGTACGACAGCCGCTACCACCTCGTCGCCATGCCTTACCTGTACGACGACTACGCCCACGCCTACCGCGTGGTTGACGGTGAGTTCAAGGACTGGGTCAACGACGGCACGCTCGAGTCCAAGGGCATCCACGACGTCGGCAGCTGGGAGTATGGCTTCCGCAGCCTCACCAACTCCAAGGTTCCCGTTGAGCACCCCGATCAGATCAAGGGTCTGCTCATCCGTACCCCGTCCGAGCAGCAGCTCATCTTCTGCATGGAAGCTCTGGGTGCAAACGTCCAGCAGGTCGCTTTCAGCGAGCTGATCCCCGCCCTCAAGCAGAAGACCGTTGACGGCCAGGAAAACCCCATCTCCACCATCTACAACAACGCCCTCTGGGAGTGCGAGCAGAAGTACCTCACCCTCACCAGACACGAGTGGGAGTCCATGAACCTCTGCATCAACAACAGACTCTGGGAGAAGCTGAGCGACACCCAGCGTGAGGCCATCGAGAAGGCTTCCGCGGAGGCTTCCGCTTTCATGCGCCAGACTGTTCAGGATTCCGAGGCCGACTATCTTGAGAAGCTGGCGGCCGAGGGTATGCAGATCATCGAGGTCAACATCGACGAATTCCGCGAGAACATGCAGTATGCGTACGACAAGATGGTTTCCACCGGCGCCGTGACGCAGGAGCAGGTTGACCGCATGATGGAGATCGTCGAAAACGCTCGTCAGTAAAACGTCTCCCGCCCTTGGGCAGTGACGTGATCCAGCAATAGCATAGCTTGTGACAGCATCTTTCGGATCCCCGTCTGCGGGCTAAGGAGGATGCTGTCTTTATAAAAGGAGATAGTCTGATGATTGCATTGATTACCTGCGTTGTGCTGATCGGGCTGATGCTTCTCGGCGTGCCTGTATGTGCGGCCATGGGCGGCACCGCAGCCGCCATGTTCGCAGGCCTCGGCTACGGCAACATACTGGCCGTCATGGCACAGCGTATCTACAACGGAACCACCAGCTTCACCATGCTGGCCATCCCGTTTTTTATTCTCGCCGGCAACCTCATGAATACCGGCGGTATCACCGACCGTATCTTTAACTTCGCCAAGGCCATGGTCGGCCACTGGCCCGGCGGTCTGGGTCAGGTGAACATCGTCTCTTCCGTCATCTTTTCCGGTATGTCCGGCGCGGCTGTCGCGGACGCGGCGGGTCTCGGCATGATCGAGATGAAGGCCATGGACGACGCCGGCTTCCCCCACCGTTTCAGTGCCGGCATCACCGCAGGCTCCTCGACCATCGGCCCCGTCATTCCGCCCTCCATCGCCTTTGTCGTTTACTCCAGCTGCGCCACTGAGGCTTCGGTCAGCAAGCTCTTTGCGGCCGGCTTCATCCCCGGTTTCATGATGGCCGTGGCCATGGGCGTGTGGGTCTACTATACCAGCGTAAGGCACCACTACCCCATCGAGCCCAGGATGCCCTGGAGCATCCGCTGGAAATACTTCATCAACGCTATCCCCAGCCTGATGACCATCGTCATTATCGTCGGCGGCATCTGGAGCGGCTGGTTCACCGCCACCGAGGCCTCCATTGTCGCCTGCTTCTATGCCCTGTTTTTAAGCTGCGTCGTGTATCGCGAGGTCAAGTTCAAGGACCTGTTCAAGATCGTGTATGACAGCATCGTCACAAGCTGCAAGACCCTCTTCATCATCGCGATCGCAAACTTCCTGGCCTACTTCATGACGCACCAGCGCGTGCCGAACCAGGTCATTGAGGGTATGCTCTCCATCACCGCAAACCCCACCGCGCTCATCCTGATGATCATTTTCATCCTGCTTGTGCTGGGCATGTTCCTCGAGGGCACAGCGGTCATCCTGATCGTTGCCCCCATCTTTCTGCCGATCATTGCCCAGATGGGCATGAGCCAGCTTCAGTTCGGCGTGATCATGGTTCTGGCCTCCATGATCGGTCTGCTGACGCCGCCGGTGGGCATGAGTTTGTACGCGGTGTCATCGGTGACAGATGTGCCAATGCTGGAGCTGTCAAAAGAAGTCATACCTTACGTAATCGGTATTATTATCGTCCTGCTGCTGTGTACCTTTATTCCTCCCCTGTGTACATGGCTGCCGTCCATACTGGTCTAAGAGGGGGCTGCCATGGAATTTCTGAAAAAGCTTGACAAAATCGTCGCGCAGGCGTTGAAGATCATTGTGGTCTGCTGCCTGGCCCTCATTGCGATCATCCTGATGTTCCGCGTCATCATCCGCTTTACGCCCATCAACATTTCCCTGTCCTGGACGGACGAGGTGGTCGAGTGGAGCATGGCATATATGATCTTTCTGACGAGCGCCCTCATCATGCGCGACGGCGCACACTTCCGGGTCGATCTTCTGCAGCAGAAATTCAAGGACACCAGATTCATCCGCATCCTGAATTTCTGCATCACGATCTTCAACGCAGTCTTCTTTGCGGTGTTCTTCTACTATGCGTGGGAGCTGTTCAGCAAGGCTCAGGCCCCGACCATCATCCTGCGCGCGCCGCGCCAGGTGCCCTACGCCAGCATCGTCATCGGCGGTCTGCTGCTCTTTATCTACAGCATCCGCGACATCGTCGTCGCGTTCAAAGAGCTGCGCAGCGGCAAGAACTGAGAAACGGGAGGTAAGGATATGGATATGATGGAGGTTCTGCGCACGAGGCGCACATTCCGGGCCTTCACCCAAGAGCCGGTGCCCCGGGAGGTCGTTCAGGACATTCTGGAGGCCGGACGGCTTGCAAACTGCGGCGCAAACAGACAGAGCCTGCGCTTTGTCGTGGCGCAGAAGCCGGAGGATGTGGGGGCGCTTTGCGAGCTGACCAAATGGGCGGCCGCCATTCCGAACGGGGCCGGAACCCCGAAGCCGGAGCAGCGCCCTACCCTGTACATCGTGGTTTTGCAGGACAGCTCGGTCCCCGGCCACAGTGATATGGATGTGGGCATCGCGGTGGCGAGCATGACCACGGCGGCCTGGGCCCATGGTGTTGGCAGCTGCATTATCGGCACCCTTCACCGCTCGAAGACGGCGGAGTTTCTGGGTCTGCCCGAGAATCTGCAGGTGCACACCGGCATCGCTTTCGGCTATCCGGCGCACCGCAGCACGGTGGTGCCGCTCAAGGACGGACAGAAGAACTACTGGCGTGATTCCAACGGCGATTACTATGTGCCGAAATACGAGACAGAGGATATCGTCCGCTACCTGTAATACGGCCTGGCAGCGGAAAACAGGTCCGTTGATCGGCAAGTGAATCTGGATACACAGGACACAGGCGTTGTCTCAAAATAGCAAAAGGAGCTATTGAGAGGCAACGTCTCTCTAATTAGTCATAGTATGTTGAAAAAGGCATAGCATATTGACCTCATCAAGGCCAAAATGTGCAAAACCATCCGGAGAGTGCCACAAATAAGCAGCGCTCCCGGATGGTTTTTCCATATTCAGTTGCCTTGTAATCTACAGCCCTGCCGGAAAGCTCTTAGGAATCACAAGGCCCGTTCCCAAGCGCTGCTTTTGAATCTTATGATGGAGCTTGAGGATGTTGTATGCCAGGCTGAGCAAAGTCCATTCCACCTCAACCTTGACCGCGCTGCGCAGAAGAACTCTGCGGAAGCCCATGTCTTCCTTGGTCATAGCAAAAACCCCCTCTGCCTGGATGCTGCGATTCACTCGGATCAGCTTTCCTTCGTAAGTGCTGATGCGTTCTTCCATCGTTTCTCTCTGTCTGGCAAAGCGCAGAGTATAATCTACCTGCTTTGTATTGTGCTTCACAACCTAATATTAAGCCGACAGCCGCCCCTTTTTCAAGGGACGGCTGCCGTTATTTTGCTCTTTCTTCAGGGGCTGTATTTTGAGACAGCCCCTGTCGGTGCTGTTATGAGCTTGTGCATGGCTGCGCAGATTGCTTGCGATCATGACTGCTGCGGGCAGCTGTGAAGGTCAGGCAGTCATGCTTCCTCCCTCCGCAATCGGGCGGAGGGAATTATTTTCGGAATACGAGCCAGTTGTGAGAGAACGGCCATGGAATGCCGATGATATCAACGGGTTTCCCGTTTTCTCCCCGATACCAGGAATAGTTCCATCCGCTTCCCATATCGCAGTACAGCGCGTCCCGGACGCCCAGATCCTGAAGGGCGCGGATAAAGTCGTCGTAATGCATTTGGGTGCGGGAATCAATGATGCATGCTTTTCCATCGATGAGCGCAAGCACACGATAGCACCGGAACTCATCGCTGCCATGGCCGCCCCGCTGCCCGTCGCAGAGGACAATGAACTGCTGAAATCCCATCCCGCCCTGAGCGGCGGCGTTGCGAATCGCTTCTTCCGCTTCTTCGGTGTTCCAGATACGGGCTGTTCCGTTCACATAGGTGAAGGCCCCCAGATTTTCCTGCGGTTTTCCGCGCTCAAGCTGTCCCTCCGAAGTGTGCCACCCTACGATATTGTCGTGACTGAAGCCCAGCTGATAGGAGGACTGAAAGGCAGCCGCCACGCAGATCTGAATGCTTTGGTCGCGCTTGGAGGGCCTTTTGCCCGCTGCAAGAGAGAGATCGCGGTAGTCCGCGTAATAGATGTATAAATCGTCCGTCTCCAGCAAAAGGACGTCTTTCCCCGACTCAGCGAGCTGATGATCGATCGTCAAAGAGGAGGAGAAGGTCCCGTCCGGTTCGAGCGGGTTATGGTATTGGCTGCTTAAAATGAAGAGACTGAAGCCGATCATCACAAAAACGGAAACGGAATTCAGCAGAAGGAGAATACGTGCCGCGAGCACCCCGGGGCTTTTCCGGGCGTGCTCCTCCATATGGATATGGAAAACCAGCCCGCCCAGCGATATGAGGGCATTCACAGTCACGGCGTAAAACGGCCAGTTGAATCCGTCAAAGATTCGGATGGTGCAGATGCTGAAAATGGACAGCATGGTCGTAAACAGGTACCATATCGCCCAATGCTTGTTTTTGCTCATTTGCCTCATCCTCCCGTGTATTCCCGCTGGTCGATCATGAGGATCAATTCCGCACATGCCACCAGAATGAAGATGAACAGCTCATCCAAATGCAGCGTCCAGATATAAAGAATGTAGTCGCGCTCAAAAGACAGGCTGGGCGCAATCATCAGCTGAACGATCAGAAGCGTCAGCAGAAATAGAAGGGAGACCTGATTGATGGACACCCGGATGGCTTCCTGCCGCCGTATCGCATGGATGACAAAATGACTGACACAGACAAAGGATTGGATAAACAGGATCATCCGTTCGCCTGCCAGAAAGATGAATCCCTGCAGACCCATTGTGATATAGGTTTCCGAGTCCTGCCTGGCAAGCTTTCCCAAAGCATACTGAGACTGGGCGCAGAGCATGCAGAACAGCAGCCCCACGGTAGCCGCCTGCATCAGAAGCAGCTTATGGGTTTTCAGTGAATACAACAGGGTACAGACAAGCACAAGGCGCATCAGCAAGTCATACAAGCCGACAACGTCGATGCCCCCCGAACGAACGCCAAAATAATAATTCACCGGCAGAATCAGGATGCTCACCAGCGCTGCGATCAGGGCGGTGCGTTCGTCTAAGAAAAATCGTTTATATCTGTTGCCTAAGGAGAGTCTCTTACTTTTCATTATGCGTATCGTCTCCTCTCTTTGCCGTCGTTTCGGTACCGGAGGCCAAGTCTGTTAAAAACCGAGTTGTCGAGATAATTTTATCATGCCTTTCACAAATATGCAAGCGCATCCCCGGCATTCAAGCCCATCATCAATCCCCGGCATTCAAGCCCATCATCAATGAATATGCATCATTTTAGGTTATCTATTCTTGAAATCTTGGGGCCTCTGTGATATAGTATATTCATAAATTTTGGGAAAGAGCAGGCAAGTACAGCCCGCGGCACAAGGGGCTCTTATATCCGCCCTTTTTCCCTGACAATAAAACAGATGAAGTGGTCCCGTGTATGGGCCGCTCTCCACTTTTTTGTAATGATGAGGGAGGGAATGCAGGATGGAAAATGAGAAGAAAAAACGTGACCCGCGCAACGCGATCATGATCGTGCTCATTATCGTAGCCGCCGCGGCAATCGCGGTGGCGGTCTGGGCACTGTCCACGCGGAGTGCCGCTCCGGCGCCCGCGCCGCGCCTCACCCCGAAGCCGACACCGACGGAGGAGCCGCTGACGAAGACCATCGCCCTGCCGCAGTTTGCGTGGCTGAACCTGAAGGCGGACACCACCGAGCAGACGCTGACCTTTGATAACCCGCAGCGAAACTTCGCCCATTTCCGTGTTTCGCTCGTGCTGGATGGGGAAACGCTGTGGGAGTCCGAACTGCTGGCCCCGGGCGAGACCTCGAAGCCCGTGGTACTCTCCAAGCCCCTCGCGGCAGGCGAGTATCAGATCGAGCTCTGTTACGCCTGCTTCTCCGATGCAGAGGGGACACAGACCCTCAACGGGGCGCGAAGCCCTGTCAGACTGGTGGTGGAGTGAGATGCAAAGGACAAAGCCAATTGCCTGTGCCCTGATCGCGGCGGCGCTGTGCATGAGACTGCCCGCGGTTTTCGCCGAAGAAATTATAGAGGAGGCGGAGATCGAGCTGGAGCTTCTGGAAGAGGCCCCTCCGGCTGAGCAGGAAGTCTTGCTGGAAGAAGTGTTTTTTTCAGCGGATGAACCCTTTGAAACGGAGCCCGAACCCCAGCCGGAAGCAGAATCGGAGCTCGTGGCAGAATCGGAGCGCGATGCGGAGCCGGAGCCTAAACAGAAAAACGGACCGTCCTACCTCTTCCATCCGCCGGAGGACATGTCCATCACCTTCGGCGTGGAGACGCAGTCCGTCGGCTTCGCGTCCGTGTCGGATGTGAGCGACATGCCCGAGGGCGCGCGCATCATGCTCTATATCGACAGCCCCGCCTTTGTGAATCTGGACACCCCGGACGAGACCATCCCGCTCTCCATCACCGACGCGGAGGGAAACAACGTGATCTGCCTCTGGGATGAATTCACAGGAGAGCGGACGGTGGAGCTCTTTATTCATGTCAGTGCGGAGGACTGGGCCCGCGCGGCCCTCGGCCCTTACGCCGCGACGATCAATTACCGCGCAGCGGTGGAATAATAATTGTACAAAGAAGGAGAAAAGCTTATGAAAAAACTGCTTGCATTCCTGCTGGCGCTGGCGCTTTTGCTGAGTCTGGGTGTCACGGCATTTGCGGACACTTACGAGGAAGGGATCGACAACACACAATCACGCACGCAAACCATCACCGTGAACGCGCCGGCTCTGACCTGGACACTCGAGATTCCTGCGAATCTTGAAATTGAATTTGGCAATACGGATCTAATAAAGATGGGAAATCTAAAAATCTCTGACGTATCTTGGACCACACTTCCTGCGAGTAACTTTATTTTTGTCAATATGAGCTTTGCAAGGGAATTGATTAACGCAAAGAAGAATAGCGCTATTCTCTTCGATCTTAGGTGTCAATATCATACACAGACGCCTCACACACAGGGTAAAGAAATGCTTAGCAGTTTCGAGCATCCAGGGGAAGACGGAAACCCTCCGGTAACTTACCATTCGAATACAGAATATAGATGGGCTGATATGTATATCCAGATTTCTGAGGATAGCTGGCAGGTGGCTATTCCCGGTGAAAATTATACGGGAACGATTACATATAGCTCCCAATACGGGACATGGTTTTAGCATCACAGTTCTTTGTATAGACCACCCACACGAAAGGAGACCACAACATGAAAAAACGCATTTCCCTGCTGCTGGCGCTGGCGCTTTTGCTCAGTCTCGGCAGCGCGGCCCTGGCGGAAGGCACGGGTGACAGCCACACTTATACAGATCCCGTAAACGATCATACTTCCCTGGAGCAGACGATCACCACCACCATCCCGGACAACAAGCTCACATGGTATCTGGAAATCCCGTCCGACATCACCATCAACCAAGGCGGCTACAACGGCCGCGTGAGCCTCGGAAATGTTAAGATTACCGTGGACAGCGGAGAGCTGTCGGACAAGCAGAAGATCGAAGCCGCGCTGACCTATGACGGTGTGTTGACCGATACGGATAACACCGACATTAAGATCAACTATCTGCTCAGCGATAAAAACGCCGAGCCCGAATACGAAGAAACCGCAATGGAAACCGGCAAAGCCTACGTTGTGGGCACAAAAACGAAGACCGCCGAAACCTATAACGCCCCGGACGCATGGGTCATAGAGGACACCTGGGACGCGGCGGAAAGCGGAGACTACGCGGGAACGGTCGTCTATTCTTCCAAGCTTGTCGAAACGGACGCATAAGGGAAAGGAGAACACAATGAAAAAACTACTCAGCTTCCTTTTGGCTCTTGCGCTCCTGTCCGGCCTGAGCGTCATCGCCTTTGCCGACGGGGAGTCGACCGGGGGAAATCAGACCGTTAATGCGCACATCACCGGCGATCCCTCCTGGGTGCTGGTGATCCCCGCGGATCAGACCATCGAATTTATGGCCGAAGAGACCGATATTGTCCATCACGACTGCTCAATAGACAATCCAAAGCATATCCCGGCCGACTGCACCATCAACGCCTCGCTCACACACACCGGGAACTTTACCCTGAAAACGGACGAAAGCAAGACCATCCCCTTCACGCTCAATGCCTTCGACGCAGATGTCGCCGCGGGCACGCCGGTAATTGTCTCCCAGTATTGGAGCGACACAAGAGTCAACCATTGCTACGCCGAATTCAATATTGTGATCTCCAGGGACAGTTGGAAGAGCGCGGAACAGGGCGGTACTTACACCACACCCGTCACCTATACCTCTGAGCTGGTCGATCATATCGTTGACCCGGCGGACGGCGGCACCGACCGCAGTTAAGCTGCTTTTGCGAAAGGAGCGGGATGCCCCATGAAAAGAATACTGTGCGCCCTGCTCCTTTGCAGCCTTTTGTGTGCGCTGATGCCTGACGCCTTTGCCGACGGGGTGCAGCAGGTTTCCCTCAGCATCCCCTGCACCGTGACTGTGGACGTGGGCGAGTACGGCAAGGTCTACTCAAACAGCACAACCTGGATCGGCCCAAGCATTGGTTCCTTTCAGGTCTGGCCCGGCACGCGGGTGAGCTTTCTGATTACCCCGGACACGGGCTATGTGGTCAATGTGCTGACGCTCTCCGGCAGGGACGTGCGCGATGGCCTGCGCTACGGCTTGTACGGCACCGTTATCGAACATAACGAAACGCTGGTCGTGCGCTTCGGAAAACCTGCTTCGCCAAGCCCGACGCCGACGCCAAGTCCGATTCCAACTCTCTGGCCCACCTCGACTCCTTCCCCGTGGACGACGCCCGTTCCCACGACTCCGCCGTGGCAGGTGACACCGCCTTACGGCCCCAAGACCGGCGACGAGAACACTGTAGGCACATGGGCTACATTGCTGCTTGTCAGTGCAGCAGCTCTTCTGGTACTCTCCCGAAAAATCCATAAGCCGCACACAGATCAGGCACAGAAGCGCAATTAACAGATTAACCGCGAAAGACCAATTTGTGAACCCCCCGCGATAAAAAACGGACCGATGCCAACACATTTTTGATGTGCTGCTCCGGTCCGTTTTTTCTTTTCGTTCGTTTTTGCAAAACTCATTTTTTGAGTTTTTGAAAAAATGGACGAAAAGGAATACCGGCAAAAATGCAAAGTGTCATGAAGTGTGGCCACACTTTGCCGGTATTCGGGAGGGTTCCAAGGGAGGGCCTTGCCCGCCTTTGGCGAACGACCTTGCTCGCAAGGTCTAGTGAGTTAGACCTTTGCCTTTGAAACAACAAGTCCCTCGTTCTTCTCCATCATCAGATTACGCGCGCGGTCACAGCCTCCCGCCGCGTACAAAACCAGTTCTTCGTTCGTGAGCTCATCCAACTTTTGAACAGCGAAAGCAAAGACCAAACATGCAGGCTGAGAAGAGTTTTTGCCGAGGTACACGCCCCCGGAAAAAACGAATTTGAATCGATTTTCGCCTTGCGAGGCGAAAAATCAGAGGGGGGAACGCCCATGTGGATTTGTATATTATGCTTGCATTCCGGCAAAAACGTGATAAACTACCAAAAAGGTGATATTAAACGTGCGAGGAGTGACCAGTATGAAATCAAATCCCGATATTTTCCTCCTGTATGAGTACATGAAAAGGGTATCCTTCACTGTGCGCATCAAGGTTATCCTGGATGAACCGGCAGATGCAAAGCTCTTGAATCAGGCCGCGCAGGAGGCGATCAAGCGCTTCCCTTATTTTTCCGTGTGTCTCGGACTGGATACGCATGGAAACTACACCCTGTCGCCGAATGACAGACCGCTGCCTGTGCTCCCGGAGGAGGACAGCCGTCTGATGCTGGGCTCCGAGAAGACGAACGGACACCTCTTCGCCATTACCTGGCGGGATGACACGGTTTATTTCAACTGGGCTCACAGTATCTGCGGCGCCTTCGGGGCCATACGCTGGATCAAAACCACGCTGTACCAGTACATGACAAAAAAATACGGCGAAATCACGGCTCCGGCGGATCTGAAGCGCATAGACACACCCGTAGCCGAAAGCGAGCTGTACTATCCCGATCCGGAGCAGCTTCCCAGGGATGAGCCCATATCCCGGTATACGGGCACCAGCACCAAGGTCGCCCTGATGGACACCTTGAAATACATACTCAACCCCTTTGCCAGAGACTGCTATTATTATCAGATCGAGATTACCGCGGACGCTCTGCTGTCCTATAACAAGGGTATCGACGCAAGTCCCAACTCTATCATTGCCTCGATCATGTACAAGGTCTGCACCCGCCTCTTTACGCCGAAGGACGGGCCGCACCTTGCGGCCCGCATCCCGGCCGACTTCCGTGACGACATCGGCTGCCCGGATTCGTACCGCGACTTTGTCCGCTATATCCATGTGAAATACGACTGGGATTTGAAGGATGAGCCCATCGAAAAGCTGAATATGCGCACCCGCGGCGCCCTCATCAGTCAAAATCAGCCGGAGCTGAGCTGCGAGGTTTTTCGCCATCGTGAGCAGCTTCATGACGCGATAGACGCGCTGCCCGATCTGAAGTCGAAGAAGGCCTATGCCTCCAGAAACAGCCCCTATCGTACGGATGTGCGGGATGTCTATACCGTAAGCTATGTGGGGAAGACGGATTGGGGCGGTATGGCGGCGCATATCAGGGGGATATACACCATCACGGACGGGGACCTCATGCTGGAGGTCAACGCCCTGCCGGACAAGTTCTGCATCAGCTTCCAGCGCTACGTGAAGAGACCCGACGCGGTCAACGCCTTTTGCGCGGTGCTGGATGAAGAGGGGCTGCCCTACACCGTCTCTGAACGGCTGGTTCGCTGGCTGCCGGAGATCCGGCTCCCGAAGCAGTGAGCGCTTCGACACCCGGGGGGATACACGCCGGGCCGCCGTGTCAGACATGATAAATGCCCGCCCGCTCAAATTCAAAGCAAATCCCCATGCGGCAAAGCCGCACCAGGATAAAGGAAAGCCCTGCCGGCATGGGGATTTTTACGCATGTCATTCGCTTTCCCCGTCAGGGGCGAGAATGACGCGTTTGAATCAGATTTTTACTGCGGAAGCGTCAGCTTTCATAGTAAATCTTGACAGAAGGCAGACAATGGGGCTGTCTCAAAACGTTTACCGTTTTGTCATCCTGAGGAACGAAGTGACGAAGGATCTTTCTTTTGAAGGTTTTCGCAAACTTTCCGACAAAGATTCTTCGCTTCGCTCAGAATGACACGGAGTTTTGAGACAGCCCCTTCCAACTGTTCGGCGGCGCCTGCCATCATGAAGGAAGCGGACCGGAGAGGGGAGACGTCCGCGCCCCCGGGGTGTATCATCGTGATGCAGCCGTTATTATGATCACAGGATTAAGGCAATACCGCATAATTTTCGCAGATGTACTTTGTGTACCTCAAGAAAAAGGCTCGAAATCAGGGCGCAAATTTTCCAGGAGATGCCGCAGGCGGATTGTGCGGTGTTGCCTTAAGCATTGTTTTTGTTGAGAACGGCGGGAAAATGCGTTATACTGAACCCAAACAAATCAAAGGGTGAGCGATATGGGTGAGTCTTTGCGCGAGGACGTGTTTCGGTACGTCCGAAAGAAATATAAAAGCGAGATCGAATATCTCTGGCTCAGCGCCCCGAACTACGCGGTCTTTCGCCATCGGGACAACCGGAAGTGGTACGGTCTTGTGATGGACATCCCCCGCTCCAGGCTCGGCCTCAGCGGGGAGGAGATCGTGGACGTTCTCAACGTGAAGCTCGACAGTCCCCTGCTGGTCGATATGCTGGCGCGGGAGGACGGCTTTTTCCCCGGCTATCATATCAGCCGGGGCAATTGGGTCTCCATCCTGCTCGACGGTACGGTGGCGCCGGACGAGATCTGCTCCTGGATCGACAGGAGCTATCAGGTCACGGCCTCCGCCAAAACGAAGCGGGCAACCCGCCCGCCGAAGGAATGGCTGATCCCCTCCAATCCGAAGTACTTTGATATTGTCCACGCCTTCGACGACAAAAAAGAGATCAACTGGAAGCAGGGCGCAGGCATCAGGAAGGGCGACATCGTTTTCATGTATGTCGGCGCGCCCGTCTCCGCGATCCTGTACAAGTGCAGGGTGACCGAGACGGACATCCCTTATCAGTTCCGGCGCGAGGGGCTGACGATCAGGAGTCTGATGAAGCTTCGCCTGCTGAAACGCTACGATCCCACGCGCTTCACCTTTGCGGTACTGAACGAGCGATACCGCATCTTTGCCGTCCGCGGTCCGCGCGGCGTCCCGGAGGATCTGAGCGGGGATTTGAAAGCGAAATGAGTGCATCGAATACGCGCTTGCCCGTGACGATGCAGCTTGAGCCATGAAATAGCCCGGAACGGTTTGATTCCTGTTCCGGGTATTGTATACTGTTATACTGTCCCCTGACGGAAATCCGACAGCCCTTCCCTGACAAGCGGGATGATCGTCTGATCCGCCGGGAGCCAGGGGACGCTGTCGAGCTCCTGCGCGCGGAGCCATTTTGCCGCTTCGTGCTCCTTCAGTACAGGCTCCCCGCCGCAGATCGTCGCCCAGAAGCACTGCATCCTGAGATGGAACGCGGGGTAGTCGTATTCGACGGTCGTGAGCCAGTCGCCGACCGTGATGCCCGTGTCCAGCTCCTCCCGGATCTCGCGCACGAGGGCCTGCTGCGGCGTCTCCCCCGCTTCGATCTTCCCGCCGGGAAACTCCCAGCCGTCCTTCTGCTCTCCGTATCCGCGCTGGGTGGCAAAGATCCGGTCGCCGTCCCGGATGACGGCGGCGACAACCTGTACCGTCTTCATACGCTCTCCGTTCCTTTGATAATCTCTTTTGAAGGGGCGATGGCAGTTTTTCGCAGGAATACTTTGAAAGCCTTTGATTCACGATCCCTTCGCGGTCTCGGCCTGCAGACGGCGGAGGATGCTGCTGCCGATCCGCTCCTCCATGCCGCGGTACTGCCGCAGCTCTTCCTCTGTGAATCCGGCAAAACACACCGCGTCCAGATCCCGGTCCAGCTGCCGCAGCTCCTCGCCGAGCTCCGGCGCCCGGAAGGAGAAGTGCTCTTTTCCTCCGAGCGGGGCCTCGCGCCTCACCAGACCGTCCGCCAGAAGCCGGGCCAGCCCGACGATCACGGCGGGCTTTCCCATTCCGGTCAGCAGGCACAGGCGCTCAACGCCGCAGGGCTCCTTCAGCTTTTCCATGCAGTAGAGGAGCCTGATCCTGGCCTCATCCATACCGTGTCTGCGGCCCAGCGTCTCCATATAGCGTCCGAGCAGGCGCGCCTCCAGGATCGCGCTGCGCATCGGGAAGCCGGTCCCGCCCTCGCCGGACAGGGCAGACAGCGCCTCTCCTTCATCCAGCTTCTTTGTTCCCGGCGCGAAAGGCAGCGCCAGACTGTCGTGACTCACGGCCAGGAGATAGCCGTAAATCACCGGCAGCCGCTCCTGATAGGCAGGGGCATCAAAGGTCTTCCTGAAAAACTCGTTATAGTAGCCGATGACGTTTTTCTTCATTTTGACGGTACTGCTCAGATTCAGGCTCTGGTCAACCAGGGAGCCTCTGGTGTACTGGTAGTAATAAACAGGCGCCTTCAGGATCGCGACGGACCTGACATGGAGCAGATACTCCAGATTGAAGATCATATCCTCGCTGTAGCTGATATTCTCGTCCATGCGGATGCCGTAACGCGCAATGATGTCTCTGCGGTACAGCTTGTTCCACAGGACGCCATAGTAGAGATCCGCCGGCGCAAGCATCATCTCATTGGCATACTGCTGGAGAGAGAGCGTCCCGCCTGTTTCGATGGACCCTTTTTCGGAAACATTTCCGTCTACAACGCGATAGAAATCCCCTACCACGAGCTCTGCCGACCGGGCTTCCATCTCCCGCGCCAGCAGCTTTGTGGCGTCCATCGGCAGCCAGTCATCCACGTCCGCAAACTGCACATATGTTCCGCCCGCCTCGTTAAGGGCCCGGTTGCGGGCAGACGATACGCCGCCGTTTTCCTGGTGGATTGCCTTCACCCTGCTGTCCGCAGCGGCAAGGCCCTGCATGATCTCCCAGGAGCGATCCCGGCTGCCGTCGTCTACCAGGATCAGCTCCAGCTCGGGGTAATCCTGATTCAGAATGCTGTCGGCACAGCGTTTCACGCTCTTCTCCCCGTTGTAAACGGGGACAATGACACTGACCTTTTCCATTTTCTATCCCTTCTTAAACAGCACAAATTTTTCCAGCGGAAACAGGACCGCAACCTGCACGAGTCCCGCGGCCATGGCGGCGATGGTCCTGGCCAGCACCGCAAAGGCAGTTGCAGACAGCCTGGCGGTGATCCATCCCTGAAGCCAGGTGGAAAAGAGAATCAATGCCGTCAGGATCACCAGATACGCCGCGAGGCCGCCGCGGCTTCCCTTTCCGCGGAAGGTGGTCTTCATGTTCATGAAATAGCCGTAAATATTGGCAATGAAATTTGACAGGAAGAAGGGCAGCACATATCCCCAGGTCACAACCCCGTCGACCACATAGGGGGACGGCCCTTCAAAAAGGGTCTCCGGCCGAAAGACCGGACGCAGAAACGGGGGCAGCTTTGCGCTCACGCCGTCCAGCGCCAGGGGCAGCAGATTGGCAAGGGCAAGCTGCAGCACGGTGATGCTGAAGGATACCAGGTTGAATTTGATAAACTGCCAGAGGGTACTGTCGCCGAAGCGGGCATCAAGCTTTTTCAGGTAAAACATGCCGGCCTTCTCCCGTAAACGCTCATTCATTCTGTTAAGGCAACACCGCACAATCCGCCATCGGCGCTTCCCGCCATGCCCGCAATGCCTGTGTCTGCCGCTGACAGCTCGTCTCTTCTCTGCAGGAAACCCATATGACGATATTGAGTTTCCGTTCAGGGACACAGCACCTTACAGGGGTACAGCCGATCCAAACCATACTTTCCATAGACTCCGCTGTCCTTCATATACGTAATGTCTGGATTATCGTACCAATTATTACGGCGGATGTCAAGGGATTCGGCCGAGCAGCTTTTCACGCCATGATTGACGAAATGTTTCCGGCGTGGTATACTACAGGTTACTTTTTAGGCAGCACCGCACAATTCGGCGAGAGCGAATCTTTTTCGCAGGAATACTTTGTGTATTGCAAGAAAAAGGCTCGAAGTCAGGGCACTATTTTTCCAGGAGGCGCCGATGGCGGATTGTGCGGTGTTGCCTTTATAACAAAGGAGTTGTTGATCCTTTATGGACGACGGCAGTCGATTGCCACTTGTTTCCGCGGTGCTGCTGCTGGTTTTCGCGGTGTTCTTCGCCGTCGCGGAGACGGCGTTTGCCTCGACCTCGCGTATGCGTATGCGGCTTGCGGAGGACCGGGGGGACGCGCGGGCCAGGGACGCTCTCTATGTGCTGGACAACTTTGACCTCGCCATCAGTGCGATCCTCATCGGCACCAATATTGTGCATATCTCCGTGGCGGCCCTTGTCACCCTCGCGGTCACGCGCCGGTGGGGGCTGAGCGCGGTTTCCGTCAGCACGCTCATCACCACGGGCGTGGTGTTTTTCGTGGGCGAAATGCTGCCCAAGAGCGTCGCCAAAAAATACAGCGACAAGCTGGCCCTCTCCACCGCCGGGCCGCTGGTCTTTTTCATGAAGCTCTTCAGACCCGCGTCGAGGGTGCTGACCGCCGTCGGCCAGGCCGCGGCGCGCAGTATCCCCGGGGATGTGGAAAAATCCGTCACCGAGGATGAGCTCTATGACATCATCGAGGACATGACCGAGGAGGGCAGTCTCGACGAGGAGCAGGGGGATCTGATCTCCTCCGCGCTGCAGTTCGGGGACGTGACGGTCGAAAACGTCCTCACCCCGCGCGTGGATCTCGTGGCGCTGGACATGCACAGCGACAGCGCCCAGATTCTGGACGTGATCAAATCCTGCACGCACAGCCGCCTGCCCGTCTACGACGGCAGCATCGACAACATCGTCGGCGTGCTGCAGATCCGCAAATACATCAAGGCCTACCTCCGCGAGGGGGAGAAGCTGGACCTTCGCCCGCTGGTGGACGAGGCCCTGTTCATCCACCAGAGCACCAAGATCGACGAGCTGCTGCCCGTCATGTCCAAGCGCAAGCACAATCTCGCCGTCGTGACCGACAACTACGGCGGCACCCTCGGCATCGTGACCGTGGAGGATATTCTCGAGGAGCTCGTCGGTGAGATCTGGGACGAGGAGGACGTGGTCGAGGAGCCCATTGTCGAGCTCTCCGACGGCGTGTATGAGGTCGACGCGGACGAGTCCGTGAGCGATGTATTCGAGCATCTGGGCTATGAGGACCCGGAGGGGGACGACGAGCTCGTCAACACCCTCATGGGCGAGTGGGCCTACGAGCAGTTCCCCGCCATCCCCCAGCCCGGCGACAGCTTCCGCTATCACCGCGTGTCCGTCACCGTGGCGGGCATGGAGCACAACCGCATCCTCAAGCTGCGCGTGACCCTCCTCCCCGAGGACGAAGGGGGTGAGACGGCGTGAGCGTATTGATGATCGTGTTCGGCATCCTCGCGCTCGTGTGCCTGTCCGCGTTCTTCTCCGGCTCGGAGATGGCCTTCTCCTCCTGCAGCCGTCTCCGCATGGAGAACCTGCGGGACGAGGGCTCAAGGCCCGCCGCCGCTGCGGTGAAGATCCTGGAGCGCTTCGACGACGCGCTCAGCGCCATCCTCATCGGCAACAACCTCGTGAACATCGGCGCGTCGGCGCTGGTGTCGGTGCTGGTGATCGTGCTGACGGGGTCGGACCGCTTCACCTGGGTCGGTACCCTGATTCTGACGCTGGTCATCATCGTCTTCGGTGAGACCATCCCGAAAATCTGCGCCAAGAAGAGCGCCAACCGCCTCTCCCTGCGCTACGCCTTTCCGATCCGCGCGCTGACCCTGCTTTTGACGCCCCTGATCTGGCTGGTGGTCAGGCTCGTCTGGCTGCTGACCTTCTGGCTCAGCGAGGACGAGGACGACAGCGGCGAGGAGGCCGTGGAGGAGCTGCACTCCATCATCGAGACCGCCGAGGACGAGGAGGTCCTGGACGAGGACCAGTCGGAGCTGCTGCGCTCCGCCATCGACTTCTCCGAGATCTCCGCGCTGGACGTGATGACCGCCCGCGTGGACGTGATCGCCCTGGACATCGAGGACGGGCGGGACGAGATTCTGGAGCAGATCGAGAGGGCGTCGTTCTCCCGACTGCCGGTGTACGAGGGCAGCATCGACAACATCATCGGCGTGCTGTACCTCAACCGCTATCTCAAGGCCCTCGCCGAGGGGGACGAGACCGACATCCGCAGCCTTCTCATGCCGCCCTGCTATATCTACAAGACCATGAAGCTGCCCGCGGTTTTAAGCCAGCTCCGCCGCGCGCGGCAGCATCTGGCCGTGGTGACCGACGAATACGGCGGCACGCTGGGCGTGCTGTCGATGGAGGATGTGCTGGAGCAGATCGTGGGCGACATCTGGGACGACAACGACGAGGTTGAGCCCGAGGTCGTCGAGCGCCGTGACGGCGCGTACGAGCTGGACGGCGCGATGATGCTCTTTGAGATGGAGGAGCTGCTGGGCCTGCCCGAGGACAGCATCGAGGCCGAGAGCAGCACCGTCGGCGGCTGGACCATCGAGTGCTTCGGCGGCTTCCCCGCGGCGGGCGACAGCTTCGAGCGCGAGGGTCTCAGCGTCACCGTGCTGGAGATGTCCGACGGGCGACGGGTGGACAAGGTCCTCGTCAGGCGCGCTGCGGACGCGGGCGGGAAGGAATAAGCCGCCCGGCGTTCCCCCATGTTTCCGTTCGTTCCGGACGATTCCGGCGCTGTATGTTTATCGCCGCAGGGGAGGGGCCTGTGCCCCTCCCCTGCTTCCTGCGCTGTGTTTGCCGGACGGCCGGACTTTTGTTTTCTGTCTACTGGATATGCTCCTCGGTGAAATCGTCGAGGACGCGAAAGCCCATCTCGCCGGGCCTTGCGACCGGGAATTTTGCGATCGCCGCGCTGTCAAACCTGGGCGCAAGGCGCGTCTCGGGATCGAGGCGTGGGTTTGCCTCCCGCTTCTTCTCCGTCTTTTGCTTCTTTTTGCCGTTCATAAGCTCACCTCCCCGGATAGTCTGTCCGGGGAGGCGTTTTTTATGCGAGCGCTTTGATCTCGCAGGCGACGGCGCCGTTGTCGAAGACCGTGACGAGAGCCCAGCTCAGCTCCCGGCCGCGGCCCGCCGTGCCGGGGTTGATGAGCGTCACGCCGCCAAGCTCTTCGTATGCCGCCCGGTGGGTGTGGCCGAAGAGGGCGAGACTCGCCCCCTGCTCCTGCGCGGCGTAGACCAGCGAATCCGTCTGCCATCTCACATTGTACAGATGCCCGTGGGTGAGAAAGGCCCTGACCGGACCGAGTCGGATCGTAAGCCGCTCCGGCGCGAGGGGGAAGAGATCGCAGTTGCCGCAGACCGAGTAGACCCGCGTCTCCGGGAAGGTCTCGCGCAGCAGCACCGCATCCCGGTCATGGTCGCCCAGGTGGATGAACACGTCCGCCCCGGAGCTCCGCGCCGCCTCCAGCATGGAAAAGTTGTTGCCGTGGGTGTCCGAAAAAACCGCCGCCTTCAGCATTTTTCCGCCTCCGTTCATCATTTTGTCTGTCGGTGAATATAATAGGGCGAATGGAAGTGATTTGCAATGCAGAATTTTGAAGAGCTCGGCAGGGAGCTCGAGCGCCGCGGGAAGACGCGCGAGCTCCGGGCCCTGGCCGAGTCCGAGGACGGAGCGCGCCTTGCGAAGATGCTGGACACCGACAGGCTCGAACAGGCGGCGAAGGCCGGCGACGGCGAGGCCCTGCGCAGGATGCTGGGCGCGGCGCTCAAAACGGAGGAGGGGCGCCGGCTCGCCGAGGGGATACGCAATCTGATGAAATAAAAAACATCCGGCTGGGGGTGAAACGCATGGGCGAACTGGAGGACCAACTCAACAGCATACTCTCCGATCCCGCGCAGATGGAGAAGATCGCGGGGCTGGCCCGGTCGCTCATGGGCGGGGAGGCGCAGGAGACGCCGCCCTCCTCTCCGCCCGGGGAGGCGGGAATCGACGCGGGTCTTCTGCAGAGGCTGGGCCGCGCGATGAAGGGCGGCGGCGGGGGCGGCCGGGAGCAGGCGCTTCTGTCGGCGATGGAGCCCTACCTCTCCGACAGGCGGCGGGGCAAGCTCGACAGGGCGATGAAGCTCGCGCGCTTTGCCCGGATCGCGCGCCTGGTCATGGGCGAGACGGGAGGCGGCGATGATCAACCGCTATGAGGGCAACACCGGGCGCGTGACCCGCCTGCCGGAGGAAAAGGACCTGCGTCCCCCCGCGCCCCCGCCGCCGCGCCCGCCGGGCGGCCAAAGGCCGCCCGCGCTGCCGGATCTGCGCCGCCTGCTGCCGGACAGTCTGGGCGGTCTCGAAATCGAGGACCTGCTCCTGCTGCTGATCCTCTATCTCATGTACCGCGAGAGCGGCGACCAGGAGCTGCTGATCATCATGGGCGCGATGTTTTTGCTGTGAGATAGTCCGTATATCGCCGCAGGGGAGGGGTGCAAGCCCCTCCCCTGCCGTCAAATGCGGTTCGTCGTTTTACGGGGCCCGTCATGGGGAAGCCCGTTTTTATTCCAGCTCGAAGGCGCCGGTGTAGAGCTGGTAGTAGGTACCCTTCTCGGCGATGAGCTTTTCGTGGCTGCCGCGCTCGATGATGCGGCCGTGGTCGAGGACCATGATGACGTCGGCGTTCTTGACCGTGGAGAGGCGGTGCGCGATGACGAAGACCGTGCGGCCCTCCATGAGTTTGTCCATGCCGCGCTGCACGATGGCCTCGGTGCGGGTGTCGATGGAGGAGGTGGCCTCGTCCAGGATCATGACCGGCGGGTCGGCGACGGCGGCGCGGGCAATGGCGATGAGCTGGCGCTGGCCCTGGGAGAGATTCGTGCCGTTGTTGGTCAGCATGGTGCCATAGCCCTCGGGCAGCCTCGTGATGAAGTCGTCCGCGCCCGCGAGCCTGGCGGCCTCGCGGCACTCCTCGTCGCTGGCGTCCAGCCTGCCGTAGCGGATGTTGTCGAGCACCGTGCCGGTGAAGAGGTTGGTCTCCTGCAGAACGATGCCGAGAGAGCGGCGCAGGTCGCTCTTTCTGATCTTGTTGACGTTGATGCCGTCGTAGCGGATCTTGCCGTCGGCAATGTCGTAGAAGCGGTTGATGAGGTTTGTGATCGTGGTCTTGCCCGCGCCTGTCGCGCCGACGAAGGCAACCTTCTGGCCGGGCTCGGCGTAGACCGAGACGTCGTGCAGAACGTCCTTGCCCTCCTCGTAGGCAAAGTCCACCTCCACGAGCCGTACGTCGCCCCGGAGGGGGGTGTAGGTCAGGGTGCCGTCCCCGTGGGGATGGCGCCAGGCCCATTTGCCGGTGCGCCCGTCCGTCTCCTCAAGGCTGCCGTCGGGCAGCTCCTTCACGTTCACCAGCGTGACGTAGCCATCGTCCGTCTCGGGCGGCTCGTCCATGAGGCTGAAGATGCGGCCCGCGCCGGCGGAGGCCATGACGATGTTGTTGATCTGCTGCGCCAGGGTGTTGACGTTGCCGGTGAACTGCTTGGCCATGCCGAGGAAGGGCACCAGCACGCTGATGGAGAAGGGCATTCCCGAGAGCGACACGTTCCGGACGCCTGTCAGCAGGAAGATGCCGCCTGCAAGGCCCATGGCCACATAGAGGATGTTGCCGAGATTGTTCATGACGGGGCCGAGGAGGTTCGCGTAGGCGTTGGCCTTGCGGCTGTTCTCGCGCAGCTCGTCGTTGCGCTTCCGGAAGGCCTCGATGCTCTGCTGCTCGTGGCAGAAGACCTTGACGACCTTCTGGCCGTTCATCAGCTCCTGAATGACGCCCTCGGTCTCGGCCAGGGATTTCTGCTGCTTGATAAAGTAGCGCGCGGAGCCGCCGCCGACCACCTTGGTGACATAGAACATGGCCACCACGCCCGCGATGAGCACCAGCGTCATCCAGAAGCTGAAATACAGCATGATCGAGAACACCACCAGGACGATCGCGCCGGACTGGATGAAGGTCGGCAGGGACTGGCTGACAAGCATACGCAGCGTGTCGATGTCGTTGGTGTAGTAGCTCATGATCTCGCCGTGCTGGTGGGTGTCGAAGTAGCGCAGGGGCAGGTCCTGCATGTGGTCGAAGGTCTCCTGCCGCAGTTTGTTGAGGAAGCCCTGGGTCATGACCGCCATGAGCTGGGTGTAGGCGGTCGAGCTCAGAAGCGCCAGGACGTAGAGCACGGCCAGCAGCGACACATAGCGCAGCACCTCGGGTCTTGCCGAGGCCCAGTCGCCGGTTTTGTACCAGCGCTCGATGACGGCGACGATGTTCTGGATGAACAGCGACGGGGTGGCCGACACGCCGGCGGAGAAGAGGATGCACACCACGGTCAGCGGGGCGAGGCGGGGGTAGTACCGGAAGAGCTTTTTGATCGCGCGGCCCAGGGCGGAAAAGTCCGCCTTCGGCCTGCCGCCCTTCATGCCGGCAGGAGCGCCGCGATGTCCGACGGGCATCTTAGGCATGGTCCTCACCTCCGTTCGTCTGCTGCTCATAGATCTCGCGGTAGATCCCGCAGCGCTCGAGCAGCTCCTCGTGTCTGCCGCGGTCGACGATGCGGCCGTTGTCCATGATGAGGATCATGTCCGCGTCCATGACCGAGGCCACGCGCTGGGCGATGATGATTTTGGTGGTCTCGGGGATGTATGTTTTGAAGCCGGCGCGGATGAGGGCGTCGGTCCTCGTGTCCACCGCGCTGGTGGAGTCGTCCAGGATCAGGATCTTCGGCTTTTTCAGCAGGGCCCGCGCGATGCACAGGCGCTGCTTCTGCCCGCCGGAGACGTTGGTGCCGCCCTGCTCGATGTGGGTCTCGTACCCGTCGGGGAAGGCGCGCACGAAGTCGTCCGCCTGGGCAAGCCTGCACGCCTCCTGAAGCTCCTCGTCCGTCGCGCTCTCGCTGCCCCAGCGGAGGTTTTCGCTGATCGTGCCGGAGAAGAGGAGGTTTTTCTGCAAGACCATGGACACCGCGTTTCGCAGCACGTCCGTGTCGTAGCAGCGCACGTCCGTACCGCCGACCTTGACCGAGCCCTCCGTCACGTCGTAGAGGCGGGGGATGAGCTGGACCAGCGTCGTCTTGCCCGAGCCGGTGCCGCCGAGGATGCCGACGGTTGCGCCCGAGGGGATATGCAGGTCGATGTCGGAGAGCGCGTTGTTCTCGGCGCTCTCGGAATACTTGAAGGACACGCCCTCAAAGTCGATGCTGCCGTCGGACACCCGGGTCACGGCGGCGTCGGGGCTCGTGAGCGAGGGCGTCTCCGCCAGCACCTCGCTGATGCGCTTGGCGGATTCGGCGGAGATCGTGATCATGACGTAGATCATGGACAGCATCATGAGACTCATGAGCACCTGCATCCCGTAGTTCAGCATGGCGGAGATCTGTCCCACGTCGATGACCGTGCCGCGGGTGGAGACGATGATGCGCGCCCCGACCGTGAGGATGAACAGCATGTTGAAGTACATGCACAGCTGCATCAGCGGGGAGTTGACCGCGACGATGCGCTCCGCCTTCGTGAAGTCGACGCAGATGCTGTCCGCCGCAGAAGCGAACTTCGTCTTCTCGTGCTCCTCGCGCGAAAAGCCCTTGACGACGCGCATCCCGCGCACATTCTCCTCGATGGACTGGTTGAGCTTGTCGTACTTGCGGAAGACCGAGCGGAACGCGGGCATGGCGTGTCTGGCGATCAGGATGAGGCCCGCCGCCAGGATCGGCACCACCACGACGAAGCTGAGCGCCAGCTTCCCGCCCATGATAAAGGCCATGGTGATGGCGAAGACGAACATCAGCGGGGCGCGCACGGCGATGCGGATGACCATCATGAAGGCCATCTGGACGTTTGTGACGTCGGTGGTCATACGCGTGACGAGGGACGCGGAGGAGAAGCGGTCGATGTTGGCGAAGGAAAAGCTCTGCACTCGCGTGAACATGTCATCGCGCAGATTGCGCGCAAAGCCGGTGGAGGCGTCCGCACAGGTGCGGGCCGCCGCCGCGCCGCACAGCAGCGACGCCACCGCCATCAGCGCGAGCCTGCCGCCCAGCGCGCTCACCTCCGCCAGCGGCGCGTCCGCCTTGATCATGTTGACCATATCGGCGGTGAAAAAGGGGATCAGGACCTCAAAAAAGACCTCCCCCACGATTAACAGCAGTGTGAGCAGCGCGGGCTTTTTGAACTCCCGCAGGCTCCCGGCAAGGGTTTTGATCACAGCCGCTTTCACATCCTTTCCGATAAATGAATCCTCTGTCACCCTTCGCTTTGCGAAGCCATGACAGCGTTGGAAAATAACAGCAGTAAATTTTATTTTATCAAAACGCCGGATGAAATCAAGCGGGAGTTTGTGAACAATTTGCCGTTGACAAGGCGCGCCGGCTCTGGTATATCTGGTTCCGGCCCCCGCTCTGCGGGGGGCGGAAAGGCGGGGAAAACATGCAGACGGCCGATCATGACAGACTGGCGGAGCTCATCCGCATGGACGCGCCGGAGGAGCTCTGGGATGTCTACGACAGGGCCGGGGGCAGAACCGGCCGCACCCAGCGCCGCGGCGACGCCTTCGCCCCCGGCGACTGCCACCTCTGCGTACACGTCTGGGTCCGAAACAGCCGCGGCGAATACCTGCTCACGAAGCGCGCGCCGGGCAAGAGCATGGCGGGGCTCTGGGAGTGCACCGGCGGCAGCGCCCTTCTGGGCGAGGACAGTCTCACCGCCGCCCTGCGCGAGCTGCGCGAGGAGACCGGGCTGCGCCCGGATCCCGCCTGCGGCGAGCTTCTGTTTCGCTTCTCCGGGGACCATTTTCACTGCGACGTGTGGCGCTTTCGGACGGACTTTGCCCCGGAGGAGATCGTCCTGCAGCCGGGCGAGACCTGCGCCTGGACGCTCGCCGACACAAGGCAGATACGCCGTCTGAACGACGAGGGCATATTCTTCGCGTTCGAGGATCTGGCGTACATCGTGAACGAAAAGCCGTGAGGCGGAGCTTTATGCCGCTCCCCGGCAGGCGTGGGCCGTTCACGGAAGGCCCGCGCGGTCCCGTATCATAAAAGACGTACGGCAAATCCACAGCTTTTGTGGATTTGCCGTACGTCTTTTATAGCCGCCTGGCTTATGTCACAGCTTTTCCAGCAGGTAATCCCCGAACGCGCGGCAGGTCGCGCCGTCGCGGTGGCCGGTCACGACCACGCGCTTCTCCGTCTCGGTGCACAGCCGCATGGCCTGCGCCAGTCTGTCCGCCCTGTCGGGCATGGCGATGTGGCGCAGCAGCATTTCCGCCGCCTTGAGGATGCTGGCGGGGTTTGCGTAATCCCCCTCGCCGTTTGCGATCTTGCGGGGCGCCGAGCCGTGGATGGCCTCGAACATGGCGCACGCGCCGCCGATGTTGGCGCTGCCCGCGGTGCCGACGCCGCCCTGGAGCTGTGCCGCCTCGTCGGTGAGGATGTCGCCGTAGAGGTTCGGCGTCAGGAAGACCTGAAGGCCGCCGCGCACGGCGGGGTTGACCAGGTTCGCGGCCATGATGTCGACATACCAGTCCTCGGCCGTGATCTCCGGGTACTCCGCCGCCACCTCATGGGCGATGCGGGAGAACATGCCGTCGGTCTTCTTCATGATGTTCGCCTTGGTCACGATCGCGACTTTCGTCTTCCCGTTGAGGCGGGCATAGTCGAAGGCCGCCCGCGCGATGCGGCGGGTGCCGGCGTCGGTGGTCACCTTGAAATCCATGCTCAGCCGGCCGGGAAGCTCAATGCCTCGGCTGCCGAGCGCGTACTCGCCCTCGGTATTCTCGCGGAAGAAGATCCAGTCGATGCCCTCCTCCGGGACGGTCACGGGCCGGACGTTGGCGTAGAGGTCCAGCTCCCGCCGCAGCGTCACGTTGGCGCTCTCCATCGTGCCGCCCTTGGGCGTGGTGGTCGGGCCCTTGAGCAGTACGTCACAGCTTTTGATCTCCGCGAGCACCGCGTCCGGCACGGATTGGCCGCAGGCCATGCGGTTTTCAAGCGTCAGCCCCTCGATCTCCTTCAGCACCACGCGCCCGGAGGCGAGCTCGTCCCCGAGCAGCTTTTCGAGGGCGCGCTTTGCCTCCCTGACGATGACGGGGCCGATGCCGTCCCCGCCGATGACGCCGATCACGATCCTGTCCGCGCCCTTGAAGTCTCTCGTGAAGGCGCCCTTTTCCATGCGCTCCTGCCGCTGGAGCTGCTCGCGCAGGAGCGTTTCAAACTGCGCGGCCGCCGACCTGATAAGCTCGTCCATCACGCGTTCTCCTCTCTCGTATAGTTGAGAAGGCCCCCGGCCTTGAGCACCGCGATCTGACGCGGGGTAAACGAGCAGACGAGGGGGATCTCCGTCCCGTCCGCCTCGAGCGTCATGCACCCGCTCTCCATGCCCCGATGGACATTCCGGATGCGGAGCTTCTGACCCTGCGTGAGCTTCTCGTAATCGTCGGGGTTTGCAAACGTGAGCGGCATGATGCCGGCGTTGACCAGGTTTGCCGCGTGGATGCGGGCGAAGCTCTTGGCGATCACGGCGCGCACCCCCAGATACAGCGGGACGAGAGCCGCGTGCTCCCGGGAGGAGCCCTGCCCGTAGTTCACGCCGCCCACGACGACGCTCTCCCCCGCCGCCCTTGCGCGTTCGGGGAAGCTGCTGTCGCAGACCTCAAAGCAGTACTGCGAGAGCTTCGGCACGTTGGAGCGGTAGGGCAGGATACGCGCCCCGGCGGGCATGATGTGGTCGGTGGTGATGTTGTCCCCCACCTTCAGGGTCAGCTCCGCCTCGAGCTCGTCCCCGACGGGTTTCCCCTCCGGAATGGCCTTGATGTTCGGCCCGCGCAGGACCGTGACATCCGCCGCCCTCTCAGGGGGCGCCGGGGGCAGGACGGCGCTGTCGTCCACGCGGAAGCGCTCCGGCAGGCGGACGTCCAGCGCGGCAAGGCTCAGGGTGCGGGGATCGGTGATCTCCCCCGTCAGCGCGGAGGCGACCGCCGTCTCCGGCGAGACCAGGTAGACCTTCGCGTCGCGGGTGCCGCTGCGCCCTTCGAAGTTGCGGTTGAAGGTGCGCAGGCTCACGCCGGCGGAGTTGGGCGAGAAGCCCATGCCGATGCAGGGGCCGCAGGCGCACTCCAGAAGCCGCGCGCCGGCGGAGAGGATGTCGCTGAGCGCGCCGCAGTCCGACAGCATGGTCAGCACCTGGCGCGAGCCGGGTGAGACCGACATGCTCACCGAAGGAGCCACGGTCCGGCCCTTCAAAAGCGCCGCCGCCTTGAGCATATCGTAGAGCGAGGAGTTGGTGCAGGAGCCGATGCAGACCTGGTCCACCTTCGTCCCCCTGAGACTTGCGACCGGGACCACGTTGTCCGGCATGTGCGGGCAGGCGATCAGCGGCTCGAGCGCCGAGAGGTCGATGGTGATGACGCGCTCGTACCCGGCGTCGGGGTCCGCTTCCAGCGGCGTATAGTCCCGCTCGCGGCCCTGCGCCTTCAGGAAGGCGCGGGTGATCTCGTCCGAGGGGAAGATGGAGCTGGTCGCGCCGAGCTCCGCGCCCATATTGGTGATGGTGGCGCGCTCCGGCACGCTGAGGGTCCTGACGCCCTCACCGCCCCACTCGATGATGCGGCCGACGCCGCCCTTGACCGTGAGGATGCGCAGGATCTCGAGACTCACGTCCTTGGCGGTGACAAAGGGGCGCAGCGCCCCCCTGAGCTCCACCCGGATGACCCGGGGCATATTGATATAGTACGCGCCGCCGCCCATGGCCACGGCCACGTCCAGCCCGCCCGCGCCGAAGGCCAGCATCCCGAGGCCGCCCGCGGTGGGGGTGTGGCTGTCGGAGCCGATCAGGGTCTTGCCGGGCACGCCGAAGCGCTCCAGATGAACCTGGTGGCAGATGCCGTTGCCCGGCCGGGAAAACCAGATGCCGTGCTTCTCCGCGACGCTCTGGATATAGCGGTGGTCGTCGGCGTTCTCAAAGCCGGACTGCAGGGTGTTGTGGTCAATGTAGGCGACGGAGCGCTCCGTGCGCACGCGGTCGATGCCCATGGCCTCAAATTCCAGATAGGCCATGGTGCCGGTGGCGTCCTGGGTCAGCGTCTGGTCGATACGCAGGGCAGCCTCGGCCCCGGTCTCCATGCTGCCGCCCACGAGGTGCGCCTTGATGATTTTCTGTGCAAGATTCAGTCCCATCTCAAATCTCCAATCCCGCCATGCTGTCCCTGGCGAAGTTCAGGTGCCGTACCGCCGCGGCATAGGCCGCGTCCCCGTCGTGGGCCGCCAGCGCCTTATAGATGTCCGCATGCTCCTCGACGGATTTGAGGGCCCTGCCGGCCCTGCTGACCGAGGCCATGCGGTATTTGGTGATCTTCTTGTGCAGGGGGGCGAGGACCTGGTAATACGCGCGGCTGCCGCTGCAGCGGTACAGCATCGCGTGAAACTGCGAGTCCAGGTCCCGGATCTTGTTGGACGCATCTGTCCCGCCCTTCTCCGCGTAAAAGCGCTGGAGCTCGACGATGCTGCCCATCTCTTTGAGCTCCGCGTCCGTGATGCGCCCGGCGGCCCGTCTCGCGGCCTGGCTTTCCACCGTGAGGCGGATCTCGTACATGTCCATCAGGTCCTCATGGGTGATGCCGACCACGACCACGCCCTGGCCGGACTCCTCCAGGATGTTCTCCTGCTCGAGCCGGCGGATGGCCTCGCGCACCGGCGTGCGGCTGACGCCCAGCTCGGACGCCAGGCGCAGCTCGCTGAGCTGCTCGCCCCGGGCGTACTTGCCCGAGAGGATCTCGCGCTCGAGCTGTTCAAAGATCTGATCCGCAATGGAAATGCTTCTGTGTTCCTTCATGTTTGCTCCTCCTTACACCGTGCGGCCGAGCCTGCCGCCGGACAGCTCCGCGATCTTGTCCTCCAGCTCCTCGGTGGCCAGGGAGGTGGTGCGGCCGTCCGCGTATTCCTGATCCACCCACTCCTTGAGCGCAACCACCAGCGGGTCCTGCTTGCTGAGCTGCGCCTCACCCCGGAGGCGGTAGTTCTGGTTGATCCAGTAGGCGATGCCCGCAAGGCCCGAGGTCTTGCTGACCGCCACGGTCGCCGGGCGGCCCAGGAGCTTTTCGGTGTTGAAGATGTTGTAGATCTCCTCGTCCTTCAAAAGCCCGTCGGCGTGGATGCCGGCGCGCGTCACGTTGAAGTTCTGGCCCACAAAGGGGGTCATGGGCGGGATGGTATAGCCGATCTCATTCCTGAAATACTCGCCGATCTCCGTGATGACCGTGGGGTCCATGCCGTCCAGCGAGCCGCGCAGCGAGGCGTATTCAAACACCATCGCCTCCAGCGGCACGTTCCCGGTCCGCTCCCCGATGCCCAGCATCGAGCAGTTGACGCCGCTGGCCCCGTAGAGCCAGGCGGTGGCGGCGTTGGAGACCGCCTTGTAGAAATCGTTGTGGCCGTGCCACTCGAGATATTCGCTCTGTACGCCGGAGTAGTGCTGCAGGCCGTAGATGATGCCCGGCACGCTGCGGGGCAGGGCCACCTCGGTGTAGGGCACGCCGTAGCCCATGGTGTCGCAGGCGCGGATGCGCACGGGGATGCCCGCCTCGTCGGAGAGCTTCATGAGCTCGTTGACGAAGGGGACCACAAAGCCGTAGAAATCGGCCCGCGTGATGTCCTCCAGGTGGCAGCGGGGCATGACGCCCGCGTCGAACGCGTCCTTGACCGTGGCGAGGTAGTACTCCATGGCCTGGCTGCGGGTCTTCTTGAGCTTTTTGAAGATGTGGTAGTCGCTGCACGAGACCAGGATGCCGGTCTCGCGGATGCCGAGCTCGCGCACCGCGCGGAAGTCCTCGCGGCTGGCGCGGATCCAGGTGGTGATCTCCGGGAACTTGAGCCCCAGGTCGCGGCAGCGCTCGATGGCCTCGCGGTCGCGCTTGCTGTAGATGAAAAACTCCGTCTGCCGGATCAGCCCGTAGGGGCCGCCGAGCCTCGAGAGCAGCTTGAACAGATCCACGATCTGGTCGGGCGTGTAGGGGTTCATGGACTGCTGCCCGTCGCGGAACGAGGTGTCCGTGATCCAGATGTCCTCCGGCATGTTGATGGGCACGCGCCGGTGGTTGAACGCCACCTTCGGCACCTCGTCATAGCTGTATACGTCCCGGTACAGGATCGGGTCCTTCACATCCTGGAGGGAATAGCGGTAGTCGTTCTCCTCCAGCAAATTGGTCTTGGGTGAGATTTCAAGCATGGCGGTTCTCCCTTTCTTCATTCGATTGCAAAGCTGCGTTATGCAATCGGGAACTCGCGCGCATCGCACGGCCTGCCGGGACGTTCGGCGGGCGCGGGGCCTCGCGTCGTCCGGCTCAGGCTGTATCGGGGCCGTCGGAGAGACGAACGGAAATGCCTCTTCCGCAGCACCGCACGATCCGCGGAAAAATTGCGCTCTGGTTTTGTCGTTTTTTCTTGGGCAATACCGCATAATGCGGCGCTGCCCTTCGTTTTTCGCAGTCGGCTGATCGCTTTTGTATTCTTGTATAAGTGTATGCAACTATACTCCCGGGCGCGCCTTTTGTCCACCCCCTCTCCGAAATTTTGTCAGGAGGAGCGAACATGCACCCCGCGGGGGCCGCTTTTTTGAGCAAAATAACAAGGGCAACACCGCACAATCCGCCGTCGGCGTCTCCCGGAAAAACCGCCTTCATCAGAGCCCGGTTTTTCTCGGGATTCGCTCTCGCCGCATGATGCGGTGCTGCCTTAGTAATTCGTATCGATTTCCGTGATCGGTATATACGGGATCGGAACATTGCTGATCAGGGGAACAGGACCGCTGTCGAGAGACCGTTCCATGATTTCCTGCTCGATTTCATCGGGGCTCTTGTCGCTTGCAGCCGGATAATCGTTCCGGATCGTATCCGGCCGGGAGAAACGGCCGCTTGATGGTGCGGGCGGATTTTCTGTCGGGTCACTTCTGCCGGATGGTGCGGAACTCTGCGGCCTGAGCTCTCCCGGAAGGGAGAAGACGCCCCAACCGACCCGGGCATCCTGCGGCGTTTTCGCTGTCGGATCGGGTGTTTCAGCGAACGCGCCGGCGGAAAACAGGACGGCGAACAGAAGACTGATGAGCAGAACAGGGATCCTTTTTTTCATGGAGTTGTCCCCCCTTGTTTTTGTTTTCTTCTGTGATTATACAGAGGGGATCATCACAGAACTGTCATACAGAATCCGGGAGGTTCACCCTCCCGGCGCACGGCGGAGGCCGGGGAGAAGCGCTCCCAAAGCAGCCCCGGGCGATCTCCTCTGTTACACGAGAAAACCTGTCCCAAAAGTTTCCCTCGATTTCATGCCGTTCGGCAACTGGGGGAAATTTTTGGGACAGGTTTTGTGTTAGACTGCGTACAGAAAGGAAAAAGGAGGCGCACAAAAAATGAAAGGTTATTATACGGGCAACGGGTATTACGGTTATGTGGACGGGCGCTATGTGCTGTTCAGCAGCGAGAGCGATTATTACGAGATGATGGAGGACGAAGCCGCATAAGCTTTACGGGTACAGTTCGGCAAGACGCTTTGCCTCGGCGCGCATATCCTCCACCAGTGATTTGGGTCCGGTAATGCGCACGCCGTCGCCCAGCGCGATGATCCAGGCGATAAAGTGGCGGCTGGCGCTGACCTCGACCGACGCGGTGAAGGTATCGTCGTCGATCGGCTGGATCGTGATGTCCCTGCCGAAGCGGTCGATCAGCGGGCCGACTATGTCGCTGCGGCCCTCAAGGGTCACGCGCGTGAGCCTGCCGCCGTACATGCCGAAGAGAGTGCGCGTGTATTTTGCGGCGTCGAACTCCTTGAACTGCTGCTTGCCCTCGCGGGGCTCGTCGGTGATAGACAGGCGCAGGATCTTGTCCACGCGGTAGTGCTTGATCTTCCGGTCGTTTGCGTCGTAGGCGACGAGGTAGTAGTTCTCATCGTCCCACAGCAGGCACCAGGGGCTGATGCAATACCACTCCCCGCCGTGGCGCAGCTCCTGTTCTCTGTGTACGTTCCACTGAAAGTATTGGAAACGGATCTGCCGGTCGGCGTTGATGGCCTCATGCAGCATGTCCACGTTGTAGAAGATGCTCTCGTTCATGGCCTTGATGCGCCCGGTGATCAACACCTGCCTCTGAAGGCGCTGGGCCTCGTGGATGCTGGCAAGGGATTCCAGCTTCTTGATGAGCTGGCGGGACTTCTTCTCCGTGATGAAACGGGAGCCCTGCACGGCATCCACCAGTAATTTCAGCTCCGGCAGCTCAAAACGGCGCGTGGCGAGATGATAGAGCACATTCCGTCCCGACTGTTCACTGAGGATTTCGAGGCCGAACTTCTCCAGCTCGCCGAAGTCCTTGTACAGCGTCTTGCGCTCCGCGTTCACGCCGTAAGCTTCGAGGCGATCTGCGATCTCCTGCAGGGACAGGGCATGGGAATCGTCCGTCTCCTCGGAGAAGATTTTGACAAGATAGAGCATTTTGAGCTTCTGATTATCTCCCGCAGCCACGGGGCATCCCTCACTTTCCGAGGCCAGTATAGCAGAAGAAGTGTCAGGCCGCAAGGATCGGAAAGGGGTATGAGATATGGGAATTCAGACACAGGCGGAGAGCATGGGCTTTCGCATCGTGGGGACGCTGGTTCGGCACAGGGAGCTGGAGCCGACGCACGTGTATCAGTGCTTCCTTGACGAGGCGGAAAACGAGTACATCCTGCGGCGGGGTATCCTGACGATCATCGCCGCCGACGGAAGGGTGTACTGAAGCAAAAGCGGCCCGAATCCGAGAGCTTGATTTCCTCGGATTCGGGCCGTACTATTATATGATTCTGGTCAGATCACGTCTGCCATAAACAGGCGTTCGCACTTCCATCGCATGTCCGATTACCACATAAAACACGAGACAGTTCTTGACCGGGACAGCATAATATATAGTAAATATATCCGCTATCGGCAACAAAGATCAGGTTTTCTTCCGGAAATCTCACGGCATCAAACTCGTCAAACAATTTCATTTCTTCACCTTGCTTCTTCCCTATCGGGCAGGGGTCGCGCAGTCTGTTTGTCTCGTTTTGTTACGCCGCGATGGGGGCGTAGCGCTCCGTATCGATCACGCTGAGCATAAAGCGCCAGGGATCGAGTTCACCCTCCATCGCCACGGAGAAGATGCGCGGCGAGCAGCCGGAGACCAGCGCCACGCCCCGGTCGTTGACCGTGACGGGCTGCTGCCGGCTGCGGCTGGCCACATTCCAGAACACCAGTTGCGGCAGGCGGTAGCTCGCAGCCTCGAAACGCTGCTTTGCGTTTTTGAAGTTTGTCAACAAAAACATCATCTTTCACCTGCGGAATGGTTGCGAAGAAACCGTTCCTCTGGCGGAAGTGCTACAATAAGACGTGGTGTGACGGCGTTACTGTTACAGGAACCTTATAAAACCAGCCTGCGGGATGAACCGCAGGCTTTTCCACTTTTTCGGATCTTTTACAGATTTAATCTGGTAATGACACACGTTTGCAAATAATGTAAAATGCCGAGGATCATAAAAAAAGAGAGAAACGATGTGTCATTTTTGAAATTAGACTAATCGGCTTGAAGGGTATCAAATAGTGTTTTCCAGCATCGAAAGGTCAGAAATAAAGCAAAACCCCGTAGAACTACGGGGTTTTTGCTTCGAGGAACACGTATCTTTATTCCTCATCAATATGGTCCGAGTGACAGGATTCGAACCTGCGGCATCGTGGTCCCAAACCACGCGCGCTACCAGCTGCGCTACACCCGGATCTGCTCTGCTCTCCAGGCGGGACGAAGCCGCGGGGAAAGCTTATTGATTATACATCATCCGCCGCCCGCGCGCAAGGAAAATCTTTTCCCGCGCGGCGGCTTTTTCTTTTTCGGGCGCGTTTGACGATTGATGTTTTTCCCGCCTTGTGGTATGCTGTTGCAGGGAGTGTGATTTTCCTTGAGAATGAGAAAAAGAGCAAATCTGGACGTGCGCATGGAGCGCTGCGCCGCATTTTTGATCGAAGAGCCCGAGAACCTGCGCGGGCGCTGGCTGGCGCGCTTTCCGGGCCATGCGCGGCTGTATGTGGAGCTCGGCTGCGGCAAGGGCCGTTTCACCGCGGACACCGCCGTGGCCCTGCCCGACACCCTGTACGTCGCGGTGGAGCGGGTGCCGGACGCCATGATCCTCGCGATGGAAAAGATCGACCGCCGCGGCATCGAAAACGTCCGCTTCATCGACGGCGACGCGAAGCTCCTCACCGCCATGTTTGCAGAGGGCGAGGCCGCGCGCATCTATATCAACTTCTGCGACCCCTGGCCCAAGAGCCGGGACGCGAAGCTCCGCCTGACCGCGCCCGGCTTCCTGCGCCTGTATGCCGATGTGCTCCAGGAGGGCGGACAGATTCATTTTAAAACCGACAACACGCCGCTGTTCGACTGGTCGATCACGCAGCTTGAGGACGAGGGCTGGGCGCTCTCGGAGATCACCCACGATCTGCACGCAAACGGCCCCGTCGGCGTCATGACCGACTACGAGGCCAAATTCGTTGAGCAGGGCATGAAGATCAACCGCCTCGTGGCGACAAAGACCGGGGCCACGAAGGGGACCGCCGCGGGCGCGGTTCCGAGACTGCGCAACGCCTCGCTTACGGACGCACGCGGCTACGAGGAGAGCCTGGAAGCAAACCGGAGGAACGCGACATGAAATTTCTTTCCTGGAACGTGAACGGACTGCGCGCGGCGCGGTCCAAGGGCTTTGAGGACGTGTTTCTCGCTCTGGACGCGGACTTCTTCTGCATTCAGGAGACCAAGCTCCAGGAGGGGCAGATCGACCTGCGCTTCCCCGGCTATGAGAGCTACTGGTGCTACGCCGAGAAGAAGGGCTATTCGGGCACCGCGATTTTCACTAAGCACACGCCGCTCTCGGTCAGCTATAACATCGGCGTGGAGGAGCACAGCCACGAGGGGCGCGCCGTCACGCTGGAATACGAGGGCTTTTACCTCGTTTGCATCTATACGCCGAACGCGCAGGACGGGCTCAGGCGCCTCGATTACCGTATGCGCTGGGAGGACGATTTCCGCGCCTACCTCTGCGCACTGGACGCAAAGAAGCCCGTCATCGTCTGCGGCGACATGAATGTGGCGCATGAGGAGATCGACCTCAAGAATCCGAAGCAGAACGTCGGCAACGCGGGCTTCTCGGACGAGGAGCGCGGCAAGTTCACCGAGCTTCTGGCCGCGGGCTTCACCGACAGCTTCCGATACCTCTACCCCGACCGGACCGACGCCTATTCCTGGTGGAGCTACCGGATGCGGGCGCGGGAACGGAATGTCGGCTGGCGCATCGACTATTTTCTCGTGTCCGACCGCCTGCGGGAAAGAATAAAGGACGCCTGCATCCTGCCGGAGATCATGGGCTCCGACCACTGCCCGGTGGAGCTGGACCTCGCATGGTGAGGATCGGAGGCGTCGCGCTCCGCGGCAATCTGACCCTCGGCCCCATGGCGGGGGTGACGGACTTTGCCTTCCGCGGCGTGTGCCGGACCCTCGGCGCGGCGCTGACGACGACGGAGATGGTCTCGGCCCGGGCGCTCGTGTATCACGACGAGAAGACGAAGGAGCTTTTGTATATTCCGGAGGACGAGCACCCCTGTGCCGCCCAGCTCTTCGGACACGAGCCGGAGATCATGGCGGAGGCGGCGGGGATGGCGCTGGAGCTCTCGGGCGCGGACATACTGGACATCAACATGGGCTGTCCTGTCGGGAAGGTCGTCAAGTCCGGCGACGGCTCGGCGCTGATGAAGGACCCGGAGCTTGCCGCGCGTATTGTCGAGCGCGTCAAAAAGGCCGTTCCCGTGCCGGTGAGCGTGAAGTTTCGCAAGGGCTGGGACAACGGCAGCGCGAACGCCGTGGACTTTGCCCGGCTGATGGAGCAGGCGGGGGCCGACGCCGTCGCCGTCCACGGACGGACGCGGGCTCAGATGTACGCGGGCCGGGCCGACTGGGACATCATCCGCGAGGTGCGGCGCGCCGTCCAGATCCCCGTAATCGCAAACGGCGACGTGTTCACCCCCGGGGACGCGGCGCACATCCTGCGCTATACCGGCTGCGAGGCCGCGATGATCGGGCGCGGCAGCTTCGGCAACCCCTGGCTCTTTCAGCAGGGCCAGGCGGCGATCGACGGGCATGAGGTCCCGGAGCTTCCCCCGCTTTGCGAGCGTATCGAGCTTGCGCAGCGGCAGATCGAGACGCTTGCAAAGCGTATCGGAGAGCGCCGCGCCTGTCTCGAGGCGAGGCACCAGCTCCCCTGGTACCTCCACGGCGTCCCCTGCGCCGCCGTCTACCGCCAGGAGCTCACGCAGGTGGACACGCTGGAGGATATCCGCCGGGTATGCAGGGGAATCAAGCGGGATTTGAAATAAAGAGGGACGCGTGGAACATGGAGGTGAGAGCTTGACAAGAGAACAGGAGGCACAGATCGTCCGCAGGGTCCTGGCAGGCGACGTCAACGCCTTTGAGACGCTGGTCACGGAGTACGAGAAGGGCGTCTACGCCATCGCCCAGCGCATGACCGGCAACCCCGAGGATGCGGCGGACATGACGCAGGAGACCTTCATCAAGGCCTATAACTCCCTGCAGTCCTTCCGGGGCGACAGCAAATTCTCCGTCTGGCTCTACCGCATCGCGAGCAACGTCTGTCTCGACTTTCTGCGCAGCCGCAGCCGCAAGCCTGCGGTCTCGCTCTCCGTGGAGGATGACGAGGGGGAGGAGACGGAGCTGGACATTGCGGACGAGAGCCAGTCGCCCGAGCTGCTGCTCGAGCGGGGCCTGACACGGGACGCGGTGCGCCGGGGGCTCCAGGCCCTGCCCCCGGACTATAAGCAGATCCTGCTGCTGCGGGAGATCCAGGGCCTGAGCTATGAGGAGATCGCCGACGTGCTGCAAATTGAGGTCGGCACCGTGAAATCCAGGATCTTCCGCGCGCGGAAACGATTGTGTACTTTTTTGATCGAGGACGGGAACATTCCTGATTTTACTACGTCAGGAAAAATGAAAGGCGGTGAGAAGCAATGAATTCGTGTGAATCCTGTCAGGAGCTGATCAGCAGGCTCGTGGACGGCGAGATCAGTCATGACGAGCATGAAGCCCTGATGGCCCATATGAAAACTTGCTCCCGCTGCAACGCAATGTACGCAGTCTTTCACGACCTGTCCGATATTCTGTCCGAGGAGAGCGAGGAGCTGCCCGAGGGCCTGCATGAGAACATCATGGCAGGCGTCCGCCGCAGCGACATGATCCGCAAAAACCGCCGTATGTGCAAGCTCGGCCTGCGCACGGCGCTTGCCGCCGCGGCCTGCCTGGTGCTGGTCCTCTTCGCGGCGAGCGGCTTTGGACCCGACCTGCGCCGGGACAACATCGCCGTGCGCAGCGAAAGCGAGGCCGCGGGCCTTCCCGCACCCGCGGCAGCCACGGCCGAGCCGGCGGCAAGCCCCGCCGCGGCCCCGGTGTACGCGGCCCCGGCGGAGACGCCCGCCTATACGGAGGCGCCCGTCTACACGCCCGCGCCGACCGTGAATACCGACCGGACGAAGCCCGACGCCTATCTCGCGGAGAGCGGCAACGATGAGGCACAGTACAGTACGCCGCAGCCGGTACCGGAAATTATCTACCAACCTGTGACCCAGGGAGAAACCTACTACCCGCCCGCGCCGGTTTACAACACCCCCGCGCTCGTCTACTACGCGCCCGCGCCCGTCTACGATGAGCCCGCGCCGGCGCAGAACGAAGCGCCTGCCGTCACGGAAAACACGGCGTCCCAGCGCAGCGCAAGCGCCGCGCCCGCCTCCCCGGAGGAGGCATTCTCCGCCTCCGCCGCCGTGGAGGAGCCGGAGGAAGAGATCGTTTTGAACATGTTCCCGGGCTCTGTCTCGGACATGGGGATCTTTGCCGCCTCCCCGGAGGAGAGCGAAGACGTCGAGTCTGAGGAGCCGCCCGTGTGGGAGACGACGTATGACGAGACTCTGGACGAGGGGATCGAGAGCGCCGGGCCTGAATGGACGGAGCCCGAAGAGCCCGCCTCCCCGGAGGAGTCCGAAAAGCCGGCGGCCGGAAGCGCGGAGGAGCAGCGGCTCATGATCCGCGGCAAGGAGGCGCGCGGCAGGCTGCTGGCCCTGCTCGGCGGCAGCGAAGAGATCCTGCCGGAGGAGACGGAGCTGACCCGCCTCATCCGTCTCACGCTCGTGTCCGAGGATGCTTACGGCGGTGAGGAGAAGCTGGACGTCTATGTCTACGGTGACTTCGTCTTCTACCGGCTCTACGCGCCGGAGGGCGGCAGCACGGACTATCGCGCGTCCTGCTCGCTGGCGGAGCTGGACGGCCTTCTCAAGACCCTCTCCGCAGCCCCGACGCCGACGCCCGCCCCCACTCCCGACCCCTATGCCGATGTGGAGCTTGAACTCTAAGGCAACACCGCACAATTCGCCTTCGGCGCCTCCTGGATAATTTGCGCCCTGATTTTGTCTTTTTTTTGCAATACGAAAACTATTCCTGCGAAAAACTGCCTTCATCAGAACCTGTTCTTTCTCGGGATCTGCTCTTGCCGCATGATGCGGTATTGCCCTTGCTATTTTCTTCACGATGTGTTATACTTTCCCCAATAATTGGCTTTCTCCCGCGGAAGGGCGGAATATCTGACAGAAACGAGGGGTAAACAGGCGTGAAGCGAGTCAAGGTTTCCAACAATGTGATCCGGCGTATGCCGCGCTATCTGCGCAAGCTGGATGAGCTCGCCGAGAACGGCGTCGACAAGATCTCCTCCCGGCAGCTCGGGGAGCAGCTCGGTCTCACTTCCTCGCAGGTCAGGCAGGATTTCAACTGCTTCGGGGAATTCGGCCAGCAGGGCTACGGCTACAACGTGGCCACCCTGCGCGAGCGGATCGCGGCCATCCTCGGCATGGACCGGGGCTTTACCGCCATCCTGCTCGGCGTGGGCAACATCGGCCGCGCCCTGATGGAGAACTTCTGTTTCACCGACTGGGGCGTCAGTCTGACCGCCGCGTTCGACATCAAGCCCGCCCTGATCGGCACGGAGTATCGCGGCGTGCATATCTACGGCATGGACGAGCTGGACCGCTATCTGAGCGAGAACAAGGTGGATATCGCTGTGCTCACCGTACCGAAGACCGTCGCCGTCGGCGTGACCGGGACCCTGACCGCCCGCGGTATCGACGCGATCTGGAACTTCACCAATGTGGAGCTCACGGAGCCGGGCAGCAGGACTCTGGTGGAGAACGTCCACTTCTCCGACAGCCTTCTGTCCCTGTGCTATTATGTGGCCGAACGCAGCGACGAGGCCGCAGCCAGGGCTGCGCGCGGCGAGAAGTGAGAGACGAAGGCTGCCGGGCGATTTACGAATCGCCCGGCAGCCTTCCCCATACGAAGAAACTTGCGGTGAATTCGAAGCATTTGCGAATTCACCGCGTTTTTGCGGTATCTTGTTCGCAGCGCCGCGCGGGCTCTGCGCGTTTGATCGTGATGCTTTCGCTACAGGATCATCCCGTTGTGTATGATGCGCATGGCGTCTTTCTGCTCCTCCGGCGCGACCGTGAGGGTAAGGCTGTTTTCACCGAGGGCGCCGTCTTTGACCGCGACGCCGGCTTTCGACAGGAGCAGCGCCGCCTCGGAGAGAGCGGCGGCGTCCGCGCCTTTGCCGGCGAGTGTGATCCTTCCGCTGCCGGGCCGCCCCGTGAGCCCTGCGAGACGCGGCCGTCCCGACTCCGGCAGCAGCATGACCTCCGTGCCGTCCCCCAGCGCAAACGAGGACAGGAGGCGCAGCGGCACATTCCCGGCCAGGGCCAGCTCCACCGACTTGGGGTGCAGCACCTTCGAGCCCGCCCGCGACAGGGCCAGCATATCCCGCGTGTCGATCGCCGTGAGCCGCCGTGCCTCCGGCAGCAGGCGGGGGTCGGCTGTGTAGATGCCGTCGACGTCCGTGAAGATCTCGCAGCCGTCCGCCTCCAGCGCGGCCGCCAGCGCGACCGCCGTGGTGTCCGAGCCGCCGCGGCCCAGGCTCGTGACGTCGCCCGCGGGGCACACGCCCTGAAAGCCCGTCACCACCGGTACGCAGCCGCGGCTGAGCTCCCGACGGATTCGCCGGGGATCGACCGCCAGGATCTCCCCGTCGCCCCAGCGCGCGTCGGTGAGAATGCCGGCCTGCCAGCCCGTCAGCGATACGGCGGGAAGCCCCAGCGCCTCCATGCTCATGACAAGCAGGGCGGCGGCCTGCTGCTCCCCGGTGGTAACAAAGGCGTCCAGCTCGCGCGCCGGGGGCTCATGGGTGATCGAGCGCGCCTGCGCGGTGAGGCTGTCGGTCGTGTCGCCCATGGCCGAGACCACCACCACGAGCTCCGCCCCCGCGCGGGCCTTCCGGCAGAGCTCCGCCACATGGCGCAGCCGCTCCGCGTCCGCAAGCGAGCTGCCGCCGAATTTCTGCACAAGCAACATGTGCACTCCTCCAAACAAAAATGAAAGCGGCGGCGGTGAAAACCGCCGCCGATCCATTCTATTCGACAGAGCGCAGGAGAGATACTGTGCGCGGCCGACAGAGCGCGGAGCGAAGCCGAAACATCGAAATGTGTTTCTGCCTGCCAGGGTAAGATGCTTCGGCAGGCTCAGCATGACAGGGGCTGTGAAAAGAGTCCGGTTAAGCCGTATGGGCGGCTATCAGCCGCCAGTGCTGTGAACCAATAAAGATTGAAAAAGGTTGGGTAAATTCGCAAAATGTTGCGGATTTGCCCAACTTTGCCTATAAATCATTTGGCTTTCTGCCGGGCGGCTAATAGCCGCCCCTACAGTACAGAAGGCGTGAATCACCTTTTTTCACAGCCTCTTCCGTTGACGATATTGCCCGATTTCGGACGCGCTTTTTTACTCCTCCGTCCTGATCTCCACGGTCATGCCGTCTGCCTCGGTGGCGCTGACGACGTCGTCGAAGTCGCCGATCTCCACGTCGATGTCGTTCCGGCCGGAAGCGCCGTAGGTCTCGTGCAGGGCGTCGATGCGGGCACGCTTTTCCCGGATGTTCCGGCTCACGCGCTCGGCCTGCTCAAAGAGCGGGACGAAAAAGCCCTCGGGCGTCTCGCGGGCCTGCTCGAAGTAGAGTCTGCCGATCTCGGCGTAGATGCGCTGGAGCTCGTCGTGCTCGCCCTTGAGCTCGAGCGAGAGCTTCGCGATCTGGCCGAGGGCTTTGGCGCGGCCTGCGCCCTGGGCGTACACATCCAGCACACCGCTGGCATCGGCCGCCTCCTTCGCCTTCCCGGCGAGCCTGTTGAGCATGTCTTTATAATCCGCCATTTTCATGTCCTCCTTGTTCAACGACTTCATCAATTGAAAAACCACGGGCAAGCCTGTTCGCCTGAAAGCTTTCAGCACCATGGGGCAGAGCAGATTTGTTATCCCTTCCCGCAGCGAATATCCTCGATCCCGCGGATGAGCTCCACGATCATCTTATGCGTCGGCGTGGGAACATGGTGCTCTTCCCCGAGGCGTATGAGGCAGCCGTTCAGCGTGCTGATCTCCGTCCGGTGGCCCTTTTCGATGTCCTGCAGCGTAGAGGAGCGGTGCGCGAAGGTGTCCGGCAGCAGCTTTCCGTAGAATACCTCCTGATACTCCTGTGCGTTTTTCCAGAACGTCTTGTATCCCGCTGCATCCATGACCGCAAAGGTCTCCTCGATCATGCGGTTCATGATGCCGACCAGATGCTGCGAGCTCGCAAGCTCACCGTAACTCATGTTCAGGATCGCCCCCAGCGGGTTCAGCGTCGTGTTGTACAGCATCTTGGCCCAGATCGCCTCTTCGAGCTCCTCGGAGAGCTGCGAGGGGATGTTGGAATCCCGGATCGCCTGCGCCAGCGGCTCCAGCTCGTCCGCCGCGTCCTTGTGCAGGGAGCCCAGCAGGATCGGCGTATTTTTGTGACGGGATCTGACGTTTCCGCAAATCCCGACTTGCAGGGCTGATTATACCACAGGAATCCCGCCGGGGAAAGCCCGATCTTTCCGATCTTCCCCATTCAAAAAACATGCACCCTTTCCACGATCGCGCCGAAGGGGCGCAGAGCGAGCCCGGCGATTTTGAAAAACTGCTTTCCGAAGGGGATGCCGATGATCGTGACGCACAGCACCGCCCCGAGCAGGAAATTGCCCAGCGCCAGCGGCAGCCCGCTGACCAGAAACCACACGACGTTCAGCAGGAAAGACACCGCCCCGCCCTCATAGCGGATGCACTTCCCGAACGGGTTCAGCGAAATGCTCGCCAGCTTGAAGCACTGCAGCCCGACCGGGATGCCGATGATCGACAGGCACCACAGGCAGCCCGCGAGCCACCATCCAAGCGCGCTGAAAAACCCGCCGAACAGGATCCACAGGATGTTTAACAGTATTCTCATGCTGACAGTCCTCCCATGCTCTTTGTGATTGTATTGTACAAGCTCCGCCGCAAAATGAACAGGGCGGCCGCTCCGAAAAAACCGACCCTTTTTCCGCAAAAAGTGCGAAAAAGCAGGAATACCCGGAAGGTCACGGCACATGACCGCAGGGGGCGGCAAGAGACGCCGTCCCCTACGAAGGAACGGACTGCGTCTCCTGTTCGTTCGGGGCGTCCTCGTCCGGGATATAGGTCATGAGGTCACCTGCCTGGCAGTTTAAGATGCGGCAGAACATTTCCACCGTGTGCGTGCTGACGCTCTCATTACGCTTGAGTCTCGTGATCTGGGCCGGACTGACGTGGTATTTTTTAATCAGCGCGTACTGCGTGACGCCTCGTTCTTCCATCACTTTCCAGAGATTATCAAAAGAGATCATTTCATCACCGCTTTCCTCTTGCATGTTAACCGAAAACGGTGTATAGTAATATTAACCAATATCGGTTAATAACAAAATAGAGGAGAACGAGATGAGAAAAACCTTTGTTGTGATGCTGGCCCTGCTGTGTCTGCTTCTCTGCGGGTGCGGTTTTGGGAGAGATGTGCGCCGTGCGGAGGAAAAGATTGCCTCAATCGGTATCGTGACGGCGGAAAGCGGCCCTGTGATCGAGGAGGCGGAGGCTGCCATGAACGCGCTGAGCCGGAAGGAGCGTGAAAAGGTCAAAAACGCTACGGACCTGACAAGGGCAAAAGAGGTTCTCCGGCGCGCAATTGAAGAGAAGGAGGAGCAGGAGCGGCAGGAACGTCACGAGGCGCTGCGGCGTTCTCTCATCGGAAAATGGGAATATAACCAGGATGTGACCGGGGAGTACTGCCTGCTCCTCGACAGAATGATGGAGTCTGTGCTGGGTTACGGTGATCTTCACATGGCGGACTATGTGGACAGAATCGCGCTGCGGCAGACGTTCAGCCTGCTGGAAAACGGCACCTACCGCATCGGCACGGACGAGGCGCAGCGAGAGGCTTTTCTCAACAGCTTTATGGACCCGCTTGGACGCTATTATTTTGACCTTTTGCGGGAGATCATCGCGTCGGAGCTCGCGGCGCAGGGAATTGTGCTGGAGGACCCCTGGTCGGACGAGTCCTGGGTCAATGCGACGGGCATGCCGTTTGAGACCCTTCTGGCAAATGAGCTGGGCATGGATTTCAACGCCTATCTCCAGTACATTCTTCAGATGCTGCGCGACAGTCTCGGCCAGCTCATTCAGGAGGCCGGAGAAGAACTCGGCAATTACGATGTGGAAGAGGGAAAGCTCCTGCTCTCCGGCGCGCTGGAAAAGCCGGTATCACCGGATGTCTTTGTGAGCTGCACACTTGAGAGCGGCAGGCTGACCCTGACGGGCTACAGCAACGTGGCAATCTTCGGCAGCGCTTTTCCGATCGAATTGGAAAAGGTTGACTGACGCCTTTTGAAGTCTTGAACACATGTGACAGAAAAAGGCTCCGTACATGCGGCTTGGCGCCCTGTGTACGGAGCTCTTCTGCGTCTTATTCCCTGATGACATACCGGTCAAATCCGCCGTCTGCGAGGCGCCGGTACGCCTCCCAGACGGGTGCGGGAATATCCACATGGGCCTGAAAGCCCTTTTCCTCATAGACCCGCAGGCGCTGCAGATCGCCGACCATCAGCTGGACGGTACTTTCCAGCGTGATGGGCGGCGTCACATATTCCGCGAAGGACAGCGCCGGAACGGACGTAAACCACCGGACCTCCGGCCACTGTCTGGTCCCTGTGGCCCATACGCGCCTGGCCATATAGGGCTTGCTCGCGGCGATCCCGATCTTCGGCGCGAGGCCCAGGGCGGCAAGCTTCTCACGGGTAAAGGCGAAGTTCTCGCCGGTGTTGCTTGCGCGGCATTCCGTGATGATCGCGCCCGCCGGCACGCCCGCCGCCGTGCAGCGCTCGGCGAAAACCTCGGCCTCCGGTCTTGTGAACATGCCCTCCGTCATTTTTCCGAAGCCGCCGGTACAGACGATCAGCGGCGCAAGGCCCCGCAGGTACAGCGCGGCGGCGTGATCCGCGGCCCGGCAGTCGTGCGACCCGGCCGCGAGGATGATGTCCGCCCGCTCCGGGAGAGGGGGACACTCAGAGAGAAAATCATAGAGCAGCTCCGCGTCGGCGAGGAGCGGCCCGGATATGCGTGCAAGGGGCTCTGTCATGGTTTCAACACCTTCTCCGTCGGCTGTGCTGCCATCAGTGTAACACATTCCGGCCCCCGGCGCAATCGGGGAGAAAAACAGATGCGGCGCGCTGCGATCCGGACCGTTCTTTGCGAAAGGAATTTTTCGCGGCTTCCACATACCGGACTGTGAAATCAATCCGTTCGGCAGGCCCCTCCCCTGCGGTCAAGCGGTATGGTTTGCCGGATATTTGGACTCTTCAGGCAGCAAAAAAACCCCCGGTTTCCCGGGGGAATCTTTTAAGGCAATACCGCATAATTCGGCGAGAGCGAATCCTGAGAAAATTTGGGTTCTGATGAAGGCATTTTTTTGCAGGAATACTTTGTGTATTTCAAAAAAAAGTGACAAAATCAGAGCGCGAATTTTCCGGGAGGCGCCGAACGCGGATTGTGCGGTGTTGCCTTAAGATCAATCCACGATCTCAACGGATACTTTTTTGCCCTTTCGCTGGGCGACGGCCCGCATGAGGATGCGGATCTGCTTGACGATCCTCCCCTGCCGGCCGATGACCTTGCCCTTGTCGCCGTCGGCTACGTCGACTTCAAAGACGATCTCGCCGTCGGCTTTGCGCTCGGTCACAGAGACCTGGTCAGGGTTGTCCACCAGGCTCTGTACGATATAGGTCAAAAGCTCTTTCATGCGGTCATGAACTCCTTAAAATTAGGCCTCAACTTTCTTGAGCAGGCCGCGGACTGTATCGGTGGGCTGAGCGCCGTTCGCGATCCAGTACTTTGCGCGCTCCATATCGACCTTGATCTTTTCGCCGTCAGCCGTGGGGTCGTAAACGCCCAGCTCCTCGATGAAGCGGCCGTCGCGCGGGCTGCGGGAATCAGCGACGATGATGCGGTAGTAGGGGGCCTTCTTGGCGCCCATCCTGCGAAGTCTGATCTTAACCATGTATATTCACCTCCATACTAATGTTTGTTTCTATTATAAAATGCCGCGGCATCTTATAAACACTCAAATCGTATTGCGGGGGGCGAGCCCCCGATCGACCCGAAAGCAAGCCGGATCTCAGCTGATAAACGCGCCAGCCTCTGCGGGGCACGTTTTAAAGTCCGGGGAAGCCGCCGAAGAGACCGCCGCCGCCCGTTCTTCCCATCTTCTTTTGCAGCTTTTTCATGTTCTTGCCGGTGAGCTGCTTCGTCATCTGCTGCATGGCCTCGTACTGCTTGACGAGGCGGTTGACGTCCACGACCGTGGTGCCGGAGCCGGCGGCAATGCGCTTTTTGCGGCTGGAATTCAAAATCCCGGGGTTCTCGCGCTCCGCCATGGTCATGGAGAGGATGATGGCCTCCTGCCGGGCCATGGCCCTGTCGTCGAGCTTTGCGCCCTTGAGGGCCTTGGCGTCGAGGCCGGGGATCATGCCCATGATGCTCTCCAGATCGCCCATGCTCTTGAGCTGGTTCATCTGCTCGAGATAGTCGTTCAGCGTGAAGCGGTTGGCGCGCAGCCTCTCGGCGGCCTCGAGGGCCTTCTTCTCGTCAAAGGTCTGCTGGGCCTTCTCGATGAGGGTGAGCATATCGCCCATGCCGAGGATGCGGGAGGCCATGCGGTCGGGATAGAAGGGTTCGATCATATCGAGCTTTTCGCCCACGCCGATGAACTTGATGGGCTTGCCGGTCGCCGCCGTGATGGACAGGGCCGCGCCGCCTCTCGCGTCGCCGTCGAGCTTGGTGAGCATGACGCCGGTGACGTCCAGCGCCTCGTCAAAGGCGGAGGCCGCGCTGACGGCGTCCTGACCGGTCATGGCGTCCACGACCAGCAGGATCTCCGCGGGCTCCACGGCGGCCTTGATGTTTTTGAGCTCGTCCATGAGCTGGGCGTCGATATGGAGTCTGCCCGCGGTGTCGAGGAAGACCAGATCGTTGCCGTGCTTTTTTGCGTGCTCCACCGCGGCCTTGGCGATGTCCACGGGGTTCGACGTGCCCATCTGGAAGACGGGGATGTCGAGCTGTGCGCCGACGGTCTCGAGCTGCTTGATGGCGGCGGGGCGGTAGATGTCGCACGCGGCCAGCAGCGGGCGCTTGCCCTGCTTGCGCATGTAGCCGGCGAGCTTTGCGCCGTTTGTGGTCTTGCCCGCGCCCTGCAGGCCGACCAGCATCACCACGCTGGGGGCCCTGGCACTGATGTTGAGCCTGCGGTTTTCGCTGCCCATGAGGTCGCAGAGCTCCTGATCGACGATCTTGATGACCATCTGGGCGGGGTTCAGGGCCTCGAGCACGTCCGTGCCCACGGCCTTCGCGGTGACGGACTTGGTAAAGTCGCGCACCACCTTGTAGCTCACGTCCGCCTCTAAGAGCGCCATACGGACCTCCCGCATGGCCTCCTTGACGTCGTTCTCGGTGAGTCTGCCCTTGCCGCGCAGCTTCTTGAACGCCTCGTTCAGTTTTTCGGATAAGCTCTCAAATGCCATCGCTCAGTCCCATTCCTCAATCCGGTCGATCTCCCGCCTGATTCCGCGGGCGATCTCCTGCGGCCTGCCTTCGGTCAGTCCCTCGATCTCCTCCGCCTGTGCGGCGATTTTTTTCAGCGTCTGCCGGGTCTCCTCGAAGCGGCGGATCAGCCCCGTCTTCTCCTCGATGTCCTGCATGGCGCTCTCCGCGCGGCGGATGTTGTCCCACACGCCCTGGCGCGAGATGCCCAGCTGCTCCGCGATCTCCGAGAGGGACAGGTCCTCGTTGTAATGCAGATCACAGCACTCTCGCTGCTTGTCGGTCAAAAGCTCGCCGTAGAAATCCAGCAGCATGATCTGTGTCCTTCTGCCCACTGCCACGGCGCTTCCCCCTGTCAAGCATTCAAGCTTAACAGAGTATACACGCCCGGGCTCTGCCTGTCAAGTGTTTTTTCTTGTCAGCGCATATCCCGCCGCAAATGGGAAAAACTGCATGGTGAATACGCCCCGGCGGGCGTTTTATCGGAGGAGAGACACATGGACAGCATGAATCTGATCCCGTACATCGAGGACGACAAGCTTGCGGAATACGCCGTCTCCTGCGCCCACACGCTGCGGCCCGGCGGGACGCTGGACGGCGCCGCGGCGGCGCAGAGCCTGCGGCGCTGCTTTCAGGCGACCGAGCGCTGCCACCGCCTGCTGCGACGGCGCTATGAGGGGGCCGCGCGCGTCCCGGCGGCCTGCGAATGGCTGCTGGATAACTTCTATCTCGTCCAGCGCGAGTACCCCGCCGCCCGCCGCGCCCTGAGAGACTGCGAGCGCCAGCGCGCCAGCCGCGGCAGGCTTCTCATGACGGAGCTCTGCCGCGCGCTGCTGCAGGCCGGCAACGGCAGCGTGAGCGAGGAGCGCTGCGTGATCTTTCTCCGGGGCTTTCAGCGCGTCACGGTCCTGCAAAGGCGCGAGCTCACGCTCTTTCCCACGGCCCTGCGGGCGGTGATCCTCGAGAGCATAGCCCATCTGTGCGAAACGCTCTCCGCCTCGGCCCGGCCGGAGACGCTGTCCGAGTCCATGGGGGCGCTCTTCCGCTCGCTGATCCTGCTGTCCACGATGGACATGGAGCGCGTGCTGGACGCGTCCGACGTGCCGGGGTCCATCCTCGCCGACGAGGCGGAGGGCAGCTTTCCGCGCATGGACCGCTGCACGCGGGAGGACTATCTGCGCCGCCTCGCGGAGCTGGCGCAAAAGCGGGACATGGAGGAGCAGGAGCTTGCGCGGGAGCTGGTGGAGACGGCGCGGGCGGAGGGCCGGCACGTGGGCTTTTATCTCTTCGCCCCGCCCGGGGAGCTGCGCGCGCGGGCATATATAACGGCGCTGGCCGCGCTGTGCGTGTTCGGCTGTCTCGGGGCCTTCGCGTATCTGGGAGACGCCCTGTCCGCGCTTCTGCTGCTCGTGCCGCTGTGGTCTCTCGGCAAGGGCTTTCTGGATTTTCTGCTGCTGCGCTTTCTGCGCCCGCGCCCCCTGCCGCGCCTCGATCTCTCCGCGGGCGTGCCGCCGGAGGGGCGGACGATCTGCGTGCTGTCGGCGCTTCTGGGCTGCGTGGAGCTGAAGCGCCTTGAGGAGCTGCGCCTTGCCTCCGTCCACGAGGGGAAGGAGCTGCGCTTCGGGCTTCTGGCCGATCTGCCCGCCGCGAAGACGCGAAGCGCCCCCGGCGATGAGGCGCTCATCCGCGAGGCCAGAGAGTATGTGGAAAGCCTCAACCGCAAATACGGCGGCGGCTTCTATCTCTTCCTGCGCCCGCGCAGCTTCGACGGCGAGGTCTACAGCGGCTTCGAGCGCAAGCGCGGCGCGCTGACGGAGCTGGCAAAGCTCGTGTGCGGGCGTCCGTCCACGCTCGAGGTCACGGGGGACCGGGAGGCGCTCGGCGGCACGCGCTTCATCATCTCCCTGGATGCGGACACCCGTGTCCAGCCCGGCACGCCGGGCAGTCTCATCGGCGCGATGCTCCATCCCCTGAACGCCCCGCAGCCGGGGCCGGACGGCTTTCCGGTCTCCGGCCACGCCGTCATACACCCCCGCGTGGAGACGGAGCTGGAGAGCGCCGGTGCCACCGACTTTGCCCTGATCTTCGCCGGGCCCGGCGGCAGCGACCCTTACGGGGGACTCAGCACGGAGCTCTACATGGACGCCTTTGGCTCCGGCGGCTTCTCCGGCAAGGGCATTCTGGACGCTGAATACCTGATGCGCTGCGGGGAGGCGCTGCCCCAGGGGCGCGTGCTGAGCCACGACGCGCTGGAGGGCGCCTTTCTTCGCGGGGCGTATATGAGCGACGCCGCCGCGGTCGATGCCTTCCCCGCGAGGCCCCTGGCCTGGTTCAGGCGTCTGCACCGCTGGATACGCGGCGACTGGCAGAACGCCCCCTGGATCTTCAGGGGCAGTCTGCCGGTGATGGAGCGCTTTCGCCTGCTCGACAGTCTGCGCCGCAGTCTTGTCGCGCCGCTGACGCTGACCGCGATGCTGCTTGGCCTGTGCTGCACGCGGTCAGGCCTGAAGCTTGCGGGCGGGGCGGCGCTTCTGACGCTCCTGCAGGACATCCTGCTCGCTCTCGCGGAGACGGGGTTGCGGCGCGAGGACGGGCGCGTGCGCCTGCGCCGGCACACGCGGCTGCTCACGGGGCTCGGCGGGGCCATCGTCCGCAGCTTCATGCGCCTGTGGCTGCTGCCCTTTGAGGCCTGGGTCTCCCTCACGGCGATCCTTACGGCCCTCTGGCGCATGCTTGTCAGCCACCGGCGGCTCCTGCAGTGGACCACCTTCGCCGAGGTGCGCGCCGGGGCCGCTCTGGGCGAGCATGTGCGCGCCATGTGGCCCTGTGTGGTACTGGGCGTGCTGCTGATGGGCTTTGCGCCGCTGCCGTCCGGCAAGGCGGCGGGACTCATGTGGCTGCTGTCCCCCGCGGCGGCCGCGGCCCTGGCCCTGCCCGCCTCCGGCGGCGCAACCCTCTCCGTGCGCGACAGCGATCTTCTGCACCGCAGTCTCACCGAGTGCTGGGGCTATTACCGTGAGCTCTCCGGCGAGGAGGACCACTTTCTCCCCCCGGACAACTTTCAGCAGCAGCCGCCCGTCGGCACGGCGCACCGCAGCTCGCCGACGAACATCGGCCTCGCCCTCGCCTCGGCGGCAGCCCTGGGCAGCGCCGGCGTCATCCCGCGGGAGGAGGCCCTGGGCTATATTGCCCGGATGCTGCCCGCTCTCGAGAGCATGGAGCGCTGCCGCGGTCACTTTTTCAACTGGTACGACACGCGCACCCTCCGCCCCCTGCGCCCGCGCTTTGTGTCCACCGTGGACAGCGGCAACCTCTGCGCGGGCCTCGTCACCACCTGCGCCGCGCTGAGAGTCTGGGGTGAGGACGCGCTCGAAAAGCGCCTGCGCGCCCTGCTGGACGCGATGGATTTTGCCCCGCTCTTCGACCATCGGCGCGAGCTCTTCTATATCTGCTACGACGCGGAGAAGGAGCGCGGCGCGGGCGGCTGGTACGATCTGATGGCGAGCGAGGCCATGCTCACGAGCTATATCGCCCTCGCCCGCGGGCAGGTCCCCCTGCGCCACTGGAAGCGTCTGAGCCGCGCCCAGCTTCAGAAGGACGGCTACCGGGGCCTGGCAAGCTGGACGGGCACGATGTTCGAATACCTCATGCCCATGCTGTTTCTGCCGCTCTACCGCTCGAGCCTGCTGTACGAGAGCGCGCGCTTCTGCGTCTACGCCCAGAAGCGGCGCAAGCTCCCCGGCAAGCCCTGGGGCGTGTCTGAGAGCGCCTGGTACGCGCTGGACGCGTCTCTCAGCTACCGCTACAAGGCCCACGGCTGTCCCGCTCTCGCCCTCAAGCGCGGGCAGGAGGAGGACCTGGTCGTCGCCCCGTACGCGAGCTTTCTGGCTCTGGTGGTGGAGCCCTGCGCCGCCGCACGCAATCTCAGGCGCCTGCGGGAGTTGGGAGCCGTGGGGCGCTGGGGCTATATCGAGGCGCTGGACTTCACCCCGGGCCGCTGCTCGAGACCCGACGGCGAACAGGTGCGCTGCTGGATGGCGCACCATGTGGGCATGAGCATCCTCGCCGCGGTCAACGCCGTTGACAACGGCAGCGTCCGGGCCCTGTTCATGAGCGAACCGGAGATGTCCGCCTTCACCCTGCTCCTGCAGGAGAAGCTGCCGGACTCCGCCGCCGTGATCCGCCGGGACCGCGCGCCCGCGCCGGAGCGGCCCGACAAGCGCGCCCGCCGCCCCTGGGAGGAACGCGCCGTCTGCGGCGAAAGCACGATTGCCTGCCTGCTCTCCAACGGGGCCTACAGCCTGCGCGTGCGCGACACGGGCGAGAGCGCCGCGTATCTCGGCGAGACCTGCGTCTATCGCGCGGAGGGGGACGACTCCGGACTCATCCTCGCCCTGGATGGGAAGGCGCTGCTGCCGGTCGCCGCTCCCGCCCGCCGGGAGTTTTCCGAGGAGCGCTGCCGTTTTCTGATGCCCGGCTGCACGCTCACCCGCCAGAGTGCGGAGGGCGAGCTCGGCGAGGCGCTGCTCATCGCGCTCGACGATGACGGGACGCGCGCGCGCACGCTCACGCTGGGCTTTGCGCCCGTCCTCGCCGCCGAGCGCGACTGGGAGAGCCACCGGGCCTACTGGCAGCTCGGCCTGACGGCGGAGCTGCGCGGCGGGCGGCTCTTGCTGCGGCGTCTCTCCAAATCCGGAGGCGAGGAGCTGTGGCTCTGTCTCGCCGCGGACCGGCCCGCTGTCTTCGACGCAGACGAGCGCGGCGGTCTCGGGCCGCTTCTGTCCCCCCGGGTCACGGCCCGCTTCGCGCTCAGCACCGTAAAGGGCCGGAAAACAGAGCTGCGCGTCGCCCTCGCTCTCGGCCGGGATGCGCGCGCCGCCTTTGACGCGGCAGGGCGCATCCTTGAAAACGGCCCGGGCGCGGCGGGCAGCATGGTCAGAGCCGCCGCCCAGCGCCTCGGCATGAGCGGGGACGAGGTGGGACAGGCGATGGCCCTCTGCCTGCCGCTGTGGGAAAACCGCCTCCGTGGCGCAGCCCCGAAGCGCGAGCTCTGGCGCTGGGGCGTGTCCGGCGATTACCCCCTGCTCTGCTGCCCGGCCGGGGCGGCGGAGAGCGAGGGGCTGCTGCGCGCCTTCTGCCTGCTCAAATGCTGCGGGCTGGATTCGGAGCTGGTCTGCCTCTCCGACGAGCAGGGCGAGTATCTGCGTCCCCGCCTGCGCGAGCTCGAGAGCCGCCTTGCCGCCTTCGGGCTGGAGGCCCTGCTGGGGGCGCGGGGCGGCGTCCTCTGCGCGCCGACGGAGGCGGCGGAGACGGTCAAAAGCCGTGCCGCGGTCATCATCGGCGAGGAAAAGCGCCTGCCCCCGCCGCTTCGGAGCGCGTACAGGCCGCTTGCGCGCTCTGCGGCGATCCCTGCGCATTTCTGGCAGGGCGAGCGCTTTTCCTACACCGTGGACGGCGCGCCGGGTCCGCGCATCTGGCAGCACATTCTCACCAACGGCAGTCTCTCCGCCTTCGCCGCCGACTTCGGCCCGGCGGGGCTCTGGCTCAGAAACGCGCGGGAAATGCGCCTGCTGCCGCCGCCGGCGGACATCCGCGCCGTCTCCTCGGCGGAGAGCCTGTGCGTCCTTCTCGGCGGCAGGGCGCGCAGTCTCTTTGCCGGCGGCGGGGACCGATGCACGGTAAGCTATGCGCCCGGCGCCGCGCTCTGGCGCACGGAGCTCGACGGGCGAGAGATCGAGACGACGCTTTTCATCCCCATGGGCGTCGACCTGCGCGTGCTCCAGGTCCGCGGCGCGGCGGGCCTCACGCTGGTCTGGGAGCTCTCGCCCGCCCTCGGGACGGATGATGCGGCGGGGCTTCACATTGAGGAGTGCGAAGGGCTACTGCGCCTCCGGGACGCGGGAAGCTGGCTGCCCGGTGCGGAGCTTTTCGCCGCCGCGTCGGTCCCCTTCCGGGTTGAGAGCGGCTTCTGCCCGGCGGCGCTGCGCATTGAGCTCGAGGCGGGAGAGGAGACGGCGCTCCTGCTCGGCTGCGATGAGGGCGCGCTGCGCCGGACGCTTTCGGCCGGCGACACGGCGGCGCTGCTCGCGGACACGCGCGGCTGGTGGAGCGGCCTTCTGGGCCGCTTCTCGCTGAAGTGCGCGGACGGGGCGCTGTGCCATTATCTGAACACCTGGGCCGTCTATCAGACCTGCGCCTGCCGCCTGCTCGCCCGCAGCAGCATTTACCAGAGCGGCGGGGCCGTCGGCTTTCGCGATCAGCTCCAGGACAGCGCGAACCTCCTGCTCGTCGACCCGTCCCTCTGCCGCGCGCAGCTTTTCGACTGCTGCCGCCACCAGTACGCGGAGGGCGACGTGCTGCACTGGTGGCACCGGCACCCGGAGGGCGACCGGGGCGTGCGCACCCGCTGCTCGGACGACCTGCTCTGGCTCCCCTGGGCGCTGTGTGAATACACCGAGGCCACGGGTGAGCTGTCTGTCTGCTCGCTCGAGCTGCCGTTTGTCAGCTCGCCCCCGCTGCGCCCCGACGAGCGCGGCCGCTACGAGACGCCGCGCGTGAGCGAGGAGCGCGCCCCGGTGCTCGAGCACGCGGTCCGCGCCTTCGCCCGGTGCGAGGAGCGCGGCTTCGGGCCCCACGGGCTGCCGCGCATGGGCAGCGGCGACTGGAACGACGGTCTCGACCGCGCCGGCGGCGAGAGCGTATGGCTGGGCTGGTTTCTCTCCTGCTGCGCCCTGCGCTTCGCCGAGCTGCTGGACCGGCTGGACGACCGGCGCGCGGGGCACTACCGGGCGCTGTCCGAGCAGCTGGGCCGCGCCGCCGACGCCGCCTTCAACGGGCGCTGGTATCTGCGCGCCTTTCGCGAGGACGGCACGGCTCTCGGGGACGGGGAGCGCATCGACTCCGTGGCCCAGAGCTGGGCGGCCTTCTGCCCCTGGGCGAGCCCCGAAAAGGTGGAGCTCGCCCTCGACAGCGCGCTGCGCCGTCTTGTGGACCGGGAGCACGGACTTGTCAGGCTCCTCGCCCCTCCCTATCCCGCCGACGACAGTCCCGGCTATCTCAGCGGCTACGGCGAGGGCTTCCGGGAAAACGGCGGTCAGTACACCCATGCGGCGGTCTGGCTGGCCCTGGCCTGCCTGCGGCGCGGGCGCGAGACGCAGGGACGGGAGATTCTGCGGATGCTCCTGCCCGAAAACGGCGATCCCGCCCGCTATGAGGCCGAGCCCTTTGTCCTCCCGGCGGACGTGTGCGCGGCGAAGGGGCGCGAGGGGCTCTCCGGCTGGACCTGGTACACGGGCTCCGCGGGCTGGTACTTCCGCGCCGCCTGTGAGGGGCTTCTGGGCCTGCGCCTGCGGGACGGCAGGCTCCGCGCAAGCCCCGACGCCCTCCCCGGCGACCGCACGATCCGCTGGACCGATTTTCAGGGAAGGGCGCACGGGATCGAGGTCAAAGACGGGGCGATCACCGTGGACGGAGAAGCGTATCACGGCGAGGAGATCGGTTAGGGCAGCACCGCACAATTCGGCGAGAGCGAATCCTGAGAAAAATTGGGTTCTGGCGATGGCGGTTTTTCGCAGGAATACTTTGTGTATTGCAAGAAAAAGGCTCGAAGTCAGGGCACTATTTTTCCAGGAGGCGCCGATGGCGGATTGTGTGGTGTTGCCTTAGCGCGTAAAGGGGCAGATCATCCGCTGGGGCGGGCGTCCTCGACCGCCCGGCGGGGAAACCTGCGTTCTGCGCGTTTGCCCGGTGAATCCGCAAAACTCGCGCCCTTCCGCGCGGGCCGCCGAGGGCGTCGGCCCCTGCGGCGAAAGCAGGAAACCAAATACAATCCGTGACGCAAAGCGGCACACCTCAACTCCACTCTTTTCTTTTCTCTCCGGCGGTGGTATAATGAGATATTCACAAATACGGAGGTGCCCCCATGGAGTATTCACGGTCGGAGCTGATGCCGGGCGTTTTTCTGAGCCATCTGCGTTCCGATAAATTCAAGACCGCGTGCATGAGCGCCACGCTGCTGTCCCAGCTCAAGCGGGAGACCGCGTCCATGAACGCGCTGATCCCCAATGTTCTGGCCCGCGGCACGACGCGCTACCCCGATCTGGAGCAGCTCTTCGCCCGCTTTGACGAGCTCTACGGCGCCGCGGTCGAGCCCATCAACCGCCGCATGGGCGAGGTGCACTGCATCGGCTTTTTCGCGAGCTTTCCGGAGCCCGCCTTTCTCCCCGGCGGGGAGGCCCTGCTGGGAGAGATGACGACGCTCATGGCTGAGATGCTGCTGTCCCCGAACACCCGCGGGGGCCTGCTGCTGCCGGCCTATGTGGACAGCGAGAAGGAAAAGCTGCTCGACCTCATCCGCAGCCGCGTCAACGACAAGCGCAGCTACGCGGTGACACGCTGCCTGGAGGAAATGTGCTGCTGCGAGGACTACGCCGTGTCGCGCTTCGGCACGGTGGAGGACTGCGAGGCGATCCATTACAAAAAGCTCACTCGCTACTACCGTGAGCTCTTGCGCAAGAGCCCGGTGGAGCTCTTCTACTGCGGCCGCGCGCCCTTTGCCGAGGTGGAGAACGCCTTCCGCGACGCGCTCTCCGGGATGCCGCGCGGCGAGATCGACTACGAGATCGGGACCGACCTGCGCATGAACGCCCTGGAATCCGAACCCCGCTACTTTGAAGAGCGCATGGACGTGACGCAGGGCAGGCTCGTGCTGGGCTTCCGCCTGGGGGAGTGCATGGAGGACCCGGACAGGGCCGCCATCCACGTCTTCAACGCCGTCTATGGCAGCGGCGTGACCTCCAAGCTCTTCATGAACGTGCGCGAAAAGCTCTCGCTGTGCTACTCGGCGAGCTCCGCCGTCGTCCTGCGCAAGGGCCTGATGATCGTGTCCTCGGGCATCGCCTTCGAGAACTTCGACGCCGCGAAGGCGGAGATCCTCGCCCAGCTCGAGGCCGTGCGAAACGGCGACATCACCGACGAGGAGCTCAACGCCGCCAGGCGCGCGGTGGCCTCCGACCTGCGGGCAACGCTCGACAGCCAGAGTGACCTGGAGAGCTTCTGGCTCAGCCAGGCCGTCGCCGGGCTGGACTACGGGCCGACGGAGCTTGCGGAGCTCGTGGAGGATGTGACGAAGGAGGCCGTCACGGCCGTGGCAAGGAGCGTGGAGCTCGACCTCGTGTACTTCCTGCGGGATGAAGACGGGGACGGCGAGGACGAGGACGACAAAGATGAGGGACGTGAAGATGAAGCTTTCGAAGCATGAATACCCCGGTGTCGGCGAGACGCTGTACGCCGGCACGCTGGACAACGGACTTGAAGTGCGCGTGATCCCGAAGAAGGATTTTTCCACGTACTACGCGGCCTTTGCCACCCGCTACGGCGGGGCGCACCGGCGCTTTGCGGTGGACGGGCGCAGGCTCGACACCCCGGCGGGCGTGGCCCACTATCTTGAGCACAAGATGTTCGACCTGCCGAACGGCGACAACGCCCTCAGCATCCTCTCCGCGAACGGCGCGGACCCCAACGCCTTTACCTCCGCGGAGATGACCTGCTATTACTTCGAGTGCACCGAGGCCTTTGAGGAGAATCTCCGGATGCTGCTGCACTTTGTCTCCACTCCGTATTTCACCGACGAGACCGTACAGAAGGAGCAGGGCATCATCGCCCAGGAGATCCGCATGGGGGAGGACAACCCCGGCATGGTCGTCTACTATAAGCTGCTGGAAATGCTCTACGACCACCACCCGATCCGCGACCGCGTCGCGGGCAGCGTGGAGAGCATCGCGGAGATCACCGCCGGGACGCTCTACGACTGCCACCGCGTCTTCTACGCGCCGTCCAACATGGTGCTGTGCGTGGAGGGGGACGTGGACCCCGAGGCGGTTGCCCGTATTGCGGAGGAGGTACTGCCAAAGGAGAAGGCCCCCGTCCCGACGGCGGACTTCGGCGAAGAGGAGAGCCTGCTCCCCTCCGCTGCCCTGCATATGGAAGAGATGGCGGTCTCAGCCCCGCAGTTTCTGATCGGGCTCAAGCTCGCGCCCGGCGAGGGCGGCCCGGCCTTCCACCGCCGCTACATCACGGCGGAGCTCGCCATGCGTATGCTCTGCGGCCCGTCCTCTCCTTTCTTCCTGCGGCTCTACGAGCAGGGGCTTCTGACCGCGGACTTCGGCTGCGAGATCGACTCCCCCGCGGGCGCCTTCATGGTCATCGCCGGCGGCGAGAGCAAGGACCCCGAAAAGGTCCAGGACGAGTTCAAGAAGGAGTGCGCCCGCATCGCGCGGGAGGGCTTTGACGAGGCCTTCTTCACCCGCATAAAGCGCGCCGCCTTCGGCTCGAAGCTGCGAGGACTTGAGGATTTTGACAACGTGTGCGTGTCCCTCGCACAGGGGGTGTTTGAGGGCATCTGCACCCTCGACGCCTTTGCGCTTCTGGAGGGGATCAGCGCGGAGGACTGCCGACGCTTCGTTGAGGAGAACCTGACGCCGGAGCGCATGGCCCTCTCGGTGATCCGCCCGAAGGCGGCGGAGGCGGCGGGATGAGCGCGCAGCGCGCCTCCGTCATCTCCTTCCCCATGCTGGGGGGACTGCGCCTCGACCCGCCCTCGTACTTTACGCTCTTCGGCCGGCCCATCTATTTCTACGGGGTGCTCATCGGCCTGGGCTTTCTCCTGGGCATCGCCTTCTGCGCAAAACGCGCCAGGCGCTTCGGTCTGAAGGAGGACGACGTCTACGACGTGATGCTCTGGCTCATTCCGTGCTCGATCCTCGGTGCGCGGCTCTACTATGTGGCCTTCAATCTGGACTACTATCTTGCGTACCCGGGAGAGCTCCTTGCGGTCTGGAACGGCGGGCTTGCCATCTACGGCGGCGTGATCGCGGGGGCGCTCGCGGCCGCGCTGGTCTGCCGCCGCAAGAAGCTGCCGCTGCCCGCCATGCTCGACGATCTTTGCTACGGTCTGCTGATCGGACAGATCATCGGCCGCTGGGGCAACTTTCTGAACCGCGAGGCCTTCGGCGCGGAGACGGAGATCTTCTGCCGCATGGGCCTGACCTCGCCGGACGGGACGACGATCTACGTACACCCGACCTTTCTGTACGAGAGCCTGTGGAATCTCGGCGTGCTGCTCTTTCTGCTGCGCTTTGAGAAGAGCGGCCGGCGGCGCTTCGACGGGCACTGCGCGGTGCTCTATTTTCTGCTCTACGGCCTCGGCCGCTTCTGGATCGAGGGGCTTCGGAGCGACAGCCTCTACCTCGGCGCGACGGGCGTCCGGGTCTCGCAGGCGCTCAGTCTCGCGCTGGTGCTGGCGTCGGGCGCACTGCTGCTTGCATTGCGCCGCCGCCCCTTCTCCCCGGACGATCTGTACGTCAACCGGGTCGGTTAGGGACTGTGAGCCTTATATCGGATACGCGCACGGGCGTCCAGGTACCCGCGCGGAACACATCCGGCACAACGCCGGTCAGCCCGTTTGAAAAGGACGGGCTGACCGGTTTTTCGTCCGTGAAGGGAACGGCGTTATTCCGACGCGGCCCGGGCGCTGAAATGCGGCAGCTCCCTGACGCAGGGGCTCAGCAGGCGGGCCGGAGGCCGATGAACACGGGCCCGCTGCGCCGTCAGAGCACGCAGGGCGGAGTTTACAGAAAATTCATAACTTCATTTTGATGTTCTGTGACACTTTCTGTGTTATAATGCCGGTATCACATGCGGTCCCGGAGACTGCCCGCGGCGGCTCCGGACCCGGACCGCATCGGAACACGCGCAGAGGGGTGACAGGCAGGCCCAGGCGCGCTGCCCAAAACCACGAAAAGGAGGTCGAGTCTGCCTGCTCGACAAACGACGATGAAAAAACTGGTCTCTTTCGCACTCACCGCGCTTCTGCTTTTGAGCACGGGCACGGCCGCCCTGGCCGCGCCGGTCCGTCTCCCGTCCGCAGACGCGCAGGCGCAGACCTCGCTGATCTTCTCTCATTTCGATACACTGAGGCAGGACGAGAGCAGCAAGCCCTGGTTCTACGCGGTCACGGACCTCGACCGCAACGGCCGGCTCGAGCTGCTTGCCGCGTCCGAGCATGATGTCAGCCGCACCACCACCCTGGCTGCCTGGGAGGTCAGCGCGGACGGCACCGCGCTTGTCGCCTGCCCGGCGGACATCCAGGAGGGCGAGTCCTTCCCGGATATCGTCTCCGACAATGCCGACTGCTTCTATGACGCGGGCGCCGACACCTGGAACTACCTGTTCTACGACAACATCATTCTCTCCGAGCAGGAGGCCTACGCCGTCAAGTGCTCCGTCAATCTGACAGACGGCGTCTTCTCCTACAGGCAGTACGCCCTTGAGCACGTCGTAACCGACGGCGACCGGCAGACCGTTGAATTTCTGGATTTGACGGGCGGCGCGATCAGTCTGGACCAGTACAATGCCGCCGGCGTGAACGCCTTTGCCGGGAAGGAACGGAGCGGCGCCAACCTCGACTGGTTCTCCGCCGCCGAGGCGTCCGCAGAGCGCCTGGCGGACAGCTACGCGGTCTTCAACGGGGAGAAGCAGCCGGCAAAGAGCACGCGGGACGGCGGCTCCGGCTCCGGCGGGAACTTCATGACCATCACCAAGGACCCCACGAACGAGAGCCACTCGGAGGGCGATACCGCCTGGTTCGTCTCCGGCGCGGACGTCTGGAATTACCTGACCTGGACCTTCGTCGCCCCGGGCGGGGCCGAGTGCTCCGCGGCGGATTTCGCGGCCCGCTTCCCGAACTGCACGGTGGGCGGCGCAGGCGGGACCGTGCTCAGCATCGCCGGGGTCACCCGGGACATGGACGGCTACGGCGTCTACTGCACGTTCCGCTACAAGGGGCAGACGGCGCGCACCAGCACCGCCTGGCTCTACGTCTCAGCCACGCCCGCGCCCGTCCCGACGAAAAAGATGTCCGGCACCGTGACGGAGGCGATGATGAGCACCCTCACCATCTATCTCGACAACGGCAGGACCGTACAGCCGCTGTGGGACATCTGCAGCGTGGACGGCAATTTTGAGATCGGCTGCCGCTGCGACGTGTATTATCAGGGGGCGGCGCCCAGCAACGGCAATCTCACCTACGTCTATATCTACGGCACCCAGCCTGAGCCCTCCTACGGCACCATGGACGGCTTTATCGCAGACGGCACAACGAACTATGTGACCATCGACCTGGGCTACGGCGGCACACTGTATATCAGCCGCGATCTTGTCAATGTGGTCTGGGGCGACCTCTCCATCGGCGCGGCCTGCACCGTCTACTACTACGGTGAATATCCCACGGACAACAATGTCTATCAGGTGGACGTCTACGGCAGCGAGCCCGAGCCGAGCTACGGCACCATGGACGGCTTTGTCGCGGACGGCACAACAAATTACGTGACCGTCACGCTCGACAGCGGCGACTCCGTTTATGTGGGCCGGGAGCTTGTCAACGTGGTCTGGGGCGATCTCTCCATCGGCGCAGGCTGCACCGTTTACTACTACGGCGACTATCCCACGAGCGACAACGTCTACCAGGTGGACGTCTACGGCACTGAGCCGATCGTGTACGACGAGCCGGACACCGGGGACGGCGATTATGCGGGCGGCTTCGATCCGGGCCTGGCCCCGGGCCTGGACGAGAGCTCCATCTGGCTGCCCGAGCTGGAGATCAGCTGAGGCGGCGGACCGGCTCCGTGTAATTTCTCCTTTTCCCTGTTGACAACGGCGGGCGCGGATGGTAATATAACACAGTCCGCGCCCGCAGTCTGCGCTCTGGGGTCATGCCGCCGAAGCGGCGTCCTTTCCGCCCCACAGCCCGGATGCAGGGTATAGCCGAAATTTGAAAGGAGTTTTCACCATGATCACCAAGGAAGTCAAGACCCAGGTCATCTCCGAGAACGCGACTCACGAGGGCGACACCGGCTCTCCCGAGGTCCAGATCGCCATCCTCACTCAGCGCATCCGTGAGCTGACTGCGCACCTCAAGAATCATCCCAACGACGACCACAGCCGTCTGGGCATGTACAAGATGGTCGGCAAGCGCCGCCGTCTGCTCGACTACCTCGCGAAGAAGGATATCGAGCGTTACCGCGCGATCATTGCAAAGCTGGGCATCCGCAAGTAATTCTCAGCTTTCTGAAGGGTATGAAGGTTTTGAAGTCCGGGGACAATTGAATACTGTCCCCGGACTGTTTTTTGCGAGGTACATGCCCCCGCAAAAAACGGATTTGAATTGTTTCGCTTACGCGAAAAAGCTGTAAACGAACATCCCGCCGTTGGTATTTGAAAAAGCGCCCGAAAAGAACTCTGTCATTCTGAGGAGCGGCGCGACGAAGAATCCTGTCTTATCGGGCGATTCTTCGCTCCGCTCAGAATGACGCAGAGCCCGCCGGACGTTTTTTCAAGTACTGAGGGCAGGGATGCAGCGATAAAAAAGACTAAAAAGGAGAAAACACATGATCATCACCAACAAGCAGTTCCCCAACTACCGGAAGTTTGAGATGATGTACGAGGGCCGCCCCCTGAGCATGGAGGTCGGCAAGCTGGCTGAGCTCTGCAACGCCGCCGTCCTCGTCAAGTACGGCGAGACCACCGTCCTCGTCACCTGCACCGCCTCCGCCCGCCCCAAGGACGGCATCGACTACTTCCC
>CACZDN010000012.1 GCA_902779945.1 Oscillospiraceae bacterium | reverse complement strand
CACCGTGGATTATATCCAGTCCATCTCCTCCTCCGAGTTTGACAGACTGAACGCGGCCTATCCCGGCGAGCTCGCCTTCTGGCCGACCCAGGGCACCTATTATATCCTCTTCAACGTCTACAAGGATATGAGCCCCTCTGCAAAGCAGCTCACCGTCCAGGAGCAGAGCCGCGCCCGCTTCGCGCTCGGCCAGCTCATCAACCGCTTTGAGGTCGTCACCTACGTCACCAAGGGCGGCGAGAATCCGGCCACCGGTTTCTTCCCCGACAGCCTGGCTGACGGTCTGAACGACAACGTCCGCGAGGCCGACGGCTACGGCGTATGGTACACCGGCACCAACGAGCTCTCCGACATCAACATGGAGTACACCGCCGATCAGGTCGAGGCGCTCAACACCCTCATCGACCTGGGCTATCCGTACACCGGCTCTATCAAGGACGGCGACATCAAGTTCACCGACTTCCCGAGCATTGAGTTTGCCTTCAACAACAGCGGCAACAACGCCCTGATCATCCAGTACGTCCAGGAGACCTGGAACAAGTTCGGCATCACCGGCGTGGTCAACCAGGAGGCATGGGCCACCCTGCAGACCAAGCTGAAGGCCGGCGACGCCGAGGCCGCGCGCATGGGCTGGATCGCCGACTTCAACGATGTCGTGAACTTCCTGGAGATCTTCATCTCCGCCTCCGGCAATAACTACCCGCGTCTCGGCCGTCCCATCGGCGACTACACCCGCAATTCCGAGGTCACCAAGGACGCCGGTGTCGGTGCGTACTGGGGCCCGAACGGCGACCAGACCTGGGCTGACGCTTACGACGCACTGGTCGATGCCGTCAAGGCCGCGACCGATCCCGTTGAGCGCGCCAAGCTCGCCGCCGAGGCCGAGAATGTCCTGATGGCCACCGGCAGCGTTGCGCCTCTGTACTACTACACCACGGCGCAGATGCTCAAGCCCAACGTGCAGAACGTCATCCGTCTCGCGACCGGCGACGTCATCTGGACCTACGCTGACAAGACCTGATCGAAAGCTGCATCCCAGGCGCACGGGCCGGGCTTCCTGGCCCGTGCAGGGAGCAAAATATACACGGGCTTTGAAAAAAGCCCGTGTATCACTATATGGGAGGGGAAAGCCCCTCCCGTTTTTTGTTAGGGCAGCACCGCACAATTCGGCGAGAGCGAATCCTGAGAAAAAATGGGTTCTGGCGATGGCAGTTTTTCGCAGGAATACTTTGTGTATTGCAAGAAAAAGGCTCGAAGTCAGGGCACTGTTTTTCCAGGAGGCGCCGATGGCGGATTGTGCGGTGTTGCCTTAGGCAACACGGCTTGCGCGTCCGTCCCGACGGACTGCCGGAACGGGAGACGCCCCGTTATTTCTTCACCAGAAAATCATGTGCTGTCTGTCGAAAGTCGAAGATGTTGGGCGCGTGGCAGTGGGCGACCGTGGCGAACGCCTGGATGTCCATGGGCTCCGGGAGCCAGACCTGTACGCGCACCGTGCCGTTTTCCTCGTACGGGAACGCGCCGACCGGGGTCCAGGTCTCCCCGTCGCTGACGCAGACAGAGCGCGCCCCCCACAGCATCCATTTGAGGGGCGTGTTCTCGTCGATGATCTGGTACTCAAGCGTGAAGCCGACGCAGTTTTCCACCGTCTCGCCGAGTACGGTATAGGGCTGCTCCGTGTAGGGCAGCCAGCAGCCGGACCAGCGTTGTTCAAGCTCGGAGACGGTCTCCCATTCACCCTCAGGCGGCTCACCGATATCGCCGCATTTCCCGGGGAAATCCTCCAGCAGACGGATGCTCTGAATCCAGCCCGCGCAGGTTTTGTAGTTCACGTCCTGATAGAGAATGCACGACATGTCGTTTTCCTCGGCTACGACGGTGACGCGCGTCCCCTCAAAGAGATTCGGGCGCAGAGGTTCGCCGGAACTCGGAAGGGGCATGGACTCAACATAAAGGCTCGGCGCGTACCAGGCCCTTCGACCGTAGAGGGTCTTCCACTCGTCGAGGTAGCTCTCCTCCTTCGGCAGCACGATATAGTCCCAGTTTTGGGTCGCCTTGATCGCCGCAAGCCCGCGCTCGGCAGCGCTGTCCTCCGCCGCATACACGGGGGCGGCCGCCGCAAGGCAGAGCACGAACGCGAGCATGCACAGCATAATCCGTTTTTTCATAGTTCCAACCCCTTAAGATGCAGAAATATTCAATCCCTCTCCTGAAAATTCGTGTCATTCTGAGCGCAGCGAAACAAAGCCAGAGCACATATCCGCAAAGACGGATCGCTTCCGTCAGGACGCAATGTCGGAGAGCTTCAGCTTTCGGATGCGGTGTAGGGCAAAGCTGTTGCTGAACGCCGAAAATCCGAAGGTAATGAGCGCGGAGTAGAGGAAAGAGCGGAAATTCGGCTCGCGTATCATCTGAATGTAGGGCGTCTCGGTGGTCATGAGTACGCTGTCGCCCATATATCTGCCGAGCACAAGCCCCAGCAGCACGCCGAGAACGGTCGTCACGACAAGGTCCACCGCCGCGTAGCGTATACACTCTTCCGTTGAAAAGCCGTTGATGCGCATGACGGTGAGCTCTCCGGTCTTGCGCTGAATATAGGTCATGGAGAAGTTCGTCACGATAAAGCCGGCCATCAGCCCCGCAATGAAGAGCATGAGCCACACGACCAGGTTGAGCGTGCCTGTGAACTGCTCGATCATGTGCCGCTCGGCATAGGCGTCGTTGACCTCGGACAGTCCCTCAATGCCGTCCAGCTTCTCCTGCAGGGCTTTGATGCCCATGCCGTTCGTCTTGACGAAGAAGCAGTTGCGGCCCGGTGCGTCGAGAAAGCATTCCTCATAGCCCGCCGGTGTCAGCAGAAACATCTGCCCATAGTAGTTTTCGTACACTCCGGCGAGCCTGAGCTCGCTGAGATTCACCGGCACGCTGTCGCCGACGTCGAAGTCGTAGTGTTCCCAGAAGCGCCTCGGCACCAGCGCGCCGCTTTCCGGGAGGGCGAGCGCTTCGCCGTCGAGCCCGCGCACGGTAAAATAGCCCTCCAGCGCGCCCGGGTCCGCGACGATCACCGTCAGGGCGTTGAGCGTATTATCGGCCTCGAAGACCATGCCCGCCTTGTATACCCCGATGTGGGGCAGACCGTTTTCCGTGAGGACGGCGTCGATCTCCGCGCCGGCGTCCGGGTTCTTGCCGCTGTTGAAAAAGACCTCCGCCTCATAGGTCTGGATGCCTCCGAACTGACGGTCCGGCATACCGCTGATGCCGTAGCGCAGCGTGAAGCCGATCACCATGAGCATACAGCCGCCCGCAATGCTGACGGTGGTGACCAGGACGCGGCTCCAGTCCGTGCGCATGTTGCGGAAAATGAGACGCACATACAGGCTCTTCTCCGCGGACCTGCTGCCCTTTTTGCGGCCGGATTCGGGCATGGCCTTCTGCATGAGGCGGATGGCCGGCTGGCGCAGAAGCCGTCCGCAGCCCAGGTACACCGCGACAACCGAGACCGCGAGCGAGCCCCCGGCGACGAGGGCGGTGTCCGCGAACAGGAAGCTGCGCGTGCCGGTCCCGTAATTCATTAAAGACTCATAAGAGTTCAAAATCGTGCGCTGCAGCGGCAGCCATGCGATCAGCACGCCGAGTGCGGCGCCCAGCAGCGCAGCGCTGCAGGCGAAAACAAGATACTTTGCGAAGATTTCGCGGTTGTAAAAGCCCATCGCCTTGACCGTGCCGATGAGATTGCGCTGCTCCTCGACCATGCGGCCGATGGTGGCGTAGATGACCAGTGCGCCGACGACCAGAAAGATCGTGGAGAAGGACAGCCGCAGCGACAGAAGCGTGTCGACATTGGCTCTGGCGTAGAAAAAGCCGGGGTTGCCGTTGTTGTTGAGCACGATCCAGCGGCCGAGCTCCAGATGGTCGCGCAGGTACTCCGCCTCGGAGAGCGCCGTCTCGCCGTCCCGGTACTGCTGCCTGCCGTCGCGAAGCTGCTGCTCGGCGTCTTCAAGCTGCGCCTGAGCGTCCAGGAGCGCGGCCTCCGCGTCCCGGAGCTGTGCCTCGCCGTCCAAAAGCTGCTGCTCGCCGTCGGCAAGCGCGGCCTGCGCGGCGGCGTAATCCTCCTCGTTCAGCTCGAGCTGCCGGCGGTTCTTCTCATACAGAGTCAGCGCGTCGAGATATTCCTCGCCCTTGGAGTACCAGAGATTGCGGCCCTCGTTGAACTGGCGTATGCTGTCCTTGTACTGGGTCACATAGCTGCCCACCACCCGCGGGAGAGGGAAGCCGCCCACCGCGTCCTCAATGACGTCGATGAGCCAGATGACGCGGACCAGCAGCTCCGGGATGGCGGCAAGCTGGTATTCCGCTTCCACCAGAACGTCTCCGCCCCGGTCGAGCTGTTCCTTTGCCTCCTCAAGCTGCCGCTGGGCGTCGGCAAGCATCGCCCAGGCCTCGTCAAGCTGCGTGCGGGCCTCCGCGAGCTTCGCGGGGCTCTCCTCATACTGCCGGCGCGCCTCTTCAAGCTGCTGCCGTCCGTCCTCAAACTCGCGCCGTTTTTCCTCGAGCTGGCGTCTGCCGTCCTCGAGCTGTGCTTCGGCGTCCGCAAGCAGGGCTGCCGCCTCCTCCAGCTCCCGGCGGCCATCCGCGATCCTGTTGTCAAGGGTTTCGCGCATCCGTTCGACGCGGATTTCCGCGCGCTCGCCCGCAATGGCGTTGATCGCGTCCTCCACGGGGCTGACCGCCTGCCGGTAGGCTTCATCGTAGCGGTTCTCCGGCGCGTTTGCCACGCGCACACGGATGCGCATGAAGGCGCCTTCAAGCTCCGCGCGGTTGAAGCTGTCCGCCGTCACGAGGATGTACGGGGTGGTCTGGATCATGTAGGTGATATGATCCGGCGACTGAAAAACGCCGGTGATGACATAGTCCTTTTCTGCGAGCGGGTCGATGCCCGAGACAGGCGTGCTGTCCAGGCGGATGCGCTGTCCGACGGTGAGACCGCAGCGCTTGGCGACCTCCTGCTCGATGGCGCACTCCCCGGTCTCCCCGGGCAGGCGACCCTCCAGGAGCTTCGGCACGGAGAGCGTCTCCGGCACGCTGATGACGGAGACGGCGGTCTCCGTTCTGCCGACTGCCAGCCTCGCGTCAGCCTGCCAGAGAGCTTCGGCACGCTCCACGCCCGGCAGGTCCCGGATCGCATCCAGGTCCCCGTCGTCCAGAAGCATGGTCGAGAAGACGTCGAGATCCCACAGTTCGCAGGTGTTGAAAAACGTCAGCGCGTCTTTTTGCAGCGTCGCCGCGGAATAGGTGATGCCGAGGTAGGAGAGCGAGGCCAGCATCCCGATCAGCACGATCGACACGAAGGAGACGAGCTCCCTGCGGATGTTCCGGCGCGCATCCAGAAATTGGGTACGATTCATGTCTTTACCACACAAGCTCTGTCGCGGCCAGCGGGTGGAGATTGGTGCGGATGCTGGCAACACGGCCGTCCTTGAGACGGACAACGCGGTTCGCCATCTTGGCGATCTCAGGGTTATGGGTAATCATCACGACGGTCGTCCCGCGATCCCGGTCCTTCATGACCTCCTCGAAGACCGACAGGACCTCGATGCTGGTCTGATAGTCCAGGGCGGCGGTCGGCTCGTCCGCGAAGATGATGCGAGGGCGCTTGACGATGGCGCGTGCGATGGCCACGCGCTGCTGCTGGCCGCCGGAGAGCGCGGCGGGGTAGTTGTCGGCGCGGTCAGTGAGGCCGACCCTGGCGATGGCCTCGGCGGCAGGCATGGGATTCGGTGAGATGTCCGCAATGAACTGCACGTTCTCCTGTGCCGTGAGATTGGGCATGAGGTTGTAGGACTGAAACACGAAGCCCAGATACTCGCGCCGGAATTTGGTAAGCTCCTTGTCGTCCGGGTGGGAGAAGTCCTTCCCCTCGACCAGAAGCTGGCCGTCCGTAAGAGAGTCCATGCCGCCGATGATGTTCACCATCGTGGATTTGCCGCAGCCGGACTCGCCCAGCACCACGACGAATTCGTTTTTGTAGATGTCGAGATTGATGCCCTTGAGCACCTGCACCACGCTGTCGCCCGAGGGAAACTCCTTGGTGACGCCGCGCAGCGAGATCAGGACCTCCTTCGCCTCGTCCTGCTTGACGGCAAGGCCCTTCTCCTCAATGACGATGGCGGCCAGCGCCGCCATGCGCTCGCACAGCTGAAGCTCCTCCTCCGAAAAGGGTTCGCCGCTCCTCTTGTTCATGAGCTGTACGCAGCCGATCACGTTATGCAGGTTGTTCAGCGGCACGCAGATCATGCTCTTTGCCTTGAAGCCGTTCTCGTCGAACACGGTTCCGTCGAAGCGCGGGTCGGTCGCAGCGTCGGCGAGTATGGCGGACTTCCCGGTGCTCGTGACGACGCCCTCAATGCCGGCGCCGCTTTCGATGCTGACATTGGAGATGTCCGACGGGCCGATGTGGGACAGCGGGTTCAGCCGATTGTTTGCCGGGTCGAGATACCAGATCACGCCCGCCTCGCAGTCGAGCGCACGGACGATAATCTCCAGGCTCCCCGAGAGCGCGTGCTCAAGCTGGTCGACCTCCAGCAGCTGCTCCATGATCTCATAGCTTGCTTTTACAAAGTGATTATCCTGTGCCATTTCCTTCTCCTCAGTATCATGAGCGCAGGGACATTCCATCGCGCGACAAAAACTTCCATATTTATATATTTATACTTCATATCCGCAGCGGATGCAAGCATTAATTCTCTGATACCGGAAAAATGCAGAATGAAAAACCAGTTGACCCCACGGGAGGATGATGCTATTATTAATATTACGATTCACGATGAACTTTGCAAATTGCGGAAGAAAGCTTCGCAATTGAGCTAAGGAGGACAGCATGAAAAACCGTGTCGGAAGAGCTATCATCGGCGTTCTCGCCCTGCTCCTTTTGGGCTTCTATACCTACCGGCAGGAGCAGATCCACTGGCACAGCGACGATGTGGCGGCCTGGGGTCCCGCCACCGGCCTGCATCCCGAGGGCTTCCAGGCGGATACGTCCATGATCCCCGCCGCGCAGGAGACGCCTGTCCAGATGAGCGTCAGCACCGAGGCGCCCGCCGCGCCTGTTGAGCCTGCCGCTGTGGAACAGCCCCAGGCTCTCCCCTCCGAACCGGAGCTGAGCCCGGTGCAGCAGCTCGCGCGGGACAACGCCGCCGCGCTGGGCCTGCCTGCACCGCCGGACGTGGACCTGGACAGCTGGGAAATGATGCTGGCCAACCCCACCCACCCGATCGAGACCTACCAGCCGCCTCAGATGGGCTACCTCAACCAGACGCTGAGCGAGACGGACATTCAGACCAACTATAACCCGAACCGCTGCGCCGTCGACCTTCGCATCGCCGAGCAGCTTCTCGCCTTTGCCCAGGGCTGTGTGGACGCGGGCCTGCCCGTCTACCTCTCCTCCGGCTACCGCTCCTATGACGAGCAGAGCTATCTGTTCCAGCGCAAGATCGGCCAGGGCTACACCGAGGAGGTCGCGGCCACCATCGTGGCCCGCCCCGGCACCAGCGAGCACCAGACGGGACTCGCCTGCGACATCACGGATTACTACCACGAGACCAAGGACAGCTCTCTCGAGCAGACGGCGACCTATCAGTGGCTGCGCGACAACTGCGCGGATTACGGCTTTGTCGTCCGCTATCCCGCCGACAAGAGCGGCAGCGCGGACAGCATCACCGGCATCATCTATGAGCCCTGGCATTTCCGCTACGTCGGCGTGGACGCGGCGCACTACATGACGGACAACAACCTCTGCCTGGAGGAGTTCCTCGCCCTCTACGGGGTTGTGTGAGGGCGCGGCATGAAGCGAACCATCCTGATCCTCGCGGCGCTGCTCCTTCTGCTGGCGACCGCCCTGCCCGCTGCCGCGGCTGAGATCGACGGGGAAACGAAGAGCGCCGCGATCGAGCTTCCGCCTCTGCCCGACATTGACATCAACAGCTGGGAATTCCTGTACGCCGGCCCCCACTGCGGCGTGGGCCGCTATCATCCCCACGTCCGGAGCGTGGACGGCCAGTATATGGACGAGCGCTGCGCGGACGCTGCGGACGATTTTCTCAAGGCCGCCCGCGCGCAGGGCTTTGAGGTCTATATCTGCTCCTCCTACCGCAACTGGGAGTATACGATCTTCTGGTACGAGGAGGCCATGCGCAAGTACGGAGAATATGACTACGAGTACTGCCACTGCCTCCCCGGCAGCTCCTATGAGGCGGCCAAGCACGTCTTCGCCGCCGGCTGCAGCGAGCATTCCACCGGCCTTGCCTTCGACATCACGGACGAGGCGTATTACTGGGCTGACGTCAACTACAGCAACATCCACGACGAGACGGTCGCCGGTACGCCGGTCTGCCAGTGGATGGACGAGCACTGCACCGAGTACGGCTTCATCGTCCGCTACCCCGAGAATAAAAAAGAGGTCTACGGCATGGCCTGCTACCCCGGCCACTACCGCTATGTCGGCAGGGAGGCCGCCGAATACATCACGGAAAACGGCCTCTGCTTCGAGGAGTTTCTGGCCCTCTACGGCAAAACGATCGCGGGCGTCAACTATGTGAACGAGTACGTAGTGCGCGAGGCGTAGTGCGCTGCCGGGGCAAGGCAGGAAAAACGGGACTGTGACCGGTAAACCACAGCGCGTGACCGCAGGGGAAGGTACCCGACCTCCCGGCAGCGGAAAAGTACAGATTCTAAAAGTACGGTGAAATCGCGGCAAGCTGCGATTTCACCGTACTTTTTTTCTCGTGGTTCCGGGGGAGGGGCAAGCCCCTCTCCTGTGCTGTTCAGCGGCGGAAGCCGTGGCCTTCCAGCTCGCTGAGTCGCTTGCGGAGCTGCTCGTTTTGCTTTTTGAGCTCGGCATTCTGTACTTCAATGGCGCTGAGCTGCTTTTTGATCGGCTCGAGCTGCTTTTTGAGCTCCTTCGCCATGGCCCTGCGGTACACGTGTGTCTCCCAGATATTCCCGAGCAGCGACAGCGCGGCGGAGCCGCCGACCACCGCGATTGCGGCGCGCTTGATGTTTTTGGGCTCCATCAGATTCCCGACGCGGCGCAGCGCCTTCTCATCGACGGGGAGCTTCGAGACCAGAGCCTCCTCCGCCCTGGAGACGAGCGCTTTTCTGAGCATCTTTGTTTTCATGATGTCCTCCTATGTATTTCAGGTTTTCTGAGCGCTTACGGGATTGCCGGTATCCAGCCGCTGCCTTTCGACAAGCTCGGCAAAGTAGCCCTGCTTTGCAATCAGCTCGACGTAGGTGCCGTCCTCCAGAATGCGGCCCTCGTCCAGAACAAGGATGCGGTCGCAGTTTTTGATGGTGGAGAGCCGGTGCGCGATGACGATACGCGTGCACTTGAGCCTGTCGAGCGCATCGGATACCTGCTTCTGCGTCCGGTTGTCGAGCGCTGAGGTCGCCTCGTCGAAGATGAGGATCTTCGGCTTCGGCGCGACGGCCCGCGCGATCATCAGGCGCTGCTTCTGTCCGCCGGAGATGCCGCCCGAGCCCTCGGAGATCATGGTCTGCATCCCCATGGGCATGGCGCGGATATCGTCGGCGATGCCGGCCAGCTCCGCCGCCTCCCAGGCCGCGTCCAGCGGGAGATTCGGCGAGGAGATGACGATGTTGGAGTAGATGTCCCCCTGGAAGAGGCTGCCGTCCTGCGTCACGGTGCCGATGCGGCAGCGCAGAGAGCGGAGGTCCAGCTTGGTCATATCCTTGCCGTCGTAATAGATGCTGCCCCTCTCAGGCGTTTCAAAGCCCAGCAGCAGACGCACCAGCGTGGACTTGCCGCAGCCGGTCTTGCCGACGATGGCGATGTACTCCCCGGGCCTGATGCGCAGGCTCATGTTGTTGACCACATAGGGCATGGACTCGGTATAGCGAAAATAGACGTTCGAAAGCTCGATACCGCCCTTGAGAGAGGTCACCATCTGCTTGTTCTCGGAGGTCTCCGGCTCGGCCTTGAGAATGGGGTCCGCCATCTCGAGGATGGGCTTGATCCGTGCCACCGAGATCGCGACGCTCATCAGCGCCGAGAACGCGCCGGACACCGTGCCGTATGCGCTGTTGAACGCGATGTATTCCGAGCCGCTGACGTTGGTCTTCACCGCAATGTAGTACATCGTGATCGTGCCGATCAGCCCGATGGCGGTGGAGATCACACCGTTGACGATGAGGAAGAGCGGAGGATTGTAGTTGTATTCCGCGGCCCTGGCAAAGACGTCCGCCCAGCGGGCAAAGGCGCGCTTCTCCGCACCGGCCAGCTTGATCTTCTGTACGCCGGAGATCAGCGCAAAGCTCAGACCGTTTTCCTTCGCGCTCAGCTCCATGAGCTTCTTGCTGACGCGCATCTGCATCAGAGAGGCGATGATGCTGACGAGCACGCTCGCGAGCATCACCAGCAGCGCCGGGACGACAAGGGCCCTCGCGTAACGGAAAATCTGCGTGATGTACAAAAGACTCATCAGCGAGGACAGCGTCGTAGAGAAGACGCCGCCGATCAGGAGCGTGCAGAGCTGACTGACCGCGCCGCAGCGGCTCGAGAGCTCGCCGGAGGAGTACTTGCGGAAGAAATTCGCGGGGAGATTCAGAACACGCGACATGATCGCGGCCTCCACGGACATGGAGGTCTTGATCTCAAGGCGGTCCATCATCAGCTCGCGCACCGTGGTGACGAGCTGCGTGGAGACGATCGACGCGAGCATGAACACGGCCGTGCCGATGAGCACCGTCATGCTCCTGCTCTCCAGAACGTAGCCGGTGAGCACGCGATAGATCGGCGTCTGCATGAGGCCGAAGAGCGTCACCAGCAGAAAGCTCAGGACCAGTGCCACGTAGTCGCCGACGTCCAGACAGTCCTTGAGATAGAGATTGATGTCGGCGACACCGAGCTTTTTCTGCGGCAGCGGCCGGTAGAAGCAGACCGCGTCCCGGCCGAACAATTCGGCCGTCTTTGCGTTGACGCGGACCGTCTTTCCGCTTGCGCTGTCGCGGAAGCTGTAGCCCCGGATGTCGGGGATCAGGGCGACGGGGTTCCCGTCCCCCTTCCGCAGTGCGATCATGGGGCCGAAGGCGTTCCTGTACCAGCCGTCGTCCAGGCTGACGCTGCGGTACATGATCCCGTGGGGGCGCAGACAGTAGTCCAGCGCCGCATCCGGCGTCCTGACCGCAGGCGGGAGCTCGACCGGCTTTGCGTGGTAGTATTTCAGAATATCGTCGAGCACCATCTTGGTAAGGATGCGCTCGTCGTTCAGAATCCCTGCGCGCTCCTTGCCCAGCACGACGGAGGCCATGCGGAAAATGGATTCCTCAAAGACCTCCTGGTCGCTCAGCTTGCGCTGTCTGATCTGTTCGTCAAACCAACCCATTCACCGCACCTCCTCAGTCGCTGGATATGAGCTCTGCGTAATAGCCGCCCCTGGCGTAGAGCTCGTCATGGGTGCCGCGCTCGACCACCTTGCCCTTGTTCAGCACGATGATCTCGTCGCAGTCGCGTATGGTGGACAGACGGTGCGCAATCACGATGCAGGTGATCCCGCGGTCCTTGACGGCGTTGACCAGCTCGTACTCGGTCTTGGCGTCAAGGGCGGAGGTGGCCTCGTCCATGATGATGACTGAGGGGTCCTGGGCCAGGACGCGGGCGATCTCGATGCGCTGGCGCTGGCCGCCGGACAGGTCCTTGCCGCCCTCGGTGAGCATACAGGAGAAGCCGCCCTCGCGGGCCATGATGTCTTCATAGATCTGGGCGTCGCGTGCGGCGAGGATCATTTCAAAGTCCTCGATGGACGTGTCCCACATCTTGATGTTGTTGGCGATCGTGTCCTCAAAGAGCACGATGTCCTGGTCGACGACCGCGACGGAGCCGGTGAAGATGCTGCGGTCGATCTCGGAGATCGGCTTGCCGTCGTAGAGAATCTCGCCGCTCCACGGCTGGTAGAGGCCGGAGATGAGCTTGGAGAGCGTGGACTTGCCGCAGCCGGAGCTGCCGACGAAGGCAACGCGGCTGCCGGGCTTCATCTTCATGGAGAAATGCTCGATCAGCGGCTGGCCGAGACGGGAATAGCCGAAGCTCACATCCCGGAGCTCGATCATGCCGGAGAGCTTGGAGTAGTCGGCATCCTCGTCGAGGGGACTGTCGCTGAAGCCGGGGTCGTTCGGGTACTGCATCACGTCCTCGACGCGCTCCATATCGGTGCGCATCTCCTGGATGGTCTGCCCCGCCGAGACCAGCATCATGGCCGGGGACATGAAGGAGCTCAGCGCGCCCTGGAAGAGCATGATGGAGCCCAGCGTGAAATTGCCGTCCATGGCGAGCCCGACGCCGATGACCACGACAGAGGCGTTCGCAATCGTGGACAGGACAGACGGGATCACGCCGAGGAACTGGTTCAGCTGTGCGAACTTCACCTTCTGCGCGTTCACCGAGGCCTGATAGCCTGCCCATTTCTGAAAATAGCCGATCTCCGCGCCGCTGGACTTGATGGTCTCCACCATCTGAATGCCGGAGACCGTGGCGGCGTTGAGCTTGCCCGCGTCGCGCATCTGTACGCGCGTGATGTTCACGCGCTTTCTGGAGATGATGCGCGAGACCAGCAGGTTCAGCACGATGGTCACAATGCCGACCATCGTGAGCAGGGGGCTGAGCTTGAGCATGACGAAGAGATAGAAGCCCATCATGATCGTGTTCAGCAGCAGCGGCGTCAGGGTGTTCACCAGCGTGGAGGCGATGGAGGCGTTGGTGCTCTGGCGTTGCAGAATGTCGCCCGCCATGCGCTGGGAGAAGAACTCCATCGGCAGGCGCAGGATCTTCCACATATAGTCGCTGCTGCCGACAATGCTCATCTTGCCGTCAATCTTGCGTGAGTAGACCGCCTGGAACCAGGCGACCACAAGCTGCGCGATCCCCATCGCCGCCATCAGGGCGATGAAGGGCTCCAGCAGCTCACGGTTCTCGCCGGTCAGAAGCCGGTCCATGAAGAACTTGCTGAACACGGGATTGATGATGCCGAAGAGATAGGCAATCACGGACGACAGCAGTACGAACGTCACCGCCGCGCCGGCCCCCTTGAGACGTCTGCGTGCAAACTCCAAGGTGCTCTTGGGCTTGCCGCCGGGCTGAAAGTCGGGGCCGGGCTCGATCTGGAGGACGATGCCGGTAAAGGCCGCGTCGAGGTCCTCAATGCTCAGCTTGATCTCACCCCGCGCGGGGTCGTTTATGTAGGCGTGCTTGCCCTGAAAGCCGTTCAGCACCACAAAATGGTTGAAGTTCCAGTGGATGATGCACGGAAAGCTCATCTCCTCGCGCAGCGCGGACAGCTCGCAGCGGAAGCCCTGGGCCTCGAAGCCGTAGTTGCGCGCGGCGATCAGGATATTGCGTGCGTTCGAGCCGTCGCGGGAGACGCCGCAGTCCAGGCGCACCTGCTCCAGCGGCACCCACTTGTCATAATAGGCCATCACCATGGCGAGCGAGGCGGCGCCGCACTCCAGGGCCTCCATCTGCATGACGACCGGCACCTTGGCCCTGCTCCTGGTCACCGGCTTTTTTTCCTTCTTACGTGCCATCCCTCGCTCCTCAGTCGAACAGCAGGTCCATCACCTGCGTCTGCTTATAGCACACCCGCACGGGGTAAAAGCCGTCCGGAAGCGCGGAATGCGCCGTGGCGATGATGAGACCGTTGGTATCGTGTCCGACGCTGGTGACCCTGGTCTCCGTGCTGCCGGCCGAGACGGTCATGCCGACCTCCACGTTCTTGGCAAAGTCCTGGTCGGTAAAGCGTATCGTCATGATGCCGCTCTTGACCTCCGAGGTGCCGTCCACATAGCTGTTGATGGAGACGGCGGAGCTCCAGTACAGCATCCCGGCCAGCAGGATGATGACTGCCGTCAGTACGATCCACACGGATGGACTCGTGACGTGCAGGTAGTCGTTGAGCTGTTCGGGAGACGAGATGCGGTCCAGGCTTTTTTCGCGATAGAGCTTCTGATCCATTGCTTTCTCTCCTTTATGTCAGCAGAAGGCGGAGCCGCGGAAGGCCCCCCGCGCATTATACTGCCGGGATGTTAACATAATTCAATCCAGTATACCATCCGCATATTCAAAAATCAATCCTCTTTCTGGAAAAATGACGAGTGCAGGGATGTCCGGGCTGACAGCAGGGAGGGGCTTGCCCCTCCCTGCGGCGAGATACGGTATTGTGGGACAATCGCAAAGCTATCGGTCCTTGTCCTTCGGCTTAAACAGCAGCGAGACGAGAAGCCCCGCGATAACTGCCGAGCCGAGACCGGCGGCAGCGGCCGTAAAGCCGCCGGAAAACACGCCGAGCAGGCCCTTTTCCCCAACCGCCTCGCGCACGCCCTTCGCGATGAGATTCCCAAAGCCGGTGAGCGGCACGGTCGCCCCCGCGCCGGCCCATTCGGCGAAAGGGCCGTAGAGCCCGAGCGCGCCGAGGACCACCCCGGCCACGACGTAGCTTGTCAGGATGCGGGCGGGCGTGAGCTTTGTGCGGTCGATCAGCACCTGGCCGACCAGACACAGCAGGCCCCCGACGGCGAAGGCCCTGAGATAAGGGAGCATTACACCCAATACGATCCCCTCCTCTCGATGCTCACCGCGTGGCAGACGCCGGGAATGCTGCATCCCTGCTGACAGCTCAGCGGGGACATGAGAGCCCCGGTGCCCGCGAAGAGGACGCGGCCCCACACCCCGCGCTCCATGGCGGGGAGGATGTGCGCCGCGAGCACCGAGGCCGAGCAGCCGCAGCCGGAGCCGCCGGCGTGCACATCCTGGGTCACCAGATCATAGATGAGCACCCCGCAGTCGAGGTATTTGAGCCCCGGCGAGAGCCCCTCCTTCTGCAGCATATCCTGCAGGATGTCGTGGCCCACCGCGCCGAGGTCGCCGGTGAACACGGCGTCGTAGTCGGCAAAATCCCGCCCCGTGTCGTCAAAGTGGGCGAGGATCGTGTCGCAGGCGGCGGGAGCCATGGCTGCGCCCATGTTGTTTGCGTCCGTGATCCCGGCGTCCACGACGCGGCCCGGCGTCACATGCGTGAGCTCCAGTCCGCCGCAGTCGCGCGCGAGCAGCACTGCCCCCGCGCCGGTGACCGTCCACTGGGAGCTCGGCGTGCGCTGGCCGCCGTATTCCAGCGGAAAGCGGTACTGTCGCTCCGCCGCGCAGAAATGGGACCCCGTGAAGGCCAGCAGGCTCGAAAAGCCGCCACCGTCCAGCAGCAGCCCCGCCAGCGCAAGGCCCTCCGCCATCGTGGAGCACGCGCCGTACAGCCCCAGATAGGGCGCGGCCCGGTCCTTCACCGCGAAGGCGGAGCTGACGCACTGGTTCAGCAGATCGCCGCCCAGAATGCCGCCCGGCCGCAGCCCGCCCGCCTTTTCGATGCAGCGGTCCACACAGCGCGACAGCATGGTCGTCTCCGCCTTCTCCCAGCTGTCCTGCCCGAAGTACGAATCGAGCGAGACCTCGTCAAAGCCCTTCCTGAGCGGCCCGGCTCCCTCCTTTCCGCCGACGACCGAAGCGTAAGATACCACGCCCGGCTGCGTCTCCAGCGCAAGCGTGCGCTTCCCGATCCGTTTTGCCATGAAACCACACCTTTCGTTTTCTCATAGCATTCCCCGAAAAGCGCAAAAAAACACGCCCCTGAAGCAAATCCGCTTCAGGGACAATAAAAACCCTGTCATGGCAGAAGAAAAGGCCCTGTCATCCTTCGATTCCGCTTCGTTCCGCTCAGGATGACAGGGCCAGATGCTATCGCATTGGCTTCAATATTTCCCTGTTGAATTATGACAGCTTTCTCGCCGCAATATAGGCGGCGACGGCCTGTACCGCGCCTTCCACGCCGACGGGGGCGACATTGACACAGAGATCGTAGAACTCCGTGTCGCCCCAAATCTGGTCCGTGTAGTAGCGGTAATAGCTTGCGCGGTCCTTGTCGACCTCCTTGATGAGCTTTCTGGCCTGGTCCTCCGGAACGCTCTTTCTCGCCATGATAGTGCGGATACGGTAGGGCATGTCGGCCATCACGAACACGCGCACGAGATCGTCCCGATTGCGCAGCACATAGTCGGCGCAGCGGCCCACGAAGACGGCGTCCCCCTCCGCAGCGAGACTGCGGATCGTATCAAACTGCGCGGAGGCGACCTGCATGTTCAGACGGAACCACTCGTCCATCCCGAAAAACTGCGAGCCCGGCACGATGAGCGGGGACACGCGCTTTTCGTCATAGGAGCGCACAACGTCGTGGCTGAAATTGGAGTCCCGCGCGGTGCGGTCGACGATCTCCTTGCTGTAGCAGGGGATTGCGTAATGCGCGGCCAGCGCCTCCGCAACGGCGTGCCCGTTGCTGCCGTGCTGTCTGCCGATGGTGATGATCATGAACCCGCCTCCTTGCCTGTTTATTCCGGCCTGTACTCAGAATACCACTGCGCGGGAAGCTTTTCAAGCGATTTTTCCGAAAGATGCCGAACACGAGGGACGCTGTCACGATTCGGGACAAGGCTGCGCTGTCTCGCGCATAGACTGACAGCAGCATCCCGAAAAGGAGGGGTCGCCGTGAAACGGGCGCTGCTTATGAATACCGCGCTGCTGACCGCGTCGTCGCTTCTCATGAGCGCCATCGGCATGGTGTTTCAGGTCTGGCTTGCGGGGCGCATCGGCGCGGCGGGGATCGGCCTGTACCAGCTTACCCTGTCGGTGACCGGGCTTGCCGCGACCTTTGCGATCTCCGGCGTGCGCTTTGCCTCCACGCGCCTTGTGTCCGAAGAGCTTGGCGTCGAGAGGCCCGGCGGCGTGCGCGCGGCGATGGGCCGCTGCCTCGGCTACGGGGCGTTCTTCGGTCTCGCCGCGGCCGTCGTCCTCCTGGCCCTCGCGGAACCCGTCGGCTTTCTCTGGATCGGCGACGCGCGCACGGTAAAGCCTCTCAGACTCGCGGCCCTGAGTATGCCCTGCGTCTCGCTCTGCTCGGCCATGTCCGGCTACTTTACCGCCTGCGGGAGAGTGTGGAAGAGCGCACTGGTGCATTTTCTCGAACAGCTCGTCGGGATCGCGCTGGTGGCCCTCTTCCTCGGACGCGTCCCGGCGGGAGACCTTGAAAAAAGCTGCGCCGCCGTCACCCTCGGGCGGGTGGCGGCGGACGGATTGAGCCTCATTCTGATGGCGCTGGTCTATTTCCAGGATCGGCGCAGACACTACGCCGCAGACGGCGCGGGCGACAGACTCACGCCCCGGCTGCTGGGGATCGCGGTGCCGCTCGCCCTCTCGGCATACGCGCGCAGCGCCCTCACGACGCTCCAGCACCTGCTGGTGCCGCGGGGCCTGCGGGCCGCGGGCCTTTCGGGAAACCGCGCCCTCGCAGGCTATGGGACGATTCAGGGCATGGTGCTGCCGGTGATCTTTTTCCCCGCCTGCATCATGGCCGCGGCTGCGGAGCTCATCGTACCGGAGCTCACGGCGGCCCAGGTGAGAGGGGACCGCGCCGGCATCACGAAAACGACAAAGGAGCTTCTGCGCCTGAGCCTTCTCTTCTCCCTCGCGGTGGCGCTCTTTCTCTTCGTGTGCGCGGACGCTCTGGGAATGCTGGTATACGGCAGCCGGGACGCGGGGCGCTATATCCGTATCCTCGCCCCGCTGGTGCCGTTCATGTATCTGGACATGAGCGTGGACGGCTGTCTCAAGGGCCTGGGCGAGCAGCTGTGGTGCATGGGAGTCAATATCCTCGACGCGCTGCTGGGGCTGCTGCTCACCTGGCGGCTCCTGCCCCGGTACGCGCTGCCCGCCTATCTCGCCATCCTCTATATCACGGAGCTTTTCAACTTTGCACTGAGCGTCCTGCGGCTGCGGAGCGTCACGCGGCCTTCGCCTCGCGGCGCTCGCGGCGCTTCTCGTCGCCCCTGTGCAGGATGGGGGAGATGCGCTTGTAGAGCAGGAAGGTCAGCACGGAGTCGATCGCGCCCTTGAGCAGGTTGAAGGGCACCACCGCGAAGAGCACCAGGGTCGAGACGCTGGTGATGGAGGGGTTGATCTTGGTGCCCATGCCGATGATGGCCTCCATGGGCATCCCGTAGAGGGCCGCGAATTTCGGCAGCAGGTAGACCGCGTTGAAGGCGCTGCCGAAGACGGTCATGACCAGGGTACCGGCCAGCATACCGGTGAGGGCCGTGCGGCGGCCGGGCTTCGCGTGGTACACGATGCTCGCCGGCAGGACGAAGGAGCAGCCCACCGCGAAGTTAGCAAAGTCCCCGACGAAGGCGGTGCTGGTACCCTTCAGGAGGAGCTTGACCATGACCTTCAAAAGCTCCGCCGCGACGCCTGCCACGGGGCCGAGATAGAAGGTGCAGATCAAAACCGGGATCTCGCTCAGGTCGATTTTATAGAACGAGGGGGCAAAGAACAGGGGGATCTCAAAAAACATCAGCGCGCCCGCAAGACTTGCGAAGATCGCGGTATAGGTGATGTAATGGGTGCTGGAAAAGGCCTTTCTCTCCTTGACGAGATACTTTTCAGCCAGCCACGCTGCCACAAACAGCAGCGCGATCGTCGCAAAGCAGGACAGTACGAATCCGAGATTTTCCATTCTTTTTTCCTCCTTTAAACATAAAAACACCCGAAGACACATCTTCGGGCGGCATAATAACGCCCCGGCAAACACGCCGGGCGTCTTCTTCCATCCAGACTCTACTGTCGGTACCGGAATCACACCGGTTCATGCCATACGGCTCGCGGACTATACCGCCGGTCGGGAATTACACCCTGCCCTGAAGACAGTCTTACTATAGCACAGGAGATTGCTTTTGACAAGAGGGGAAAAGCGCTGTACAATGAAAAAAACGAAGGGGGGCGGTTCGGACGGCGGACAGAGAGCACAGCTGCTGCTTCACGGGGCACAGACCGATGAAGCTGCCCTGGGGCGCGAACGAGCAGGACCCGCGCTGTCTGACGCTCAAGCTGGAGCTGGCGGCGCGGCTGGAGGCGATCTACCGGCTGGGCTACCGCCATTTCCTATGCGGCATGGCCATCGGCTGCGACATGTATTTTGCCGAGGCGGTCCTCGCCCTCAGGGAGCAGTACGGCGACGTGACGCTCGAGGCCGCGATCCCCTTCGGTGACCAGCCCGGCCGCTGGACGGCGATGCTGCGCCAGCGCTGGAATACCCTCATCGACCGCTGCAACAAGCTGACGGTCCTCCAGTACGGCTATACGCCGGACTGCATGATGCGCCGCAACCGCTATATGGTGGACCGCGCTTCTCTCCTGCTGGCCTGCTATGACGGCAGGCCCGGCGGCACCATGAACACCATCCTCTACGCCGAACGCAGCGGCGTCAAGGTCATCGTGATAGACGTGGGGAAATAAAAACCTGTCATTCTGAGCAGAGTGAAACGGAGTCGAAGGAGCTCTCCTGCCGAGGCGGTGAACCGGGGGGAAGATCCTTCACCTGTGTTCAGGCTGACTCGCCGCTTCAAAACCTGCGCCGCCATGTGTCAATCCCCTTTCTCCCGCATACAATACGGGGTGAGAGGGGGAAGCATTTTGGACCAGACTTTCTTTCTTGCGGCAAACTCCGGGCGGGGCTTCTATTCGCTCTACGACGGCTTCCCGGACGAGGCGCAGTTTCTGCATATCATCAAGGGCGGCCCCGGGACCGGCAAGTCCGGCTTCATGCGAAGGCTCCGCGAAGCGGCGCAGGCACGGGGGCTCGACACCGTGAGCGTGCTCTGCTCCGGCGACCCGGACTCGCTCGACGCGCTGAGCGTCCCGGCGCTGGGGCTTGCATGGGTGGACGGCACCGCCCCGCACGTCCGGGAACCGCGCTACTTCGGCGTGGACGCAGATTATGTAAACCTTGGCCGGTTCTGCCGCCTGCCGCTGAACGGCGACGACCGCCTGCGGGCCGCGGCACTGAACAGGGCGTACAAGGAGCGCTATGACGCGGCTTATCAGTTTCTCGCCGCGGCCGAGGCGCTCGAGCGGGCCGAGGAGCTGCCTGACGCCGCCGTCATGCGGGAGGAGACAGAGCGGGCCCGCGCCCTGCTCGACGCCTTCCCGGAGCGGGCGGGCAGCTGCCGACGGGAGCGGCGCTTCCTCTCGGCAATCAGCTGCAAGGGCCTGCTCAGCCTGAGTGAGACGGTAAACTTATTATGTAAACAAATTTATTGTCTTCGCGGGGGCGGCGCGGTGCTGGAGAGCGCCGCCGCCTATGCGGCCGGAAAGTGCACCCGCATGATCCTCTGCCCGAGCCCGCTGAATCCGCGGCAGCTTGAGGCCGTGCTGATCCCGGAGCTGTCGCTCGCCTTCGTTGCCGCGCCCGCAGCGCTGCCGATCCCGCAGGGGGAGCGCCTGCAAAGCCGCGAGGCCCTGTCCCGCGCGGTCGGGGAGCTCGCCGACGCCAAGCGCCTGCACGACAGGCTGGAGGCTTTATACCGTCCGTACATGGATTTTGAAGCCCTGACCGCGTGGACGGAGGACTGCGTGAGCGCTCTGTTCGACAAATAAAATTCCCGCGGCAGTCCGGAGCAGAACGGAAAAACGGGACTGTTTCTTGAGGTACACAAAGTACATCTGCGAAAAAGTGCCTTTATCAGAACCCAAATTTTCTCAGGATCTGCTCTTGCCGAATTATGCGGTATTGCCTAAGATTAAGCCCTGTCATTCGGAGGAGCATGGCAGGGCTTGAAATGTATAGTAGCAGGGGGGGGAAGCTTACCCCTCGGTCACGGCCTCGTGTGAGATCGGCCGCGACAGCTTTCTCCGCGCGGGCCGGGCGGAGAGCACGGACCTCAGGAGGCTTTGTCCTCCTGCGTCACACATTCGCGCACGATGTACTGGGGCGTGGCGTTGACGCACATGAAGATTCGGCCCACATATTCCCCGACAAGGCCGATGCCGAAGAGGATCAGCCCGCCGATGATAAGCAGCAGCGCGGTCGTGGTGCTCCAGCCGAGGGGGGCCATATGCTCCGTAAAATAGCGGACCACAATGACCAGCGACCAGAGAAAGCCTATGACAAGCCCGCTCAGTCCGACAAGGGTAAAGAGACGCAGGGGCTTTACGGAGAAGGAGGTAAAGCCGTTCATCCACAGGCCCAGCAGCTTCGCCAGCGTATAGCCGGAGCTGCCTGTCTGCCGCGCCCGGTGGCTGACAGGCACGTTGCAGATTTTCCGCGTGCTGCGCAGTACCAGCCCCATCACATAGGGATAGCAGTGCTCATAGCGCAGCATCTCGTCCACAATCAGGCGGCTCGCGGCAAAGTAGCTGGTCAGCTCCAGTTCCCGGGGCTTTCCGAGCATGAACTCGGTCATGATGCGGTTGACCTCGCTTCCAAACCTGCGAAAGCCGCTCTCCTGTTTGTCGGCGTAGGAGGCATAGACCACGTCGTAGCCCTCGTCTAACTTTTCCAGCAGCTTGCCCACCTCGTCCGCGGGGGTCTGTCCGTCGTCGTCCAGGCAGACCACGCAGTCGCCTTTGGCATAGCGCATCCCGCACATGAGGGCCGCATGCTGCCCGAAGTTCCTGACCAGGTCCACCGCCCTGATGTGCGGATCGTTTTCCGCCAGCGCACGGAGCACCGAAAAAGTCCCGTCGGGCGAGCAGTCGTTGACCAGCACGATCTCATAGTCGCGGTCCGGCAGCGTTTTCATGACGGCGCCGATCTCCGCGACCACGCCGCCGACGGTTTTCTCCGAGCGGTAGCAGGGGATCACAAAGGATACAGTCTTCATGTCCGGGTGTTTTTCAGATGCGCTTCCACTTCGCGCCGTGGGGGATATCCGTCACCTCAATGCCGTCGGCGCGCAGCTCATCGCGGATGCGATCGGCCTCGGCAAAGTTTTTGGCCTTCTTCGCGTCCTGGCGGGCCAGGATCTTTGCCTCAATCTCGGCGTCAGCCTCGCCGGATTCGGACACGATGGTGAACGCGCCCGCCGCAAGCTGCTCCTTCCTGAGCTCCTCACGCTTGACGGCGGCCTTTTCCAGCAGGCTCAGCCCCAGCACGCCGTCGAAGGCGCCGATGGCCGCGAGCCTGGTGGTGTCGTTGGTCTTCGCCTTGAGCACGTCGTACAGCGCCGTAACCGCAAGGGAGGTGTTGAGGTCGTTGTCCAGCGCGGCGCGGAACTTCCCGTCAAGCTCGTCGAAGGCGGCCTGATCCAGCGTCCCGTCCTCCGGCTTGAGGGCCGCGATGCGGGCGATCAGCTTCTGATACGCGCCCTGGGCGTTGTCGAGATTTTCCCAGCTGAACACAAGGCTCTTGCGGTAGTGGCTCTGCAGGCAGAAAAAGCGGTAGGCAAGGGGGTCGTAGCCCTTCTGCTCAAGCAGGGAGACCGTCAGAAACTCCCCGCTGGACTTGCTCATTTTACCGGAGGTGGTGTTCAAGTGGAGGACATGCATCCAGTAATTGCACCAATGGTGGCCGAGATACGACTCAGACTGGGCAATTTCATTGGTGTGGTGGGGGAAGGCGTTATCAATGCCGCCGCAGTGGATATCCAGGTCCTCGCCCAGGTGCTTCATCGAGATGCCGGAGCACTCGATATGCCAGCCGGGGTAGCCGACACCCCAGGGGGAGTCCCACTTGAGGGCCTGATCCTCAAACTTGGACTTGGTGAACCAGAGGACGAAGTCGTTTTTGTTGCGCTTGTTCGTGTCCTCCTCGACACCCTCGCGGACGCCGACGTTCAGGTCCTCTTCCTTGAAGTCGTTGAAGATATAGTAGCGCTCGAGCTTCGAGGTGTCAAAGTACACGTTGCCGCCGGCAAAGTAGGCGTAGCCGGTGTCCATGAGCTTCGAGATGATCTTGATATACTCGTCGATGCAGGCGGTGGCCGGCTCAACCACATCGGGCGTCTTGATGTTGAGCTTGCGGCAGTCGTCGAAGAAGGCGTCGGTGTAGTACTTCGCGATCTCCATGACGGTTTTGTGTTCGCGCCGCGCGCCCTTGAGCATCTTGTCCTCGCCCTCGTCGGCGTCGGAGGTGAGATGGCCCACGTCGGTGATGTTCATGACGCGCTTGACGTTGTAGCCCGTGTAACGCAGATACTTCTCCAGAATGTCCTCCATGATGTAGGAGCGCAGGTTGCCGATATGCGCGAAGTGATACACCGTGGGGCCGCAGGTGTACATCTTGACGATGTCGGGGTGATTGGGAACAAACTCCTCCCGTTTGCGGGAAGCGGAATTATACAGGATCATGGGCGGTACTCCTTGTTTTAAATTCAATTATTGATCGGCGTTTTCCAATACGTCCCGGTTTTTGATGAAGTATTCGACGCCGGAATAGACAGTGGTGACGAGAATGACGGCGGAGACGAAGAGGTTCAGCGCCGGGTACTCGGTGAAGACCAGCAGGAAGCAGAGCCCCACCATGGTACAGGTGGTCTTGACCTTGCCGGACCAGGCCGCGGCGATCACGCGCTGGCGCTCCACGGCGATGAAGCGCAGACCGGAGACCGCAAACTCGCGAAACAGGATGATCGCGACCACCCAGCCGTACATCTGCCCCTTCTCCACGAGAAAGCACATGGCCGACAGCACCAGCACCTTGTCCGCCAGCGGGTCCATGAACTTGCCGAAATTGGAGATCTGGTTGTAGTGCCGCGCGATGTAGCCGTCCAGAAGATCCGTGAGACTCGCGGCGATGAACACGACGAGCGCGACCCAGCGGTAGTCCAGATAGGCCAGCACCATGAACACCGGGATCAGCGCGAGGCGCAGCATCGTGATTTTGTTGGCGGTATTCATGTCTCCACCTCCTCAAGGGAACCGTAGAGCAGGCCGTCCTCCGTGCGCTCGATCAAAACGGGAAGCAGCTCGCCCTCGACGCCGGGGCCGGTGAAGAGAACCTGCCCGTCAATGTCGGGGGAGTCCGCGTAGCAGCGCCCGTAAAACAGGCCGCTCTCCTCGTCAAAGCCCTCGCACAGCACATCCAGCGTCTTTCCGACAAGGCTTTGACAGAAGTCCTCCATGATCGGGGCCTGGAGCTCCAGAATCAGGTCCGCGCGGCGCCTAGCCTCCTCAGGGTCCACATGCTCCATCGCGGCCGCCGCGGTCCCCTCCTCCGGGGAGAAGGGGAAGACCCCGACGCGCTCGATGCGGGCCTCCTTCAAAAACACGCACAGCTCCTCAAATTCCGCCTCGCCCTCTCCGGGCAGGCCGGCGATCAGACTTGTGCGCAGGACGAGACCGGGGATGCGCGCGCGAAGGGTTCGGAAGAGCGCGCGGATATCCTCGCCCGTGCCGCGGCGGTTCATGCGTTTGAGGATCGCGTTGTCGATATGCTGGATCGGAATGTCCAGATACTTGACGATTTTGGGGTTTGACGCGATCTCGTCGATGAGCTCGTCGTCAAACTGGTCGACGTAGAGGTAGTGCAGGCGCAGCCATTCGATTCCCTCGATTTCCGAGAGGCGGCGGCAGAGCTCCGCGAGCATGTGCCTGCCGTATAGGTCGGTCCCGTAGCGGGTGATGTCCTGGGCGATGACGATGAGCTCCTTCACCCCGTGGGCCGCAAGGTCCCGCGCCTCCTCCAGTATATTCTCCATGCTGCGCGAGCGGTAGCGTCCCCGGATATAGGGGATGGCGCAAAAGGCGCAGAAGTTGTCACAGCCCTCCGCGATGCGCAGATACGCCCAGCCCGGGCCCGTGGTGACGACGCGCGGGATCTCGTCCACCGGCGCGCTCTGGTCGCCGAAGAGGCTGAGACTGCGCTGCTCCGTCACCGCGTTCGCGGCGGCGACGATATCCTTGAAGCTCCCGACGCCGAGCACGGCGTCGATCTCCGGCAGCTCTTCGAGAATGGAGTCCTTGTAGCGCTCGGCAAGGCAGCCCGTCACGATCAGTCCGCCGAGACGGCCCTCCTGCTTGAGCCCGGCCATCTCAAGGATACTGTCGATGGCCTCGGACTTGGCGGCGTCGATGAAGCCGCAGGTGTTCACGATCACGAGATCGGCCCCGTCCGGATCGGGCACGAGGGCGTAGCCCGCCTCGCTCATCAGATACAGCATCTGCTCGGAGTTCACCAGATTCTTGGCGCAGCCGAGCGAGATCATTGCAAAAGTCTTTTCCATAGATCAGTCCTCATAGTCATAAGAAGCACGCGCGCGCTCGAGGGCTGCGCGAATCTCTTCCGACGAAAAGCCGCGGCGGCAGAGCGCGGCGGAGAGCTTTCGCACCGCGTCGCGGTCCTCGGGGTCCGTGAGCTTCGCGGCGACGAGCCTGTCGAGCTTTCCCGTGTCACGGGGCCGCTCCTCCAGCGCCGCGTCGGCAAGCTCCCGCGGGATGCCGCGCCTTTGAAGCTCCTGCCGCAGCCGAAGCGCGCCGTAGCCCTTCGCGCTGTAGTGGCGGACGACGGCGGCGGCGTAGCGCTCCTCGTCGAGAAGCCCCCGCTCCGTGACCCAGTCCGCGCACCAGACGGCGATATCCTCATCAAAGCCCTTCTCCCGCAGCTTGTCCGTGAGCTCGCGCCTGGACAGCTGCCGCCGGGAGACGTATTCCAGCGCCCGCTCACGGCCGAGGGAGCGCGCCGATTCCGTGCGCAGCGCCGCGACAGCCTCCTCATCGAGCTCGCGCCCCGCAAAGAGGCGCAGCTCCGTCACCGCGCCGAGGGTGGAGCGGATCTCTCCCCCGTCCTCGAGACAGACGGTAATCCTGCCGGGAGAGGTCTGCCGCAGAGAGGTGATGCGCATGGCCGCGCTCAATCCTCATCAAAGTCCGCGGCACTCACGTCCACCGCGGGCGCACCGGTGGCGCGGCCGGCCGCCTGCGCGGCCTTCATGGCCTGCGGGCTCATGAGCTTGTGGGCGTTGTCGCGGATCTCCTGCTCGATCCTGTCGCAGATCTCGGGATTCTCCGCGAGATAGGTCTTCACGCCGTCGCGGCCCTGGATGCGCTGACCCGCGACCGTGAACCATGCACCCGCCTTGTCGATGATCTCCAGCTTGACGCCGAGGTCCACGATCTCGCCGATCTTGGAGATGCCCTCGCCGTACATGATGTCGAACTCCGCCTCCCGGAAGGGGGGCGCGACCTTGTTCTTGACCACTTTGGCGCGGGTGCGGTTGCCCACCATCTCGCCGTTGACCTTGAGTGTCTCGATGCGCCGCACGTCGATGCGGACGCTGGCATAGTACTTGAGCGCCAGACCGCCGGGCGTCGTCTCGGGGTTGCCGTACATGACGCCGATCTTCTGGCGGAGCTGGTTGATGAAGATGACGGTGCAGTTGTTTTTGGAGATCGCACCGGCAAGCCTGCGCATGGCCTGACTCATGAGCCTTGCCAGCGCGCCGACCACAGTGTCCCCAACTTCGCCCTCCAGCTCCACGCGCGGGATCAGGGCCGCGACGGAGTCGATGACCACCACGTCCACCGCGCCGGAGCGGACTAGGGATTCGGCAATGTCCAGCGCCTGCTCGCCGGTGTCCGGCTGGGAGATCAGCAGGCTGTCGATGTCCACGCCGAGGGCGCGGGCGTAGGCGGGCTCGAGCGCGTGCTCCACGTCGATGTAGGCGGCGTCGCCCCCTGCCTTCTGTGCGGAGGCCACCGCGTGCAGGGCGAGGGTGGTCTTGCCGCTGGCCTCGGGGCCGTAGATTTCAATGATGCGGCCCTTGGGGATGCCGCCGATGCCGAGCGCGAGGTCCAGGGACAGCGAGCCCGTGGACAGCGCCTCCACGTTCACGGAGATGTCGTCCCCCAGGCGCATGATGGTGCCCTTGCCGTAGTCCTTCTCGATCTTCGCGATCGCGGTCTCCAGTGCCTTCTTCCTGTCGGCATTGGAAGGCGCGACGACCGCGGGGATCTTTTTCTTTTCAGCCATATTGATCTACTCCAATCTGCCAAATGCATGGCAAGTAATAATGTGCGTTTTCAATACTCCGCTCTCCATACGCCAAAATCCACACTGGCTCACATTCGCCCCACGACGGCGCGGTCGACCTCCCGCGTGTCCTGATGGATGGAGGTGGAGCTGAAGCCGGCCGCCATCAGCATTTCGGCGACCTTTTCCGCCTGCCCCTCGCCGACCTCGAAAATGAGCAGCCCGTCGGGGCGCAGCAGGGTCTTCCAGAATTTGATGATGCTGCGGTAAAAGCGCAGACCGTCCTTCCCGCCGTCGAGCGCCCAGATCGGCTCGTAATCCTTGACGGAGCCGTCAAGTGAGGCAATCTCCTTGCTCGGTATGTAGGGCGGGTTCGAGACGATGATGTCGAAGTTCCCGATCCCCAGCGGGGGAGAGGCGGTGGCGTCCGCCTGCAGGCAGATGACGCGGGTCGAGAGGCGGTTGAGGTTGACGTTTGCCCGGCAGACCTCGAGGGCGCTGGCGCTCAGATCCACGGCCACCAGCTTGGTCGCCGGCAGCTCGTGCCCGACGGCGCAGGTGATGCACCCGCTGCCGCAGCAGAGGTCGAGCACGCGCGCGTCCATCTTGTACCCGGTCAGCGCCTGCTTGACCAGATCGACCAGCAGCTCCGTGTCGGCCCGGGGGATGAGCACGTCCTTCGTCACCTTGATGGGCAGACCGTAAAACTCCCAGTCGCCCGTGATGTAGGCCACCGGCTCGCCCGCAAGCCTGCGGGCGACATAGGCGTTCACCTGCTCCTCCACCTGCGGGGTGGTGTAGAGACTCAGGTCGCGCAGAAGCTGCTGGACGGTCTTGCCCGCGGCGCTGGATACCAGCACCCGCGCCTCGAGGGCATAGGCCTCGATCCCGCTGCGCTTGAGCGTCGAGCGGGTGTTGATGTACAGCTCGTTGTAGGTTTTCACATGTATCAGCTCCCCCAGGCGTCGCTGCCCTGTTCTTCGGGAATGACCAGCTCGATGGCGCGGATGGCGCATTCGATCATGCTGTCGTCCGGCTCGTTCGTGGTGATGTGCTGCAGCCACTTGCCGGGCGCGGACAGGATGGCCGAGAGCCGGTTGTCATGCAGGCCGCACCAGCGGTTGATCTCGTAGCTGATCCCGACCACCACAGGCAGGAGCAGCAGATGGAAGCCCATGCGGGCGAAGGTGTTCTGTACGCGGACCACGGAGTTGACCAGGATGCTCACCACCACCACGACCAGCAGAAAGCTCGTGCCGCAGCGGGGGTGGAAGCGCGACTCGGGCCGCACGTTTTCCACCGTGAGGGGCTTGCCGTGCTCGTAGCAGAAGATGGTTTTGTGCTCGGCCCCGTGGTAGGAGAAGAGGCGCTTCACGTCCGGCGTGAGGGTGACGAGCTTCATGTACGCAAGCAGGATCGCGACGCGCGTCAGACCCTCCGCGATGTTGCGCACGAAAAGGCTCTCCGTCAGGGGCTTGATGAGACTCACGATCAGTGCGGGCAGGAAGATGAACAGAAACAGGCTCAGCGCGATGCCCAGCACCACCGCCACGCCGATGATGATGTCCTTGGCCTTCTCCTCGGAGAAGTGGGCCGTGATCCACTGGTCGATCTTGTCCGGCTCCCCCTGCTCCTCGATGGGGACGAGATTGGCCGAATAGGTCAGCGCCCGCATACCGTTGATCATGGAGCTGAGAAAGATGGCGCAGCCGCGGATCAACGGCCAGCCGAGGATGGGGAAGCGGTCCTTGATGAACTTGAGCTCGTCGACCTTCTCGACGAGACCGTCCGCCGTGCGGCACACGATGGCCTGCTTTTTCGGCCCGCGCATCAGAATGCCCTCGATCAGGGCCTGACCGCCGATGGACGTCTTGAACGCACAGGAATTGGAATTTTTCAAGATGGATTCTCCTTTTATGTATCTGCGGTTTGTATGTCATCCCGGAAAAAGCGAAGGAGCTTCGGGTTTCTTCGCCGCGCACAGAATGACAGAGAACGGTTTTACTTACCAGTGTTCGCCTTCGCTGCGCCGATGGGGAGCGTGATGGACACGAGACACCCGCCCTCCTTGTCGGGGGCGTTCATGATCGCAAGCTCGCCCCCGTGGCGGGTGACGATCTCGTCGCACACGGCAAGGCCGATGCCCGTGCCGCGGTTTTTGGAGCTGCCCTTGTAGAACTTCTCCTTGACGTGGGGCAGCTCCGCCTCGGGGATGCCGTGGCCGTAGTCGCGCACGTTGATGCGCACGCTGCCCTCCTCCTGACGGAGGGTCACGTCGATCCTGCCGCCGTCGCCGCCGTGCTTCATGGCGTTGTCCAGAAGATTCAGAAAGACCTGCTTGAGCCGTTCCGCGTCGGCGGGAATCAGCGGGATCTCCGATTTCGGGCCGCTGTACTTGACCTTCATGCCGCCCTGCTTCATGAGCTCCCCGTATGTAAAGAGGGCGTCCTCCAGCTCGGCGGCGATGTCGATGAGCTCGATGCGGAGGTTGAAGCGCCCGTCCTGGATGCGCGTGAACTCCAGAAGCTCCGTCACCATATTGGTCAGGCGTTCGGCCTCCTTGGAGATGATCTGGATGCCCTTCAGAGAGTCGCCCCGCACCGCCGGATCGAAAGCGATGGTCTCGGCCCAGCCGGTGATGGCGGTCAGAGGGGTGCGCAGCTCGTGCGAGACCTGGGAGATGAACTCCGTCCTGGTCTTCTCGGCCAGGGCCGTCTTCTCGGAGATGCCGTTGATCTCCTCGGCCAGGTAGCCGATCTCGTCCTCCTCAAAGTCCTCAGTCTTGAGCCCAAAGCTGCCGGAGGAGATACGCTTTGCAAAGCTGCGCAGCTTCCCGAGCGGGCGGGCCACACAGCACCAGAACCAGAGGTTGACGGCCAGCACGTACACGCACACCGCAATGTAGATCGCCGTCGCCCAGGTCATCAGACCGTGGGTCGAGGCCCAGATGCCCATGAGCAGCAGCGCCAGCGCCGCGACGCTCGACAGCAGCAGTTGTGTCCGTAAATTGCCAAACATGAAATGTACTTCCTAAATCAACGCAAAGCCAGAGCCTCGCAGAGTTTTTCGCCTATGCGAAAAAGAAATTTAATCTGTCATTTCCGGGGGCGTGTACCTCGGAAATGACTCCTCTCAGGCCGCAAGTGTGCGAGCGTCCCCCGCAAGCGAGTGCGCGCAGCGGCCTGCAAATCTCGTCAAAGCGCGGGCGCTTTGACGATAATCAGTATCCCCACTTGTAGCCGTAACCCCAGACGGTGGTCAGGTACTCGGGCTCGGTCGGATCGTTCTCGATCTTGATGCGCAGCCTGCGGATGTTCACATCCACGGTCTTGAGCTCTCCCGCAAAGTCGCTGCCCCAGACGGCGGCAAGGATGTCCTCGCGGCTCATGGCCTTGCCGGGGTTTTCCATAAAGAGTTTGATGAGCATGTATTCGATCTGCGTGAGCTTGAGGCGCTGCCCGTTCTTTTCCAGCGTGCGGTTGCGCGTGTTCAGAAGGAACGGCCCGCTGACGATCTCGGCGGTGGCATTCTCATCCTCGCCCACGCCGAGACGGCGGATCAGCGCGTCCACGCGCGCGGTCAGCTCCGCGGGCGAGAAGGGCTTGGTGACATAGTCGTCCGCCCCGGTCATGAGGCCGGTGACCTTGTCGATCTCCTGATTTTTCGCCGTGAGCATGATAATGCCCATCTTCGACCCGGAGGCGCGGATGCGGCGGCAGACCTCAAACCCGTCGATATCCGGCAGCATCACGTCCAGCAGGGCCAGACAGATGTCGGGATTGACCTTCCACTTCTCGAGCGCCTCCTCGCCGCTGGCGGCCTCGATCGGCTCAAACCCGCTGCGGCGCAGGTTGATGACGACAAAGCTGCGGATATTGGATTCGTCCTCCAAAACCAGTATTTTTTTCATTTTGCGTACCCCTTTATGTGAAATGAAAGCAGCATTGAAAGCAGTATACGGCATTTGATTGCAATACACCCTCTAAGTATAACACGACTTTTACAAAAATAACAGACAAAGTTTCAGAAAATCGCAAATCTTTTTGCAGGCAATGTGCAAAAGGTTACATAACATAAGCAATGCCGCATCATGCGGCAAGAGCGGATTCCGAGAAAACCAGCTTCTGATGACAGCGGGTTTTCGCAGGCATACTTTGTGTATGTCAAGGAAAAGCTCGAAATCGGAGCGCGGTTTTTCCGGAAGATGCCGCAGGCGTATTGTGCGGTGCTGCTAAAAACCCGCGCGGCGCGTGGGTGGATGGCTTTTGAAAAGGCGCGGCACACCGACCCGCCCCCCCGGCGGGAGAGGGCCCGTGCGCGCTTCAAAAACAGCCGTGGAAAACGGCCTCTTCCCTGTTGATTCTTCACGCAAAAAATGGTAATATACCCGCATGAAAAATGCAGACAACACCGTCCTGGGCATCCTCGCCCATGTGGACGCGGGAAAGACCACCCTGTCCGAGGCGATGCTCTTTCTCTCCGGAAAACTGAAAACCCTCGGCAGAGTCGACCACCGCGACAGCTTTCTCGACACCCACAGTCTCGAGCGGCAGCGCGGCATCACCATCTTCTCCAAGCAGGCCGTCATGCCATTGGGAGACGGCTTTCTCAGCCTGCTCGACACGCCGGGCCACGTCGACTTCTCCGCAGAGGCCGAGCGCACCCTCCGCGTGCTCGACTGCGCGGTGCTGGTCATCAGCGGGACCGACGGGGTCCAGGCCCATACCGAGACGCTGTGGAAGCTCCTGGAGCGCTACGGGGTGCCGACCTTCCTCTTTGTTACCAAGATGGATCTGCCCGGCCCGGGCCGGGAGGCGCTGATGAAGGAGCTCACGGCGCGGCTCTCGGAGCGCTGCGTGGATTTCGGCGCGCCGGAGGCAGAGCTCCTTGAGGGCGTCGCCCTCTGCGATGAGGAGACCATGGAGCGCTTTTTCGAGACCGGGGCGATCCCGGACGAGACAGTCCGTGACCTCGTTGCCGGGCGAAAGCTCTTCCCCTGCTTCTTCGGCTCGGGACTCAAAACCGACGGGGTGGCGGAGTTTCTGGACGCGCTTGAAAGATACGCGCCGCGGCCTGTATACGAAGACGGGTTTTCCGCGCGCGTCTACAAGATCTCCCGCGACGCGCAGGGCAGCCGCCTGACCTGGCTCAAGGTCACGGGCGGGAGCCTGAAGGTGCGCAGCCTCCTGCGCTATCAGGACGCCGCGGGGGAGACGCTGGAGGAGAAAATCAGCGCCCTGCGCATTTACTCCGGCACAAAGTTCGAGACCGCGGAGGAGGTGCGCGCGGGCTGGGTCTGCGCTGCCCTGGGCCTTAGCGCGACGCGGCCCGGACAGGGTCTCGGCGCGGCGGCGGATGCGGAGAGCGCCGTGCTCGAGCGCTTTGACACCCGCGTCGAGCTGGACGCCGGGCGCGTGCTCTACCGGGAGACCATCAAAAGCACCGTCGAGGGCGTTGGCCACTTCGAGCCCCTGCGCCACTACGCCGAGGTGCACCTCCTGCTCGAGCCTCTGCCGCAGGGGAGCGGTCTGAGCTTTGACAGCATCTGCCCCGAGGACGCGCTGGACCGCAACTGGCAGCGCCTCATCCTCACCCACCTGGCGGAAAAACAGCACCGGGGCGTCCTCACCGGGTCGCCCATCACCGATATGCGCATCACGCTCGCCGCGGGCCGCGCCCACCTCAAGCACACCGAGGGCGGCGATTTTCGCCAGGCCACCTACCGAGCCGTGCGGCAGGGTCTCATGCAGGCGGAGAGCGTTTTGCTGGAGCCCTGGTACAGCTTCGTGCTCGAGGTCCCGGCGGAGCAGATCGGCCGGGCCATCAGCGACGTGCGAGCCATGAACGGCGGCTTCTCCTCCCCGGAGGAGCGGGGGGAGCTTCTGCGGCTCGAGGGCGCGGCCCCGGCGGCAAAGCTCAACGGCTACATGGAGGAGCTGCCCGCTTACACCCACGGCCGCGGCCGCCTGAGTCTGACGCCCTGCGGCTACCGCCCCTGCGCGGAGCAGAAGCGCATCGTGGAGGAGCTGGGCTACGAGGCGGAGCGGGACGAGGACAATCCCGCCGACTCCGTCTTCTGCGCCCACGGCGCGGGCTTCAACGTGCGCTGGGATGAGGTGCCGCAGTACATGCACCTCGATAGCGTCCTCAGGCCGAAGCGGGAGGAGAGCGCCCCGGCCCCGGCCCTGCGCTTTCGCAATCTGAATATCGACGAGCGGGAGCTCGAGGCCATCATGGAGCGGGAGTTCGGACCCATCCGCCGCCCCGAGTACCGGGCCAGACAGGTCAACGCGGCGGTAACCGACGTACCCCGTACGGGCCGCAGGCATGAAACCGTCATCGTCGACGGCTACAACCTCATCTTCGCCTGGGACGAGCTCAAGAACCTCGCTGCCGAGCGCCTGGATCTGGCGCGCGCGCGGCTCATGGACATCCTCTCGGGCTACGCGGGCTTCACGGGGGATAAGGTCGTGCTGGTGTTCGACGGCTTTCGCACACCCGGAAACCCCGGCTCCCGCAGCGATTACCACAATATCTCTGTCGTCTTCACAAAGGACGGCGAGACCGGCGACGCCTATATTGAGCGCATCGCGGACGAGATCGGCAAAAACTACGCCGTCCGCATCGTCACCAGCGACAACCTGATCCGCGTGGCCGCCCTGCGCTCCGGCGTGCTCCGCTGCTCCTCGGGCGAATTCAAGGGCGAGCTCGAGTGGGCCCTCTCCCAGATCGACGAGGTGCTCAAGCGCACAAATTTCAACGCCCACAAGACGAGACTGATCGATGGAACACGAAGAGATCCTTAAACGCGCGCAGGACCTCGCGCGCAGATGCCGGCAGCGCGGCGTGCCGACGAATACGGGCTTCCTGACCCCGGCGGAGCGCTATGCCCTCGAGCATGACCCGACGCTTCGAGGCGCAAGCATGGTCTTTCACGGCGGCTGCCCGGACGCGGAGCGCACGGTCGCCTTCTTCCTGCCCGACTGGATGGAGGAGGACGACCTGAACCCGGAGGAGTACATCTGCGCGCTGAAAATCCGCGCCGCCTTCGGGGAACCCGGCCACCGCGACTACATGGGCGCCATCCTCGGCATGGGCGTCGGACGCGAGTGGGTCGGCGACATTCGGGTCGAGGGACCGGAGGCAATCGTGTTATGTCAACCGAGCGTGCTGCGCTATCTGCTCAGCATCGACAAGGTGGGCCGCTGCGGCGTCAAGGCGGAGCAGATCGCCCTGAGCGTGGTCCCAAAGCGGGAGAGGCGCACGCAGGAGCGGCGCTTCACGGTGATGAGCCCGCGGCTGGACGCGGTGGCGGCGGGGCTTTTCCACCTGTCCCGGACGGAGACCGCCCGGCAGATCGCCCTCGGTGCGCTGAGCCTGAACTACAGCGAATGTCTCAAGCCCGACGCGCAGATTCGCGAGGGGGATGTGCTCTCCCTCAGAGGCGAGGGCAAGGGCCGCGTCGCGGAGATCGGCGGCAGCTCCCGCAAGGGCCGCCTCTTCGTCACCGCAGAGCTGTATAAGAATTAATGCGGCAATACAATATCGGAGCTTTTCTCAACTGTGCGTAGCTTTGCCGTATGAATCGCTGCCATATTTTTCGCAGGAATACTTTGTGTATTGCAAGAAAAGTGACGAAGTCAGGGCACTGTTTTTCCAGGAGGCGCCGATGGCGGATTGTGCGGTGTTTCCTTAGCGACCCAATATCCGCAATCTCCACTTACGATAAGGAGAAAGAATCATGAGAGCATATCAACGCCTGATGCGCTACGCGGCGGTGGACACCCAGAGCCGGGACGACGCTGCGGTCACGCCCAGCACCGAAAAGCAGTACGCCTTTTCCTGGCTGCTGCACAACGAGATCCAGGACCTCGGCCTGCGTCGGGTCTATACCTGCCCCCACGCCTACACCTACGGCTTCCTCCCGGCGAGCCCCGGCATGGAGGACGAGCCGACGATCGGCCTCATCGCCCATATCGACACCTCGTCGGGCTTTTCGGGCGCCGGGGTCAAACCCGTCCTGCACCCGGCCTATGACGGGGGAGAGGTCTGGCTCGGCAGCAGCGGGCGCGTGCTGCGTCCCGCGGACTTTCCGGACCTCGCCCGCAGCGTCGGCAAGACCCTCATCACCACCGACGGGACGACGCTTCTGGGCGCAGACGACAAGGCCGGCGTGGCCGAGATCATTACCGCCTGCGAGCGTCTTTTGAAGGAGGACAGGCCCCACTGCGCCGTGGCGGTCTGCTTCACGCCGGACGAGGAGATCGGGCACGGGGCGGCCCTGCTGGATTTTGAACGCTTCGGTGCTGATTTTGCCTACACGGTGGACGGCCACATGCCGGAGGAGCTGAACTTCGAGACCTTCAACGCGGCCTCGGCGGTCTTTACGGTACGCGGCGTGGCGGTGCATCCGGGGGCGGCCAAGGACGTCATGGTCAACGCCGCCCTGGTCGCCATGGAGATCAACGCGATGCTCCCGCCGGAGGAGATCCCCGCGCGCACCGAGGGACACGAAGGCTTCTTCCACCTGACGGACATGCGCGGCGACGTGAGCGCGGCGGAGCTCAAATACATCGTCCGCGACCACGACGCCGCGCGCTTTCAGGCCCGCTGCGACAGGCTGCGAGAGATCGAGGCGGCGCTGAACAAAACCTACGGCGAGGGGACGGTGAGCCTGCAGCTTGTCGAGCAGTACCGCAATATGGCAGAGATCCTGCAAAATCACATGGAGATCGTCGAGCGGGCCGAGCGGGCGATACGCCGCGTCGGGCTCGAGCCGGTGCGGCGCGCGGTGCGCGGCGGAACGGACGGGGCGCGCCTCTCCTTCAGCGGCCTGCCCTGCCCCAACCTCGGTACCGGCGGTGCGGCCTTCCACGGCCCCTACGAGCACATCACGGTCGAGGACATGGATACGGCGGTCGAGATTCTGCTGAACATTCTGTGCGAAAAGACGATGTAATACGATTATTCGATAAGGCGGTTTGAAAGATTTCCGAGACAGCTTTGCCTCAGGCAAGGCAGCGGACGCAGAGCAAGCTTTGTGTATGGTCAGGTCCGATAGCGAAGCCTGGCACGAATCCGACCGGAAAGATGCAAACTGTTCTGTCGGATAATAGTATAAGACGCGCTGGCAAAGAACTTGATAATATGGAAAAATCGGCGAATTTGCGTTTTTTTGCAAATTCGCCGATTTTTTATGAAATTTTGCCGCCTGCCGCCGGGCGATCCGGAAACGCTCCTGCGCAGGAGAGGAGGCGCCGAATCCCCACGGTCCGCCGTCAGCGGATACGGTGGGTCTTGCCGTCGCTGCCGAGGTAGGTGTTCTCGGCGGGGTCCGGCTGCAGCTTGCCGGAGGCGATCAGCTCGATGACGAGTTTGGCGATCTTCGGATCGAACTGCGTGCCGGAGCAGCGCTCAAACTCGCGGGTGATCACATCCAGCGTAAACGGCTCCTTGTAGACTCGCTTGGAGGCCATCGCATCGAAGCAGTCCGCGCAGCAGATGATCCTCGCCACGAAGGGGATGTCCTCGCCGCGTATCCCCTCGGGATAGCCCGAGCCGTCGTATTTCTCGTGGTGGGATTTCGCGCCCTCCACGATCTGCGGGATGGTCGAGATCCCCTTCAGGATCGTGGCACCGTGGGTTGTGTGACTCTTCATGACCTTGAATTCCTCATCGGTCAGTCTGCCGGGCTTATTCAGAATGCTGTCCGGGATCGCGATTTTGCCGATGTCGTGCAGCAGGGCGATATAGTAGATGTTGTCGACCTCGTCGGAGCTCATGCCCAGATTCTCGGCGATGACCTTGGAATAGTAGCCGACGCGGAGGGAGTGGCCGTTGGTATAGGCGTCCTTGGCGTCGATGGTGCGGGCGATGGCCTGAATGGATTCCAGAGTGATATTCTTGTATTCCAGCTGGCGTTTCAGAGCCTGTCTCGTCTTGTAGCGGACAAACAGAGACGAGGAGAAGACGACCGCCGCAGCCGCGAGGAGCGCGAGAACGACCCAGAACCACCACTGTTCGTTGACCTTTTTTTCTTTCTCCAGATGGATGAGCACTTCGTTGGAGGCCTGCCCGTATTCATCCGTCACATAGACGTGGAAGTCATAGCTCCCGCCGGCGAGGTTCGTGTAGTACGCGCTCCTGCTGTCGTCCGAGGCGACGATATAATCGTCGTCGATGCCGTCCAGCTTGTAATAGACCGTATGACCGTTGTTTGGCCGGAAGCCCAGGACGGAGAGATTGAAGGCGACACGGTATACGTCTTTCCCGATCTCAATGCTGTCCCCGTAAGAGGGAACCCCGTCCAGCTCCACGGAGGACACCGTGATCTTGACCGGAGACGGGATGTCCCTGGTCATGTTGAAGTCGTAGACGAAGATGCCGTTGGTAGACTGGAGATAATATTTCTGCTCCGCCTCGTCGTAATAACCGGAGGTGTTGGCGATGATGGGCTGCAGGCCGTTGGTCGCGTCATAGGACTGATACTCGTTCAGGCGGTCGCCGTCAAGCGAATCGGCGATGTAGAGCTGGGCCTGGCTCCCGATGACGTATTTGTAGGCGGGATTCCCTTCGTTGTCGCTGTATCTGATTTTGGAGAGCTCAACGATGGAGCCCTTGATGTACGGAATGGTGATCTCCTCGGAGGCGCCGTCCCCGCTCGCGGTATTGATCCGGAAAAGCCGGCTGTTGAGCGTATAGTAGAGATTATCCCCGTCCACCAGAAATTTCAGCCGGTTCCCCGTGATCTCCTTTGCCGTGGGGATCTCCCTGGCGGCAGTGAAGGCGTCGTCGACGATGAACAGACCCTGGGTCCGGTCAAAGAGAATCTCGCCGTCCTGGGTCTTGTTGATGAACAGGACGTTCGTGCCGATGTTCATGATGGAAAACGACGTGCCGTCGAAGCGCATAAGGCCCCTCGTATAGCCGATCGCCAGATAATCGTCGAAGCTGCGCAGCGAACGCATGGTGTCCGCAAGACTGAGAACCGGGTCGTCGACAAGGGTGCCGAGATGGTTCGTGATATAGTCCAGATTGTAGATCACGACCTTTTCCGTGTGCGGGTCATACTCCACAAGACCGATGCCGTAGACGGCAAAATAGAGCTTGTCCCGGAAAATTTCAACATCCCTGGGCGCGTAGACAAGGGAAAAACTGTCGTCCCCCTGCGCCTTGCCCTCCTGTGTTTTGGCCTCGACATAGGCGTCGATGGCCTGCATGATGGCATTGTCCGGCAGGATCATCTGCTTGTTCAGGTCATAGCGGTAGATGCGCGTGGCGGCGATGATATACAGGATGTCGCCGTATTTTTCCACGGCGTAGACATTTCTGTCAAATGCGGGGGGCGCGTTCAGGGACTGCCAGACCGGATCGTCATAGAGCAGCTCGTAGAGAGCGTTTCTTGTGATGATGGACACGCCGGAGGCACCGATATAATGCGAGGCCACCCAGAGGTTCCCCTCGTAGTCGAGCATCAGGTCCACAAGCTGGCTCTTGCTTTCAAGGTCGCCGGCCAGCGTGATGACCGGCTCGCCGGAGCTGAAATCCACGCAGTAGATGCCGTCCTTCTCACAGGCGGCAAAAAGAATCTGATCCTTCTCGGAGTACAGCATTCTGTTGACCTGGTCGGGGATGGTGAGATCGTCGAGCATGGCGCCGCTTTCCGTGTCGCAGCGGTGTATGATCCCGGTGCCCTCCGCCATATACAGCGTCGAGCCGTAGGAGTAGATTTCGAGGAGCTTCGAATTGAGCAGGACCGCGTCTCCGTTTTTGTCGAAAACGCCCTCGTCGACCTGATAGTAATAATTGTCGCGCTCAGGATCGAGCGCAATATCTCGCACGATCTTTCCTTCCGTCCCCGGGATGGAGCTTTTCGTCCCGGCCGCGAGGTCGTAAACGATGCCGCCGTTATTCTGGGTGGCGATATAAAGCAGCTCGTTTCTGTCGTCCAGAACCATCTCGGTGACAAGGCCGGCCTTGACGATCAGCGGCTCAAAATGATTGTCCTTATAAACGAAGACATGCTCGGAGGTGCCGACGTACAGAGTGCTGCCCTCCGCGACCAGCGCCCGGACGTTGATGACGGCGTATTCCTGGCCGTCATATTCAAAGTTCTTGTATACCACAAACTCCTTCGAGTCGTAGCGCGTCAGCCCGGAGTACTGGGCGATCCAGACGTAGCCGTCCTCCGTCTGGCAGATGGCCTCAACGCCGGAGACTTCAAGATTGACGGGAATCTCCGTCTTGTTGCTCATATAAGACGCCGCAAGGGCCTCCGGCCCGAGAGCGGACAGGAGAATCAGACATGTCAGAGCCAAAAGCAGATAACGTTTCATTATTCGATCATCCCTTCTTGTCACCACTCGATCCGGTGCGGATTGCCGATCATTACGCTTGTGCGCTCAAAAACGCCTCAATATTTTCACCCAGGATCATCTCGCAAAGCCTGTCGCCGAGCCCGAGAGAGAAGAAGCGCTCCAGCTCCTCGCCCGGGTCCCACATGGGGTAGTCCGTGCCGAAAAAGATGTGCGTGGGGTCGAAAGACTCAATAGCCCGCCGTGCCGCGTCATAGGCGTTGAAGGGGAGGGTGCTGCTGGTGTCGATGTAGACGTTCGGCAGGTTGAGACATACGCGGGCGTCCGCCCACTCGCTCCATCCGCCGCAGTGGGGGGCGATGCAGCGCAGCTCCGGGAAGCACTTTGCTACATGCGCCATGCGCCGCGGCGTCGAGTAGTCGTAGCGGTAATCGCCGGTGTGGGCGATGAGGAAGAGCTTTTCCGCGCTCATGATCTCATACAGGGGCATGAGCCGTTCGTCGTCCAGCCGGAAGCGCTGAATGTCCGGGTGGAGCTTGATGCCGACGAGACCGCCCGCCTTCATGCGCCGGAGCTCCCCCTCAAAGTCGGGGTAATCCGGGTGCATGGTGCCCACGCCGATGAGCTGCGGATGCTCCCGGCAGGCGTCGCGGATGAAGTCATTGATGATCTCCACCTGGTGGGCCGAGGTCGCGGTGGAGAAGACGAGCGCCCGGGCGATCCCGGCCTGCGCCATGCGGGAAATCAGGTCCTCCACGGTGCCGGGCAGCGCGCCGAGCCTTACGGGCACGGGGATCTCTTCGTTGCAGGAGCCGGCATAAAACGCGTTCGTGGCCCGCACTGCGGCGGGAGCGATGTTCTCCTGAAAGATATGGACATGGGAATCTACGATCTGCATGGGACGCTCCATTTCTGAGAATATAAAAAAGTTTAGCGAGCTAAAGACAAATTGTCAAGATTTATTTCATAATCGCCCGGGAAAAACGGTAATATGCACAGTTGACGCTGGGGGAGGGCTGTGGTAAAATCGGCCCATCAAATGCGAAGAGGGAAAATCGCCTCCGAACAGCGGCACAGAGAGTCGGCGTCTGGTGCAAGCCGATGCGTGAAGCGGAGCGCGTCTCATTCCTGAGCGGGATCTGCGAAACATGCCCGGCATGGAATAGCGGATCACGGGCGGCCCCGTTACAGGCCATGGGTTTATTGGAACCCGAGAGAGTCCGCGCTTGCGCGGAGAAGCAGGGTGGTACCGCGAATTGCTATTCGCCCCTGAGGTCCTGAGGGACTTCGGGGGTTATCTTTTTTGTGATGAAGGAAGTGCGCAGCATGGAAAAAATACGGATCAGTGACATCACCATGAAGCAGCTCGCAAAGCAGGGCGATCAGAGCCTGAGCTTCAAGGGCAAGCTGGAGGTTGCAAAGCTTTTGGACAGGCTGGAGGTCTCCGTCATCGAAATCGAGGGCATACGCTCCGCGCGGGCGGACGCGCTGCGCATCAAGTCCATCGCGGCGGCGGTCAAAAACAGCATCGTCGCCGTGCCCGTGGAGCTGGACGCCGGGAGCGTTGCCCAGACCTGGGAGGCGCTGAAGACGGCGCGGCATCCGCGGCTGCAGGTCCCGGCCCCGGTGAGCACGGTGCAGATGGAATACCTGTCCCGCAAGAAGCCGGACGCCATGCTGCAGAGCATCGACAGCACCGTGCGCGCCTGCGCGGAGCTCACGGACAATGTGGAATTCATCGCCGGAGACGCCACCCGCAGCGACGCGGCGTTTCTCCAAAAGGCCATCGAGACCGCCGTCGCAGCCGGCGCGAAGACCGTCACGGTCTGCGACGCGACCGGCACCCTCCTGCCCGAGGAGCTGGCGGCCTTCCTGCGCGGTCTCCTCGACGCGGTGCCCGCCCTCGCGGACGTGACGCTCGGCGTCGCCTGCGCCAACACCATGGCCATGGCGGACGCCTGCACCGTCGCCGCGGCGCGCGCCGGGGCGCGGGAGCTCAAGACCGCCGCCGTCGGGGATACCGCTTCCCTCCAGAACGTGGCCGGCATCCTGGACGCGCGGGCCGAGCTCTTCGGCCTGAGCTGCCCCCTGCATACGGTGGAGCTCAAGCGCATCGTGCGGCAGATCGTCTGGCTGTGCCAGACCAAGCGCAGCAAGAGCTCGCCCTTTGACGACGGGGTCCAGGACACGGCGAGAGAGCTCTCCCTCGCCCCCGGGGACGACGAAGCGAGCGTGGAAAAGGCTGCGCGCGACCTGGGCTACGATCTCAGCCCGGAGGATACCGCGGCCGTGTGGGAGGCCGTGCAGGACCTGCTGCGCCACAAGGAGCAGGTCGGCGCGCGCGAGCTGGACGCGATCATCGCCTCCGTGGCCCTGCAGGTCCCGCAGAGCTACACGGTGGAGAGCTATGTCATCAACAGCGGCAGCAACATCTCCGCCATGGCCCACCTCAAGCTCAGCCGCCAGGGGGAGATCCTGGAGGGCGTGGCCCTGGGCGACGGCCCGATCGACGCCTCCTTCCTCGCCCTCGAAAAGGTGGTCAACCGCCATTACGAGCTGGACGATTTTCAGATCCGCGCCGTCACCGAGGGCCGCGAGGCCATGGGCGAGACGGTGGTGCGCCTCGTGTCCAACGGGCGGCTCTACTCCGGGCGCGGCATCTCCACCGACATCGTGTATTCCAGCATCATGGCATACGTCAACGCACTCAACAAGATCGCATACGAGGAGGGTGAGGCATGAAGCTGTCTTTTTCCACACGCGGCTGGCAGCGTCTCGGCTGGGACGAGCTGCTGGAGAGCGCCGTCGAGAGCGGCATGAACGGCATCGAGCTCTACGATCTCTTCAAGCGCGAAGACCTTATCGAGCGCGGCGCGCCCTTCGACCGCTACCACGCCGTGAGCACCGTGCGCAAGCTCCGGGAGCGGGGCATGGCCATCCCGTGCCTTGACAGCTCCATCGACCTCACGGTCCCCGACGCGCAGCTGGACGAACTTTCGTTTCTCATCGAGACCGCCGGCAGCATCCGCACGCCCTACGTCTCCGTCGTCGCCCTCGGCGAGAACGAGGACCTGGCGCGAGAGCGCATTGCCGGCCTTCTGCCGAAGTGCGAAAAGGCGGAGGTCACCCTGCTCGTCAAGACCACCGGCATCTATGCCGACACGGGCAGGCTCCGCGCCCTGATGGACGACTTTGCCAGCGACTTTCTCGCCGCACTCTGGGACATCCACCATCCCTGCCACGACTGCGGCGAGGACGCCGACACCACCATCAAAAACCTTGGCGCCTACGTGCGCCATGTGCATATCCGCGACTCCGACGAGCAGGGGACCTACAACATCATCGGCGAGGGCGCGCTGCCTGTCGACGAGATGATCCGCGCCCTCGGCTCCATCGACTACGACGGCTTCATCTCCCTTGTCTGGAAGCCCGAGTGGCTTGAGGACATGGATGACCCGGACATCATCTTCCCGCACTTCGTCAACTACATGAGCCGCTTTGAAAACACCCGCGGCAAGAAAAAGCGCCTCTATCCCAACCACGACGGCACGGGCGAGTACGTCTGGAAGAAGGACGAGCTGCTGGACCTGACCTTCTCCCGGGTCCTTGACCGCATGGTCGAGGAGTTTCCGGACCAGTACGCCTTCAAGTACACCACGCTGGACTACACCCGCACCTACGAGGAATTTCGCGAGGATGTGGACAACTTCGCCCGCGCCCTGGTCTACCTCGGCGTAAAGCCGGGCAGCAAGGTCGCCGTCTGGGCCACCAATGTCCCGGCCTGGTACATCACCTTCTGGGCCACGGTCAAGCTCGGCGCGGTCCTGGTGACGGTCAACACCGCCTACAAGGTCCACGAGGCCGAATACCTCCTGCGCCAGTCCGACACCCACACCCTCGTCATGATCGAGTCGTGCCTGGACTCCAACTACCGCGCCATCATCAACGAGCTCTGCCCGGAGCTCCGCGGCCACGATAAGAACACCCCGCTCCACTGCCGCAGGCTGCCGTTTTTAAGAAACGTCATCACCGTGGACTTCCGCCAGGAGGGAAGCCTGACCTTTGACGAGGCCATGGCCCTGTCCGACATGGTCCCGCGGGAGACGGTGCTGTCCATGGCCGCCCAGGTCAAGCCGGACGACGTGTGCAACATGCAGTACACCTCCGGCACGACGGGCTTCCCCAAGGGCGTCATGCTCACGCACTACAACGTCATCAACAACGGCAAGTGCATCGGCGACCGCATGGGCCTGTCCACCGCGGACCGCATGATGATCCAGGTGCCCATGTTCCACTGCTTCGGAATGGTGCTGTCCATGACCTCGTCCATGACGCACGGGGCCACGCTCTGCCCCATGCCGTACTTCTCCGCCAAGAGCTCGCTGGCCTGCATCCAGCAGGAAAAAATCACCTGCTTCAACGGCGTGCCCACGATGTTCATCGCCATGTTCAACCACCCCGACTACCGGAAGACGGATTTCTCCCACATGCGCACCGGCATCATGGCGGGCGCGGGCTGCCCGCCGGAGCTCATGCGCAGGGCAGCGCAGCCGGAGGAGATGAACATGCGGGGCATCGTCTCGGTCTACGGGCAGACGGAGTCCGCCCCCGGCAGCACCATGTCCGCCTGGACCGATTCGATCGACGTGCGCTGCGACACGGTGGGCTACGCCTTCCCCCATGTCGAGTGCAAGATCATCGACCCCGAGACCGGGCGGGAGCTGGGCCCGAACCAGACGGGCGAGTTCTGCTCGCGCGGCTACAACACCATGAAGGGCTACTATAAAATGCCCCGCGCCACGGCCGAGACCGTGGACGCCGACGGCTGGCTCCACTCCGGGGACCTGGCCGAGCGGGACGAGAACGGCTGCTACCGCATCACCGGCAGGCTCAAGGACATGATCATTCGCGGCGGCGAGAACATCTACCCCAAGGAGATCGAGGAGTTCATCTACACCCACCCCAAGGTGCAGGACGTGCAGGTCATCGGCGTGCCGGATAAGAAATACGGCGAGGAGGCCTACGCCTGCATCATCCTGAAGGAGGGCGAGAGCATGACGGAGGAGGAAATGCGCAGCTACATCGCCGACCACATGGCCCGCCACAAGGTCCCGCGCTACATCACCTTTACCGACAGCTTCCCCATGAACGCCGCCGGCAAGATCCTCAAGTACAAGATGCGCGAGGAGGCGGCAAAAAGACTGAATCTGAGTTGAGACAGACTCCGCTTTTCGTCAAAAAGCCGATTCTCTTTACCTGGTAAAAGATTCTCCTTGACAAATGAACACGGTTGCGGTAATAATTGAGGCAACATTCACAAAGGCTGTGACGAAGACGGCTGAAGGGAAGCGCTCTCAGAGATCCGACGGACGGTGTGAGTCGGAAACGCCAGCTTCAAATGCCCATCACTTCCGAGCCGGAGATCCGAAAGCGTATGCGCAAGTAGGCGTCTCACGTTCGCCCGCGTTAAGGGATAGGGCCTGTTGGGGCCCGAAGCGGCAGTCCATGACTGCAATTTGAGTGGTACCGCGGGTTTATTCAGGCTCGCCTCAAGATTTGGGGCGGGCCTTTTTTATTCATTTGCGGACACGGCTCCCAGATGACAGAAGGAGAATCATTATGAACGTACAAACCGCAGACAACCAGCTTCTCCAGATCGCGCTCCGCATCCGTGAGCTGCGCGACATCGTCGGCTTCTCCACCGAGGAGATGGCCGCCCGCACCGGCATCACGGAGGCGCAGTACCTCGAGTATGAGTCCGGCCGCGTCGACCTGCCCTTTACCTTCCTGCACAAGTGCGCGATGGCCATGGGGGTCGAGCCGATCCAGCTCCTCGAGGGCCGCAGCGCAAGGCTGACCTCCTACGCCGTGACGCGGAAAGGACAGGGGCTCGTCACCGCTGTGGAGGACGGCATCGTCATCCAGAACATGGCGGCCCTCTTCCGCAAGAAGCTGGCCACGCCCTACTGGGTCACCTACCAGTACTCGCCGGAGCTCCAGAACGAGCCCATCCACACCACCACGCACGCCGGCCAGGAGTTCGACCTCATCGTCAAGGGCGCGCTGCGCGTCAGAGTGGGTGAGCATGAGGAGATCCTGCACGAGGGCGACAGCATCTATTACGACAGCTCCACCCCCCACGGCATGATCGCCATCGACGGGCAGGACTGCCTCTTCCTCGCCATGATCATGGCCGAGAACGAGACCGTCCAGAAGCCCGGCCTCATGTTCGAGGAGGAAAAGCCCGAGGTCAAGCCCGAGGAAAAGCCCGAGCGCGAGCCGCTTCTCTGCGAGAAGTTCATCGAGACCGAGGAGGACGCCTCCGGCGCACTCCGGGACATCCGCTTCAAGAACCAGGACAGCTTCAACTTCGCCTTCGACATCGTGGACGAGATCGCCCGCAAGAGCCCCGAGAAGCTCGCCATGCTCCATGTCGCAAACGACATGACGGAGCGGCGCTTCACCTTCAAGGACATCAAGGACGCCTCCTCCCAGTCCGCGAACTATTTCACCTCCCTCGGCATCAAAAAGGGCGACCGCGTGATGCTGGTACTCAAGCGGCACTATCAGTTCTGGTTCGCCATCCTCGGCCTGCACAAGCTGGGCGCCATCGCGATCCCCGCGACGAACCAGCTCCTCTCCCACGATTTCGAGTACCGCTTCCGGGCCGCCGGCGTCTCCGCCATCCTCTGCACGGCGGACGGGGACGTTGCCCATCAGGTCGAGCTGGGCGAGAAGGCCGCCGGCCTCAGCCTCACCAAAATTCTGGTCGGCGGAAAGCGCGAAGGCTGGCACGACTACGACAGCGAGTTCGGCCTCTTCTCCCGCCGCTATCGCCGGAGCGAGGATTCCCCCTGCGGGGACGATCCCATGCTCATGTTCTTCACCTCCGGCACCACCGGCTACCCCAAGATGGCGCTGCACAGCTGCAAGTACGCTCTCGGCCACTTCGTCACGGCGCGTTACTGGCACCAGGTCGAGCGCGACGGGCTGCACTTCACGATCTCCGAGACCGGCTGGGGCAAGGCGCTCTGGGGCAAGCTCTACGGCCAGTGGCTGTGCGAGGGCGCGGTCTTCACCTATGACTTCGACCGCTTCGACGCGGAGAAGATCCTGCCCATGTTCGCAAAGTACAACATCACCACCTTCTGCGCCCCGCCCACCATGTACCGTATGCTCATCAAGAGCGACATTTCCAAGTTTGACCTCTCCTCCATCCGCCACGCCACGACGGCGGGCGAGGCGCTCAACCCCGAGGTCTTCTACCAGTTTGAAAAGCTCACGGGCCTCAAGGTGGCGGAGGGCTTCGGCCAGACGGAAATGACCCTCGGCATCGCCAATCTCCTGGGCGGCACGATCAAGCCGGGCTCCATGGGAAAGCCCGTCCCCGGCTACGGCGTGGACATCCTGGACCGCGACGGCAAACCCGTCGAGGACGGCATCAGCGGCGAGATCGTCGTCCACGCCGACGAGAACGGCCCCGGAAAGTGCGGCCTCTTCCTCGGCTACTATCAGGAGCCCGAGAAGACCCGCGAGGTCTGGCACGACGGCTGCTACCACACCGGCGACGAGGCCTGGCGCGACGAGGACGGCTTCTACTGGTACGTCGGCCGCGTGGACGATGTCATCAAGTCCTCCGGCTACCGCATCGGACCCTTTGAGATCGAAAACGTCATCATGGAGCTGCCCTACGTGCTCGAGTGCGGCGTCAGTGCGGCCCCGGACGAGATCCGCGGCCAGGTCGTCAAGGCCAGCATCGTGCTCGTCAAGGGCAAGGAGGGCACGGAGGAGCTCAAGAAGGAGATCCAGAACTACGTCAAAGCCCATACCGCCCCCTACAAGTACCCGCGCATCGTCGAGTTCAGGGATGAGCTTCCCAAGACCATCAGCGGGAAGATCATGAGAAACAAGCTGTAAATCAGTTTGGAGAGTGGAGAGTGGAGAGTGGAGTTATGGTGTCCGCTTCGCGGACGGATTTGACCTATGAATTATAAACGACTTACCCTTTTTGCCGGGCATTACGGCAGCGGAAAAACCAATATCGCCCTCAACTACGCCCTGTGGCTGCGGCGGCAGGGGCTCAAGGTCACGGTCGCGGACCTGGACATCGTCAACCCCTACTTCCGCACCAAGGACGGCGAGGCGCAGCTCCGCGAGGCGGGCATACGCCTGATCTCCTCGGAGTACGCAAACTCCAACGTCGATCTGCCCGCTCTGCCGGGGGAGGTCTACTCCCTCCTGGACGACCGCAGCGCCCACGGGGTCATCGACGTCGGCGGCGACGACCGCGGCGCCCTCGCCCTGGGCCGCTATGTGCCCGCCATCCGGGAGGAGGGGGACTATGAAATGCTCTTCGTCCTGAACCGCTCCCGCCCCCTGACGCGCACGGTGGACGACGCGCTCGAGGTTTTTTATGAGATCGAGGCCGCCTGCGCCCTGCCCTTCACCGCCATCGTCAACAACACGAATCTCGGCCCGCTGACAAGTGCGGGGGACGTGATCGCCGGACAGCGCTTCGCCGAGGAAGTGAGCGCGAGGACCGGCCTGCCCGTCAAGATGAGCTGCGGGGCGAGAAAGCTCGGCGACGAGCTGTACAACAAAGTCAGCAATTTCTTTCCTATAGACATCATGCAACTATACTACATGGAGAAAGAAGGGACCAGCCTTGGCAAAACTAACCTTTAGAGAGGAGATATGCAAGGGCTGCGGCCTGTGTGTGGCCGCGTGTCCGAAGCAGATACTCGCCCTTTCTAAAACCAGACTCAACCAGAAGGGATATTCCCCCGTGGAGCTGACGAAGCCCGAGGAGTGCATCGGCTGCGCAAGCTGCGCAATGATGTGCCCCGACTGCGTCATCACCGTGGAGAGATAGGAAAGGAGCAGGGTATGAAAGAAACCGTCCTCATGAAAGGGAACGAGGCCATCGCCGAGGCCGCCATTCTGGCCGGCTGCCGGCATTACTTCGGCTACCCCATCACGCCGCAGACCGAGGTCGCGGCCTACATGGCCAAGAAGATGCCCAAGATCGGCGGCACCTTCCTCCAGGCCGAGAGCGAGATCGCCGCGATCAACATGGTCTACGGCGTCGCCGCCACCGGCAAGCCCGCCATGACCTCCTCCTCCAGCCCCGGCATCTCCCTCAAGGCGGAGGGCATCTCCTACCTCGCGGGCGCGGATCTGCCCGCCCTCATCGTCAACGTCCAGCGCGGCGGCCCCGGTCTCGGCGGCATCCAGCCCTCCCAGTCCGACTATGACTTCGTCACCCGCGGCCCCGGCCACGGCGATTTCCACATCCTGGTCTTCGCCCCGTCCTCCGTGCAGGAGATGGCGGATCTCACCGGCCGCGCCCTGCATCTGGCATGGAAGTACCGTATGCCCGCCATGCTGCTGGCCGACGGTACCATGGGCCAGATGATGGAGCCCGTGGTCCTGCCTGAGCCCGCCAACGCCTTCGGGGACGACAATCCCTGGGCCGCTACCGGCACCGAGATGAAGCGCCCCCACAACATCGTCAACTCCCTCTACCTCTCCCCGGACGAGCTGGAAAAGCTCAACTTCCAGCGCTTTGAGCGCTACGCCGGGATCGAGAAGACCGAGGCCCTGTGGGAGGAGTACCTGATGGACGACGCGGAAATCTGCATTGTGGCCTGCGGCATCACCGCCCGCGTCTCCCGCAACGCCATCGTCGAGGCCAGAAAGCAGGGCATCAAGGTCGGTATGCTCCGGCCCATCACCCTCTGGCCCTTCCCGAAGCAGGCGCTCGCCGCGGCGGCGGAGAAGGTAAACGCCTTCCTCTGCGTCGAGATGAACATGGGCCAGATGAAGCAGGATGTCGAGCTTGCCATCCGCTGCAGCAGGCCCGTCGCGCTCTGCAACCGCGTCGGCGGCATGATCCCCACCCCGGACGAGGTGCTCGCCCACATCCAGAAAATCGCAGAAGGAGGAAATGAAGCATGATCGTGTTTGAAAAGCCCCATGCCCTGACCGATACCGTCCTGCACTACTGCCCGGGCTGCACCCACGGCATCGTGCACCGTCTGGTCGCCGAGGCGATCGACGAGCTCGGCATCGAGGGCAGGACCGTCGGCATTGCCCCGGTCGGCTGCTCCGTGCTGGCCTACAACTACTTCAACTGCGACATGGTCGAGGCCGCCCACGGCCGCGCGCCCGCGGTCGCAACCGGCGTCAAGCGCGCCCTGCCCGACAACATCGTCTTCGCCTACCAGGGCGACGGCGACCTGGCCTCCATCGGCATGTGCGAGACCGTCTCCACCGCGGCCCGCGGGGAGAACATCACCGTGATCTTCATCAACAACGCCATTTACGGCATGACCGGCGGCCAGATGGCCCCCACATCCCTCATCGGTCAGGTCACCCAGACCTCGCCCTACGGCCGCGACCCCAAGACCCAGGGCTACCCCATCCGCGTGTGCGAGCTTCTGGCCACCCTCGACGCCCCGGCCTATCTCGAGCGCGTCACCGTCAACAGCGTCAAGAACGTCAGAAACGCCAAGCGCGCCATCAAGAAGGCCTTCCAGAACCAGGTGGACGGCAAGGGCTTCTCCTTTATCGAGGTCCTCTCCGCCTGCCCCACCAACTGGGGCATGACGCCGCAGAAGGCCCTCCAGTGGATCGACGAGGCCATGATTCCCCAGTACCCGCTCGGCGTGTTCCGGGATAAGGAGGCGTAAAAGATGGCTCATCATGAAATCGTAATCGCCGGCTTCGGCGGGCAGGGCCTGCTGTTCATCGGCAAGGTGCTGGCCTACGCCGGCCTGATCGAAAAGCGCCAGCTCTCCTGGCTGCCCTCCTACGGGCCAGAGATGCGCGGCGGCACCGCCAACTGCAATGTCATCCTCTCCGACGATCCCGTGGGCTCGCCCATCGTGCAGCATCCGAACGTGCTGATCGTCATGAACGCCCCGTCTCTCGACAAGTACGAGAGCACGGTCGTCCCCGGCGGCAAGATCTTTGTCGACTCCACCCTCATCACCCGCAAGGTCGCGCGCGACGATGTGGACGTGTACTACGTGCCCGCGACGCAGATTGCCAAGGAGCAGGGGCTCGGCAATCTCGCCAACATGATCCTCTTCGGCACCGTCATCCGCGAGACCGGCTGTATTAAGGACGGGACCGTGGAGGAGGCTCTCAAGCATGTGATTCCCGCCCGCAAGATGGATCTTCTGGGCGTGAACCTCAAGGCCATCGAGATCGGGAAGGAGTACCGGGCGTGAAAATCGCCTGCCTTCAGATGGATGTCCGCCTGGGTGCCGCCGCCTTCAACCTGGCCCGCGCCCGCGGGCTGTGCGAGGAGGCGGCCGCCCGGGGGGCGGACGTCCTGCTCCTGCCCGAGACCTTTAACCTCGGCTTCTTCCCGCGGGAGGATCTGCCCGCGCTCGCCGACCCCGAAGGGGAGCGCGTGCGCGGGACCTTCGGGGAGCTCGCGGAGCGCCTCGGTGTCAATATCGTCGCCGGCAGCGCGGTGACAAGGCGCGGCGACAGGGTTTATAACACCGCGTACGTCTTCGACCGCACGGGCGCGTGCGTCGCCTCCTACGACAAGACCCACCTTTTCACCCCGATGGGGGAGCATGAATATTTCACCCCCGGCGATCATCTCTGCACCTTCACGCTCGACGGTGTCAGCTGCGGCCTCATCATCTGTTATGATCTGCGCTTCCCGGAGCTCACGCGCTCTCTCGCCCTCCGGGGGATCGACCTGCTCTTCGCCCCCGCGCAGTGGCCGGCTGTCCGCGTCGCCCACTGGCAGACCCTGAACCGCGCCCGCGCCATCGAAAACCAGATCTTCCTCGCCTGCTGCAACGGCTGCGGCACAGCGGGGGAGACGGTCTACGGCGGCTTCTCCGCGGTCTATGACCCCTGGGGCACGGTCCTCGCCGAGGCCGGGCCGGGGGAGGAGATCATCCTCGCCGACTGCGATTTCGCCGTGAAGGAGCAGATCCGAAACAGCATCCACGTCTTCCGGGACAGACGCCCCGAACTCTATAAAATCTAAAGGAGAACCACCATGGAATACAATTTCCCCGTGACCCGTACGACCAACCCCAAGCCCCGGCCCGAGGACGAGAGCAAGCTGGGCTTCGCCAAATACTTCACCGACCACATGTTCGTCATGGATTGGGACGAGGGTCAGGGCTGGCATGACGGCCGCGTCGTTCCCCACGCCCCCATCGAGATCGAGCCCGCCTCCTGCGTGCTGCACTACGCGCAGATGATGTTTGAGGGCATGAAGGCCTACAAGACGGCCGACGGCTCGGTTCAGATCTTCCGCCCCGACATGAACATTGCCCGCATGGCCCGCACCTGCGAGCGTATGTGCATCCCGGAGCTGCCCGGCGACCTCTTCCTCGCGGCGGTCAAGGCCGTCATCTGGGAGGACCGCGACTGGGTGCCCTCCTCTCCCGGCACGGCGCTGTATATCCGCCCCTTCATCTTCGGGGATGAGGTCTCCTTCTCCGTTCTTCCCGCCAAGCACTACCGCTTCATGATCATCCTGACCCCGACCGGCTCCTACTACGCGGCCAACGACGGCGGCCTGTCCACCACGCGCATCTTCGTGCAGGACACCTATATCCGCGCGGCCCGCGGCGGCACGGGCTTTGCCAAGGTCGGCGGCAACTACGGCGGCGGTATGCGCGCCTCTCTCGACGCCATGCAGTACCACTGCAAGGACGTGCTCTGGCTTGACGCGGCCGAGCACAAGTACGTCGAGGAGATCGGCACCTCCAACGCCTTCTTCCGCATCAACGACGAGGTCATCACCGCCCCCCTGGACTCCGGCACGATCCTGCCCGGCATCACCCGCGACTCCGTCATCCGTCTGCTTAAGAAGTGGGGCGTCAAGGTCTCTGAGCGCAAGCTCGCCATCGACGAGATCATCGCCGCCTCCAAGGACGGCACCCTCCAGGAGATCTTTGCCAGCGGCACCGCCGCGGTCATCTCGCCCATCGGCTGCCTGAACTACAAGGGCACCGACATCAAGGTCGCGGACGAGAAGGTCGGCCCTGTGGCGCAGAAGCTCTACGATACCCTCTACGGGATGCAGACCGGCGCTGTCGCGGACGACATGGGCTGGACCTACAAGCTCTTCTGATCGCAGTCCGGACTTGAAAAAGCCCGTATTCCCCGCGGGGAAAGGGCCTGCCGCTAATACGCAAACCATGCAAAAAGCACGTTGAAATCGTAATCTGTTACGATTTCAACGTGCTTTTTACGTTACAGTGCAACTAAGGCAAGCGCTCTGATTTTGTCACTTTTTCTTGAAATACACAAAGTATTCCTGCAAAAAAATGCCTTCATCAGAACCCAAATTTTCTCAGGATTCGCTCTCGCCGTATTGTGCGGTGTTGCCCTAATACTCTTCTCCAATAGACCGCTATGAATCTTTCCGGCCGGATTTGCATCGCCCTTGGCAATACACAAAGTATAGTCTGCGTCCGCTGCCTTGCCTGACGCAAATCTGTCTCGGAAAGCTTTCAAACCGCCTTTACGCTCAGGATGACATGCGGGACGGAACAGCAGCGTTACAGCAACAGGGATTGGTATAACCTGTCTTTTCAAGCCCGCCGCGAAGCAGCCCCCTCGCTTCCGCTTCCTGTGATGCCGGAAACGCTCATGCCGTGTCGCCGCTGCGGTCGGCCTCATAGTCGAGCACCTGTCGGAACTGCGTCTCGTAGAGCTCGCGGTAGACGCCGCCGCGGGCCAGCAGCTCGTCGTGGGTGCCCTGCTCGGCGATGACGCCGTCCTTGACGACGAGGATGCAGTCGGCCTTGAGGATGGTGGACAGGCGGTGCGCGATGACGATATTCGTGCGCCCGTGCATGATAGTCTCCAGCGCGTCCTGGATCGCGTTCTCGGAGATGGAGTCGAGAGCCGAGGTGGCCTCGTCCAGAATCAGGATGCGCGGGTCCTTGAGCACCACACGGGCGATGGACAGACGCTGCTTCTCACCGCCGGAGAGCTTGAGACCGCGATTTCCGACCTCAGTGCTGTAGCCGTCCGGCTGGCGCAGAATGAAGTCGTGGATGTTCGCAATGCGGCACGCGGCCTCCAGCTCCTCGTCGCTCGCGTCCTCTTTGGCGTACAGGAGATTGTCGCGGATGGTACCGTTGAAGAGATAGCTCTCCTGCGTCACGACGCCGATATTGCTGCGCAAAAAGCTCAGATCGTAGCTCTTGACGTTGATGCCGTTGATGGACACCTCGCCCCCCGTCACGTCGTAGAGCCGCGGGATGAGATTGACGAGCGTGGACTTGCCCGAGCCGGAGGGGCCGACGATGGCGTACATCCTGCCCGTCGGGATCGTGAAGCTCACGTCCGTGAGCAGCGGCTTTTCGGGCAGATAGGAAAAGCGGACATGCTCAAAACGAATCACGCAGTCCTCCTCCATCGAGGCCCTGCGCCCGTGCGGCGGAGAGACGATGGCAAGCTCGCGGTCAAAGTAATCGAAAATGCGGGTGAACAGCGCCAGTGAGCGCGTGAAATCCACCTGGATGTTCAAGAGCGATTCCACCGGCCGGTACAGACGGTTGATGAGGGCGACGGAGGCCGTGATCGTGCCGACGGTGAGCACGGGGTCGCGCCCGGAGATCATGAGCCAGCCGCCCGCAAAATAGATCAGCAGCGGCCCGAGCTGCGTGAACATGCCCATCACCACACGGAACCATTTGCCGCTGCGCTGCTCCTTGAGCGCGAGCTGCGTGACCTCCTCGTTGACAGCGACGAAGCGCTCATACTCGCGCTTCTCGCGGGTGAAGAGCTTGACCAGCAGCGAGCCTGAGACCGACAGCGTCTCGTTGATGAGCTGGTTCATCTCGTCGCTCTTGGCCTGGCTCTCGTTGAGAAGCTGCCAGCGGGTGCGCCCGACGCTGCGGGTCGGCAGGATCAGCAGCGGGATCACCAGGATGCCCACGATGGCAAGCTGCCAGCTCATCGAAAACAGCGCGACGAGCGTCGTCACGACGGTCGCGATATTGCTTACGATGCTCGACAGCGTTCCGGAAATCACGGAGCTCACGCCGGAAATGTCGGTATTCATGCGGGTGATGATGTCGCCCTGCTTTTCGGTGGAGAAGAAGGAGTGCGGCATGTGCTGGAGATGGTCGTACATCTCGTTTTTCATGTCGAAGATGATGCGCTGGGAGATCCAGGCGTTGATATAGCTCTCCAGCACGCTGATCACCTGCGACAGGGCCAGCGTGAAGAAGGCCATGAGCAGAAGCCGGACAAGCAGTCTCATGTCCCGCCCGACCAGCGCCTCATCCACGATGCGGCCCGTGATGATCGAGGGCAGCAGCCCCACCGTGGCCGACAGGACGATCGCGGCCAGCACCAGCAGAAGCTGGAGCCAGTAGGACCTGAGATAGGACAGGATACGCTTCATGAGCTCCCCGGTGACCTTCGGCATGTTCTGCTTTTCCTCATCGCTGAGAAACTTTATCGGCCCGCGCGGGCCGGGTCCTGCCGCCATGTAAAAGCACCCCTTTTCGCCATGTTTCCGGATACATCCCGAAATGTTGAGTCATTATACCATGGAGAGACAAAAAAGTGTACAAGAATCGCAGTGAAAATGCGGTAAGAGTTCACAAAAAACGGCGGCCGGCTCCGTTTGTGCTTTACAGAAGAAGGAAAATGCCGTATTCTAATACTGTATGTCGGAATCCCGGTTACGACGAATCTATTACAGATATGGAGATGAGTGTATGGAGAGACACTACAAGACCATGGACGGCAATAACGCGGCCGCCCATGTATCGTATGCGTTTACGGAAGTAGCGGCGATC
>CACZDN010000011.1 GCA_902779945.1 Oscillospiraceae bacterium | reverse complement strand
CTTTACAGCGGACATATAGAGCAGGAAATCCTTTCCGGAGAATTCCGGATAGAAACCGAAGTCCTGGGGAAGATACCCCAAAATATCTCGATATTCCTCCGTTCCCACGCTCATTCCGTCACAGGAGACGGTTCCACTGTCAGGAGCGAGAATCCCACAGAGCAGCCGCATCAGTGTTGTTTTTCCTGCTCCGTTCGCACCCAGAAGTCCCGTTACTCCCTTTGTCAAGGTAAACGACATCCGGTCAACCGCAATCTTGTTTTTGTATTGTTTGGTGATTCTGTCTGCTGTTAGTTCCATACCGCTTCCTCCAACTCACAAATCCATCTGCGCATGCTGACGACAAGGCTGAAAACAAGCAGGATAAACGCCATTGTCCAGATGACAGTAAACCTTTCTTCATATAAGCTGCTCAGGCAATATGGTGCCGCAGCAAAAAGCCCTGATGACATAAAGCAGATTATTATGCTTCCCCAACCACTGTACGACCTGTTCTTCCTCTCATATACCGAGCCTGACAGTGAGGCTGCCAGATACGGTACCATCATGTAAAGGAATACTCTGCTCAGAGAATACGAAAACCATGGTCGTACCACCCAGATAACAGCCAGGAGTCCTGCCGTCTCCACGATCCCCACCAGAAACATCCTTGCAAGCATTACGCTCCTTAATGAAAATCTGGCAGTATACTCCAATTCAGCCATTTTCCACCGAAAAGATCTTCCTGTCTCCACAATGATTCCAACCGCCAGAAGAGGAGTTAAGGCAAATGGATAGTTTCCTGTGTTGCCGTAACAGATTCCAGTGATGCACAACAATAAGACCGCCGACAGCAGCCATGTCCATTTGCCAACATAATAAAACTGTCTCAATAGAAATTCCCCATGATTTATGGCTTCAGGCCGTCTGGATGTCAAGCCCCGCTCTTCTAACCCTTGAAAGAAAGCTTTCTTCTCTTCCGGTTCCGGAGTCTGGCAGATTTCTTTCAGATGCTCGATAATCCTGTCATTATCCATTTTCTCCCTCCATTTCATCCTTGATCTTTTTCAGTATCTTTTTCAGCCTTCTATATACAGCAAACCTTGATATATGGTACAGACGGCTTATCACGGGAACAGGGACGTCGTTAACATACCGCAAAAGCAGCATTTCCCGCTCCTCCAGTGAGAGCTTCTGGAGAGCGTCAATCAGGCTGATACGCTCTAACAATGACTGCTCCGATTCTTCCACCTGTGGGATATCCAGCATTTCATCAAAGTTAAAAACAATCATCTTGTCTCTGTAATACTGACTGCACAGGTTGCGTGCAATCGTGTACAAGTACTGTAGCTGTCGGTTCTCGTCCTGATACGTTCTGCTTCCTATAAACCGAAGGAAAGATTCCTGTGTCAAGTCCTCCGCTGTATGTTGGTCATGAAGGCGGAAATACAGATATTTATAGATCCGGTCATATTGCTCTTCCAGATTCAACGAACGACCTCCTTCCCAATGAAATCTTCAATGAGTATAACGGAATTGGCCCCTGTTTGTGCGCTATTCAACAATTTTTTTTCGATTTTGACTGAAGAATATCAGAGATCATCTTTCCTGTCCTTTTTTTACTAAGTGGTCCTTATAAAACACCAGGTAGCATGAAGCATGAATTCAGGAGCAAGAGTAAAATCATGTCCACAACCTATAAAAAGCAAAAGTAGAGCCTCAACCCTCCGGCTTTTTGCCGGTGGATATGTTCTGATGAAAAGAAAAGCGATTCCCGCCACCCGGAGCGTGATAACTCCGAATAGTGGGAATCCCTTTATTTTCAAGGGCTTTTGAGGCCCTGCTTATGCATTTCTTGACAGCAATACAACCGTCTCGACGTGCTCCGTGAAGGGGAACATGTCCACCGGCTGGATGCGCCGGACCGCAAAGGCTCCGCCGGCTGTCAGGATGCGCAGGTCGCGTGCCAGGGTCTCGGGGTCACAGGAGACGTAGACCACGCGGTCGGGGGCGGTTTTGCGGAGGGCCTGCAGGAAGCGCTCGTCGCTGCCGGCGCGGGGCGGGTCCATAAACACCACGTCCGGCCGATGCCCGTCGCGGGCCATCCGCTGCATGTACTCCCCCGCGTCGCCCGCGGTGAACCAGCAGTTTTTGAGGCCGTTCAGGCGGGCGTTTGCGATGGCGTCTTTGACCGCGTCGCGGTTGAGCTCCACGCCGATGACCTGTTTTGCCCCGGCGCTGGCGCTGATGCCGATGGTGCCGACGCCGCAGTAGGCATCCAGCACGGTTTCCGTCCCGGTCAGGGCGGCGTACTCCACAGCCTTGCCGTAGAGGACCTCTGTCTGGACGGGGTTGACCTGGTAGAAGGAGCGCGGCGAGATGCGGAAGCGATAGCCGCAGAGCGTATCCTCGATCACGCCGGGGCCGAAGAGCACCTTCTCCCGTTCGCCCAGGACCACGGGGGTGAAGCGGTCGTTGACATTGAGGACCACGGTCGTGATCTCCGGGTGCAGCTCGAGAAGCTTTTTGACAAAGGGCTTCTGCGTCGGGAAGACGGGCGAGGCCGCGACCAGCACGACCATCACTTCCCCGCTCTGAAAGCCGCGCCGCACCAGCACGTGACGCAGGAAGCCGCGGTCTGAACGCTCGTCGAAGACCTGGATTTTGAAATCGCGGAGCATATCCCGGATGTCCGCGATGATGCGGTCGGCGATCGCGTCCTCGATGAGGCACTCCTCCACCGGGACGACGCGGTGGCTGCCCGGCTGGTAGACACCGGAGACGATATGCCTTTTCGCGTCGAGGGCAAAGGCGGCGCACACCTTGTTGCGGTAGTGCGTGGGATCGTCCATGCCGATGATGGGCTCCACATGGCCGAACGCGCCCAGCAGCGCGATCTCCCGCGCCTGCTTGCGCCGGAGCTGCTGCGGATAGGGCAGGGTCTGGAGCTGGCAGCCGCCGCATTTCCGATACAGCGGACAGGGCGGGGTATGGGCTTCCTCCACGGCATTCGCCTCCTTTCGGCTCATTTTATCTTACCACAGTTTTCACAAATTGCAAAGAAAACAGGGGGCGGCAACAACGAAGGGGTCGATCCCCGGATCGACCCGCCGAAAACCGCAAAAGGCAGAATGCACGGCAGGCCGGTGAGAGCGTCGACCCCTTGTATTTGTTTTATGCAGGGCGCTTTTTTATCGGAATGACAAACGGGGGGGATCGCCGGCGTCAGCACAAAAGCCAGGGCTTGAGCTTTTCGGGCATACCCTCCTCGATATAATTGGCCAGCTTTTCCGCCGGCAGCGTCCAGCCATCCATCGAATACTCCCAGAAAATGTGCAGGCAGGCGTAGACAAACATGCGCAGATAAACGTCCAGCTCCTCCGGCATCTCCTCGCGGTTCAGGCGTCTGCAGACAAAACACGCCAGGAAGTTATAGGCGCCCTCGACGGCGATGCCGATGTTGGGCCCCTCCAGACTGCCTCTCAGGAAATTGCCGTTCTCCGAGTAGAAGCGGATGCTCTCCAGCGCGATATCGTGAAAGCTCAGGCGCCGGCCCTCCAGCTTCGCGAGGCAGCGCTCCCCGCCGCTGCGGTACAGCCAGCGGATCAGGTCTTCCTTATCGTGGAAATGGTTGTAGAAGGTCTGGAGCGACAGCCCGCTCTCCTCCACAATCTGCTTGACGGTGATGCGTTCCACCGGCTCCGTCTTCGCCAGCCTGAGCAGCGCCTCGCCGAGAATCTGCTTGGATGTGTGTTTTTTCATGGGAAAGGCTCCCTTTCGCTTTGCCGGTTTTTTGTATTGTAGCAAAACTGTTATCGCCATGCAAGAAAAACCTGCCGCCGCTGTCTATTTTGTGCAAAAAAACGGGACGCTTGCAAAGCGGGCGGGAATCCGCTATAATGATGACAAATGCCGCAAGACGTTCCGCCGGGCCGCTTTGCGGCTCAGCGCCGCGGGATGGCTGCGGCGCCATATCATGGGCATCGCGCGGATGCGTTTCAAAATCATCCGCTGTGCGAGGATCATGATTATTGCGAAAAGCCGGAGGAACACCATGGGAAAATTGTTTGTGATTTCCGGCCCCTCCGGGGCCGGCCTGCGCGAGATCGTCGGCGCGGTGCTCGACGCGCGCTCCGACCTGGGGCATGTGGTCCCCGTCACGGCGCGGAAGAAAAAAGCCGGGGAGGTCGACGGCGAGGGCTTCTGGTTCTATGATCTCGAGGGCTGGAACGCCATGAAGGAATCGGGCGAGCTTTTGGAGTGCACCGAGTTTGCCGGCAACGACTACGGCACCTCGCGCCGCCTCGTACAGGAGCAGCTCGACGCCGGAAAAAACGTGGTGCTGAATCTGGAGATTGACCGTGCCGCGCAGCTCAAGGCCAGGATGCCGGAGGCTGTGTGCGTATATATGGAGCCCTCGAGCGAGGACATTCTGCGCGCCCGCTATGAAAAGACCGCCCGCAGCCCCTTTGAGGTCACGGCCCGCATGGACCGCGCGGCGCAGGAAAAGCGCGCCGCAGCGTTCTGCGACTGCGTGATCTGCACCGACGATGCGGCCGGGGCGGCGCGCGCGCTCAACGAGCTTATCGACCGGGGCTGAGCAGGCAGGAAGGAGGCGCCCGCTGTGGATTGGCGTGAAAAATACAGAGACCGGCTCATGCCTCCGGAGGAGGCCGCCGCCCTGATCCGCTCCGGGGACGTGATCCAGACGAACTTCGGGGCGAGCATCCCCTGCGCTTTTCTGGACGTGCTGGCCGACTACGCGCTCGACCATCTGGAGGGCGTGACGCTCTATCTCGCGGGCCTGTACAAGCCGGTCCGCATCACGGACAGGATATACAACCCCCATGTCACGGTCAAAAGCTGCTTCTTCGGCCCCTGCGAGCGGGGCTCGAAGGCGGCGGGCTCGGACGTTTCGTATCAGGCGATGCACCTGTCGAACATCAGCTTCGACCGCATGGGCAAGCACATCCCGCGCGTCGTCCTCGCGGCGGGGAGTGAGCCGGACGAAAACGGCATGATCAGTCTCGGCGTCGCACCCTTCGACCTGCGGCTGCTGGACGTGTGCGAGACGGTCATTATCCAGGTCAACCGCCGTATGCCCCGTGTCTTCGGCGAGGGCTGCCTGATCCCGGCGGAGCGTGTGAGCTGCCTTGTGGAGATGGAGGAGGCGCTGCCCGAAATGCGCCTTCCCCCGCCGACCGAGGAGCAGCGCCGCATCGCAGGGTTTATCGCCGGGCACGTCCCGGACGGGGCCTGCATACAGATTGGCATCGGCGGGGTCTCCGCCGCGCTGGGCGAGGCTTTGGTGAACAAGCGGGACCTGGGCTGCCACTCGGAGATGTTCACCGACCCCATCATGGCGCTCATGCGGGCGGGGGCCGTCAACAACAGCCGCAAGAGCTACTGCCCGGGCAAATCCGTCTTTACCAACGCCCTCGGGACCGCGGAGCTCTACGCCTTCATGGACCGCAACCCCGATATCGAGGCCCAGCCCTGCGCCCTGCTCAACGATCCGCGGAACATCGCCCGCAACGACAATATGATCTCCGTCAGCGGCGCGCTGTGCTGCGATCTCACGGGCCAGGTCAGCGCGGAGAGCATCGGCTTTCGCCAGTTTTCCGGCACGGGCGGCCAGCTCGACTATGTGCGCGGCGCGCGCTGGAGCAAGGGGGGCAAGAGCTTTCTGACCGTCCCCTCCGTCCACACGGACCGCGAGGGCAGACGCAGCTCCAACATTGCGCTGACGCTCCCGACGGGCAGCGTCGTCACCACGCCGCGCGCCGACGTACACTACATCGTCACCGAGTACGGCGCGGCGGACCTTCTGGACGAGCCCATCGACGTGCGCGCAAGGCACCTCATTGCGATCGCCCACCCCGATTACCGAGACGAGCTGCTCTTTGAAGCGAAAAAAGCGGGGTATCTGATTTAAGACAACACCGCTCAATCCGCCTTCGGCGCGATTATACATTATTGCGAAGCGAACCCTTTTGACGAAAGCCGATACGCACTGAAAAAGTATACAGATACGGCGAAATCACGGCCTGTTTTTCCGCGATTTCGCCGTATTTTTTATGTTATCGGTACGTTTTCTGCGCTCATGCCGTCCGGCGGGCGTATTACAGTGCCGCTTTGATCTTCTCGATCATGGCGGCGTATTCCGCATCGGAGAGATAGACCCTGCCGGGGTTCATGGCGAAGACGCCGCCCCACTCGAAGCCGTCCCGGTACTTGGGCACGAGGTGCATGTGCAGGTGGCAGCCCGTGTCGCCATAGGCGCCGTAGTTGAGCTTTTCCGGATGGAAGGCCGCGTGGATGGCCTTTGCCGCGCGGTTCACGTCGGCGAAGAAGGCGTCGCGCTCGGCGTCCGAGATGTCGGTGATCTCGCTGACGTGGTCCTTATAGGCCACGATGCAGCGGCCGGGGTGGCTCTGCTCCTTGAACAGGATCAGCGTGCTGACAGAGAGCTCGCAGATTTTGATGCCGAAGGCGTCGAGCAGCTCTCCGCCCATGCAGTAGCCGCAGGCCGAACGCGGCGCGGCGGCCTGTCTTTCTTCCAGTGTCATGCTTGTTGCTCCTTTCATGGCTGCCATGTCCTCCCGACGCGGCGGCGATCCGGATTCTTCGCCGCTTCGCGCCTCAGAATGACATGGGGGTTATTCAGTCCGCTTCGATTTCCTTGATGGTCAGGTCCGTGCCGGTCAGCGGGGTGAGCCTTCGGCCCGCGCATTTGGGGCACCAGAGCTTTTCCAGGTCGGCGCTGAATTCGTGTCCGCAGTCCTCGCACCTTGCCAGGCCGTTGACGGTCTCGATGGCGAGGGTCGTGTCCGCGTAGGGCGTGCCGTCCACGACGGCGGCCCAGCAGTCGGTGAGAAAGCGGGGCACCACCCCCGAGAGCATACCCACCTCGAGGGTGACCTTGTAGACCGCCGTGAGCTGTTCCTCTTTGGCGATGCCGTCCACGGTTTTCAGGATGGCGTCGCAGATGCCGAGCTCGTGCATTATTTGCCGAGGTTGTTGCGGATGATCTTGCCGGTGCGTTTGACAAGACCCTCGGCGACCTTGATGGGCATGGTCTCAAAGGCGCCGGCGTGCCAGTCGCGGACCTTTTTGAGCTTGATGGCGTCGAACTTGCACTTGGTGGTGCACAGGCCGCAGCCGATGCAGAGATATTCGTCCACCTTCGTCGCGCCGCAGCCGAGACAGCGGGCGCACTCCCTGCGCACCTGCTCCTCGGTGAAGGTCTGGCGCGCATCGGAGAAGGATCTGGCCTTCGCTTCGTTGTAGCCGGGCTCCTGTCGGCGCTCGCTGTCGAAGCCGCCGAGGGAGACGAGGGCGTGCTCCTTGTCGAGCTCGCGGTAGATGCGGCGGTCGCGGCCCATGGTGAGGGTCTGGCCGGGGTGGACATAACGGTGCAGGGAGATGGCGGCCTCCTTGCCGGCGGCGATGGCGTCGATGGCAAACTTCGGGCCGGTGAACACGTCGCCGCCGACAAAGATATCGGGCTCGGCGGACTGACAGGTGAGCTCGTTTGCCTCCGCTGTGCCGTTTTTGCGCTTCTGGAGCGCGCCGACGTCGAGCCCGCCCCAGTCGACCTGCTGGCCGACGGCGGAGAGCACGCTGTCCGCGTCGATAAGCTCGTACTGCCCGGTGCCGACGGGCCTGCGGCGGCCTCTCTCGTCGGGCGCGCCGAGCTCCATGAGCTCCACCCGGAGCTGCCTGACCTTCCCGTCCTCGCCGGTGATTTCGGCGGGAGAGACGAGGAAGCGGAACTTCACGCCCTCGCGCATGGCCTCCTTTACCTCGTCGGGATCGGCGGGCATTTCGGCCTCCGTGCGGCGGTAGAGCACCGTGGTCTCCTCCGCGCCGAGGCGCACGGCCGTGCGGCACACATCCATCGCGACGTTGCCGCCGCCGATGACGACGCAGCGTCTGCCGATCGCCGGCTTTTCGCCGAGGTTCACGCGGCGCAAAAATTCCACGCCGCCCCAGACGCCCTCGAGCTCCTCGCCGCTGATGTTCAGGGGGGCGGACTTCTGTGCGCCGATGGCGAGATAGAGGCCCCGGTAGCCCTGCTGACGCAGCTCGGCGATGGATACGTCCTTTCCGACCTCGACGCCGCATTTGAATTCGACGCCCATCTCTCTGAGAATGTCGATTTCGGCGTTCAGCACGTCCTTCTCAAGGCGGAAACCGGGGATGCCCAGCACCAGCATACCGCCGGGCACGGGGTTTTTGTCGAAGACGGTGACGGGATAGCCCCTGTTGGCGAGGTAGTAGGCGCAGCTCATGCCCGCGGGGCCCGCGCCGATGACGGCGATCTTCTCCTCAAAGGGCGTGCCGGTCTGGTTGAGCATCTTCGGGACAAAACGGGTGGCCTCGTTCAGATCGTGGTCGGCGATGAAGCGCTTGACCTCGTCGATGGCGACGGCCTCGTCAATGCCGCCGCGGGTACACGCGGCCTCGCAGCGCTTGTTGCAGATGCGGCCGCAGACGGCGGGGAAGGGGTTTTCCTTCTTGATGAGCTCCAGCGCGTCGGTATAGCGGCCCTGGGCGGCCAGCTTGAGATAGCCCTGCACCGCGATGTGGGCGGGACATGCCGTTTTGCACGGCGCGGTGCCGGAGGGCAGCACGTCCTCGCGGTTTTCGCGGTAGTCGGGGTTGAAGGCGTTTTTGAAGTTGAAGGTATTGACGATGGAGGCGTACTCGGGCACGGGGATCTCCTCGGAGGAGCAGAGCTTCTGGCCGAGCTTGAGCGCGTTTGCCGGGCAGTTCTCCACGCACTGGGCACAGGCCACGCATTTGGCCTCGTCCACCACCGCCACGAAGTTGGAGCGGATGGCGTCGCGCGCGCCGAACATCAGCCCCGCGCGCAGGCCGAAGCAGGCACAGGAGCAGCAGTTGCAGATGGCGGCGGAGTCGCCCGCCTCCTCGATGTTCGGGATGTCGTGCATGAGGCCGTTCTCCTCGGCCCGCCTGATGATCTCCAGCGCCTCCTCCCTGGTGATCTGCCGCGCGCGGCCGGAGCGGATGTAGTGCTCCGCGCCCTTGCCCATCTGGATGCACATTTCCCGGTCCAGATGGCCGCAGCCGTCGCCGATGCTGGTGCGGGAGGCGCGGCAGGAGCAGGGGGAGACGGAGAAGGTCTTGTACTTGTCGAGATAGTAGCTGAGTCTCTCATAGGGGCTCACGCCGGGGATGCCCTCGATGGCGCTCTCCACCGGGATGACGCGCATCAGGCCGTAGCCGTCCGGCAGGATGGGGCCCATGGTCTGCATACGCAGGCGTGTATACTCCTCAAAGGCGCGGCCCACCTCGGGGTGGGTCCTCAGAAGCTCCACGTTGTTGACCATCATTTCGAGGATGCCGGGGGCAAAGATCTGCATGTAGTAGACGTCCTGCCCGTCCTTCTCGCTGTAGGTGCGGCGGAAGACGCCGTAGCTCACGAGATTGTCGAGCGCGGGCATGATCTCCTCCACGCTCTTTCCGACCTTTTTGGCCAGCCACCCCGCGGTCCTCTCCTTGCGCAGGCCGGCGGCGATGGCGATGTCGGCCTCGTCGTCGCTGACGATGCCGGCGAGGCTGTAGTACTCGGGGGCGTTTTCGTCGATCTTGTTGACGACGCCGGAAATGCCGCCGATGACGTGGCAGAGCTTGACAATTTTCGGTCTCAGATGTGCCATGATCTCTCTCCTCCGTGTGTTTATTCGTAGCGCAGGGCCATGCGGAATATCTTCCGTTCGGTGTCGCCGCTGACGCGCCAGGTCTCTCCGTCCTGCTCGACCGTGACGCGAAGCTCATCGCCGAGCTTCGCCTCGTTGGCGTACTCGACGGCGATTTCGCGCAGAGCCCGCCCCTCGCGCACGGCGGGGACCAGGTCCTCCGCCAGATCGAAGTAGCGGGTGTTGTTCATGTGGCCGTTCAGGTCCACATAGCTGTAGGGCACCGTAAAGGCCGTGACCCGATCCCCGCACGCAGAGCGCGGCGGGGCGGGCAGGGCGATCTCGTTCCCGGTCGTGATGCCCGGAATCGTGATCCCGTAGCGGTCCGGGAAGATCATGCGCCGCGCCTGCTGATCCACCAGCGCCCACAGCGCGCTCGCGGAGAGGAGGGTGCGCCCCTCTTCGTCCAGCAGGCGGTAGTAGCGCGGGAACAGCAGGTGCATGGTTTCGCCCGGCCAGCACTCGACCGTGACGCACTCGTCGTATGCGGGCATACGCGCGATCTCGGCCCGCTGGAGCGTGACCATCCAGAGCAGCCCGCGGTCCAGCGTCATCTCGCGGCCCATGCCGAGCTCCTCGGTGTGGCGGATGGAGGCCTCCTGCAGCAGCTCAAACAACACCGAGCTGCGCAGGCGGCGATGGAGGTTCACGTCCTTGTTGCGCAGGCGAAGCTGCGTCGTATAGATGTTCATTCCTTCGGCAGGGCCTTCAAGACGGCGTCGGCCACATCGCCCATGGTGGAGAGCTTCTTCCACTGGCGCTCGGGGATGCGCACGTTGAACAGCGCCTCGAGCCGGCAGATGACCAGGATGAAGCCCATGGAGTCGATGGCGGTTTCGGTGTTGATGACGGTGTCCTCCCGGAGGTCGCTGCTGACCATCTCGGGCACGCAGTCGCGAATGACCTGGCGGATCTTTTCAAGTACTTCTTCTCTTGTCATAATGTCTCCGTTTCCTGTTGGAGTTCCCAACGTTTGATTTTACCCGTAGCGGTGCGCGGCAGCGGGTGGTTGACAACGTACACCCCGGCGAGCTGGCGCCCCCGGGGCTGGGAGGCCATGAGCGGGCGCAGGCGTTTTTCGAGCTCCTTCGCATCCCCCCCGCCGGACCAGACAAGCACGGGGCGGGCGTTTTTCAGCACGACCGCCAGCTCCTGATGGCCGAGGGCGCGCATGATCTCGCCCTCGTACTCGGGCAGGAAGAGCTTGGTGCCGTCCGGCAGGACCAGCATGTCCTTCTTGCGGCCCGTGATGCGGAGCCTGCCGTCCTCATCGAAGCGGCCGAGGTCGCCGCTGTACAGGACGCCCCCACGCAGCACAGCGGCGGTGTCCTCCGGGCGCTTGTAGTAGCCCTGCATCATGCAGGTGGGGGCCTCGATCAGGATCTCCCCGTCCTCGGCGAGGGTGATACGGTCGTCCGGGCAGACCTCCATCGCAAAGGGGTCGTCCGAGACGCTGATCGCCACGCCGGAGCTCGTCTCGGTCAGGCCGTAGCCGAAGCTCACACGCAGGCCCTTCGCCGCCGCCGCGGCGAGCAGCGCCTGCGGGCAGTCCCCCGCGCCGACCAGCACCAGCCGCAGCTCCGGGTTGAAGAGGCCGCGCCGGAGGAAGAAGTCCAGCAGCAGCGGCACCACAGACACGGCGGTGGGCCTGTAGAAATCACAGTCGTCCGCGTAGTGCCGCGCCCCGCGCCCGAGGGCGACAGCGGCACCGCAGCTCAGCCCCCAGAGAAGGCCGCACACGAAGCCGAACACGTGGCCCAGCGGCAGCAGGCACAAAAGCGTATCCTCCGGCGTGAGAGGCAGCTTTTCCCCGCCGTTCCAGGCGCTCTGGCAGAGGCTGTGATCCGTGAGCACGACGGCCTTGGACGCCTCCGTCGTGCCGGAGGTGAAGAAGAGGAGCTTCCCCGCCCCGTCCTTCACGCCGCCAGTGAGCGCGTCCTTCAGCTCCGCGCACAGGTCCGCGTCGCCCCAGAGCCGGTCCGCGTCCGTGTAGCGCAGCAGAGCCTTCAGCGTCTCCTCCGGGAGAGCGGCGTCGAGCATGACGGTCTGGAGCCCCGCGCGGGCCGCGGCAAAGATCTCGATGACGCACGCAGCGCTCCCGTCCGCAAGGATGCCGATGCAGCTCCCGCCGTCCCGGCGCAGCGCCCCGGCGCGCTCCTCCACCGCGCTCTCCAGCGCGGAGTAGCTCAGCTCCCGCCGTCCGCCCTCGTCATAGACGAGCGCCGGATGCGACGGCGCGCGCTCCGCCCTGTAGCGGAGCATGTGGGAAAAGGAATCAAATCGCAAGCAGTCGCCCCCTTTCCGGGAAAAACACCGGGACAGAATCCGGTGATACTATATCAATAATAATATACCATATTTGCAGGCGATTGCAAAGAGATTTTTCTGCATGTTGCATAAAATTTGACACTTTGCATGGAATTGTATAATGCAAATTGCGGCGCTTCGCTGTATATTTAACATAGAAGGATAGCGTGAACAACGACTTCAAATTTTTACACAATCAGGAGGGCAATATGGACAAAAACACGCGCATCGCAATCATCGGCGGCGGCCCTGCCGGTCTGTCCGCGGGCATGTACCTGGAGAAAAAGGGCTACGAGAACTACACCATTTTTGAACGCCTCGACCGCGTCGGCGGCAAGTGCTGGTCTCCCCACTACAACGGCAGACGTTATGAGATGGGCGCCATCATGGGTGTTCCCTCCTACTACGCCGTGGAGGATGTGGAGAAGTTCTGCGGCATCACGCACGACGGCCCCAAGCTCAACCGCAACTACAAGGACGCGCAGGGCAACGTGATCGAGCCCTTCGCGCGCACCCTCGGCAACATCATCCGCAACCCCTGGCTGCTCAAGATGAAAAAGCAGCTCACAACCTTCGGCGAGCTGCTGGAGACCAAGTACAAGGGCTATGACGTGAACGGCCACCGCGGCGTCGCCGAGGGCCGCTACGACGGCTACGCGGTCACCCCCGGCCGTGAGCGGGTCCAGGGCGAGAACCCCAATCTCAAGGACCTGTGCATGCCCTTCAGGGATTTCTGCGAGAAGAACGGTGTCCCCCTCGTGCAGAAGATCTGGATCGGACCCTTCACCTCCTTCGGCTACGGCTATTTTGACGAAATCCCCGCGGCCTACGTCCTCAAGTATCTGGACTTCCAGACCTGCATGAACTTCGTCAAGGTCAATCTCTGGACCTGGAAGAACGGCACCCAGTACATCTGGGAGCAGCTCAACGAGCATCTCAAGCACCCCGCCCGCCTCAACTCCGCCATCGAGAAGGTCGAGCGCAGGGACGGCAAGGTCTACATCACGGTGAACGGCAAGGTCGAGGAGTTCGACAAGGTCATCGTCACCGCCCCGCTCTACATTCCCAACAAACGCAGCGACGGGCAGAAGGGCATGGTCGAGTACTTCGATGCCCGAGAGGACGAGCAGAAGCTCTTCTCCAAAATCGACTACGAGCGCTACGACGTGCTGGCCGTCGAGACCAAGCCCCAGGACCACCCGGAGATCTCCTACTACGTCTTCGACAACATGGTGCCCGAGAAGCTGGGCCGCCTGATGGTCTACTACCGCCGCTGGAAGGACGAGGTGAACCAGGTCATCACCACCTACGCCCTACGCAAGCACAAGAACATGGCGGAGATCCCCTACGACACCTGCAAAAAGATGGTCCTGGACGATCTCAAGACCATGCACAACCCCGCCTCCAACGTCGTCAACGAGTGGTCCGTCTACTACTTCCCCCATGTCTTCTCCGAGGACTACGCCGCCGGCTGGTACGACAAGGTCGAGGCCATGCAGGGCAAGTACGACACCTATTACGCCGGCGAGGTCATGTCCTTCGGCGACATGGACGAGACGGCCGAGTACTCCCGCGAGCTGGTAGAGCGTTTCTTCTGATTCGTTTGGACTTGGCTCCCCCTCCGGGGGAGCCAAGTATACTGTCACAACGCCTCTTTTGAAAGGAAGACAACATGAAATTCTACAAGGACCATTACGACGTCGTCATCATCGGCGGCGCGCTGGCCGGCATGTCCGCCTGCCTGCAGCTGCAGGCCTGGGGCATCAAGGACATCCTGATTCTCGAAAAGCACAACATGCCCGGCGGCCTCGCCACCGACTTTGTGCGCAACGGCTTTGAGATCGAGGCCACGCTCCATGAGATGATGTCCATCGGCCGGCCCGGCAAGCGTCTCAAGGTCGGCCAGTTCTTCGACGACATGGGCGTCAAGGTCGACTGGCTGCCCGTCAACGAGTGCTACCGCGTCGCCCTGCCGAACTCCGGCATCGACAAGATCCTCCACCACGACTACGACGACAGCTACACCACCGTCGCCAGGGAGATCAACGAGGTCTGCCCCGGCACCTACGAGAAGGTGCACGAGCTGATGCTCCTCTGCCGCCGCGTCTACGACAGCATGAACATCCTCTCCGTCACGCCCATGTCGAAGCCCATGATGCTCCTCAAGCACCCCGACTTCGTCAAGACCGTCGGCTACAGCGCGACCGAGGTCATCAACACCTTCGGCCTCCCGAAGAAGGCCGTCGAGATGCTGACGCCCTACTGGATCTACGTCGGCAACCGCATGGACGATCTGCCCTTCACCATCTACGCCTTCCTCATGGCCGACTATTTCACCGGCTCCTACGTCTGCCGCGGCTTCAGCCATGAGATGAGCATGAAGCTCCAGGCCAAGTGCGAGGAAAACGGCGCGCAGTACGAGTTCAACCAGGAGGTCGAGAAGATCCTGGTGAAAAACGGCAAGGTCTGCGGCGTGCGCACCGCGAGAGGAGACGAGATCCACTGCGACTATGTGATCTCCGGCGCCTACCCCAACAGGGTCTACACCCAGATGATCGAGCCGCTGAGCGAGGTGCCCGAGGGCGCGATCAGGATGATCAACAATCGCAAGCTCTCCGTCGTCCCCGTCTCGGTCATCATGGTCATCGAGGGCAGCCCCGAGGAAAACGGCATCACCAACTACTCCACCTTCTCCGGCACCACCATGGACACCAACAAGATCTGGGAGAACTACTCCAACATCACCGAGCCCTATAACTACATCACCACCATCTGCCTGAACTACGCAAACCCCGGTCTGCCAAAGGACTACACCCAGCTTTCCATCACGGCGCTCGTTCCCTCGAAGCCCTTCGAGGGCGTCAAGGAGGACGAGTACTTCGATCTCAAGCGCCGCCTCGCCAAAGAGATGATCGACGAGTGCATCAAGATCACCAAGGTGGACTTCACAAAGCGCATCACCGAGATCGAGGTCACAACGCCCATGACCGTCTCCCACTATGTGGGGGCCTGGAAGGGCAATATCTACGGCTACCTCCACTCCATGGAGGACCACGCGGTGGCAAGGCTGCAGATGAAGGAGAAGGATCACTTCATCGAGGGTCTGGAATTCGCCGGCGCGCACGGCATGTCCGGCGACGGCATGGGCCCCCAGATCACCAACGGCCGCGCTGCGGCCAAGGCTGTGAAGGAAGATCTGGAAAAGAAAAAGGAGGCGAAGAAATGAGCATCAAGGTCAAAGGCTTTCTGCAGGACGTAGGCGGCGCTTCCCGCGTCACAAAGCTCAGAGAGGAGAACTTCGCCAAGGGTTCGCCCATCCCCGACCCCCGCGACCCGATCCGTGAGGTGGCCGATCTTCTTCATCCGGAGCACATGCTCTTCAGGGTCGTCGACATCCGCGAGGCGTCCCCCTCCTCCCGCATCTTCCGCTTCGAGTCGGCGGACGGCCACATCCCCCCGTTCCAGAGCGGCCAGTACGTGAACTTCCGCCTCAAGATCGGCGAGAGCGTCCTGTCCCGCCCCTACACCATCTCCTCCGCCCCCTTTGAGGCGAGGGGGGAGCACCCCTTCTTTGAGATCACCGTGCGCCGCAACGTCCCCTATCTGGTGCCCGACTACCTGTTCGAGCACGTCAGCGTCGGCGATACGCTCGAGGGCGCGCTGCCCTTCGGCTTCTTCTACTGGGAGCCCCTGCGCGATTCGAAGGAGCTCGTGGCTCTGGCCGGCGGCTCCGGCATTACACCGTTCCACTCCATGGCCAAGGAGATTGCATACGGCAAAATGAAGGGCGTGAAGCTCACGATCCTCTACGGCTCCGTGAAGGCAAACGACATCGTCCTCAAGGACGAGCTTGCCAAGATCGAAGCTGCCTGCCCCGATGTGAAGGTCGTCCATGTCCTCTCGGACGAGCCGGACTGGCCCGGCGAAAAGGGCTTTATCACAAAGGAGATCATCGAAAAGTACTCCACCCCGGACTGCACCTACATGTTCTGCGGCCCGCTGCCCATGTTCCGCTTCGTCAAGAAGGCCCTGGACGAGATGGGCGTGCCCGTGCGCCGCTTCCGCCATGACGTGGTGAATAACCCCGCGGACGTCTCCACCCTCCCCGGCTACCCGAAGGGCACCGAGACGAAGACCTTCAAAATCACGGTCCTGCGCGGCATCCACGAGGACGTGATCGACGCGAAGGCGTCCGAGCCTGTGGCCGTCGCGCTCGAGCGGGCGGGCATCCCCATCGACACCCACTGCCGCAACGGCGAGTGCGGCTTCTGCCGCAGCCATTTGCTGGCGGGCGACATCTTCGTCTCCCCGATCGGCGACGGCCGCCGCATGATGGACAAGGAGATGGGCTGGTTCCATGCCTGCTCCTCCTGGCCCCTCACGGACCTCAAGATCAAAATCCCGATCATGTAAAAAGAGTGCCGTGCGGGGAACGCCATCCCCGGCGGGATAGCGTGCAGAACGCAAAAAACGTATGGCAAATCCGCAGCTTTCACGGATTTGCCATACGTTTTCCATTTTCTGCGTTATACCGCCGGGCCTCCGGCGTGCCGCTGCCTGACAGGACTGCGCCGTACATTTCCGGGGAGCTGTACGCCGGCGTCACCCGGATGGGCAGGCCCCTCCCCTGCGGTAATACACGGGCTTTTTGCTGTCCCGCTCCCCTACCCCCACAATATGCGGCAGATCCAGGCGGAGGCGAGAAAGCAGGTCAGGTCCGCCAGCAGCGCCGCCGGGAGGGCGCGGCCGTCGTCCCGCGCGCCGGCGGCGGAGAAGTAGACCGCGAGCACGTAGAAGCTCGTCTCGCTCGAGCCGAGCATCACCGCCGCCGTGCGGCCCACGAGGGAGTCCGGTCCATAGCGCCGCATGAGCTCCGACGCCGCGGCGAGAGCCCCGCTGCCCGACAGGGGGCGCAGCAGCATCAGAAGCCCCGTCTCCTCCGGCACGCCCAGGCACGAAAACGCCGGACGCAGCGCGCTGCCCAGCAGTTCCGGCAGGCCCGAGGCGCGCAGCAGGCGGATCGCGGGAAAGATGACCAGCAGCGACGGCAGCACGCTCCAGAGGACCAGCAGCCCCTTCTTCGCGCCCGCCGTCATCGCCTCGTACACATCCGCGCCCCGGGCCGCCGCGCACAGCGCCGCCGCCAGCACCAGCAGCGGGGGCGTAAGCTGACCGAGGGCTCTCAGGACCCGCCTCCGTTCAGCGCTCTCACCGCGATGAGCCCGACGAGCAGCGCCAGCGCGCTGGATACCCAGACGGCGGGCGTGATGTCGAAGGGCGACGCGCTGCCCAGAGAGGCGCGCAGGCTGGCCGCCGTCGTCGGCAGGAGCTGGACCGATGCGCTGTTGAGCACCACGAGGGTGTTGAGCTCCGCTCTCGCACCGAGTCTCACAAGCCCCCGCGCCGCACGGATGCCGGCGGGGGTGGCCGCGTTGCCGAGCCCCAGCATGTTGGCGCCGAGGTTTTCCGACAGCGCGGAGAGCGTCTCCCCGTCCCGCGCACCTCTGGGGAAGAGACGGCGCAGCGGCCCTGTCATCAGCCGGGAAAGTCCCGCCGCCGCGCCGCCCCGCTCCAGAAGCTCCGCCACCGCCGACCACAGGCACAGCGCCGCCGCGAGCTGCGGGGCAAAGCGCAGCGCGTCCAGCGTCCCCTCCGTCACGGCGGCCCCGGCCTCCGCCACGCCGCCCCGCAAAAGAACGGCCAATATGGATATGAAATATATGGAAATTATGGCAAAATCCATAAAAACACCCCATTTTTGGTATAGTTTTTCCGGAGAAGATAAGAACAATCTATGAACATTTCAAAAAAAGGCTTTTAGGACTTGTAATTTCTCCGGATTAATGATATAAAATGCTATAAATATTTATGAATTTGTAATTTTTTACCAGTGTATGTAAGTATTTTTGGCGTATCCGTATCAGAAATATATCAGAAAGCAGAGGGTGATGCCTACGTGAAGTCCACCGGTATCGTGAGAAGAGTCGACGAGCTTGGGCGTATCGTATTGCCGATTGAAATGCGCCGTACCCTTAACATTGGCGAGAAGGACTCGCTTGAAATCTATGTGGAGGGCGACAGCATTATTCTTCGCAAATATCAGGCGGCTTGCGTGTTCTGCGAGGGGACGAAGAAAATCGTCAATTACCGCGGGAAAAACGTCTGCCCCGACTGCATCGCGAAGCTCAAGGAGCTGTATTGACGCAATAAAACCCTGGTCCCACGGCCAGGGCTTTGTTGTATCATAAGATAAGATAATCCCGCCGCTCTCTGCGGCGGGATCTGTTTTTATTTTGCGTAGTCGATGGCTTTGGTCTCGCGCAGGAGGTGAACCTTGATCTGACCGGGGTAAGTCAGCTCCTCCTCGATCTTCTTGGCAATGTCGCGCGCCAGCAGGATCATCTGGTCCTCGCTGACCTCCTCGGGCTTGACCATGATGCGGATCTCGCGTCCGGCCTGGATGGCGTAGGAGCTCGCGATGCCGGGGAAGCTCTTGGAGACCTCCTCCAGTTTTTCGAGACGCTTGACGTAGTTTTCGATGTTCTCGCGCCTGGCGCCGGGACGGGCCGCGGAGATGGCGTCCGCCGCCTGGACGAGGCAGGCTTCGATGGTGTGGGGCTCCACGTCGTTGTGGTGGGCCTCGATGCAGTGGATGACTGCCTCGGACTCCTTGTACTTTCTGGCGATGTCGACGCCGATGGTAACGTGGCTGCCCTCGACCTCATGGTCGATGGACTTGCCGAGGTCGTGCAGAAGGCCAGCGCGCTTGGCGATGTTCACGTCCGCGCCGAGCTCCGCCGCCATGAGGCCGGCGACGTGAGAGACCTCGATGGAGTGGTTCAGCACGTTCTGGCCGTAGCTGGTGCGGTACTTCATGCGGCCGAGCAGCTTGACGATCTCGGGGTGCAGGCCGTGGATATTGGTCTCGAACACGGCGCGCTCGCCCTCGGCCTTGATGGTGGCGTTGACCTCCTTCTGGGCCTTCGCAACCATCTCCTCGATACGGGCGGGATGGATGCGGCCGTCCTGGATGAGCTTTTCCAGGGCGAGGCGGGCGACCTCACGTCTGACGGGGTCGAAGCTGGAGACCGTGATGGCCTCGGGGGTGTCGTCGATAATCGATGCTGCGGATGTTGCGGCCTTCGCGGCCGATGATGCGGCCCTTCATCTCGTCGTTGGGGAGGGGGACGACGGAGACGGTGATTTCGCTTGCGTGGTCTGCGGCGCAGCGCTGGATGGCGGTGGCGACGATCTCTCTGGCCTTCTCGTCCGCCTCTTCCTTGAACTGGGCTTCCACCTCTTTGACCTTCATGGCCATTTCGTGGGTGACCTCGTCCCGGATATTGGCGATCAGGTAGGCCTTCGCCTCTTCCACGGTGAAGCCGGAGATCTTTTCCAGCATTTCGAGCTGACCCTTCTTGACCAGGGCGATCTCCTGCTGCTGGGCCTCGGCTGCGGCGATCTTGTTTGCCAGGGTCTCGTTCTTCTTCTCGGCTGCGTCGAGCTTCTTGTCCAGGTTCTCCTCCTTCTGCTGAAGGCGGCGCTCCTGCTTGGAGATTTCGGCTCTGCGCTCCTTGACTTCCCGCTCGTACTCGGAGCGGCTTTTGTGTATCTCTTCCTTTGCCTCGACCATCGCCTCGCGCTTTTTGCTCTCGGCGCTCTTGATCGCTTCATTTACAATACGTCTGGCCTCTTCCTCGGCGCTCGTGATCTCGCGCTCCGCGACCTTTTTGCGGTACGTAACGCCGGCTCCGAAACCCGCGGCGGCCATGACGATTATCAGAACAATGGCTAACACCAATGGCATGGTAAAGGGTTACACCTCCAATCTTTCAGTTTTTTTCGCAGTGGTTGAACAGATAGTACCCGCGTATTATCTATCAGAGCAAGACGGGCCATCAAGCGCGCCCGTCGGAGTTGAGAAGTAATATCAATCGGGAGCTCCCCAATGCTCCGCCATAATATTAACCAAGTTATTTTACCGTTTTCTCACAGTTATGTCAAGTAAAAGCCGATCTCTCGTCTGAAAAAAATTTCCACGGGGCGCGGAGAGCCCGCGCGTGCCGAATCCGGAAAACCCGCGCGGACAGACCGGCACCGCGCAGACAAAGAAAACGGAACACGCGCAGGCAAACCGGCATCGCGCTGGTAAAGAAAATAGAAAAAAGTCCTTGACTTTTCCGCGTCAAGGATATATAATGACCAAGCTGACAGAGAGCCGGACGATTGGCGCAGCTGGTAGCGCATCCGCTTGACGTGCGGGAGGTCACAAGTTCGAGTCTTGTATCGTCCACCACAATTTCCTCACCAAATGGTGAGGAAATTTTCTTTTTCTCCAACTTTTTGCTTTTAAAAAGTTCAGGATTTCAAACAGTACCCTTACATTACCCTTACGCAGGGCCGCAAAGCAGCTCAGGTTGAAAGCGCTTTTATGGTGTCTTTCCATCCTCGCAGCGGAGTCTTTCTTCACTGTTTTAAGGCAGCACCGCCTTGGAGCGCAAGTGAAGCATACGCAATTCATGGAAACGCTGCTCTAAGGCAACACCGCATAATTCGGCGAGAGCGAATCCTGAGAAAATTCTGATAAAGGCACTTTTTCGCAGATGTACTTTGTGTACCTCAAGAAAAAGTGACGAAATCAGGGCGCAAATTTTCCAGGAGATGCCGCAGGCGAATTGTGCGGTGTTGCCCTAAGCGTGATCCGCTTGAAACAATCATACACTGTGCGACAGGACAGATAACCGCCTGTCGGATCGGAAAACACCATGCCCTTCCCTTCTCATCTGGTGCCAACCGTAAGCTGCTTTGGGTCAAACAGCTTTGAACAGTTTCTGTGAATCCTTTGTCTTCCCCGTGAGCACGGGGGATTTTTGCTTGACTTTTTCCGGCATTCTGGTAATATAATGGCAACCGTATTATGTAAATTATGATATGTCAATAACCAGGCCCTGTGAGGTGAGAACGCCCTGTGAACGGAAAACGCATCATATCGCTGCTTCTGGCGCTGGCTCTCACCGCGGGGCTTTTGTCTCTCCCGGGGTATGCCGAGGAGCCTGAGGCGGACGTCCAGATTGCGCAGGCCGTGCCCGACGCCGGAGAGGCCGCCCTTTTCGATACCGCGCTGGAGCTGCGGCCGAACCGTCTGGTCAGCCTGGGCTTTACCGGCGGCGTGCCCGTCACGCTCACAGACGAGACCGGAAACGTCATCCCGCCGCGCGTGGAGGACGAGATCGTACAGAGCTATCTGCTGCCGCCCGGCGTCTACTACTACGGCACCCGCGATCCGGAGGACCCGGAGGGGGGCCTCATCATCCGGCGGCTCGAGCTGGACGGTCTGACGCGGGAGCTTGAGATCGCTCTCACCGGGCAGCCCGCCGGGCCGGAGGAGGCCGAAGCCGTCGGCGAGCCCCGGGCGGACAGCGCCGGCATGTTCCCGGTGACGCTGCAGGGCGCGGAGGAGCCGGAGCACATCACGGTGACCGGCCTGGACGGCGCGGTCATGCCGCCCTATACCGACCCCGCCTCCGGCGTCACGCACTACGGCTGCTATCTGCTCGCCCCGGGCGTCTACTTCTGGTCCTGCGGCGATCTGGAGGGCAGCTTTGAGGTGGACGGCAGCGGCGCGCAGACCGTCGCGCTTCCCGCGCCGGAGAAGCCGGTAAGCGTCTGCTTTACAGCGACGGCCATCAACCCCTACTACGCCGGGCTGATCGCCGAGAGCGCGATCCCCGCCCCCTCCGTGAGTCCGGAGGAGAGCCTTGCCGCGCTCATGGGCGAGGTCTCGCGCAGGACCGTGTATGAGGCCTATACTCCCGTGGTCTACGACAATCCAGAGGCGGCGGGCGCAGCCCTCAAGCGCGGGCTGATCCAGCGCCAGCAGGAGATCGACATCCGCGTCAAATGCGGCGTGCGGCCCACGGACGAGAACTGGGAGACCCTGTGCTGGATGCTCTATGACGCGGCGATCCGCCACACCGGCGCGCCCACCGAGGGCGACTATCTGCGCTACGAATACGGCGGCGTGACCTGCAACGGCTCCGCCGCGAGCACAGATGTCCCCGGCGAATACTACTACAGCTTTGTCTACTCCCCCCTGTATTTTACAAGCTACGCGCAGGAGAGCGAGCTGAGCGCCCGCGTCGCCGCGGTCCTGGGGCAGCTCGCGCCCGGCGGCAGGAGCGACGAGCAGAAGATCCGCGCCGTCTATCAGTATCTCTGCGACAATGTCGCCTACGACTACGGCGAGGACCCCATTGTCTTCACCGCGTACGACGCGCTCGTCAACGGCAGGGCGGCCTGCCAGGGCGTCGCCGTGGCATTTTACCGCCTCTGTCTCGAGATGGGGCTGGACGCGCGCATCGTCACCAGCAACGGCATGGGCCACGCCTGGAACATCGTCCGCGCGGACGGCAGGCACTACTACGCCCTGGACGCCACCTGGGAGCCCGGTAGCGGGCCGGAGAGCTGGGAGTACTACCTCCGCGGCCGCACAAGCTGGCTCACGGAGCACGAGCTCGGCGACGAGTTTATCAGCGGCAGCTTTTCCGCCTACGATTTCCCGGACACGGACTACGGCGCGCAGAGCGAGGCCGTCATCCACCAGGTCTCCCTGCTTTTTGACGGCATGATCCGCATCAAGTATTATTTTGCGATTTCGGACCGCCTGCTGGACGATCCCGACGCGTGCATCTGCTTCTTCCGCGAGGGCGAACTCATCCAGACCACGCCGCTCTCCGCCTGCCGGACGGAAGGGGAATACAGCTGCTTCTACTGCGGCGTGAGCGCCGACAGCGTCGCGCAGCAGGTCCAGGCGCGCATCTTTGACGGCGGCGGCAATCCGGTGTCGATCAGCTCCCGGAGCGGGACCACCTATCCCAACGGCTTCTTCTTCTCCGCCATGGACTACGCACAGCAGATGCAGGACGGCGGCGTCAGCGGCAGTATGCGCGTGCTGGCCCGGGCGCTGGAGGACTACGGCACGGCGGCGGAAAACTACTTTCGGAAATCCGGCGGCGCGCTGCGGCCGGAGGTCAAAGCCGTCACGGCGGCGGACCTCGCCGGCTGGGAAACCGGCACGCAGGGCTCCAGGCCCGCAGGCCTGAACGGGGCCGCGATCTCCGTCATGTTCGAGGCGGACAACGGCCTGCGCGTCTACCTGCAATTTGACGACGGCACCGACCTGGGCCGCTACAGCTACGCGGTCGACGGCAGAGAGGCGATCCTCCAGAGCAAGAGCGACGGCGCCTGCTATCTCTCCGTGGACAATATCGCGGCGGACGCGCTGGACACGCCCCACCGCTTCAGCGTCACCGACGGCACCGATACCTATACCATCGTCACCAGCGTCCTCGGCTACGCGAAGACCGCCATCGAGCGCGGGGACCCGGACATGGCCGACCTCGCCAGGGCGCTCTTCCTCTACAACCGCGCTGCGGAAAACTACTTTGGAGCATAACCCGGCCCGGGCGGCGGCTCCGCTTTGCTCAGGATGACATATGAAGAAGAAGGGGTGGACAGCATGAACAGAAAAGACAGGGCGGCGCGGGCCGTCAACTTTGCGCTGGGGATGATCGTGATCCTGGCGGTGGTCGCATCGTCACCGCTGTTCGGTTACGCGCGGGGCTTCACCACGCCCGAGCAGCGCGCCGCCTCGGCCGAGGCCGAGGCAGAGACCGAGGTCGTCCTGATCCGGCCCGCGGCAGCGACGCCGAGGCCGACCCCGAAGCCCACGCCCACGCCGGTGATCCTGCCCTCCGCCCCGCCGACGCCGGAGCCGACGGAGCCGCCTGTCTACCAGCCGGTCCATACCCCCGCGACGCAGGCCCAGCAGTACACAGCGCCCGTGCAGCAGCAGGCGTGGACGCCCGAGGAGATCCCGGAGGAGGAGTATGAGGAGGACTGGGAGGAGGACGAAGCCTTGCCCGGCACCGACAGCGGCATCTGGAGCGACACCGGCGGCACCGCCGCCGAGAATGACATCGGCGGTCAGTACATTCCGAACGACAACTTCGACCTCATCTTCGCGGACCAGGGCTCGGTGAGCACCGCGCAGACGGTCGAGGACCAGGCCCCTCCCGCCGAGAATTACGGTTACACCGAATCCGGCTTTCAGCAGGATGAGCGGGAGGGCAAGGTCCTGTTCATCGAGTAATCGTCCGGCAGCAATATAAAGACGTGCGGCGAATTCGCAGTTTTGCGAATTCGCCGCACGTCTGTTGCGGTTATCATAAAGGCAACACCACACAATCCGCCATCGGCGCTTGCGGGGGGGGGGGGCGCATCTCTGCCATCCCGCTCACAGCGTGATCGTGTATTTGCTGTTGCTGGCCCAGTTGCCGCTGACGTAGAAGTCGAAGACCAGCGGCTCGTCCAGCACGCCCGCGGTGAAGTATTCCCCGAAGCCGTCCTCCGGGCCGAACCAGCGGTAGCCGACCTGGTAGCGCACCGCGTAGGTCCCGGCGGGCAGATGGACGGAGCCGCGCTCCCCCTGCCGGACGTAGAAGCAGACCGCGCCGGGGTTTTCCTCGCCCTGGAGCCGCGCGTACTCGTCTGTGACGGTGACAAAGGCCGGGCCCGTGAAGGCGTAGACCTCCAGCACGCCGCCGCCCTGGACCGTGAAGCTGCGAAAGAGCTCCGTGCCGGTCTCGGGCTCGAGCTCGTTGAGAAGACGGTCCAGCTCGGCGAACAGGGTCTCGCAGGCCGCGACCTCCTCCGGCGCGCTGTGCTGCTCCTCAAAGCGCTGCATGGCGCGGAAGGCCTCGTAGCAGCGCTCGTCCGCGATCAGGCCCCTGATCTTGTCCAGCTCCGCGTCGATGGCGGCGGGCCGCGGCGTCGGCGTGGAGGCGGCGGGCGTCCCGGACGGCTCCGCGGCGGGCGTCGGCGCCGGGGCCGGCGAGGCGCTGCGCTTCGGCGCGGGGGTATAGATCAGGTCCGCCGCGTCCTTCTTTTTGCAGCCGCACAGCAGCAGCGCCAGAAGCACAACGGCGATCAGCACACGCCGCTTCATGAAAATCACACCCCCATCATAGATTCTATATATATTATTTTCGCGCTTGCCCCGTCAAGGGGCGAGCGAAACGGCAATCAAATCATGATTGATGTGCCAGGCATCAGGCCACATCTTGATTCAAGCTCTCATTGGTACATCCATGACAGCTTACCATATTGCCGCGCGCTTTTCAACAGACACTTGCACGGTGGGGGCGAAGACGGTATAATACAAGCAGCGACAACAAACACGGAGGGACCGCCATGTTGTATATGATTATCGCGCTTGTCCTGCTTTTGACGCTGCTGTTTTTCGCGGCGCGCTTCTTTTTCCGCTATACCTTTCTGCGCGCCGGCAGGCCCGACCCCTGGAGCGACACGAGAGGCGGCAAGATCCTGCTGGACCGCGCCTTTTTTGAGCGGGCGGACCGCGAGGCGCTGGCGATCACCAGCCGGGACGGCCTGCGCCTCAAGGCCTGGCTCTATGACCGCGGCGCGGACACGACGGTGATCCTCTGTCACGGCTACCGCAACGGCCCGGAGGAGCTCAGCGGCATCGCGGCGCGGCTCTATGAGGCGGGCTGCAACGTCCTGCTCATCTATCACCGCGCCCACGGGCTGAGCGAGGGCGCGTATTTCACCATGGGCTGCCTCGAGAAGTTTGACGTCGTGGACTGGGCAAAGGCCGTCGCGGCGCGCAGACCGGAGGGGAGGATCGTGCTCTACGGCTGGTCCATGGGCGGCAACACCGTCATGGGCGCCGCCGGCGAGGAGCTGCCGGAGCAGGTCTGCTGTGCCGTGGAGGACTGCGGCTACGACGACCTGCGGACCCAGCTTCTCTTCAGCTGTGAAAAGAACATGCCGCGCCTGCCTTTCAAGCGCTTCTTTATCCGGGTACTCGGCCTCTACTGCCGGCTCTTCAGAGGGTTTTCGATGGATGACCCGCGGAGTACGTCTCTTGCCCGCTGCCGGATTCCGATGCTCTTCATCCACGGCACCGACGACGTGATCGTCCCTTACGAAAATCTCGACCGCTGCTACGCGGCCTGCGCGTCGGAAAAGCAGCGCGCGACCTATCAGAACGCCCCCCACGTAGGCTCCTGCGGTCTGAACAAGGAGCGGTACTTTACAGAACTGGACGCATTTATAAAAAAGCACAGCCGCTCAGCCTGAGCGAAGCGAAGGATCTTTCCCCCTCATGCGCAGGAAAAAGATCCTCCGACTCCGCTGCGCTCAGGATGACACGCGCGCCTCGCACGCCGGTCTCAGTACGCCGCGACGCCATAACTCCACATCCACTTAAAAAAAGGGGGAACACAGAATGTATCTCGACATGACCTACCTTGTCCTCGTCCTTCCCGCGGTGCTCCTCTCGCTCTGGGCGAGCTGGAACGTCAAGCATACCTTTGAGAAGTACGAAAAGCAGATGAACAGCCGCGGGCTCACCGGGGCGGACGCGGCGCGGCGCCTGCTGGACGCGAACGGCCTGCGCACCGTGCCGGTCGAGCACATCAGCGGCGAGCTCAACGACCACTATGACCCCGAGGCCGGCGTCGTGCGTCTGTCGGACGCGGTCTGGGGCAGCTGCTCCGCCGCGGCGGTGGGCGTCGCCTGCCACGAGGTCGGCCACGCCATCCAGAACGCCGAGGGCTATCTGCCCGTCAAGATCCGCCAGGCCATCATCCCGGCCACGAACCTGGGCGCAAAGCTCTCGGTGCCGCTGCTGATGGCGGGGCTTCTGCTCTCGGGCTACAGCGAAAAGTTTCTGTACCTTGCCTACGCGGGTGTGCTGCTCTACTCGCTGTGCGCGGTGTTCCAGCTCGTCACGCTGCCGACGGAGTTCAACGCCAGCAACCGCGCTCTCGCAAGCATCGAGAGCATGGGGCTTCTGGAGGGCGGGGAGCTCGAGGGCGCCAAAAAGGTGCTGCGCGCCGCGGCCCTGACCTACGTGGCCGCCCTCGCCACCACGCTCATGCAGCTTTTGCGCTTCGTCATCCTGGTCAACAGAAGAAAGCGCTGAGCCGATTTCAATACGCCGCGAAGCGGCGCTGCCGCGCCGCTCTCCGCACACGCATAAGCCTCCGGCTCCGCGAAGCCGTGACGGCGTGACCTCCGGAAAAAGCATATACGAGCACCGTTTTGTACCGCTTCTTGTCCCTTGACAGAGCCGGGCGTTTTCTCTATAATAGATTCAGTTTTTGGTATCAATTGTGATGCCAGCATGTAATATTAAATAAGGAGGACAAACACGAATGAAGAAGATTCTTTGCATGGCCCTGGTCCTGGTGCTCGCGCTGAGCGTGATGGCGCCCGCCGCCATGGCCGCGGACTATCCCACCAAGGGCATCCTCGCCATCAACCCCTGGGGCGCCGGCGGCGGCACGGACAACTGCCTGCGCGCCTTCTGCGCCGCGCTTGAGAAGCAGCTCGGCCAGACCATCACCGTCGACAACCAGACCGGCGCCGGCGGCGTCATCGGCCATGAGGCCATCGCGGACGCCGATCCCGACGGCTACACCATCGGCATGATCACCTGGGAGCTCGCCTCCTACGGTCCCCTCGATATGTCCGAGTACACCTGGGAGAACTACATTCCCCTCTGCCGCGTGAACACCGACGCCGCCGCCATCACCGTCAACGCCAAGTGGGCGGCCGACAACGGCATCAAGGACCTCGCCGGCTTCATCGACTACTGCAAGGCCCACCCGGGTGAAGTCACCATGGGCGGCTCCTCCTCCGGCTCCGTGTGGCACGTTGCCGGCGGCTACCTGATGAACGCCGCTGACATCGAGATCAAGATGATCGCCTACTCCGACGGCGCTGCCGCCGCTGTCAAGGCTGCCGCTCAGAACGAGATTCAGGGCGTCACCTGCTCCGCCGCTGAGGCCCGCTCCTTTGTGGAGTCCGGCGACCTTGTGATGCTCGGCATCATGGACAACGTCCGCAACGACGTGTTCCCCGACGTTCCCACCTGCGAGGAGCAGGGCTTCGACATCTTCTACGCCACCCAGCGCGGCATGGCGCTGCCTCTCGGCGTGGATGACGGGATCGTTGAGACTCTCCGGACGGCCTGCGCCGCCGCGATCGAGGACGATGACTTCGTCGCCACCATGGCCTCCCTCGGCCAGAAGATCGACTACCTCGACGGCCCCGCTTACGGCGAGTACCTCAAGCAGGCCGCGATCGACGTGCCCGCCGCCATGGTCGCCGTCGGTCTTGTCGAGGCCGAAGAAGCCTAATCCCATCCCCTTTCACCCAATGCCAAAAGGGCAGGCGAAAATGCCTGCCCTTTTCTCTTCGTTTGCTTTGCCCTGCCATCCCGGGCAGAGCTTTCCCCGGTATCGGGGCAAAGTTCCTTCGACTCCGGTTTTGCTCAGGAAGACAGGCTGATTATTACAAACAAAAGGATGTGAACCTGTTGGATGTGAAAAAAGCGCAGACCAAGGCGTTTTCCAACCTCATCGCGTCTCTCGTCCTGATCGCTTTCGAGACCTGGGCCTGGGTCCAGTCCGGCAAGATCAAGGTCGCCAAAAACGCGGCGGTGCAGCCGTCCACCTTCCCGCGCATCATGATTATCGGCATGGCGGTCTTCACCGCGGTTTTGCTCATTCAGTCGATCATCAAGCTTGCCGCAATGAAGCCGGACGATCCCCTCGCCCGGAGGGCGGAGACGCTGGACCCCTTCCGGGACAAGGGCGTAGCGGCGGCGCTGTTCGTGATCCTGCTGTGCTGCGCCTATGTGTGGCTCTTCAAGGGGCTCGGCTATGTGGTGGTGAGCTTCCTGCTGTCCGGGATCATCATGTGGCTGATCGGACTGAGAAAGCCGGCCCCGCTGCTTCTGATCTCGGCGCTCGTGCCGCTGGGCATGTGGCTGGTCTTCTACAAGTTCCTGTCGGTCAATATTCCGATGGGCGTGCTCCAGTTCCTGCGGGATCTGGTCGATAAGCTGTAAGGGGGGCCGGTTATGGATTGGAATCTGCTGTTTTCAAGCTACGCGAACGTGTTTCTGAATCCCACGGTCCTGCTCATGACCCTGCTGGGCGCGGTCGGCGGCGTGCTGCTGGGCGCGATCCCCGGCATGACGGCGACCATGGGCGTGGCCCTGCTGATCCCGTTTTCCTTCGGCATGGACCTGATCCCCTCCGTCGGCCTGCTGCTGGGCATCTACTGCGGCGGCATGTACGGCGGCTCCATCTCCGCCATCCTGATCCATGCGCCCGGCACGCCCTCCGCGGCGGCCACGCTGCTGGACGGCTACCCCATGGCCCAGAAGGGCGAGGCGGGCAAGGCCCTGTCGGTGGCGATGTTTTCCTCCTTCTGCGGCGGCGTCATCGGCGCGCTGATCATGACCTTCCTGTCTCCGCTGGTGGCGAAGGTCGCGATGAAATTCACCTCGGCTGAGATGCTGATGCTCGCGGTCTTCGGCCTGTCGGTCATTATCTCCATCTCCGGCAAGTCCATCTCCAAGGGCCTTATCAGCGCCTTCTTCGGGATGCTGCTGTGCACCATCGGCCTTGACCCGACCTACTCCAAGCAGCGCTTCACCTTCGGTGTAACAAGCCTCAAGGGCGGGCTGAGCTTCATCCCGGTGCTCATCGGCCTGTTCGCCGTGGCGGAGGTCATCGCCGGGGTCGAGCGCATCATCGCCGGCCGCGAGAGCGCCCAGGCCAAATCCACCGAGAAGATCACCCGCGTCCTGCCGGACGGGAAGACCATCGGGCAGATCTGGCCGAACATCATCTCCGGCGGCATCATCGGCACCTTCATCGGCGCGATCCCCGGCGCGGGCGGCGACATCGCAGTTTTCGTCTCCTACGCCTTCAACAAGGGCGCGAGCAAGCACCCCGAGAAGTGGGGCACCGGCATCCCGAATGGCGTGGCGGCCACGGAGTCGGCAAACAACGGCTGCTCCGGCGGCGCGATGATCCCGCTGCTGTCCCTCGGCGTCCCGGGCGACTCGGTCACCGCCATCCTGCTCGGCGCGTTCATCATGAAGGGCATCCAGCCCGGACCCATGATGTATGTGTCGGAGCTGCCCACGGTGTACAAAGTCTTTGCGGCGCTGATGCTCGCAAACCTCGCGATGCTGCTGGTCGGCTGCGCGGGCGTGCGCGTGTTCGCCAAGATCGTCTCGCTCGAGAAACGTATGCTGTACCCGATCATTCTGGTGGTGTCGCTGCTCGGTGCGTTCTCCATCAACAAGAACGTCTTCGATATCGGCGTATGCGTCTTCTTCGGCGTGATCGGCTGGCTCATGAACAAATATGAGTTTCCGCTCTCCCCGATCCTGCTGGCGCTCATTCTCGGCCCCATGTGCGAGCAGAACTTTGTCCGCTTTATGGACCTCAACCAGGGCGATTTCAGCACGATTCTCCACTACCCCATCGCGGTCGGCTTCTTTGTCGTCGCTGTCGGCGTCGTGATCTTCTCGCTCATCAATCAAAAGAAGATCAACCGGCGCGAGGCCGAGGCCGTGTCCCAGCCGCAGGAGTAATACATAAAAAACGTATGGCAAATTCGTGGATTCGAATCTGCCATACGTTTTTCATTTGAGCCCTGTCTTTCGGCGTTTTGGGGGAAAGATCCTTCGACACCGCTCTGTTTTGCTCAGGAAGACAGTTACTCAGCAGTTGTCGTGAAGCTGAACTTATGACCTGCTCTTCGCGGCCATGGCCTTCTGGAGCCAATCCCTGCCGTCGTTGAAGCGGGAGACGATGTAGGAGGCCACATAGTCGCCGGCGGCGTTGACCATCGTGGCCGGGGGATCGACGAGGTCGCCGATGGCCTGGGCGATGGGGAAGGCGATCGCCAGCTGCTCGGGGAAGAACAGGGAGCAGAGCACCAGCTCGCCCGTGCCGCCGCCGCCGGGGATGCCGGACATGGCGACCGAGGAGATCGTCGCCACGATGATGGCGAGCAGCGCGTCCGTGGTGGCAAAGTCCTTGCCGAACATGCCGAAGAGGAAGGCGACCTTGATGATCGCGCTCATGCCGGAGCCGTCCATGTTCATCGTCGCGCCCATGGGGAGCACGATGTCGGTCACATCCTTGGAGATGCCGGTGTCCTCGGAGACCTCCATGTTCGTCGGGATCGTCGCGACCGAGGAGCAGGTGCCGAAGGCGACCGCCGCCGGGCGGAACAGGTGCTCGAACATGACCTTCACGGCGCCCCTGCCGCCGCCGAAGCGCGCGTAGAGCGGGAAGATGAGGAACATGTAGGCGAAGGAGACGACGTAGTAGAGGATAATGGCGCGGGCATAGCTTGAAACGAAGTCTGCGCCGTGGGCGGCGACCAGGGCCGCAAAGAAGCCGAAGAAGCCGATGGGGGCGTAGTAGCTGATGAGCTTGATGACCTTCATGAGGACCTGGGTGATCTCATTGAGCAGGGCCGCGACCTTCGTCTCCGGGCCGCCGCACATCTGTACGCCGAAGCCGAAGAAGATGCCCGCGATGATGAGCTGGAGGATGGAGCGGCGGCTCCAGAGATCGGGGAAGTCGGGCTTGGTGAAGAAGCCGACGATCATCGCGCCGGCGCTCATCGGCTCGGACGCGCCCGGCTCAAAGGCGGGCTCGCCGGTGTAGACGGGGATGAAGCGCACCAGCACGTACATGATGACGGAGGCGACGATCGTGGTGCACATGAACGTGACGACCGTGGTGCCCATCAGCTTGCCGGCGCGTTTGGCGCTTTTCATGTTGGCGATGGAGGAGGAGATGGAGAAAAACACCATCGGCACGACGACGCAGAACATCATGTTGATGAAGAGCGTCCCGAGAGGCTCCAGCACGCCGGCGTTGGGCCAGCTGAAGCCGACGATGATACCGAGCACAATGCCGATGATCATCGAGAAGAAGAACCAGTTGTTCTTCAGGAAGCTGTTGGACTTCATGGTCAGGACTCCTTTCAATTTTCGCAAGGCCCGTGCCCCGCGGTCTAAGGTCATTATATTTTCAAATATTTGCAAAGTAAATTGCAAAGTATGCTTGAAACATTGCAAATTCTGCTGTATACTTGATGCGCTCGACTGTAGACCAGTTGTCAGCCGTCCGAAAACTCACCTTTCACAGAACATTATGGGGAAGCAAAACAAAGCCCCCCTTGCCTAAAGGGGGGCCCAGTGCGGAATTGAAGTGGTAAGGGCAAATTGGACACGGAGGGGGTAATTTTTGTACAGAGGATGTATTCAGAATGACAAAAAAATCAAAAGGAGGCGACAGCCATGCCGGAGGCAAAGGGGGTCAACCGCGCGGGGTATCTGTGGGAGAGCTTTCATTATTTTCATCTCAGGGACAGCGCGGGGCAGGAGCTGGATTTTCACTTTCACGAGTTCGACAAGCTGGTGATTCTGCTGTCCGGCAGCGTGAACTATCTGGTGGAGGACCAGAGCTACGCGCTGCGGCCCTGGTCGGTGCTGCTGGTGCGGCACCACACGATCCACAAGGCGGTCATCGACCGGACCCTGCCCTACGAGCGCATCATCCTCTATCTCGACCGGCGCTACTTTGAGCGCGCGTTCCCCGGGGCGGGGCTCATGGACTGCTTCGACCAGGCCGACCGGCACCGGCGGCATCTGCTGACCGCAGCGGAGGACCAGCTTGAGGAGCTGCGCGGCGCGATCGACGCCTACGAACGCACCGCGTCCGACGAGCGCGTGGGCGCCCAGACCATGCGTGAGACCATGATCATCCAGCTTCTCATCCACATCAACCGACTGCGGGAGGCGGACCCTGTCCGCGCCGAGCAGCAGAGCGACCCGAAGCTGCGCCAGGTCCTCTCCTACATCAACGAGCACCTGCGCGAGCCGCTGACCGTCGAGGCCCTTGCGGAGCGCTTTTACATGAGCCCCTACCACTTTATGCGGCTTTTCAAGGCGCAGACCGGCTCAACGGTCCACGCCTACGTGCGGCAGAAGCGCCTGATGAACGCCGCGCGCCTCATCCGCGAGGGCGTCCCCGCCGCCAAGGCCGCCGCCGAGAGCGGCTACGGGGATTACTCCGCCTTTCACCGCGCCTTCCGCGAGAGCTTCGGTGTCAGTCCCGGCAAGCTCACCGGGAAGGAATAACCAACCCCCGCGCCTGCCGGTGCGGGGGTTGTTCGACAAAGCCGCCTTATCGGCTGTTGTATTTCTCGATCGCGATTTTCAGGATGTCGATGGCGCGGGCGATGTCGGGGGCATTGATGGTATAGGCCAGGCGCACCTCGTTGCGGCCCTTGCCGGGAGTGGCGTAGAACGGCTCGCCGCAGGCGAAGAGCACGGTCTCGCCGTTGTCATGAAACTCGTTGAGCAGCCACATCTGGAACTTGTCCGCGTCGTCCACGGGCAGGGCGCACATGACGTAGAACGCGCCCCTGGGGAGACGGCACACCACGCCCGGGATCTCCTGGAGCTTTTTGACCATGGTATCGCGGCGCAGGCGGTACTCGTCCCGCACGGCGTCAAAGTAGGAGGGGTCCATGCCGTAGAGGGCGGCGGCGGCGATCTGGTCCACCGTGGCGGAGGCCAGACGGCACTGGCACCACTTCATGGCCTCGGCCATGAACGCCTTGTTCTTGGAGATCACGCAGCCCACCCGCGCGCCGCAGGCGGAGAAGCGCTTGGATATCGAGTCGATGACGACCACGTTCTCCTCGTACCCGGGGTACTGGAGGGCGCTCAGAAGCGGCTCGCCCGCGTAGACGAATTCGCGGTATACCTCGTCGCAGATGAGGAAGAGTTCATGCTCCTTCGCGATGTCCAGCATGAGCCGAAGCTGATCCGGCGTCAGGATGGAGCCGGTGGGGTTGCCGGGGTTTGTGACAAAGAGGGCGCGGGTATGCTCGTTGATGCAGGCCTCGACCCGCGCGCGCTCGGCGTAGAAGTAGCCCTCCTCCACCGTGGTGGGGATGGGGCGGATGGACGCGCCGGCGAGTGTGACGGAGGTGGCGTAGTTGGGATAGAAGGGCTCGGGGATGATGACCTCGTCCCCGTCGTCCAGGATGGTGGCGAAGACCATCTGCAGCGCCTCGCTGCCGCCGCTGGTGGCCAGGACGTCCGCGCGGCTCAGCTCCACGCCGATGCGTTTGTAGTAAGCGCGCACCGCGTCCAGATAGACGGGCAGGCCGCCCGACGGCGCGTAGGAGACGACCTTGTCCGCAAAGTCCCGCAGCGCCTGATAGAAGGGTGCGGGTGTCTCCACATCCGGCTGGCCGATGTTCAGGTGATAGATTTTGATGCCGCCGGCCTTGACCTTGTCCGCGTACGGATTGAATTTGCGCATCGGAGACAGGCCGCAGCGCTGCATTTTGGATGAAAGCTTCATTGTATCGCCCCCCTTGATTGATGGAGACAGTTTATCATCTCCCGCGCGAATGCGCAAGAGAACGTGAAAAAAACCGCGATTTGCCCCGACCTGCCCGCTCGGGGCGGCGGGATTTGGTAAAATGGAACAAAAGTCGGAAAAAGCTCCCGCGGCTCAAGGCCGCGGGAGTCCGATTCTGCGGGTCATCTTCTCCGCCTCTGGCGGTGATCGGCGTACATGCGGCTGTCCGCGATGCGGCTGTCAGACTCCTGCATGAATTTCTTGAGCCGGTCCTCAAAGGCCTGGTTGCCGCTGGTCTCCGCGGCGGCGGGCACGGGACCCGACGCGCGCTCCGGTCTGGGCGCGGGACGCGGCTCGCTCCGTCTCTCCCGCGGCTCGCCGCGCTGGGGCTGTTCCCCCGCGAGGGCGCGCTTCATGGAGAGGTTGATCTTCCCCTCGGGCGTGACGCTGAGCACCATCACCCTGACCGTCTGCCCGACCTGGACATGGTCGCTCACATTGCTGACGAAGGCGTTGGCCACCTCGGAGATATGTACAAGGCCGCTCTTGCCGCCGGGCAGGGCGACAAAGGCCCCGAATTTTGTGATCCCTGTAACCTTTCCCTCCAGAATTTCGCCTACATGATCCTCCATGGGTATCCCTCTCTGTCTAAGATTCAATATGGGTATCAGATTCACCCGGCCGGGGGTGCCTGACCCTCGGGCGGGTCTGTCTCAAAGCGGAAGATCCGGTCGCCCGGCAGGACAAGACCCAGTCTCTCCCGCGCGAGGGCCTCCACGTCCTCCGCGCTCCAGCCCTGATCCAGTTTCCGGCCGAGCTCTGCGTTGCCGCGCTCGACCGTCTCGAGCTCTGCGCGCAGCTCCGCCGCCAGCGCCCTTGCCGCGTGCAGCTCCCTGCCCGCCGAGGCGAGGCAGATCGAAGCGTACAGCAGCAGCGCAAGCAGAACGATGCGCACCAGCGTCTCCTTCGTCTCCATGGCTGTCAGCAATCCGCACGGCGCGCCGCTTTCCGGCTTTGCACCCACGGAATATCCTCCACATTCTAACGTAATTCTTAAAATTTGAAAAGAGTTTTTTTGCAGCATTGCCCGACTTTTTTGGCAAAATTTAGAGTTTTTATGCAGAAAGCTCTAAAACCATTGAGGCAAAATCCAAACGCGGGCAGGCAGCGCGGGCTCAGAAAGCGGAAATAAACCAGCAGCCCCAGCAGCGACAGCAAAAGCTCTCCCGTGCCGAAGATGCCGTTGTCCGCACGCATGGCAAAGAGAAAAGCGGCGCAGGCCGCCAAGGCGCAGAACAGCAGATCCCAGAGCGTATCCCGGCCCCGCCGCCGGAGCGCGCGGAACAGATCGTAAAGCAGGCCGAGCCCCGTGCCGAGCGCGAGGGCAGCCAGCAGCGACAGCGCCTGCGCGCGGATGCTCAGCGCCATTCAGCCGAAGAGCCGCGACCAGAGGCCGCCCTCGTGTGCGCTCTCCTCATAGCTGAGCTCGCGGATCTTGCCGCGCACCTCGAGCTGTCCGGCGTTCAGGTCGATACGGTCGATGTGGAGCTGCTCCCCTCGCACCGTGAGCGGACCGAGTCCGGTCACGAGCGCGATGAGGCTCTCGTCAAAGCCGCTGACGTCGGACACCCCGGTCAGACTGAGCTTCTCCCGGTTTTCCAGACTCAAAAGCTGTTCCTTCTGCGCGCTCTTCGGCGCCTGTTCATAGGCCATTCGCTCACCCCCACAGAAAGGATATGCCCGTCCGTCGGCGCTTATGCCCTCACATCCCCAGCTTTTCCACGACCTCGCGGGCCGAGAGGCAAAGAGCGCGGGCGTACTCCGCGTCGGGGGAGCGGACCGCGATGCGCACCGAGGAGCGGACCGCGCTGGGGCTGATGTGCAGCTCGTAGTCCCGGCCCCGCAGGCGGATGCCGTCGTCGTAATCCGCGCCCATGTCCAGCATGAGCTCCGAGAGCGTACCCATAAGCCGGGCGCGGTTTTCGCAGTCGCAGCAGGCCACCACGCCCTCCTCCCCGCGCTCCTCCGGCTCCTGCCGCTCCGTCAGCCGGAAGGCCTCGCCGGGCGTGATGCGGAGCTTGCCGTCCAGCGCGTCGGCGCAGCAGCGGTAGTAGTCCTGGGGCGTGCCGACATCACACCAGTAGCCCTCCATCGGCAGACCGTACAGGGCCTCTCCGCTCTGCAGCAGCTTCGGGAACAGCTCCTTCCCGAAGTCGAAGCCGCCCTCCGGCACAGCCTCCAGCGCGCGGGGCGAGAGGACGTAGATGCCCGTGTTCACGAGATCCGTCACGACGCGCGGCCATTCGGGCTTCTCGATGAAGGTGCGGATGCGTCCGTCGCTGTCCGTCACCGCGAGCCCGTAGCGCAGCGGTACGCGCTCGGCGCTGAGGGCGATGGTGACCGCGGCGTGCTTTTCCCGGTGCGCCTCCATCAGGCGTTCAAGCTGAAAGTCGCAGGCGGCGTCGCCGGAGATGACGAGGAAGTCCTCGTCCCCGTAGAAGTCCCGGCAGTTTCTGACGCTGCCCGCCGTGCCGAGGTTTTCCGTCTCGATGCGGTACTCGAGCTCCACGCCGAAGCGCCGTCCGTCCCCGAAGTGGGCCATGATCTCCCCGGCCCGGTAGTGCAGCGCCGCGCAGATCTGCGTGAAGCCGCAGCCGCGCAGCAGCTCCACGATATGCTCCATCATCGGTCTCCCGAGCAGGGACACCATGGGCTTGGGATGCTCCCCCGTCACCGGCCGCAGCCGCGTCCCCAGTCCGCCCGCCAGGATCACTGCTTTCATCGCTCCACGCTTCCTTTCTGATTTCTTGCAGGTCTGTTGGTATTATTGCGGAGATCGCTTATTTTATGATTGTAAAGCGCCGGAAAATTTGGTATAATATAGTGATTAATATTTCTATAGCGGTTAAACCTGTTTGCGAGGGGGTGTTTTCATGAAAAAGACGCTCAGGCAGCTGACCGCGCCGGGCAGGCTCGCCTATGTCCTGCTGCTGCTGCTGGCGGGGGCGGCCGTGTATTACCAGCAGTATATCCTCGCCGCGGGTGCCGGCGGCGCGCTGCTCCTGCTTCTGATCTTCGATCTCATCATGCACCGCAGGCGGGAGAAGGCGCTGACCGCCTATGTGGAGAGCCGCGTGTACGAGACGGAGAGCGCCAAGGGCAACACGCTCACGAATTTTCCGCTGCCGATCGTCATCTTCAAGCTGGAGGATTCGCGCATCATCTGGGGCAGCGAGCTGTTCTTCAAGATGTGCGGCGAGACCGGCACCCGGCTCGACGCCGCCATCACCGATCTGGTCCCGCGCTTCAACGGCGGCTGGCTGCTGGAGGGGAAGACCCGGTATCCGACGCTTCTGGAGGTCGGCGGCCGCAAGTATCAGGTCCACGGCAGCCTGATCCGCTCCGACCAGGAGCAGAGCGGCGAAAACGGGCTCTTCATGGGCATCACCTACTGGGTGGACGTCACCGAGTATGACGACATCCGCATTGAGTATGAAAACAGCCGCCCGGTCGCCGGCATCGTCATCATCGACAACCTGGACGAGCTGACCAAGAACGAGACCGAGCGCGTCAAGAACGATCTGCGCGACGCGGTGGAGGACAGGCTCAACCGCTGGAGCGCGGATTTCAACGGCATCCTGCGCCGCTTTGACCGCGACCGCTATCTCCTGCTGATGGAGCGCCGCGATCTTGAGCGCCTCAAGGAGGGCAAGTTCAAAATTACCGACGAGATCCACGAGGTCGTCAATCCCGCCGGGCTTGCCGCCACGATCAGCATCGGCCTCGGCGCGGACGCGGAGAGCTTTGCCGAGACCATGCAGGCCGCCGGCATCGCGGCGGAGCTGGCCCTCTCCCGCGGCGGCGACCAGACGGTCGTCAAAAACCGCGTGGACTTTGAGTTTTTCGGCGGCCGCGGCTCCGAGGTGGAAAAACGCACCAAGGTCCGCTCCCGCGTCACGGCCAACGCCTTCTCCAACCTCCTGCAGGAGTCTTCCGCCGTGCTCATCATGGGCCACCGCAACAGCGACATGGACTCCGTCGGCGCGGCGGTCGGCGTGTACAGCATCGCCCGCCAGCGCGGGATACGCGCCAGCATCGTGCTCGACTCGCAGAGCTCCAACGCCCAGACCCTGTACGAGCGGGTGCGGAGAGAGCCCGAATATGAAAACGTCTTTCTCAACCCCTGGGAACTGCCGGCGAAGATCGAGCCGCGCACCCTCCTCGTGGTCGTGGACACCAGCCGGCCCGAGCAGACCGAGGCCCCGTCCCTGCTGACCGAGTGCGAGCGCGTGGTCGTCATCGACCACCACCGCGTCGGCGCGACTTACATCCAGAATGCGGCGCTCAACTATGTGGAGCCCTACGCCTCCTCCGCGAGCGAGCTTGTGACCGAGATCCTGCAGGAGCTTCCGGACACGGAGGAGATCCTGCGCTGCGAGGCGGAGGCCCTGCTGGCGGGCATCGTGCTCGACACCAAGAATTTCAGCCTCCGCACGGGCGAACGCACTTTCGACGCGGCCTCCTGGCTGCGCAGCGGAGGGGCGGACACCACCGCCGTCAAGCGTCTTTTTCAGTCGGACTTCGCGCACACGGTCGCAAAGTACCGCATTCTCCAGCAGGCCGAGGTCTACCGCGGCGTCGCCCTCGCGGCCCCTCAGGAGCCGCAGGAGCGCATCGTCGTCGCCCAGGCCGCGGACGAGCTTTTGAATATCTCCGGGGTCGACGCCTCCATCGTCGTGGCCCCCAGCGGCAAGGGCAACACTTTCGCCTCCGCCCGCTCCATCGGGGAGATCAACGTCCAGGTCATCATGGAGAAGCTCGGCGGCGGCGGCAACCGCAGCGCCGCGGCCGCCCAGTTCGCGGACACCTCGACCGAGGAAGTCGTCAAAATGGTCCGCAAGGCCATCGACGATTATCTGTCTTAGTCGACGAAATCCTGGCTCCCCCTCTGGGGGGGAGCTGTCAGCGCCGTTTGCGGCGCCGACTGAGAGGGCGTCATGTCAACGCGCGGCCCTCTCCGCCCCAGTGTGCGCACTGAGGCACCTCTCCCGGAGGGAGAGGCAAGAGTCTGTATGCAATCTGATTATTCCGAAAGGAGTCATACACTATGAAGGTCATTTTCAATACCGACGTCAAGGGTCAGGGCAAAAAGGGCGAGATGAAGGAGGTCTCCATCGGCTACGCCCGCAACTACCTCATCCCGCGCGGCCTTGCCGCCGAGGCCACCGCCGACAACATCAACGCCCTCAAGCTCAAGGAGAAGGCCAAAGCCGCCCAGGTCGCCCGCGAGAAGGCGCAGGCGGAGGAGAACGCCAAGAAGCTCGAGGGGGTCCAGGTCACGCTCCGCGCGAAGGCCGGCGGCGCGGGCAAGCTCTTCGGCGCCGTCACCTCCCAGGAGATCAGCGACGCGCTCAAAGAGCAGTTCGGCATTGAGATCGAGAAGAACAAGATCGTCCAGAGCGACCCCATCAAGACCTTCGGCAGCTACCAGGTCAAGGCCAAGCTGGGCTACGAGGTCAACGGCACGATCAATCTGCTGGTCATCGAGGACAAGTAAGCAATTATGCGGCGTGCGGCGCTGTCGCGTCCGCTTCGCGGACTGATCGCATTTCGCGCGGCGGCATCTTCACTCCACACGCCAGACTCCACGCTCTGAGGTAACACTATGGACGAACTGCTGGGCAGAAAAGTGCCGCACTCCGCCCCGGCGGAGCAGGCGGTGCTCGGCTCCATGCTCATCGACTCCCGCTGCATTCCGGAAGTCCTTGAGAAGCTGAAGCCCGACGAATTTTATATCCAGCTCAACCGCGACATCTACGAGACGATCTACGCCATGTTCTCCTACAGCATGGCCATCGACCCGGTCACCGTGCTCGGCCAGATGAAGGTCCGGGGCGTGTACAAGGAAAACTGCGAGGAGTACCTTGCGGAGATCATGCGCATCACGCCGACCGCCGCCAACGTCCTCGAGTACGCCGCCATCGTGCGCGACCGGGCGCTGCTCCGGCGTCTCGGCGAGGCTGCGGACGAGATCAACGCCATGGTCTACGAGGGCAGCGGCGAGGCCGAGGCCATGCTCGAGGCCGCGGAGCGGAAGATCTACGCCCTGCGCCAGGGCCGGAACGTGGGCGGTCTCATCCCCGTCTCCACCGTGGTGCAGAACGTGTTCGACAATCTCTCCGACGCGGCCGCCTCCGGCAGCGCCATCCCCGGCCTGCCGACGGGCCTGCCCGATCTCGACCGCGTGACTCTCGGCCTCAACAAGTCCGAGCTTATTCTGATCGCGGCCCGCCCCGGCATGGGCAAAACCAGCATCGCCCTCAACATGGCGCTGCACGCCGCGATGAGCGAGCACCAGACCGTCGCCATCTTCTCGCTGGAGATGTCGCGCGAGCAGCTCGTGACGAGACTGCTGTCCCGCGCCGCGCTGGTGCCGGGGCAGAGCCTGCTGACCGGCCAGCTCTCCGACCAGCAGTGGCGCGAGGTGTCGAACGCCGCCCAGACCCTGAGCGCGACAGACATCCGCATCGACGACAACCCGACGCTCACGGTCTCGGATATGAACGCCCAGTGCCGCCGGGTCGCAAACCTCGGTCTCGTGGTCATCGACTACCTGCAGCTCATGCAGTCGGCGGGCTCCGGCCACTCCTGGTCGAACGAGAGCCGTACCCAGGCGGTCAGCGACATCAGCCGTATGCTCAAGATCATGGCCAAGGAGCTCAACGTCCCCGTCATCTGCCTGTCGCAGCTCTCGCGCGCAAACGAGTCGCGCCAGGACAAGCGCCCCATGCTCTCCGACCTGCGCGAGTCCGGCGCCATTGAGCAGGACGCCGACGTTGTGATAGGTCTCTACCGGGATGGGTATTATAACAAGGAGAGCGAGAATCCCAACCTGGCCGAGGCCATCATCCTCAAAAACCGCAAGGGCCAGACCGGCACGGTCGAGCTTTTGTGGCTGCCGGAGTACACCAGCTTCAGCCTCTACGAGAAGCGGCGCGAAGATGAGTATTGAGCTCGATCTGAAGCCCCTCGCGGGGAAGAAGCTCCTGTGCGCGGTGTCCGGCGGGGCGGACTCCATGTGCCTGCTGCATCTGCTGATCTCCGCCGGGCTGGACGTGACCGCCGCCCATTTCGAGCACGGCATCCGCGGGGCGGAATCCCTGCGCGACGCAGCCTTTGTGGAGGACTTCTGCAAAACGCACGGGGTCCCGTTCGTTCTCGGGCACGGCGACGCGCCGGGGTACGCCGCGGAAAAGGGGCTGAGTCTCGAGGAGGCGGCGCGGCTGCTGCGCTATGACTTTCTGGCGAAGGCCATGGAAGACTGCGGCGCGGCGCTTATCCTCACGGCCCACAACCGGGACGACAACGCCGAGACCCTGCTCTTCAACCTTGCCCGCGGCAGCGGGACCGCGGGCCTGTGCGGCATTCCGAGGCGCCGCGGCGCGATCCTGCGTCCGCTGCTGGATGTCGGGCGCGCCCAGATCGAGGCCTATCTCAGCGAAAACGCCGTCCCCCACGTGGAGGACAGCACAAACGCCTGCGAGGACTACACCCGCAATCTGCTGCGCCGCCGCGTCGTCCCGCTGCTCAAAGAGCTCAACCCCCGCTTTGCTGAGGCCGCCTCACGCACGGCCGCCCTCGCGCGGCAGGACGAGGACTGTCTCTCCGCCCTCGCGGAGGATTTTCTGCGGCGGGAGCTGCGTGACAACAGCCTCTCCCTCCCGGCGCTTGCGTCTCTGCACCCCGCGGTCGCCTCGCGCGTTGTGCGGCAGCTGTTTCCGGGGCTCTCAAGGGAGCGCTGCGAGGCTGTCCTGCGCTTTATCCGCGGCAGCGGCTACGGCGTTATGGAGCTGCCGGGCAGAACAATACGGCGTGAGCAGGGCAGGCTGTATCCGGACGCGGGGCGGGCGCTTCTCATTCCCGCGCGCCGCCTGATCCCGGGGGAGAGTCTTCCGATCCCGGAGCTGGGCCTGTGCGTGGACACCGAGCGGGCAGTCTGTACCGGAGAAATTCACGACTTGTTCAAGACTTCTTATCTCAAATATGAGATAGTAACAGACGATCTTCTGTGTACGGGGAGATTTCCCGGCGACAGCATCCGACCCCACGGGCGGGGCGTGACCAAAAAGCTGAGCGCGCTGTTCAAGGAGGCCGGCTATACCCGGGAGGAGCGGGACGCCTGTCTCGTCCTGCGAAACAAGGACGGCCCTCTCTTTGCCCGCGGTCTCGCGACAGACGAGCGCGCCTGGCCCGCAAAGGGCGAAGCGGCGCTGAAAGTCACGTTTTCGGAATTGACCCCCGCGTCACCCTGAGCGGAGCGAAGCACACAAACCCCCGCGTCATCCTGAGCGTAGCGAAGCGGAACCGAAGGATCTTCAAGCCAGAGCCGGGCGTGCCCCGCGCTTCCCGCCCGTCGGAATAACCCGGACAGAGATAAAAACAGTTTGGGAGAAACAACATGCACAACGATATTGAACGGGTCCTCATCAGCGAGGAGGAGCTCGAGAAAAGTGTCGCCGAAATCGGCCGCCGGATCGCGGAGGACTTTCGGGGCAAGGACCCCATTTTTGTGGGCGTCCTCAAGGGCTGCTTCATCTTCATGGCGGATCTCATGCGCCATGTGAACATCAAATGCAGCATGGACTTCATGGCCGTCTCGTCCTACAGCGGCACAAGCTCCACCGGCGCGGTGAAGATCAACAAGGACCTCTCGGAGGATATCGAGGGCCGCCACATCATCATCGTCGAGGACATCCTGGACTCCGGCGTGACGCTCAGCTATCTCAAGGGCTACCTGATGAACCGCCGTCCGGCCTCCATCACCATCGCCACACTGATGGACAAGCCCTCCCGCCGCAAGGCGGACGTCTTCGCCGACTACTCCTGCTTCGAGGTGCCGGACGCCTTCGTCGTAGGCTACGGCCTGGACTACAACGAGCACTACCGGAATCTGCCCTATATCGGGATCCTGAAGCCGGAGATCTATTCATAAGCTTTCCGCGCGCCGCCCGGGGCGTTTGCTCCGCGCAGCGCCGGCTGTATGCCGGGCCGATACCCGTATATAAAAAAACTGTGAGCCTTCACAAATAGGATGTGACTGTAATTTGAATCCGAAACGCGCCAGAGACTTGGGCTTCTATGTTCTGCTCATTGCGATCATGATCGCCGTCATCTTCACCATGACCGGGAACTCGGACGCCAAGAAACTCAAAAATTACTCCGACCTCGTCGATCTCTTCGAGGCGGAGCGGGTGAAGTCCTTCACGACCGAGGGCAGCACCATCATCCTCCAGGTCCGCACCGAAAACGGCGAGCCGCCCACGGAGGAAGTGACCTACGATCTGATGAGCTTCAGCATCTTCTACGAGGACTTCGGCGAGCTCATCAAGGAGCAGTACGCCTCCGGCGTATTGGAAAAGTACGATTATGACGAGGGCTTCGTCGTCCCCTGGTGGGCAAGTATGCTGCCGTATCTGCTCATCATGGGCGGCGCGATGGGCCTCTGGTATTATATGATGCGCTCCGCCGGCGGCGGTGCAGGCGGCATCGCCAAATTCTCCAAGGCGCGCACGCGCCTCGGCAGTGACGAGAAGAACAGGAAGACCTTCAACGACGTCGCCGGCTGCGACGAGGAGAAGGAGGAGCTGTCCGAGATCGTCGATTTCCTCAAGGACCCCAAGGCCTATACCGCCATGGGCGCGCGCATCCCGAAGGGCGTGCTGCTCGTCGGCCCTCCGGGCACCGGCAAGACGCTGCTGGCCAAGGCCGTCGCGGGCGAAGCGGGCGTGCAGTTTCTGTCCATCTCCGGCTCCGACTTTGTGGAGCTCTACGTCGGCGTCGGCGCGGGCAGAGTGCGCGATCTGTTTGAACAGGCCAAGAAGGCGGCCCCCGCCATCATCTTCATCGACGAGATCGACGCCGTCGGCCGGCAGAGAGGCAGCGGCCTCGGCGGCGGCCACGACGAGCGCGAGCAGACCCTGAACCAGCTTCTGGTCGAGATGGACGGCTTCGGCAGCAATGAGGGCGTCATCGTCATGGCGGCCACGAACCGGGCCGACATTCTGGACAACGCCCTGCTGCGCCCCGGCCGCTTCGACCGCCAGGTCTACGTCGGCCTGCCCGACATCCGCGGGCGCGAGGCAATTTTGAAGATCCACGCGCGCGACAAGCAGCTGGCGGAGGATGTGGATCTCAACTCCATCGCCAAGGGCACACCCGGCTTCTCGGGCGCGGATCTCGAAAATCTCATGAACGAGGCGGCCCTGCTGGCCGTGCGGCGCAAGCACCGCTTCATCAACATGGAGGATATTGACGAGGCCATCCTGAAGGTCCAGATGGGTCCCGAGAAGAAGAGCCGCAAGATGAGCGACAAGGCAAAGCGTCTCACCGCCTATCACGAATCCGGCCACGCCATCGCCGGGCGCTATCTCGAGCATGTGGACCCCGTTCACTATATCACCATCATCCCCCGCGGCGCGGCGGGCGGCTTCACGCTCTTCCGCCCCCAGGAGGATCTGGAGAACTTCAAGTCCCGGGCCGAGATGTTCGAGAGCATCGTCATGGCCCTCGGCGGCCGCATGGCTGAAAAGCTCTTTCTGGACGACATCTCCACCGGCGCGTCCAACGACATCCAGCAGGCCAGCGCCATCGCCCGCGACATGGTCACCCGCTACGGTATGAGCGACCGTCTGGGCCCCATCTCCTACGACAGCTCCGGCCACTCCATCTTCATCGGGCGCGACTTCGGCCAGACCAAGAGCTATTCCGAGGAGACCGCCGGCATGATCGACGAGGAGGTCAAGAAGATCTTCGACGAGGCCAGCGCCCTGTGCGAGCAGCTTCTCACCGAGCACGCCGACCAGCTGCGCGCCATCGCCGAGTACCTTCTCGAGCATGAGACCATGGAGGCCGAGGAGTTCAACTACTACTTTGAGCATGGCGAGTTCATGCCCATGCCGCCGAAGGAACTGCGCAAGGTGCGCGAGGACCAGACCATTGAGCGCCCCGCGAGAAAGATCTCCATGAGCGACGGCGAGGCGCCCGAATCCGAAAGCGAGGCGGAGGCCGATCCGCCCGCAGAGCCGCAGGAAGGAACGCAGCAGGACCGGGATCAGACCCCCTGAACGGAGGAGCGCCATGATGAACGACCAGGACATCGGCTTCACGCCGGATTTCACCAGTCTCGCAAGAGCCCTCTCCCGCGATATTGAGCGGATCTACTACGTTGATGCCGAGACCGGCGCCTATACCGCCTACGTTTCCGACGGGGTCTATAAGCTGCTGGGGACGGATGCGAAAGACGCGGACTTCTTCAGCGACTGCCAGCGCCAAATTCAAAGGTTCGTCTACAGCGACGACTGTGAGAAGATCGCCAGCGCCCTGAACAGGCAGACGCTTCTGGATACTCTGAAAGCCCGCAAGAGCTTTTCGATGGACTACCGCCTCATGCACGGCGAGAAGCCGCTCTATTACCGCATGAAGGTCATCCCCGCCGAGACCGGCGACTTCCGCCACATCATCATGGGCATCAGCAATGTGGACGCCCAGATCACCGAGGAGCAGCGCCAGGCGGCAGAGCGGCAGAGTCTCCAGTCCTTCTCCCGCATCGCGCAGGCGCTGGCGCAGGACTACTTCATCATCTACTACGTCGACACGGATACCGATTACTTCATCGAGTTCCGGGCCGAGGGCAACTTCCTTGACTACGACATCGAGAAGCGGGGCGAGGATTTCTTTGGTCTCAGCCGCGTCAACATCCCGCTCTTCACCGTCCCGGAGGACGTGCCGGGCTTTCTCCAGGCCTTCACCAGGACGAATGTGCTGAACGAGATCGAACAGAACGGCAGCTTCTCCTACACCTACCGGATGCTCCTGCGGGAGGTGCCCACCTACGTCCTGCTCAAGGCCACGCGCATGGACGCAAGGCACATCGTCATCGGCACCAGCAACATCGACGCCCGCGTCCGGCGCGAGCAGGCCCAGACCAAGGCCCTGCAGCGCGCCATACAGCTCGCCTCAAAGGACGAGCTGACGGGAGTCAAGAGCAAGCGCATGTTTGTCGAGATCGAGCAGAAATTTGACGCGCGCATCAGGGAGGGTGTCGAGTCGCCCTTCGCCCTCGCCGTCTTCGACCTCAACAATCTCAAAAAGGTCAACGATACCCAGGGCCACGCGGCGGGCGACGCCTATATCCGCGCGGGCAGCGCGGCCATCTGCAGCGCCTTCAAGCACAGCCCCGTCTACCGCATCGGCGGGGACGAGTTTGCGGCCATCCTGCGCGGCAGCGATTACATGGCCCGCGCCGCCCTCCTGCGGAGCTTTCAGCATGAAAACACCATGAACGTATACGCGGGCGGCGCGGTGGTCGCCTGCGGCATGGCCGATTACATCCCCGGCGTTGACCGGCGCTTCCAGGACACCTTTGAGCGCGCCGACGCCGACATGTACGAGAACAAGAGCAGACTCAAGCAGATGACGCGATAAACAGGAGGCTGTTTCAAAGCGGCCTGTCATCCTGAGCGAAGCGAAGGATCTTTCTCCGGAGGTTCCTGTAAACCTCAAAGAGAAAGATCCTTCGCTTCGCTCAGGATGACAAAACGGGAAACGTTTTGAAAAAGCCTTTTGTTTTACGAAAGCCAGGCGGCGAGGTCCCGGGGCGTTTTGAAATACAGGGGGCAGTTCTGCCGCATGAAGCACTCGATCTCCGGGATGTCATAGGCCCAGCCGACGGCGGCGAAGTCCACGCCCGCAGCGCGGGCCATGTCGTAGCCGGGCTTGAGATCGTCGATCATCAGAAGCTCCTCAGGCCTCAGGTCGAAGCGGCGCATGAGATCCTCCAGCGGGAAGGGGCTGGGCTTGCGCTCACACTCCGGCCGCTCCCAGCCGTAGACCGCGTCCGGCTCCGGCAGGCCGTTCGCCGCGTAGTCCCGGCGGATGTTGTAGTCAAAGGAGTGCGACACCACGCACAGGAGGCCCCCCTCAGCCTTCTGCCGCTCCATGATCTCCCGGAGACCGGGATAGGCGGTGGGGATATGGTTTTTCACATAGTCCTGCCAGTAGCGCGCCTCATGCGCAAGCTGCTCGTCCGTCATGCCGTAGCGCTCGCGGCACATGGGGATGAAGCCGGGGTCGAAGTTCAGCAGAAAATACTCCGCCAGCGTCATCGTCTCCCCGGGATAAAACGCCTGCAGATATTCCTCAAAGCAGGGATAATGGATGGTGGCAGTCGAGTTGACGACCGTATCGTCATGGTCAAACACCAGGCATTTGTATTTCATAGTAAGCTCCGATCCTGTTTTTTGTACCGTATCATGATCCTCTCCACAGCGAAATCCCTCGACGCGGCAATTGATTTCGCTGAAAAAACGACACGTTTGGCAGCATATTCTGAAAATCATTATAGCACAGTTCCCGAAGGATGCAATATTCGAGGCGGCGTATGTCGTTGCGGCGTCCCCTGCGCGCGGATTGCAAAGCCGCTTTCCGCGTCGCTGCCGCCTCTTGACAGCGCGGCTTTTTGTGTCCTATACTTATATAGAAATACGGACATGGAGGGAGGCGGTTCGGATATGATATTTGAAGACAAGCGGCTGGCCCCCTATCGGGGGGATGAGCCGTATCTCTTCCTCAGCTATTCCCACCGGGACGCCGAGAAGGTGGAGGAGGTCATCCGCAGCCTGAAGCGCTACGGCCTGCGCGTCTGGTATGACGAGGGCCTGGTCCCGGGCAAGGAGTGGGACGAGAACATTGCCAACACCATCATGGCGTGCAGCTATTTTATCGTGCTGATGTCCGCAAACTACCTCGCCTCCGCCAACTGCCGGGACGAGCTGAACTACGCCCGCGACAAATGCAAGCCGCTCCTGCTGCTGTATCTGGAGGACGTGGACCTGCCCGCGGGCATGGAGCTGCGTCTCGGGAGACTGCTGGCCATCCACGAGTATAAATACGCCAACAAGGCCATGGTCTACGACAAGATACTCAAGGCCGAGGGGATCGAGATCTGCCGCGAGCCCGGTGCGCCCTCCCCGGTCCTCCCCGAGAAGGCGGAAAAGGACCGGGCGCCCGTTCTCCTACCGGGCACAGCCGCGGCGGGGAAAAAGCGCGGCCCCGCCCGCGGGATCGCCGTCGCGCTCGCACTGCTGCTGCTCCTGGCGGCGGGAGGCTGGTACATACTCCGCCAGAAAGCTCCGTCGCCCGCGACGCCCGTCGTCACGGCCGTCCCTGCGACGCCGGAGCCGACACCGGAGCCTACACCGGAGCCTACACCGGAGCCTACACCGGAACCGACGCCGGAGCCTACACCAGAACCGACGCCGGAGCCTACACCGGAACCGACGCCGGAGCCTACACCGGAGCCTACACCGGAGCCTACGCCGGAGCCGACACCGGAACCAACGCCGGAGCCTACACCGGAGCCTACACCGGAGCCTACACCAGAACCGACGCCGGAGCCTACACCGGAACCGACGCCGGAACCAACGCCGGAACCGACGCCGGAACCGACGCCCACGCCCTCTGCGGAGGAGCTGGCCTATCGGGAGGCGGAGGCCCTGCGCGGGGAGGGGAAGACGGCGGCCGCGGCACTGGCCTTCCACAAGCTCGGCGACTATGCGGACGCGGCGGAGCTCAGCCGGAAGCTCTGGCGGGAGGCCGCGGTGCGCTGCACCGTCAGCATCAGCTTTGAGCACTCGATCGGACTCAGGGAGGACGGCCGCGTCTGCGTGGCCGGGATGCTGACCAAGCCCAAGACGGACCTGTCCGCCTGGGGCGATCTCGTGGCGGTCGCCGCCGGGTATGAGCATTCGCTCGGCCTCATGGCGGACGGCACCGTGGTCAGCAAGGGCTGGAACGCCCACGGCGAACGGGACGTCTCCGGCTGGCGGGACATCATCGCCATCGCCGCCGGCGACCAGATCAGTCTCGGCCTCCGGGCCGACGGCCGGGTCGAGGCCAACGGCCGGCGCGACTTCGGTCAGTGCGATGTCGGCGACTGGACCGACATCGTCGCCGTTGCCATCGGCGGGCAGCACGTGGTCGGCCTGCGCAGCGACGGGACCGTCGTCGCCACGGGCTACAACAACAACGGCCAGTGCGACGTCGGTGACTGGACCGACATCGTCGCCATCGCCGCGGGCAGTTATCACACCCTGGGCGTCCGCTCCGACGGCACGGTGGTCGCCGCGGGCTACAACGCCTACGGCCAGTGCAACGTCGGCGACTGGACCGACATCATCGCCGTGGGCGCGGGCAAGCGCCACTCGGTCGGCCTGCGCTCCGACGGCACGGCGGTGGCGGTCGGCCACCGCGGCGCGAACGACGCCTGCGACGTGGACAAGTGGACGGATCTGCTGGAGATCGCCTGCGGCGAGGAGGCCACCATCGCCCTCCGGAACGACGGCACCGCCGTCGCGGTCGGTGCGAACGAGGATGGCAAATGCGACGTGCGCTTCTGGGAGGAGCTGCGCCTGCCGTCAAAGCCGATCACGTGAGCATATGGGTCACCCTGGATACCCTTCCCTGACAAGCGGCTTGAAGGGATATTCGAACCGGGCAAGGCGAAGCCCGCAGAGCATACTTCGTGTATGGTCAAGTCCGATAACGAAGCCTGGCACAAATCTGGCCGGATAGATGCAAACTGTTCTGTCGGATAATCGTATCAGGCCGTAGACAAACCCGCTTTCGGCCTGAGCCAAAAGCGGGTTTGTCTACGGTCTGCACGGCGTAATCGCTGGTTACTGCGATTACGCCGTTTCATTCCATAAAATGGACCTCCGGGAAGGTCTCGTCCAGGCGGGCAAAGCTGTAGCCCTCGGCCTGCGCCCACTGGATCATCCGTTCGAGAGCCTTTACGCTGAAGCGGCGCACATCGTGCTGGAGGACGACGGCGTAGTCGTAGCGCTCCCGCGGGTGCGAGAAGGCGATCAGCGTGCCTTCCGTGGTCTTCTCGGCGGACTCAGGCTGGACGGTCCAGTCGTACTCGCGGATGCCCATGTCGGCCAGGATGGCGTAGAGCTCCTGATAGCCGCCCCTGAGCGTCCCGGCGAGGAAGCTCGCCGTGCGGCTGCCGCCGGGGAAGCGCAGCACATGGGCGTATTCCCCCGTATAGACGTGAATGACCTCCTGAGCCTTCATGAGATCGCTGAAATAATGCTCCTCGTCCCGGTACAGGATCCCGTAGGAGCGGTGGTCATAGCAGTGAATGCCGAGAGTGTGTCCCTCCGCGACGATGCGCGGGAGGATATCGAGGTACTTCGTCTGGTTCCCGACGATGAAAAAGCAGGCCTTCACGCCGTATTTCGCCAGAATATCCAGGACCTCTCCGGTATCCTCGCAGGGGCCGTCGTCAAAGCTCAGGCAGATCGTCCCCGCGGGCGGGCGCACGGTCTCGGGCAGAATCTGCGGTACGACGGTCACCGTCCGCTCGGCCTCGGCGTCCCCGTAGCGGTAGCGCAGCGTATAGGTCCCCGTGCGCCAGACTGTGACCTCGCCCTCAAGCTCGGGCACGGCGTCCGGGATCAGACTGTCCTGATCCCAGACCTGAAAGCCCGGCTCCTCAAAGGGGACGCCGCAGGGCCAGCTCAGCGGCGCGGGCCCCAGAAGGGCGATGGAAACCCCGCCCGCCTCCTCCGCAAAACAGGGCGCGGGGGCACACAGCATGAGCGCGGCGACAAGCAAAAACGGCAGAAATCGCAGAGCTTTCAAGGGCCTCCCTCCAAAACAGCAGTGAGTTTCTTCGTCACTTCGTTCCTCAAAAACCGGATCGCGCGTGCTTTCGATCCGTCCGCGAAGCGGACAGCGCAGCTCCACACGCACAGTATACCATTTCATTCTGCCCGCGTCCAGAAAAAACATATCCCCTCCGCGGGGCGCATAGACTTCCATGATATCGTAAACGAAATTGAAAATGCGTTTACGATATTTGCCGTGTTTTTCGGTTGCCCCGCCAGGGGCGAGAAAAACGGCATCAAATCTTATTATAGTAGACGAAAATCATTTTCGTTTACTATAACAAAAATGGGAGTGATGCTATGCGTATTCTGCGGATGGGGAGCATAGGGCCGGCGGTGGAACTATTGCAGCTCGCGCTGAACCGGACGGGTCTCGGGGAGCTGGAGACGGACGGGATCTTCGGCCCCCGGACCGAGGCGGCGCTGCGGCGCTTTCAGACACGCGAGGGGCTGGTGAGCGACGGGATCGCGGGCCGGGAGACCCACCGGGCCCTTCTGCCCTGGTACACCGGAAACCTCCTGTACCGCGTCCGGAAGGGCGACACGTACTGGAAGCTCGCCGAGCGCTGGGGCACGAGCGCGGAGGCCATCGCCGCGGCCAATCCGGACGCCGCGGCCGACAACCTGCAAATCGGGGAGACCCTTGTGATCCCGCTGCCCTTCCCGGTGGTGCCGACCACGATCCGGTACAGCGCCGCGCTGGTGGAATACTGCGTCCGCGGTCTCGCGGCGCGCTATCCCTTTATCCGTACCGGCGAGATCGGCACAAGCGTCATGGGGAAGCCTCTCTGGCGGCTCACCCTCGGCAGCGGGGAGAACGCGGTGCTGTACAACGCCGGGCACCACGCAAACGAGTGGATCACTACGCCGCTGCTGCTGAAATTTGCCGAGGACCTGGCCGCTGCAGGCGCCTTCGGCGGGAGCGTCGGCGGCCTGGATGCGGCGCCGATCCTCGACGGCGCGAGCGTAACCCTCGTCCCGGCGGTGAACCCGGACGGTCTTGACCTCGTCACCGGCGAGCTGCAGCAGGGCGAATTCTACCGCGCAGCGCTGGACATCGCGGCGGACTGGCCGGATATCCCTTTCCCCGGCGGCTGGAAGGCCAACATCCGCGGCACGGACCTGAATCTCCAGTACCCCGCGGACTGGGAGCGTGCGAAGGAGATCAAATACGCGAAGGGTGTGCGCGGCCCTGCGCCGGCAGACTATGTGGGGCCCATGCCGCTCTCGGCCCCGGAGAGCCGCGCCATGTACGACTACACCCTCGCCCTCTCGCCGCGGCTCACACTGAGCCTGCACACCCAGGGCGAGGTCATCTACTGGCGCTACGGCGAGTGCGAGCCGGAGGGCGCCCGCCGTATCGGGGAGCGCTTCGCGGCGCTCTCGGGCTACGCCCTGGAGGATGTGCCGCAGGAGGCGAGCTATGCGGGCTACCGCGACTGGTTCATCGAGCATTATGAGCGCCCCGGCTTCACCATAGAGGCGGGCCGCGGCACGAACCCTCTGCCGCTCACAGACTTCGACGGCATCTACCAGAGGCTCCTGCCGGTCTTCGCCGCAGGCGCGACATAAATCCCGCGCGGGATCGGATACAGGAAGGCGTGGCAAAGACATACGGCGAACTCGCAGCATGACGCGAGTTCGCCGTATCGTTCTTTCCGTATGAAATCTCATGCGATTATCTGCCAAGGCGGTTTGAAAGTTTTCCGAGACAGCTTTGCGTCAGGCAAGGCAGCGGACGCAGAGCAAGCTTTGTGTATGGTCAAGTCCGCTAAGTTTTTCGCAGATGTACTTTGTGTACCTCAAGAAAAAGGCTCGAAATCAGGGCGCAAATTTTCCAGGAGATGCCGCAGGCGGATTGTGCGGTGTTGCCCTAACGAAGCCTGGCACAAATTATGCCGGAAAGATGCAAACTCTTCTGTCGGATAATCGTATTACCGCCGGAAGGGACAGGCCCCTTCCCCTGCGGCGGCAGAGGGGCAGCTTTTACAGCTTCTCCGCCAGGAGTCTGAGGATCTGGACCGCGTTGGAGGCTGCGCCCTTGCGGATCTGGTCGCCGCAGCACCAGAGGGTGAGACCGTTCTCGTCGGTGAGGTCTTCGCGGATCCTGCCGACCCAGACGAGGTCCTGATCGGTGGTGTCCAGCGGGGTCGGGTAGCAGCGGCCTTCGTAGTCCTCGATGAGTCTGACGCCGGGATAGGCAGCGACGGCGGCCTTTGCCGCCTCGACGGAGACCTTCTCCTTCGTGTGGAGGGTGACCGCCATGGAGTGGGAGCGCATGACCGGCACGCGCACACAGGTGCAGTTGACCTTGAGCTCGGGGCTGTGCATGATGCGGCGGCCCTCGTTCTGCATCTTCATCTCCTCCTTGGTGTAGTCGTTGCCGTAGGGGGCGTCGATGAAGGGGATGACGTTCATTGCGATCTGGTGGGCGAAGGTCTTGACCACGGGCTTCTCGCCGTTTGCGAGGGCGGCCATCTGCTCGTTGAGCTCGTTGATGCCGTTGGTGCCTGCGCCGGAGACGGCCTGATAGGTGCATACGATCATCTTCTCAATGGGGGAGAGCTTCTCGATGCCCGCCACCGCCATGAGGGTGATGATGGTGCAGCAGTTCGGGTTTGCGATGATGCCGTGGTTCTGGAAGGCGTCCGCGCCGTTGATCTCGGGGACGACCAGGGGCACGTCGGGCTCGAGACGGAAGGCGGAGCTGTTGTCGATGTAGACGGCGCCGCTCTTCTTGATGGCGGGGGCAAAGCGGCGGGACATGTCACCCTCGACCGCGCCGAGGACAAAGTCGAGACCCTCAAAGGCGTTGTCGTTGGCCTCCTGGATGGGGACCTCCCTGCCCTTGAAGCTGACGCACTTGCCGACGCTCTTGGCGCTGGCGAGGGGACGCAGCTCGTTGACGGGAATGTCGTACTCGGCGAGGATCTTGAGCATCTCCTGACCGACAGCGCCCGTGGCGCCGAGAACTGCAATATTCAGAGCTTTCATAGTTTTCCTCCTTGAATCAAATCATTTCAGTTGATTGCGAACCTCCGTTTGCAATCAAATTGTTTATCCCGCGAAGCGGTCGTACAGAACCCGGATCGCGTTTTCAAAGTCCTCGTTCGACACGCCCACGATGATCGACAGCTCGTCGGCCCCCTGGGCGATGGTGCGGATGTTGATGCCGCTGGTGCCGAGAGCGTGGAACAGTCTGCCCGAGGTGCCGGGGCGCGAGGTCATCTTGCGACCGACGGTGGCGACAAGGGAGATGCCCTCCTGCACATCCACATCGTCGGGGCGTATGGCCTTCTGCATGTCGGCGATCACGTCGTACACGCTGTCGCCCAGGGCGGCGGTCGCCGCGACAAGAGCGAAGCTGTCAAGCCCGAGGGTGATGTGCTCCACCGGCGCGTGGTAGCGGTCCAGGATCTCCAGCGCCTGGCGGAGGGACGCGCTGGTGTTCATGCCGCGCTTGCGGACAGTGAGGATGGTGAAGTTGCGCCGCCCGGCGATGCCGGTGATGAAGCGGTCCTGCCCGCTGTCCTCCTCGACCTCCTCGACGATCATGGTGCCGGGGTCCTGGGGACGGTTGGTATTGCGGATGTTGAGGGCGATGCCGCGCTCCTTGACCGGGAGGATCGAATCCTCATGCAGAACCGAGGCGCCCATGAAGGCCAGCTCCTGCAGCTCCGCGTAGGTGATCTTGGAGATGGGGGCCGGGTCCTTCACGATCTTGGGATCTGCCATCAGAATGCCGGACACGTCCGTCCAGTTCTCATACACGTCGGCCCGCACCGCCGCTGCGGCCAGCGCGCCGGAGATGTCGCTGCCGCCGCGGGACATGACCTTGATCTTGCCGGTCGGGAGCCTGCCGTAGAAACCGGGGATCAGGATGCGCTCGTACCTGGCGAGGGCGTTGCCGATGGCGGCGTAGGTCTTCTCCCGGTCGATCTGTCCGTCGAGACCGAAGAACACGCAGTCGGCCGCGTCCACAAACCTGTATCCAAGATATTCCGCCAGCAGGCGGGAGGTGAAATACTCCCCGCGGGAGACCAGCTCGTCCACGCCCATGTCGCGGTTGAGGCGGGGGAGCAGCTTGTCAAAGTCGCCCTCCACGTCGTACCGGAGGCCCAGGGCGTCGCGGATCTCGGCAAAGCGGCTGCGGATGGTGCTGACGATGTCCTCGCACGACACGCCGTAGGTGATGTGCGCGTGGCAGAGGTAAAGAAGATCGGTCAGCTTGTGGTCGCCCGGGTCGCGCTTGCCGGCGGCGGAGCTGACCACGATGCGGCGCGAGGGGTCGGACTCGATGATGGCCTTGACCTTTTTGAACTGCTCGGCCCCCGCGACGGAGGAGCCGCCGAATTTTGCAACCTTGATCATTTATGCCTCCATGGCGGCAAAGAAGATGCTGCCGCCCTCCTCACGGATTTTGTTCGCCAGGGCGTGCATCGCGGGCACGGCCACAGGCTCGGTCACGCCGCGGAGCACGCTGCCGATGAGCCTGCTCTCCCTGAACCGGAAGAGTCCGGCCCGGGAGGCGTCCGTGCGCACATAGTAGGGATGGGCACACGCGGAATTGTCAGCCTGGACCTTCGCGCAGGCGGGGCGCAGCATTTCCAGCGCGCCGAGACCGCAGAGATCGCGCACCACCGCGGAGGCGGTCGGATAGCGGCCCGCGCCCTGGCCCATGAGAACGATGGCGCCGGCGTTTTTGCCGTTGTATCTGGCCATGTTGAAGTTCTTGACCACCGAGCACTCCGGAGCGTTGGCCGGGAAGAGCACGGGCTCCACATAGGCGTAGACGCTTTCGCCCGCGGGGCCGCCGGAGGTGATGAGGCGGCAGGTCAGCCCGCTCGCCTGGAAGTCGGCCACGTCGGCGGCGGTAATGCTCTCGATGCCCTCACGGTCAAAGCCGTCCACCGGCAGCTTGTCGTAGGCCACCGCACAGGCCAGCATGATCTTGCGCAGCGCGTCCAGACCGGAGACGTCCGCCGTCGGGTCGGCCTCCGCATAGCCCAGGGCCTGGGCCTGTTTGAGCACGTCGCCGTAGTCCTTGCCCTCGCTCTGCATGGCGTCGAGCATGAAGTTCGTGGTGCCGTTGAGGATGCCGCCGAGGGCAAGGATCTCGTCGCTCTGCGAGGCGATGGCCAGATTGTGCAGGAAGGGCACGCCGCCGCCGCAGGCCGCCGAGAAGAGGAAGGACACACCCTTGAGCCGCGCCAGCTGCGCGAGCTCAATCCCGTGCGCCGCGACCAGCGCCTTGTTGGAGGTGACAACGTGCTTGCCCGCGTTCAGCGCCATCGTGACATAGGTGTTCGCCGGCTCGATGCCGCCCATGACCTCCGCTACCGCGGAGACCTCGGGATCGTTCACGATCTGCTCCATGGACGAGACCTTGAAGGGCCTGTCTTCCTTGCCCGGCCTCACCAGGACGGGACCCGGCTCAAGACCGGCGCAGTTTTCCAGCATCTCGTAGACGCCGACGCCCACGGTACCGAAGCCCAAAATTGCAACTTTCATGTGTATCTTCCTCTCTGTCCGCGCTTTGGGGACATTTGTCTTTGTAACGGCGACAGTTTAACATAAGCCGCCGTGGATTACAAGTCTTTTTTTTCAAAATAATTGTCAGAATTGCAGCAGCCGGAAGCCTTTTGTTTGGTGCTTTTAAACAGAAACACCCGGGAATGTCATTTTAAGCGCAGCGAAGGATCTCTCCCGAAGGCACCAGAAAACCTCACAGGGAAAGATCCTTCGCCTGCGCGCAGGATGACACCGGCTCCTGCCGGCTTTGCGGAGAGACCGGTCCGCCTTCCGATCACTCCGGACCGTCGACCAGGACCCAGCTTGTGTTGTCCGGAATATAGTTGATGACGACGGGGACAAGGCGGTCATAGACGCTGCCGGTGTGCACGCTGCCGGCCATGTCCTCCACATTAAAGGAATAGGTGAACTTGTCGGTCTCGAGATAGACTCTGTCGTAGAGCTGCATGAAAAGCACCGCGTTCTGCCCGGTGGTGTAGTCGTCGCGGACCAGGGCCTCGCGCGTTTTGCAGTAGATGGACAGCACCTTTTCCCGGTCGCGCAGCTTGTCCGCCACTCCGGCCGCCAGGCCGCAGACCGCGGCAACGCTGCTGCGGGGGGTGGAGATCTCGCGCGTGTAGACCAGCGGGATCGCCTCGGCCAGGGACGGATGCGCCACATCGGCCAGCACCACCTCGTCGAAGCCCAGGTCGTAGAGCTCCTGCACCATCTCCGCGATCCAGGTGCGCAGGTCGAGATTGTAGGGGTCCAGCCAGGTGCCGAGACCGTCCGTGAAGTTCAGCCCCGTCTCCGTGTGGATGCAGTAGGCGGTGGTGCGGGTGGGCAGCAGCTCGTCGATGCAGCAGCTGATCTGGGCCACGAGATAGATGTCCTGGCCCTTGAGCTTTTCGATGATTTCCGGCATGGCGGCGGTCAGCTCGTTTTGCTGCGTGAGGGAGTAGGCCGTCGCCATCTGGGCGTGGGACTCCCACAGGCAGACGCCGCTTCTGGGCTTCATCTCCAGCACCAGCGCGTTGCCGGCGACGAGGCGGGCGGCGTACTCGATGATCTTGTTGGGCAGGACGTTCGCCGCGGGGATGAAGATCGCGCGCACCGGCGGGGCGTTTTTCCCCGCGGCGGCCTTGACGTAGCCGAAGTCCGCCTCGTCGAAGGTCAGCGGGACGCTCACGTTCTCAAACCTGCGGACGGTGCGGCCCTCGCTGTCGACGGCGGTGCTGCCGTCGGAGAGCAGGGGCAGCTCGATCTTGACGCCGTCCTTGGAGATCACGGCGTACTTCTGCATCCCGTAGAACAGCACCAGCATCACCGAGAACAGGACCAGCAGCGCGATGAAGGGGATGAATGCGTAATTGCGCCGCTTGCGTTTGCCCTTGTAAAACTCCTGTACCCGTGCCAAGCGTCAGTCCTCGATCTGGGAGATGCGGCGCAGGTGGCGTTCGGAGTTGGAGAAGGGTGTGCTGAGGAAGACGTCGGCGATCATGATCGCCAGACCCTCTCCCACCACACGCGCGCCCATGCAGAGGATGTTCGCGTCGTTGTGCTGACGGGTAGCCTTGGCGCTGAAGCAGTCGCCGCAGAGGGCCGCGCGGATGCCGTGGACCTTGTTGGCCGTGATGGACATGCCGATGCCGGTGCCGCAGATCAGGATACCGCGCTCGCATTCCCCGGAGGCGACGGCCTCCGCCACCTTCTTCGCGTAAACGGGATAGTCGCAGGACTCCTCGGAATAGGTGCCGAAGTCCTTGTAGGAAACCCCGCGCCTGTCAAAATGGGCCATCAGCGCCTTCTTGAGAGCAAAGCCGCCATGGTCGCTGCCGATTGCGATCATCACGCAACCTCCTTTTTGTTTGATACAGTATTGTGTATTTTACCACGGAGGGCGAAAAGTATCAAGTATGAGAGTAAAAAGCGACGCACCGCGGGGCGCCGGCAATCATCCGCAAAAGCACCCGGGGCAAATCCCGCCTTGCAATCCACTGCGCGGTGTGATATAACCGGATTATCTTATTCGACAGGAGACAACACGATGGAGCTTTTGGAACAGCGCATCCTCAGAGACGGCAAATTGCTGCCCGGCGGCATACTCAAGGTAGACGGCTTTCTCAACCACCAGATGGACCCCCTGCTGCTGCGGGAGATGGCCCGGGAATGGGCGCGGCTCTTTGCGGACGCGGGCGTCAACAAGGTCCTGACCATCGAGGCCTCCGGCATCGCGATGGCGATCCTCGTCGGGCTGGAGCTTTCCTGCCCCGTGGTCTTTGCCAAGAAGAGCAAAACCAAAAACCTCTCCGGCGAGGTCTACAGCACGGAGGTGCCCTCCTTTACCCACGGCAACACCAACACCGTCATCGTGTCGAAGAGCTATCTCGGCCCTGAGGACCGCGTGCTGCTGATCGACGATTTTCTCGCCACCGGGGCGGCCCTCATCGGGCTCAAGGCTCTGGTCGAGAAGGCGGGGGCGACCCTCGTCGGCGCGGGCGCGGCGATCGAAAAGCGCTTTCAGGGCGGCGGAGACGAGCTCCGCAAGCAGGGCGTGCGGGTGGAATCTCTGGCCCGCATCGTCAAAATGGACGATTCTGGAATTCAATTTGGTTAAAATGCTTGAAACGCTTGCGCTGCAAGCGTTTCCGGTTTTTTAAGTAAAACCGGTTTTTTGTGCAGGCTATACAAAATTTGCGTTCCAAATATGTCCAGCTCTTACAAGTAATACAGTTGACTTTTGGCAAAAAGGCTGGTATTGTTAAGCCATCCCAGCAAGACAACTTCATATCGGCTCGATATATCGCAAATGATATGGATTTGAAGTTTCTACCCGGTCGCCGTAAATGACCGGACTATCGAAGCAACCAACAGGGCGGAGGCTCTCTCCGGCCCTTTGGCATTGTTTGCATTGGTACCGGGCGCCGATCGTCCGCGCCAGTGCCGTTTTATTTTTTGACGCAGCCGTGAAGATTTTCCCCGCGTCGGGGCGTCTTCATGGCGCGTCGGACCCCAAAGAGCGTACCAAAAATTTTGAAAAAGGAGACATTCCCATGAAAAAGATCCTTGCTCTCACGCTCGCTTTGACCATGATTTTTGCTCTCGCCGCATTCAGCCCCGCCGCCTCCGCGGAGACGCCCGTGAAGGCCGGCTTCATCTTCCTGCACGACGAGAACTCTACCTATGACCTCAACTTCATCAACGCCGCCAAGGAAGCCTGCGAGAGGCTGGGCGTCGAGTACATGTTCAAGACCGGCATCCCCGAGGATCAGGAATGCGCCGACGCCGCCGAGGAGCTCATCGACGAGGGCTGCAACTTCATCTTCGCCGACTCCTTCGGTCATGAGCCCTTCCTGATCCAGGTCGCCAAGGACTACCCCGAGGTTCAGTTCTGCCACGCCACCGGCACCCAGGCCCACACCGTCGGCCTTCCCAACTACCACAACGGCTTCGCCTCCATCTATGAGGGCCGCTTCCTCGGCGGCGTCGCCGCGGGTCTCAAGCTCAACGAGATGATCGAGTCCGGCGCGATCACCGCCGACCAGGCAAAGATCGGTTACATCGGTGCCTTCCCCTATGCCGAAGTGAAGTCCGGCTACACCTCCTTCTTCCTCGGCGCGCGCTACGTCTGCCCCTCCGCCACCATGGAGGTCACCTTCACCAACTCCTGGTATGACCCGACCCTCGAGAAGGAGGGCGCCACCAAGCTTATCGCCAACGGCTGCGTTCTGATCTCCGAGCACGCCGACTCCATGGGCGCGCCCACCGAGTGCGAGGCAAACGGCGTCCCCTTCGTGTTCTACAACGGCTCCGCCGCTGACGCCTGCCCCAACACCTTCATTGTCGCCTCCCGCATCGACTGGGTCCCCTACATGGAGTACGCCATGACCTGCGTGGCCGAGGGCCGCGACATTGACGCCGACTGGACCGGCACCATGGCCGGCGGCGGCGTGAAGATGACCGAGGTCAACGAGAAGGCCGCCGCTCCCGGCACCGCCGAGAAGCTCAAAGAGATCGCGGCGCTCCTCGAAAGCGGCGAGCTCCAGGTCTTCGACACCGCCACCTGGACCGTTGACGGCGCGACCCTGACCGAGTACCTGGCCGACGTGGACGACATGGGCGACTTTGTCCCCGAGACCAACGTCATCGCCGACGGCTACTTCCATGAGTCCGAGTTCCGCAGCGCCCCCTACTTCGACATCGACATCGACGGCATCACCAACATCGACGCGTAAGACATCCATAACGCCCCCGCTTCTCCCACGGAGCGGGGGCGTCTGTGCCGCAAAGGAAAACGCGCATTCCGCTGCGCGCTTTCCTTCGCGGCATGCAGCAGCACTGTGACCGCAGTGACCGCAGTACGGCCCCGGGCAGAGTGCTCTTTTTTCGTTTGGAGTCCGGCGTTACCGTATCCCCTTCGGGGATGATTTGAAATGCCGCAAAGCAGCACAATAACGCCACAATGCAAACTTCAAATGAAAACTCCAGACATCTCAAAGGAGTACGCCATGGACAACAAAGTCGCCGCAGTTACCATGCGGAACATCACCAAGCGCTTCGGGACGGTGCTGGCCAACGACAGGGTCTGGCTCAACATCTACCGGGGCGAGATCCTGGCCTTGCTGGGCGAGAACGGCAGCGGCAAGACCACGCTGATGAACATGCTCTCGGGCATCTACTTCCCGGACGAGGGCGAGATCGCGATCGACGGGAAGCCCGTCGTGATCCGCTCGCCCAGGGACGCCTTCGACCTGGGCATCGGCATGATCCACCAGCACTTCAAGCTCGTGGACGTACTGAGCGCGACAGAGAACATCGTCCTCGGGCTCGAGGGCAGGCTCGATCTCAAAACCGCCGCGAGGAAGATCCGCGAAATCTGCGACGCCTACGGCTTCGAGGTGGACCCCAACCAGAAGATCTACGACATGTCGGTGTCCCAGAAGCAGACGGTGGAGATCGTGAAGGTCCTCTACCGCGGGGCGGACATCCTCATCCTCGACGAGCCGACGGCGGTGCTCACCCCGCAGGAGACGGACAAGCTCTTCGCCGTGCTGCGCAACATGCGCGACGACGGCAAGGCCATCGTCATCATCACCCACAAGATGCACGAGGTGGAGACCCTGTCCGACCGCGTAGCCATCCTGCGAAACGGCCAGTTCATCGGCGACATGCCCACAAAGAACACCAACGCTCAGGAGATGACCAACATGATGGTCGGCCATCCCGTGGTGCTGAACATCAATCGGCCTGAGCCGGTGAACCCCAGGCCCCGCATTGAGGTCAAAAACCTCACCGTGCGCGACATCGAGGGCGCCGTCAAGCTCGACAATGTGAGCTTCACCGCCATGTCGGGCGAGATCCTCGGCATCGCGGGCATCTCCGGCAGCGGGCAGAAGGAGCTGCTGGAGGCCATCGCCGGCCTGCAGCCGGTGGAGTCCGGCTCCATCGAGTACATCGGGGACGACGGCCGCCGCGAACAGCTCATCGGCAAGGATCCGCTCGCCATCAAGGAGCTGGGCGTGGCCCTGTCCTTCGTGCCGGAGGACCGCCTCGGCATGGGCCTTGTCGGCAACATGGACATCGGCAACAACATGATGCTCCGCTCCTACCGCTCCGGCCGCAGCTTTTTCACCAACCGCAGGGACCCGTACAAGCTGGCCCATCAGATGGTGGACTTTCTGGAGATCTCCACCCCCAGCGTGGAGACGCCGGTGCGCCGCCTCTCCGGCGGCAACGTGCAGAAGGTGCTGGTCGGGCGCGAGATCGCAAACGCCCCCTCGGTGCTGCTGACCGCCTACGCCGTGCGCGGCCTGGACATCAACTCCTCTTACCTCATCTACGACACCATCAACTCCCAGAAGATGCGCGGCGTGGCCGTGCTGTACGTGGGCGAGGATCTGGACGTGCTGCTGGAGCTGTGCGACCGCATCCTGGTGCTCTGCGGCGGGAAGGTCTCGGGCATCGTCCCGGGCCCCGGCGCAAAGAAACGCGACGTGGGTATGATGATGACAAAGCTCGGAGGGAACGCCGATGAATAAGAAAACCAAAACGCCCCTCTTCCACGTGGCCAAGCGCGCGGCCCTGCCCTGGTACAAGACCTGGGCCATCCGGGGCGCGGCGCTGCTGCTGGCGCTGGTGCTCTGCGGCGCGGTCACGAGCCTTGTCACCGGCGAGAACCCCTTCGCCGTCTACGGGGCCATCTGGAAGGGCTCCTTCGGCACGACCAGAAAAATCTGGGTCCTGCTGCAGAATATCGCGATGCTGCTGTGCGTGTCGCTGGCGGTGACGCCGGCCTTCCGTATGCGCTGCTGGAATCTCGGCGCCGAGGGACAGGCCCTGATCGGCGCTCTCGCCTGCGCGGCCTGTATGATCACCCTGGCGGGCAGGCTGCCGAACTGGGCAATCATTCTCTGCATGGTCGTGTCGAGCCTGCTGGCCGGCGCTGTCTGGGCCGGCATTCCCGCCTTCTTCAAGGCCAGATACAACACCAACGAGACGCTTTTCACCCTCATGATGAACTATGTCGCGGCCCAGCTTGTCGCCTACTTCTGCGTCGTGTGGGAGAGTCCCAAGGGCTCCGGCACCATCGGCATCATCAACCAGAAGACGGAGATCGGCTGGATTCCCCAGTTTCCGAGCCAGAAGTACCTGCTCAACATCCTCGTCGTGGCGGTGCTCTGCGTGCTGATCTACATCTATCTCAACTACTCCAAGCAGGGCTATGAGATCGCCGTCGTCGGCGAATCGGAGCGCACCGCGCGCTATGTTGGCATCAAGGTCGAGAGGGTCATCCTCCGCACCATGCTCCTCTCCGGCGCGATCTGCGGCCTCGCGGGCCTGCTGCTCGTGGGCAGCACGAACCACACGCTGACCGCCAGCATTGTGGACGGGCGCGGCTTCACGGCGGTCATGGTCTCCTGGCTTGCCAAGTTCAACCCCATCGGCATGATCTTCACCAGCTTCCTGCTGGTCTTCCTGGGCCGCGGCGCGGGAGAGATCGCCACCAAGTTCGGTCTCAACCGCAGCTTCGGCGACATCCTCACCGGCATCATCCTCTTCTGCATCATCGGCAGCGAGTTTTTCATCAATTACGAGATCAAGCTCACCCGCGGCGCGGGAAAGGAGGGCTGAGCCGTGTTTGATTTTGTCTCCTTCATCCCCAGAGCCGTCGTGCAGGGCATCCCCCTCCTGCTGGGCAGCACCGGCGAGACCCTGACCGAAAAGTCCGGCAACCTCAACCTCGGCATCCCGGGCATCATGTACGTCGGCGGCATCAGCGGCGTTATCGGCGCGTTCTATTACGAGGCCGGCAGGACCGCCGCGGAGATGAACGCTGTCCTCACGCTCCTCATCCCCATGGTCTGCTGCCTGCTGGGGAGCCTGCTGATGGGTCTGCTCTACTGCTTTCTCACGGTCACCCTGCGGGCCAATCAGAACGTCACCGGCCTTGCCCTAACCACCTTCGGCGTGGGCTTCGGCAACTTCTTCGGCGGCTCGCTCATCAAGCTCTCCGGCAGCAGCCTGCCCTCCATCATCCTGACCAACACCTCCAACATCTTCCGCCGCACCCTCCCCTTTGCCTCCAGCGCTGGGGCTTTCGGGAAGCTCTTTCTGAACTACGGCTTCCTCACCTATGTTGCCGTGGCGATCGCGCTGCTGGCAGCCCGGGTCCTCAACCGCACCCGCGTCGGCCTGCACTTGCGCGCCGTGGGTGAAAGTCCCACCACCGCCGACGCCGCCGGCATCAACGTGTCCCGCTACAAGTACATGTCCACCTGCATCGGCGCGATGATCGCGGGCCTTGGCGGACTGTATTACGTGATGGACTACGCCTGCGGAGTCTGGACCAACGACGCCTTCGGCGACCGCGGCTGGCTCGCCATCGCACTGGTCATCTTCACGGTCTGGCGGCCGAACGTGGGCGTGCTGGCCTCCTTCCTCTTCGGCGGCCTGTACATCCTGCACATGTACATCCCCTCCGGTATGAATCTGGCGGTCAAGGAGCTGTACAAGATGGCCCCCTACGTGGTCACCATCATTGTCCTGGTCCTCTCCTCCATGCGCAACAAGAGAGAGAACCAGCCCCCCGCCTCCCTTGGCCTGCCCTACTTCCGCGAGGAGAGATAGGCGTCTCTGCCCGCCGGAACACCGGTATTTCACCGCAGGGCCCGTGCCCGAAACAGCATAAAACAGGACTGTCAAAATAACAGTCCGGATATTCGCCAGACCGCAGCGCTTGACCGCAGGGAGTGAGCCTCCCCTGCGGGTTTGCGCTGCGGCCTGGCGTTTTTTTGCGGCCTCTTCTTTACGTTTCCTTTTGATTTGTCTAAACGATTTTGGCAAAAACACACAACGAATTGTCCAAAAAAGCAGGTGGCATTCATTTTTAAAGTGTTTATCTTGCATAATCCCCGGGCGTGTGTTAGAATAATCACGATAGTATCATACCCATGGTATACACTTTTTTCAGACAGGGGGACTGCACATGGAACAGAAAGCCAGGATCATTACGGTCGCCGGTAAGGGCGGCGTCGGGAAGACCTCCATCTGTGCCTCGATCGTCCGGCTTCTGGTCGAGCAATGCCCTGACAGGAAGATCCTCGCCATCGACGCGGACCCCGCCGTCGGGCTCTCCGTCGCCCTCGGCGTGGACGTGAAGCTCACGCTGGACGACATCCGCATGAGCATCGTCGACAGCGTGGAAAACGGCGAGACCAAAGCCGCGCTCGAGCTTTTGAGCGAGGCGCGCTTCCGCATCTTCGACGCGCTGGTCGAGATGCCGGGCTTCGCCTTTCTCGCCATCGGCAGACCCGAGAGCTCCGGCTGCTACTGCAAGGTCAACTCCTATTTAAAGGAGGTCATCAGCATCCTCGCCAACAGCTTCGACTACGTCGTCATCGACGGGGAGGCCGGGATTGAGCAGATCCAGCGCCGCGTCATGGAGAAGGTCACGCACCTGATCCTTGTGACCGACCAGAGCAAGAAGGGCGCGCAGGTCATCGCAACCATCAAGCAGGTCGCGGACGAGCTGATCGACTACGACCGCATCGGCGTCATCGTCAACCGCGTCACGAATCCCGAGCTTGTGGGCGAGTTCAGTTCGCCCGGAGTCCCCGTCCTCTCCTACATCCCCGCCGACAGCGCCTTTGCCGCCAATGACATCATGGGCAGAAGCATGATGGCCCTGCCCGCGGATTCCTCCATGCTCAACGGAGTGAGGGAAGCACTCCACAATATAGAAATTCTGTAAAAGAGGTGTAACATTTGAAAGATCTTAAGCATCTGATTTTCTTTGAAAACCTGCTTGAGAACGCGGACAACGAGCTGGTCCGGCAGGCTCAGAGCGAGGGCGACCTGGCCCTTGGCTATACCTGCTACCACGTCCCCGAGGCCCTGCTCAATGTCGGCAACTGTTTCTCGGTCCGCCTGCGCGCACCCAACACCGGCTCCATCGACATCGCCACCTACTACATGTCCAACTACACCTGCGAATACGCGAGGGCGCTCGTGGAGCGCGGCATTGAGGGCGGCTACCAGTTTCTCGACGCCGTGATCGGCGTGGACGCCTGCTCGATGATGAACCGCGCCATGGAGCACTTCGAGATCCTCAAAGTCAACGACAAGCCCAACTTCTTCGTCACCCACTGCGACATCCCCTTCAAGGTCACGGACTACACGCTCGACTCCTACGTCAAGCAGATGCGCTACCGCGTCCTCGACGTGCTGACCGAGAAGTACGGCGTGGACACCTCCGACGAGGCCATCCGCAAGGCCGTCAAAGAGCATAACGAGGTCTGCGCCATCCTCACCGAGATCGGCCAGATGCGCAAGGCCGACAATCCCGTCATCACCGGTCACGAGTACCATGTGCTCAATCTCGTCTCCTACACCTGCCCCAAGCGCCTCATCCTCCCCTATCTGCGCGAGACGCTGGAGGAGCTCAAGACCCGCGAGCCCGACGCCGTCAATCCCTTCCGCGCCAGGGTCGCCATCGTCGGCTCCGAGATCGACGATCCGGACCTCACCAAGCTCATCGAGGGCTGCGGCGCGCTGGTCGTGTCCGACCGCTTCTGCTTCGGCTCCACCCCGGGGCGCGAGATCATCGAGCTCAGGGACGACGAGCCCGCCCTGCCCCAGATTTGCCTGCACGTCATGCAGAACTCCGAGTGCGCCCGCTACATCGCCGACGAGAAGGTCCTCCAGCGCCGCGAGACCGCGGACCGTCTCGCCAAGGAGTATAACGCCGAGGGCATCATCTACGAGCAGATGAAGTACTGCGACTACTGGGGCTTCGAGCGCGCGCTCGTCTCCCACATCATGCACGACGAATATGGCTGGCCCGTCCTGTCCATCGACAGGCTGTACAACAACGGCAACTCCGGCCAGCTCCGCACCCGTGTGCAGGCCTTCGTAGAATCGCTTGAAATCAAACGTATCCACAAGGAGGCACAGAAGAATGGCTAAGAAGGAAAAACCGGTCTACCCGAACCCCAGGTTCTGGAAGGCCAAGGACAATATCAACTGGAAGAAGCAGGGCGAGAACCTGGCTGAAGTCGGCGCCATCGCCTGGGATCTTCTGAAGGCCACGGACTGGCAGCAGTTTGCCAGGGACCGTCTCAACGACTGCAAGGCCGACTGGGAGCGCGCCAAGGGCGAGTATGCCGACTTCATGGCCCTTGACAACGCGGAGAAATGGGATCGCGTCATCAACGGCGAGCGCAGCCTCGGCCGCCTCTACCGCAAGGGCGCGATGGCTACCGTCCGCCGCGAGTGGCGCGGCGTCAGGGACACCGCGTATGACTTCTGGGAGTGGGCGCGCCTGTGGGGCATGCTGCTCATGACCTTCTCCCGCGATCTGATCCCCGCCATGAACAGCGCGCTGTGGTACCGCTGGATGATCTCCTACTTCTGCTGCCACGGCTTCATGGACAAGAACATCCTGGGTCTGCGCGGCTCCAACCTCCGCATGAGCCATGAGCTGACCTTCCAGATCTTCCGCTATGTGGCGGAAAACCTGGTTCTCCTCTCCAAGGCCGATCGCAAGAACGGCAACAGCGACGAGCTCAACCGCATGATGGTCACCTTCGACGAGATGACCATGGGCCAGATCATGGCCGGCTTCCCCGACCTGTGCGGCATCCCGCACCAGCTGCTGCCCATGTTCCTCGTGTCTGAGATCGACCAGCTCGTCTGCATCCCGTACATCGACGCGGTCGAGTCCTACGGTCTGCCCGCCGATACCTGCCCCGTCCCCTCGTCCGAGTGCGGCGCGCTGGTCATCGACGCGCTGCCCGACATGGGCTCCGGCTTCATCTCCAGCTCCATGCCCTGCGACGGCTCCACCATGGCCTCGTCCTACTTCTCCCGCCGCTTCCCGAACATCCCCGTCTTCCACCTCTGCTTCCCCGTCCGCTACCTGGATGAGGAGACCGTGCAGATGGGCGCAGAGGACATCAAGGCCTGCATCAAATGGATCGAGGAGAAAACCGGCGCCAAGTGGTCCTGGGACGCCTACTTCACCTGCATGAAGCGCTTCAACCAGGAGACCGATCTCGAGCTCAACAAGTGGGAGATCAACAAGTCCTCCCGTCCGCAGCTTCTCGGACCGAGCTACGAGCTGTTCCGCAAGTGGAACTACGAGATGGACGGCGGCATCGACCCGCGCGTTCTCCCCTCCATGCTCAAGGTCGACAGGATGCTCATGCAGGCCTATGAGAACGGCGAGACCGCGTGGCCCGAGCGCAAGATGAAGTTCCGCGCGCTGGTCTGGTCCTGCCCGGCCCACTACTATGCCAACTTCTCCAACTGGCTGGCCAACTGCTGGGGCATCGACGTGCTGGTCGAGATGGAATCTCTCAACTTCACCAAGCACCTCGAGACCGAAGACAAGGAAGAGGCACTGCGCGACCTGGCCCGCCTGTACGAGCGCATGGTCATGCGCCGCCACACCAACGGCGGCTACCAGAACGTCGTGGACGAGTGCTGGGCCCAGTGCGAGGCCTGGAACGCAAAGCTCGTCATCATGTACCAGAACGTGGCCTGCAAGAACATGGCGACGGTCCAGGGCATCCTGGACGAACAGGGCAGGGCCCGCGGCTACGATCTCATCTGGATCGAGCACGACCTGATGGACCCGCGCACCGTCTCGCGCCGCACCATGCGCGACAAGGTCAACGAGTACATGCGCACGGTCATGCACGCCGAGCCTGTCGATCCCTCGCTCGTCGAGTTTGAGGACGAGGTCTGCATGTGAGTCGGAAGAAGCCTGCTCCCATTCCGCTTCCGCGGTTCCCGTAAGCGCCGCGAAAGCTCCATATCCGCAGGCTCCTTCTTCCTCTCAAAGTCAAACCCGCTTCGCCGGGCTTTGGTTTTGCAGCGAAGATGACGCCCCTTTTTCCTGCCTCTCCCTTTGAGAGAGGCGGCATCCGGCGTCCCCCGCAAGCCGGATGACGGAGAGGGTCCGCGGACAGTGTGCGGGACGGGACGCCCTCTCAGTCATGGCCTTGCGTGAGATCGGCCATGACCGCTCCCCCGGAGGGGGA